>CAVSXV010000001.1:0-222648 GCA_963731995.1 uncultured Chloroflexia bacterium
CTGCCGGCGAGATCTCTCGCCTTTCGGGAAGGCACCTTAACACTTGAAGAGTGACAGAAAGCCTGCTGTACGAGCAGTATCGGTGCTTGGTGCAAGGTCGGCATCGATCTCGCACGGACGGATCCGTACGCCGTCATCCACCCTGCGGGATGACGATATCGATCGAGACGATCAACCTGGGAGGGTGTATAGCGCTCTGGCCTCACCGATGGCCTCGGCTCCCTCTCCCTAGAAAGGAGGTGATCCAGCCGCACCTTCCGGTACGGCTACCTTGTTACGACTTCGTCCCAGTCACCAACCCCACCTTCGACAGCTGCCTCCTTGCGGTTGGCTCACTGGCTTCGGGTGTTGTCGGCTTCCATGACGTGACGGGCGGTGTGTACAAGGCCCGGGAACATATTCACCGCGGTATGCTGACCCACGGTTACTAGCAACTCCGGCTTCACGCAGGCGAGTTGCAGCCTGCGATCCGAACTGAGACCGGCTTTAAGGGATTAGCTCCACCTCGCGGTTTCGCAGCCCGTTGTACCGGCCATTGTAGCGTGGGTGTAGCCCAGGACGTAAGGGCCATGCTGACTTGACGTCATCCCCACCTTCCTCCGAGTTTCTCTCGGCAGTCCCGTGTGAGTGATACAACACACAGTAGGGGTTGCGCTCGTTGCGGGACTTAACCCAACATCTCACGACACGAGCTGACGACAGCCATGCAACACCTGTGGCCAAGCCTCTTGCGAGGGGCCGACGTTTCCGCCGGTTTCCTGGTCATGTCAAGTCCTGGTAAGGTTCTTCGCGTTGCGTCGAATTAAACCCCACGCTCCGCTGCTTGTGCGGGCCCCCGTCAATTCCTTTGAGTTTTAGCCTTGCGGCCGTACTCCCCAGGCGGAACACTTAATGCGTTAGCTGCGACACTGGCGGGGTTGATACCACCAACATCTAGTGTTCATCGTTTACGGCTAGGACTACCGGGGTATCTAATCCCGTTCGCTCCCCTAGCTTTCGCGCCTCAGCGTCAAGAATAGGCCAGAAAGTCGCCTTCGCCACTGGTGTTCCTTCAGATATCTACGCATTTCACCACTACACCTGAAATTCCACTTCCCTCTCCTACCTTCGAGCCAAGCAGTATCGAACGACGCTCCCCAGTTGAGCCGGGGGATTTCACATTCGACTGACCTGGCCGCCTGCGCGCTCTTTACGCCCAGTAAATCCGGACAACGCTTGCCACCTACGTATTACCGCGGCTGCTGGCACGTAGTTAGCCGTGGCTTATTCCTCAGGTACCGTCATTATCGTCCCTGAGAAAAGAGGTTTACAACCCGAAGGCCTTCATCCCTCACGCGGCGTTGCTGCTTCAGGGTTTCCCCCATTGGGCAAAATTCCCGACTGCTGCCAACCGTAGTTGTCTGGGCCGTGTCTCAGTCCCAGTCTGGGTGATCATCCTCTCAGACCACCTATCGATCGTCGCCTTGGTGAGCCGTTACCTCACCAACGAGCTAATCGAACGCAGGCCCCTCCAAAAGCGCCCGAAGGCTTTGGTCATGAGACCGAACTCATGACCCCATGCGGTATTAGCCACCCTTTCGGGCAGTTATTCCCCACTTCAGGGCAGGTCACCTACGCGTTACTCAGCCGTTCGCCACTAACTTCCCCGGGCAAGCCCGAGGTCGTTCGTTCGACTTGCATGTCTAATGCACGCCGCCAGCGTTTATCCTGAGCCAGGATCAAACTCTCCGATAAGAAGGACGTTCCTTGCGGTTCGTCCTTTTGGTTCGGGGTTTGTCCCACTCACACAAACAGACTTGTCTGTCACTCTTCACTTGTTAAGGTGCTGACCGGAGGCAGCCGTGGCTGCTACCCGGCGCGGCCGTGCATGATGGCAGGTCCCGTTAGGGTTGTCAATCACAGGGCTTACCGGCCCCCGGACCCGGCTGGTTCCGGGAGTGGCGCTCCGCGGGCTGTCCCGCTGCGCAGAAGCGCTATGTTAGGGCTTCCCGCGAGAGACGTCAAACGGCGCCCGATGCCGGCTGTCATGAGCGTGGGTGAAGCCCAAGAGCATCAGATGACGCCCGTCTCGACGAGGTGGATGAAGGTGCCGGCGCTGACCCAGCAGAGCAGGCCCAGCATCACCGAGCCCGGCTCGCCGACGATGGCGGTGATGACCCAGTAGAGGATCAGTCCAAGGACCAGTGCGATACCAGGCTTGATGAGGCGCAAGAGCGCTTCATTGACGAGGTACATCATCGCTCGCCGGGTCCCTCGAGCTGGTGGCGACCCTGGAGGGCACGCACCAGGGTGACCTCGTCCGCGTACTCGAGGTCGCCGCCGACGGGGATACCGCGGGCGATACGCGAGACGGCCCCGACCTGACCGACCGATGCGCTCGGCGAGGTACATGGCCGTGGCCTCACCCTCGAGGGTGGGGTTGGTGGCGATGACGATCTCCACATAGGGCTCCCCTGCCCCGTGGCGCTCCGTCACGCGCTCGATCAGTTCGCGGATGTGGAGCCGCTCCGGGCCGATGCCATCGACCGGAGAGATCGCGCCATGGAGCACGTGGTAGCGACCCTTGAACGCACGCGTCCGTTCGAGGGCCAGGACGTCGAGCGGCTCCTCCACGACGCACAGGCGGGTGTCGTCACGCATGGGATCGACGCAGATCGGACAGAGCGGACCCGTGCTGATGTCGAAACAGCGTTCGCAGAACACGACGTCGTCACGGACCGATACCAGCGCTGCGGCCAGGGCCCGAGCCTCGGTGTCGGGCGCGCGCAACAGGTGATAGGTCAGCCGTTGCGCGGTCTTGGGCCCGATGCCAGGCAGACGTGAGAAGGATTCGATGAGCCGGGCGACCGGCTCGATGAGCTGGCTCAAGGGGTCTCCGTGCTACATCCCCGGGAGGCCAAGACCACCCGGAAGCCCCAGGCCACCGGCGATCTTGTTCATCTTGGCCTCGGCGGCCGCCTTGGCGTTCGTCTGTGCGTCGGCCACGGCCGCCACCACGAGGTCCTGCAGGTCGTCGAGATCGTCGGGGTCCACGACCTCCGGGTCGATGGTGACCGCGACGATGTCGAGCTTGCCGGTGACGATGGCCTTGACCACGCCGCCGCCGGCGGTGCCTTCGACACGCAGCTCATCGAGCTCCTGCTGAGCTCGGGCCATATCCGCCTGCATCTGCTGGGCCATCTTGGCCAGGTTGCCCATACCCATGCGTCGTACTCCTTCTTGTGTCGCTGGTCGTCAGTCGATGTCCTCGATCTCGGCAAGCTCCCCGTCGAAGATGCGCTTGGCCTTCGCGACAAGGCCGCTCTCGCCGGAGTCGACCGGCTCTACGAGCTCCAGGTTCGCCACCACGCAGCGTACCGCCACGTGGTGGCCGATGACCGACGCGATGCCCTCCTCGAGCACGCGCCGCTTGCGTTCGGCGATGTCACGCATGAAGGCCTGATCCTCGGGGAAGCCAAGCATGAGGAAGCCGTCGCGCAGCTCGACCGGCCGGCAGGTGGTGACCAGCGGCCGGTTGGCGGGGTTGGCCCCGATGGCGGCCACGACCTGGGGCCATGCTGCCCGGACCATGGCCAGCTCTTCCCCACCGGTGGCACCAGCGGTAGCGGCCGCGTCCGGAGGCGAGGCGGCGGCCGCCGGGGTGTTCGGCTCCGGGGTGTGCGGCTCCGGCGGTGGGTCCGCTACGACCGGCTGTGGGTCAGGCACCGCCGGGGCGGCAGGAACGGTGGCAGGCGCTGCGGGCATCGAAGCCGGCGGTTCGACGGTCGCTGCTGCCGGGGCCACCGAGGCCGACGAGGCCGCGGGGACGGGCACGGGAGCAGGAGCCGTGGCACGACGCTCGTTCGCATCGGCAGCCGCGAGCAGGCACAGCTCGAGCTGCCAGCGGTAGCCTCCGAGCCCGGAACGGCTGGCATCGATGCCGGTCAGGCGCCGGGCGGCGAGCGCCAGCGGGCGTGCTGCGGCACGATCGGCTGCCGACCGGCCGTGAGAGACGCTCGACGAGATCCGCGCGCAACTGCGTCACCAGCTGCTCCGAGAAGGCGATGAGGTCACGGCCTTCGGCCTCGAGCGCGGTCGAGGACCTCGATGCCAGCAAGCACCTCGCCCTCGACGAGCGCGCGGATGAAGCGCTCGACCATGTCGCTGTCGGCGAGGCCCAGCAGGTCCCGGATCGACGCAGCCGTGATGGGGTCGTCCGCGCTGACGAGCACCTGGTCGAGCATGGACTCGGCGTCACGCATGCCGCCACCGGCGAGCTGGGCCACGAGCGCCAGCGCCTCGGGCTCCACTTCCCGCCCCTCGGCCTCGAGGATGCGCTTGCAGCTTGCCCTCGATCTCCGGCACCGCCAGCGGGCGGAAGGTGAAGCGCTGCAGGCGCGAGACGACGGCCGGGCGGATCTGCGATGGATCGGTCGTGCAGAAGATGAAGAGCACGCCTTCAGGCGGCTCCTCGAGGGTCTTGAGCAGGACGTCCCAGCCCTCCTTGATGCGCTGGACCTCATCGATGATGAAGACCTTGCGGGCCAGGTCGGCCGCCCCGGTGTAGACACGCGGCACGAGCTCGCGCATGTCGTCGACCTTGTTGTTGGAGGCGGCGTCGAGCTCGACCACGTCGAGGGCTCGCCCTTCGCGGATGGCGACGCAGCTGGGGCAGGCATCACACGGCTCACCGTCCTGCAGGTCCGTGCAGTTGACGGCCTTGGCCATGATGCGGGCCATCGAGGTCTTGCCCGTGCCACGTGGCCCGACGAAGAGGAAGCCATGGCCGACGCGCTCGAGCCGGACGGCGTTGCGCAGTGTCTGGACCACGGCGTCCTGGCCCACGATCTGGGAGAACGTCTGCGCGCGGAAGCGCCGGTAGAGCGCCTGGCCGGCCGTGCCGGCCGCTTCGCTGGTGGTGATCGCGCTGTCTGTCATCGGTCTCCGTGCGCCGGTCGATGCCGCCGGGCCGCGGTGTGCGGCCCGTGGCAAGACTGACACACCGATGAGCTGAGTTTGCCGTGCACCCTCCGTCGATCACGACCGGCCGCGGGCCCTACCGGAGCGATAGGCTCGGACCAGGCCGGTCCGCGGCACCCGGCGAGCATCGCTTAACGCTGCTTCCTTCCGGACCTGACGTGGTTCACGCGTCGCCGCTGCGCGGGACCCGATCCTCAACACCTTTCGCCCCGTCGGCTTCCACGAAGGGCGGACCTCGGGAGGGGATTCAGCCCTGCTGGAGCGGATTGCAGGTACAGGGCACCGCTAGTTCCCCGCCTAGCACGGCCAACGAATGATAGCGGGCGGGCGAGCAAGACCGGGTGGGAGTGGGGGGTGGGTGGCGGAGAGGGCGGGATTCGAACCCGCGATGGGTTTCCCCATACGGCATTTCCAGTGCCGCGCACTAGGCCTCTATGCGACCTCTCCTTGCCCGCGACCGAGCCCGGTCCTCCGAGCAGGAAGCGGACTGGACGACCGTCCATCAGATTAGACTATCGTCAGCCGCCCGGCGCGTCGGGCGACCCGGCCCCTTCCTGGTCCCACGGCGGACGAGCGCCTGGCCCGGGGACGCGCGGCAGACCCACGCCGGCCCGCCCCTTGCGCCTGCCAGCTCGACGCGAACCAGTCACACGAGAGGTGTTTCCGTTGTCCAAGACCTTGAGCGCGGTGCTGCTGACCATGCTGGCCATCATGGCGATGGCGGCCGGGGCCTCGGCGGCCGATGGCGAGGGACGAGAACCCCCTGCAGCCGCTGGATGCCTCGAGCCCACGTGCCGCACTTGCTAGTCGTTCATCGAGCAGACCGGTGTCATCGAGGACGCGGCCCTCGAGTACCGCGTCAACCGTTCGCTCGAGACGCAGGGCGAGTACCTCGACAGAGGTGGCCAAGACGCGTGAGCTCTCGGACCTCTCCGAGGTGCCTGCGGCATCGCAGGACACGATCGTCGAGAGCAACTTCGCCGCCTTGGCGGACATCCTCATGCGTATCCCCCTGCCCGATCCCGAGACCATTCCCGACGCGGAGCAGGTCCAAGCCGATGAGCTCACGCCAGTGGACATTGCCTGGCACCGAGATCACGTTCAGGCCGCTCGAAGAGGGCGACCGCGCCGGCAGCTGGGTGCTCACGCCGAGGACGGTGGAAGGCCTGGCGGGCTGGCGCAAGGAAGTCGACGACCTGCCGCTCCGGGTCGAAGATGCCGCCATCACCAACTGGCAGCGGGCCATCGACTATCAGACCGGCCCGCTGATCCCCGGGGGCCTGATCAGCTCGCTGCCCGATGTGGCCCAGACTCGCGTGTTGGGGAGCCCGCTGTGGAAGTCGCTGGTGGCGCTGATCGGGGCCATGCTCATCGTGCTCATCGGGGTCCTGTGGTATCGCTTCGTCGGACGGCGCGGGCCAGAGGAATCGATACGACGGCAGGTCTTCGGCATCACCACGCCGGTGGTCGTGTTGCTGCTCGATGAACGTCTACGAGCGCTTCATGGCCTCCCAAGTCGGCTACAGCGGCGACTCGCAGAGCTCGTCGTCCTGGGCACGACCATCGCCTTCTGGCTCGTCTTGGCCTGGCTTTTCAAGGAGTTGGTAGAACTCGTCGTCGAGTGGGTCGTCGCCACACCCTACATCTCGGGCGACCGCTACGACGCCCATCTGCTGCGCCTGGTCTCGAGGGTCATCAGCGCGGTCGGCGTGCTCATCATCGCGCTCATCGGCGCCGAGCAGATCGGCATCCCGGCGCTCGGCTTGTTGGCAACCGCCAGCGTCGGCGGACTGGTCATCGGTCTCGCGGCCCAGAGCACCATCGAGAACCTCATCGGCGGGATGACGCTTTTCGCCGACAAGCCCTTCGAGGTCGGCGACTTCGTGGGCTTCGGGGAGGACAACGGCACGGTCGAAGAGATCGGCCCCCGCTCGACCCGCATCCGCAAGCTCAACGGCACCCAGCTCACCGTGCCCAACAGCGACATCGTGCAAGCTCGCATCAGCAACTTCACCGAGCGCAAGAACGCGCTCTTCCTGCATACCATCGGGGTCCGCTACGAGACCACCCTCGAGCAGATCGAGCGGCTCGTGGCCCGCATCGGTGAAGGACTGCGGGCCCACCCCAAGGTCGAGGTGGACGATGACATGCCCCGCGTACGCCTCGCAGGCTTCGGGAGCTCATCGATCGATATCGAGACGCGTGCCTACGTCGGGACCACCAGCATCCACGAGTTCATGGCCGTCCAGGCCGAGCTGCTGGCGATGATCATGAGCCAGGTGGAGGCGGCCGGCACCGGCATGGCCTTCCCTTCGACGACGGCGTACCTCACCCGTGACGGCGGTATCGAGGGCCCCGGCGCGCTGGAGGAAGGAGCGGACCCTCCATCCGGGACCCAGCCTTCAGAACCGGCGGACCCGCCCGAGCGCGTCTGGGAGGAGGACGACGACGGTTCGGCCACCGAGGGAACGACTGACGAGGACGACCACTGACGCGGGTCCAGCAGAGAGGAGTGGCGGAGAGGGCGGGATTCGAACCCGCGGTGCTTTCGCACACCGCTTTTCGAGAGCGGCACCTTAAACCACTCGGACACCTCTCCGAGTATCGGGGAGTCTAGCAAAGCATCGCGCAACGCCGCGAGCGAGGAAGGTCCTAGGAGCGGGCGCCCTTGGCCACGAGGTCCGGGCGAAGGTCCGCGGCCTCGTCCTGAAGGATGCCCGAGACGACCTGCAGACGGCGCTGGAGGCTGTCGGATTCGGCCAACCTGGTGGCTGACAGGCAGGCGCCATCGGTGGGATCGGGGAGCGCGAAGACGACCCCGTCGGCATCGCACTCGAGCAACGCGCCCACGCACATCGGACATGGCTCCACCACGCAGAAGACGGTGGTGCCCGCGAGCGAACGGCGACCGAGTCGGGTGGCAGCCTCGCGCAGGGCGATCATGACGGCGTGCGCGGTGGGGTCACCGGTGGCCACGACGGCCTCACGCCCGTGCGCGACCATGGCTTCGTCGAGGATGGCCACGGCACCGTTGGCTCGCTCACCAGCACGCCCGGCCTGAGCGGCCTCGGCGAGGGCGGCGCGCATGTAGAGCTCGTAGTGCATGAGGGCGCTTGGGCAGTCCTCGTGGAGGGCATTCGATCGGACCCTTGGCCACATCGTACCCGCCCCGCCGAGGCGGTACCATCGTGGTTCAGCAACCCACCCACTTGACCTACGAGGGGCGCGGGCGCGCCCAGCTCCGCAATCTGAGGGGAATAGGCAGTTATGGCAACCAAGAGGATCGGCATCCTCACCGGCGGCGGCGACGTCCCGGGCCTCAACGGCGTCATCAAGGGCGTCACCTACCGTGCGCACGAGATGGGCTACGAGGTCGTCGGCATCCGCCGCGGCTGGGAGGGACTGACCCACCTCAAGCCGGGCAGCACCGAGGACGAGAAGTACCTGATCCCGCTGAACCGGGAGAACACGCGCACCATCGACCGCACCGGTGGTACCTGGCTGCACAGCTCGCGCACCAATCCTCGCAAGATGAAGAAGTCCGCCCTGCCCCCCACGCTCGACGCAAAGAAGGTCGAGTCCATGAAGGTGGGCGAGGATCGGTATGACATCACGCCGATCGTGATGGACAACATCGCGACGCTCGGTCTCGACTACATCGTGCCCATCGGTGGCGACGACACCCTCAGCTACAGCCGCTCGCTGCACGACGCGGGCATGAACATCATCGCGGTGCCCAAGACCATGGACAACGACGTCCAGGGCACCGAGTACTGCATCGGCTTCTCGACGGCCATCACCCGCGCGCGCGCCGCCATCGACCGTCAGCGCTCCACCATCGGCAGCCACGAGCGCGTGGGCGTCTTCCGTATCTTCGGCCGCGACGCCGGCTTCACTGCGCTGTACACCGCCTTCGCCACCATGACCCGCTGCGTGATCCCCGAGTTCAGGTACGACGTGGGACACCTCGCCGAGCTGCTCGCGACCGACCACGCTGAGAACTCCAGCCACTACGCCATCGTCATCACCTCCGAGGGCGCCATCTGGGAAGGCGGCGAGATCAAGGAGGTCGGTGAGGCCGACGCCTTCGGCCATCGCCACAAGGCCAACGTGGCCGAGCTGCTGGCCTCGGAGATCAAGGGCCGCACCGGCCTCGACACCATCCATTCCGATCTGACCTATGACTTGCGCGCCGGTGAGCCGGACACGGTCGATGTCTTCGTGAGCAAGGCCTTTGCCAACATCGCCGTCGAGCTCATCGCCAGCGGCCAGCGCGGCCGCATGCTGGCGATCCGCGACGGCCGCTACGGCCACTCCCGGTTGCCAAGCCAGGAGGACACGGCGGTCTCGGTCGATACCAGCATGTACGACGTCGAACAGCTGCGTCCGCGCTATGACGGTCTCATGGGCAAGCCGCTGATGCTGGGTCATAGCGTCGATTCCATGTCCAGCCCCTATTCGGGATAAGGAGGGCTTCGTCGGGTGATGTCCGACTCCGTCCGACGCATCGTCGGCGTCTGGGGTGTGCTCGCGGCCGTGGGGCTCGTGGTGCTGATGGTCGCGCTGGCCCAGCCCTTCGAGCCTGACAGCTTCGGGCCCGGACATGACGCGCGCGCCTACTGGGCGGCGCCGCTCGGCGATCCCTACGAACCGGGCTCGGTGGGCAAGGAATCGGCGTACCTCTATTCGCCCGCCTTCCTGGCCATCCTGAGTCCGCTGCGCGCCCTCCCCTGGCCCCTCTTCCTGGGCCTTTGGACGGCCGGCCTGCTGGTGGTCCTGTTCTGGTTGGCGCGGCCACTCCTGTTCCTGCCGCTCCTGCTGCTGGCCCTGCCCGAGATCTGGGGCGGCAACATCACCATCCTGCTGGCCGCCGCCATCGTGCTCGGCTTCAGCCGGCCGTGGGCGTGGGCCTTCCCGCTCCTGACCAAGGTCACCCCGGGCGTGGGCGTGTTCTGGTTCGCGGTCCGGCGCGAGTGGCTCAACATGGGGATCGCTATCGCGGCCACCCTGGCGGTCATCGCCGCGGTGGCCCTGTTCACCCCCGGATTGTGGGCTGACTGGTTCCAGCTGCTCATGAGCAGCACCGGCTCGAGCACGGTGCCCGGCTCGGTACCCATCCCGCTGGTCTTGCGCTTGCCGTTCGCCCTGGCGCTCATCGCTTTCGCTGCCCGGCGCGACGAGAAGTGGCTGCTGCCCATCGGGGTCCTGCTCCTGATGCCGGTCATCTGGTGGGGCAGCCTGGCCCTGTTGACAGCATCGGTCGCGCTCAAGCGCGATGCCATCGAGGCACAGCTCGACGTCCTCCTGCAACTGGCCTCGGGCCGGTACCAGCGACGCGTCGCCGCTCGCGCCGCGTCACCGTCGAACTAGGGCCGCACCCGAGCGAGGAAGCCCATGCTCCGCGCCCCCTTCCGGGCCCGGTCACTGCTGCTGGTGGTGACCCTGCTCGTGACCTCATCGGTCGGCTCGGCCGTAGCCAGCGAGGACCCTGAGGCTGCGGTGCAAGCGCTCTTCGACGCGGTCTCGAGTCGCGACCTGACCGATCTCGACGGTCTGGTCTGCACCGATCAGCAGGATGTCATGCGGGCTGTCTTTGGCGACGCGGCGCTGGGCATCGACCTCATGGCCGAGAGCTTCGGCCCCATGGCCGTATCAGTCGACCGATCGTCACATCGAGCTCCTCTATCCTCGATGAGTCCGTCGGCCAGCGCGCGCGTCACGGCCAGGCTGGCCATCGAGGTCAATGACGAGCTCCTGCGCGAGTTCGTGCGCGAGATCATCGCAGGCCAGCGCTGGTCCCGACGATCCGCCGGCCACCGAGGAGGAGATCGCGGCAATGATGCCGCTCGTGGCCGAGGCCCTCGGCTTCGAGCGACCGATCGACGCCGAGGTCGACACTGGTGGTCGAGGACTGGCGAGTGGGTCGTTTGTGGCGGGCTTCACCGCCGGCGCGACCCACGACGACTCGTACGCCGCGGAGCCGATCGTCTCGAGCGAAGGCCTCTGCGCCGTGGCCACGCCCGCCGAGCTGAGTCGAGCTGGGCCCGCTCGAGTACGACGCCAGCACGGGCTACAACGAGGTATGCACCTACAGCTAGGCCGACTGGAACGACTACCACGCGGCGACGGTCGGCCTCATCTTCGAGGCCACGCTCGACGAGTGGCGCCAGATCTTCCCGCCGGACGACGAGCTGGAGGTGCTCGGCGTGCCCGCTTTCAGCTCCGGCGCGGACCTCTTCATCGAGGCCGGCGAGAACGTGCTGCAGGTCACGGTCACCTTGCCCGGGCGGCCCCCGAGGGCGTAGACGCGTTGCTGCAGGCGAGGCGCATCGGCGAGCTCTTGCTGCCCCGCCTGGACCGTCTCGTCCTCGCCGAACCAGCGCCCACACCCGCGACCCCACCGGGCGCATCGTTCTGCGACAGCCTGTCCCTGCTCGATCTCAACCGCAGGCCGGCCGTGGCTTCGACACGGCCGACGGTGACCCCTGGTTCTGTGTGTGGAGCGTCTCGGACGCGGCGGCCGGGCTCGAAATGGTCGTGGCCACCGTCTCGGACCTGACCCTCGACGACTTCCGGGGGCTCGTCGGCGAGATGGGCGAGACCACGATCGGCGGCCAGCCGGCGCTCAGCAGCCCGACCCGGGCCGTCGTCGAGCTGCCCGACGGGCGCACCCTCGACGTCAGTGTCAACGCCGACGCGTCCGTGGGCTCGGAGCCGTCGGCCGGTCAGCTGGCGTTGGGCCTGGCCGAGTGGCTGTTGCACGAAGTACCGGCCGAACCCACGGCGCCGGCGGCGCCGACCGCCGGCGGGGGCCTGCTGTCTGGCCGCGATGGGGTCGACGACCTCTGCATGGCCGTGCCCTACCAGGCGCTCGCCGCCATCAGCGGCGTGCCCTTCGAGGACCCCGGCATGGGCACCGACTTCTGCGAGTACTACGGCGGGAACGCCGCATCGGGCTGGCACTACGCGCTGACCAGCCTGGAGCAGCGAACCATCGCGCTGTGGCAGCGCGACTATCCCGAGGCTCGCTCGATCGAGATCGCCGGACAGCCGGCGCTGCTGGTCGAGGGCATGCTCGCCGACCTCGACAGCTCGGCGGTGGCCATCGTGCTCGTACCCGGCTTCGACGACCTGACCTTCGCGGCGGGGATCGGCATCGACACCAGCACCGGCACGGTGGCGGACACGGCCGCGGTGGCCATGGAGCTGGCCGCGCTGGGGCTCGCGGCGCTGGTCGGCCCGCAAGACTGACCCTTACCTCGCGCGGCCGACTCCGCTACCATCGCTGCCCCAAGCGCCTGGAGGAAGCGATGCATCCCACCCGTTCCCGTGCCGCCAGCCTGCTGATGGCCGTGACCCTTACCCTCGTCGCCGGGAGCGTCGCCGCCCCGACGGCGGCAGCCGACAGCCCCGAAGCGGCCGTGAACCAGCTGCTCGACGCGGTCGAGGGCGGGGACTACGAGGCGATCGACACGCTGGTCTGCGAGGCCGAGCGCTCGGCGGTCCGCGCCATGCTCGACCCTGGCGAGGCCATGGGCATGGCCGAGGCTCGCGAGCTGCTGACATTCTCCGTTGCAGACCGCGTGGTCGAAGTACTGAGCGAGGACGGCGACGAGGCCACCGTGCGTTTCAGCGGCACGATGTCGATGAACGTCGCCGGCGACATCGAGGAGGTGGCCCTGTCCCTGCTCGAGGCCGATATGGGCGAGATGTCCCAGGAGGACATCGACCTCATGCTGCCCTTCCTCGAGATGGCCCTGACCCAGACCGTACCCGTCGACGAGGAGCTGACGGTCGTGCGCGAGGATAGCGAGTGGGTCGTCTGCGGCGGGCTGGGCGAGCCGGTCGGGGAGGACATCGGGCTCGACGATGGCTTCTCCAACGTCTCGAGCACGGGACTGTGCGGGCTCGTCGCGCCCGAGGAGCTGACCAGCGTGGGGCCGCTCCAGTACGACAACAGCTCCGGCTGGGAGCTGACGCAGTGCACCTACTCGACGGACGACTTCGAGATGTACCACTCCGCCACCGTCACCGTCGAGCTTGATACCGACGCGGCCTATGCCGCGACCGCCTACGGAGCCGATCAGGAGCTGGAGGTCGCGGGAGGTCCAGCGTTCACTTCATCGGCGCAGTTCAACGCTCCGCTCATCGTGCAGGTGGGGCCGGACATGCTGAACGTGACGGTCTGGCCACCCGACCCCCAGCCCGAGGGCTACGACGGGCTGGCCCAGTCAGTGGCCATCGCCGAGCTCTTCGCGCCCCGCGTGGCTGAGTCACGGGCGGACCTCATCGAGCCCGTCAAGCCCCTGCTCTGCGACCTGGCCTTCGCCGGCGAGTTCGAGGCAGCCATGGGCATGCCCATGCACAGCGGGAACGTCAGTAGCGACGGCTGCAACTTCGAGTCCACCGACGCGGTGCGCCTCCGCGCCAACGTCAGCCAGGGCGCGATCGACGACTTCCTGATGTGCTACCCGGAGGCCGAGGAGACGACGATCGCGGGCCAGCGGGCGCTCCAGATCATCGACGAGTACAACACGGAGAGCTTCAGTATCCGCGTCGAGCTGAACGGGGAGCAGGTGCTGGACATGACCGTGGAGCCTGCCGCCAATGACAAGCCGCTGAGCGTTCAGGGTCGGAGGTCGCGGAGCTGCTGGTCCAGCACATCGTGGAAGGCTGGCCGAGTGATCGACCCGGCCGCGTCGGGATCGGAGCGCCCCTCGCACGCGGCCGGACTAGACTAGGCGCGGTCCGGGCACGATCCCGTCAACGCCGCGCGGAACCCGTAGCAGCCACGTGGCGGCCCGGACGCGACGCCCGCTCGTGCCCGCGGGTTTGACTCGGAGGAGAACCATGTCCCGACGCCGCTCCATCTGGCTCCTGCCTGCCGCCGCGCTGCTGGCAACCGCGTTCGCGAGCCCCGCCGCTGCACAAGACCCCGAAGAGCTCGTCATCGGCTTCGTACCATCTCGCGAGGCCGACCAGCTCGTGGAGAGCATCAAGCCGTTGGCGGATTACCTGAGTGAAGCGCTCGGCATCCCCGTCGAGGGCTTCGTTTCGACCGACTACACCGCGCTGGTCACCGCCATGGAGACCGGACAGGCGCAGATCGCGGCACTGCCGCCCTTCGGCCTGGTCCAGGCCGTCGATCGCGCCGGCGCGGAGATGATCCTACAGTCGGAGCGCTTCGGCAGCCCCTCGTACCACACCCAGTTCTTCACCACCGACGTGGAGAAGTACTGCATGGACGAGCCGGTCGCGAACGAGCGCTCCGAAAACGATGAGATGCTCACCTTCCTCAACTGCAACGGCACCGATCGCGCCTTCGACGAGTCCCTGGTCGGGCCCATCGGCGTCGAAGCCCTCACGGCCGTCGAGCCCGGCACCGAAGTCTCCTTCGTTGAGCAGACCTCTTCCTCGGGCTACATCTTCCCGGCCACCGTCTTCGCCACCGTGGCCGGTCTCGACCCCGAGACCGACATCAACGCCCTCTTCGCTGGTAGCCACGACGCCTCGGTCATCGCGGTGTGCATGGGCCAGGCAGAGGTCGGCGTGAGCTTCGACGACGCTCGCCAGGACGCGATCACCGACTGTGATGTGGCCGGCACCGTGGTCACCTTCGCACTCGGGCCCGAGATCCCCAACGACGGCATGGCCGTGGCGGGCGACCTCTCCGAGGAACTCAAGGCCGACATCAAGCAGGCCATGCTCGACTACGCCGACACCGAGGAGGGCGTGGCCGTCCTCGAATCGATCTACAACATCACCGCTTTCGCTGAGCCGGTCCAGGAGTCCCTCCAGATCATCCGCGACGCCGTCGCGGAGCTCGGCTACGGCTCGTAGCACCTAGTCGTTTCTGAAGCGGGCGAGCCCAACTCGGGCTCGCCCGATCATTCGGCTCTACCTGCATGATCCTCTTCGAGAACGCGTCGGTCACTTACCCGGGGGGCGTACACGCTCTCAAGAACCTGACCCTCGAGATCCCGGACGGCCAGATGATCGTCATCGTCGGCCTCTCTGGGGCCGGCAAGTCCACCCTCATCCGTGCGGTCAACGGCCTGGTCCCGCTGACCGATGGTGACGTCACGATCGACGGCGTCAGCGTGCGCGATGCCAAGGGCAGGCAACTGCGCGAGATCCGCTCGCGCATCGGCATGATCTTCCAGACCTTCAACCTCGTGAAGCGCACGACGGTGATCAACAACGTGCTCATGGGCCGCCTACACGAGACCAGCACCTGGCGCTCGCTGCTGGGTTGGTACAAGGCCGAGGACGTCGAGATCGCGATGCAGGCACTCGAGCGGGTCGACATCGTGGAGAAGGCCTACGTGCGCGCGGCCAACCTTTCGGGTGGCCAGCAGCAACGTGTGGGCATCGCCCGGGCACTCGCGCAGCAGCCCAAGATCCTGCTGGCTGACGAACCCGTCGCCAGCCTCGACCCGCCCACCAGCCACGTGGTCATGCGCGACCTCCAGCGAATCAACCGCGAGCTGGGCATCACCACTATCGTCAACCTGCACTTCCTCGACCTGGCCAAGGTCTACGGCGAACGGATCATCGGCTTGCGGGACGGTGAACTCGTCTATGACGGCACCGGCGCCCAGGCGGACGAGAACGTGTTCCGTGACATCTACGGCCGCTCCCTCACCGCCGATGACGTGATGGGCGCGGCTGAGCGTACGACTCCAGCCGTCATCGCGTGACCGGCGCCGCCCAGGCCAGCCGCCGGCCGGTCAAGCCCCGCCGCTCCCCGGCCGTCTACGTCGGCCTCATCACCGTCGTCTTCATCACCCTGGTCTCGGTCAGCGACCGTTGGGGCATCGGACTCGATCTCGGCTCGATCATCGCCGATATCGGTCGTGGCGAAGGGATCCTGCGCGAGCTGCTGAACCCCAACTGGGCGTTCATCCCGCGCACCTTCGAGCCGCTGCTGGAGACGTTCGCGATGGCCGTGGTCTCGGCCTTCATCGGCTGTTCGCTGGCCTTGCCCATCGTCTTCTTCGCGTCTCGGGTGACCGCGCCCAACCGCTTCGTGCTCACCCTCACGCGCGGCATCCTCAGCGTGGTCCGCGCCATCCCTGACTTCCTCTACGCGCTGATCTTCGTGGCCGCGGTCGGCATCGGCCCGCTGGCCGGCGTGGTGGCACTCATCTTCTTCAACGTCGGCGTGGTCGCCAAGCTCCTGTCGGAGACGGTCGATAGCGTCGACACCGGACCCCTGGAGGCCACCAACGCCGCCGGCGGGACCCGTACCCAGATGGTCCGCTGGTCGGTGTTGCCGCAAGTGCTGCCCAACTACGTGGCCTTCTCGCTCTACGCCTTCGAGCTCAACATCCGCGCCTCGACGGTCATCGGCGTGGTCGGCGCCGGTGGCATCGGCACGATGCTGTTCACGCAGTACCGCTTCTTCCAGTGGGAGAACGTCTCGGTCATCATCATCGAGCTCTTCGTCATCGTCTTCGTCATCGAGCTCATCTCCATCCGCTTGCGGCGGAGGCTGGTGTGAGCGGCCAGGTGCGGGTGCAGCGGCCCCAAAGACCGGACACCACCAAGCGCAACCTCTGGATCGTCGGCGCAGCCGTGCTCTTCGTGCTGTGCCTGCTGAGCCTCAACATCGAGCCGGGCGCCATCCTCGACCTGCCGCGTGGCGTGGCCACCGTGCTCTACGAGATGTACGGCAAGGGCGGGCCCGACTGGTCCTTCTTCGACAACTCCATGTCGGCCATGATCGAGTCGCTGCAGATGGCCTGGGTGGGTACCATCATCGGCGCGACGCTGTCGCTGCCGCTGGGCTTCCTGGGCGCCAAGAACGTCTCCAGCGGGCTCGTTTCCAACGTCGTGCGACAGGTCCTCAACGCCATCCGGGCCTTCCCCGAGATCATCCTGGCCATCGCCATCTTCATCCCCATCGCCGGACTGGGACCGGTGGCCGGTGCACTAGCCATCGGCATCCACTCGGCGGGCACCCTGGGCAAGCTCACGGCCGAGGCTATCGAGGGCATCGATTCGGGACCCATGGAGGCGGCTCGCGCCGCCGGCGGACGGGGCCTGCAGGTCCAGCGCTGGGGCGTGCTGCCGCTGGTCCTGCCGGAGCTCGTCGGTTTCTGGCTCTACCGCTTCGAGATCAACATCCGCGCCGGCGCCGTCTTGGGTGTGGTCGGTGCGGGCGGCATCGGCTTCGTGCTCGACCAGACCATCAAGTTCGGGCGGTTCCCGCAGGCAGGCATGGCCATCCTCGTGGTGGTCGTGGTCACCATCATCGTGGACACCATCTCGGGCGGGGTGAGGCGCCGCATCATCGAGGGCGCTGACGCGAAGCCGGTGGCTGAGGTGGACCTCATGGCCGAGGCAGACATCGCCGGGTGAGCGAGCGCTTCATCCTCCGCGACAGGGCCACCCGACAGGCCGAGGAGGCGACCCGTCTGGCCCCTGCCGGCTTCCGCTCCATCGACTCGCGCGGCCGAGCTCGTGATGAGGAGCCCGACCCGCTGCGCACAGCCTTCGAACGCGATCGCGACCGCATCATGCACAGCAAGGCCTTCCGGCGGCTCAAGCACAAGACCCAGGTCTTCGTGAACCCCGAGGGCGACCACTACGTCACGCGCCTGACGCACACCATCCAGGTCACGCAGATCGCGCGGTCGCTGGCCGCGGCCCTGTCGCTCAACGAGGCCCTCGCGGAGGCCATCGGCCTCGGTCACGACGTGGGCCACTCCCCGTTCGGACACACCGGTGAAGAGGCGCTTTCGCCCTACTTCCCGACGTCCGGCGGCTGGCATCACGCCGCGCAGTCGGTGCGCATCTACGAAGTGCTCGAGGATCTCAACCTGAGCTGGGAGGTGCGCGACGGCATCCGTGCCCACTCGTGGAAGATCGAGCCTCCGCCGGCCACGCAGGAAGGGCACTGCGTGCGCTACGCCGACCGCATCGCGTACCTCACCCACGATGCCCTCGATGCCATGCGCGCCGGTATGCTCACCGCAGACGAGTTCCCACGGCCCATGAGCGCGCGCTTCGGGGCGCCCGGCTCAGCCTGGATCGGCGGCATGATCGAAGCCGTCATCGAGGGCTCGCTCAGTAGTGGCGAGGTACGCATGGATGACGAGGTCCTGGCAGATATGAACGAGCTGCGCGACTTCATGTTCGAGCGCGTCTACCTCGCGCCGCTCCAGCGCCGACCACAGGCCGCGGCCATCGACGTCATCCGCCGGCTCATGGACCACCATCTCGTCCATCCCGAGGACATCCCCGCCTCCTACCGCGACAACGACGCCGACCGCGTGGTGCAGGCCACCGACTACATCGCCGGCATGACCGACCGCTACGCGCTCCTGACACACGAGCGGCTCTTCGGGGACGATGGCATGGGAGACGCGGTCCTGTGAGCCATCGTGGCGGCGTGTTCAGCGACCTCCTGCCCGGGATCCGCGTGGGCATCGACATGGACGGGGTGCTAGCCGACTTCAACACCGGCTGGATGACGCGCTACAACGCCGACTTCGGGTCGAACCTCGAGGCCTCGATGGTGGAGCAGTGGGACGGGCTCTACGCCCTCACGCACTTCGGGTCGATGGCCGACTTCTGGACCTGGGCCCAGGGTGACGGCCGCTCCACGTTCCGCGACGCACCACCCCTGCCCGGCGCCATCGAGGCCATCAAGCGCATCGGGGCCAAGCACCGGGTGGTCATCGTCAGCTCCAAGTTCGACTGGGCCATTCCCGATTCCCTGGCCTGGCTAGCCGATCACGGCGTGCCCGCGCGCGAAGTGCACTTCCTCTGGGACAAGACACTGGCCGAATGCGACATCTACCTCGACGACGCGCCGCATCAGCTCGAAGAGCTCACGGCCGCGCTGCCCGAAGCCGTCGTCTGTCGCATGGTCCACCCCTGGAACGATCCCATGGAGGGCGTGGTGGACGTGCACTCGTGGGAACAGTTCGAGGACGTGGTCGAGCGGGTGGCAGCAGAACGCGAGGCCAGTCGAACGAGCGACTGACCTCGCGTCAACGTCGGGTGATTATCGCTTGAGGGACCGGCCGGTGCCACCGCTACGCCGGACCGGATCGGCACGGAGCTCAGTTGTGACCGCGGACTGATCGGCGGAGGTATCGCTGCTATCGGCGGCCGGTGCCGACGCGAAGACGATGGTGGAGCCGAGGATCATCACGGCGGCGGTGGCGCTGATGGCAACGAGCTTGATCCGAGTCATCTTGCTCTCCCTTTGGTGTATCACCCGACGTATTGGTGTTTCTTTCGACGTTGACCACATGGTCGGGCCGCGCGGTGCCGAAGCGTGAGGGGGTGGGCGACGCCCCCGGTGTCATCCAGCCGACACACAGATAGTTGCGCTCGCAACCAAATTAGGCGACACTAGGGGCCTGACTCCCGCTCCGAGGTCCGCTTCATGCCAGCCATCACCATCGACGACATCACCGTCCTGCCCCGTCTCGCCGCACCCGATCCGCTCGTCGCACGGCAACGGGGTGTCAAGAGCGTGACCCGCGCGCCCAGCGCCTTCGAGGGCGAGGGTTTCCCGGTACGCCGCGCCTTCGCCGGCGTCGACCTGCGCGACCTCGATCCCTTCATCCATCTCGACCAGATGGGTGAGGTGGAGTACGCGCCGGGCGAGCCCAAGGGCACGCCGTGGCACCCGCACCGCGGCTTCGAGACCGTCACCTACATGATCGACGGGATCATGGAGCACAGCGACTCCAACGGTGGAGGCGGCAGCATCACGAATGGCGACACCCAGTGGATGACCGCGGGCGCCGGCATCCTCCATATCGAGAAGCCACCCGAGCACCTGGTCGTCAGTGGCGGCCTCTTCCATGGCTTCCAGCTGTGGGTCAACCTGCCGCGTTCGATGAAGATGGCCGATCCGCGCTACCAGGACCTGCGGGCTGACGAGGTCGCGTTGGTGGCCTCGGACGACGGCGGAGCGCTGCTGCGAATCATCGCCGGCGAGGTCGGTGGCCACCGTGGTCCCGGCTCGACCTACACGCCGATGACACAGATCCACGCCACGCTCAGCCCAGGAGCGCAGCTGTCACTGCCATGGCGTGCGGACTTCAACGGACTGCTGTACGTGCTCAACGGGGACGGCGTGGTGGGCGCCGAGGATCGGCCCATCGGCTCCGGCCAGCTGGCGGTCTACGGGCCCGGCGACGTGCTCACGGTGCGTGCCTCACAGGTGCAGGAGAGCCGCAGCCCGAACATGGACGTGCTCATCCTCGGCGGACGGCCCATCCACGAGCCGGTGGCCTGGATGGGACCGTTCGTGATGAACACGCGCGCTGAGGTCGTGCAGGCCTTCAGCGACTACCAGGCCGGGCGCCTGGGCTCCATCCCCGCAGTGCATGGGGCGCCATCGCGTGTGATCTCGACCGATGAAGAAGGCGTGAGCGCGTAGACCACCGATATGCTCGGGTGGTCAAGCTACCGCTTCCTTCAGGAGCCGTGATGCGCCCATTCCAGCAGGTCGATGTCTTCTCCAGCCAGCCGCTGCGCGGCAACCCGGTAGCCGTGGTCCACGATGCCGCGGGCTTGACCACCGAGCAGATGCTCCGCTTCACGCGCTGGACCAACCTGTCAGAGGCGACGTTCCTGCTGCCGCCGACCGAGCCGACCGCAGACTACGCGGTGCGCATCTTCACCCAGGTCGGGGAGCTGCCTTTCGCCGGGCACCCCACACTGGGCAGCTGCCATGCCTGGCTGGCCGCCGGTGGGCAGCCGCACGATGCCGGGCGCATCGTGCAGGAATGCCCGGTCGGGCTGATCCCGATCCGGCGCGCCGACGGCATGCTGGCGTTCGCAGCACCGCCGACCAGGCGCGCAGGGCCTGTCGCGGCGCTTGATCTCGAACGCATCGCCCACATCCTCGGCATCGGCATCGGCGACATCATCGACAGCCAGTGGGTCGACAACGGACCGGGCTGGGTGGCGGTCCGGCTGCGGTCGGCGGCCGCCGTGCTCGAACTCGGGCCGAGGAGCGATGGGGCGCGCTGCGACATCGGCGTGTTCGGCCTGTACCCCGATGGTGCCGAGTGCCGCTACGAGGTTCGAGCCGTCTTCACCAACCATCGAAATGAGCTGATGGAGGACCCGGTGACCGGCAGCCTCAATGCCTCGCTGGCGCAGTGGCTCCTGGGCACGGGTCTGGTCGAGCCGCCCTACGTCGCGGGGCAGGGCACGGCCATGGGCCGTGCCGGGCGCGTCCACATCAGCGTGGACGAGGCAGGCTCGATCTGGGTCGGGGGCGTGACCCGGACCTGCATCGATGGCACGGTCGCCCTCGAGTAGAGGGCGCGGCGGCGAGGAGGCGGCGGCTAGGAGACGCTGACCCGGACGGTGTGGTAGCCACGCGCGCCGTCAGGCCGCGGTGAGGTGACCTCGGCCGTTTGCGTCACACCGTTGCCGTCGGTAGCGCGGACGCGAATCTCGTGCTGGCCCGACTCCGTGGGCGTGGCCCAGGGCAGCTTCCACTGCACCCACGAGGCATCGCTCAGCGGATCGGAGATCTCGGCCTCCTGCCACTCGCCGTCATCGACCTGGACCTCGACGCGCTGCACGCCGCGATCGGGCGCCCAGGCCACTCCGGCGATGGGCACGGTGGTGCCGGCGGCGACGGAGCCGCCGCGAGGCGTGTCGATTCGCGACTGCGTCAGGATCGGCGCCTCCTTGGCCCATCCGAGCGGGACCCAGTAGCCGTCGAACCCGTCCCACGTGGTGAGCTCGATCTCACGAAGCCACTTCGTGGCACTGACGTAGCCGTAGAGGCCGGGGATGATGAGGCGGGCCGGGAAGCCGTGGTCGACCGGCAGTGGCTGACCGTTCATACCGATGGCGATCATCGGACGTCGATCGGGATCCATGGCCCAGCTGTAGGGGAAGCCGGCAGTGAAGTCGTCCACCGAACGGCCGACGATCTGCTCGGCCTCGGGCTGTACGCCGGCCATGTCGAGGACGTCGCGCAGGTCCACGCCGGTCCACAGGGCGTTGCCCACCAGGCGACCACCGATCTCGTTGGAGACACAGGCGATGGTCACGTACTGCTCGAAGAGCGGCATGGCCTGCAGGTCCTCGTAGGTCAGCGTGACCTCACGATCGACGAGGCCCTTGACCTTGAGCTGCCAGCTGTCGGCGTTCACGCGCGGGCTGATGAGCGCGGTGTCGATGCGATAGAACTCGTCGTTGGGCATGACGATAGGCGTGATGCCCTCGACATCGAGCGAGGCCGACGCGGGTACCTCCGGCAGCGGGGCCGATGGCGTCGGCAGCTGAGCCGTCACGGCTGCGCCCGCCGAGCGCCCGGTCAGCAGGTTCCGGCCGACCACGCCCATGACCACGGCGCCAACGGCCACACCGCCGCCGACCTGCAGGAACCTGCGGCGATCCCAGTCGGGCATGTAGCCTCGCCGAGCGTCGTCGGTGATGGCAGCCTCGGGCACCCCGGCTCCGGTCGTGGGGGCAGGGCCGCTCGCGGCGGATGCGGCCCGCCAGCGCGGCGCCGTGGCCGCGAGCATGAGGCGAAGCGCGACCAGCGCTGCACCGATGGCGACGACGATGGTCACGACCGCCAGGATAGGGTCGACCAAGGGGCGTGTGAGCGCCGCCACCAGGCCGGCCAGGCCGGCGATGGCGAAGCCGGCCACCGGCACGCGCCAGTCGCGTCGGCCGATCACGCCGAGGACCCCGGCGATGCCGATGGCCGCGATGACGATGCCCACGTTGACCGCCAGCTTGTCATTGGTGCCGAAGAGCGCGATCGCGACGTCCTTGCCCCACGGCGGCTGGTACTCGATGATCGTGTCGCCGATCGCGATGATCAGGGATGGCGCGCCGTCGATGAGGCCAGCCATCAGCTCCCCGACGGCGATGGCGAGGGCAGCCGCCAGGCCCCCGGCCGCGAATGCGGCGACGTCGGCAGAACGAGATTGGGCGGCGCGAGGGGCAGGGGCGGCAGTATGAGTCGTCATGGCCCTCGTATGAAAGCAGGCATCTGTGACGATCCGAAGACGGGCGGTACGGCATACTCGGGCCCGTGGCATACCAGACGGCACAGCAGCTCGAGGCGGGGATGGCCGCCGTGCTCGACACGCCCAAGGAAGAAGGGGCGGTGCGGCTGGTCGTGCGTCGCCCCGGTCGTGGCGAACGCGAGGTCCTGGCTGAAGGGCAGCTCGACACCGAGCAGGGCCTCGTCGGCGACGACTGGATCAACCGACCGGGGATGGGTCGTGACAGGCCCAGTCCCTACGCGCAGGTGACCGTCATGAACGCGCGAGCCGCGGAGCTCATCAGTGGCGATCCGCAGCCCGAGACCTGGGCCCGATGCGGCAATCAGCTCTACGTCGACCTCGACATCTCCGAGACCAACATGCCCGCCGGTACGCGCATCGCAGTGGGAGAGGCGATCCTCGAGGTACAGGCCGAGCCCCACACCGGCTGTGTCCAGTTCCGGAGCTGGTGGGGGGCCGAGGCGTTGCGGCACATCAGCACCAAGGAGGGCCAGTCGCTGCGCATGCGCGGTGCCAACACCCGCGTGGTGCAGGCAGGCGTGGTCCGGCCGGGGGATCGCGCCCGCAAGCTCTAAGTCCCGCGAGCGGGTCTGTGGGCGCCCAGGCGTGCTCCGCTGTGACGGGTCGGGGCGGACCGATCCGCTGAGCGACGACCGAAAGAGGGTGCGGGTGCTTGACGCACCTGCGACGATACGCACAACTCTGGCCCCGGGGGGCCGTGTCGCGGCTGGAACGAGCGGAGGTGTCGCTCGATGGCCACGCGCGAGCCGATCCAGGCCACGGTCATCCGTGAGCCCTCCCCTGATGCGGTCTGTAGCTGCGACCACCCGGTCGGCTGCGATTGCGTCTGCCATGACCGGCGGTGCGATCCTGTCGAAGCCGTCTGCCACGTCGACTTCCTGCCCGATGAAGGCGGCTTCGCCTACTGGGGTTGCCCGCATTGCACGCCGGGGCAGGAGGCCCCGCACTTCCTGGGCTGTGAGCTGATCGGCTGGAATGTGCCCATGCCCATCGCCTCCCCGGTGCGCGGCGGCGGTGCCACGGCGGCGCCCTTCTAGCGTGCGGCTAACCCTTCGGCGTTCGTAGCGGCGCCAGCGTCTCGTCGTGTAAGCGCGTCTCGGCGTGATGGTCGGTGTCGCCGTGCGCGCAGGGATCGAGGTGCACGATGACCGTGTCGAGGCCACGCACCTCGTGGAACAGCCGGTGCCGCACGCGCTCCGCGATGTCGTGGCCCTGGGCCACCGTCAGCTCACAATCCACGATCAGGTCGGCGCTGGCGATGAGCCGATGGCCCATCCAGCGGACACGCACGGTCTCGACCTCCATCACCCCGGCGACCCCGGCGGCGGTACGCTCGATGTCCTCGACCAGCTCCGGGTCGACGGCATCCATCAGGCGGCGGAAGACCGCCCGAGCGGCGTCGCGCAGGATCCACAGGATGGCGGCGGTGATGACCAGCCCGATGAGCGGATCCGCGAGCGGGAAGCCGAGCCAGACCCCGATCGCGGCGATGACCACGGCGATCGAGGTGAGCCCGTCGGTGCGCGCGTGCAGGCCATCCGCGACGAGCGCCTGTGAGCCGATCTCGTTGCCCACCCGGATGCGATAGACCGCCACCAGTTCGTTGCCCACGAAACCGACGATCCCGGCCGCGGCCACCAGCCACAGGTTGCTGATCTCCGCCGGCTCGAACAGGCGCAGGATCGACTCCCAGCCGACGAGCAGCGCGCTGAAGGCGATCATGCCCACCACGAAGAGCCCGGCGAGGTCCTCCGCGCGCCCGTAGCCATAGGTGTAGCGACGGTTGGCCGCCCGTCGACCGATGACGAACGCGATCCACAGCGGCACCGAGGTGAGCGCGTCGCTGAAGTTGTGGATGGTGTCAGCGAGGAGGGCGGTGGAGCCGGTGAGCCAGACGATGACCAGCTGCGCGAGAGCCGTGATCATCAGCGCGACCAGCGAGACCTTGACCGCGCGGACGCCCTTCTGGCTGGATTCGAGCGAGCTATCGAAGCCGGCCACGGGATCGTGGCTGTGGGACGTGAAGGTGTGCTTCAGCCAGCCGCGCAGACCCGGTCCATCCTCGTGCAGGTGTTCGTGCTCGCGGGAGCGGGGCTCTGGACCCGGAGCCGGAACGGTCATCCGGCGGGGCGGGCGTCGGGCTCCGTCTCGGGTGCTGTCGGGTCGGGCTCGTCCGGTCCGGCTCCCTCGGCTTCCTCGGATGCTTCGAGACGCTGCGCGTAGGCGCCCACCACGACCACGATCACGAACGCCACGACAGCCAGGACCACCGCGATGACCCAGTCGTCCTGGGGCAGCTCGATGGCCGTGGACTCGACGCCACCCGGCCAGGGCCAGAGCACCCGCACCGATCCGGCCATGAGGCCGATGAGCACGGCCATGACGAGGTCGTGATAGCGCTGCAGCGCTAGATGCAGGAGCTGCGAGAAGAGCGCAAGGCCGATGACCATGCCGGAGCCGAAGGCGAGCAGATTGACGATCTGCAGCTCGGTCAGGGCGGTGAGCGCAGGGCCGTACATGCCCATGACCACGAGCAGGAAGGAGCCCGAGACGCCGGGCAGGATCATGGCGCAGATGGCGATGGCGCCGGCCCCGAAGAAGGCCCACAGCGCAGGCTCGGCCATCTGTCCGACCGAGTCCTCGCTGGTGCCGCTCGCGAGGCCCAGGGCCACGAAGGTGGCCACCGCCGCGAACGCGATGATCCCGGCATGCAGCAGCGCCGGCCGGCGGATGAGCCGCCAGGCGACGATGACCGACCCGGCGACCAGCCCGAGGAAGATCGCGGACATCACTTCCGGCTCGTCATGGAGCAGGTCACGGATGACCCGCGCGAGCGTCAGGAAGGCCACCGCGATGCCAGCCAGCAGCGGGAGGATGAACGCCCACTCGACGGCCCCCATCCAGCGGCGGAAGCCGTCGAGGTCGCCGCGGACCAGCAGCGTCAGAGCCTTCGATCCGGCTCGCACCGAGCCGATGAAGCGCTCGTAGATGCCGAGTACCAGGGCGATGGTGCCGCCCGAGACGCCGGGCACGATATCGGCAGAGCCCATAGCGAAGCCACGGATGAAGTGCAGGAGGGTGTGGACGGACATCGTGCCGAGTATAGGTTCGCCTCACCGACCCGGAGCGGAGCCTCTACGATGCGTATCCGAGGAGGCTATCGATGCGCACGATCGGTTGGGATGAGATGAGCTGGCTCAACGAGCCGCCAGCCGCGCAGGTCGAGGACGGCACGCTCGTCGTGACGACCGGTCGCAACACGGACTTCTGGCACAAGACGGCCTACGGCTTCGTCCACGATGACGGCCATCTGCTGGGGGCACCGTTCCCGCAGGAGGCGGCCATCGAGGTCACCTTCCGAGCCGACTTCGAGTCCCAGTTCGACCAGGCCGGCCTGATGCTCCGCGCCGGGCCCGACACCTGGCTCAAGGCCGGAGTCGAGCTGAGCGATGGTGAGCTGTACGCGAGCGTGGTCGCGACCGCGGGGATGTCCGACTGGTCCGTATCTCCCTTGCCGGTCCACGGGATCGGCCACGCGCTCACGTTCCGTGCCAGCCGCAAGGGCGATGGGGTGACCGTGCGCTATCGCATCAGCGAGGAGCCGCACTGGCACCTCTTGCGGGTGGCCTACTTCCCGCCTGAGGTCGCGATCGTGGCGGGCCCCATGTGTTGCTCGCCGACCCGGGAGGGCTTCAGCGTTCGCTTCGAGCCCGTGCGCGTGGGGCCGCCGGACGCGCACCTCCACGAGGGCTAGCCGGCTTCCTCGGCTTGGCCTTCTGCTTGCCCTTGGCCCGGGCCGACCCACTGACGATCACTGGGCCCGTGGGCTTCTCGACCGCGGGCAGGTCCTCGTCTGGCCAGAGCACCTGCGCTGCCGGCACCCTGGCCGAGGCCGACTCCACGTGCAGGAGCTGATCGTCGAAGAAGATGTGCGCGCCGAAGGCCTCGAGCACACGGGCCTTGTCCACCCCACCGAGGAAGTAGGTCTCGTCCACGGTCACACCCCAGGAGCGGAGGGTGTTGACGACTCGGTAGTGGGCGGGCGCGGCGCGGGCGGTGACCAGCGCGGTGCGGATCGGGGAACTGGCCCCGAAGTGCGCCTGGATCCGGGCGAGCCCCTCGAGGAACGGACGGAACGGCCCTGGCGCCATGGGCTCTTCCGCGTGGGTGGTCTCGTGCTCGTGGAAGGCGTCGAGGCCCTGTTGGTCATAGACCAACTGGGCCGCGGCATCGAAGAGCACGGCGTCCCCGTCGAAGGCCACCCGCACCTCGGTGAGGTCCTCGCGGGCGCGTCGCGCGGCCGGCAGGATGAACGCCGAGGCGACCCCCTGTTCGCGGGCCTTGAGCACCTGTGACGGCTCAGCGCTGAGGAAGACGTCGCAGCTCATGGCCGAGAGCAGTGGCCAGGGATCGCGCCCACCACGATAGACGCCACGCGTGATGGGCAGCCCATGCGCCTCGATCGAGCGCAGCACGCGCATGGCTGAGTCGGCGTCGTTGCGGCTGAAGATGATGACCTCGACGAGCGCTTCGCCGGCCAGCTCGTTGACGCCGAGCAGCCCCTTCACGAGCGGGTAGGCCGTACCTGGCTCGAGGATGTCTCGCTCGTGCTCGCGCTGGTACTCACGATAGGCGGAGAGGCCGCGCTGCTCGAACACGGTGTTGGCCTCGGTGAGATCGAAGAGCGCGCGCGACGTGATACCGACGACGAGCTTGTCTTCGAGCGTCTCGGGCACGGGGCGACCTCATGTCTAGCGGACGGCTGGTGCGGTCCGCACCATTGACTGTCGGTCTTGGACGGTCGCGCGTCAAGTACGCCGATGGTCACATGGTGGCAGGGGCGAGCAGGCTGGTCGACCTGGCCCGCGCCCGACGACAACGCTGACGGCTTGACGCGCGAGTAGACTAGACTAGACTAAGTCCATGAGTGCTTCCGAGCCCAAGACGACCGTCAACATCCACGCCGCCAAGACGCACCTCTCGCGGTTGATCGAGCGCGCGGAGGCCGGCGAGGAGACGATCATCGCCCGCAACGGACGGCCGGTCGCTCGCCTGGTGCCCTATCAAGCCGAGCGCAAGCGGCGGGTACCCGGAGCGTGGAAAGGTCGTGTCAGGATCCTGCCGGGCTTCGATGAGGTCGACGAGGAGATCGCGCGCGAGTTCGGGGTGATCGACTGATGCGCCTCCTGCTCGACACGCATGCGTTCCTGTGGTGGCAGGCGGGTGGCTCGGCACTCGCGCCCGCCGCGCGTCAGGCGATCGCGGCCTCCGACTCTGTCGTGTACCTGAGTGCAGCGTCGGCATGGGAGATGGCCATCAAGCGGGCCAAGGGGCGACTCGAGTCCCCGACGGACGTGGCCGAGGCCGTGGATGCCAACGGCTTCCGGGAACTACCCATCAGCGTCGTACACGCTCAGTCAGTGGGAGCCCTGCCGCCCCATCACGACGACCCATTCGATCGCATGCTCATCGCGCAGGCGAAGCTCGAAGGGCTGACGATCGTGACTCGTGACCCGGCGTTCAAGGCCTACGGAGTGCCGCTCCTTACCGCCTGAACTGCGGTCGGATGGGGGCCGAAGGGCTCTGGCGCCTGGCACCGGGCTCGGGCAGAGTCGTGGCGCCTCGAAGGTACGGCGTCGAGCGCTGCCCGGGGCACATGGGAGACCGATGATGGAGCGTACGAGGGTCGTCATCATGGGCGCCGCAGGGCGTGATTTCCATGACTTCAACATGGTCTACCGGGATGATCCCAGCACGGAGGTCGTGGCCTTCACGGCAACGCAGATCCCGGGCATCGATGACCGCCGCTACCCGCCGGAGCTGGCCGGGGAGCTCTACCCCGACGGCATCCCCATCCTGCCCGAAGCGCAGCTCGAGGAGCTCGTTCGCGAGCAGGACATCGACCTCGTGATCTTCAGCTACAGCGACGTGACGCATGAGACAGTCATGCACGCCGCTTCCCGGGCGATGTCGGCCGGGGCAGACTTCGCCTTCATCGGACCACGGGGCATGATGCTCGAGTCCACCAAGCCCGTGATCGCGGTGTGTGCGGTGCGCACCGGCTGCGGCAAGAGCCAGACCACGCGGGCGGTGGCCACAGCGCTGGCCGAGCAAGGCCTGACGTCGGTGGTCGTCCGTCACCCCATGCCCTACGGCGACCTCGCGGCCCAGCGCGTACAGCGCTTCGGTGACTACGAGGACCTCGCCCGCCACCACACCACCATCGAGGAACGCGAGGAGTACGAGCCGCATCTCGAGGCCGGGCGCGTGGTCTTCGCCGGTGTCGACTACGAGGCCATCCTGCGCGAGGCGGAGAAGGAAGCCGACGTGATCCTCTGGGATGGCGGCAACAACGACCTGCCCTTCTTCCTGCCCGACCTCTTCATCGTCGTGGTCGACCCGCTGCGGCCGGGCCACGAACAACGGTTCCACCCGGGCGAGACCAACCTGCGCATGGCCGACGTGGTGGTCATCAACAAGATCGACTCTGCCACCGAGGAGGACCTCGCGATGGTCACGGCCTCCATCGCAGAGCTCAACCCCGAGGCCGAGATCCTCACCGCCCGCTCGGACCTGTTCCTCGATGGGCCGTCGATCGGCGGGAAGCGGGTGGTGGTGGTCGAAGATGGCCCCACCCTGACCCACGGGGGCATGACCTACGGCGCCGGTGTCGTAGCGGCACGACGCTTCGATGCTGACGAGCTCGTCGACCCCGAGCCGGTCGCGGTCGGATCCATCCGCGAGGTCCTGGAGCGCTATCCGAACCTGGAGCCACTGGTGCCGGCCATGGGCTACGGCGAGACGCAGATGGCAGAGCTCAAGGCCACGCTCGAAGCCGTCGATGCCGATCTCGTGCTGGCGGCCACGCCCATCGACCTACGTGGCCTGCTCGACCTGGACGTTCCAGTGACGCGCGTGCGCTACGAGCTGGCCCAGGTCGGAGGGCGGCCGCTGTCAGAGATCGTGGCCGAGGCACTCGAGGCCGACTGATCCGGCCTGCGCCGGGGGCTTGAGCGCGCACACGGCAGCCTCCTGCAGGGCCGTTCGCCTCTGGGCATCGCTTCGATGCTGCGATAGCGTCTTTCAGTGCATCAGTCGCAGCAAGGGGGAACGGACGATGTGGTCGCGATCAGCCAGCCTTGCGCTGGCGGCCTTGCTCGTCGGTACCGGCGGTAGCGTCGCGGTGGCCGAGGATCGTTTCGAGGATGCGACCGGCGATGCGATCGGCGATGCGCCGGACATCGTGGCGGTCACGGTCGATGAGCCCGACGGCGAATCGACCATCCGCTTCGCGATCGAAGTCGCTCCGGAGCGGCCATTCGGGAGCGACATGGAGACGTGGAGCGACGTGGTCTTCCTCATCCTCTCCGATGCCCCCACGGTCGACGAGCGGGGCATCCTGGAGGGTGGCTTCACGACCGGGGTCCACGGGGTCAACCTGGCGGCCCAGGAGCAGGCCGGGGCCATGCTATCGACCATGGACGACCTCTGGTGGTACGTGGTCGATGTCGACGCTGACGGGGACACGCTCACGTTCACCCTCGATCGCAAGCTCATCGACAGCCCTACGGACCTGTATTGGCAAGTGCTGATGGGCGTGGAGCGCTTCGACGAGTCCGGCGAGGGCGACGAGATGGAAGGCGATACCTATCCGGAGTTCGATCAGCCGCCTGCCCACTACAAGGTCATCGCGGCCGGCTACTAGCACGACTGCCGCTCGCGTTCGCGAGACGAGCGAAGGAGGACTCCGAGTGGTGCGTCGATGGTGGATGGCGGCTGGGACGGCAGTGGTGCTCGCCATCGCATCTGCCGGCTCTGTCGTCGCGGACGAACGCTACGAGGATGCCGTCGGCGATGCGCTCGGTGATGCTCCCGACATCGTCGCGGTCACGGTCGGGGAGCCCGAGGGGCCGGTCCTCAGCTTCGCCGTGGAGTTCGCGAACGAGCCGCCGCTCGGCGCTGATGATGCCGACAGCGACATCCTGTGGATCGCGCTCGACACCACGCCAGAGGTGACGTTTCCCGAGCTCGATGGCTACGCCATCGCCACCTTGGGCTCGACCCTGCCCCGTGACCTGGAGGCGGGCAGCCATCTGCTCGTGCAGAACGAGCTCTACTGGGGTGTCGTGGACGTGGCCGTCGACGGCCGGACGGTCACCTTCCGTCTCGACCGCAAGCTGCTGGGCGAGCCGACCGAGCTCTACTTCCGTGTCTACGCCGCCGCGATGCACGGGTCGCTGTACACCGACGAGACGGACCAGTTTCCCGGCGAGGACGAGTCGCCGGCCCACTACACGCTGTCGGCCGAAGGGGACTGATCGCTAGCGCTGCTGGCCCTGCTTCTGGAGCCTGGCCCAGGTGTCCTTCAACGTGACCGTGCGGTCGAATACCGGCCGACCTGGTACGGAGTCGGGGTCCGCACAGAAGTAGCCGAGGCGCTCGAACTGGACCGTCTCGCCGACCGGTGTCTCGGCGGCGGCTGGCTCGAGGTAGCACTCGGGCAGGATCGTCTCCGAGTCGGGGTTGAGGTCGTCGAGCAGGTCGCCGTCCGCGCCGGGATCGGGCCGCGTGAAGAGCGTGTCGTAGAGGCGCACCTCCGCGGGCACAGCGCGCGATGCGGAGACCCAATGGAGCGTGGCCTTGGGCCGGCGGCCGTCCGGCGCATCGCCGCCGCGGGTCTCGGGGTCATACGAGCAGCGCAGCTCGACGATCTCCCCGGCCTCGTCCTTGATCACCTCGTCGCAGGTGATGAAGTAGGCGTAGCGCAGCCGCACCTCGCGGCCCGGTGCGAGGCGGTAGAACTTGCGCGGCGGGTCCTCCATGAAGTCGTCGCGCTCGATCCAGAGCTCCCGGCTGAACGGCACGCGACGGGTACCGGCTGATTCGTCCTCGGGATTGTTGATGGCCTCGAGCTCGTCGACGCCGTCTGCGGGGTAGTTGGTGATGACCACCTTGAGCGGGTCCAGCACCGCCATGCGCCGCTGGGCGTCACGGTTGAGGACCTGGCGCACGTGGTACTCGAGGCGGGCCAGCTCCACGTTGGACGCAGCCTTGGAGACACCGATGGCAGCAGCGAAATCGCGGATACCCTCGGCCGGGTAGCCTCGACGCCGGAGGCCGGCGATGGTCGGCATGCGGGGGTCATCCCAGCCGCGGACTCGGCCCTCCCCCACGAGGCGCAGCAGGAAGCGCTTCGAGAGCACCGTCCAGGTCAGGTTGAGACGGGCGAACTCGTACTGGTGGGGCACCGATGGCACCGGCAGATGCTCGATGAGCCAGTCGTAGAGCGGACGGTGGTTCTCGAACTCGAGCGTGCAGATCGAGTGGGTGATCCCTTCGATCGCATCGGACTGCCCATGGGCGAAGTCGTAGGTGGGGTAGATCTTCCAGTCGTCACCGGTGCGTGGGTGGCTGGCGTGTACGATGCGATAGAGGATGGGGTCACGCAGGTTGATGTTCGGCGCGGCCATGTCGATCCTGGCGCGCAGCACAGGCCCACCATCAGGGAACTCGCCCGCGCGCATGCGGGCGAAACGGTCGAGATTCTCCTCCACGGAGCGGTCGCGGTAGGGGCTGGGCCGGCCTGGCTGCGTGAGGGTGCCACGGTGCTCGCGGATCTCCTCGCCGGTGAGGTCGTCGACGTAGGCCAGGCTGTGCTCGATGAGGTAGACGGCCCAGTCGTACAGCTGCTCGAAGTAGTCCGAGGCATAGAACAGGTCATCGCCCCAGTCCGCGCCGAGCCAGCGCACATCGGCCTCGATGGCGTCGATGTACTCCTGCTCTTCCCTGGTCGGGTTGGTGTCGTCGAACCGCAGGTGGAAGCGGCCCCCGAATTCCTTGGCGATACCGTAGTTGAGGGCGATCGACTTGGCGTGGCCGATGTGGAGGTGGCCGTTGGGCTCCGGCGGGAAGCGCGTGACGATGGTCTCGTAGCGCCCGGACTTCACGTCGGTGGCCACGATGTCGCGGATGAAGTCGGACGGGCGCTCAGGCGCCGAGTTCGGGTCGATGCTCACCCGCTCATGATGTCAGGTCGCTGGCCGATTCGTCGCAGACCTATGGCAATGCGGCGACGATCTCGCGGATCGGGTCGGGATCGCCCTGGATGAACAGGGCCATGTCACCGACGCTGACGATGACCGCATCAGACTCATCGAACTCGTCATCGGCGAGCAGCTCCATGCCCACCAGGTAGACGTCCCGGTCGTCGATCTGGCCGGGCTGGACGACCATCTCGAACGTGTCGAAGCGGGTGGGGTAGACCAGGCGCATCAGCTCGAAGAGCGGCTCGACGAGCGCCTCCCCGTCCACTCCCGATGCCTGCAGGCTGGAGATAGAGACCCCGACGCCGGCGTCGTAGTCGACGGCCTGGGCCGAGCCGAAGGTCATCTGCTCGAAGCCCGCGCCCAGGGACTGCGAGATCTCGTCGAGCAGGGCGATCTGCGGAGCCACTTCGGGATCCTCCGGGTCGGCGGCCTCCAGGAGCGCCGCCATCGGGAACTCCTGCGCCTCCAGCGGCATGCCCGCGACCTCGCTGGGCAGGATCGAGGCCAGTCCCCCGACCGGGAGCGACGCCTCTCCACCGACCGGGAGGGAGGCCTCGGGTTCGGTCTCGTCCTGGGCGACGGCCGGAAGTGCAGCAGTAAGCAGCGCGGCCGCGAGGGCAAGCGATACCGCCCACGGGTGCATGGTTCGAAGGGCCATTCTCTGTGCGCTCCTCGTTGACAGGCACTCCCGGTGGCTCCGGGGGTAGAGCCCGCCGGAGCCTACACTTTGACGGCGGTGCTTGGCGAGTGGCGGTGATCGCTGCTGCCTCAGCGTGCGCCGCGCGGCGCTTCGCCGAGCACCGAGAAACCCTCGCGAGCGGCCGCTGCCTGCAGACGCCGGTCGAAGGTCACGAAGCGCAGGGATGACGGTGCTCCCTCAGCGGCGACCGTCGCCGCAGCCAGCTGGAGTGCGTCAGCAGCCGTGAGCGCATGGGTGCGCAGGACCCGCGAAGCGTTGCGCCGGACCATATCGGAGGCCTCGATCTCGGCCCAGGCGTGGGCCAGAGCATCAAGGCGATCGAAGGCCTCATTGACTCGTTCGCCGGCCCGCTCCGGTCGCGCGATGGCCGAGACGCACTCGGTGGCGGTTCCCCACCACACGACCACCTCGGGGTCCTCCTGCAACAGATCCGTGGCCCGCCGAGTGCTGGCCTCCTGCAGAAGCAGCGGCACGATGGCCGACGTGTCCCAGAACCTCACCAGCCGGACCGTCGCTCCTCGATGACCGCGTCCACCAGCCCGAAGCCTTCCGGCGTCCGAGTGAAGGGACCCTCGAGGAAATCCGCGGGCAGTGCTCCTGAGCCGGGACGCATCAGCCCCACGCGCGTGAGCCGGTCGGCGCGACCGGTCGGATCCGTCGACGTGGAGACGGGCTCGAGGCGAGCCACCGGCACGCCTCGGTCGGTGATGAGGACCGTCTCACCCGCACGTGCCCGATCGATGAGTGCGCTGAGGCCGCTCTTGGCCTCCGTGATGGTCGAGGACTTCATCTGACCATTCTAGTCAACGCCAGATGTATTGTCTAGTCACTTTGCCGGCGGCGGGCTGATTCAACGAGGTCCCAGCTGTGCGGTCGATCGAGCGCCTCCCAATCCTCGCGCAGGACCGCCATCAGGGCCGAGTCGCGCCACTCCCCTGCCCGGCGGAAGTGGTGGCGGATCGTGCCGTCGATGCGAAAGCCGGACTTCTCGAAGGCGCGCACGGCACGCACGTTGTCGATCTCGGTAGTGAGCCACACACGCTCGGTCTCATAGCTGCCGAAGATGAAGTCGAGCGCCGCATCGATGGCGTCGCTCCCGATGCCGTTGCCGTGGCCAGCTTCCTGCGTCACGAAGATGGAGAGTTCCAGGCCGTCGAGCCGGTCGGCCTTGCTCCACAGCCAGAGCGTGCCGATGAACTCGTCGCTGCCCAGGGGCGAGATGGCGAACCAGTACTCGCCGTGGCCGTGGCGCGTTCGGACGTCCTCATACCAGCGCTCGACCGTGGCCTCGGAATGCGGCCACGGGTAGCCGGCCCACGAACCGACCTCGACCGAGTTGACCGCGCGCTTGTAGGCTGGAAGATCCGACGCTTCGAGCGCCCGCAGCCAGACCTTCTGCCCGCGGATGCGCGCGGCCCCAGGCTCGCCCATCACGCGGGGAAGTAGTCGGGCGCGTTCCCGGCCTTCCACTTGATGTTGCAGCCCATGCTCGGTAGCTGCGGCTCGGGGACCGGCGAGCCGTCGAGCGCAGCGTCGAGGGCCGCGCGCAGGTCGCGGCCGTCGACCGGCACGTCATTCGAGGGGCGAGCGCCGTCGAGCTGGCCGCGGTAGACAAGTGCCCGGTCGATGTCGAAGACGAAGAAGTCGGGCGTACACGCGGCGCGGTAGGCCAGCGCCACCGCCTGGGACTCGTCATGGAGGTAGGGGAAGGTGAAGCCGTGGGTGGCCGCGAACTCGACCATCCTGACGGGCGCGTCGTCAGGGTAGTTCTCGATGTCGTTGCTGCCGATGGCCACCACACCCACGCCCTGCGACCTGTAATCGCTGCCGATCCGGGCCAGCTCGGCGGCCACGTGCCGCACGTAGGGACAGTGGTTGCTGATGAACATGACCAGGACGACGGGCTTGTCGTCGAAGTCCGACAACGAGACGTCGGTGCCGGTAGTCACATCGCGGAGCGTGAAGTCGGGTGCGTGGGTGCCCAACGGGAGCATGGTGGAAGCGGTCGCGACCATAGGAGACCTCGGGTATGCGTGGCGGCGGATCGGTGCCGTCTCCTGATTCTGCCCCCAACGGCGAATTGGCTCAGAAGACATGCCGGCAGCACTTCGGGCACGCCCGGATCTTCGGCGAGGACTAGGCTGGACATCGATGGATCCGATCGACCCGGTCGAACGCGCTCGCACGCTGTTCCTCGACGAGGCCAACGTCTACGGCTGTGCCGAAACGGTCTTCATCGTGCTCAAGGAGGCCTACGACCTGCCCGAGGCGGACGACTCGGCTGCGGCCATGACGCTCAACGGCGGACTGGCCTACAGCGGCGGCCCCTGCGGCGCGGTGTCGGGTGCGGCCATGGCCGTCGGCCTGCTGGCTGCGGAGCGCATCGACGACCACCGTGCGGCGAAGACCGCGGCCCGGCGCATCGTCATGCAGCTGATGGACGAGTTCACGGGGGCGTTCGGTGCGTCCGACTGCCGCACGCTTACCGGTGTCGACCTGCGCACCGAGGCGGGCCATCGAGCCTTCATCGAGGGCGGCATCTGGCGTGACCGCTGCATGCGCCAGATCGAGTTCGTCGTCGGGCGGCTCGCTCCGCTGGTGGACGGGACGACCTGGGAGGAGACGCTCGCGAAGACCCAGGTGTAGGGGCCTGCGTGCCTCAGGGCCATCGAGTGATCACCAAGCGGGTGACCGTGCACCCACGACCCGTCAGCTCGACGTGCTTGCGGGACCGGTAGCCTCGGGGTCGGAGCCCGTTGCAGCGGCCGCGCGCTTGCCCAGCTCGGCGGCGAGGACGATGAGCACGATGGGGATGATCAGCGCACCGACCAGGGTGAGCACGATGACGTTGCCGCCGAGGGAAGTCGCCACCACGATGGCGGCGCTGATGTTGCGCTGTGCGGTCGCCAACCCGAGCACGGTCTTGTCGCTCCTGGAGCGGCCGACTCCCGCGAGGTAGCCCGTGGTCAGCCCGGCCACGAGGATGATCACGGTACCGATGAAGATCCAGCTACCGATGGCGCCGACGATGTCACGCCAGCTGACGAACAACGCGGCACCGATGCCGATCAGCAGGGCCACGCTGGAGATCTGGCCCGCCGTGCCGACCCAACTGCCAGCCAACTCGGCGTAGCGCGCCTTGATGACCAGGCCGATGCCGAGCGGGATGAGCATGAGCACGATGAGCGAACTGGCGATGTCCCAGGCGTCGATCTGGGCGCCCTCGACGACCAGCGGCACGATGATCGGGGCGTACAGAACGGTCGCGACCATGAGCAGCACCATGGCGCCGACCGAGAGAGCGGGACTGCCTTTCGCGAGGAGGGCCAGCTTGGGCAGGAAGGGCGCCCCAGCGCAGCAGCCGATGATGATGACCGCGGTCGCCGAGTCGTCGCCCATGGGCAGCAGTTTGGCGGCCGCGATCGCCGCAAGGGGCACCGCCACGAAGTTGACCGCCAGCAGCAGGAGCAGCATGCGTGCGTCGCGTAGCGGCTCCACGATCTGGCTGATGGTCAGGCCCAACCCCATCGCCGCCATGCTGGACACGATGAAGACGAGCATGCCCACCTGGGTGACGGCCACCAGGACTTCGCTGATCATGGGTCCCGACTCCTTCTGTGGATGCCCTGCTGACTGGTCCTGCCGTGATCGACCATCGCCAACGGTACAGCTGCCGCGGACGTGCTGACGTCCAGAGTCGACAGCGGTGGAACATCGTCTACCGCTGCCTGTCACCATCCCTCAATGGCCACGAGCGTCGCTCGCTGCCAAACGCGGGTTCACCTCCTGTAGTCGGAGACCCGCGGCGCCACCGCGAGATCAGTCACTTCCTCCCCTGGCAGTTGATCGGCACACCCTGCTGGAGTTCGCCGCGACGTGCGATGACGCGGGTGTCCTCGGCCTGGAGCAGCGTGATACGGGTCTTCTCCGATCGCTCGTGCCGGACGCTCGCCAGACTCGCATCTTCCACTGACCAGCTGGCCGCGACGCTGTTGCAGCTACCGTCCGCGGTGCCTGGCCGGCGGTCGGGACCGAACGCCAAACCCCGTCATCTAGCGTGCTCTCGAGCCCCGGCAACGCTCCCAACCGCGGGGATCTGGCGCTGGCTAGAACGCAGGACCGCCAACGGGTCGCCAGCGGGGTCAGAACGGGGGTCAAGAGCCCAGAGAGAAGCCCCTCCGGTTCGCCCAGAGGGGCCGTCTTCACGCTCAGATTGATGGCGCGCCCGGCGAGACTCGAACTCACGACCTTCTGGTCCGCAACCAGATGCTCTATCCACTGAGCTACGGGCGCCGCGAAAGATGGCGGAGAGGGAGGGATTCGAACCCTCGGAGCAGGTTACCCCACTCACCGGTTTAGCAAACCGGCGCACTAGGCCTCTATGCGACCTCTCCTCTCCGGCCGAGCGATGGTAGCACGCACATCCCGATAGCCGGTATCATCGAGACCTCACCACGCAGCAGCAGACGCGCGGCATCGTCCGACGCGTCTTGTTCGTATCAGGGACCAGGCGGGGAACCTCCCCCACCTCATCACAGGCGGGTATCGGTACCCGGGACCCAGGAGTCTCCATCATGTCGAAACGCGTCGTCCTTCTCGGACAGCCGGTCACGCACTCGCTGTCGGAGGCACTGCAGCAAGCAGCGTTCGAGGCTGCCGGCATCGATGCCCGCTACGAACCCATCGACACGCCCACAGTCGACCTCATCGACGCGGTGGCGGCCCTCCGCGGCGACGAGTACCTCGGCGCCAACATCGGCGTCCCGCACAAGGATCGCGTGGTGTCCATGCTCGATCGACTCACCGACGAGGCCCAGGCCACCGGTGCGGTCGACACCATCACCCGCGACGGCGACCAGCTCATGGGCCACAACACCGATGTCATCGCCTTCAAGGCCGCGCTCGAAGAGCTCGTGGGCAACCAGAAGATGCCCAAGAACGCGGTCGTGGTCGGCGCTGGTGGTGGTGGTCGCGCGGTCATCTACTCGCTCATCCAGGCGGGCTTTCACAACGTGGCCCTGTTCAACCGTCACCTCCATCGCGGGGAGCGCCTGGTGAAGCATTTCGGCCGCAGCGCCAGCCACATGGACCTCAAGGCTCGCCCCTGGCACGAGTCGGTCATCGAGGCCGAGCTGGCCAAGACGGACATCCTCATCAACGCCAGCGCCATGGGCCGCGACCCCGACGAGACGCCCATCCCCGGCGAGCTGCTGCCGCCGGACATCCTCGTCATGGACCTCCACTACGTGCCCGAGCAGACACGCCTGCTGCGGGAGGCTGAGGCTGCCGGCGCGACCAGGGCCATGAACGGCGACTTCATGCTCATCGAGCAGACCGCGGCCGCCTTCGAGCTCTGGACCGGCGAGAAGGCGCCGCTGAGCGTCATCAAGAAGCAGCTGAAGGCCTCGCGCAACAAGCCCGAGGAGCCCGTGCCCACCGCCGAGGAGCAGGACGTCGAGGTAGGCGCGGAAGCGTGACCGAGGCGCCGACCCCCTCCCCCTACGCGGCCGAGCGCCGCTTCGCCATCGAGGCCGTCGTCTCGGCCGCACGCCTGACCAAGGCCGTGCGCGATGACTTCGACCCCGAGGCGGAGGCCGTCTCCAAGGCCGACTCTTCACCGGTCACGGTGGCCGACCTCGGCGCCCAGGCGCTCGTGCGCATGGCCATGGTCGAGGCGTTGCCCGGCGACGGCATGCTGGGCGAGGAGGACTTCGGGCAGCTGGCCGAGTCCGCCGACCTGGCCGAGGTCGGTGCTGGCGCGGGTCCGGGCCCAGCGGCCCGAGGTCACGCTCGATGACCTGCGTGTGGCACTCGATGGCTGTGACGACCCGGCCGGCCCCGGTCGCCGCTGGTGGACGCTCGATCCGGTCGACGGCACCAAGGGCTTCCTGCGCAACGAGCAGTACGCCATCGCGCTCGCGCTCGTCGAGGACGGCGAGGTGGTGCTGGGCGTGATGGGCTGTCCGAACCTGCCCTACTGCGGCGAGCCCGGCGATCCGCGATGTCGCAGGGCCGGTCGGCGTGCTCTTCGTGGCGGATCCGAGGCAAGGGCACGCGGATGATGCCGCTCTTCGAGGCCACGGCCGAGCGAGCTGGTGAACCGTGCCAGGTGGCCGCACCGGCCACGACGGCGGAGGCCCGCTACGCCGAGTCGGTGGAAGCGGCGCACTCCGAACCAGTCGGAAGCGGCCCGCATCGGCGCGGCCCTGGGCATCACAGCCGAGCCCGTTCGCCTCGACTCACAGACGAAGTACGCCATGGTGGCGCGTGGCGACGCCTCGATCTACCTGCGCGTTCCCCGCGGCGACTACCGCGAGAACATCTGGGACCACGCGGCCGGCCTCATCGTGGTGCGAGGAGGCCGGCGGGCGCGTGTCAGCGACGTGGAGGGGGTGCCCTTCGACATCACCACCGGCCAGCGCATGACGCAGCAACCGCGGCGCGGTCGTCACCGCCGCCAGCATCCACGACGAGGTCGTGGCCGCCGTCCGGAGCGTGCTGGAGGGCTAGCAGCGCCAGACAGCCATACTGGCGTCTGACATGACCACCTTCGGTCGCATCGCACTGTCCATCGCGCTTGCCGTCAGCGGCCTGAGCCTGGCCGCGCCCACGCTGGCACAGACCGACGCCGAGCTCGGTCCCACACCGGCACCGCTCGCCGAGCGGGAGGTCTTCGGCTTCCTGCCCTACTGGGAGCTGTCGCGGGCCTCGTCGATCGACTTCGAGGTGCTGACCACGCTGGCCTGGTTCGGCGTGGAGGCCGGCCGCGATGGGCGGCTCATCCGGGAAGACGCCGATGGCGAGCCGACCCGCGGGTGGGCCGGCTGGACGAGCGATGACTTCGCGGCGATCCGAGCGCAGGCGAGGTCCGCGGGCGTCCGCGTGGTCCTGACCGTGGAGCGCTTCTCGTGGACCACGGCAGGCAAGCGGGCCACGAAACGGCTGCTCAGCGATCCCGAGGCTCGCAAGACGCTCGCCGGCGAGATCGCCGAGGCCGTGGCCGAATCCGGCGCCGACGGCGTCAACCTCGACTTCGAGCCGCTGCCGCAGTCGGTGCGCGGGGAGTTCGTGCGCCTCGTGCGCGCAAGTCCGACGTGCGCTCGATGCGGTCGACCCGTCGCTGCAGCTCACCTTCGACCTCACGCCCGACGTCACGTCCTTCCCGCTGCGCCGGCTGGTGGCCGATGGCGCCGCCGACGCCGCGGTGCTCATGGGCTACGAGTACCGGACCCCGGGCAGCAAGGTCGCGGGATCAGTCGCACCGCTGCGCGTCAAGGGCGCGCTCGACGTGCGCGGGTCGGTCAACCTCGCGCTCGAGAAGGCCGCGGCCGACAAGGTCATCCTGGCCATGCCCTGGTACGGCCGGGCGTGGTCGACACGGACCGACGAGCCCGACTCCCGGACCCGCAGCAGCGAGCGCTATCTCGATCCCTCGACCGCCTTCTACCGCGTGTCGGTCCCACGGGCGGCGATCGCCGGCCGGGAGTGGGACCAGGGGCAGGGCTCGGCCTGGAGCGTCTATCGCTCGCGCGCGTGCGAGACCTGCCCGCTGAGCTGGCGGCAGCTTTGGTACGACGACGTCGACAGCGTGCTGGCCAAGGTCGGGCTCGCCCGGCGCAAGGGCCTGCGCGGCGTGGGCATCTGGGCGCTCGGCTACGACGGCGAGCAGCCCGAGCTGTGGTCGGCCTTACGCTACGGCCTCGATCGCCCAAGGGACGTGGATCCGCCGCTCGGCACGGTCACGATCGACGCCGGCAGCATCCTCGGGGAGGGCGAAGAGGTGCCGGTGGTGGGCGAGACGGTCAGGCTGGCGCTGGAGGCGTCCGATGGCGACGGCAGCGGCCTCGCCTTCGTTCGCGCGTCGGCGCGGGGGAAGCGCAACGATGACGGCTCGCTGAAGCGCGGGACGACGTTCCCGGCCACTGATGCCATCGTCCTCTCGCTGCCCGAGGTGACCGCCGTGGACGAGGCCTTCGTACCGGGCGCTGCGGCCGAGGCGAGCCCCTCCCTTCGGCGTCGCCCGACCCAGGTGCATCAATGATGCCCGAGCCGGTGACCGTGAGCATCCGCGTCCAGTGGCGTGACATCGCCGGCAACTGGTCCGCCCCCATCACGTCGAAGGTGGTCTATCAGCCGTCGCCGGCAGTGCCGAGCGAGTGACCTGCACGCGGGTCCATCAGCGAGCATGGCACGACCCATCCAGCAGGAGGAGCCCGCGGCTGCTCCGGCAGTCCGTCAGCCGCGGACCGTCGCCTCGCGCAGCGAGCGGGCGAGCTCGGCCATGGCCTCGATGTCCGTGCCCTCTGGGCCCAGCGCGTCGATGAGCGCTGAGGCGGTGATGATGCCGTCGGCGACCGGGGCCAGCTGGCGCGCGTGCTGCCGGCTTCGAGACGCCGAACCCGACCGCCACCGGCACCGGGCTCACCTCGCGCACACGCCGCAGGAACTTCTTCACGCCCGGCGGCAGCGAAGTGCGCGCGCCGGTCACGCCGGCGAGCGAGACCGCATAGAGGAAGCCCTGCGAGCGGCCGGCCACGTACGGCAGCCGGTCGGCGGGCGTGGTCGGGGCCACGAGGTAGACGAGGCCGATCCCGTAGCCGGCCGCCTCCGCCTCCAGCTCGGCGCTCTCGTCGGGCGTGATGTCGGCGAGGATGAAGCCCGACACGCCGGCCTCGCCAAGGCGCTGCAGCACGGTCGCGCCGTCCGCCCCGCCGAGCACCTGGTTGCAGTAGCCCATCGTCACCAGCGGCGTCTTCGGCCGCGCCTGGTGGATGCGGCCGATGAGCGCGATCGAGTCGTCGAGCGTGGCGCCGTTCGCCAACGCCACCGACGAGGCGTGCTGGATGGTCGCGCCGTCGGCGAGCGGGTCCGAGTAGGGCAAGCCGATCTCGAGCACGTCCGCACCGGCATCGATGAGCGCCACCGCGACCTCGAGCGAGGTCTCGGCATCGGGATAGCCGGCCGTCGCGAAGGGGATGAACGCGGCGCGGCCCTCGTCGTTGGCCGCACGGATGGCCTTGCGTGATCCGGGTCCCGCCCTTGGCCTTGCTCACGCCTGGCCCCTCTTGCATGCCGGCCATCAGCCGGTCCTCGACCGCAGCGATGTCCTTGTCGCCGCGACCCGACAGGCCGAGCAGGATGATGTCGTCATCCGCGGCCGGCTCGATGCCCTTCCCCGGCCAGCAGGTCGGTCAGCGCATGGATCGCGTGGGAGGGCTCGAGCGCGGGCAGGATGCCTTCGGTCCGCGTCAGCAGGCGCATGCCCTCGAGCGCCTCCTCGTCGGTGGCGCTGAGGATCTCCACCCGACCCGCCTCGTACAGCGCGGAGAGCTGCGGGCCGATGCCCGGGTAGTCGAGCCCGGCGCTGATGGAGAAGGCCTCGGTGATCTGGCCGTCGTCGTCCTGCAGCAGGTACGAGCGCGAGCCGTGCAGCACACCGGCATGGCCGCCCGAGAGGGCCGCGGCGTGCCGGCCGTCGAGCCCCTCCCCCGCGGCCTCGACGCCGATGAGCCGGGTGCCGGTCTCGCCGATGAAGCGCGGCGAGCAGGCCCATGGCGTTGGAGCCGCCGCCGACGCAGGCGATGGCGATGTCGGGCAGGCGTCCCTCGGCGGCACGCACCTGCTCCGCGCCCTCGTCGCCGATGATCCGCTGCAGGTCGCGCACGAGGCTGGGGAACGGATGCGGCCCGACCGCGGAGCCGAGCACGTAGTGGCTCGTCTCGACGTTGCGTGACCCAGGCGCGCATGGCCTCGTTGGTGGCGTCCTTGAGCGTGCCGGTGCCGCTGGTGACCTCGCGGACCTCGGCCCCGAGGGCGCGCATGCGCAGCACGTTGGGTGCCTGGCGGCGGATGTCCTCGGCGCCCATGTAGACGGTGCACTCGAGGTCGAGCAGCGCACAGGCGGTGGCGGTGGCCACGCCGTGCTGGCCGGCACCGGTCTCGGCGATGACACGCTACTTGCCCAGTCGCTTGGTGAGCAGCGCCTGGCCCAGCGCGTTGTTGATCTTGTGGGCGCCGGTGTGGTCGAGGTCCTCACGCTTGAGGTAGAGGCGGATGCCACCGGCCTCGCGCCCGGCGCGGCGTTCGATCTCGGCCGCCAGACGGTCGGCACGGTAGACCGGCGTGGGGCGTCCGACGTAGGTGCTGAGCAGCTCGCGCAGCTCGGCCCAGAACGTGGGGTCGCGGCGGATGCTCTTCGTAGGCCGCCTCCAGCTCGAGCAGCGCGGCCATCAGCGTCTCGGGCACGAAGCGCCCGCCGAACGAGCGGTCGGTGCCCCAACGGCCGGCGGCGTCCGCCTCGAGCAGGCCCGGGTCCACGGGTCGCGGCCCGAAGGGCACGGTCGGCAGGTCCAGGCGCGCGGCATTGGCACGCTTGACGAAGAGCGCCACGGCCAGCGGGTCCTTGAAGGGACGACCTTCGGGACGCGGCTGCGGCTCGACGCCACTGGAGGTGTCGACGCCGATGGCCGGCACGTCGAGGAGCGCCTCGCCGACGTTGGCGGCGGTCAGGCCGCCGGCGAGCACGACCGGCACGCGCTCCGCGATCGCTCGCGCGGCCTCGACCGAGGCGCGACGGCCGGTCCCGCCCTTGCGTCTGGGATCGGAGGTGTCGAGCAGGATGGCCTGCAGGTTGGACTTGGCCTCGAAGGCGGCGGCCTGCTCCATCATCTCGTCGCTGCTTCGGGCGGGATCGCCAGCGGCCGGGATATGCAGGGTCTTGAGCACCGGCAGCGGGATGGCGTCGAGGTCGCTCGGCGGCTCGTCGCCGCTGAGCTGCACGGCATCGAGGTCGAACCGGGCCGCGATGGCTGCTACCTCGGCCGGATCGCGGTCGGCGAAGACGCCGATCAAGAGCGGCCCGTTCCCGGGCGCACCCGACGCTCGGGCGGAGGCGACCAGCGCGGCCGCCTCGCCATCGTCGAGCGCCCGCGGCGTGCCGGGCACGAAGTTCAGGCCGATGGCGTCGGCGCCGGCGGCGATGGCGGCATCGAGGCCGGCCGGCTCGGTGATCCCGCAGATCTTGACGAACGGCGCGCGGCCGTCGACCGCCGGGATCGACGCCCGTTCCGGGGACCGAACCGGCACCCACCAGCACGGACACGCGCGCCTCGACCTCGGCCGGGTCCGAGCCCGAACGCATGAGGTCCTCGCCGACGAGCGCCCCGTCGAACCCGAGCGCCCGCCAACGGCGGACGGTGGCCGCGTCGCGGACGCCGGACTCGGCGATGACGATGCGGTCGCGCGGCCGACCAGTGAGCGCAGGTCGCTCACAGCGCGTGGTGTCCACCTCGAGCGTCTTGAGATCACGGTTGTTGATGCCGACGAGCCGGGCATCGGTGCTCAGTGCGGCCACCAGCTCCTTGCCGGTGTGCGCCTCGACCAGCGGCTCCAGGCCCACGTCGAGGGCGGTACGCACGAGCGTGGCCAGGCGCTTGGGTGGATGCAGCGCAGCCAGCAGCAGGACCGCATCGGCCCCGGCGGCACGCAACAGCGGCAGCTGGCGCGGATCGACCACGAACTCCTTGGCCAGCACGGGCAGGGTGGTGGCAGCACGGGCGACCTGCAGGTCCTCGATCGAGCCGCCGAACCAGTGCGGCTCCACCAGCACCGAGATCATCGAGGCGCCGCCGGCCTGGTAGGCGCGGGCCCGCTCGGCCACGTCCAGGTCGCCGTCGACCATCGAACCGGCCGACGGCGAGGAGCGCTTGATCTCGGCGATCAGGTGCAGGCCCGCGCGGGCGAACCGGCCTGCCACTTCACGGCGTCGTGGGCCCTCCCCGGCACGCGCAACGAGATCACGGAGGGTGCGGTCGCCCAGCTCGGCAGCGAGGTCGGACGCGCGCCGCTCGGCGATCTCGTGCAGGACGGAGTCGCGTGCGGCCATCAGCCGGCCACCTCGGGCGGCACTGGCCCGCAGACGCTCGAGCTGCTCGCGCGCCGCGCCCGAATGCGATGGTCTCGGCCGCCAGCTCCACGCCGTCTCGGAGGTCATCGGCACGACCGGCCATCACCAGCGCAGCACCCGCGTTGAGCGCCACCACATCGTGCCTGGGGCCACGCTCCGCACCCTCGAGGATGCGCACGATGAGCCGGGCGTTCTCCTCGCTATCGCCACCCTTGAAGGCATCAGTTCCGGCTTCGCCAAGGCCGACCTCGACAGCGTTCACGCCGCGCGGCACGATCCCTTCGGGGCTGACGTCGAAGATGACCCCGGAACCGTCGAGGGGCAGCTCGTCGAGCCGCTCGCCGTGGACCACGAAGGCACGCTCCGTGCCGAGCTCGAAGAGAGCCGCGGCCACGGACTCGGCGGCGGCCGGGTCGGGCACGCCCACCAGCTGGCGGCGCGGGCGGGCGGGGTTGGCCAGCGGGCCGATCATGTTGAAGGCCGTGCGCACACCGAGCTCCATGCGGACCGGTCCGGCGTGGCGCATGCCCGGATGGAACGCAGGCGCGTGCAGGTAGGCAAAGCCGTCCTCGCGCAAGGACGTCTCGGCATCCTCGGCCGTCTGCTCGACGCGCATCCCCAACGCGCGCATGACATCGGACGAGCCTGCCCTCGATGAGACCGCCCGGTTGCCGGCCTTGGCCACTGGCACACCGGCCGCCGCCACGACCAGTGCGCAAGCCGTGGAGATGTTGAACGTCCCGCGCACGTCTCCGCCGGTGCCGCAGGTGTCGATGGTGCCCTCGGGTGCCTCGACCGCGTGTGCCCGCGAGCGCATCGCCCGCACGAAGCCCGCCAGCTCGGCCGCCGTCTCACCGCGTGCATGCATACCGACGAGCATCCCGCCCAGCTGCGCAGGCGTCACCTCGCCGTCGAGCACCGCGGCCATGAAGGCTTCGGCAGCCTCGGCCGTCAGCGGCTGGCCGGTCGAGACCGTGTGCAGCGCTGCGCGGATGGCCTCGGGAACAGGTTCGGGCACGGGGGTCGGAGCCTCCTCGGGAGTCGGTTGCGGTGTCCGCATGCTACTAGAGCAGCGAGACCTGTCGCGTGACCGGCCCTGCTATCGTGCCGCGGTGACCATCGACGACCGTCCCCAGCCGGACCTCACGGCCGACTCTCCCACCGCCGAGGACGTGCGTGTCGCGTTCGCCGACACATGGGGTGACATGGGCCCCGCCTGGAACGTGACACCCTCGGTGGCGCGCGTCCACGGCTACCTGCTCGTCGACGGTGGCACCCTCACCGAGCGCGACATCCGCGAGGCCCTGGGCCTCAGCCACCGAGCGGCCTCGCTGGCCCTGGCCGAGCTCGAGGAGTGGCAGCTCGTCGAACGGGTCGAGGACACGCCGCGGGATCCTCGTCCGGGCCCGTCGGCGGTGGCCTGGCATGTCGTCGGCGACCGATGGCGCTGGTTCCAGCGCGTGGCGGAGGAGCGACGTGCGCGCGAAGCCGATCCGCTGCAACCACGGCTGGCCGTCTGCCTGGAGCTGGCCGAGGAGGCCGTCGAAGCGGCGCCGGATGACGAGGAGGTCCGCCGCCTGCACGCCTGGATCGCCGAGATCCAGGGCCTCGCGACGCTCTTCGACCGGGCGCTGCGGGCACTGGCCAGGGCCGAGACCGGCGAGATCCAGGCCGGCTTCGCGGTCCTCTCGCGTGTATCGGACGAGACGCTCGACAGCCTCCTGCGCCTCGTCGGCTCGCTGCCCGAGGAGGAGCTGGCCGAGACACTCGAGGCGATCGCCCACACCTCACCCAAGACCGCCCGCCGCGTGATGAGTGCGGCCGCCCGGGTCGCGCGCTTCAGCCGCTAGCGCAGCCGTATAGCACAGCCGGCGCACTCCGAAGCCGCCACGGACGGGCCTGCTGCATACAATCGAGCGATGAGTGAGACCACCGATGCCCCCCGCATGCCAGGCCTGATCAAGCGCGACAAGGGTGCCGAGAACGTCGGCCTCGGCGAGGTGCCACGGCCCGCACCCGGCCCGGACGAGGTGCGTCATCGAGGTCTACGCCACCGGCATCTGCGGCACCGACCTGCACATCCAGCACGACGAGTTCCCGAGCACTCCGCCCGTGGTCATGGGCCACGAGGTGACCGGTCGCGTGGTCGAGGCCGGAGCCGGTGCCGAGGACTGGATCGGGCTGCGTGTCAGCCCTGAGACGTACTTCTACACCTGTGATCGCTGCGAGGCCTGTCTCGCTGGACGTCGCAACCTGTGCCCCACGCGTCGCTCCATCGGTTCCCACGTCAACGGCGGCTTCGCGAGCCACGTGCTCGTGCCGCAGCGCAACCTCCACGAGGTCCACGACGTCGGTCGGCGAGCATGCCGGGGCGCTCTACGAGCCCTTGAGCTGCGTGGCCCAGTGCCTGTGCGACCCGGCCGTGGCCAGCCCCGGTGACACGGCGCTCGTGGTCGGCCCCGGGGCCATGGGCATCCTCACCGCGCAGGTGCTCAAGGCCCAGGGCGCGGACGGTCACCATCAGCGGCACCCCGGCCGATCAGCAACGGCTCGACATCGCCGCCTCGCTGGGGCTCACGCCGGTGCTCGCGGGCGACCTCGAGGACGCGATCCCGGGCATCGGCTTCGACGTCGTCGCCGACGCCTCCGGGAACGAGCGCGGCATCGACGCGGGGCTGCGCGCGATCCGCAAGGGCGGCCACTACGTGCAGGTCGGCCTCACCGGCAAGCCCATCAGCGTGGACATCGACCTGATCTGCCTCAAGGAGCTGGTGGTCACCTCCGGCTTCGCCTCGACACCTCGGTCGTGGCACCGCGTGGAGCGGCTCATCGCCTCGGGCGCGGTCGTGCTCGACCCGCTCGTGACCGATGTCGCACCGCTCTCGGCCTGGGAGACCTCGTTCGCACGGACTCGCGTGGCGGATGGGCTCAAGCTCATGCTCGACCCGCGCCTGGACGCCTAAGGAGGAGCCACATGAGCACCACCTTCAGCCTCGAGGGCAAGAACGCCGTCGTCACCGGCCTCTCCACCGGCATCGGCCGAGCCATCGCGGAGGCCCTCGCGCGCGAGGGCGCCAACGTGGCCGGCGACTTCCAGAAGGATGCCGAGGGCGCGGCCATCACGCGGGGCCTCATCGAGGCCCACGGTCGAGAGGCGCTGATCATCCAGGGCTCGACCGCGGACGAGGCCCACATCGACGACATGGCCGACCAGGTCGTGGAGCGCTGGGGCAGCCTCGACATCTGGGTCAACAACGCCGCGCGCATCTTCGTCAAGCCCTTCCTCGAGCTCGAGACCGAGGAGTGGCACGGCCTGCTGGCGGCCAACCTGCACGGCTACATGTTCGGGTGCCGGGCCGCGGCGCGGAAGATGGCGGCGCAGGACGGGCCCGGGCCGCATCATCAACATCACCAGCCAGTCGGACATCCAGGCCATCAACGGCTTCAGCGCCTACATCACCGCCAAGGGCGGCATCAACGGCCTCACGCGGGTGCTGGCGCTGGAGCTGGCCGACTACGACATCACCGTCAACGCGGTCTCGCCCGGACCCACCGACACGCCGCTCAACGCCACGGCCTGGACGCCGAAGGCCCGCGCCACCTACCTCGAGCGCATCGGCCTGCATCGCATCTCCGTGCCCGAGGAGACCGCCGATGTCGTCTGCTTCGTGGCCTCGCACGCGTCTCGCTTCATGACCGGGCAGGAGATCATCGTCGACGGCGGGCTCTCCATCAACGGCAACGTGGGCCATGCCGAGACCGACATCGAGGGCGGGGCGAGAGTCAAGGCATAGCACGAGCCCTGGCGGTGCGTGGCAGGCCTCGCTCCCGGGCGAGCGATGCCGTGGCCCGGTGCGGCGGACTAGGCCGTGTGGGCCACCGGCCTTCAGCCGTGGGTGGCGGGTTGCCCTCAGCTTCGGCCAGCGCCATCGCATCAGGCTCGACGGCGTCAGCTCACCTTCGACGAGCTCGAGGTCGCCGGTGATGACCCGCTCGACCTGGTCGATGGTGGTCGACTTGGGGTCGATGTCATCGGCCACGATCTGGCCCCGGCGGAGCACCACGATGCGGTCCACCACCTGGAAGACGTGGTGGATGTTGTGGGCGATGAAGATGCAGGAGTGGCCCGAGTCACGCGCGTTGCGCACGAAGCGCAGCACACCCTGCGTCTCGGCCACCCCGAGGTTGTTGGTGGGCTCGTCGAGGATGATGAGGTCGCTCTCGAAGTGCATGGCACGAGCGATGGCCACGGCCTGACGCTCGCCACCCGAGAGGGCGCTGATGGCGGTCTTGGGCGGGATGTTCTTGGTGATGCCCACCTCGCGCATGAGCTTGGCCGCGACCTCGTCCATCAGGTCCTTGTCCATGCGGTTGAAGATCCGCGGACCCTTGAGCGGCTCGCGCCCGAGGAACAGGTTGCGCGAGATCGACAGCTGGGTCACCAGCGCCGAGTCCTGGTAGATGGTCTCGATACCGTGCGCGATGGCGTCGTTGGTGCCGTTGATCGCGACCTTCTTGCCAGCCGATGTAGATGTCCCCGACTGGTCAAGGGCACGACACCCGAGAGGATCTTGATGAGCGTCGACTTGCCGGCTCCGTTGTCACCCAGCAGGCCCACGATCTCGTTGTGGTTGATGGTCAGGCTGACGTCGTCGAGCGCCTGCACACGGCCGTAGAACTTGGAGATGTGGTCCATGCGGACCAGCTCGGCAGCAGTGTCGTTCGTGGTCATGGCTAGGCCGCCGCCCGCTGTCGCTGGGCCATGTACGAATGCAGGGCCATCATGCCCAGGATGATGCCGCCGATGAAGATGTTGTAGGCCAGTCCCGGCACGCCCACCATCACGATGCCGTTGCGCATGATGCGCAGGAGCAGCACGCCGATGACGGTCCCGATGATGGTGCCCTTGCCGCCCGTCAGCACCGTGCCGCCGATGACGGTCATGGCGATCACCTCCAGCTCGTAGCCCGTGCCGGAGTTGGGGTTGGCCGCGGAGACGCGGATCGAGCTGGTGATGCCGGCGAAGGCGGCCATCGCCGCGGTCAGCACGAAGAGCGAGATCTTGACGCGCGAGACCCGCACGCCACGAGCGAGAGCCGCGGCCGGGTTGCCGCCGGTGGCCTGGATCCAGTTGCCGAACCTCGAGACCATGAGGATGTAGCCGAGGACGACCGCGAACAGCGCGAACCAGAAGACCGACATGAACACACGCAGGTCGCCGAACGGCGTCGGTACGAAGAAGTCGCCCACGATGATGTCGATCGAGGCGACTCGGCATTCCAGGTGCGCTGCGGGAAGCCGCTCGTGAGGTACAGCGCCATGCCGCGCACCACGAGCAGCATGCCCAGCGTGACCAGGAACGAGGGCAACCGAGCTGGGTCACGAACCAGCCGTTGACCAGGCCGATGGCGACGCCGATGGCCATGGCGATGACGAACCCGACCTCGATGCCGAGAGAGGTCTCGTTGGCGACGGTCCACATGACGCACGGCCGTGAAGCCGAAGACCGAGCCGACCGAGAGGTCGAACTCGCCCGACGTCATGAGCAATGTCATGGCCAAGGCGATCATGCCCAGCTCGGGCGTGAAGGCCATGAGGTTGCTGATGTTGCCGACCGAGATGAACGTGCTGGACAGCAGCGTGAAGGTGATGATGGCGCCGATGAGCAGCGCGAACGGCCCGGCTTCTGGTTGCGCCAGCAGGCCGACCGGTAAGCGTCGCCGAGCGACGGCGTCGAGCCGGTGTTGTCGCTTCGGTCATCTCGACTGCCGCGCCCCTGGTGGAAGTGCGCCGGTCGTTACGGGCGTAAACAGGCGAGGGGCCGCAACGTGATGGCTCGGCCCCGACGATGCGGCCCAGTCAGGTGGCGCCGTGTTCACCGCGCCGATCGGGCGGTTACTCGCCCAGGATGGCGTCGTAGCGCGGGCGGTGTCGGCCTCGTAGAGCGCACCGACGATGACGTCGAAGCCGGGCGGGATGCCGGAGAGCGGCCATGTCGGCGAGGATCAGGCCGATCTAGCTGGTCGCCAGCGGGTCCTGCCACTGGGCTGCGTTGACGTAGCCGTTGAGCACTTCCTGGGTGGTGTCGAGCGAGTTGCCCCAACCGACGACCGGGATCTCACCCGGAGCCACGCCGACCTGGTCGAACACGCGGGCGATCGAACCGGTGACAAGGTCACCAAGACCGATGATGGCGTCGATGTTGTCGCGGTTGGCGAGCAGGTAGTTGATCATGCGGGTGATGACCTTGGCCTGGTCGAGCGTCGCCTCGGTGACTTCCCAGGTGATGCCCATGGGCTCGAAGACCTTGGCGATGCCCTCTTCCTCCTGCACGCCGTAGGTGGCGCCGGGGACCTCGACGGGCATCCACACGAAGTCGCCCTCGCGACGAAGCCGTTGTCGACCATGTACTGGGCCCAGCCTCGCCTACGATGACGTTGTCGCCGACGTAGGCGCTCCAGTCGGCCGCGGGTCAGGCGTGTTGATGTTGACGATGGGGATACCGGCGGCGCGGCCTCTCCGCCACCTCGATCAGGCTGCCCGGGTCAGGGCTGCTGCTGACGATGCCGTCAGCGCCGGCGGCGATGGCGGCGCGCACGGCCTCCTGGTGGGACGGGACGTCGCCACTATGGAAGGAGGTGTTGACGGTCTTGCCCGTGGCGTGGCCCACATCTTGGCGCCCTGCAGGAAGTACGTCCACACCGGGTCAGTGGGCGCACCGTGCGAGACCCAGTAGAAGGTCTTCGCCTTGTCCTGTGCGGCAGCGGCCATCGGCAGCGACGCGGCCAGCAGAGGCGCTGCCGAATGACGAGAGCGCTCTTCTGATCATCGAGATCGACTCCTCCATTGTCTCAGTCCTGATGTGATGCGGGTCCCCCTCAGGGCACCCCGACGCCTCGGTCATGGGTCGCTTCCTTTCCCTCAAGCGGCCACAGACCTCTCCGACGGTCTGCTTGACTCTGAGTCCAGTCTACGCCCGCGTTGTGCACGTGAGGCGCCAGAATCCCTTCAGCCGTATAGGACAGATGGCACGTTTGGCGACTACAGCGTGACCTCGTCCAGGCGGATGGTCCGTCGCTCGGCGGCTGACAGATAGCCGGCTTCGATGAGTCGCAGCGTCTGAAGGTTGTCACGGCCCGAGATCGAGGGTTCACGGTCTTCTTCGATGGCCAGGAACAGTTCGCCCATCGTGGCCAGGAAAGCGTCGGGAAACCACTTGCGCGTGAAACCCGGCCTGATCCAGCTGTCGGGGCTGTCGCGGGTCGTGAACTCCAGGGTGCTGAAGTCTCCGGTTGGCCAGCCGATGTCGCCGCGAGCGATGCCGTCCATGCCCTCGATGCGGTAGTCCTCGGACCAGTCGCGTGTCCACGGAAAGCCGTCATCGAAGCCGGTCGCCAGCAGCCCGGACGCGTAGCGCAACACGTACAGGGCGATGCTGTCCCAGCCCACGGTTGACCCGGGTAGGTGGCCAGGTGAGCGGTGATCTCGAGGGGTTCACCGAAGAGATAGCGGAACTGGTCGAGATGGTGGATGGACATGCCCAGCAGCATCAGGCGCGGATAGTTGGCTCCGTCCTTCCAGTACTCCTGCCACGGCTGGCGCGTGCGCATCTCGATGGATGCCGTGATGAGCTGGCCGAAGACACCACGGTCGAGCAGCTCCCGGCAGGCCCGGATGGCGGGATCCCAGCGCCCATTCTGATTGACCGCAAGCTTCACGCCCGCGCGCTCGGCCGCAGTCACGATGGCCTTGGCGTCCTCGAGCGAGTTGGCCATGGGCTTCTGCAGCAGCACGTGCTTGCCGGCCCCAAGGGCCGCGATGGCGACCTCGCGATGACGGTGCGATGGCAGCGAGATATCGATGACCTCGACGCGCTCATCGGCGATGACGTCGGCGAAGGCGTCGGACGCCGCGGGGATGTCGAACTCGTCGGCGGCGCGCCGAGCGGACTCGGCCGTTCGCGATGCGATACGCACCACCTCCCAGCCGGCCGCACGATAGGCGGGCAGATGGCACTCGCGCACGATCTTGCCGGCGCCGATGATCCCGATGCGATACGCGCGGCTGCCGAGCTGCGGCGCGATGTCGAGCTCTCGCGGGTCGATCACGTCCCCCCTTCCTGCGTCGTCCAGGCGCCATCGTCGCACAGCCCGCCTGCGGACGGACCCGGCTTTGGCTTACCGTGGCGGCACAGGAGGAACGATCGTGGATGGCGACGACGAACGCGATCGAACGAGTCGAGACCGTGCTGCGAGGCGGCATCCCCGACCGCGTGCCGGTGGACTTCCACGACTTCATGGTGGCCGCGCAGCGATCGGGTCAGCCCTTCCCCGAGTACTTCCAGCAACGGCGAGGCCATGGCGGAGGGGATGATCGCGAACTGGCGCGAGCTCGGCCACGACGTGGTGCTGGTGGAGAACGGCACCGCCGCCCTGGCCCAGGCCTGCGGCGTCGGTGTCGAGTACATGGAGGACACGGCCCCCGTTTCGTTCGTGCCCGCCATCGGGAGCCTCGACGACATCGACCGGTTGGTCATGCCCGACCCCTATACGACCGAACCGCTGGCTGAGAACCTCAAGGCCACGCGGCTGGTCGTCGAGGCCATCGGCAGCGAAGCCTTCATCATCGGACGCGCCGACCAGGGCCCGTTCTCGACTGGCCTCCATGCTCGTGGGCATCGAGGAGTTCCTGGTCGCGCTCGCCCTGCCTGGCTACGAGGAGAAGCTCGCTCGCTTGGTGGCCTTCGCCGAGGAGGTCGTCTATCGCTACGCAGTGGCGCAGATGGAGCAGGGCGCGCACATGACCTCGATCGGTGAATCCATCGCTGGGCCGGACGTGTGCGCCCCGGCGGTCTACAGCCGGTGGGCCCAGACCGCTGACACGCGTCTCGTGGAACGGCTGGGCAGGGACGACATCCGGCTGGCCTATCACATCTGCGGGGACGCCACGCGCATCGTCGACGGGATGGTCGAGAGTGGCGCGGCCGTGCTGGAGCTCGACTACAAGTGCGACCTGCACGCCATCAAGGCCGCGACCGCCGGTCGCACCACCGTGCTAGGCGTGATCGACCCATCGGAGGTCATCGCCCGCTCTGGTCCCGAGGCCGTGACCCAGGCCGTGCGGGACGAGCTCGAGGTGCTGGCACCCGGTGGCGGGCTCATCGTGGGGCCCGGCTGCGCCTTGCCGCCGGAGACGCCGCTGGAGAACCTGCATGCCTTCGTCGAGGCCGCGCGTCGCTACGGGCGCTACGGGCCGGATGGCAGCCTCGTTTCGTAGGAGGAGACGATGGACCGACACGAACGCTTCACCGCGGCGCTCGAGCATCGAGAGCCAGATCATGTGCCCATCGACCTCGGAGGCATGGTCACTGGCATCAGCACCGGGGCCAGCGCCGCGCTCAAGTCGCACCTGGGCATCGATGAGCCCGACGAGATCGCCGACCGCGTGCAGCAGCTGGCCATCCCACACCCCGAGATCCTCGAGCGACTGCACGTCGACTCGCGCTACCTGTACCTGCGTGCCTCGCGCGATTGGCAGGACGAGGAACTGACCGAGCACACCTACCGAGACGGGTTCGGCATCGTGCGCGAGGCGGCGATCCGCCCCGATGGCCACCTGCTGTACTACGACTTCATCGGCCATCCACTCTCGGAGGCACGGACGGTGCGAGGAATTGGCCCGCTACCCCTGGCCGGATCCCCACGACCCGGCGCGCTACGCCGGGCTGGACGGGGCCGCCGAGGCCATCCGTGGGAGCCGACCGGGCCCTGGGCGTGAACATCATCGCCTCGGTCTTCGAGTTCAGCTGGTACCTGCGCGGGTACGTCGAGTTCCTGCAGGACCTGATGACGAACCGCAAGCTGGCCGAGGCCCAGCTCGATGCCATGCTCGAGTACCAGAAGGCGCTCGTGGGTGAGGTGCTCGACCGGGTGGGCCCCTACGCCACCTTCATCAATACGGGATCCGACCTGGGCACGCAGCGGGCCCCGATGATCAACCCTGAGGTCTATCGAGAGGTCATCTGGCCCCGCTACCGGCAGCTGTGGGACTTCATCCACAGCCGGACCGAGGCCAAGATCTTCTACCACTCCTGCGGCAGCATCGTGCCCCTATCCCGATGCTCGCAGAGGGCGGTGTCGATGCCGTCCATCCGGTACAACCGGCCGCCGAGGGCATGGGCGACCGGGCCATGCTCAAGCGGGAGTTCGGCGCGGACATCACCTTCTGGGGTGGCTTCGACCAGCAGAACACGCTGCCCTTCGGGACGCCCGAGCAGGTGCGCGACGCCGCGCGCGCGCTATTCGACGACTTCATGCCCGGTGGCGGCTTCGTCTTCGCCGCCGGCCACAACATCCAGGCCGACGTGCCGCCGGAGAACATCCTCGCGCTCTTTGACGCGGCCGACGAGTTCGGGGTCTACTGACGGCTCAGCTGGGGTACGTCGACGCACACGCACGCTGGGCAAGCCCTAGAGTCGAGAGGATGTCGACACGCGTGATGGTCATCGGGCGACAGGCCGACCGCTTTCCGGAGGGACTGCCAGAGTCGGACACCGGCGCCGAGTACGTGATGGCCGAGTCCATGGACGATGTGCGCGCCCACCTCACCGAGTGCGACGTCGTCTTCCACTACGGTCGGCCCCGCGACGCACTCTCCGCCAACTGGGCCCTGGCCCAGCGTTTGCGCTGGCTCCACGTCGGTGGCGTCGGCGTCGACTGGGCCCTCTTCCCCGAGCTCGCCGCGAGCGACGTGGTGCTGACCAACAGCCGCGGTGTCTTCGACACGAGCCTGCCCGAGTACCTGCTCTCGCTGATGCTGGCGCTGGTCAAGGACCTGCCGGCCACCTACCGCGCCCAGCAGCGCCACGAGTGGGAGCATCGCCTGCTGGAGCCGCTCACGGGCGGGCGGGCGGTCATCGTGGGGGCCGGTTCCATCGCTCGCGCCTCCGGCCGGCTGCTGCGGACACTGGGCCTGGAGGTCACCCTGGTCGGGCGCACGGAGCGCGAGGGTGAACCCGGCGAGGGTCGTATCCGTGCCATCGCCGACCTGCCGCAGCTGCTGCCATCGGCGGACTGGCTCATCGTGATCGTGCCGCTCACGCCCGAGACCCGGGGCTTCATCGGCGCGACCGAGCTGGCTGCCCTGCCCCGCGGTGCCCGGTTCGTCAACATCGGTCGCGGCGCCACGGTGGTCGAGGCTGCCCTCGTCGAGGCCCTGCGCACGGGCCATCTCGCGGGCGCGGGGCTGGACGTCTTCGAGCGGGAACCGCTGCCGGCGCAGAGCCCGCTCTGGGACATGCCCAACGTCATCGTCTCGCCCCATATCGGCGGCGACGAGGCGGGCACCCCGCGAGCCTTCGCCGAGGCCTTCCTGGCCAACCTGCGTCGGTACCTCGCGGGCGAGCCGCTCGAGAACGTGGTGGACAAGCGTCTCGGCTTCGTGCCCGCCACGGTCGGCGAGCGGCACTCGGAGTAGACTGCCTCGGCATGTCACTCGTCGCGCTCGATGGGCTCACCATGCGTTACCCAGGTGGCGTGACCGCGCTCGACGGGCTGACGCTGTCGATCGAACCGGGAATCGTGGGCCTGGTCGGGGCCAACGGAGCCGGCAAGTCCACGCTCATCAAGATCCTGCTCGGCCTGCTCGATGCCAGCAGCGGCTCGGCACGCGTCTTCGATCTCGACGTGCGCACGCAGTCGCAGGCGATCCGCCAGCTGGTCGGCTACATGCCCGAACACGACTGTCTGCCGCCGGATATCAGCGCCAGCGACTTCGTCAACCACATGGCCCGCATGTCCGGGCTTCCGCGAGCCTCGGCCCGTGAACGCAGCGCCGAGGTGCTTCGCCACGTGGGCCTCTTCGAGGAGCGCTACCGGCCCATGGGCGGGTACTCGACGGGTATGAAGCAGCGGGTGAAGCTGGCCCAGGCACTCGTCCACGATCCGCGTCTGCTGCTGCTCGACGAACCGACCAACGGCCTCGACCCGGCGGGCCGCGACGAGATGCTCGACCTCATCGAGCGCACCGGCACCGAGTTCGGCATCGCCATCATCATGGCCAGCCACCTGCTCGGGGAGATCGAGCGCGTCGGCCAGTACCTCGTGGCCATCGACGCCGGCCATCTGCTGCGGGCCGCGGAGCTCGATACCTTCACGCAGCAGACCGGCACGCTCATCGTCGAGGTCGATGAGCGCCAGACAGAGCTGGCCGCACGGCTCAGCGAAGCCGGCCTCACCACAAGAGTCGACGCTACCCACGTGCTCGTCGAGCTGCATGGCGACGACACCCACGACCAGGTGCTCGACGCTGTCGTGGCACTCGGGCTCGCGCTCATCCGCGTCGAACCTCGTCGCAGCAGCCTCGAGGACCTCTTCCGCGTCGCGGCTCCGGGAGTCGCGGTCGCAGCCCCGGACTCGGAGGCCGCAGAGTGACCACGCCGTCATTCGACCGCGGTCCGGGCGCCGGGCGCGGCGGCTCCATCTACGACCTCGGCTATCGCGGCTACGAAGGCCTGCGCCTCGGTCGTCGCGGCGCCATCACCGCGCTGCTGACCCACAGCGTTCGCACCGCCTACGGCCTGGGCCGCAACGCACGCTCCAAGATCGTGCCGGTGGGCCTGCTCGGTCCTCGCGGTCCTGCCCTCGCTGCTGGCGCTGGGCCTGCTGATGCTGGTCTCCACGCTGGGCACCCCGGGTGAGGCCATCGAGGCGGTCTCACCCATCAAGTACGCGACGCTCTTCCCCATGATCGCCACGCTCGTCTTCCTCTTCTGCGCGGCCCAGGCCCCGGAGCTGTTCGGGCGTGACCAGGGTTCGGGCGTGCTGCCGCTCTACTTCTCGCGCGCGGTCGGACGCCTCGACTACGCGGCCGCTCGAGTGCTGGGCCTCTACCTCTCGCTGGTCATCCTCGTGCTGGTGCCCTACGTCGTGCTCCTGATCGGCCGGGTGCTGGTCGCGGCAGATCCGTTCGAGGGCCTGAGCAAGGAGCTGCCCAGCCTGCCGGTGGCGATCGCTGCGGGCGGCATCATCACCCTCCTCGTCGGCAGCCTCTCGGCCGCGGTGGCCTCGATGACCTCGCGCCGGGCGTACTCGACCGCGGCCATCATCGGCGTGTTCCTCATCCCCAACATCGCGGCCGCCATGCTCGTCGGGCTCGAGACCGGGATCATCGGCCAGGTCGCCGCCCTGCTCAGCCCGGCGGATGTGCTCGATGGCGTCAACGCCTTCCTCTTCGACGCCCGGCCCGAGAACGTGACCGTGCGTCGTGCCGGCATCGATGGCTGGGTCTACATCGTCGCGTCGGCCGCCTGGATCGTCGGTTCGCTGGCGCTGCTGGCCCGCCGGTACCGGAGCATCGAGGCATGATCGGGCGCGCCGAGGCCACCATCAGCGTCGACCACGTCAGCCGCTGGTACGGCAACGTGGTGGCCGTCAACGACATCTCCTTCGATGTCGACAGCGGCATCACTGGCCTGCTCGGTCCCAACGGCGCGGGCAAGACCACGCTGCTGCACATGATCGCCGGGCTGCTTGCGCCGTCGGCCGGAGATGTCCGGATCGACGGGACGACCAGCTGGCGTCGACCGGACATGTACCGCCGGGTCGGCCTCGTGCCCGAGCGAGAGACCGTCTATCCGTACCTGAGCGGTCGCGAATTCGTGCAGCTCAACGCTCACCTCCACCAGCTTGAGGATCCGCGTGCCGCGGTCGAGCGAGCCATCGACCTGGTCGAGCTGAGCGACGATGCCGATCGCCGCGTCGGCACCTACTCGAAGGGCATGCGCCAGCGCATCAAGATGGCCGGCGCCCTCGTGCACGACCCCTCGGTGCTCGTGCTCGACGAGCCCTTCAACGGCATGGACCCGCGCCAGCGGCTGCAGATGTTCGAGCTGCTGCGGCAGATGGCCGACGAGGGACGCACTGTCCTGCTCTCCTCGCACATCCTCGAAGAGGTCGAGCGCCTGGCCGATTCGGTGCTGGTGGTCTACGCCGGTCGCCTCGCCGCCTCGGGCGATTTCCGCTCCATCCGCCAGCTGATGACCGACCGGCCCCACGCCTTCAGCGTGCGCTCCTCCGATGACCGCCGCCTGGGTTCGCTGCTGTTGGCGGAGGACTGCGTCTTCGGCGTCGAGCTGGACGCATCGGGCCTGCGCGTCCGAACCTCCGACTACGGGGAGTTCACCCGGCGGATCCCGCGCGTGGCCCAGGGCGCCGGCATCCGGCTCGTCGAGCTTCGACCCACCGACGACTCGCTCGAGTCGGTCTTCGCCTACCTGGTGGGTCGATGATCGCGCGCGCGCCGATCGTGGCGCTCACCTTGCGCGGCCTGCTCGACCGCCGGCGCACGTGGCTGATGCTGGCCCTCGCGGCCGTGCCCGTGCTGCTCGTAGGCCTGGCCGCCGGCTTCGGCGATGCCGAGATCGAGCCTGACGACTTCGACACCCTGATCGTGCAGCTGGTGCTGCCGCTCATCGCGCTCGTCTTCGGCACGGCCGCGATCGGCTCCGAGCTGGAGGAAGGCACCATCGTGTACCTCCTCACCAAGCCCATCCGCCGCGCGCGCATCGTGGCCTCGAAGGGGATCGTCGTGGCCGGCCTGACCGCGGCGCTCATCGCACCCGCGGCCATCCTCACCGGGATCGTGGCCGGGCTGACCGGCAACGACGTGACCTCGGCCGGGCTCGCCTACGGGATCGCGGCCGCGGTCGGTGGTGCGGCCTACGCGATGCTGTTCATGGCCATCAGCACCTTCACCACGCGTGCGCTGGCCATCGGCCTGGCCTACGTGATGCTGTGGGAGGGCGTGCTCGCCGATCTGCTCGAGGGCACGCGCACGTTCTCCATCCGCCAGGCGACACTCGCGGTCGCGCGCGAACTCGCCGGCGAGAACCCACCCGAGGGCGCCATCGCCCTCGAGCAGGGTGTGTTCATCCTGGTCGCGGTCATCATCGGTGCCGCCGCAGTCGCGACCTGGCGCATGTCCCGCTACCAGATCCGCGGCGGCGACTGAGCAAGCCCTGGTCGATGCCGCGCGAGGCCTTGCTCGATTCGGCGTTGGAACGCAAACTCAGGGTCGATGAACCGACCCAACCCGACCTCCGGCAGCTCCGCCACTGCCGGTCCCGTGTCGACCCTCGTATGCGCGGAGTGCGGCAAGAAGAACAAGATCCGACCGGCCGAGCGCGGGTCGCCCCATTGCGGCGCCTGCGGCAAGCCCCTGCCCTGGCTGGTGAACGCCACCGATGCCACGTTCCCCTATGAGGCGCGCTCGTCGGTATCGGTACTGGTCGATCTGTGGGCACCCTGGTGCGGTCCTTGCCGCGTCGTGGGCCCGATGCTCGAGAACCTCTCGAAGGAGTACGCCGGCAGGATCAAGGTGGTGAAGGTCAACGTCGACGAGAACCCCGGGCTGTCCCAGCAGTTCCAGGCGACATCCATCCCCACGATGCTGGTCATCAAGGACGGCCGAGTCGTCGACCGCATCGTGGGTGCGCTGCCGCCTACGGATCTCAAGATGCGGCTGTTCCCGTACCTGATGAAGACCTAGGCGTCGGGCTCCCCGACCTCCGGGCTCGGCGGTCTCGTCAGCCCCAGCGGCCGACACGCTCGCATCAGCAGTCGCGCTCTCGATGACACATTAGCGTCGCCGGCCACGAAACCGTCGAGCCCGGGTCCGGTGAGGACCCCGGCCGTGCCGGTCAGTGACGTGTGGTCGATGATGCGCTCGCCCGCGGGCGTCTTGAGCTCCAGCTCGTCGGCCAGAGCGAAGAGCCACTGGCCCGCTGGTGCCTCGAAGGTCAGCGATACGGTCCTCCCGTCCGGCGAGGCCGATAGCTCGCCGTCCACGATCAGCGGCTCTGCCTCGGTGCCGACGGCGGTGAGCGCCACCGACACCGGGCCCACCGCCTCGATGGCCGGGCCCAGGAGCTCGGCGGCCTTCTTCGGGCCGACCGAGGCGTCCACTCCCGCGGTATAGCGGATGAGCGTGGCATCGACGTCGCTGAGCTCGACGCACGCCGCCATCGCCGCTGAAGGTCTCGAGGGCACGACAGCTCAGTGGTGCGAGGTCTCCCTTCGCCTTGAAGCCACCCGTGGGAGCACGCAAGTCGATGAAGTGGCCGCCCCCGGGCAGGTCCAGGCGATCGGTGACCAGGCCCGCGCGGGTAGTGCTGTGCACGCTGACGGTGATGGCGTTGGTATCGCCCGCTCGAGGGACCGCCACGTACCAGGTGGCCTTCTTCGAATCGTAGAAGCCGTAGACCCCTGACTCGGCGTTGTAGAAGTCGGCGTCCTCGAGCTCGACGCCGGGTTCCTTGCCGGTGACATCGGTATCGCCGGTCGCGATCGAGCCGTTGCGGAAGAGACCGCTCAGGGAGAACCTCTCGACGCCGGCGAGCGTGTCGGTGTCAGTGCCGACCTGCACGGGCGTCGCGTCCGCGCCCGCGAGCCCGATCTCCACCAGCTGCCCTCTCGAGCTCGGCGGGCAACCTCGCGCCCATCTTCACGGCCACGAACACGATGCGCTCCTTGGCCTTGGGCCTGGCGATCGAACCGTAGAACGCGTCCGAGGCGCCAGGTGGATGATCGCTCTTCATCTTCGTCCGCAGCTTGGCCGGCGTCCGTGAGGCGGCCACGTAGACCGCGACCATGTCGGACCACGCCGGGGCGTCGGTGGCAGGCGCGCCATCCGACAGGGACTGATCGCCGGTGGGGTCGGCATAGCGGGTGACCTGATCGGCCATGACCGCGTCCGCCATGCGGTACTTCTTGCCCTTCAGCGTCTCGATGGGAGTGTCGCCGTCAGCCCCGACCGCGACCCCGACGGTGGCCATCACGAGCAGCGCCGCCAGCACCAGCGTCAAGGCCGGGATGGCGCGGCCCCCCAGCCCTCCGATGCGCTTGCCAAGTCCCTCGTCCAAGTCATCCATCCGCCGCTCCCGATCCATCGCGAGGCCGCCCACTGGCCGGCCATCGTCCCTGCTCGATCAGCTCCAGCCCGACGATCGCCTCGGGGATACCGCGGGCCGCCTGTTCCTCGTAGGTCGCCCGCATCACGTCCCACGAGCACGCGGCCTCGTCCTTGCGCACGTCGGCCTGGGGCGGGGTCGAGGGCCGGAAGAGCGCGCGCAGGCGCGTGAGGGCCGTGTGCATCGACCGATGGTAGACGGGCCCGCTGCTCGGCGCCCAGCGCGACGCAAGACGGGCGCCTGGCGCACGAAGCGAGCGCGGGATCGTCGCTGCACCGGAGCGACGTGGCTGGCCCGGTCCGCCTAGGATGGTCAGGAGATGGCACGCCAGCGGGAGCTCACCAGCGAGCAGGCTCGAACACTCCTCTTCGAGCGCCTGCGCGAGGCCAAGCCCAGGATCGTGGCCACCACAGCCCGCGACACGGACATCGACCCGGAGCGCATCGGGCCGGCGTTCGAGCAGGTCATGGACCTCGTGACAGAGGCGGTGCCCACGCCCAAGCAGCTGGCCAGCTGGCGAACCGAAGGTGAGCGGCTCGCTCGTGAGGGTGCTCCCACCGAGCGCGTCCTCGATGGCTACCTCTCGCTCAACTGGGCCATCTGGGAAGCGGTCATGCGCCAGGAGGACATCGGTCGAGCGACCGTGATGGAGTTCGGCGACCGATTGTTGCGCGGGCTCGACGACGCGATCGCGGCCATCTCCGAAGGCTACGTGCGCGTCGAGCTCGAGGCGGCGGCGGCACACTCGGAACGACGACGGGCCGTGCTCGAGGACCTGCTCTCGGCACCCCGGGCTACGCCGCAGGACCGCGCCCGCATCCGGCTCCGCAGCGAGCGCCACGGGCTGGCGGTGGGCGGGAGCTACCGTCTGATCCTGGTGCATGTGCCGAGCGCGGACGACGCCGAGGTCGCCGAGCTCGTGGACCGACTCGAGCGCCGCATCCGCGTGCCGGCCTCCAACCACCGCTCGAAGCCCGGCATCCGCCTGCCGGTCGTGCTCGACTGGCGTGCCCGGGTGCTCGTCTTCGCGAGCGCCGACTGGACGGGCGAGGGACGCCTACGTGAAGCGCTGCCGGCTGTGCTCGGTGAGGACATCGTGGTCATCGACAGCGGCCCGATCGCGGGCGTGGAGGCACTGGCCGACGTGCTCACGCAGGCAGAGTTCAGCGCCAACGTGGCCGAGTCGCTCGGACGACGTGGATGGATCGGCGACCCCGGGGCGCTCGCCCTCGAGACGACGTTCCTGCTCGACCGGCAGCTGGTGCGGGCGGCCGTGGACCGGGAGCTCGGCCCGCTCCTCTCCGATGCACGCATGGGCGAGCAGCTGGTGGACACGCTGGAGGTCTACCTTGGCTCCAGACAGAACATCCGCGAAGCTGCGCGCCGGCTGCACCTCGCCCCGCGCACGGTGGCCTATCGATTGGAGCGGATCGAGACACTGCTCGGTGAAGAGCTCGACGGCGAGGTGATCATGCGACTGGGTGCGGCCTTGCTCGCGTTGCGGGTCGACCGCCAGGCCAGTGACCGCGTCGGCTCGGAGGTGCCCGACTAGGGCGCTGGCCCAGCGATCTTGCGAGGCCCACGAGGAGAAGCCCGATGGTGCTGCGCAAACTGACGGCCACGACCCAGATGGCCGTGCTCGTGCGTCCCGCTCGAGGTCCTGCCCATGACCGTGGACGCGTGGGTGGCGTCGGCCGCTCATTCCTCAGGCTGAGAGCTGCCTTGGGCGATGCCGCGCAGGAGTCGGCCGAGGATGTCCGCGCCGGTGATGATGCGACGGCTCTCGCCCCACAGGAGCACGACGTCGTTGTCGATGACGTCGTCGTCGCTTCGTACTCCGGCCGCCTGCAGGCGGCCGATGATGCGACCCAGCGGCATGGTCGGATCCATGACGATGATGGGGCGGTGACAGTGGTGGGCGACGACCGTCTTGTTGCCATGCACGACCACGTCGCGGACGAAGCCGTCGGCATCGAGCGCGATACGCGGCTCGCCGTCAGGGTCGGTGAGGATGACCCACTTGTGACCGGACTGGTTGACCTGTTGTACGAAAGGATCGTCGATGCCTGCGGTGATGGTGGGCAGCTCGAGCGAGGCGTAGACACCCTCACGGAGCGGCAGCGTGATGATGGTGTCGTCGTCCAGCGGCTCGCCCTCCTCGGCCACCTGGATGTCGTCGAGGGCCAGGAAGTTGAGGGCCCCCATGCCCTCGATGCGATCCACCTCGGCAGCGTCCGGGGCGTCCATGTGGTGACGGATGAGGGCTCGCAGCTCCGTCTCGCGGAAGTAGGTCACGCCCTCGGGGCCAAGGAACCGGTCGAGGAGCCGAGCCGAGGGCCAGGCCACCGGCAGGAGCAGGATCTGGTAGAAGCGCAGCACCGGCGCGAAGAGCGAGGCTGTCCGAAGCGCATGCCGTGAGAAGTAGGCCTGCGGGAGGATCTCACCGCCGAAGGTGATGATGACCGTCGAGAAGACGAACGCGATGGCACCCACCAGGACCGAGCCGACGAGCAGCGTCAGGAGCACATTGATGCCCACGTTGCCCCACAGGATGGTGGTGAGCAGGAGGCTGGCATCTCGCCGCATTTTGAGCACGCGGCTGGCCGAGTGGTCGCCTTCTGCGACCGCGATCTCCAGCTGCAGGCGACTCAGGCTGAAGAACGCCAGGTTCAGTCCCGAGAACATGGCCGACTGGGTAAGGCAGAGGACGACGCCGAACCAAACGAGCGCGCCGCCGAACAATTCCTCCATCAGGTCGTCTGAGGGTACGCTAGGCCCTGCGTCGGTGCTGCCGGCCTGTCCCAAGACGTACGACGGTAAGGAGTGCTTTGGTCCTCGATCGCTTCCTGGACAGGGATCCCGACCCGGAAGACTCGGACTCGGACTCGGACTCGGAGGTCGACCCTGCAGCCGAGACCTCGAACCTCCGCCGAGTCCTCGGCCAGATGGATTCCCTGCCTGTCGAGGAGCGGCGGTTCGTCGCGGGCTACGCCTACATCCTGGTGCGCGTGGCGCAGGCCGATCTCGAGGTCAGCCCACCAGAGCTCGAGTACATGGAACACGCCGTCAGCACGGCTGGCCACCTCTCCGGGGCCCAGGCGGTCCTCATCGTGGAGCTGGCCCGGCGGATGAATGCGCTCTACGGGGCCACCGAGGATTACACGCTCACCCGCGAGTTCGCGAAGACCACCACGCGTGCGCAGCGCGAGGACCTGCTGCGCACCGCGTTCGCCGTGAGTGACGCCGATCACGACATCTCGGAGGCGGAGCGGGCGGAGCTCAACGAGATCGGCATGGAGCTGGGCTTCAGCCTCGACGAGATCGAGGCCGTCAGGGCGGAGTTCGACGACCAGTCTGGGTCGACCGAGCAGTAGGCCCAGCTTCCGCAGCTGCGCCCCTCGCCCTATGGGGCGAGACGGTCGATCTGCCAGCCGTCGCTCGTGCGCAGGTAGCGGAAGCGGTCGTGCATCCGGTCGCGTCGGCCCTGCCAGAACTCGTACATCGCGGGGCGCAGCCGGTAGCCACCCCAGAACGGTGGGATGGGTACCGCATCAGGGTACGTCTGGTCGATCTGCTGCGTCGCAGCCCCGAGCTCGGCTCGGTCGGTGAGCACACGCCCCTGCGGTGAGGCCCACGCCGACAACTGGCTGCCACGCGGGCGGTCGGCGAAGTAGGTCTCGGCTTCCTCTCGGGACACGACGGTCACGTCCCCGCTGACCCGGACCTGGCGCTGGAGCGACTCCCAGTGGAAGACGAGGGCTGCGCGGGGATTGGCGGCGAGATCGCGGCCCTTGAGCGACCCGCGGTTGGTGTACCAGACGAGACCCCCGTCATCGAGCCCACGGAGCAGGACCACCCGCGCGGACGGGACCGCGGCTGCGTCGGCGGTGGCCAGCGTCATGGCGTTGGGCTCGCGTGTTCCGGCTGCCGCAGCGGCTTCGAGCCAAGCCGTCAGCTGGACCACGGGGTCGGGGTCCAGGTCAGCTCGATCGAGCGGCTGCTCGGGGCCGTATTCGCGACGCCGGATGATGTCGGTCATGGGCCAACCATAGGCCCACCGGACGACGCAGGCAGGGCGAGCTACATGCTCTCGTGCGCCCTGCGGAGTCGGAGTGCTGACACGGCGAGCTGACCGCTGATGATGGCGATGCCCATCGGTGCTACCGACTCGATACCCAGCCCCACGGTCCCGACACCGAGGATGATGAAGGTCACCGGTGCGCCGATGATGGCCCCAGGCACAGCCGCGATCATGACCGCGATCGACAGCGAGGCCGGGACCGCTGGGACGACGGCGCTGATGATGGCCCCGACCGTGCCACCGATGAAGAGCATCGGGAACACCTGCCCGCCGAGAAAGCCGGCCCTGTTGCTGAGGCTGACGGCGGTCATCTTCGCGAGCAGCACGACCATCAGCAGGCCGACGCTGAGCGGCCCCAGGTTCTCGGTCAGGTAGACCAGCTGCGAGCTTCCCCCGGATGCTGCCAGCGGCACCGCGAAGGCGATGAAACCGATGAGCGCGCCGAATCCGAGTGCCTTGAGGTACGTGTTCGCGATGGAGCCATCGACCAGGCCGACGACCCTGTCGATGGCCGCGAAGACCACCAGCGTGAGCGCCGCGAGCAGGCCCAGGAACGGCGCATAGAGGATGTGCACCCACTCGAAGGTGTAGTCCGGGATGGCGTAGGAACCGAGCATCACCTGGCTCGTCACCCCGAAGAAGATGACGTAGCCGATCACGGAGGAGAGGAAGCGCGGCACGAAGGAGGAGACGTAGTCACGCTTCGGCCGCGGAGACAGCTCAGTGTCCATCACGGCCGCGAAGAGCGGACCGGAGAAGACCGCGCCGAGGCCCCCTGCCATGCCCGCGAGCGAGTTCTCCTGGCGCTCGGCCTCGTCTGCTTCTGGGCGACGCGACACCAGCCAGGCCCCCAGACCACCCCCGAAGACGATGATGCCGAGCGAGGGACCCAGGCTCGCGCCGAAGATGAGCGACACGATCGAGACTGCGATCACTGGCAGGGCGGTGGATGGATCGACCCATCCGACCCGTACGAGCGCGATACCCCCGGGGACCGTTCCGCTCAGCCCGGTGCGCTGACGCAAGGCCGCGACGATCAGGGCGCCGGTCGCCACCAGTGGGATCCACCACCACTGTCCCGAGAACGGATCGGAGGTCGGCTCCCCGAAGAAGAAGCTGATGCCCGTCGTCGTCAGTCCGGAGTAGAACAGTGCGAACAGCCCACCGGCCACACCGAATACCAGGGCCATGGCGAGCAGCCGTCGGTACCACTGGTCCGCGATCGGAAGCATCGGGCATGGTCTCCGTGCGCTTCAGTCGACCTGCGCCCGGTCAGGCCGCGAGCAGCTCAGCGAGTCACGACGATCGACCGCATCGCGTTCGGCGGGCCAGAGCCGGACGGCCCGAGGGGACGCGCCAGCGATGGTACCGCGCTGAGGTCGGCCCGATGGCCTTGATCGGGCACCAGGGTGGCCGCTGGGTCGGACAGCGATCCCCTGCGGGCGGCCCGCCGGTGGATAGGCCTACTGGTGGGAACGTTGACGCCCTCGTCGCGACGAGCAGGCTCAGTCCCCCAGTGCCTCCAGCAGCATCGGCATCGCGTCATGCAGGCTGCGCTCGAAGTACGGCCATGTATGCGTGCCGGGGCCGTAGGCCTCGACCTGCGCCGGGATGCCCAGTTCCTCCAACCGCGCGACGAAGGCGTCGTTCATCTCCGCGATCCACGACTCGGGATCGTCGGTCGCGGGCTCGCCGGCGTCCAGCGGACCGGGCTCGCCGTCGCCGTAGGAGACGTAGAGCGGGATACCCTCGAGCGCATCCGCCAGCAGTACCGGGTCGTGCGCCTCCCAGACGTCGGCCTGCTCGGTGCGGTCGCCCCAGAGCGCGGGGGAGAGGTCGAACGGCAGGGTCGTTGGATGAAGCACGCCGCTGAAGCTCGCAGCGGCCTCGAAGAGCTCCGGGTGTCGTGCCGCATAGGTCATCGCCCCGAGACCGCCCATCGAGACGCCCGCCACGACCCGTTCGTCGCCGGCCTGCCAGTTGCGTTCGAGCAGCTCGCGCACCTCGGTTAGGTGGAATGTCTCCCACATCGGTGGGCCGCCCTCGCCACCGTTCCACCAGTCGGTGTACCAGCCGTCCCAGCCGGCCTCGGGCATGGCCACGAGCAGGTCGAGCTCCGCGACCAGTTCCGCGACGTCCGTCTCGCGCGTCCAGCTGGTGTAGTCGTCCAAGGCACCGTGGAGCAGGTACAGCACGGGCCACTCGGCATCGGCCTGGGGATCGAACCCAGAGCGGCAGAAGCAGTCGGACCTTCTCGGTCCCCACCGCTGGCGAGTCGATGGTCAGATCGACCATGCGATCGTCGAGCTCTTCGACGTCGATGATGCGGGCCCCGGAGTCCGCCGATTCTCCGATGGTCCCGGCGGCACTCCTCGCGTGTTCGTCGTCCTGAGCGAGTACTGGCCCAGCGATCGACAGCAGGAACGCCAGGACGACGGGCCCGACCGAAGTCGCTCTCGTGATACGCATGCCTGTGACTCCCCGGTGTGCCCCACGTGCACTCCGACGTGCCCACGGAGTGCACGTGTGAGGCCTCGACGTCGTCAGGCCTCAGGGTCGTAGCGGAACACACCCTCGGCCGTCGAGATGTACAGGGAGCCCGCGTCGTCGACGGCCACCCCGGCGAGAGTGTTGACCGGTGGCAGAAGCGCAGGTGCGGGCATCCCGAAATCGAGGCCCTCCACGAGCGGCGTCACCGTCCCGGTGGCAGGGTCGATCCGTGAGATGCGTCCGGCCCCGGTCTCGGACACGAGCAGCGAGCCGTCTGACGCCACCGCCAGGCCTTCCGGCTGCGCCAGGCCGGATGCGATCACGACCGGTTCGACGGTCGCGTCATCCTCGATGATCTGCGAGACCGTACCGGCGGCCCAGTCCGCCGCCCACAGGTCGACGCCGTCGGTGGCCAGGCCGCTGGGCATGGTCATGGGCGCCAGCCGCGTGCGCTCACCCGAAGCCGGATCGATCGCGACCACGGCCGGACCTCGGCACCCAGCTCCGAGACGATGACTTGGTCATCGAAGCCGATGGCATCGAGGGCTGGACCGGTGAGCGACAGGCGCCAGGTCGGCAACGACTTTGCCCGTGGCGGGGTCCCAGATCTGGAGGGCACCGGCGAACCACGAGCCCAGCACCACGTCGGTGCCGAACGCGGCGGCCGTCATGGCCGCGGCCTCCAACCCGCCCTCCGGGGTCAGCTCGGTCCCGGTGCGCCCATCGACCGCATGGAGGCGGAAGATGTCGGGGATGTAGACGGTCGTCGTCCCGTCGTCGGCGGTCATCGCCGTGATGCCGGTGGGGCTCCCGACGAGGCCGGGAGGGCTGACCTCACGGACGCTGCCGTCAGTCATGATCTCGACGAGGCGACCGGTGTCGTTGGACGAGAGGAACAGCCGGCCGCTCGCATCGAAGTCCATGTTGTCTCCGCCGATCTCGGCGACCAGCGTCTTGTCGCCGGTGTCCGGGTCGACCTTTACGATCTGCCCGGCGGCGTTGTCATTGACGTAGAGCATGCCGTCGGGTCCCACATCGAGGGAGGTCGGCTGGCCGAATCCGTCGGCGACCAGTGCGGTCTCGCCCGAGTCGACATCGATCCGCACGACCTCGCCCGCCATGTACCGTGGTGCGTAGAGGTAGCCGTCCAGCCAGTCGAACCCGTTGAGGCCCAGGCCTTCCGCGATGAGCCGCGGCTCCTCGACGCCCTGCGGGTCGAACTCGTACAGGGCGTCGCCCATGAGGAGGAGGCCCACGAAGAGTCGCCCGTCGTCGGAGAAGGCGATGGGATTGACGCCGGGGAGCGGCGTGCTGTTGAGGTTCGTATGCGTACCGTCCGGGTCGAGCCGGCCGACCGTGCCGTTGAGGATAGCCGTGTGATAGAGCGCCCCATCGGGGCCGAAGACCATGTCGTCGGCACCCCACTCGGGAGCAGGACCGAACTGCTGGAGGATCTCCCCGGTCTCCTTGTCCACCTTCGAGATGGCACCCGCTGCGCTGCCCACCCAGAGGACGTCCTCATCGTCGAAGGCCACGCCGTTCGCACCCGGTAGCGGCGCGGTCGCCATGAGCAACGTAGGCGTGTAGGTGGGCGGGGACTGGGCACCGACCGGCAAGGCTGCTGCTACCAACAACGCCGCAGCGACGACGCCGGAAAAGACGCGAACCATGACACTCCCCCTTCGAATTCTCAGCGACAGCGGAACGATGGCGGTCCCCAGCAGGGACGATCACGACGTTCGTATGTTCCTCCTCCATCGACGAGACCGAGGCCCGCCCCTCACAGGACGAGCCCCTGTCTGCCAGGCAAGTTCGCTACTCGACCACCTCGGCCGGGATGACCGTCGAGGGGGCCATGCCCTGGTAGATCAATCCTGTCGCATCCAGCAGGCCACCACGCTCGCGTTGGACCAACTGCAGGACGTAGCGCAGGCCCTCGTAGTCGCCGGTGCCCTCGAACCACCCCGTGATGTGGTGCCGCCCCTGGTCGTCCACGAAGCCGACCCACTGGCCCTGCCACCTCCCACCATCGTTGGTGGTCGCGACCGTGCCATAGAGGGCATCGTCGTTCTCATCAGCTCCGTACTGCGACGCAACCTGCCAAGTGATCTCGACGTCACCGCTGACCCGCGGATCGCTCATCGTGCTCGTCGCGACGAAGCCATCGGCGCCCTGGGTGTCGAGGATCTCCTGCGTACCCGTGACCGTCACCGGTACCTCGCCAGGCGCGTTCGCGCCGGGTGTCACCGGCTCGGTGGGGCTGCCGACCTGCAGGGCCAGCAGCGAGGTACCGAGCGCGATGACTGCCACGATCGCGGCTGTCCGCATCGATGCCAACATGTTGATTCCTCCCATCACTTGTTCCCCGCCCGGTCCAGTGCGTCGCGTCACACCGGACCCGAAGCCATGCCACCAGCGCCGGCGCTCCGGCTCGGCCGTGGCGGGGATGGAATACACGCGCTCTGCGAGCGCTCCCGGGTCTGCTCGTTCGGCTTCGGCCCGGTAGGTGTTCCGGAGTCGAGCCTCGAGGTCGCGCTCGTTCATGTCGCGGCCTCCTGTATGTCGTCATCGAGGATGCGGCCCAGCCGTTCCACGGCCCGATGGAGGCGCGAGGTGGCGGCGCGAGGACTGATGTCCATGGCATCAGCGATGTCATCGACCTTCATATCGCGGTAGAAGCGCAGGGCGAGCACGATGCGGTCGTCCGGCTGGAGCTGGTTGAGCGCCCGGCGCACGACGATCTCGTCGGCGATGGGCGTGGTCGGATCGGGACCGGCGATGTCAGTCCGAGCCGAAAGATCCTCGACCCGCTGATGACGTGCGCGACGCATCCGGTCGCGGCAGGCGTTGACCACGACGCGATCGAACCAGGCCTCGAAGCGTGCCGGATCGCGCAGCGTGCCGTACTTGCGCCAAGCGGTCACGAAAGCATCGTGGACCGCGTCCTGCGCATCGGTCTGATCGCCGAGCACGACCGCGGCGAGGCGGTAGCAGCGGTCGAGCTGCCGGTCGACCAGCCGGTGGAAGGCGACCTCGCGCTCCACGCTGGTGGCCGGCACGCTGCCGACGCTCCGTCCTCTCAAGTCGATGACCCCCATCACGACTACTAGACGATCGCGAACACCAGAATCATTCACCCATCGTCAGTATCGAGCAGAGGCCCGCCCTCGTGGGGACGGGCCTCTGGCGGGAGCAGCCGCAATGGTCTTGGCCCCGTACTGGTCAGGGTTCATGTCCCCGTGGTCCGGCTGGATCACTCGCTCGATGCCGGGTAGCGGACGATGTCAATCTCAGAACCAGGTCCGGAGGTGATCGCGTAGACGCTGCCGTCCGTGGCCACCGCACCGACCTGCATCCGGGGGATGTTGGCGTCCTCGTACGGGAACTGCCACGTCTGGCCATCGAAGCGCGCGGGCCCTCGCACGGAGGACGTCCACGGCATCCCATCGGGGCCGAGAAGACCCGCCTCCCAGCCCGAGGCGCCCTCGGGGAGCTCGACGATAGAAACGTCGTCGCCGTCGAACCGTGCCATCGGCCCGTTGGTGACCCGTTCTACGTTCTTGGTGCCGAGGTTCTGCTGCGAGAGGACCCACACGGCGCCTTCGCTGTCCGTCCCGAGGACGATGCTGCCGTAGACCTCCGTGTCGCCGATCCCATCGATGGCCTCCCATTCGCCGTTCGCATTGCGGACCAGGCCACCGGGCCCAAAGCCACCCTCGCCACCGAGCCAGACGGTGCCGTCGCCGTCGACTGCCAGTGACTTGAGCGCGGCGCGCTGCAGCGGGCAACCGTCGATGTCCTCACGGACCCACGCTCCGTTCACGTCCCGGATGGTCCACACCAGACAACGACCGGACTTCCGGGTCCTCGCGGCCCACACCGTACCTGTCGCGTCGACGGTGACCGCCCCGGCCGACCGCCCGTCGATGAACTCCCATCGCTCACCATCGCGATAGGCGACCCCATCGGGCCCGGCGACCCAGACCGTGCCGTCAGGTCCGAGCGCGAGGTCAGACCAGACGAAGTTCGATCCCGGCGCCTGGGTCGTCCAGTCCAGCTCGTCGGTCCACGTGCCGTCCTCGACGTGCCGGACACCCTGTGCATCGACCACCCAGAGCTCGTCGTCGCCGGTGGCCAGCAATCCAATCTGGCCGAACGGCCTGGTCGAGAGCGTCAGGATCTCCATCCCGGTGGGTATCAGCGACGCGCTCTCGGCCGCAGGTGCCACCTCGCCATCCTGCTGCGTGGCGAGGATGCCGTTGAGCAGCAAGCCGCCGAACAGCGCCACGATGACGCTGGCGACCATGAACTTGACTGTGGAGTACATCGTGAACCCCCTTGGGCGTCGACGCCCGTTCGTGGCTGGGATGGGGGCAGGGACCAGTTCCCGATCCGGGAACGTGGACACCGGGCGGTCGAGCGCCGGCAGCGGCCACCAGCGACCTCGCTGGCGGACCTTCGGCAGCCGGGCAATGACCTGGCTGGTGCTGTCTGGCACGTCGTGCGGCGTCGCCTCGCGGTCCTTGAACCAGGCTTCGAGGAGAGGTTGCATCCGCTCGTGGCTCATTGCAGGACCTCCTGCCGGTCGGCGACCCGAACCACCGTACGGGCGTCCGCCTCCAGGGCCGCACGCATCGCCCTGGTGGCCCGCTCCAAGCGTGCGTACACCGCCGAACGGGAGAGGCCCAGTGTCTCGGCGACCTGCTCGGGGGTCATGCCGAGCAGGAACCTGAGCACCAGAACGACTCGATGGTCGAACGACAGCCGCTGGAAGCCCCGCTCCAGTTGGTCACGGTCATCGACGACACCGTAGGCATCGACCGCTCGCGGCTCAGCGGCGGACAGGAGTTCATCGCTCGACCCCCACTTCGGCCGCCGCCTGGCCTCGGCGTAGCAGACGCGTACGAGCAGGCGGTACGACCACGCCTCGTACTTCGAAGGATCACGCAGACGACGGATGTCCCGCCAGATGTCGAGGAAGGCCTGCTGGGTCGAATCCTCGGCCAGGTGACGGTCTCCAAGCACGCCGTGAGCGACTCTGAACAGCCGCGGGTAATCGGTGAGCGTCAGCTGCTCGAAGGCTCGCTGGTCGCCCTGTTGAACCCGAATCACGAGGTCTTGGTCCATGCCCCCACACCCCTTGGCCGACGGTCACCTCGACCGCCGGAGGGGACCGATCTACATCCGGTCCTCTATAGCCTATGGGCAAGTTCAAGCCCATGATTCGACACCTTCGTTGGCCGCGACCCTATTGCTCGCTGGCCACCACGGCCTCGGGGTTGATGACGTAGAGGGTCTTGCCACCTTCCGTGTCGGCGAGGGCCCAGACCGAGCCGTCGGTGGCGATGCTCATCGTGGTGCAACGGCCTGGCAGGAAGTGATCTGTGGCCACGCCACCGAAGCGGACCAGGCCATCACACCACGGACTGGCCCACAGGCTGCCATCGGGCGCGACCCCGAACTCGTCGGGATCAGGCCGGATCTGGAGCTCGATGTCGGGCGTATCGGCTGGGGTCCACCCGGTCCACTCGTCTCCGGCGAACCGGGCCAGGCCCTCGCCGAACTCTGTCATCTTGGTGGCCCACTCGGTGCTCGCCAGCCCACCCTGTTCAGGGACCGGCCACTGTTCCGCGATGTCGGTGCTGTCCGATACTGCCCTGTACAGGAGTCCCGGTCCCGACTGCCAGACCGAGCCATCCCGCCCGACATCGGCCTCGAAGGCTTGCCGGTCGCCGTGCTGAACCCGGACCACCAGGTCTTGGTCCATGCCCCCACATCCCTTGGACCGACGACCGTTCGAGTCGCCGGAGGGGACCGAGTCGTTCCCGGTCCTCTACAGGGTACGGGTGGCGACCAAACGCCAGATTGGCGATCTTCGTAGGCGAATGGCCTCAGAACTGGCGGAGAGGGTGGGATTCGAACCCACGAGACGCTTGCACGCCCGACGGTTTTCAAGACCGTTGCCTTCAACCACTCGGCCACCTCTCCAGCAGCCGCAGGATAGCAGTGAGCTACGCGCGCCAGGACCGCTTCGCTAGGGAGTCTGACCCGACCCCAGGTATGGGAAGTCATGGCCGAAGTCAGTGAACAACTCGCGAGGATCTCGGGGCTCGGACGTGCCCGTCATCCGTCACCAGCGGATCGATGCTACCGGGGAATTCCCCGTCCGGAAACCCGCTCGGCTGAACCTCCAGCGTGAACAGGCGCCCCACGTCGCCCGGGTCCCCGCCGTCTCCGAACGGCTCGAGCCAGAAGAGGCGGCTGATCCCGTCCGCGCACACCTCGTGGATGCCGGCAACGCCGAGGTCGACTGGAGCCTGCTCGCAGGGGCTGGCGGCGGCTCGCAGGTCGAAGGTATCGACCGACGCCGGTCGTCCGCCCGCCGCCCAGACCAGGGCGGGGGCCTGGGCCCCAGTCCCGAGGAGCAGGCCGACATCGGTGCCGTCGAGGCGCGGTGAATTCCTGCAGTGTCAGGCTCGCGGTCTCCAGCCCGACGGCACTCCCAGCCGCCAGCAGGACATCGTCGGGAAGACCACCCGGCAGTTGGGGCAGCCGTGCACATGGTGCTGCACCAAGGAACAGACCCGTTCGGGGGCCGGTGAGATCGACGACGACGCCGTCCCCAAACAGGCTGGGGCTCAAGCTGCCGGACCCGTCCAGGGTGGGGACGCCGTCGGCGCTGAACTGGTACAGGCCGGGCGCGGCATGGAAGTCGATGAACGTGGTGCCCGTCTCCGGGAAGAACCGGATGGGGACGTCCACGGGCTCGCCCGTCAGCAGGTTCGTGACCCCGAAACCGGAGAATGCACCAACATCGACGGATGCTCCCGGCTCCAGTGCCATCTCCACGATGTTGCCGCTGTGGCTGCCATCCGCGGCCTGTTCAGCGTACGAGAGGCCAGAGAAGCAGAGGTCGTCCGGCACCGGCGAGTCCGTCGAGGGGAAACTCGCTGAGACCGACTGACGTGGTGAACAGGTCGAGCGCCTGCCCGCCGTCGGCGACGCTGCGAACGCGCAAGTCGAAGGTCTCGGCCGCGTTCGGCACTGGGTTGACCGCTACCCAGACCCGGCCGTCGTTGTAGCCGTACAAGCGCGCATCGGCGCTGTTCCACTCAGGCGTGCCACCGACGGCCACTCCGCCAAGCGGCGTGGTCGAGGTCACCAGGGCGTCGTACTGGGGATACTGGCCGAACTGCACGAAGGTCGCGTTCCCCGCGAGCGGATCGGGCACGCCGCCAGGATAGACGGGAACACCATCGGGACCGTCGAACCCGAGGTATGCCTGGACATCCGTACCTGGCTTGAGCGGATCGGCCGTGAAGAAGACGAGCACGAGGACGCGCTGCCCCGGCTTCAGCTGCGCCTCGTTGCCGACGATCGGGCGGGTAGCCTTGGCACGCACCCGCTTCTCCAGCGCTTTGATGGTCGGCTTCGTCAGTTCGATCACGCCGTACGCCATGTGCGTGACGTCCCCCTCGCCAGCTCCATCTGGGAGTAGGCCGGTTGCCGCATCCATGATCACTGGCGGCCCGTCACTCCAGCGCACCAGGTCGATCTTCAGCTTGAGCTGCTTCTCGAGCCGGGCGACCGACTGCTCCGCCTCCTGGTCGCTGATGGCGAACGTGATGCTCGATGTGCTGCCGAGCGACACCAGGAGCGCCGAGGCAAACATGGCCGTGACGACGCGCCGGAGCGCGAGTCGTGGGGACATAGGGACCACCTCCATGGGGGCTTGGAGTCCGCACATGATGGCGAGAACCAGTTGCACCGTCAACGAACGGCCGGCCCAAATGGTGCTCGGGCGCTATGCTCGGGCCGCCGTGAACAGTCGCACTCTGCCCCGTGCCGCCGCCGTCCTCTTCGTGCTCGCGTTCCTGGCCACCTCGCTCGCGGCTCCGACGGCAGCTGCGCCCGCCCCCGTGGACCCGGTGCTGGCAGCCAAGCTGCAGGCCAGGATCGACCAGTGGCGCGTCAGCCACCATGCACCCGGCGTGGCCGTGGCCGTGCGGCTACCCGATGGCTCGCGCTGGCTGGGTACCAGCGGTCGCGCCGTCCGCGGCTCGCGCGGTCGCGACGTCAGGATCTTCACGCCCTTCGCGGTGGCGTCCCTGACCAAGACGTTCGTGGCAGCGCTCGTCCTGCAGCTCCGCGACGAGGGTCGCCTGCAGCTGGGCACCAAGATCTCGACGTGGCTGCCCAAGTACCCCAAGGCTCGCAAGATCAGCATCAAGATGTTGCTCAACCATCGCAGCGGCATCTTCGACTACTTCGGCAATCCGCGGTACGAACGGAAGGTCTTCGGCCGGCCCAGGCACAAGTGGACCACCCGCGAGATCCTCGCCCTCTCCGGCCCCCGCTACTGCGCTCCCGGCAGGTGCTATCGCTACTCCAACACGAACTACGTGCTCCTCGACCGGATCGTCCGCAAGGTCACGGGCAGGTCGACGGCGCAGGAGATACGTCGCCGCTTCCTCGAACCGCTGGGCCTGACCGACACCTTCTTCCAAGGGCAGGAGCGCATCAAGCGCGTCCCGGCCGAGGGTTACTGGTGGACGGGCAAGGGCTACCAGCGCTTCACCGACGGCTCCCGCCTGCGACCGAACACGTCAGCTGCGACGGTGGCCAGCGCTGCGGGCGCCATACTCTCGTCAGTGCGGGACATCTCCGATTGGCAGGACGCACTGCTGGGCGGCGAGCTGCTCTCGGAGCGGTCGATGGAGCTGATGCTGACATTCCCCAAGTCGAGCGGCTACGGACTGGGCATGCGCCGGGCATGGCTCGACGGCAAACCCGGCGTGGGCCACGGTGGCTCGCTGCGGGGGTTCGTCTCGATCATGTATCGCCTGCCGGAGGAGGACCTCGACGTGGTCATCCTCACCAACCTGGGACGCACCAACATCCAGGGCCTCGCCGACAAGCTCACGCGCGTCACGCTGAAGCACATCGCCCCGCCCGAGCCGGTGCCGTCGCCCGAGCCGGTGCCATCGCCCGAGCCGGTGCCGTCACCGGCCCTGAGGTTATCCCTCGCGGAAGGGATCGACGATCACCAGGCCGGCGATGCGTCGCCCGTGCTGCATGTCCTCGCTGGCGAGGGTCGTAGCCCCGATGCGAGCCGCCGAGACGATCACGAGCGCGTCCCAGAACGACTGTCGATGCCGCTTCTCCAGCTCCGAGGCGGCCACGATGTCAGATGGCTCGACGCGGTGGACATGCCAGGTGGCGTAGCGATCGATGATGGCGCGAGCACGGGGGGCGGGAAGTGGCTTGGGCAACTTCCGCGTGGCGTTGACGTAGAACTCCTGCAGCACCTGCGTGCTGAGCGCGCCTGCTCGAGTGCCCCATAGCCGTTCCAGCAGGGCAGCGGCGGCGGCGCGCTTGCGACCGGCGGTCCGATCATGGGCGTAGAGCAAGACGTTGGTGTCGATGAATACGAGGTCAGCGGTCATAGGTCGTCCCACGCGGAGGCAGACGCCCGCCACTGCCCAGGTCGAAACCGGATCCCAGGTCAGCCAGGGCCTCGATACGGGCCTGCTCGTAGGCCTCGTCCTCGCGGACCAGACGGTCGATCTCATCGGCGACCAGGCGGCTTACGGATGCCCCTCGTTTGGCCGCGACGACCTTGGCCTTGCGGATCGTGGCCTCGTCCAGCCGGATCGTCAGGTTGCGCTGCATGACAGTTCCTGTGTGATGCGTGGTGCACGCAAGTCTACGTGCAATCGAGCATGCAGTCAAGCAGCCGCATCACCCCTCGACCGAGGCTCAGGCCAGATCGTGGATGATCCAGACGTTGGGGTCGAAGTACGTCCCGATGTCGTTCTCGCGGTCGATCTCGACGGGCGCGCAGGCACCCGGCACGACATAGCGGCCGCTCTCGGGCAGGGCCATGTCCGTCCACGATTCCCACTCCGCGACCGAACCTGAGATGCGCATCGACTTCGGCTCCGGGCGGGACAGACGGCCCCCGAGTCGGACGTGAATGCGGATCCAGGGATCGAAGGGCAGACCGTCCTGACGCGTCCAGCCGGCATAGGAGGCGATGGGGATGAGCGGGTAGCGCTCGAGCAGCGTGGGTCTCACACAGGCGATGAGGGCGCCCAGCCCATGCAGACGAGCCGACGCCAGCATGGACGAGACCATGAGGCTCCCGAGCCCGTCTCCACGGTGGGCTCGATCGCTGACGATCATGATGGCCCCGAGCGTGTCCGGTGCGACGCCATGGTCCAGGCCATCGATACTGCGCACGAACTGATCGTCCCACCCCCGGGGCAGTCCCTCGACCGCGCCGTCCCACGCGAGCGGCATGCTGCGGGCCACGGCCGCTACTCCGCCCGCCACATCGATGAGGACGAGCTGGTACTGGGGCAACTCCCCGGCCATGCGCGGCCAGTGTCGGTCGGAGATGGCGTCCTTGAGCATGAACTCCGGCCACACGGACGAGCCGAAGCGTTCGACTGTATCGCGCTGATCGGGCCGCTCGGCGAGGGTCGTCAGTTCGTACCCCGGCGGCAGGTCCGACCCTCGTGAGCGGAGCTCATCGGTCAGGGTCCTGCCGGCGGTGGTCACCGTTCGTGGCTCAGTCGGCCGCGATGCGCGCCCCGAGCCGGTCGCGCAGCACCTCCGGCACCATCACCGAGCCGTCCGGCTGCTGGTAGACCTCGAGGATGGCGGCGACCACACGCGCCAGCGCGAGGCCAGAGCCGTTGAGCGTGTGCAGGATCTCCGGCTTGGCGCCCTTCTCCGGGCGATAGCGGATCTGCATGCGGCGGGCCTGGTAGTCACGGAAGTTGGAGACCGAGCTGACCTCCAGCCAGTCCTCCACGCCGGGTGCCCACACCTCGAGGTCGTACTTCTTGGCCTGGGTGAAGCCCATGTCGCCGGTGGCCATCAGCTTGACCCGGTACGGCAGGCCGAGGCGCTGCAGGCAGGTCTCTGCGCAGCGCGTCATCCACTCGAGCGTATCGTCCGACTCCTCGGGACGAACGAAGGCGACCATCTCCACCTTGTCGAACTGGTGCACGCGCAGGATGCCGCGGGTCTTGGCCCCGGCCGCGCCGGCTTCCCGACGGAAGCAGGGCGAGTAGGCGGCGTAGCGGATGGGCAGATCTTCCGCCTCGATGATCTCGTCGCGGTGGATGTTGGTGACCGGCACCTCCGCGGTGGGCACGAGGTAGAGGTCATCGCGCGTGACCACGTACATCTGGTCTTCCTTGTCGGGGATCTGGCCGGTACCCCGGGCAGAGTCCTCGTTGACCACCACCGGCGGCCAGACCTCGGTCATGCCGTGCTCGCTGGTATGCAGGTCGAGGAAGAAATCGATGAGCGCCCGCTGCAGCCTGGAGCCGGCGCCCTTGTAGAGGGGCCAGCCAGAGCCGGTGATCTTGGCGCCCGCCGCGAGGTCGAACATGCCCAGGCTCTCGGCCACCTCCCAGTGTGGCTTGCGCACCCAGGCTTCCTGGTCGTCCGTCTGCGATTCCGCGTGCGGCGTGACCGGCTCACCCCAGGTACGCACGATCTGGCTGGCCTCCTCGCCACCCTCCGGCACCCCCGGATCAGGTGGGTTGGGGATGCGCAGGAGCAACTCCTCCAGCCTGGCCGTGACCTCTCCGAGCTGCGCGTCCATGCCGCTGAGCTCGGCGCCGATCCAGTTGGACTGCTCCTTCAACTGCGAGACACGCGGGCCGTTGGGCTGCTCACCACCCTTGATGGCGATGCCGACGGACTCGGAGAGCTGCTTCTTCTGGGCGCGCATGCTATCCGCCTTGCCCAGCAGTTCCCGGCGCTGTTCGTCGATGACCAGCGCCTGGTCCACGAGCGCGGGATCCTCACCCTTGGCGATGCACCCGTCGCGGATGACGTCCGGCTCCTCACGAAGCCGTGTGGGTCCGACGCTCATGCGTCTGCTCCTTCCGCTGCGGGCCCGGCCGAGGATGCGGATGCGGCTGCTGCCTGCAACCGCTCGATCACGAAGGGCTCTTCGAGACTAGCCAGCAGCCAGCCGGCTCGCGGGCCATTACCGCGACCAAGCAGGGCGCCATAGACCGCGGCGAAGGCGTCACGTGACGAGACACCACGAGCCTGGCCAGTGCGGTAGATGAGGTCCTGCCAGGCGTCGCCTCCGACCGGATGCTCGGTGCCTGCACCGAGGGCCAGATCAGCCAGGAACAGCGCCTGCACCTCGGTCAGCTCGGTGACTTCCTCGGGTAGGTCCTCGCGCACTGATACCTGGAAGCGGTCCGGGGCCCAGCCGTCGAGCCAGGTGCGGGCCACGCTGGCTCGCTCCTCGAGGATGGCCAGTTCGACGTCGTCGAGCGGTGCGCCCTTCTCCTCGCTCATACGTGCAACGAGATCCACGCCTGGCACCTGCACCAGCATAGTGAGGTGGCGGAAGGCAGGCCGGAAGCGGGCAGCTTCCGCAGTCACATCCGCGTCGGGGTCGACCAACGAGAGGCGGAAGATACGCTCGAAGTCCGCCGGCAGCTCACCACGCACGGGGCGGCCGTCCACGGCCGCAGCGAGGCGGTCGAACTCGTCGAAGAGGCCCGGGATGGCGTCGCCGCTCGGATCGAACTCGAGCGCCTTCTTGGGCTTGTGGCGCAGGAACAGGAAGCGGATCAGCTCCGGCGGGATGAGGTCGGCCATCTCGTGGGCCGCTGCGCCCGAGCCCGCAGACGTCGACATCTTGCGGCCGCCCACGTTGAGGAACTCGTAGACGACGTTCATGGGCGGTTCGCGGTCGAAGACCTGTCGGCTGATGGCATCGCTGCGGTCCCGGCTGCCACCCTTGGTGCCGAGGTCCTTGCCGCAGCCCTCGATGGTGATGCCGAAGTGGCTCCACTTGGCCGCCCAATCGACGTTGAACGGCAGCTTGGCGCGCCCACCGGCCGGCGCGACCCGTCCGCTGTGACCGCAGCCGGTGGCCCACGCCACGTAGTCCGGCTTGCACTCGTAGGCCACGGTCTCACCGTCCCAATCGGTGGCCAGGGTGGTCCCGATGCGCCCGCAGTTCTCGCAGATGACGCTGACCGGCAGCCAGCCGGGAGCACGCTCGACGTTGCTCACGCGTAGGTAGATGTCGCGCACGACGTCAGCTCGGTCGAGCGCCTGGCGGATGTACTTGTCCATGGAGCCATCGCCGTAGAGCTCGCTCATCCAGTAGATCTCGGGCTCGATGCCAAGCCCCTCGAAGGTGCCCATGAAGAGCTCGCCCACGAAGTAGCGGGCGTAGCTTCCGGCGCTGCTGCCTTCGGGCGCGGGCACATGCGCCAGCGGCACTCCCATGTAGCGCTCGACGGCGTCCGGGGTCAGCAGTGCCTGGGAGTCCATGGGGTCCAGGTCGTCCACCCCGTAGAGGTAGCGGCTGGGGAGACCGGCCTGCAGCAAGGCGCGGTGGATGACGTCATGGAGGACGACACCGCGGAGCGAGCCGATGTGCACCGTGCCCGACGGGGTCTTCGAGTCGTTGACGATCTGCGGCCCGTCGAAGCGCGCGGCGAGCTCATCAGCCCAGAACATGTGCGGTCCCCTCTCCCGACCAGGAGGGCCGGAGCGATGTCAGCGGATGCTGACGATGGTGTACGTCGAATCTCCGGCTGGCACCGAAACGGTCACTTCCTCACCCTTCTTCTTGCCCAGCAAGGCCCGGCCCACGGGCGACTCGTTGGAGATCCGGCCCTCGTCCGGGGCGGCCTCGGCGGCGCCGACGATGGTGTACTTCTCCTTGCCGGCCTCACCCTGGATGGTGACCGTGGAGCCGATCTGGACGTGGGTGCGCGAGTGATTCTCGTCGATCAGGACGGCGTTCTTGATGATGCCGGTCAGGGTCTGGATGCGCCCCTCGACGAAGGCCTGCTCGTTCTTGGCGTCCTCGTACTCCGCGTTCTCCGTGACGTCACCGTATTCCTTGGCGTCATGGATGCGCTGGGCGACCTCAGGCCGCTTCACGTTGACCAGCTCGTCGAGCTCAGCCTTGAGCTTCTCGAGACCCTCGGCCGAGAGGTATTCGGGCTTGTTCGCGTTCAAGGTGGATCCTCAAGGTAGAAGCGCCCCGTTACCGGGGCGCGCGACGCATGGGAGAGAGCGGCTTGACAGGATCGGGTCCTGGCGGGCGGCCCTATCAGCCATAGAAACCGGCGGGTAGGGCGCCGTTCTGGACAAGCATTGTACACCGTAGAACCCTGATTCGGCCCGCGCCACAGGGCCGGCGAGGTCTGGTCGCCGGCCTCCGGGGCCACCAGCTCGGTGCGCCCCCGCAGGCTGAGCGACGCCGGGCGATGACCCGTCCCACAACGGTGGCCACTCGACCGTCGGGCGTGGTCTCGTTGGCCGCTCGTCCCTCAGGGCGGGCCGAATGACCAGCGAGAGGCCCCGCTCGGTCGGTCCGCCGGTCGAGTGGCGTTTCCCGGGGGACAGCCACATCGCCGCCCGGGGTCGTGGCGTTCACCGGAGGAGGGCCACGGTGCCATCCGAGGTGCCAGCGGCATCGGCGGGAGGAGCATGGTCGAACGACGCGTGAGGACACCCTCCGCCGCCCGCGGCTTCGAGCGCCTCATACCGACGGGTGCCGCCTATGGAAGGGTGCCGCGGAACCTGGGCATCGCGGCGAGGTCTCGGTAGGCCTGGACCGCCGAGCCGTCCGCGGGCCAGCGGAGCCGCCAATCGGGATCCTTCTTGCTGCGCTCCGTCATGTCCACGTTGAAGTAGACGATGGCCTTGACTCGCGGCCAGCGGCGGAAGACCTCCTGGTAGCCGTCGGTGATCCAGCTGGCCTTGCTGCCACCCTCGTGGTTCGAGGCCACCTCCCCGAGGATGATCGGCTTGCCCAAGGGGAACGAGCGCGTCTCACTGACCTCGCGCAGGCGTTCGATGGGCCGCTCGAGAATGCTGGTCAGGGACCGCCACTGACCGCGGGCGCTGTTGTAGCCGTTGAGGCCGACGTAGTCGACGAACCGGTTGCCTGGGTAGAAATCCTCGTAGCGGTACTCCGTCAGGCAGCCGTCGCAGTCCTCCCGGGCGGGACTCCACATGAAACTGACGTTGGAGGCCCCGACATCGCGGAAGATGCGCCAGATGTGCTGCCACGCCTTGCGGAAACGTTCCGGCGTGTTGTCGTAGCGTCCGAGGCTCCACGGGTACCACTTGCCGTTCATCTCGTGCGCGAAGCGTAGGATGATGGGTCCGCCGTGGTCCCGCGCGTCAGTGGCCCACTGCCGGATGTAGTCGTCATGGTGACCCCGGATGATGCGGACGTAGCGGGCATACTCCTCGCGCTGCGGTCCCGGCGGCGCCACCGGCTGCCACCAGACCATCGGCGTGATGCCGCGTTCCAGGAGACCCGCCGCAGCCTCGCTGGGGAATGAACACCGGCCCACCTCAGGCAGGCACTCGGTCCCCTCACCGCGCGAACCCCAGTTGCTCCACAGGGTCCAGGTCGCAGGCGTGACCCCGATGCGCTCGATGGTGGTATCGACGACGGCCATATCGCGGTCCTGGAACTCGGCCGGATCATGGCTGTAGCCCAACGCGACCTGATCGCGGGCGACGGTCGTGGCTGCGGTGCCCGCCACGAGGCAGAGTGCAAGGAAGAGGGAGGCGACGACGCGTATGGCCATGGCTCGAGGGGTCTCCTGCTAACAGGCAGTGGGGTCACCTTAGCGAACCCAGCGGAGGCGTCAAGCGCCCACGCCGTCAAGACCGCGTTAAGGCTTCCGAACCACCCACGACCACACCTCGGGCACGTCTTCGCCCTGGCCTGCTAGGACAGACGCGCCTCGCTGTCCTTGACCACCACCCCGGCCTGGAGCACCGAGACCACGTTCTCCGGCTCGGCCAGCAGCGTGATGTCGTCGAGCGGCTGGCCCTTGACCAGGACCAGGTCAGCCCGCTTGCCCGGCTCCACCGTCCCGATCTCATCGGCCAGCATGAAGAGCTCTGCATTGACGCGAGTGGCACTGATGATGGCCCCATGCGCACCGAGCACGCGGGCCTTGTAGACCAACTCCTCGCCACGACGGCCCTGCCAGGGACCGACCACGTCCGAGCCGCTGGCCAGCTTCACGCCAGCGTCTCGCGCGACCTCGATGGAGCGGTAGGCCTGCGCCGCGAAGCCCCCCAGCAGGGCCAGCTTCTCTGGCGCCAGGCCCATGCGCTCGGGATAGGCCAGGAAGGACTCCATCGTCTGCAGCGTGGGCACCATGAAGGCACCCTCGGCCGCGATGCGCCTGGCCGTCTCGGGCTCGAGCATCGAGCCGTGCTCGATGGAGCGCACTCCCGCGTCGAGGGCCATCTCCACCGACGGGCTCGTGTGGCAGTGGGCCATGACGTACGTGCCCCAGCTACGTGCGACCTCCACGGCCACCGAGATCTCCGCCAGCGAGAGCTGCAGTGAGTCGAGCGGGTCGGTGGGGCTGATCACGCCACCACTGGCCATCAGTTTGATCTGGGTGGCGCCGCGCCGCAGTTGCTCGCGGGCGGCGCGCCGGACCTCGTCCACCCCGTCGGTGATCTCGAAGCCGGCGACCAGGCCCGGGATAGTCTGGTTGTGGTGCAGCTCCTCGTGGCGCTGGCGGTCGTCGGCGTGCCCGCCGGTCTGGCTCAGGGGCGAGCCCGCGGGCAAGATCCGTGGCCCCCGTAGCGTCCCGGCCGTCACGGCCTGGGCCCAGGCTGGCTCGAGGCCACCGGCATCCCGCACCGTGGTGAAGCCCTCCTGCAGGGCGCTCTCGATGAGCTCGGCCACGGTCAGCACATGCGTGATCCAGGTATCGCTGCCGTGGTCGCCCTTGACGCCGACCAGGGCGAAGTGCACGTGAGCATCGGTGAGGCCGGGCAGCAGCGTGGTACCGGCGCCATCGACCACGCGCACCTCGGGGGCGAGCTCCGCGACCGCTCCCACCGTCGCGATACGGCCATCCTCGACGAGCACGTTGACACGACCCTCGGGCTCACGCCCGGTAGCATCGATGAGCGCCACGTCACGGATGACGATGCGCCTCGGCTGGTCGCTGGTCATGGATCCTCCCCTGTCTCGGTGCGTGGCCCTAGCGGCCGAGTCGCAGCAGTCGTTTCTTGACCCGTGACAGCGCGCGATCGTCGGCACAGGCCACGAAGAGCGTGTCGTCGCCGGCGATGGTGCCGAGCACGTCCTTCCAGTGTGCGCGGTCGAGTGCAGCGGCGATGGCATGAGCCGTGCCCGGCACGGCCCGGATGACCAGTATCGTGCCCGAGCGCCGGACCTCGATCGGCAGGTCACTGAGCAGCTGCGCGAGGCGTTGCTCTCCGCCGAGCTCCAACGCCGCGTCGGCCGAAGGCAGGGCGTAGACCTGGGCTCCGTCGACGCGGACCTTGATCAGACCCATCTCGGTGATGTCGCGACTGACCGTGGCCTGGGTCACGCGAAAGCCCTTGTCATTGAGCGCAGCCACGAGCTCACGCTGCGTTCGCAGCTGGCGGTCGACGACGACGTCGGCGATGGCCTGCTGGCGCGCTCGCTTGAGCAGCTCGCTGGTTCCGTTGCGGGCCATTTCAGGTGTTCAGCGCGAGCAGGACGAGGAACACCACCGCGGCCGCCAGCCGGTAGGCGATGAAGATGCCCAGGCTATGATCGCGCAGGTAGCGCAGCATGAAGCCGATGGCCAGCAAGCCCGAGACGAAGGCCGCGATGACGCCGGCCGCGAGTACGGCGATGTCTACGTCGCCCGCTTCGCCGGTGACGATGTGACTGGCTTTCCAGAGGCCCGCCCCGGCGATGATGGGGATGCCCATGAGGAAGGCGAACCGGGCCGCAGCCTCACGCTTGAGCCCGCGCGTCAGCCCGGCGGCGATGGTGATGCCCGAACGGCTGATGCCGGGCACAAGCGCGAACGCCTGTGCGACACCGATGACCGCGGCATCGCCGAAGTCGGACTGTTCGAGCTCACGCGTTCGGGTGCCGATGCGCTCCGCGAGCCACAGGATGACGGCGCCGCCACCGAGGATGAAGGGGATGACCACCACCGCATCGTAGAAGAAGTCGTCGATCAGGCCCTCGAAGAACATCCCGAACAGGGCGGCCGGGATGATGGTCAGGAGCAGTACCAGCGAGAGCTTGCGGTCGGGGTCAGCACCGAAGGAGCGCTCACGCAGCAGCGCCCAGAAGGCGCTCACCAGCCTGATGACGTCCCGCCAGAAGAACACGAGCAGGGCGCCGAGCGTGCCCATGTGGAGCATGACCACGAAGATGGAGCTGTTGATGAGCTCGTCATCCCAGCCAAGGGCGCGCGGCAGGACGATGAGGTGTGCCGAGCTGGACACCGGCAGGAACTCGGTGAAGCCCTGCACGACCCCGATGATGATGCCCTGGATGATCTCTTCCAACCGCTCCCTCCGCGCGAACGACGCTCACAGCCGCGGCGGTGAGCGTACCCGCGAAATCGATCGACCGCCGGTGGCGGGACCGGCGGTCGATCGCGTGTCTGGCGCCGCTCACGCGGCGCGGGTCATTCGACGATCCAGGCGTCGATGGCACGCTCGTAGTCGAGGAGCTCGTCCTCGTCGAACCAGAGCGCCAGCTCGGCGGCGGCGTTCTCCAGGCTGTCGGAGGCGTGGACGATGTTCATGCCCGTCTCGAGGGCGAAGTCGCCGCGGATGGAGCCGGGCGCGGCCTCGTTCGGGCGGGTAGCGCCATTGATGGCTCGGCAGACCGCGATGGCCTCAGGCCCCTCGACGGCCAAGGCCACGAGCGGACCCGAAGTGATGAACGAGATCAGGCCCGCGAAGAAGGGCTTGTCCGAGTGGACCGCGTAGTGACGCTCGGCGAGGCCCCGATCGGCCTGCATCAGCTTGAGGCCGGCGATGCGCAGCCCCCGCGACTCGTAGCGGTCGATGACCCGGCCGACGAGGCCACGCTGCAGGCCGTCAGGCTTGATCAGGATGAGGGTTCGCTCGCTCACGTGGACTCCTTCGATGACGGCCCCACAGCGAGGGCCTGATGGGCTGCTTGGTAGGCGGCCGCAGCCTCGACTTCACGGCCGAGGCTGCGATAGGCATCGCCTCTCACGAGATGGATAGCCGGGAGGTCACGGCTGCCCGCGGGAACGGCGGCAGCGGCACGATCGGCCGACGACAGGATGATAGGGGCCAGCGCCGGGTCCAGGCGCAGCAGCACGGCCAGCCGGGTCGTGGCGGCCGTGATGTCGCCCCCGGCCAAGGCGCGATCGACGACCTCGAGCTCGTCGCCGGCGATGCGACCGCCCATGACCACCTCGCCGGTGCTGGCAGCACCAGCGGGCTGACCGACAGCTCCCCGACCGGCGAGCGCGAGGGCGTTCTCCGGGACGGGCGACGCGAGGGGCGAGAGCTGCCACGTGTGGTCCGAGGGATCGGCCACCTCGCGGCCACCGACGAGCAGGCCCCAGTGGCCCGGATCGGCTGCACCGGCCGCCATCCAGCCCTCGTCGGCCGGCGGCCAGATATCGCTGCGGGGCTCCTGGGCGAAGAGCACATCCACCGCGCCACCGACGCGTTCGTAGAGCGATCCGGCGATCGGGTTGGCGTCGGCATCGCGGCCACTCGCGGCCATGTCCTCGGCGATGACCAGCGCCGCCAGCGGCTCCTTGCCACCCGAGGCCTGGTGTGCGCGCGCGGCTTCGGCAGCCCCTTCGAGGTCGCCGCTCCGCCAGCGGACCTCTGCGAGGTCGGCCATGGCGTCGCGGTCGAGCGTGCCGGCTCCGGCCATCTCCTCCAGCGTCGCTCGTGCCAGCGTGAGCAGGCCGCCCCGCAGGTGGACGCGAGAGAGACGTGCGTCGGCGCTGCGTTGCACCGCCTCCGCCTGGACATCGGCTGGGCCTGGCGGCGGTGCGTCTGATGTCGCGGCCGGCACGCTGATCGGTACCGAGCCACTCGCTCGACGGCGAGGCGGCGGCGGTGCGGAGGGCGGAGCTCCCGGGCCTGCCGGGCCTGCCGGGGTGGTCGCGGACGGTGCGTGCGGGCGCCCGACCGGAGGCGGCCCCGGCGCTTGCATCGGCGGGCGTGGTCCCGGTGCCGGAGGCATCGAGCCTGCGGGCGGGCCCGGTCGCATGGGCGGACCAGCAGGTGGTGGTCCCGGCGGCATGGGGCGTTGACCAGCCCCCGGGGGTGGCGCCGGCGGCAGCGGACCCCGCCCGGCTCCCGGCGGCATCATCCCTGGCGGCGGCGGCGCCGGCCCTCGAAGCTGGGGCGGCGGGGGCGGCGGCGACGGGGGGGGCGGCGGGGGCCGTTGCCCGGTCGTCTCGCCCCGAACGGGCGCTGCATCGCTGGCCGGCCACTCGGGCCCCCGGGGCGGAGGTGCGTCCGGGCGCTGATCGTCGGTCATGGCAGGTGCAAGCCCCCTTCCAGGCTGCCGGATTCGAGGTTGGGCCCGATGACGGCGCCGCATAGCGCATCGTCACGGAATAGCCGTCCGGCCACGGCCTGGATGTCCTCCGCGGTCACCGCTCGCAAGGCCTCCATCACCTCATCCATCGTCATCACGCGATCGTGCAGCGCTTCCTGGCTGCCGAGGAACGACGCCATCGAGCGTGACTCCTCGAGCCGTAGCTCCAGCCGGCCAAGGGTGAAGTTGCGAGCGCGTTCGAGCTCCGCGGCGGGGACCGGCTCGTCACGCAGCCGCGAGAGCTCCGCGAGCACGCCCCGCATGGCGGGCACGACGTCATCCGCGTCCACGCCCATGTAGACCTGCAGGATGCCGGTGTCAGCGTAGTCGGTCTGGAACGAGTGCACGTCGTAGGCCAGACCCTCTTCCTCGCGGATCTTCATGAATAGCCGCGAGGAGGTGCCGTCGCCGAGCACGGTGTTGAGCAGGTCGAGGGTCCACTGGTCCTCGTGGTCCCGAGGCAGTCCCGGGACGCCCACCACCACGTGGGCCTGGGCCGTGTGTCGGTGCTCGAGACGCATTCGCTCCAGCGGTCCCGAGGGGGCCGGCAGATAGCCCTGGGCGACGCCGTTCCCCCGCCCGAAGTGACGTTCGACCAGTTCGACCGCGTCGCGATGGCTGATGTCGCCCGCGAGCGCCACGACCATGTTGGACGGTCGGTAGCTGGCTCGCCAGAAGCCACGGATGTCGTCATCGGTCAGCGCGCGCACGGAGGTCTCGTCGCCGGCGATCTCCCAGCCCAACGGCGTGTCGCCGAAGTAGGCCTCGTCCCAGACGTTGTAGATGTACTGGGCCGGCTCGTCGCGATAGGAGCGGATCTCGTCGATGATGATCTCGCGCTCGTGGGCGATGTCCTCGCCGCGCAGCTTCGGGTGCAGCGTCAGCTCGGAGAGCACGCGCACGCCCAGCTCGGCCTCGCGGATCGGCAACCGCGTCCAGTAGACGGTGGTCTCGCGGTCGGTGGCGGCGTTGGAGCTGCCGCCGACGCCCTCGATGGCGTCGGAGACCTCGCGGGTCGTCGGCAACGCCTCGGTGCCCTTGAAGGTGATGTGCTCCATGAAGTGGGCAAGGCCGGACTTGGCGCGCGTCTCACCGCGCGAGCCGACCATGACGTAGACGGCTGCGGACAGCGAGCGCATGCCGGGCATGCGGGCAGAGATGACACGCGGCCCGTCGGACAGCGCGGTACGTTCGAACATCGGGGCGCCATGCTACACGGGGACGGACCGATGGCCCCGCGCGCTAGGTCTCGGCTCCGGCCTCCCCACCTGGTTCGCCACTCGTGGGACCCTCGCCGTCGGCGGTCTCCGGGCTGTCGAAAGCGCCCAGCTCCATCTGGATGTAGCCCGGTGCAGACTGGAAGGGCAGCGGCTCCTGGATCATCTCGTCGCCCTCGCCGCCCGGTGGTGGCACGAACTCGAGGACCACCCGCTCGTCACCCTGGACGAGGACATAGGTGATGAGCTGATCTGGCCGCGTCTCGAACTCGAGGTGCTCCCAGGACGCGACCGAGAGGCAGATCGAGAGCGGCGTGAAGAAGGAAGAGACGTCGGGTCGATCGGCGACGATTCGCTCCACCCAGCCAGTGCCGTGCGAGACGACCTCGCGGTCGCGGAGATAGCGGTAGGCCACGGTCTGGCGCAGCAAGGGACGCAGCAGGTGATAGATGTCGACGGGATTGGAGACCAGCCCGGAATTGACGAAGAACTTGGCTGGTGGCTCTGCCGACACGCGCCCTCCCGCTGCAAGCGACCCGCGTCCGCTCGGGCCTGGTGATCGACGACAGACCGATGGTATCGCAGCGCTGTCGCATCGGGTGCGCTGGCGTCGCAGCCGTAGCCAGGTGCGGCCACGGGCCTATCATCGGGACGTGATCCTGGCAGTCGACATCGGCAACAGCGCCGCCAAGGCCGCGATCGTGGACGGCGATGACGTCCTCGAGTCGGGCCGGCTCGACACGTCCACGGCCACCGGCGACGATCTGCTCGACGGCCTGCGGGTGCTCCTCGGGGCCCATGACGAAGCGTCGGCAGGCGTGATCGCGGTGAGCGTGGTCGATCGCTGGACCGAGCGTCTCGAGCACGCTGCCGAGGAGCTGGGTCTGCCCCTGACCGTGGTGGCCGCCAGCCACATCCCCATCAGCACCGCCCTGGCCCGTCCCGACCGGACCGGTCCCGACCGGCTGCTGGCGGCCTGGGCCGCGAGTCGCCTCTACGGCTCGCCGGTCATCGTGGTGGACCTGGGCACCGCCACCACCGTGGACGTGGTCGACGCCGACGGCTTTTTCCTCGGCGGAGCCATCGCGCCCGGTCTCAGGCTGGCGGCTGACGCGCTCGCCGAGGGCACCGCGCGACTGCCCCGCATCGACCTGCGCCTGCCCACCGAGGTCATCGGTACCGACACCGACGGGGCCATCGCCAGCGGCATCGTCATCGGTCACATCGGGGCGGTGCGTGAGCTCGCGCTGCGCATGCACCAACGCGTGGAGGACCCTTCCACGACCACGAAAGTGGTGATCACCGGCGGCTACAGCGAGGCTGTGTGGGCACATACGGCCTGGCGCCTGCCGGCCGGCCCGGGTTTGCCGGCCATCGCCGATGCGCTCGATCCCGACCTCGTCCTCAAGGGCCTCGGCCTGCTCGCCGAGCAGATGGGCGCTCGGCCATCGGCCGGAGCATCGCTGTGAGTGACCGACCACTCGAGGGACGCCTCATCCTGCTCGGTGTCACCGGCTCCATCGCCGCCTACAAGGGGGCCGAGCTGCTGCGGGAGCTGACGCGCGCCGGGGCCCAGGTGCAGGTCATGATGAGCGAGGCGGCGACTCACTTCATCGGGCCGCTCACGCTCGAGGCACTGTCGGGGCGGGCCGTCATGCTCGATCCGTTGGAGCTGCAGTCCGACAGCCGCATCGGGCACATCGTGGCCGCCGACAGCGCCGATGCCATCCTGGTAGCACCGGCCACCGCGCGCTGGCTCGGAGCCATGGCCAACGGGCTGGCGAACGACATCATCACCGCCACCTGCCTGGCCAGCGCCGCGCCGGTGGTGGTCGCTCCGGCCATGGACGGCGACATGTACGTCCACCCCGCGACGGTCGCCAACGTCGCCCGCCTGCGCGAGTTCGGCTATACCGTGGTCGATCCCGACAGTGGCTCCCTGGCCTCGGGCCAGGAGGGCATCGGTCGCCTCGCCGAGCTGCCGACCCTCGTCGAGACGGTGGCGCAGGTCCTCGAAGGCCGGCCCATCCGCCAGCCCGATCCTGCAGCCCGACCACCGCGCGCCGAGATGCGCCGCCGTGACCTGGCTGACTGGCACATCGTGGTCAGCGCCGGCGGCACGGCGGAGCCCGTCGACCCGGTCCGTTTCATCGGCAACCGCTCCAGCGGCAAGATGGGCATGGCCATCGCCGAGGCGGCCCTCGCCCGTGGCGCGCGCGTGACGCTCATCAAGGGCACGACCACCGTGGCGCCGCCCGAGGGCGCGACGGTGGTCGAAGCGGAGACCGCGGCGGAGATGCGCGAGGCGGTGCTCGCGGCGGTCCCATCCGCCGACGCGCTGATCATGGCCGCGGCCGTGGCCGACTTCCGTCCCCTCGCGGTGGCTGACACCAAGATCTCACGCGCAGACGGCTTGAACCTGCGCCTGGAGCCGACCGCCGACATCCTCGCCGAGGCAGCGGCGCTGGTTCGTGAAGACGGCCGCAGCCCGGCGGCCCGGACGGTCATCGTCGGCTTCGCGGCCGAGACCGGGTCGCTGGCGAGGGTTCCCGCGAAAGCGGCCAGCAAGGGCGTGGATCTGATGGTCGCCAACGACGTGTCGGAGGTCGGTTCGGGCTTCGGCACCGATACCAACCGCGTCACCATCATCGTCCCCGGCGCCGATCCCGAGCCGTGGCCGCAGCTGTCCAAGGCGAAGGTCGCGGACCGGCTCCTGGACCGGGTGCTGGCAACGCGCTCCTAGACGGGTCATCATTGCAGCCATGAGCGCCAGCAAGCCGGTCCGCCGCATCACCATCGCCGACATCGCCCGCATGTACGAAGCGGGCGAGCGCTTCGCCACCATCACCGCCTATGACTACCCCACCGCGCGCATCGTCGACGCGGCCGGCATCCCGCTCATCCTCGTGGGCGACTCGCTGGGCATGGTCATGCTCGGCTACGACACCACCGTACGCGTCAGCATCAGCGAGATGCTTCACCACACCCGGGCCGTGGCACGGGGCGCCAAGCACTCGATGGTGGTCGGAGACATGCCCTTCCTGAGCTACGGCGTCTCCACCGAGGAGTCGGTCGAGCACGCCGGGCGCTTCCTCTCGGAGGCCTACGCGCAGGCGGTCAAGATCGAGGGCGGTGTGCGCTCAGCTCGCACCATCGAGGCCATCGTCAGTAGTGGCATCCCGGTCATGGGCCATATCGGCCTGACGCCGCAGGCAGTCAACCAGCTCGGTGGCCACCGTGTCCAGGGCAAGACCCGCGAGTCAGCCCGCAAGCTCATCGCCGACGCGCTGGCCGTACAGGAGGCCGGCGCCTTCGCGGTCGTGCTGGAACTGGTGCCCGCCGAGCTCGCTCGCGCCATCACCGAACGGCTGTCGATCCCCACCATCGGCATCGGCGCAGGGCCGCACACCTCCGCGGAGATCCAGGTCGTCACCGACATCATCGGCCTGACCCAAGGCTTCACCCCGCGCCACGCGCGGCGCTTCGGCGAGGTCGGCGAGGCCATCTCGGCCGCGGTCATGGCCTACCGCGACGCCGTCACCGCCGGTGACTTCCCCGCTGAGGCGGAGTCCAGCTCGATGGAACAGAGCGTGCTCGACGAGGTCCTCGGCCGCGGCGAGCTGGACCGGGCCTACGAGACCATGTCCATCCCGCTCGATCGCGACCTGTAGCCCCCCGGGCGGCCGACCGATGCCACCGCCAAGCCCATGACCCACGTGCTACGAACCCGTGACGAGTTGCGTGCCGCGCTCGCCGGCGTGCCGCGTCCGGTCGGGCTGGTGCCCACCATGGGCTGGCTCCACGCTGGCCATCGCTCGCTGATGCGGACCGCTCGGGCACGAAACGCCACCACCGTCGTGACGATCTTCGTCAACCCTCGCCAGTTCGGCGACGCGTCCGACTACAGCCGCTATCCGCGCGACACCGAGGCCGACCTGGCGGCCTGCGCGGCCGAGGGCGTGGACATCGTGTGGGTCCCCGAGGTCGAAGCGGTCTATCCGCCGGGCTTCGACACCACCGTCAGCGTGGGTGCGGTGGCTGAGCCGCTGGAAGGAGCCGCGCGGCCTGGCCATTTCGACGGGGTCGCCACGGTGGTCGCGACGCTCTTCGCGCTGGTCGGCGCCGAACACGCCTACTTCGGCCAGAAGGATGCCCAGCAGGTGATGGTCATCCGGCGCATGGCCCTGGACCTGGCCCTCCCGACGGAGGTCATCCCCTGCCCCACCGTGCGCGAGCCCGACGGCCTGGCGCTGTCCTCGCGCAACGTCCACCTCACGCCGCAAGAGCGGGCCGCGGCACCGATCCTGCGGCAAGCCCTGCTGGCGGCGCGCGTCGCCTACGACGAGGGTGAGCGCCAGGGCGGGGTGCTACGCGGACTGATGGAGGAGATCCTCGCGACCGAGCCGCTGGCCCAGCTGGAGTACGTGTCGGTGGCCGATGCGCTGACGCTGCGTGAGCTGCAACGGATCGAGGGGCCGGCGCTGTTCTCGATGGCAGTGGTCTTCGGCACCACGCGCCTGATCGACAACGAGCTGGTGGGGATGAGGGAGTAGCCATGCGCGTCGCAGCAGCCAACGTCCATCCGATCTGGGGGCGGCCAGACGCGGGCACGGAGCAAGACGACCTGCCTAGTCGCGATTGACGCCGGCGAGGCGTGAGGCACTGCTCGCGAGGCGCTGCATGCCGCGGCGCGCCAGAGAGCGGCGGCCGGCCGTGGGGTCGGGGGCCGTGATCGCCGGCCCGAGGGGGACGCCGGAGGGGAAGGTCGACCGATCGAGTCGCCCGAGCAGGGCGTCCACGTCGAAGTGCTCGGCCACGATCTGCTTGATGGCCTCGATCTTGGCTCGGTCCTGCACGTGCGTCTTGATGAGCAGCTTGTGCAGCTGGCTGGCGATGGGATAGATCTCGTCGGGCACCAGCAGCGCGAAGATACCGGCCACGCGCAGGGCCTCGATGTCGCGCTCGGACGGCCGCCGATCGTTGGTGAAGACGATGCCCGCCAGCAGCTGCGCCTCGGGGTCCTCCGCGCTGCGGCCGAAACGGGCCGGGCTGCGCAGCCGGTCGAGCAGGCCCGGCTCCTGGTTGAGCTGCTTCTGCGTCTCGTTGGCCGCGATGACCGCGTGGATGACATCCTCGCGGTCGCCCTGCACGATGAGCAACGAGCCGGGGCCGATCTTCTCGAGCACGTGGCGCGCCTGACCCGAGCCGATACCCACGTGCTCGATATGCCGGTCCATGTCCTCGCCCGAGCTGAGCAGGTCACCGCGCAGCTGCTCGAGGATCATCGAGAGCGTGGGATAGGACAGCAGCGGACGGTACGGCAGGATGCCCAGCAGGTCGATGCCGTGGAGCGCGAGACCGTCGTGGAGGACACCCGGCAGCGAAGGGTCGGCATCCACATCGACCTTGTTGATGACTGCTCCCAGCAGCGGTACGCCGCGACGCGCGAAGAGCGCCTGGTTGAGCACGATCTCGTCGATGGGCCGGCCGACGCCACCCTCGCTGACGATGACGACGGGGGCGCGCACGCGAGCGGCCACGTCCGCGTTCGAGAGGCCCACGACCGAGCCCACCCCGGCGTGGCCGGTGCCCTCGATGAGCAGCATGTCGTGGCCCACCGAGAGGTGCCCGTGGGCGACATCGATCTTGGCCGCCAGGTCCTCGACCACCTCACCCTTGATGAAGGACTTGGTGAAGCCGCGCGGGATGTGCACGGGGCTCATGTCCACCAGCGGGTCGCGCAGGCCGAAGAGCTCCTTCATGAGGATGGCGTCCTCGTCGGCCGGAACGTCGTCGACCATGGCGTAGCGCTGACCCACCGGCTTGGCGAAGGCGGTATCGATGCCCCTGTCGATGAGCGCCGCGAGCAGCCCCAGCGACAACGTGGTCTTGCCGCGGTTGCGGCCGGTGGCTGCGAGATAGACCTGTCGCATGTCTGCAAGGGTACGGCGCCCGACCCGTTAGCATCTGGGAGTGAATACCGTCGTCTTCGATCTGGGCGGGGTCCTCGTAGACTGGGATCCCCGCCACCTCTTGAGCAAGGTCATGCCCGGCCGCGAGGCCGAGATAGAGACCTTGCTTGCCGATGTCCTCAACCACGCCTGGAACCTCGAGCGGGACAAGGGCGACTCGTGGCCCGCGGCCATGGAACAGCTCAAGCTGGAGTATCCGGAGTGGGCCGATATCTTCGACCTCTACACAGAGCGCTGGGCTGAGACGCTACGCGGTTCCCACGAGGACACCGTGGCCATCCTGCGCGAGCTCAAGGACCGCGGCACCCCGTTGTATGCGCTAAGCAACTGGTCGGCGGAGATGTTCCCTCACGCAGAGGCCAAGTACGACTGGCTGGGGCTCTTCGATGGTGTGATCGTCTCGGGACGGGTAGGGATGATCAAGCCCGACCGCGACATCTTCGACCACCTGCTCGAGACCTACGACCTCGAGGCGGGTGACGTCTTCTTCATCGACGACAACGTTCCCAACGTCCTGGCGGCGCGCTCGTACGGCATCCACGCCCACCAGTTCGAGAGTGCGGAGGCATTGCGCGCGGAGCTGGAGGCCGAAGGTCTGCTCGACCCGGTCGAGGACCGGGTGGCGGCGGGTTAGTCGCGGCCCCTCGCGGCCAGGTTGCGATCGATGCGATCGAGGGCGTCTCGCAGCCGCAGGAGCGTTTCGTCGTCGACGGTATCGTCGGCGGTGTCGGGCCCGAACTGATCGAGGATGTCGGCGATGAGCCCATAGAAGACATGGGCATCGGCCAGGAAGAACTGTGGTTCGTTGTTGTAGCGAACCAACGTCAGCCGACCCTGCAGCACCCGGCGCTCATCGACGTTGGCGATCTGGGTCGAGAAATCGTGGCCCTGGATGCCGTCGGGGTTGTTGAGGAAGTTGAGCGCGTTGTCGATGGCCAGGCCGAAGCGCGCCCGCCACGCGCGCATGCGCTCGAGCGTCTCGGGGGCGACACGCACCTCGGCGACCTGGTCGAAGACGTCGGGCGTGACCGTCAGCAGGCCGATCAGGGTCGTACCCGGCCGGGCGCCGAGCATGACCTGCAGCGAGCGCTCGAGGGTGAAGACCTCCGAGTCGAAGCGCGGGCTGGTGATGACGTCGGTAAGCAGGTCTTCGACGTTGTCGAGCGCGCCGGCCTCACCGAGGGCGTCGGCCAACGTCAACACCTCTTCCTTGAACAGGAACTGTTCCTCGTGATCGAGTCGGTCGACCATCTCTTGGGCGCCTCCGTTCGACTAGGGGTACAGGCCGCGCAGCTCGGTGGCCTTGGCCACGCGATCGACTGCCAGCAGGTAGGCCGCCGTGCGCATGTCGACCGCTTCGTGCGTGGCCATGGCGACGACCTCGCCGAAGGAGCGGACCATGATGGCGGTGAGCTTGCTGTTGACGACCTCCTCGGACCACTGGTCCCGGTTGAAATCCTGGACCCACTCGAAGTACGAGACGGTCACGCCCCCGGCATTGCAGAGGATGTCGGGAATGAGGAAGACGCCGTTGGCGTGAAGGATCTCGTCGGCGTCGGGCGTGGTGGGGCCGTTGGCCGCCTCGGCCACGATCCTGGCCCTGATTCGACTCGCGTTCTGGAGAGTGATCTGATTCTCCAGCGCCGCCGGCACGAGCACATCCACGTCCAGCTCGAGCAGGTCACGGTTGGTCACGTTCTCCGAGCCGGGGAAGCCGACGACGGTGCCGTGCTCCGCCTTCCAGGCCTTGACCGCCTTGATGTCCAGCCCGTCGGGAGCGTAGATGCCACCCTGGGAGTCAGAGACGGCGACCACGCTGGCGCCCATCGAGTCGAGCAACGTACCGGCCACCGAGCCGGCATTACCGAAACCCTGGATGGCGACCGTGGCGCCGATGACGTCGAGCCCGATGTGCCGGGCGGCCTCGGAGATGGTCACCACCGTACCGCGGCCGGTGGCCTCGGCACGTCCCTCGGAGCCGCCGAGGCTGATGGGCTTGCCGGTGACCACGCCCGGCACGGTGTGGCCCACGTGCATCGAGTAGGTGTCCATGATCCAGGCCATGACCTGGGGATTGGTATTGACATCGGGCGCAGGGATATCGCTCTGGGGTCCGATGATGACGCTGATGTTGGTGGCGAAGCGGCGGGTCAGGCCTTCCAGCTCACGCTGCGAGAGTCCCTTGGGATCGACCGCTACGCCGCCCTTGCCCCCTCCGAAGGGGATACCCACCACGGCGCACTTCCAAGTCATCCACATGGCTAGCGCGCGGACCTCGTTGAGGGTCACGTCCTGGTGATAACGCAGGCCGCCCTTGGAGGGCCCGCGCCCGAGGTTGTGCTGCACGCGGTAGCCGGTATAGACCTCCACCCGTCCGTCGTCCATGCGCACCGGCACCGAGACGATGAGCTCGCGCTCCGCCTCGCGCAGGACCGCCCGCAGGGCCGGGTCGAGGTTGAGCCGGTCCGCGGCGATGTCGAACTGTCGCTGGGCGACCGCCCATGCATCCATCACTGGGGTGACCTCAGGAGCGGCCATCAGGACTTGCACCTCCAAGCACGAGCGCCGGGCCCCTCCAGGGCGGGGCGGGCTGGCTCGATCACATGCATCGAAGCCGCGCAAGCGTAACGCGCGGAAACCCGGCCCCGAAGGGCCATTCGGCCGAGTTCAGCCGGTCGGGAGGTGTGTTCAGCCGGTCAGGATGCGTGTGATGCCGATCAGGCCAGGGCCGACGTGAGCGCCAGCCACGGGACCGACCGAACCGACCTCGACATCAGCGAGTTCAGCGCCAGCGACCTCGGCCGCAGCTGCGCGGAACTCCTCGAGACCCGGGGCACCGGTGTGGACCACGGCGATCTGCTCGACATCCCCGATCCCGGCCAGCTCCAGGATGCGGGCCCTGGCTTTGGCCATCGTGCGCTTGCGATCGAGGGCGTGGACCTCGCCATCGATCACGGTCAGGATGGGCTTGATCGAGAGCATCGTGCCCACGAGGGCGGAGGCCCGGCCGATCCGACCGCCCTTCTGGAGGTACTCGAGGGTATCGGTCGCGAACAGCAGCTGGGTGCGGCCGATGAGATCTTGCACGAGATCGACCACTTCGCCCTGGGATGCACCCGTGCTGGCCAGGTCCGCGGCGCGTTGGACCATCATCCCCAATGGCTGGGTCGTGGTCTGGGAGTCGATGACCTCGACCTGGCCGGCTTCGAACTCGTCCGCTGCCTGCATCGCCGCCGAGTACGTGGCCGAGAGCTTTGAGCTGATGTTCACGCACACGACACCCGCGGCACCTGCGTCGAAGGCCTCGCGGAAGGCCGCCTCGAACTGGGCCGGGTTGGGCGCAGCCGTACGAGGCATCGGCGCATCAGGCGCGGTCAGGCGCTCGTAGAACTCCTCGTTGGTCAACTCGATGCCGGCCGCCCAGGACTCGTCCCCGAAGCTCACGGTCAGTGGCACGAGCCGAACGCCGACGGCCTCCGCCTGCGCCGGGGTGAGGTCGGATGAGGTGTCGGTGACGATCGCGATGTTGCCCATGGCCCATCGTAGGCATATCCCGCAAGCACCGCGGCCGGGTTCGCGCACACCGGGCCGGCCGGTGGCTCCGCTACGATGCAGCGCATGAGTGAACACGAGACGCGCGCCTGCCTCGTCACCGGCGGCTCTTCCGGCATCGGCTACGCCGCCGCCGCGCGACTGCTGGCCGACGGCTGGGCCGTGACCTCGCTCTCTCGTCGTGAGCACGCACCGGGCGGCGTTCGTACCGTCGCCGGCGACGCCGCCAACGTCGGCGACATCGAGCGGGCGCTGGGTATCGCAGCAGCAGACGGACGCCTGCACGGGCTCGTCTGCTCCGCGGGGGTGCCGCCGAGCGGCCCCTGGGATGACGAAGCCCACTGGGATCAGGTGCTGCGCGTGGACCTCACGGCCGCGTGGCAGGCGGCGCGCCTGGCCTGGCCGGCACTCCGCGCCGCTGGTGGCGCGGTGGTGCTGTTGGGCAGCATCGTCGGCAGCGGCGAGGGCTCCTTGCGCTCCCCGGCGTATGCGGCGGCAAAGGCTGGTATCGAGGGCCTGGGTCGATCGCTCGCGCTCATCGGCGCCAAGGAGGGCGTGCGCGTGAACGTGCTCGCGCCCGGCGCGTTCGACACACCGTTCGACGAGAAGCTGTTCCCGCCCGGATCCCGTCCCGACGTCCCACTCGGGCGCATGGGGGCACCGGAAGAAGCGGCTGGCATCATCGCCTTCCTGCTGGGCCCGGATGCCTCCTATGTGAGCGGCTCGGTCTGGCGCGTGGACGGCGGCCGCACCATCCTCTCCCCCGCCTCTTCAGCCGGCGTGGCAGCGCCGGAGGATCACACAGAGTCTTGAAGCTGCGCCGCGCATCTCGGGAGGAAGCCGGCTGGGGTGAGACGGCGGTCGGGCCCTGGACCCGGCGGCGCCGCAACGTGGGCTACCGGAACCCCTGGATGACGGTCTGGCACGACGAGGTCATCCGCCCGGACGGGGAGCCGGGTATCTACGGCGTGGTCCACTTCCGCAACACCGCCGTGGGCGTGGTCGCGATCGACGACCGGGACCGGGTCGCGCTGGTGGGCCAGCACCGCTATGCCTTCGACACCTACCACTGGGAGATCCCCGAGGGCGGCTCGCCGCTCGAGGAGGACTCGCTCGAGGGCGCCAGGCGCGAGCTGCTCGAGGAGACGGGCCTGACGGCGCGCAGCTGGCGCGAGATCGGCCGCTGGGAGCTGTCCAACTCGGTCACCGACGAGGCGGCCGTGGCCTACCTCGCCACGGACCTCGTCGAAGGCCGGGCGGAGCCCGACCCGGAGGAGCAGCTGGAGTTCCGCTGGCTACCGTTCACCGAGGTCGTGGCCATGATCGAGCGGGGGGAGATCACCGACGCGCTGACGGTCCTGCCCATGCAGGCGCTGGCCCTGGAACGTGCCCGCCGCGGCTCTGATTGACACCGATGGTATGGCTCCGCTAGTGTCCGGGGCCACATGACCAAGTATTGGTACTTTAGCTAGCGGGTACGAGGCGGCCGGGTAGAGCCCGGCGGCAGAGGCGTCGTGCCCGCGAACGCAGGACCCTGAAGGGCCTGCGTTTTTTCTTTGCCGCGAACCAGGACCAGATCGAGCAGGACGAAGGTGGTAGCGAGATGATCATCGTGATGCGCACCGGCGCAGGACAGGAGGAGATCGAAGAGGTCAAGCAGGCCGTCGCAGAAGAGGGCCTCGAAACGTACGTGATGGTGGGCGAGGAGCGCATCGTCATGGGCGTCGTCGGCGTTGGCGTGGAGCGCGTCCAGCACGTGGAACTGATGCCCGGCGTTGAGCAGCTCATCCGCGTCTCGAAGCCCTATAAGCTGGCCTCCGTAGAGCACCACCCCGGCAGGACGAGCGTGCGTGTCGGGAACGTCGAGATCGGTGCCGGAGCGCCGCTCGCTGTCATCGCCGGCCCGTGCGCTGTGGAGTCCCGGGAGCAGGTCATGGCCACCGCCCGCTGGGTCAAGCGCGAGGGTGCCACCCTGCTGCGTGGCGGCGCCTTCAAGCCGCGCTCATCCCCCTACGCCTTCCAGGGCCTCGGCGTCGAGGGACTGAAGTTGCTGGCCGAAGCCGGCACGGAGACCGGCCTGCCCGTGGTCAGTGAGATCACCGACCCGGGCGATGTGGCGGTCTTCGACGAGTACGTCGACATGCTCCAGATCGGCGCCCGCAACATGCAGAACTTCGTCCTGCTCAAGGCGGTCGGGCAGTCCCACAAGCCGGTCCTGCTCAAGCGCGGCCTGTCCAACACCATCGATGAGCTGCTCATGGCCGCCGAGTACGTCCTCAGCTCGGGCAACCCCAACGTCGTCCTCTGCGAGCGCGGGATCCGCACCTTCGAGACCGCCACACGCAACACGCTCGACCTCTCGGCCGTGCCGGTCATCCAGGAGCGGACACACTTGCCCGTCATGGTCGATCCCTCGCACGGCACCGGGCACCGGTCGCTGGTCCGTCCGCTGGCCGTGGCCGGCGCGGCTGTCGGTGCCGACGGCATCATCATCGAGGTCCACCCCGATCCGCCCGCGGCTCGCTCGGACTCCGAGCAGTCGCTCTCGTTCCCCGAGTTCGGCGACCTCATGGACGACCTCCGTCGGCACGCCTACCTGCGCGAGCCGGCCGCGCGCCACGCTGCTCTCCACATCGAGCCACCCGCTGAGCGCAAGCAGCTTCGCGCTCGCATCGACGACGTCGACTCGCGCATCGCAGCGCTGCTGGAAGAACGCGCAGAGCTCTCTGTCGCGGTCCAGCAGACGCGCGAGTCGGGCGACCACGGGCACGACGTGAACCGCGAGCGCGCGCTCATCGAGAGAGCCGCCAACGGTCCCGACGGCGTGCTCACCCCCGAGGAACGCGAGATGGTCTTCGGGGCCATCCTGCGGGTGTCGCGCTCGGCCCAGCGCCGCAGCGCCGCAGCCGACGCGGCCGTAGCCGGTGGTGCCGGGCAGTGACCGACGAGGTCGGCGCCGGGGCAGGCTATGGCTCAGGCACCGTCCATGCCGCGGCCTCGCTGGTCGGCGGGTTGCACCTGCCGGCCGACAAGTCGGTCGCGCATCGGGCGCTGCTCTTCAACGCCATGGCGGAGGGTGAGGCAGAGGTGGCGGTGGCACGCCCGGGCGAGGACGTCCTGTCCATGGCGAACGTGCTGCGAACACTCGGTGCGGTAACCTCCATCGAGGAGGGCCCGGCCGGCCTCACACGGGTGCGCCTGCGCGGCGGTGGCACCAACACCGCGGCGGTCCTGCCTGGAGCCGGTGGCGAGACGCTCGACTGCGGCAATGCCGGCACCGCCATGCGCCTGCTCATCGGAGCGCTGGCGGGTCGGCCCGCGGCGGCCACGCTAATCGGCGACGCCTCGCTCTCGAGCCGCCCGATGGAGCGGGTGGCGGCTCCGCTGCGCCGGGTCGGCGCCCGCGTCACGACCGAGGACGGCCACGCGCCGATCCTGGTGGAGGGCTCTCGTGAGCTGATCGCGACCGAGCACCACCTGCCGGTCGCGAGCGCCCAGATCATCGGCAGCCTCACCCTGGCAGCGCTATCGGCGACGGGCACCACCACGATCACCGTGCCCGGACCGACCCGCGATCACACCGAGCGCATGCTCGCCTGGCTGGGAGCACCGGTGCGGCGCGAGGGCTACGTCACCACGGTCGAGGGCCCGGCGGGCTTCAGGGCCCGCACAATCGACGTGCCCGGTGACATCTCGGGCGCGGCCGCCTGGCTCGTGGCCGGAGCACTCCATCCTGACGCCCACATCGTCATCGAGGAGGTGGGCCTCAACCCCTCGCGCACCGGCATCATCGACGTCCTGCGCGACATGGGCGCCGACATCAGGGTCGCCTCGGACGGCCCCACCGAGTGGTGCCCCGAGCCGGTCGGCACGATCACCGTCTCTGGTGGGCGACCCCTCCGAGCCATCGACCTCACCAGTGACCGTGTCGCCGACGTCATCGACGAGCTCCCGCTCATCGCCATGGCCATGGCGGCAGCCGATGGTGTCTCGATCGTCAGCGGCGCCCACGAGCTGCGGGTCAAGGAGTCCGATCGCATCGAGCGCGTGGTCGCGGGGCTGCAAGCCATCGGCGCGCTCGCCGAGGAACGCGAGGACGGTTGGGTCGTGTCGCGGGGCAGCCCCCGGGCCGCGGCCATCCGCACCGACGGCGACCACCGCATCGCCATGGCCTTCGCGATCGCGGCACTGACCGGCATAGCGGGTACCGTTGAGATCGACGATCCCGCCTGTGCGGCCGTCTCGTATCCCACCTTCTGGACGGACATGGAGCACCTGGCGGCATGACCCTGCGACGACTTCGACTGCTCACTGCGGGCGAGTCCCACGGACCCGGCCTCTCGGGCATCCTCGAGGGCCTGCCGGCCGACCTGCGCGTCTCGACGGCGGCGGTCGATCAGGGAGCTGGCCCGCCGCCAGCACGGCTATGGCTCGGGACGCCGGATGCAGATCGAACGTGACCGCGTGCAGTGGACGGCCGGCTTGCGCTTCGGGCGAACGCTGGGCTCTCCCCTCGCCTTCTCCATCCCCAACCGTGACTGGGCCAACTGGGAGGAGCGCATGTCGGTGGAGCCGACCGCGGCATCGCGCCGACCCAAGCCCATCACGCTCGCACGACCTGGCCACGCCGACCTCGCGGGGGCCATCAAGTACGACACCGGCGACATCCGCAACGTGCTTGAGCGAGCCTCCGCGCGCTCCACCGCGCCGCGGGTCGCAGCCGGCGCCGTGTGCCGCCAGCTGCTGGAGGTCTGTGGCGTGCGAATCTGGTCGTTCGTCGATCAACTGGGCCCGGTGCGGGCGTTCGGTGGCGTGGACGAACCCGCCGCACACGTGCCCGACGGCTGGATCGAGGCCGACCGGCTCGAGCCCACGCTCCTGCGCTGCCCCGATCCCCAGGCGGAGGCGGCCATGGTGGCGGAGGTCGACGCCGCCATCGAGGCCGGCGACTCGGTCGGTGGGTCATTCGTGGTGGTGGCCGAGGGGATGCCCGTGGGTATCGGCAGCAACGCCGAGTGGGACACTCGCATCGACGCCGCCGTGGCCGCGGCGCTGATGGGCATCCAGGCCGTCAAGGGCGTGGAGATCGGCATCGGCTTCGGTGCGGTCAGCAAACGCGGCTCCGAGATCCATGACGAGGTGGAGCCGGGCGCGCCGGGCTGGGAGCGCAAGACCAACCGCGCGGGAGGCACCGAGGGCGGCATGACCAACGGTGCGGCGGTGGTGGCTCGGGTCGCGGTCAAGCCCGTGGCCACGCTGCGCAAGCCGCTCGACTCGGTGGACCTCGCGAGCGGTGAGGTCCGGCGTGCGCATATCGAACGAAGTGATGTGGCCATCATCCCGCGCGCCGCGGTGGTGGGCGAGGCCATGCTCGCGATGGCCCTGGCCGATGCGCTGCTGGCCGACCTCGGTGGCGACACCATCGGCGACGTGCGAGCCGCGGTCAGGCGTCGGCGGCGACGCTCGGAAGGCCCCCGTGGAGCGAGTGGATCCGGGGAGCTGGAGTCGCTGCCGGACAACGCCGCCGAAGAAGCCACGGTCGTGGAGGGCACGGACGGCTGATGGGCGACGTGCTGACGTTCCGCCTCATCGGGTGGGGCATCTCCTACTCTGCCTCGCCGGCCATGATGAGCGCTGCGTTCGAGGCACTCGGGTTGCAGCACCGCTACGTGCTGGCAGACGTGCCCGCCGCCGACGTGGCCGACGTCGTCGAGGGCCTGCGGGCCGATGATGCGGGCGGTGCGAACGTGACGGTCCCGTACAAGGGTGAGGTGGTACCACTGCTCGACGAGATCTCGACCACGGCCCGCCAGGCCGATGCCGTGAACACCATCGTGCACCGTGACGGCCGGCTCATCGGCCACAACACGGACATGCCTGCGACCGTCGACGTCCTCCGCCGCCTACGACCCGACGGCATCGGACATGCCCTCATCCTGGGTGCTGGTGGTGCGGGCCGTGCGGTGCAGCAGGCGCTGAGCCAGCTCGAGGTCGGCCGCATCACCGTCCTGCGTCGCTCCGATGGCTCTATCGAGCGTCTCTCCGAAGTCGCCGCCACGGCAGATCTGCTCGTCAACGCCACCCCAGTCGGCACCGGCACCGACGAGAGCTTGGTCCCGACGACTTCATTGCGCCCGGAGCTGGCGGTGCTCGACCTCGTCTATCGGCCACATCCCACCCGCCTGGTCCGTGACGCCCGCAAGGTGGGCGCGGTGGCAGAGGACGGGTCCGCCGTGCTGCATGGCCAAGCCTGGCGGGCCTTCGAGCTGTGGCTCGAGCGACCCGCACCCATCGACATCATGCGTCAAGCCCTGACACGAGAGCTGGAGAACCACGATGGCTGACAACATCACACTTGTCGGCTTGTCCGGAAGCGGCAAGTCGACCATCGCCGAGCCGTTGGCCAAACGCCTGCGACGGCCGATCATCGACGTCGACGAGCTCATCGAGGAAACGGCCGGTGCCGACGCCTCGACGATCATCCACGAGCGCGGTGAGGCGGTCTTCCGCCAGCTCGAGGTCGAGGCCGTCCAGCGCGCCTGTCAGACCGACGGCGCGATCATCGCGACCGGCGGCGGGGCCGTCATCGACCCACTCAACCGCTGGGCCCTGTGGCACTCCGGCGTGGTAGCCTGGCTGGACGCTCCGGACGAGGTGCTGCTCGAACGCCTCGCACGCCACTATAAGCCGCGACCGCTGCTCGAGGGCAACGCCGCCGAACGCCTGGCGGCCCTGCGCCGGCAACGTGTGTCCTACTACCGCGCCGCGGATATCCACGTCGACGCTACCGCGCCCGTCGAGCGGGTCATCGACACCGTCATCAGTGGCGCCGAGCGTGGCGTCAGCCGATCCCGTCGACTCTACGATGCCGAAGTCCGCCAAGAACACCCCATGGCGGCGCCGAAGGCACGCATCGTCCTCGGCGAGCATCTCGATGCGACCGCGTTCTCGGACGTGCTCATCCCGCTGAGCACCGGAGCGCCCGTCGTGGTCGCGGATCGCGGGGCGGCAAAGGAGCTACCGGAGCTGCTGGGGGCACTGCCGCAGGCCAGGGTCTTGCGCATCGCCGGCGGCGAACGTTACAAGCGGCTGCGCAACGTCGAGCGCCTGCTCGAGGCCGCGAGCCAGATGGGCGCCGAGCGCGGCGATGTCTGGATCGGTGTCGGCGGCGGCACGGCCACGGACCTCGTGGGCACGGCCGCGGCGCTGTATCTGCGGGGCGTGCCCTTCGTGGCCGTACCCACGACCTGGCTGGGCATGACCGATGCTGCCATCGGAGGCAAAGTGGCGGTGGACCTGTCCAACGCCAAGAACGCGGCCGGTGCCTTCTGGCCCCCGTCGGCTGTCCTCGGTGACGTGGCCAGCCTGCGTACGTTGCCGAGAGCTAGGCGGCTGGATGGGATGGCCGAATCGCTCAAGGTCGGGCTCATCGGCGATCCCGTCCTCTGGCGCCTGGTGGAGACGCGCGGGCACGAGTCGCTCAGGAACGACGAGGCGGCGCGCTACGCCATCATCGACCGATCGGTCCAGCTCAAGCTGCGCGTGGTGGAGCGCGATCTCTTCGAACGCGGTGAGCGACGTACGCTTAATCTTGGCCACACCATTGGCCACGCCCTCGAGGTCGAGAGCGGATTCCGGCTGCCGCACGGCCAGGCCGTCGTTCTCGGCCTGCGGGCGGTGGCTGCCGTCTCGCGTCGCTGGGGCGCTGATCCGGACTTGGCCGATCGCATCGACCTTGTCGCTGCCGGCCTCGGGTTCGCGCTGCGACGCGAGTTCGACCTGACGGCCGTGAAGCACGCACTGGGCAGCGACAAGAAGCGTCATCGGGGGCGCCAGCGCTGGATCATGCCCATGTCTGTCGGCACCGTCATCGAGGTCGACGACCTCACCGAAGCCGAGCTGGACCTGGCCCTGGAGACCATCACAGCGGACGGAACGACGAAGGAGGCGGCATGAGGATCCTACTGCTCAACGGACCCAACCTCGGGCGACTCGGCAAGCGCCAGCCTGAGATCTACGGCTCGACCACGCTGGCCGAGGTGGAGGCGGCAGCGGCGGAGCATGCGGCCAAGCTGGGGCACACGCTCCAAGCCTTCCAGTCCAACCATGACGGCGCGCTCATCGACCGCATCGAGAAGCGCGATTACGACGCCATCATTATCAACCCGGGAGCCCTCACGCACTACGCGTGGTCGATGCACGACGCGCTCCTGGGGGCCGAGTGCCCGGTGGTGGAGATCCACATCAGCGATATCTACAAGCGCGAGGCGTGGCGGCACGTCTCGGTCGTCGAGCCGGTCGCGACCCATCGCATCATGGGTCGCGGGTGGCAGGGCTACCTCGAGGCCATCGACCTGCTGCACGAAGACGACACCGGCCACTGACGCCGCACGCATCTGCGAGGGACCGACTTGACCACCCAGCTTCCCCGGCCTGGCCTGGCCGGCGTGGCCGCCGTCGAGGTGAGCGCCGACACGGTGAGCCCCGTCGCTGCCGCCTTGCGCTTGCATGCTCAGGACCGGCTCGCCTTCATCCTCGAGTCGGTCGAGGGCGGCGCACGCTACGGCCGCTACTCGATGGTGGGTGTACGCGGCCGCATCCTCTCGATCGAGGACGAGCAGGCTATCGTTCGGACCCACGACTACGTGGAACTCGAACGCTTCCCTGCCACCGATCCTCTCGAGGCCCTGCGTCGGCTGCTGCCGACGACGCCCGCCGGTGGCTCGCTGCCGGTGTCGCTGGCATCGGGCGTCGGCTACCTCTCGTACGAGGCGGCCGCGCGCTTCGAGCCCAAGCTGCCGGTGCCGGTGCCGAACCCCGTGGGCCTGCCCCTCGCCCTCTTCCACCTGCCGGACTCGCTGGTCGTCTTCGACCACCTCAAGCAGACGGCGACGGTCTCGACCATCGACGGGCCGGGTGCCCGTGACCGGCTCGACGAGGCCCTCGCGATACTGGCGCAGCCGTCCACCATCGAGGGCTCGGTGCCAATTCCTCCGACGGCAGCCAAGCACAGCCCGCCGGCTGCCGACCCCCGCTATGAGGCGATCGTGCGGACGCTCGTGGCCGACATCCATGCCGGCGAGATGCTGCAGACCGTGCCGGCGCGGCGCTTCGAGCTGCCCTGCTCGGTGGGTCCGCTGGAGGTGTACCGCTCGCTGCGGCGCATCAATCCCAGCCCGCACCTCTTCGCCGTCGATCTAGGCCCGGACCGTTCGATGCTGGGCGCCTCACCCGAGCTCCTCGTGCGCGTACGCGACGGGGTCGTCTCGACGCGACCCATCGCCGGCACGCGGCCCCGCGCCGCGGACCCGGCTGAAGACCTTGCGCTCGAGGCCGACCTGCTGGCCGACGAGAAGGAGCTCGCCGAGCACGCCATGCTCGTGGATCTTGCGCGCAATGACGTCGGCCGCGTGGCCACGCCCGGTAGCGTCCGCGTAGCGTCCCTCCATGCGATCGAGCGCTACTCGCACGTCATGCACATCGTCTCCGAGGTCGAGGGCGACCTGGCGCCTGGGCGCGACGCGTTCGACGCAGTGCGCTCCGTCTTCCCGGCCGGGACGCTGTCGGGCGCACCCAAGGTCCGAGCGATGCGGGCGATCGCGGAGCTGGAGGGTGAGCAGCGAGGGCCCTACGGGGGTGCCGTCGGCTTCTTCGGGCCGGACGACGTGGAAGCCGCCATCACCATCCGCTCGATGGTGCTCAAGGACGGCATCGCCCACGTCCACGCCGGTGCCGGCATCGTCGCCGACTCGGTACCTGAACGGGAGTCGGCGGAGGTAGCCGCGAAGGCCAGTGCCGTCCTCTCGGCCCTCGCCGAGGCCGAAGCGATCTACGGTGGCACTTCTCAGGAGACCACGCCATGACGAACGGCCCAGACCTGCCGGGCAGCGGCCTCCGCGTGCTGCTGCTCGACAACTACGACTCGTTCACCTACAACCTCTACCAGTACCTGTGCCAGCTGGGCGCGGAGGTAGAAGTCGCGCGCAACGACGAGATCACGGTCGAGGAGATCGGGGCGCGCGCGTTCGACGGCATCGTCGTCAGCCCTGGGCCATCCCGCCCCGAGAATGCCGGCGTCACGCTCGAGGTCATCCGGCGCTTCGGACCGGAGCTGCCCATCCTCGGCGTCTGCCTCGGCCACCAGGCGATCGGCCTGGTCTATGGCGGCGAGATCATCACGGTCGATCCGGTCCACGGCAAGCGCTCGGCGGTGGACCATCGGGCCCAGGGCGTGTTTGAGGGGCTGCCGACGCCCATCGACGCTGGCCGCTATCACTCCCTCGCGGTGGCCGCGGACTCGGTGCCTGCAGAGCTGGAGGTGACGGCCACATCACCCGATGGGCTGGTCATGGGCCTGCGTCATCGCGAACACCCGGTCGAGGGCATCCAGTTCCATCCCGAGTCCATCCTGACCGACGCGGGCATGACGATGCTGGGTACATGGCTGCGCTCGCTGGGGCGGGCAAGGACAGCCCAGTCGTAGCTCGATCTAGGCTCCGCCGCCGCTGGTCGCATCCGACAGCCGGATCCACGACTTGCCGGGTGTGGATGCGCTCGCCATGAAGGCCGACTGGGCTGCCTGGAACGGAAACTCGTGGCTGATGACACGACCGGGCGACACCGAACCCTCGTTGATGAGCGCCGTCGACCAGGCGAAGTCACGAGGGTGGTCGTAGGTCAGCGAGCCTCGCAGCACGAGCTGGCGTCGGACGAGCGTCACGGCATCGAGCTCGAACGGCCGGGCATCGAGGCCGAGCTCGATGATGGTGGCGCCAACCTCGGCGCGGGCCAAGGCTTCGGCCACGGCCGCGGGGACACCGGTCGTGTCGACCACGAGAGGGAACCGCAGGCCGTCATCGGGCACTGCCTCGGCCACGCCCAGCGCCGTCATCGCGAAGGCCACCCGCTCGCGTTTCACGTCGGTAACGTGGACGTCCGCCCCGCGCCGCTGGAGCGCAAGGCTCATCAGCAGCCCCTGGGCACCGACGCCCACCACCAAGGCGCGGTCGGGTACTGCCGACAGCAGCCGACGCAGGGCCGTCTCGACCACGGTGAACGGCTCGACACAGACGAGATCGCGGGGGTCCAGCGGCGCGACCGGCCATGCGCGATCTGCCGGCACCACCAGCCGCTCGGCAAGCGCGCCCTGCCGGTTCATCCCGACCGAGCTACGGTGCTCGCAGGCGGAGGTTCGGTCGCGAGCGCACTCGGGACACGCGCCACAAGCGACGTTGGGCTCGATGGCCACGAGTTCGCCTTCCCGCGCAGGATCGACGCCGCGGCCGACGGACTCGATCACGCCGTACGCCTCGTGGCCCATGATCCAGGGATACCGTGGCGGCTGCCACTTGCCGCTGAACACGCTCATGTCGGAGCCGCAGAGGCCGACACCCTCCACGCTCAGTCGAACCTCATCGGGACCGGGTTCGGGCTCAGCGACGTCGCCGATCTCGACGCGGCCTGGCTCGAGCAGGAGTGCGGCTAGCATGGCTTCGCACCCTTCATGCTGGTGTGGTCGCTCGTCGTCATGACAGGTTCCCCTCCCCTGGTGTCAGCAGTCTGCGTGGGTTGGCGATCATCATCTGGTCGATCTCCGGCGATGTCACGCCGCGGCGCCGCAGCTCCGGGAGGATGGAAACGAAGAGGTGCTCCATGTGCCAGCGAGGAGCATGGTGAGCCCGCCACGATGGCGGCGTCGCATGACTGTAGAACGCGGCATCGTGCGAGAGGATGATTCGATCCGCATAGCCCTGGCGAACCAGCGCCACCACGTTCTCGATGCGGACCCGGTCGCCTTGCACGTGTTCCATGCCGAAGCGGTCCACGCCGATGGTCGAACCCAGGTCCATGATGGCGCGCAGGTAGTCCAGGTCGTCGGAGTCCCCCGAGTGGCCGATGACGATGCGGTTGGCGGGAACGCCTCGACCGCAGAGGAAGGCCTGCTGCTCGAGCCCGTTCCGAAGGCTCGGCACCGAGTGGGTGGTGATCGGCACATCGGTGCGCTCCTGGGCCACGGCGGCAGCCGACAGCACGCGTTGCTCCGACTCACTCGGGCGAGTCCCCTCCGAGACCACCTTGATCATGCCCGCGCGCACAGCCGTGCCGCCGATGCCGTCTTCGATATCCCGGACGAGCAGGTCGACCAGCGGCTCGGGTTCGTCGACCAGCCGGCCGGGGCCGTGAAACCGGAAGTAGAGCGGCAACGTGTCGCCCGCATAGAGGCCGGTCGAGGCGACGATCCTGATCGGCACGCGGTCGGCCACCTCGGCCACGAGGCGCACGTCACGTCCAAGCCCCACGACCGTGAGGTCGACCACCGTGCGCACGCCGAGGCCGTGGAGCATGGACAGCCCACGGACGGCGCGCTCGACCGCCGCGTCTCGGTCCCACTCGATGCTGGGCAGGTTGCGCTCGAGCTCGTGGTCGCGCACGAAGATGTGCTCATGCATCAGCGTCAGGCCCAGCTCGTCGGGGGCGATCGCTCCACTGAACGTCTGTACCGGCGCAGACGTTCCGGGCCCCTTGCCCCGGTCCGGGTCGAGCACGCTCACCGGCCCGGCACGGCGGTGTCGTCACCCACCGGCACCGACGGCTCGAGCGGAGGCTCGTTCGGGGGCTCGTTCGGGGGCTCCCCGAGCGCGGCCCGTACCGCAACGGTATCGTGCCCCAGGGGTGGAGCCAACGGCCCCACCCGGCCGGGCGTGCGGGAGAGCCTGGGCGTCACCCCCGGCACCAGCAGCGGCTTGGCTAGGCGAGGGTCATCGACCGGCACGATCATCTCGCGTGCTCGGAACTGCGGGTCGGCCACGATGTCGGCGATGTCGTTGATGCGGCTGACCGGGATGCGCAGCTCGCGCAAGGTGCGCAACACCTCTTCCGAGTCCCGTTGGCGCGTCCAGGCCGTGATGGCCGCGTCGAGCTCGGGCGCACGGCGCACGCGACCGCGGTCGGTCGCCAGTTCCGCGTCGAGCGCCAGGTCCTCGCGGCCGAGAGCCCGGAACAGCTCCTGCGACAGGCGGGTGGTGTTGGCCGCGATGCAGACCTCGATGCCGTCGCGGCAGGGGTACGCGTTCGTGGGCGCGGAGTTGTGCGCGATATTGCCAGTCCGCTGCCTGACCAGGCCCAAGTAGCCGTACTCAGGCAGGGTCGCTTCGAGCATCGAGAAGAGCGAGTCGGTGAGAGCCACATCCACGACTTGGCCCAGTCCCGACCGCTCGCGCTCGTAGACCGCCGCCAGCGCACCGTAAAGCGCGTAGAGCGAGGCGATCGAGTCGCCCAGGCTGAGCCCGACTCGCGTGGATGGGCCGTCCGGCTCTCCGGTGAGGTAGCGCAGCCCGGCGGCAGCCTCGGCGATGGTGCCGAAACCGGGTTGGTCACGGAGCGGCCCGGTCTGTCCGAAGCCCGAGATGCGAACGACGATGAGGCGGGGGTTGTCGGCCAGGAGGCTCTCTGGCGCCAGGCCCCACGCCTCCAGCCGTCCCGGGCGGAAGTTCTCGATGAGGATGTCGGTCTCACGTGCCAACGCCCGCACCAGCGACCGTCCAGCGGCCTCGTGCAGGTCGGCCACGACCGATCGCTTCCCTCGTTGCTGTACGAGATGCCAAAGCGACTCCCCGTCGTCGAGACCGTGCCCCCAACGTCGCAATGGGTCGCCGACCTCGGGCTGCTCGACCTTGACCACGTCCGCTCCGAAGTCGGCCAGAAGCCGCCCCGCGAATGGACCCGCGATGAGCGTGCCCAGCTCCAGCACGCGCAGGCCCCAGAGAGGACCGGGCGATCCTGCCGTCCGTGGTTCCGAATCGCGGGACATGGGTCCACGTTATTGGACGTCGCTGGGCCGGTCAAGTTGGCTGAGGGTAGTGCCCGTCGCGGCACCGGATGCCGTCGCGATGGGTGGAACATCGGTGCTTGACCATCGCCGTGTGTTCCGTAACATAGGCCAGTGTCCAGCGTCGTGGGACGGTGGACGCGGTCACAAGGGAAGCCTAGGAGGATGTGGGTTATGGATGCAAGGTTCCGGGTTCTGGCCACAAGCGTGGCCACTTTGGCGCTCGTCGCCGCAGCTGCACCGGCGGCTGTCGGACAGGACACGGTCGAGCTCACGCTCGCCCATAGCTATCAGGACGCGCAGCCCCAGGCGGCGTGTGGTGCTCAGGTCATCGCCGATAGCGTGGCGGCGGCCGATGTCGGGCTCGACGTCGAGATCTTCGGCGGCAGCCAGCTGGGCGGCGACGCAGACCGCATCGAGTCAGTCATCTCCGGTGACATCGACCTCGATATCCAGGGCTCCTCTGCCCTGGCCGCCGCGTACGAGCCGATCGGCGTGGTCGACGGCGTCTTCGTCTTCGATGATGCAGAGCATCTCAAGCGCTACTTCCAGGACGAGGCATCGCAGCCGCTGAAGGATGGGTTCCTCGAGGCCACGGGCGTCCGGATCCTCGGTGCCTGGGCCGCCGGAGCACGCCAGTTCACAGCCAATGTGCCGATTCGCACACCGGAAGACCTTGAAGGCCTGCGCATGCGCTTCCCCGGGTCCCCGCAATTCCTAATGAACGCGGAGGCCATGGGTGCCACGGCCGTGCCGGTCGCGTACGAAGAGCTCTACCTTGCGCTCTCGCAGGGCACGGCCGACGGCCAGGAGAACCCGGTCGTCAACATCGTGGCCAGCAACCTGGCTGAGGTGCAGGACTACATCAGCCTGTCTGCCCACCAGCAGAGCTCCAACCTCGTGGTCATGAACGAGGACAAGTGGCAGTCGCTGAGCGAGGAGCAGCAGGCGGCGCTGCAGGCAGCCGTGGATGAGGCCATGGATCAGGTCCCGGCCTGCGACGCCGAAGCGACCGAGGCGCAGCTCAACGAGTGGCGAGAGAACGGCCCCATGCAGGTCATCGACGACGTCGATCGTGAGGCCTTCCGGGCGAAGGCCGAGCCGTATCTCCGGGAGCAGTGGAGCCCCGAGCAAGTCGAGGTCCTCGATGCCATCCGCTCCGTAGCGGAGTAGACGATGGGCTGATGCCCACGAGCGTTGCATCGTGGGCATCAGCTGACGTGGCACGCAGGGTGATCGATCAAGCCCTGCGCGCTACCATCGGACCCGCGGGAGGACGCGGGTCCGCTTCTTGAGGGAGGAGAGCGAGGATGACGGCTGGCGAGGATCGGCCCGGAGACGTGGCCACGCCGGTCGACGACCCCGCCGACCAGTCCTTACCGTCGGGTGAGCCACCCTCCGCAGCCGCCGAGGAACAGTACGCCGAGCTGCTCCCGAGCAGAGAGCCGTTCCGTACGCTGATGAGGCTGGTGGGCCTTGCCGAGCAGGTCATCGGGGGGGCGCTCATCGTCGTCATCCTGGTCCTCGTGCTCACCCAGGTGGCACAGCGATACATCCACGCCTTCGACGGATGGCCGTGGACCGGCGAGATCGCGCGGCTGGCCATGGTCTGGTGCACCTTCGCCCTGGCCGGATACCTGATGGCACAGGATCGGCACATCACCATCAAGGTCGCCGATCTCGTCCTGCCTGAGCGGGTGCTCGACCTGGTCAAGCTGGGGTCCCACATCGTCGTCCTGGCGACATGCCTGGGCATGGGCTACGCCACCTACTCGCTCATCGCCGATGACATCGGCCAGCGCACGCCGGCGGCCGAGATCCCCATCGCCTGGTTCTACGTCATGCCCCTGGTCGGCTACCTGCTGACGGCCCTTCGCGCACTGATGATGATCGGCCTGGTGGACGCTCGGCAGATCATGCGCCGCGGGGAGCGGGCCGCGTGAGCATCCTCCTGCTCCTGGCTCTCATCATCGGGCTCTTCCTGCTGCGGGTGCCCATGGCCTTCGCCATCCTGGGCCCCTGTTTGGCCTACCTGGTGATCGAGGATTTCTCCGTCGGGCTGGCGGTGAGGCTCGTGACCAACGGCATCAACAGCTGGCCGCTGCTGGCAGTCCCGATGTTCATCCTCGTGGGTGTCACGGCCACGAGGACGGAGATCGCCGACCGTCTCTACGACGCCGCGCTGGCCCTTCTCGGACCGCTCCGAGCCGGCCTCGCCTACGTCAACATCGGCGTGAGCCTCGGCTTCTCCTGGATGAGCGGAGCGGCACTCGCCGATGCCGCGGGTATCGGCTCGATCGCCGTCCACCAGATGCGCAAGAAGGGCTACCCGGAAGGCTTCTCGGTCGGGCTTAGCGGAAGCTCGGCCCTGATCAGCCCGATCATGCCCCCGAGCATCCCGGCAGTCATCTACGCGTCGGTGGCGGCCGTGTCCACCGGTGCGCTGTTCGTCGCGGCCATCATCCCCGCGCTCCTGATCACCCTCACCCTGGGGCTCACCGTCTACCTGTGGGCACGACGCAGGCCGCAGTTCGTGGGCGAGCCGTACGACTGGCCCCAGGTACGGCGGGCCGTCATCCGGGCGCTGCCGGCGATGGGTGCTCCCGTGCTCATCCTCGGTGGGATCCTCAGTGGGCTGTTCACGCCCACCGAGGCCGCCGCGGTGGGAGCCTTCTACATGCTCGGCCTGGCTCTGTCCTACCGCTCCGTGAGCCGGCGCGACCTCACGCTCATCTTCCGCGACACGTCGCTCATCACCGCGCAGATCATGATAATCATCGGAGCGTCGTCCCTGCTCAGTTGGATCCTGGCGAGGGAGAAGGTCCCGCGCATGGTCGCGGAGGCGCTGCCAGGGCTCACCGACGAACCGGCCATCTTCCTGGCCATCGTCATCGTCGTCCTCATCGCGCTCGGCATGCTCCTGGAGCCCACATCGGCCCTGCTCATCGTGACGCCCATCCTCCTACCGGTGGCGGTGAGCTATGGCATCGACCCGCTGCAGTTCGGTGCCGTCCTCATCCTCTGCCTCATGATCGGCCTGTTGACGCCACCGATGGGGGGCGTCTGCTTCGTCCTCAGCTCGGTGACGGGTATCCCACTGGAACGCGTCTTCCGAGGAGTCGTCCCCTTCTACCCGGCGCTCTTGGTGACGTTGCTGCTGGTGGCCTTCGTACCGGCGGTGACCCTCTGGCTGCCAGGACTCCTGGGCCTGAACTGACCGAGTCGCGTCAGCCGCGACGCAGGGCCAGGCTGACCTCGGACGCCGACCGGCGCAGCGGGTCCGACATCTCCTTCAGCCGTTCCGCCGTGAGTCGAATCGTGGGCCCGGAGATGCAGAGCGCGGCGACCACCCGATCGACCGAGTCGGTGATGGTGCTGGCCACCGCGGCGACACCGTACTCGCGCTCGCCGATGGAGTAGGCCCATTGATCCTCCCGGATCCGATCCAGCTGGCGGGCGAGACCATCGCCCTGCGCCCGCCCCTGCTTGTCATCAGCTCGAGCCCTTCGCAGCTCCTGCTGCTGGGTCGGCGGATCTGCGAACGCCAGGAGCACCTTGCCCGCCGCACCGACCCTCAGGGGCAGTCGTCGTCCGAGCTGGATGAACGGTCGCAGCTCGTGCCGAGCCTCCACGGCCGCGATACAGATGCGCGCGTCACCGTCGCGGACGTAGAGGTGAACGCTCTCACCCAACTCGTCTCGCAGCGCACGCATGGGCGGTTCGGCCACGGCTCGGAGATCGAAGGTCTCAGCCGCGGCTTCGCCCCAGTACAGCAACCTGGGCCCGAGAGAGTATCGACCGTCCTGCGTACGCCTGACGATGCCTAGACCGGCAAGCTCGCTCAGCAGTCGGTGGGTCGAGGACTTGGGCATGGCCAGCGCCGACCGGACGCGGGCCAGTGTGACCGGCTCACGCTCCTGGCCGAGGAAGTCGATGAGGTCGCTCGCCTTCTCCAGAACGGACATCTTCCCTCTCGAGCTTGCGCTGCCCTAAGACTGATCTCCGGAGTCGACGGCCACGCCTCGATCCGTGGTCGAGGGGCCTGCCGGTCCCTCAGTCCACAGCGGTACCGTAGAACTCACCGAACAGCTCCTCCTCACTGGGACGGTCCTCGGGGATGGGCCGGCTGACCCAGGTGACGTTCATATAGTGCTTGAGGTGGATGTTATCCGAGGTCACGTTGCCACCCCACGTGCCGCAGCCAAGGCTCGAGGTCATGGGCATGCCATTGTCGAACGCGCCTGCGTTGGCCTTCGACTGCGGCTGGCGGACCATGATCCGGCTGACCGGCGCCAGCAGCGCCAGGCGGTCGATGTGGGAGTCGTCGAACGAGTAGATGCCACAGGAGTGGCCCTTGCCGCCGACCTCGTAGATGGCCATGACCTTCTCGAGCGCCTCGTCGAAACCCGAGTAGCGGAACATCGACACGACGACGCTGAGCTTCTCCGAGCTGAACGGATTGTGCGGGCCGATCTCTTCCTGCTCGACCAGGAAGAAGCGACGTTCGGGCGCGATCGCGAAGCCGGCCTTGGCCGCGATGGCCTGAGCCGAGATGGCGATGGTGTCCGGCGTGCGATGGCCCTCGTCGTCCCACAGGATGGACTTCAGCAGAGCGGTCTCCTCGGGGCTGGTGATGTGAGCGCCTTCTCCGACCAGCTGCGCGCGCAGGGACTCGTAGATCGAGTCCTCCACCACCAGGTTCCCATCGGCCGAGCAGCCGGAGCCGAAGTCGGAGGTCTTGCTGATGCGAGTGTTGCGCGCGGCCTCGGCCACGTCCGCCGTCTCGTCGATGACCATGGTCGAGTTGCCGGCTCCGACGCCGTAGGCCGGGGTGCCGGACGAGTAGGCGGCGCGAACCATGTCGCGCCCCCCGGTGGCCTGGACGAGGTCCGCCTGGGACATCAGGTACTGGGCAGCCGGGATGCTGGGCCGGGGCAGGCACTGCAGCAGATCGGGCGGGGCGCCTTCGCGCGCCAGGGCACGTCGCATGATCTCGACCGTCTCGAGGGTCGTGCGCTTGCTGCGCGGGTGAGGCGAGAAGACCACGGCATCACGGCACTTGAGGGCGAACATGCCGACGCCCGGCGGCGTGAGCTCCGGGTTCGTGGTGGGCACCAGCGAGGCGATGAGTCCGACCGGCTTGGCGTACTTGGCGATGCCTCGCTCGGGGAGTTCCTCGATGACGCCGATGCTGCGCTGGCGCAGCACATCGCGCAGGATGCCCATAACCTTGAACCGCTTGTTGACGCGAGAGTCCGGATCGCCGATGCCACTCTCCTCCACGCCCATGACGGCGAGGCGCGTGAAGGTGGTCTCGTTTGCGACGGCCCATGCCACGGCCTGGCAGAGGCGGTCGACCTCATCCTGCGTCGCACCCTCGAACTCGCGCAGCGCGGCGCGACCGCGTGCGACGTGCTCGTCGACTGCTGCTTGCTCCTCGGGGGTGATCGGTCGCGTTGCCATACAGTCCTCCGGGTCGAGCCGTTCGGTACGTCCCAATAGTGCGTGGTTCCGTCCCACTATTATGTACCACGGTGCCCGGTGTCCGAAGGGTTTCAGCCTTCGTCCTGCGGTCGCCTCCGGCGGTTGGCGGCGACGGAACTTGACACCGGACAGGACCGCTACTAGGTTGCTAGAGATGGGATTGCATCCCGCTATGTGGGACACTTCGGAGGCATGATGCTCGAGTCGCCGCACCTACCCCAGGACCGCTGGGCATGAAGCCAACGGTCGCCGACCACGTCGCCGGGTTCCTCGCCGATCGGGGGGTCGAGTACGTCTTCGGCCTCTGTGGTCATACGAACATTTCGCTGCTCGCGGCGCTCGAGCGCCGAGGCGGACCACGATTCGTGACGGTGCGCCACGAACAGGTCGCGGGCCATGCGGCTGATGGCTACGCCCGTACGTCGGGCAAGCCCGGGGTGGCCTTGCTACACGTCGGACCAGGCATGACCAACGCCGTCACCGGCGTGGCCACCGCTGCGTTCGACTCTGTACCGATGCTCGTCATCGCCGGCGACGTGCCCTCGTACTACGAGGGACGCGGTCCGCACCAGGAGTTCAATCTCCGGCGTGACGCTGACCAGGTCGCGGTCTACGAGCCGTTCGTGAAGCGAGCCTGGCGCGTTCGCCGCGCTGACCAAGCACCGAGGATCCTGGCGCGCGCGTGGGATCTGGCGCAGGCCGGGCGGCCCGGGCCGGTGTTGGTCTCGTTCCCCATGGACATCCTGGCCGAGGTCCTCGAGGCCGACGTCGTGCCACCCTCGCCGGTGGAGCGGCCGACGCTCCAGGCCGACACGGCAACAGCGATCGCGTCCCTGCTTCGGTCCGCGAGCCGGCCGTTCGTGCTGGCCGGTGGCGGAACCCGTCGGGCGACCGCGCAGGTACGCCGGCTGGTGGAGGTCATCGGTGCGCCGGTTGCGCACACGCTGATGGGCACCGGAGTGCTGCCGCCCGACCACCCGCAACTCGTGGGTGTCGTGGGCTTCTGGGGCTCGCCAGCCGCCAACCGGCTGGCGTCGGAAGCGGACGTGCTTCTCGCGGTCGGTACGCGCTTCCCGGAGACCGACAGCAGCAGCTGGGAGCCGGGCGTGACCTTCGACATCCCACCGACCCGCCTGATCCATATCGACATCGACCCGCATGAGCCCGGCCGCAACTACCCCACCGAGATCGCGGCCACCGCCGATGCCGGCCTGGCACTCGCGGCTATCGCGGAGGCCTACGGCACGCCGACACCTGATCGCGGGTACGACTGGGACGCCTTGCGCCAGGAGCGCGCCGCATTCCTGGCCCCGAGCTCGGCCAACGCGGCCTCCGCGGAGGTCCCGCTCCTGCCCGAGCGCATCCTGGCTGACGTGCGTGCAGCTGCCCCGAACGCCATCCTCGTGACCGATGTGGGCTGGAACAAGAACGGCGTGGCCCAGCAGTACCCGGTCGATACGCCCGACTCCTTCCTGACCCCCGGCGGCTACTCGACCATGGGCTTCGGACCGGCCGCGGTGCTCGGCGTGGTCGCTGCCGATCCCGGACGCCCGGCCATCGCGCTCGTGGGCGACGGCGCCTTCGGCTCGAACCCGAACGTCGTGGCCACGGCCGTCGAGATGGGCATCCCCGCAGTCTGGGTGGTGATGAACAACGCAGCGTTCGGGACCATCGCCGGCCTTGAGCGCAAGCACTACGGCACCGGCTACGGCTGCGAGTTCGAGGCCGACGGCACCCCGTATTCGCCCGACTTCGCGGCCATGGCCAGAGCCTGCGGTGCAGAGGGCATCAAGATCGAGCGCGCCGAGGACCTGCAGCCGCAGATCGCCGCCGCGATCAGTTCGGGACGCCCCACGCTGATCGACGTGCCCATGCGTAACACTCCGGTGGAGACGCCCGGAGCCTGGGACATCGAACGCATCTATCAGGTGGCCCAGCGGTGACCCGAGTCCACCAGGGCCGGGGGGCTGGACAGACGTCTCGACCAGCAGGCTGGTCGAGTGCCGTGACCGCGACCACCGATGAGCGCGTCTTCGTGCGCGGGGAGGCCCTCGACACCGCGATCGGCCGCGAGACCTTCCCGGCCATGCTCCTGCGGCTGTGGCGCGGTGACGCAGCCGGCGAGGCAGAAGCGGCGTTGCTCGGCGCGTGCCTCGTGGCCGCGATCGATCACGGCCCGCTCGCCCCATCGGCGATGACAGCGCGAACCATCGCCTCGACGCGGGCCGCTCCGATGAGCGCGCTGGCTGGCGGGATCCTCGCCTTCGGCGACCTTCACGGGGCAGTCGTGGGGCGGGCCATGCAGATCCTGGCCACGATGCCGCCGACGGGGGTCCTGCATGATTGGGCCGAAACGATCTTCGAGACCGAGCGTGCCGCCGGTCGCCGGCTGCCTGGGATCGGGCACCGCTGGCACGCGCACGACCTCCGCGCCGAGCGCCTGCTCGAGCTTGCCACCGAAGTCTCCGACGGCCGGCTCGCCGAGGGCGTGCGCGCCCTGGCTGGAGCCGTAGGTCGGCACGCAGGCCGAACGGTGGCGGTCAACATCGATGGGGGTCTGGCGGTGGCACTCACCGTCCTTCGACTGGATCCGGAGTTCGGGGACTTCGCCTTCGCCATCGCGCGAAGCTGCGGCCTGGCGGCGCACATCGTCGAGGAGCGCACCCGCGAGCGCCCGATGCGTCTGATCGACCCCACGGCCGTCGACTACGACGGTATCGCCATCCCACGCCCGCCCGAGGAGGATTGACCATGAAGGTCCGACTGATCTCGCCGTTCGAGGACGCCGAGGAGATCTGGATCGGCCTTGACGAGCCCGGCATGCGCCGAAAGGTGTTCCGGTTCGTGTCGCCCGAGACCGGCTCAGAGGAGTTCATGGCCGGCATCACCGTCTTCGAGCCGGGCGAGGCCAGCTCGTATCACGTGCATCCTGAGTCGGAGGAGATCAACCTGGTCCTCGCAGGCTCCGGCGTCGTAGTGTCAGAGGGTGAGGAAGCCGAGTTCGGGCCCGGGGCCGCGATGTGGGTCCCCAAGGGCGTCCACCACCAGCACAAGAACACCGGCACCGAGCCGCTCAAGCTGCTCTGGGTCTACACGCCGCAGGCTGCGCTACCCAAGTCGTAGGCCGGTCTCGGCGGACATCCGCCCAGCCATGCCGTGGCCAACCGGAGCGCCAGAGTCATGACGGGAGGACTGCGCGTCGCCGTCATCGGCGCCGGCCTCATCGGTCGGCAGCACATCGCCCGCATCGCCGGCGAGCCCGGTGTCGTGCTCGCCGCGATCGTCGATCCGTCCGAGCACGCCCGGGAGCTGGCGGCGACGGGCGGTGCCCGGTGGTTCCCCGACGTCCCGGCCATGCTCGGGACGGAGCGGCCCGACGCCGTCATCGTGGCTACTCCCAACAAGCTGCACGTAGACGTTGGCCTGCAGTGCGTCGCGGCCGGACTGCCGCTGCTCGTAGAGAAGCCGCTGGCCGAGGACGTCGCGTCCGGGCAGCGGCTGGTCGAGGCCGCCGAAGCCGCCGGCGTTCCCCTGCTGGTGGGTCATCACCGCCGGCACAATGGCGCACTCCAGCGGGCGAAGGACATCGTGGCGTCCGGTCGGTTGGGGCGGATCACGGCGGTCAACGCCTTGGCCTGGTTCTGCAAGCCGGACGGGTACTTCGACACCGAGTGGCGGCGAGAGCCCGGCGGCGGGCCGATCCTCATCAACCTCGTCCACGTCATCGACGACCTGCGCTACCTCTGCGGTGAGATCGACGGAGTGCGGGCGATCGGGTCCAACGCGATGCGTCTCTTCCCGGTCGAGGATTCGGCCGTGGCCATGGTCGTTTTCCGGCACGGGGCGCTGGGCACGATCTCGGTCTCCGACACCGTGGTGGCGCCCTGGAGCTGGGAGCTCACGACGGGCGAGAACCCGGCCTATCCGGAGACGGACCAGTCGTGCTATTTGGTCGGCGGCACGAAGGGATCGCTGAGCTTCCCGTCGCTCGACGTCTGGCGCTACCACGATGCCCCGGACTGGACCGCACCCATCGAGCGGTCGCGGAGCGTGTCGCCGAGATCGGACACCCTTTCGGCCCAGCTGCGGCACTTCTGCGACGTCGCGCGAGGCGATGCAGTTCCCCTGGTCGATGGGCACGAGGCGCTGCGAACGCTCGAGGTGACGCTCGAGGTCGCCCGCCAAGCACGAACGAGCCAGATCGAGGCTCGAGGTTGAGCGCCGCGTAGGAAACGACGAGGCGTCACGCGCTTGCTGGGCCACAACAGGGTCGACGACGCGGTGAACACCGGCGAGTTCGACGTGATCTGCCTCGTCCTGATGGACCTCTTCACCGAAGGCGAGGTCACGACGGAGCCACTGTCACCCGAGGAGGTTAGCGAGGGCTGATCACCGAGATGCCGAGACTGGCCGAGGCCTCCGCCAGGCGCACATCGTATGTGACGATGCCATCGAGCCTCGGCCCGGTCTCGAGGGCTGCGGCGATATGCAGCGCGTCGAGGCTTCGTAGCGGCGTCGGCTCGAGCAACGCCGCACGCTCGAACGTGTCTGTCGAGAGGCTCGTCAGCACCAGCCCGTCAAGGACGGCGCGCGCCTGCAGCACGAGATCCGGCGAAGCACGACGGGCGAGGCGCAGCAACTCGGTCCGCAAGAGGTCGCTCGAGATGACGAGGGCAGCACGCGGTACGAGCCAGCGACGAAGGGCAGCTGAGCCACGCTCAGCCAGCACAAGCTTGGCAGCTGCGGACGTCTCCAGGTAGAACACCGGACGTGCGTGGCTAGTAGCGCTCTTCCGAGCGCATCTCCTCGAGCACTTCGGTCAGCGGCCGCTCACCTCGGCGACGCGGCCGAGGAGGCGGCACGTCCCTGATCGAATGCTTGGGCGGCGTTGCCAGACCGGCGTCGATCATGGCCTGGATGCGGCTCTCCTGATACGGCACGAGCATGGCCACCGGACGGCCACGATCGGTGATGACCACGATGTCGCCGGCGGCAGCCTCAGCCACCACCGCGGAGGCATTCTGCTTGAGTGCCCGGATGCCGACGGTTCCCATGTTCTACAACGTAGCACATACTGCCACCGGAACCACGTGCTCCGATAGCACCTTCGAAGCCGGGGCTCTGACGAGCGGTGATGGAACGATTCTCGCCCCAGGACGCCTCTAAGCCTGTGTAGGGGGCGTGGAAGGCTGCCCTGGAGGTGGCACAGGAGGGATCGGATGATGTTCCCCAAGCGAATGGTGATCGCCGCACTCACATCGGGCTTGCTCGTCGGCAACGTCGCCGGTGCCGCGGGTCAGGATGGCACCGACAGCATGGACGTCGAGAGCTTCCGGACCCGCGAGATCCAGCCCGGCGTGCTGCGGGTCCTTGACGACAATCAAGGCCACGACCTGACCAGGAAGTGGCCCAAGAATTGGCGCGACGTCGATCACATCGCGGTCAGTCCGAGCGGAGAGGTCTGGATCAGCATCACCGCATCGGGCACAGACAACGATCGCCTCAAGGGCGCGCGGATCTGGCCGCTGGGCCAGGACATCACGTACGGTCCGAAGGACGGGCTGCCCAGTGATCACCGCCGCCTGCTCTTCGACGAGAACGGCGAGCTGTGGGTCATCGGCAGCGACGTCAGCCTCTTCGATGGCGAGCAGTGGACCTCCACCAAGCCCCGGTACGACCTCATGGCGCCCGACGGGACGGTCTGGCTCTCGACCAGCATGGGTGTGGAGGCGTGGGATGGCACCGACCTGACCCGGCATCTCGAGAACACGCCGTTCACCGACACGGTCTTCATCGGCCCTGATGGGACCGTTGGCGTCAATGCCTGGAACGGGACCTACCTCTACGACGGGAGCGAGTGGAGTCTGTTCCCGCAGGCCGGCGCGCGCCGGGCGGCCTCGCCGGATGGGACGCTGGGCGTGCTGGTCCCCCGTCGCGACGGATTGCGCCTCTACCGTGACGGGGTGGTCGCCACTGTCCTCAAGGGCACGCGCCTAGACGAGATCGCGGCCGCTCCCGACGGCTCGTTCTGGCTGGCCGGCGGGGTGGGCAAGAGCAGCGGCGGGGTCTATCGCGTCGACCCGGCCGGAGTCTTCGCCTCGATGAACCCGGGGTCCGCGACCACCGACGGCGGCACGTCGGAAGACCAAGCGACCACGGGCTAACCTCGCCCGCGCCCTTACCTCGGCGTGGCGCTACGCCCCTGACCCGGTTCCCGGCGTGACGACCGTCCGCGAAGTCCCTCGAGGAGCTGCTCGGCTGCGGCGTAGGGGTCCAGCTCGTGGGCCGCCACGCGCCCCATCAGCGCATCGGTCTCGGCCCGGCGCTGCGAGGACCAGAGCGCCTCGCGGGTACGGTCGGCAAGGATGCCTTCGACCTGGGCGCGGGCCCGGGCGAGGCGGGCGGCCTGGGGTCCGTCGTCAGCGGAACGGGCCTCGTGGATGCGGTCGAGCACGGCCAGCAGCTCGGGCACGCCCTCAGCCGTCAGGCCCGATGCCAGCAGCACCTCGGGGCGCTTCGGACGCGGGCGATCGCCGGAACCGGCGACCTCGTCGCCGAGCGTGAGCATCGCGCGCAACTGCATCGCCGCGCGGTCGGCGCCGGGGCGATCGGCCTTGTTCACCACGACCAGGTCGGCCACCTCGAGCAACCCCGCCTTCAGGGCCTGGATCTCGTCGCCCATGTCCGGCGCCTGGACCACGACCGTGGTGTCGGCGATCGAGGCCACCTCGACCTCGCTCTGGCCGGTGCCCACGGTCTCGATGAAGACGAGCCCAAAACCGCAGGCATCGAGCACGGCCGCCAATTCTGCGGTGGTACCGGCCAACCCGCCAAGGTGCCCGCGTGAGGCCATCGAGCGGATGAAGACGTCACGGTCGCCGGCGTAGTCGTTCATGCGGATGCGGTCACCGAGGATGGCGCCGCCGGTCACCGGGCTGGAAGGGTCGATGGCCAGCACCGCCACCGGGCGATCAGCGGCGCGCACGGTCGCCACGAGCGCGGAGACCAGCGTCGACTTGCCGCCGCCGGGCGGACCGGTGATGCCGATGACATGGGCACCGCCAGCCGCCGGATAGAGCGCGCGCAAGGCTTCCTCGGCCACCGGGGTCCGCGATTCGATGGCGGTCAGCAGGCGCGCCAGCGCACGACGCGATCCGGCCCGGGCCTCTTCGGCGAGGCGTGTCCCGTTCCCGCCGGCAGCGGGCGCCGTCATCAGGCTCGGGGCTGCGCGTGCTGGCGCATGAAGTCGGCGATCTCGCCGATGGACGTGCCCGGCCCGAACACCGCCGCCACACCCGCGTCCCTGAGCACTGCGATGTCCTCCTCGGGGATGATGCCCCCGGCCGTGACGAGGACATCGTCCATGCCCTCGGCGCGCAGTAACTCACAGATCCTGGGCAGCAGGGTCAGATGGGCGCCGGAGAGGATCGAGAGTCCGACCACGTCGACGTCCTCCTGCAGGGCCGCCGTGGCGACCATCTCCGGAGTCTGTCGAAGGCCCGTGTAGACGACCTCGAAGCCCTCGTCCCGCAGTCCTCGCGCGAGCACCTTGGCTCCCCGATCGTGGCCGTCGAGGCCGGGCTTCGCGATGAGCACCTTGAGCGGTCGGTCGGTCATGGGGTCGATCGTAGCGCGGTGCGCCGCCGATCGGGCGGCTACGTCACTCGCGCAGGCTGACGCCGTAGCCGTAGTCGAGGAAGTCGACCCGGATGTCCGCGCAGGCGTTGGCGTCGAGGTAGTCCACCAGGGGGCCGAGGCCGGCCGCCACACCATGGAAGAGCCCGAGGGACATGGAGAGCTGATCGTCGTAGAGCTCCGCGTAGGAGGCTGCCTCGCCCATGATCCAGGGGATGGGTGCGCGGTGGGCGCCGTAGCGCGCCGCTGCGAACTGGCCCGAAGCCACGTCCTGCGGGCGGATGAGCTCGCCCACCAGGACCTCGTTCGCCGCACGCTCCGAGAAATCCCTCGCCGCGGTCTCCATCACCTCGGGATCAAGCAGGTAGGCGATGGGCTCGAGGTTGGGCCGCAAGGCGATGACCCACTCCTCGATGTAGGCCTCCATATCCGAGAGCGCCTCGTCCTCGGCGGTGATGCCCTGCGACCCGGCGTCCCGCAGCGTGGTCGCGAGCCGCTGGAAGTCGACGTCGTCGACGAGCGAGCTGAGCGTGGCGTTGTCGAGGTTGTCGAGCAGTCGCAGGGTGCGGCGTGCCCGGCGCTGCGAGTCGGTGATGCCCGGCTCCAGCCAGACCGGCTGGAAGTCGTAGAGCTCGGCGTTGTCGGCAAGGTCCTGGCTCACCGTCACCAGCTCGTCGTGGCTGCCAGTGCAGACCAGGTCGAAGGCCACGCTCTTGTCCCCGGACCAGGTGTCCTCGACGATCAGCTTCGTTGCCGAGTCCGCGAGCGCGAGGGCCAGCGGGGACGAGTAGCGCGGGTCAGCCTCGAGGTCGTCACCGGGATCCGCGGCCGGGTCGTAGGCCAGCTCGCTCACGATCAGCCAACGGTCCACGACCTGCACGAACGGGGTCAACGAGGCTTCGCTGCCGAGCCAGCCGAAGCCGCTCGATCCGTCCTGGCCTGCCGCTTCGAGCCAGGCTGACTCCGCAGTGCGGTCCCCGAGTGCACCGGCCAGCTCGGTGGCCACGGCCAGGGCCGCGTCGTACGAGGGGTACTCGGCGAGCAGCGAGACTCGCCGTTGCTCGGGGTCGAGCGCGACGGACTGGGGCGCATCGGAGGCGTAGCGCAACGAGGGGTCCAGCGGGGTCACCGGCTCGTCTTCCCACCACCACGGTCCGCCCACGCCCTCGGGCACGATGGGCAGGGCGGTCGCCGGGTCGATGACGTAGCCGATGATCTCCGGCAGGAACGAGGGGAAGGGCGAGGGCGTGGGTGTGGGCTGGGGCGTCGGGACGGGCGTCGGCGTGGCCTCGACCGTGGGGCGTGGCGTGGGGCGCGGGGTCCGCGTCGGCACCGGCGTCGGGCTCGGGGTCGGAGCGGGCGTGGGTTCGGCCGTCGGCTCCGGGGTCGGCTGGGGGGTCGGAGCGGGCGTGGTCGTCGGAGCAGCCGTCGCGGGCACGGCCGACGGTTCGGGGCTCGGTGTGGGCGTCGCCTCGGGCTCGCCAGCGCCGCAGGCCCCGATGACGAACGCGGCTGCCAGGGCGGCCACGGACAGCGACACGACCGCCGGGACACGACGGGCCCGGCGCAGCGAGTGGCGGATCATCGCGATGACACTCCCGGGCTGGCTACGTGGCGCCTCCGGACGGGCGCTGGAGGTGGCTGAAGAACTCGGCCCGGGTCTTGTCGCTCTTGCGGAACAGCCCCAACACCGCGGAGGTGGTCATGACCATGCCCGGCTTGCGCACGCCGCGCATGCTCGCGCACAGGTGCGTGGCCTCGACGACGACGCCGACCCCCTTGGGCGCAAGGTGCACCATCAGGAAGTCGGCGATCTCCTGCGTGAGGCGTTCCTGGATCTGGAGCCGCCGGGCGTACATATCCACGATGCGCGGGATCTTGGACAGGCCGATGACCCGACCGTCGGGGATGTAGGCGACCGCGGCGATGCCGGCGAAGGGCAGCATGTGGTGCTCACAGAGCGAGTGGAAGGGGATGTCCTTGACCAGCACCATCTCCGAATAGTCCACCTCGAAGACCGCCTCATTGAGGACCTCTTCGGGCAGCATCGTGTAACCGGCCGTGAGCTCGCTGTACATGCGCTCGACGCGCGCGGGCGTGTCGACGAGGCCGGCACGATCGGGATCCTCGCCGATCTCACGAAGGATGGTGCGGACGGCTTGTCCGGTCGCGCTGTCGCTCACGCGGACTACTGGCCGGAGGGCCGGCTGTCGTCGTCCTTGGTCTCCGACTCGGTCGAGTCGCGATCCATGGAGTCGCGCGCGCCCTTCACGGCCTTGCCGAGCGCCTCGCCGAACTGGGGCAGCATCTTGGGGCCGCGCCAGACGAAGACGATGATGAGGATGACGACCAGTACGAGCAGGATATCCACGCCGACATGGTACCCCTGCGAGGCGAGCACATTCGGTATCGGGCCTCAGGCGCCGGCCAGCCGCTCCAGCTCGGCGGCCACCTCGTCGGGCCGGTAGCGCATCAGGTCATGGCCCACGCCCTCGAAGACCCGCACCTCCATCGGCGGCCTTCCGGCGTCAGCGCGAGCGCGCTGCGCGTCCTCGATGGCCAGGCGGCGCTCACGCTCGTCCTCGTCATCAGCGGTGCCGGGGCTGGCCGCCATGAGCGTCACCGGGCAGGCCACCGCCGCGAGCGCTTCGAGCGGCTGGTAGCGGTACATCGAGTCGACACAGCGACGGACCACCGAGCCCTTGGTGACGGGCCCTACATGCCCCGCGTGTCGTTCGCTGACCTGTGCGCGAGCGGCCGTCTGCTGGTCGGCATCCCAGGTCGCGGGGTCGAAGTCGCGGCGGTCGGCGAGGTACGTCTCCATCGAGGCCAGGATCTCCGGCGGCTCGTTCATGGCCTCCACGAGCTGGTCGGGCAGCAGGCGCGTCGCCTCCACCATCTCCTCCCAACCGCCGTCGACGAGGACGACCCCAGCCACGGAACCCGGCTGCAGGCGTGACATCTCGGCCGCGACCATGGCGCCCAGTCCATGTCCAGCCACCACGACCGGCGGTCCGGCCACGGCCTCACCCCAGCCGGCGCCCGCCGTCACGGTCAGCACGTCGAGCGCGAGCGACTCCAGGTCGTAGCCCTTGAGCGGGGCATCGCTGGCGCCGTGGCCGCGGAGATCGGGGGCAGCCACCGGATGAGCCGGGGCCAGCCGGCGGCCGATCGGCAGCCAGGTCCAGGCCGTTCGCGCGAGGCCGTGGATGAGCACCACGGGCCGGCCCGGCCCACCGTCCCACACGAGGTAGTGGATGCGCTCGCCAGTCTGCAGCTGGACGATCATCGAAGCGGGGGCAGGACCAGGCTGGCTCACGCGTCTGAGCATACGGTCCGCACGGCCATGCCATGCTCTGCTGATGCCCCTGAGACGTAGAGGCCAGCTCGCCCGCCGGCACCCTGACCGCCGCCTCCGACCCGTGCCCAGGGCGCACGTGCCATTCGAGACGCTCGTGGAGCGGGCGCTCGACGACCTGCCACCCGATTTCGCGCGGCTGCTCGAAGACGTGGCCATCGTCATCGAGGACTCCCCCACGCCCGAGCAGGCGCAGTTCGCGGGCACCCCCGATGGCTGGCTCTACGGGCTCTACGAGGGCGTCCCCGCCACCGAGTGGGGCGCCGACTGGGTGGCGCTCCCGAACAAGATCTCACTCTTCCGGCTGCCGTTGGAGGCCGACTTCGCCGATCCGGCCGACCTCGAGGAGGAGGTCCGCATCACGGTCATGCATGAGCTGGCCCATCACGCCGGCATCGACGACGAACGCCTCCATGAGCTCGACCTCGATTGACTGGTGGCCGCACTGCCGTCACCGGATCGTCACGAACCTATTTGCGTACTTGCGCAAACGATGAGAAGATGTGCTCATCATGACGACAGCACCTGGGACCGGGCCCACCACCACGGAGGCGCCCGCCCTCACGACCGAGGGCGAACGTCAGCGCTACGCGGCCATCAGCCGTGCGCTGGCTGATGCCAAGCGGCTCTGTGTGCTGGAGTGCCTGTCCCAAGGTGAACGCTCCGTCAGCGACCTCTCTCGGGAGGCTGGCTGCCAGGTCCCTAACATGAGTCAGCACCTCGCGGTGCTGCGCTCGGCCGGCCTGGTGGAGTCACGCCGCGACGGCAACACCGTCCTCTACCGCCTCAGCGATCCCCGGATCCTCGAGGCCTACAAGCTCATCCAGTCCGTCGCCGATTAGGGCGTCGGGGAAAGGAACATCCACATGGCCATCAAGGAAGCGACCGACCAGACCTTCGAGGAGCTGGTGCTGAAGAACGACAAGCCGGTCGTCGTCGACTTCTGGGCGGTCTGGTGCGGCCCCTGCAAGCTGGTCGCTCCGGAGATGGAGAAGATCGCTGAGAAGTACGACGGTGTCGTGGATGTCGTCAAGGTCGACGTCGATGCCAACCCTGGCCTCTCACAGGCTTACCAGATCATGAGCATCCCGACCATCGCCTACTTCAAGCCGGGCGATCAGCCCAAGGGCGTCGTCGGCTTCCAGCCGATGGAGCAGCTCGAGAAGAAGTTCGGGCTCGACGACCTGGCCCCGGCAGGCGACCAGGCCACCGCCTAGCCACTCGCGCACAGACGCACCGACGCTCCGGGGAGACCCGGGGCGTCTTGCTATGCCCGGGGAGCGGTGGGCGTCAGCTGTCCTTCGCGTGACGCCAGGCGATCTCGAACCAGGCCGAGGCCCGGTCGGTCACGTGTCGTTCGGCGTCGGTCGGCGTGAAGTGGAGCCAGCCGCGATCGTCGGGGTCGAGGGCCGTGTCAGGCGTGCGCAGGGCGGCCTCGGCGATATCTGTGGGCAGCCGGACCTCGAGCCGGGCACCGGAGACTCGGGCGAACACGGCGCTGCCACGGGCGTAGCTCGTCACGCCATCGTCGGCAGCGCTGGTGATCTCGTCCAGCTCGGCGGCCACCTCGGCACAGAGTTCCTCAAGGTCGGGCGCAGCGTCGTCATTCATGTGGGAGATGCTAGCGCTGGAAGCGCCGCTGCAGGACCGCGTGGATGCTGATGGCGATGAGGATGATGCCGCCGTAGATGGCCTGGGTCCAGAAGTCGGTCAGGCCCGAGGCCACGATGCCGGCCGGGATGGCGCCGATCATCAGGGCCCCGATGAAGGTGCCATAGATCGAGCCGCGACCGCCGAACACCGAGGTGCCACCCACGAAGACCGCGGCCAGCGCCGGCAGCAGCAGGCCCGTGCCGACGTTGGGGTAGAAGTTCACGACCTGGAGGCTCAGCATCATGCCCGCCAGCGCGGCGGCCATGCCCGTGAGCATGAAGAGCACGATGCGTGTCCGCTGGATGGGCACGCCCATGAGGCGGGCGGTCTGCGCGTTGTCACCGATGACGTAGGTGTTGCCGCCGAGGCGGTGCCGGTTGAGCAGGATCCAGGCCAGGATGGTGATGCCCACGAACCAGACGAATTCCATGGGGATATCGAAGGGTTTGCCCACCAGCAGCTCGCGCGCGGGGTCGCCACGAGTGGCAGCCAGCGCGAAAGAGCTGCCTCCGACCAGCACCAGCGTCATGCCTCGGAAGAGGAACTGGGTGCCGATGGTAACGACGAGCGAGGGCAATCCCACGACGGTGATCACCAGCCCGTTGAAGAGGCCGGCAGCCGCACCGACGCCGATGGCGGCAAGCACGCCGAGGAGGACGATGCCGGTGGCGTCCCAGGTCCACACGAAGCCGACCATGCCCAGGCCCATGACCGAGGGGAACGAGAGGTCGATGTCACCGGACACGATGACCATCGTGAGCATCATCGCGATGATGCCGAACTGCGGCATGGTCTGACCGAAGGACTTGTAGATGCGGTCGCTGCCGAAGGTATCGGGCGCGAGCGCCAGGAACACCACCCACAGCAGGATGAAGGCGAAGGTGATGCCGATCTGTCCGGCCCACTTGGTGGTGAACACGGCCAGGGACGTGCGCGGAGCCTGCTCCTTGGTGCTCGGGGGAGGCTGGGGCGTCGTGGCTGCGGTCATCACTGGACCCCGTGCACGGCGTTGGCCCCAGCGTCGCCGGGCTCGGACTTGGTGCGATCAGGCTCGAAGCGCCCAGTCGAGGCGACCTCCCGCATGATGTCCATGAGCTCGTTGAGCGTATAGCGCTCCTTGGGGAAGTCGGCAGCCACGGTACCCCGGTCGAGCACGACGATGCGGTCGGCGACCGAGTAGACGTGGAAGAAGTTGTGGTCGATGAAGATGGCCGACTTGCCCTTGGCGCGGATGCCATCGACGAACTTGAGCAGCTTCTCCGTCTCCTTGAGCGAGAGGCCCATGGTCGGCTCGTCGAGGATGATCGTCTGGGCCTCGAAGTGCAGGGCCCGGACGATGGCCAGGCCCTGGCGCTCGCCGCCTGAGAGACCGGTCACGGTGGTATCGGGCGTGAGTACCGCCGAGGTGAAGCCCATCTCCTCGGTCATGAGCTGCTCGGTGATGCGGCGCATCTCGCCGACGTCCATGAAGCCCAGGCGGTTGCTGATGTAGCGGCCCACGAAGATGTTGCGCCAGAGCGGCTGCTGCTCAGCGAGCGCGCGCTCCTGGTACACGGTCTCGACGCCCAGCTCACGGGCCCGTGGCACGGTCAGGTCGTTGACCTCGACCCCGTTGAACAGGAGCTGACCCTGGTCGGGCTGGTGGTAGCCGGTGATGATCTTGATGAGCGTCGACTTACCCGCGCCGTTGTCCCCGAGCAGGCCGACCACCTCGCCGGCATCGAGGTGGAAGTCCACATCCTGGAGTACCCGCACGCCGCCGAAGGACTTGTACACGCCCTTCATCTCGAGCTGGCGGGGTTCCGACTGGCGAGGGCCGGAGCCCTCGCCAGTCGGGCGCGTCGCCGACGGCGGCGCGTTGTTCGCTCATCTACCGGATCTGCTCCGCGACCAGTGGAGCGATGAGATCGACGTTGCTGGCGTCGAGGAAACCGCCACCGGTGTTGATGTTGAGACCGCTGAAGCCGTAGTTGTGCGTCAGGCAGATCTGGGCGACCGACTCGAAGCCCTGCAGCCACTGCTGCTGGTCGATGACGAGGTCCGTATAGCCGTTCTGCACCGCGGCGACCGTGGCCGGCGAGAGATCGAAGCCGGCGACATAGAGATCGTCCGGGCCCAGGCCCGCGGCTTCGAGGTACGACTGCGCCGTCGAGGTCAGGTTGCCATGGTCGAAGAAGGCAGCCTTCAGGTCCGGGTTGGCCGAGGCCATGCCGGTGAAGGTCGGGATGCCCTGAGCCGGATCGGCGTTGGTGGCGTCGTCGATCTCGAGATACACGACCTCGATGCCCGAAATCCTCGAGTCCTTCCACGACACCCTTGGTGCGCTCACCGCGACCAGCCTGGCTGAGCAGACCCCAGACGAAGGCCTTGTCGCCCTCGGCCAGACCGCCGCGCCGAATGGCTTCCTTGGCCAGGTCCCAGCCGGCCTTGTAGAGGACGGCGCCAACATAGCCGGTGCCCTGGGAAGCGTGCTCTTCCTGCGTTGCGGGCAGTTCGGTGTTCATGACCGTGACGACGATGCCCTGTGCGATGGCGTCGTCGATGAGCGGCTTGAAGGCGTCGTCACCGGGGTGACCCATGACCGCGATGCCGTCAGGCTGGGTGGCCACGGCCTCGGTGAACTGGCTGATCATCTTGCCCGGATCCCAGTCGGACCACTGATAGTCCACGTTGGGGCCGAACAGGGCCTCGGCTGCCTTGGCGCCGTTGTAGACGACGGTCGCGAAGCCGCCACCCTCGGGGCCACCGGGGAAGAAGACGATGTCGGTGTCCTTGCAGAACTGCGCATCGGCGTCCTGTGCCGCGACTGCGGCGCTCGTGCCGACCGCGGCCGGGACTGCTAGTGCCAGCGCCGTCAACAGCGCGACGGAGCGGCGAGTTCGAGTGTTCACCTTTTCAGGTCCTCCTTGTGCGTGGATCCGTCGTGACCCACTCTCCTCCTTGATGCCGTCGGCCCGGGATGGGCGTTCGGCTTGTGCGGACCATGCCCGTCCCTCTCGGTACGTGCCTGTGCCGTTCGGCCCACCGGTCAGGGACCGCGGACATATCGCCTCCCGGTTGGAAACGACAGGATGCCAACGTGGGCACCTCCACGGTACCTGACCGGCAAGTCCTGTTTCGCTACTCCTCGGGGACGGTGGGCTCGCCGTTGTCCAGCTCGGGCGCACCGGCGACCGGCTCGGTCCAAAGCTCACCAGCGAGGTAGGCATCGAGGTTGTCGGGCGTCACCACGACCGAGGGGGTCAGGGTGATGGCGGGGACCTCTTCGCCGTTGAAGATCTTCTCGAGGGTCTTGATGGTGGTCACGCCCATGTTCGCCGGATCGACGCCCAGGGTCGCGCTGAACTTGCCATCGGCGAGCAGGTCAAGGGTCGGCGGGTTGCCGTCGATGCCCACCGCGAAGAAGTCCTCGTTGATGGTCTTGCCGAGCTGCTCACCCGCGAGCGCGGCGCCGATCGCCATCTCATCGCTGTTGCCATAGAAGACGTCGATGTCGGGATCGGTCTGCCACGCCACCGAGGCGACCGCCTGGCCGTCCTGGCGGACCCAGTTGGCGGTCTGCTCTCCGACCACCTCGACATTGGGGCAGTTCTTCTCGAGTCCAGCCTTGAAGCCGCCGGTACGCCGGTGGCTGAAGATCGAGTCGATGCCCAGCAGGATGTAGACCTTGCCGGTCGCGTCGGCTGTCTCGGTGCCGTACTTGCCGGCAAGCAGCTCGCAGGTGTGCGCCGCCAGCTTTTCTGCGCCGCCCCACTGGTCGTAGCCGATGTACGAGAGCACCTCGCCCTCGGAGAAGGGGGTGATGAAGTTGTGCGCGATGATCGGCACACCCTTCTCGTTGGCCGCCTTGACGGCAGTCACGGCCGAGTCGGTGCCGATGGGGTTGATGCTCAGGCCGTCCACGCCCTTCTCGAGCAGCTGCTCGACGGTCGTCACGAACGCGGCGAAGTCACCCTCAGCCGTGGGAGCCTGGACGTCTACCGTCCAGCCCAGGGCCTCACCGGCCGCCTTGGCGCCGTCGCTCATCGAGACATGGAACGGGCTGGTGAGCGCCGGCGGCACGAAGCCGACGGTCTTGCTTTCCTCGTCCTGTGCCGTGACCACGGCGCCACTGGCGGTGATCGCCAGAGCCGCGCCGATCGCGGCGAACTTGAAGTGGGCCCGCATGGAACTTCCTCCTGCTTCCTCCGCGCTGACCTTCGCGGCCAGCGTCTCCTCTGCCTGTCGGTGGGCATACGCCCCCCATGTCCTAATCCCCCGGGTCACCTCCCCTCAGCCGTAGCGTCAGCCACGGGATCTGCCCGCGGCGCGCGGTGTCGATGAGCACGGCCAGCACGATGATCGCGCCGATCATGATCTCCTTGGCCTGGGACGGGAAGCTCATGTACACGAGACCAGCGTCGACGAGGCGAATCATGAACACGCCGATGAGCGTGCCCCAGATGCCGCCGATGCCGCCCGTCAGGGCGGTGCCGCCGATGACGACGGCCGCCACGGACATGAGCGTCAGGTTGGTGCCGTTCTGATACGCACCCGATTCGAGCCGGCCCATGACGAGGATGCCCGCGAGGGCGGCCAGGAAGCCCGAGATGCCATAGATGGAGAGCTTGACGAGGTGCGTGCGCACACCGGAGAGCCGAGCTGCCGTCTCGTTGCCACCGATGGCATAGGTGTAGCGACCGAACTTCGTGCGTTTCAGCACCATCCAGCAGATGACGTAGACGATGATCGTCAAGACCAGCGGGATCGGGATGTTGATGCCGAAGACCTCGAAGCGACCGGTGATGAAACCGAGCAGGTCATCCTTCTTGATGTAGATGCCCGATCCGCGCGAAAGAACGAGCGCGGATCCGAGCAATATCGATCTGACACCGAGCGTCACGATGAGCGGGTTCATGCGGAACGCCGTGATCAGAACGCCCTGGCCGGCGCCGATGCCCAGCCCGAGTGCGAGGGCGATGGGGATGGCGATCCACGACGGGAAGCCTCCGGCGATCTGGCCGCCGCTGGCGTTCGTGCCGGCGATGAGGATGGCGGCGATCACGCCACTGAAGGAGACCATCGCCTCCACGGAGAGGTCGATCCCGCCGGTCAGGATGACGAAGGTCTGGCCTGCCGCGACCAGGCCCAGGGCAGCGGCCTCGAGGCCGATGAGCATGAGGCTCGTGGGCGAGCGGAAGGCAGGCGACATGACCCACAGCGCCGCAGCCATGGCGATGAGCACGAGCGCCGGACCGGCACCGGAGATGATGCTGCGCAAGAAGGCCCTGGAGCGGCTCACAGCCGTCCCTGACTCGGTCACGCGGCGGGCTCCCCTGCCATGGCAGCGTCCTCGCTGGAAGCGGTGGCGAAGCGCATGATCCGTTGCTGGGTGGCTTCCTCGCGCGAGAGCTCACCACGGATGCGGCCGCCCTGCATCACCAGCACCCGGTCGCTCATGGCCATGATCTCCGGCAGTTCCGAGCTGACCATGACGATGGTGTCGCCGTTGGCCACAAGTTCGTTCATGATCTCGTAGATCTCCGCCTTCGCGCCGACGTCGATACCGCGCGTGGGCTCGTCGAAGATGATCACGCGCGCCTCAGCGGCCAACCACTTGCTCAGGACGACCTTCTGCTGGGTGCCGCCGGAGAGATTCATCGCCTCCTGCTCCTGGCTGGACGCCTTGATGGATAGCCGCTCGATGAAGCCCGCGGTGATCTCTTGCTCCCTTGCCATGTCCGTGAACTGCGTCCGGGTCAGGCTATCCAGCACCGGGAGCGTGATGTTCTCCCGCACATCGAAGAGGAGCACGAGGCCCTGGCTCTTGCGATCCTCGGTCAACAGGGCGATGCCGTGGTCGATCGCGTCGCGCGGGTTCTTGATGACGACCGGCTCGCCATCGATGTAGATCTGGCCACGATCGAGCGGATCGGCACCGAAGATGCCGCGAACGAGCTCGGTCCGGCCAGCGCCCACGAGCCCGGCCAGACCGATGATCTCTCCCGCTCGAGCACTGAAGGAGATGTCCTCGAAGACGCCGAGCCGCGTGAGTCCCTCGACGCGCAGGATCTCGTCGCCGATCTCGGCGGGCTTCTTGGGATCGTGCTCCGCGAGGTCGCGGCCGACCATCAATTGGATCAACGATGCGGTGTCCAGCTCGGACGTGGCCTGCGTGGCCACGAGCTGCCCGTCGCGCAGGACGGTCGTGCGGTCCGACAACTCGAACGTCTCGTCGAGGTGATGGCTGATGAAGATGGTCGAAACGCCGTGGTCCCTGAGCTCACGCACGATGGCGAACAGGTCGGCGATCTCACGCGGGCTGAGCGAGGCGGTGGGCTCGTCCATGATGATGATGTCAGCCTCGTGCAGAAGCGCCTTGGCCACCTCCACCATCTGCTGGACGCCCACGCCGAGCTTGCCCACGGTCGTGCCGGGATCGATGTCGAGGTGAAGCCGGGTCGCCAGCAGCTCGCGTGCTCGCTTGTGCATGGCCCGGGAATCGAGGAATGGGCCCCGTTGCAGCTCCATCCCGAGGTACATGTTCTCAGCGACCGAGAGCTCCGGAACGAGGTTCAGCTCCTGGTAGATGGTGACGATGCCCGCATCGCGCGCAGCACGAGGCGTGTGCGGCTCGTAAGGATGGCCCTTGTAGACGATGTCTCCACCGTCCTGGCTGTAGACACCAGCGAGGATCTTCATCAGCGTCGACTTGCCGGCACCGTTCTCGCCCACGAGTGCATGCACTTCGCCAGGCAGCACATCCATGGATACGTCTTGCAGCGCGTGCACACCCGGGAAGCGCTTGTCGATCGAACGCATCTCCAGGATCGGCGGTGCGGTCGAGGACACGGCATCAACCTGCGGCTGCGCGGTCACAAGCATCCCTTGTCCCCTCGTCCGTGGGGCTGGCGCGCGATGAGCCAGCGCTCCCGTTCGCGTAATGCAATCGAGTGTATGCACTCGATTGCATCCTCGTCAATGCGTGTACTCTAGCAATGACGATCGAGGCATGGAGACCCGATGAGCAGCAGTGACGTGAGCAGCCAGCCAAGCACCTCGAACCGGATGACCACGAGGCGAAGCGGGGCAGCCCCGACCATGCGAGACATCGCCGAAGCGACCGGTGTCTCGCAGTCCACCGTCTCACGCGTGCTCAGCGGCACGCCCACGGCCGTGCCCATCGCGGAGTCCACGCGGAGGCGCGTGATGGAGACCGCCCGCCAGCTGGGTTACCGGCCCAACCCCCTCGCGCGCGGCCTGCGGGGCGCCCCCACCATGCTCATCGGCGTGATCGTGCGCGACATCACCGATCCCTTCTTCGCGGGCGCCATCGAGGCGGCCTCGCTGGAGGCCAACAAGCGCGGCTACAACGTGGTCCTCGGCCATGCGCACGAAAGTGCGAAAGAGGCGGAGGCGCTGACCAGCATCCTCGAAGCACGCCACTGCGATGCCCTCCTCTTCCTCGGCGACCTGCAAGACCGACCGCGCCTCATCGAGGAGCTGCAGAACACAAGCATCCCGGTGGTCGCCCTGTGGCACGGCTCGCGAGACAGCGGCATCCCCACCGTCTCGGTCGACAACAAGAGTGGTATCGCCGCGGTCGTCGACCACCTCGTCGGACTCGGCCACGCACGCATCGGGTTCGCCGGCCCGCAGGGACGGCTGGGTGACATCACCGAGCGCGAGGACGCCTTCGTGGCCACCGTCCACGGCCACGGCCTGCCCACGCCGGATGAGTACCGTCGCGACACGATCAACACCTATCGCGGCGGTGCGACCGCGCTCGGCCAGCTGATGGAGCTGCCGAATCCGCCCACGGCCATCGTGGCCCCGACCGACGTGCTCGCCATGGGTATGCTCAACGAAGCCCATCGGCGTGGGCTGCGCGTGCCCGAGGACCTCTCGATCACCGGCTTTGACGACATCCCCGCGGCCGCCTACAGCGTGCCCGCCCTGACGACCGTGCGCATGCCCACGAGCGCCATGGTGCTGGCCGCGGTCGATCTGGCCATCGGCCGGGACGAGATCCTGGGCGACTTCCACCCGCTCCTTGAGCCGGACCTCGTGGTCCGCGGCTCGACCGGGCCGGCGCCGGCCCGGTAACGACAACCAGCAGCGAACGCACCGAGGAGGGAACCCATCGTGCCCAGCTACGTCATCGGCGTCGACTTCGGCACCGAGTCCGGCCGCGCCGTCGTCATCGACACGGCCGACGGCCGTGAGCTCGGCAACAGCGTCTACCCCTACTCCAACGGCGTCATCGACGAGGCACTGCCCGCGCCCGACACGGACGTGCGCCTCGCGCCTGAGTGGGCGCTACAGGATCCCGACGACTATCTGCGCACCTTCAGGCAGGCCATTCCGGCGGCCATCGCGGACGCGGGCGTGGACCCCAGCGACGTCATCGGCGTCGGCATCGACTTCACGGCCTGCACGATGCTGCCCACGAAGGCTGACGGCACACCGCTCGCGGCGCTGGCCGAGTTCCGTCGCAACCCCCACGCCTGGGTCAAGCTCTGGAAGCACCACGCCGCCCAGCCGGAGGCGGACAAGATCAACGCCACCGCCCGTGAGCGTGGCGAGGACTGGCTGCCGCGCTACGGCGGCAAGATCAGCTCGGAGTGGTTCTACGCCAAGGCCCTCCAGATCCTCGACGAGGCTCCCGAGGTCTACGACGCGGCTGACCGGCTCATCGAGGCGGCCGATTGGGTCATCTGGCGCCTGACCGGCCGTGAGACGCGTAACAGCTGCACCGCCGGCTACAAGGCCATCTGGTCCAAGGCCGAGGGCTTCCCCAGCGAGGACTACTTCGCCGCGCTCGACCCGCGCCTGGCCACGATCGTGGACGAGAAGATGTCGCGAGAGGTCAACTCCATCGGCGAGAAGGCCGGGGAGCTGACCGAGGAAGCGGCCGCCTGGACCGGCCTGCGTCCGGGCACCGCAGTGGCTGTGGCGAACGTCGATGCTCACGTCTCGGTACCGGCGGTGACGGTGACCGAGCCGGGCCGCATGGTCATGGTCATGGGCACCAGCACCTGCCACATGGTGCTGGGCAAGAAGCAGGCCAATGTCGAAGGCATGTGCGGTGTGGTCGAGGACGGCATCCTGCCCGGACTCTTCGGCTACGAGGCCGGCCAGTCGGGCGTGGGTGACATCTTCGCCTGGTTCGTGGACAACCTCGTACCTGCCGAGTACTTCGAGACCGCCCAACGAGAAGGCCTCGACGTCCACCAGGTGCTCGAGCGCGAGGCCGCCAAGCTGGCGCCCGGCCAGTCGGGCCTGGTCGCGCTCGACTGGGTCAACGGCAACCGCTCCATCCTCGTCGACGTCGATCTCTCGGGACTCATCCTCGGTGCCACCATGGCCACCAAGGCGCACGAGGTCTATCGCGCGCTCATCGAAGCTACGGCCTTCGGCACGCGGATGATCATGGAGTCCTTCGAGGCCGCGGGCGTGCCGGTCAACGACGTGGTGGCCTGCGGCGGCCTGCCCGACAAGAACAAGCTGCTGATGCAGATCTACGCCGACATCACCAAGCGCGAGTACTCGGTCGCAGCGTCGAGCCAGGCGCCGGCGCTGGGCTCCTCGATGTGGGCGGCGGTGGCCGCTGGCGCCGCGTCCGGTGGCTACGACAGCATCGAGGATGCGACCGCGTCCATGGCCCACCTCCGAGACGAGCGCTACGTGCCCGATCCGGCGGCGGCCGCGATCTACGACGAGCTCTACGCCGAGTACCGGACCCTCCACGACTACTTCGGGCGTGGCGCCAACGACGCCATGAAGCGTCTGCGCGCCATCCGCGATCGTGCGCTCGAGGGTTAGATCGTGGGGCCTTTCCCGGGCATGAAGGGATTGCCGTGGCCGTTGTAGATGGTGGTGATGCCGCCGTCGACCATGAGCACCTCGCCGCTGATGAAGCTGGCGTCGTCTGAGGCCAGGAAGAGCGCCGGCCCGGCGACCTCCTCGGGTCGGCCCATGCGACCGACCGGGTGCAGGCCGTTGACGCGGACGCGCTCGGCGACCGGGTCGTCCTTGGCGTCGAGATAGCCCGCCACCATCTCGGTGTCGATGTAGGCCGGAGCGATGGCGTTGATACGCACGCCGCGCGCGGCATACTCGGCCGCAAGGGCCCTGGTCAGGCCGACGAGGGCGTGCTTGGCCACCGGATATGGGAAGCAGCCTGGCACGATGAGGAACGAGTGTGTCGAGGCGATGTTGATGACGGCGCCGCCCCGATCGAGCATGTGCGGCAGGACCTCGCGAGTGAGCCACCAGGCGCCCTCGAGGTCCACGCTCATGGTCAGCCGCCAGTCCTCTTCGGTCAGCTCCAGCGGGTCGTCCGCGACGAAGTTGCCCGCGTTGTTGACGAGGATGTCAGGCGGGCCATAGACCTCGACGGTACGGGCGACCAGCGCGCGCAGCTGCTCCCGGTCCGCGACGTCGACCGTGACCGCCAGGGCTTGACCGCCGGCAGCACGGATCGTCTCGGCTCGCTCTTGCGCCATCGGCTCGGATCGCTGGGCCACGACCACGCGCGCCCCCTCGGCCGCGAAACGTGAGCTGATGGCACCGCCGATGCCCTGTCCGCCGCCGGTGACGATGGCCACCCGGCCCTTGAGTCGATCGCCCATGCCTGCCTCCTCGTTCACTGCAGCGGCCATCGTCCTACAGTGGGAGGCATGACGTTCGACGGAGTCCGACCGGTCCTGCACGTGCCCTTCGCCGACACGCCCGGACAGCCCATCATCGGATCCGAGCTCGGCGCACTCGCACGATGGATGCTCGAGCTCGGGGCAGACGGACTGGTCGTGCCGGGGCTGGCCTCGGAATCATGGGCACTGACCGAAGCCGAGCGCGACCAGGTCGTGGCCATCGCAGCTGCGGTCTGCGCCGACCGCGTCCCACTGGTGGTCGGGCTCGACGGCACCACCGCGGTCGCGGTCGATCGCGCTCGTCGTGCGGCCGCGGCCGGCGCCGCGGGACTGATGGTGCTGCCACCGAAGCAGGCGGCCGGGCGCGAGGGGCTGGTCGGGCACTTCGGCGCGATCGCGGATGCTGTCGGCCTGCCCATGCTGGTGCAGGACTCGCCGCAGGTCACCGGCGTGCAACTTGACGTCCCCACGCTGGTGGCAGTACGCGACGCGGTGCCGCTCGCGGGCGCGGTGAAGTGCGAGATCCCCGGCGCGGGCCCCAAGGCCAGCGCCATCCACGACGCCGGGCTGGAGCTCGTGGCCGGCTGGGGCGGGCTGGACTATCTCGGCCAGGTCGATCGTGGCGCGGTCGGTTGCTTCCCCGGCTGCGACCTCGGTCCGGCCATGAAAGCGATCGACGCGGCGGTGCGCGGCGGTGACCGCGACGCGGCTGGCGCGCTCTACCGCCGGATCCTGCCCTATCTCTCCCTGGCCTCGGCCTCACTCGAGCTGCTGCTGCTCACGGCCAAGCGCCACCTGCGGCGCAGCGGGGTCTTCAGCTCGGAGGTACTGCGGGCACCGGGTCGTGGCCTCGACGCCCAGGAATCGCGGACGGTCGATGCTCTCCTCGACGAGCTCGCCGTGGCAGGGACGCCGGGCTTCTAATCACGCGCAGGTCGCGTGGCGCGCCTGGGCTACACCCCGCCGGCCAGGTGCCGGTAGGCTGCGCTCCACTGCACTTCCTTGCGGAACTGCCGAGCGGTGGTGTCGGCATCGATGGAGAGGATCTCCACGCCGACCATCTCGGCGAAGTCCTCGATGACCTCCATGCCGACCGCCTGCGAGTAGGCCGTGTGGTGTGGGCCGCCCGCGAGCAGCCACGACTCGGCCGAGGTGGTGAAGTCCGGTCGCGGCACCCACAGCGCGCGCGCCACGGGCAGCTCCGGGAGGTCCGCCGGCGGGTCGATGGCGTCGATCTCGTTGGCCACCAGGCGCAGGTGCGTACCCATGTCGACCATGCCCACGACGACGCCAGGGCCGGCCGCGCCCGTGAACACGAGCCGCACCGGATCCTCGCGTTCGCCCACGAACAAGGGGTGGATCTCACAGCTGGGCTTGGCCGCGGCGATCGTCGGGCAGACCTCGAGCATGTGCGCGCCAAGCACCGCGGACGCATCGGCCCCGAAGTCGTAGGTGTAGTCCTCCATGAACGAGACACCACCGTCGAGGCCCTCACTCATGGCCTTGACGATGCGCACCAGCATCGACGATTTCCAGTCGCCCTCGGCGCCGAAGCCATAGCCGTCGGCCATGAGGCGCTGGGCTCCGATGCCCGGCAGCTGCTTGAGTCCACCAAGGTCCTGGAACGTATCCACGAAGGCCATCGAGCCGAGCTCGGCGAGGAAGGCCCGCAGGCCCAGCTCGATGCGAGCGGCGTCACGCAGCGACTCGCGCCGATCACCGCCGGTCCGCAGGTCGGGCACGACGTCGTAGAGCTCGTCGTACTCGGCACACAGGCCGTCGACCTCGGCGTCCGCCACCTGATCGACCACCGCCACCAGCTCATTGATCGGATAGGTGTTGCAGGAGGCGCCGAAGCGCGCCTGTACCTCGACCTTGTCGCCGTCGGTATCGGCCACCTCACGCATGTTGTCGCCGAAGCGGATGACCCGCAGGTTCCGGGCCTCGTGGGCACCGGCCGCCGCGCGCATCCAATCACCGATGCGTGTCTGCACGAGCGGGTCCTGCCAATGGCCGGCCACGGTCTTGCGGGGCATCCGCAGGCGCGACACGATGTAGGCGAACTCGCGGTCGCCGTGTGCCGACTGGTTGAGGTTCATGAACTCCATGTCGATGGAGCCGTACGGCAGCTCAGCGCCGTATTGGGTATGCAGGTGCAGGAACGGCTTGGTCAACGCCTGCAGGCCGGCGATCCACATCTTGGCCGGGCTGAAGGTGTGCATCCAGCCGATGACCCCGATGACGCTGTCGTCAGCGGAAGCCTCGATGCAGGCGCGGCGGATGCCGTCGGGCGTGGTCACCGTCGGCTTGTGGACGATCTCGACCGGGATCGCGGCCGCCGCGTTGAGCCCCGCCACCATCTCGGTCGATTGCTGCCTGACCTTCCCGAGGATGACCTCGCCATAGAGATCCTGGCTACCGGTCAGGAACCAGATCTTGAGCCCGTCGAATGCCATCGCTCGTTTGCCTCCACACAGGTGACCGGACCGGCCGTTGTCCGGGGAATGCAATCGAGTGTATGCAATCGTTTGCTCCCGGTCAAACGTAGACGTCTCGGCTACCATCGGAACATGATCGACATGGTTCTCCGAGAGCAGGTCGCCCGAGCCAACGCGGATCTCGTGAAGGCTGGGCTGGTCACGCTCTCATTCGGCAACGTGAGCGGCGTGGACCGTGAGGCCAACGCGCTCGTCATCAAGCCCAGCGGCGTCGCCTGCGACGCGGTCCAGCCAGAGGACCTCGTGGTCGTCTCGCTCGAGGACGGACAGGTGCTCGAAGGCACGATGCGACCCTCCTCGGATACGCCCACGCATCTGCGGCTCTACCAGGCGTTCCCCGATCTCGGTGGTGTGGTCCACACGCACAGCTCGTTCGCAGCCGCCTTCGCACAAGCCGGGCGTGACATCCCTGCCCTCGGTACCACCCACGCGGATCACTTCCGCGGCGCGGTGCCCACCTCGCGGCTGATGACCGAAGCGGAGATCGAGGGCCAGTACGAGCTCGAGACCGGCAACGTCATCATCGAGACGATCGAGGGGCGTACCGAGGGCGCGCTGCGCATGCCGGCGGTGCTGGTGCGCTCACATGGCCCCTTCACCTGGGGCACCGACCCCGACGGGGCCGTGGTCAACGCCATCGCGCTCGAGGCCGTGGCGGCCATGGCCGAGCGGACGCTCTCGCTGAGCCCCGACGCCCCCCACATCCAGGAAGCGTTGCTGCGGCGCCACTTCGATCGCAAGCACGGCCCTGGTGCCTACTATGGACAGCCGGGGGACAGACACTAGCCAGGCGCCCCTTCGAAAGCACTCGCCCAGGAGATCGACCGATGTTCATCGCGGCAGTCCACGTCTACGTCAAGCCCGACAGGGTCGACGCGTTCAAGGACGGCATCAGGGCCAACCACGAAGCCTCCATCGCCGAGCCCGGCTGCCTGCGCTTCGACGTGGCCCAGTCGAAGGACGATCCCACCGAGTTCCTGCTCTGGGAGGTCTACGTCGACGATGCGGCGGCCGCCTTCCACAAGACCACACCGCACTACCTGGCCTTCAAGCAGCTCATGGAGGAACTGCAGGCGAAGGACCGGCACAGCGACCTCTTCGACGGCATCTACGTGAACTCGGACAAGCTCCCGTGACCGATCCGCTGCGCTCGTTCGGGCTGGGCCGCCTACCGCGCATCACCTTCGGCTCCGGCGTCTTCAGCCAGGTTCCGAGCGTCGTGGCTGGGCACGGCTCGCGCGCGTTCCTCGTCACGGGCGGACGCTCCTTCAACGGCTCGCCCCGTCGGGCGGAGCTGGAGGTCGGCCTTGCCGACGATGGAGTCACGCTCGTCGGCTCCACGACCATCACCGGCGAGCCCGCTCCGGCCGATGTCGAAGGTCCGGTGGCCGAGTTCCGGGGCCGCGGCGTGGAGGTCGTCGTCGGCGTGGGTGGTGGTGCCGTGCTCGACACGGCCAAGGCCATCGCCGGCCTGCTGCCCGTCGAGACCGAGCTCAGGGATCACCTTGAGGGCGTCGGCCGCGGGGTCCCCTACCCCGGTGGCGCGCTGCCCGTGGTAGCGGTGCCCACCACCGCCGGCACCGGCTCCGAGGCGACGCGCAACGCCGTCATCACCGAACGCGGTCCGGAGGGCTACAAGCGTTCCTTCCGTGACGAATCGATGGTGCCTGCCGACGCCGTGGTCGATCCGGACCTGCTGGCCTCGGCACCACGCTCACTCATCGCCGCCAACGGCCTCGACGCGCTGACGCAGCTGCTCGAGGCGCTGACCTCGCAGCGGGCCACGCCCATCACCGACGCGCTCGCCCGCGACGGGCTGGCGGCCGTCCGGCGCGGCCTGCTCGCCTGGCATACGGACCCCGACGGACCCGAGGCGCCGGCCGCTCGCAGCCAGATGGCCTATGCCGCGCTGCTGTCGGGCATCTGCCTCGCCAACGCCGGACTCGGAGCGGTCCACGGCTTCGCCAGCCCCCTCGGCGCGCAGCTGCCGATCCCGCACGGCATGGCCTGTGGCGCAGTCCTGTGGCAGACGACCCGAGCCAACATCGCAGCCCTCACGGACCGCGCGCCGGAGTCTCCTGCGCTGCCCAAGTACGCCGAGGCCGGGCGTATCCTCGCCGACCTGCCCTCGAACGTGCGCGACGGCGCCGCGCGCGTCCAGCTGGTGGACACGCTGCACGACATGGTGAGCACGCTGGAGGTGCCGCCACTCTCCGCGTTCGAGATGACGGCCGAGCACATCCCCGTGGTCGTCGCCGACTCGCCAGGCAGCTCGATGCGCACCAATCCGGTGGCGCTCACCGCAAGGGAGCTCACCGGCATCCTCGAGCAATCCTTGTAGCACGACCACCCTCGTCCTGGGCGCTGGACCTGCAAGAACTGGCAAGCAGATGGTCAGGGGCGGGTCAGAACAAGGCGCCATTGCTGTACCACCGTGGTGGCACTACCGTTGGCCTTGCCGTCGTCCCTCGACGCTGGCACGGGCCCCGAAGGCGTCGACCACCGGGCTCGGGACGGATAACAGATCCAAATCGGTCAACGTGGTGGCGCATCAACGACACCGTGCATCGAATGTCTGCTCCACACGACAAGGATCACCGTTCCGGGTCACGAGTCGAGTAACAGGTGTACCGGCTGGCTCCGGGCCTCGTCAGTTGCGAGGTTGACGGCGGCGAGGTCATCTTTCTCGTCGAGTGATCGAGCTCGAGTCGCCTGGTCGGCGGACAGGCCAGCGACTCGATCGATCTTCCCCTCTTCCACACCACCCCGATCTTCGGGGACCCTTGCCGCGGACTCGGAACACCTCGGGCCGATCCCGGCGTTCGGCACCCGCCGTATCGAGGCTGGTCTAGGCCTCAGCCACGCGCGGACGCCGCTCCACGCCGCGGGCATCGAGATCGCTGGCGATGACTCGGGCACGCATCACCAGGTCACGATCGCGCGTGATGGTGGAGGCGATCCAATCGATGTAGGTCGGCTCCTTCTCCGCGACCTCCGCGAGGGTCCAGCCGTGGAAGCGACCGAACCCCAGCACCGTTGCCCGTGCCTCCTCGAGGCTGGGCATCCGCACGCGGGACTGGTCCACGCTGCGGTGGACCGGGCCGTTGGGCGCGCTGGCACGTCGGTCCGGGCCCTGGCGATACTCGCGCCAGTCCACCGGGGGCTGTCCGGACAGGGTGGTGCCCCTGCGCTGACGGATGGCGGTGCTATTGCGCGGCCTGTACGACGACGAGAAGTCGAAGCGCGCGGTGACCGGTTTGCTGGGCGGTGGCGGTGGTGGACCTGCCGCTCCCTCGGCGGAGCCGGAGTCGCGAGCTTCCGCGTAGCGCTCACGGCGCGCGTGCGGTGCGGAGTCGTAGCGCGCCCGGCGCACCGGGTCGCGGAGCACGTCGTAGGCCGCGTTGATGCGGGCCATGCGGGTGGTAAGCCGCTCGCGTTCTTCGTGATCGGCACCGGCTCGATCGGGATGATGCTCACGGGCCAGCTCTCGCCAGCGCCGCTTGATCTCTTTGGGAGCGGCATCGTGGCGCACGTCGAGCACACGGTACGGATCGCCTCGGAAGGCAGGAGCAGACACATCCTCGAGGCTACCACGGCGACTCGGTCGAACCGTCCGGCCCAGGTGTGCCCGGCACCTTTTCGTGGCATGCCCGACGCCTTGGCGTGGAGTATCGTGACCCCACATGGACCTGCCGCTCGCCCCGCCCCTCGATCCGATGCTGGCCAAGGCGGCCGCGAACCTGCCGGAGGGCGACGAGTGGCTCTACGAACCCAAGTGGGACGGCTTCCGGGCACTGGTCTTTCGTGATGGCGACGAGCTGCTCATCCAGAGCCGGGACAAGAAGCCGCTGGAGCGCTACTTCCCCGAGCTGGCCGCGCCCCTGCTCGCGAACCTGCCACCGCGCTGTGTGCTCGACGGCGAGGTCGTCATCGCCCGCGAAGGCGCCCTCGACTTCGACGCCCTGCTGCTGCGCATCCACCCGGCCGCCTCGCGCGTGACCACCCTCGCGCAGCAGACGCCCGCTTCGTACGTGGCCTGGGACCTGCTGGCGTACGAGGACGAGCTGCTCCTGGATGTGCCGCAGGCCGAGCGACGATCGCGGCTAGAGGCGACTCTCGCCGAGGCTCGCCCCCCATCCACCTGACGCCGCTGACCCGTGACCGCGAGACGGCCGCCGACTGGTTCGCACGTTTCGAAGGCGCCGGTCTCGATGGCGTCATCGCCAAGGATGCAGCCGCCGCCTACGAGCCAGGCAAGCGCAGGATGATCAAGGTCAAGCACAAGCGCACCGCCGACTGCGTGGTGGCTGGGTTCCGCTGGCACAAGAACGGCGCAGGGACCCATGTGGGCTCGCTGATCCTGGGCCTCTTCGACGATGTCGGGGTGCTCCATCACGTGGGCGTGACCTCGTCGTTCAAGTGGGATCGGCGCGCAGAGCTGGCCACCGAGCTGGCGCCTCTGCGCGAGGATGCCCTCGAGGGGCACCCCTGGGCGGAGTGGGCTGCCTGGTCGGCCGAGGCGGAGGCGTCCGGACAGCGGATGCCCGGTGCGACATCGCGTTGGAACCGCGGCAAGGATCTCTCGTGGGAGCCGCTCAGGGCGGAGCGCGTGGTCGAGGTCGCCTACGACCATCTGCAGGGCGACCGCTTCCGTCATGCCACCACGTTCGTGCGCTGGCGGCCGGACAGGGCGGCACCGGACTGCCGCTATGACCAGCTCGAGACGACCGCGCCCTACGAATTGCGCCACATCTTTGCGGAACGGTGATGTCCGCCGTATTCGCACACAGTGAATAGGCGGGTACACTTGCGCGTGCCTAAGCAGGGAGGAGTTCATGGACCAGAACACACCGCGGGACGAGGCGACCGGCGCACAGCCGAACGCCGGGTCGGGTGGCGGCGATACTTCAGCCTGGAACCAGGCGCCGCCGCAGGATCAATCAGGACAGCCAGCGGGCGGCAACCAGGAGGCCGCGGCAGAGTACGCCGCCTGGTCGGCTGACTCGGCCTATCAGCAGCAGCAGGCCAGCCCGGCCGACCCGGCTGACACGCAGGCCTATGCCGCTCCCGAGCCGCAGTCTGCGACCTACAGCGATCAGCCGGCGGCGCAGCCGCAGGCCTATCAGCAGCCGCAGCCGGGTTACGACCAGCAGGCCTATCAGCAGCCGCAGGCCTATCAGCAGCCGCAGCCGGGCTACGACCAGCAGGCCTATCAGCAGCCGCAGCCGGGTTACGACCAGCAGGCCTATCAGCAGCCGCAGCCGGGTTACGACCAGCAGGCCTATCAGCAGCCGCAGCCGGGTTACGACCAGCAGGCCTATCAGCAGCCGCAGCCGGGCTACCAGCAGCCGCAGTACTACGACCCGTCGGCGTACGGGCAGCCGCCGCAGCCGGGCTACCAGCAGCCGCAGTACTACGACCAGTCGGCGTACGGGCAGCCGCCGCAGCCGGGCTACTACGACCAGTCGGCGTACGGGCAGCAGGGCTATCCGCCGCAGCCGGCCCAGCCCTACGCCTACGCGCAGCCCGGTCAGGACCAGTACTACGCTACCGGGGAGGGCGGCTACAACCGTTCCTTCCTCGCGGTGCTCGCCGCGTGGGTGCTGCTGACCTGGGGCTTCGTCTGGGGCATCGCGGGCGCGCTCGTGATGTACGCCCAGAGCGTCACCGACTGGCTCGGCAACGTCGCGCTCAGCCCTGACGTCGAGCAGGTCATCGCTGATGTCGAGTCGGCCCAGGAGAGCATCCTCGCTCTCGGCGGCATCTTCGTGATCGCCGGCATCATCCAGATCATCGCGGCCGTCGGCATCTTCGGCCACCGGCGCTGGGGCCGTGCCTTCGGTATCGTCATCGGCCTGCTGGGCATCCTTGGCGCACTGGGTATCTTCACCATCTCGGCCGGCTTCGAAGCCATGGACGTGGGCCTCATGGACGCCATCAATGGCGAGGAGGCTTCCGTCGGCGCAAGCATCTTCGTGCTCGCCTGCTACGGCCTGGTCTTCATCGCCATGTTCGTCGGCCGACGCCACTTCAAGCGGAAAGGCGTCCAGGGCTAGACGCTCCCCTCCCTGCGGCAACAGCGACGACCCCCGGGCTCAGCCCGGGGGTCGTTCTTTGCCGTCAGTCGAATCGCAGCTTCGACCGAGCTCAACCGGCGCTCAGCCACTCCGCGATGTCGCCAGCGCTGGGCACGCGGCCGGCGGACTTGACCTCGCCGTCGATGACCAGGCCAGGCGTGTTGAGCACACCACGAGACGCGATCTCGACGTCATCGGTGACCTTCACCACCTCGGCCTCGACGCCGGCCATGCCGGCAGCATCGCGAGCGTTGGCCTCGAGCTTCTGGCAGTTGGCACAGCCGTGGCCGAGCACTTCGATCTTCACCATTGGAGTTGCTCCTTTCGATGCCTGTGGCATCACATTCCGAGGGCGTTGAAGAGGAAGCCGACCGCGAGGATCCCGCTGACGACGACTCCCAGGAAGATGGCCAGCAGCGGCGGACGGGCGACGCGCCGGAGGATGACGAACTCGGGCAGGCTGATGGCTACCGTGGCCATCATGAAGGCCAGCACCGTGCCCAACGGCAGGCCCTTGTCGAGCAAGGCCTCCACGATGGGGATCACGCCGGCCGCTCCCGCGTAGAGCGGCACCGCCAGGGCTGTCACGAGGGGCACGGCCCAGGGATTGTCGGCGCCGCCGATATCGACGATGAACTCGGTCGGCACGAAGCCATGGATGAAGGCTCCGACGCCGATGCCGACCACGACCCAGGGCCAGACCTTGCGCACCAGGTCCCGGGTCGCGGTCCAGGCCTCGCGCAACCGCTGCTCGACCGTGACCGACACCTCGAGCGAGCCTGCCGCACCGCCGGCCGCACGTACTTGCAGCACCCACGGCTCGAGGAACCGTTCGAGGGGCAGGCGTCCGAGGATGAGCCCGCCGATGATGGCTACCGACAGGCCGGCGACCATGTAGATGGTGGCGACCTCCCAGCCGAACAACCCCCACAGCAACACGAGCGCGACCTCATTGACGAGCGGAGAGCTGATGAGGAAGGCGAGTGTCACGCCGACCGGGATGCCGGCCTGCAGGAAGCCGATGAAGAGCGGTACGGCCGAGCACGAGCAGAACGGGGTGACCACGCCGAAGGATGCGGCCGCGACGGTGCCGGCGACCACGCCCTTGCCCGCGAGCGCCGCCCGAACGCGCTCGGGCGGCACGAACGAGCGCAGGAAGCTGACGACCGTGACGATGCCGAGCAGGAGCAGCAGCACCTTGGGCACGTCGTAGAGGAAGAAGGCGAGCGCCTCACCGACGGGGCTGCCTTCCTGCAGCCCGAGCAGTTCGAACACGACCCACTGGCTCAGCGGCCAGGCCAGGAACCAGGCCACGAGCCAGGCTGCCACGGCCAGGGCCACGGTCGGCCAGAACGGCAGATGCTGGCGCTGCAGCGTGAGGGTGCCCATCAGAGGACCCTGGCCAGCGCCTCGGCGGCAGCCTCGATCGCGATCTCGTCGCGCTCGTAGTACTTCCAGCGCGCGTCGATCTCGTGTCGACTGGCTTGCACCAGTCCGGCCTCACGCAATCGGGCGAGGTGATTGCTCAGATTGTTCTGCTTCACGTCGAGCGCTGCGGCCATCTCACACACGCAATGCGGTCCCTCGCGCAGGATGGCGAGGATGCCGGCTCGCACCGGCTCGGCGACCAACGCAGCCACGGCGACTGCGGCCTCGGTGTCCGGCATTCGGTGCTCGCGAAGGCTGGGTCGCAGTCCAAGCTCGTCCGGCGTCTCGTCGGCGGCCACGACCGACAGTTCGACGCATCTGCTGCAAGCCACCAGGTCCCCTTGTGCGATATCTCACTCGTAAATATGTCATCGGCGCATGTGATATCGCAGGGCCACAGGTCACAAGCACAGGGTCCAGTGGGCGTGACGCGGCCAGACGACCCGCACTGGCGGCCCCACGATGGTTCTTCTCGGGCCGCTGGTGCTGGGTATGCTTCGTGCATGACCTCGATCCCTGATCTGACGCTCGCCGACGACCACGCCATCCCACAGCTCGGCTATGGCACCTACCTGGTCCCGCCCGACAAGACGGCTGAGGCGGTCCGGTCGGCACTCGAGACCGGCTATCGGCACATCGACACCGCCGAGATGTACGACAACGAGCGTGGCGTCGGCGAGGGCCTGCGGGCGTCGGGCCTGGCTCGTGACGAGGTCTACATCACCAGCAAGTTGAGCAATGCCTGGCACTTGCCTGACGACGCCCGGCGTGCCTTCGACGCCACGCTCGCCGAGCTTGGATCCGACCATGTCGATCTGTTCATCATCCATTGGCCGCTGCCCACGCGCTACGAGGGCGACTATGTCTCGACCTGGAAGGTGCTGGAGGAGTTCCAGCACGACGGCCGAGCCCACTCGATCGGCGTCTCCAACTTCCAGATCGCTCACCTTGAGCGGCTTGCCGAAGAGACCGGCACGGTGCCCGCCGTGAACCAGATCGAGGTCCATCCCTATCTCGCTAACGACGAGTTACGTGCCTACGGGCAGCAGCACGGGATCGTGACCCAGGCGTGGTCGCCATTGGCGCGCGGCAAGGTCCTCTCCGACCCGATCGTGACGAGCATCGCCGAGCGCCTGCAGCGAACACCCTCACAGGTCGTGTTGCGTTGGCACGTGCAGCGTGGCGATGTCGTCTTTCCCAAGACGATGTCGGTGACGCGGATGCGTGAGAACCTCGACATCTTCGGCTTCGAGCTCGAGGCTGACGATCTTGAGGCCATCGCAGGGCTGGACCAGGGGGAGGCCGGGCGTATCGGGCCTCACCCCGATACGTTCGACTGGATCCCCGGCTGACCCACACGGCAGATAATGCGCTGCCCGGGACGGTAGGCTCACCACAGGCACGAGAGGGTAGACGAGGGAGATGACTGGCATCGTGGCAGATGACACGTCAGAGGTGACCCAAGGGGCGGGCGACACCGAGGGGCCGGTACCAGCCTGGCTCGAGAACCTAGCGGCACTCGGCTGGCGCGTGCTGGTCATCGTTGCGCTCGTGGTCGTCGCGGTCTACCTCGGGTCGCAGATCGCGAACGTGATGGCCGCCATCGGCCTGGCCATCCTCGTGGCCGTCGTGCTGGCGCCGATCGTGCTCAAGATGCGCGGCGGCGGACGCTCCCGGAGCTCGGCCGCGCTGCGGGCCTGGCTCCTGTCCATGGGCGTCGGCCTGGGGCTGCTGGTCCTCGTAGGGGTGGCGCTGGTGCCCTACGCGGTGGACATCCTGCGGGAACTCCAGGCGGGCCAGAACGAGGTCGAGACCTTCGTCGCGGACCTGCAGCTGCCGACCTGGCTGAGCACGTTCGTGACGGACGTCATCGAGAAGGCTGACGGTGTCAGCGGTGATGCGATCTCCGCTGCCGTGGGCTCGGCGGCCAATCTCGTGGGCATCGTCATCATCGCCGTGTTCCTGCTGTACTTCTTCCTGCGCGACGGCGACAAGGCCTGGGCATGGTTGTTCCAGTGGGTCGGTGACGAGAAGCGCGAGCGCATCACCACGGTCGGCGACGAGACCCTGGGTCGCGTCGGTAGCTACGTGCGCGGCACCACCGTGCTGGCCACCATCTCAGCTGTCAGCAGCTTCGTCTTCATGTTGCTCCTGGGCACGCCCGTGGCGCTGCCACTCGCCCTCCTGACTTTCGTAGCCGCCTATATCCCCTACTTCGGCGGCGCCATCGCGGGCATCATCATCGTGCTCGTCACGTGGGGAGCGGTGGACGCCACGGCGACGTTGATCATGGTCGCACTGCTGTTGGCGAGGTTCGCCGTGGTTCACGTGTACGTCCGCCCGCGAACTTTCAGCCAAGCCCTCACGGTCCACCCGGCGCTCATCCTCATCGTGCTGCCGATCGGGCTGCAGATCGCCGGGCTGGTCGGCCTGGTCCTGGCGGTGCCGATCACGGCCGTGGTCGTGAGTGTGGCCCAGGGCATCACCGACATCCTGGCGCCCGAGAAGTCGCCGGTCCTGCCCGAGATCGTGCCCAGCTGGCTCGACCGCGTCGCGCAGTGGAGCTGGCGGGCCCTGGTCGGCATCGCGTTCGTGGCCCTGCTGGGGCTGATCATGACGACCGTCCCGCTGGTGGTGCTGCCGGTCATCCTGGCCCTCATCGCCGCCTCCACGGTCTTGCCCCTGTTCGATGCGGTCCTGCGCAGGGGACGGTCCCGCACGGTGGCCGCGGCGGTCGCCGTCGGTGGCGCCACCGTCGCCATCTTCGGCGTGCTGGCATTGGCGCTAAGCTCGCTCGTCGAGCAGGCGGCCGGCATCGCAGATACCGCCACCAGCGCTGCCGGGAAGATCAACGAGGCGGCCGGGGGCGTGCTCGGGGTCGGCACCGACGCGATCGAATCAGGCACCGACTCCGGCGTGCAGGTGATCCTGGACGCCTCGGCAGAGATCGCCGGGCTGGCGGTGGCCACGATCCTGACGGTGCTGCTGACCTTCTATTTCCTACGGGACGGCCGCAGCATGTGGACCGGGCTCATGTCACACATCCCCGCTGATGCCGCGGGCCAGCTGAGCGAAGCCGGATCGCGCGCGTTCGGCGTGCTCGGTGGCTACATGGTCGGCACGGCGGCGATCTCGTTCGTGGGTGCAGCGAGCCAGGCCGCCATCATGTGGATCCTGGGCCTGCCTCTCGTGATGCCGCTCTTCGTGCTCTCGTTCTTCGGCGGCTTCATCCCATACATCGGCAGCCTGCTGACGACAGGCCTGGCCTTCCTCGTCGCAGTCCAGTCCGGCAGCCCGCTCGACATCGCGATCATGGGCATCTGGACCCTTGTCTTCAACATCGTGCAGGGCAACATCGTGGCGCCCATGGTCTACAACCGCACGACGAGCATCCATCCGGCCATCGTCCTGGCCTGCATCCCAGCGGCCTCAGCCATCTCCGGCGTCCTGGGGATGTTCCTCGTGGTCCCGGTGCTTGGTGTCGTGCTCACGACCTGGCGCACGGTCCTGAGGGTGATCGGCTCCGATGACGATGACTTCCCCGGACCGCCGGAGACCAACCCGGATGACCCTCTTGATCCGGCGATCCCGGCGGAGGTTGCCGCACCCGAGCTGACCTAGGACTCGCCGCGGTACTCCGCCCACGGGTCGTAGTCGATCTCGAGCGGCTCCTGCTGGGGGCGATCACCTTCGGGCACGTGCTCGAGGTTGACGCGGATCCGCGTCCAGGTCGTCGAGCGGCCACGCATCGAATCCACCAGCACATCGGCGGGCTCCAGCTTCTCCGCTGCCGCAGGGTGACGTGACTTCCAGCGCTCGAGGCCGGCGAGGGCATCGTCCTTGTTGGCGGCGCGAGCGATCTCGATGAGCGGCTTGCTCGACTTGCGGCGACCGGTCGGCGATGGCGCATCACCCGTCTTGCGCTTCGACGGCTGCACCCGCGGTGGCTCGCCGGCCTGCTTGCGGTAGTGGGGTGGCCATGGCGCATCGCCGAGGCCCTCGGATTCGTGCTTCGCTGACAGCTCCAGCAGCGCTTCGAGCGAGCCGACCGCCTCGTCGATGCCCTCGTGGCGATCGCCGTCGACCTCGAACAGGGCCGGCACCGTGGCCAGGGTGAAGTCCTCGGCCTCGACATCGGGCACCTCGTCCCATCTGAGGGGCATCGACACGCGCGCGTCCGGCGTGGGCCGCACCGAGTAGGCCGAAGCCACGGTGCGGTCCTTGGCATTCTGGTTGTAGTCGAGGAAGACGCCGTGGCGCTCCTCCTTCCACCACTTGCTGGTTGCCAGTGTCGGAGCACGTACCTCCACGTCGCGAGCGAGCGCCAACGCCGCGCGCCGCACCTCGGGATACGTCCAGCGAGGCTCGATGCGCACGTTGATGTGGATGCCGCGCGAACCCGAGGTCTTGGGCCAACCCACGAGCCCCACCGCGTCGAGTGCCTCCTGGGCCACGAGGGCGACGGTGCGGATGTCAGCCCAGGGCACGCCAGGCACAGGGTCCAGATCGACACGCAGCTCGTCAGGATGGTCGAGATCTTCGGCGCGGACCGGATGCGGGTTGAGGTCGAGGCAGCCGAGGTTCGCTACCCAGGCCAGCGACGCTGCATCACGGAGCACGACCTCCTCCGCAGTCCTGCCGGACGGGAACGATAGTGAGACCGTATCGATCCACTCCGGTCGCTTCTCCGGGGCGCGCTTCTGGAAGAAGAACTCGCCCGCCGCGCCGTTGACGAAACGCTTCAGCGCCATCGGTCGTCCTCCGGCGCCACGCAGCGCGCCCTCGGCCACCGCGAGGTAGTAGCGCACGAGGTCCATCTTGGTGTACCCGGGTCCGGCCCAGTAGACCTTGTCGGGGTTGCTGACCTTGACCTCGCGCCCACCGACGTCGAGCAGCTCGAACTTCGTGCCCATGCCTACACCTCGGCGTCAGGTACCCCGGCGGGCTGCTCCTCGAGCCAGCGCTGGCGATCGACACGGAGGATCTCAAGCGTCTCGGCCACGCCGGCCCAGCCGTCGATCTCGACCGACTTGTCCTCGAGGTTCTTGTAGGTGTGGAAGAACTGCTCGATCTCGCGCAGCTTGTGCGGCGAGACCTGGCGCAACGCCTCGAGGTGCGCGTACATCGGATCGGCGAGGGCGACGCACAGGACCTTGTAGTCGACGCCCTGCTCGTCGGCCATCCTGAGCACGCCGACCGGCCGTGCCCACACGTGGCAACCAGGGAAGGTGGGTTCGTCGATGAGCAGCATCGCGTCGGTGTGGTCGCCGTCGTCGGCGCGCGTACCTTCGATGAACCCGTAGTCGAAGTTGTAGAAGACCGCGGATGACAGCACACGGTCGAGCCGGATGACCTTGGCCTCCTCGTCGTACTCGTACTTGTTCCGACTCCCGGCCGGGATCTCGACCACGACCTCGATGACCGCGGGGAAGGACAGTTTGCTGGGCATGACGCGCAGTCTATCTGTCGCCGCGGGTGCCCGGCTACCGGGGCCTGCGCCCGATAGACTCAGGGGCATGGACACGATCGCCGCTATCCGCACGCTACGGGTCATCCGCCGGTACGCCCCGAAGCCACTCACCGATGCAGAGGTCCGCGCCATCGCGGACAGCGCGCGGAAGGCCGGCTCGTCCAAGAACGTCCAGCTCTGGGACTTCGTGACCGTGCGCGACCGAGCCTCGCTGGCACGTCTCGGTGGCGTGACCATCTACGCCAAGCATCTGCCGGGTGCCGGCGCAGCCATCGCGTTGATCGTGGACAAGCCGGACCCTGACTACCCGCGCTCGGTGCTATGGGACCTGGGACGTGCGGCGCAGAACATCATGCTCACCGCGTGGGAGATGGGCATCGGCTCGTGCCCCATCACGGTGCGTGACTTCGATCTGGCAGCGGACGTGCTGGGGCTGCCTGACGACAAGGAATGCCAGTACATCATCGCGCTCGGCTGGCCAGCCGATCCCGATGACCTGAAGCGGCCGCCCAAGGCCGGCGGACGCAAGGGCTACGACGAGGTCGTCCACGACGAACGTTGGGGCGAACACTGATCGAACGGGAGGCGAGGAGGTCACGATGAGGAGCAAGATCACGGCGCTGGCGGCGGCGGTCGCCGCGGCGGCCAGTGCGGCCGGTGCCGCGAGGTGGGTGCGCGGACGAAAGGACGAGAAGGAGGCGGGGCCTCCGGTCACTGCTGCCGCGTCGCCAGCGAGCGAAGGCAGGGCGGACGACGCCGCTGCGGACCCGGCTCCGGCCGGCGCGCCCAGCGGGAGCGATAGCCCCGATGACCTGACCGTCATCAAGGGGCTGGGCAAGGTCAAGGCTGCCAGGCTCGCGGCCTCCGGCATCACCAGCTACGCCCAGATCGCTGCCTGGACCGACGACGATATCGCGGAGGTCGGGCTCGCGGTCAACACCAGCCCGGGACAGATCAAACGTGAGGACTGGGTCGGACAGGCGAAGGTGCTCAGCGAGGGATAGCCGGCGCGGGGCACTTGCGTCGCTCCGCTCAGTCAGCGCTCCTCCTCGAGGGCCACGACGAAGGGTCCCCATGGCCATTCGTGGGGCAGCAGCCAGCCTCGGCGTCCGAACGGTGTGCGGATCGGCCGCGGCGGTCGCTGCGAGGCGCGCGACGAGGGCAGGAACCGCGCCCGCTCCAGGTACAGGGCCACCACGCCCTCGCCGTAGCGTGAGAGGTATGCCCACAGGCGACCCTCGCCGTCGGGCTGCTCCAGCAGCAGCTGAGCCGGCCCGTAGCGGACGGCAGCGACATGCCCATCGAGGATGCGGTCGCGGGCAACGCGCCTGAACGGCAGCGATGCCGCCGCGAGCGCCCGGTCCAGGTCGTGCGTTGCGAAGGCGACGGCCACGATGTGGTCGGCCGGGCCGGTCTGGCCAGGCACGACTTGCTGGGCCAGGAGGTAGAGGGCAGTCCGAGGGTCGGGCGCACGCAGATGCGCGGTGACCTCGTCGAGTCGGGATGGTCCGGGCATCGTCTCAATGCTACGCGCGCCGGACATGCCGACGCCGCCGGTGCTCGAGGTCCGGCGGCGCAGGAGTGGCGACGGATCGACCGTGGCCGATCCCGGTGGTCGTGGTCCTAGCGGTTGCGTGCCAGGAAAGCCATCACGTCTTCCAGGCGGAAGCGGCGATCCCCCCGCTTGCAGACACGATAGAACGGCAACTCACCACGGTCGCCGAGTCGCTTGACCGTGTTGACATGCAGATGAAGAAGCTCGGCAACCTCACTCGCCGTGAGCATGGGGCCGAGGTCGTTCGCTGCCATGGACGCCATCTAACGTTCCTTATCTCGCGTTCAGTGGGCTGCTGGACGTTGCTCGGGTGCTCGGGTGCTCGGCGCCACTGGAGGCCGGGCCACCCCGATGGTCTCGGACCGTTGGGTGTGGTCCATCGAGGTGTTGGACGGATAGTGGCGTCCGAACCCCTCCGGAACAACCCGTACTCTGGTCTGGGTCACTGGTACGGGGACCCTGTTGCCCGACCGCACCAGACCGCGCCAGAGCCCTCCTCCGGGCACCGTTCCACCCGCTACCCACAGCGCCGGAGCATCCTCGCTGACGAATGGGCGGCGCAGGAGCGGCCGCGCACCTGGGAGCTTGACTAGGGCGTCGCGGCCACGGCCGGATGCTCGACCGCCCCTTCGGCGGCGTCGAGGTCGGAGTCTCGCAGGTAGCGCCGGAACCAGACCATGGCCAGGCTGGTGACCGCGGCCAGGACGAAGACCCAGCGCAGTCCCAATGCCTCGGCCATGAGCCCGCCGAGGATGGCGCCGACCGGCATCGAGCCCCACGCGAACAGGCGGTAGGTGGCGTTCACGCGGCCCAACAGATGGTCGGGCGTCATGCGCTGGCGCAGCGAGACCGTGACGATGTTCCACATCATGGAGACCATGCCCTGCGCCACCATCGCCATCGCGATGACCAGCGGCGCTGCGGTGATCACTGGTACGAGGTACGTCAAGCCGGCGACGACGACGGTCAGGAACATCAGGTTCGAGCGCCCAAACCATCGCTCCATCCGCTCCTCTATGACGCTGCCGATGATGCCGCCGACCGCCATGGCCGTGATGAGCAGGCCGTAGCCGAGCTCAGAGAGGCCCATCGGTCCGGGCGCGACCGCGAAGAGCACGAAGACCGCGATGACCGCGGTATTGCCGGTCATCCAGATGGCCACCATGACAGCCATGGGCCGAAGCACACGGCTGCTCCAGAGGAATCCGAAGCCTTCGCGGATCTCAGCCGTGATGGCTCGACGTGGCGCCTCGCTCGCGGGCTTGAAGGAGCCGACCATCAGCGCCAGTCCGATCGCAGCAAGCCCGTAGCCGATCGCGCTGCCGCCGAGCGCGACCGGCACCGACAGCGCCACCAGGACTCCTCCGAGCGGCGGGCCGACGAAGGCGTTCATGGTGAGCTCGACCGCATACAGCCGGCTGTTGGCTCGGCTGAGCAGCGGCCGTCCCACGATGTTGGGCATGATCGACTGGGCCGCCGTATCGAAGAGCGTCTCCCCTACCCCGAGGACGAAGGCGGCCACGTAGAGCACCGGCAGCGAGAGTGCGTCGGCGAAGGCCAAGGCCGCCATCAGCCCGACCACGCCGACGCGCACGAGCTGCACGTTGCGCATGGTCACACGGCGATCGAGGCGGTCGGCCAGGGCCCCGGCCAAGAGCACGAAGACGAGCCACGGCAGCCGGCCCGCCAGCGACACCCCGGCCACCAGCATCGGCGAGTCCGTCAGTCGGACAGCGATGAGCGGCAGGGCGACCACGAAGATGCCGTCGGCCAGGTTCGAGACTGCCGAAGACGACCAGAGCTTGTGGTAGTTGGGCCCGAGCGACCGCGAGGCCTGGCCGTCCAACGCTGCGCTCACCGTCCGACCCTGGCGGAGACGATGCTGACTGGGGCGTCGGCCAAGCGGGGCCGACAGGGAGCGGGGCGGCTGGAGCTCGTTGGCGAGGCGCGGCCCTGCCGCGCGTGGTTCATCCGTTCTGGCGTCGCCTCAGGATGTCGAGATAGACCGCACCGATGACGATGACGCCGGTGATCGTGATCTGCCACTCCTGGGGAATGCCCATCAGACGCAGGCCGTTGGTCAGCACCCAGATGATGAAGGCGCCGATGATGGTGCCCGTGATGGTGCCCTCACCACCGGCTAGCGATGTGCCGCCGATGACGGCCGCGGCGATGGCCTCAAGCTCATAGCCGAAGCCCGTCGATGGCTGGGCGGAGTTGAGTCGAGCGGCCAGGACCACACCTGCGAGACCGGCCATGGTGCCGCTGATGACGTAGGCGGAGGCCTTGTAGCGCATCGTGCGCACACCCGACAGGCGAGTTGCGTCCTCGTTGCTGCCGATGGCGAAGATGTAGCGGCCGATGATGGTCTTGCCCAGGATGAACCAGGTCACGACCGCGGCGATGACGAAGACGAAGAAGAGGTTGGGCAGGTCCGGCCCGCCCATGTCTTCCATGATCGAGCCCATGAAGAACTCGTTGAAGCCGGGCTGGTCGGGGAAGTAGATCGGGCGCAGCTCGGAGATGACCAGTGCCAGGCCGCGGGCGATGTTGAGCATGCCCAGGGTGGCGATGAACGGCGGCAGGCCGAAGCGCGCGACGAGCGTGCCGTTGACGAGGCCCATGAGCGCACCCGAGAGGATGCCCAGCACGACACCGATGGGCCACGGGATGCCCAGGTTGGTGATGAACACGCCCGTCATGACCGCAGCGAAGGTCATCACCGTGCCGACCGAGAGGTCGATGCCGGCGGTGATGATGACGAACGTCACGCCCATGGCCAGGATGCCAGTGACCGAGGTCGCGAGGAAGATACCCTTGAAGTTGCTCCAGTTCAGGAAGTGCTCTGAAGCGACCGCGAAGAAGGCGATCAGGACGATGAGCGCGCCGAGGGCCAGGAAGCGCTGGACGGCGTCGGAGCGGAAGATGTCCCCCGCGGATCTCGTTGTGTTCTGCATCTATGCCCTCGACAGGTCCTTGACTTCGGCGACCGACTCGCGCTGCGTAGCGAGGGTCATGATCTTTTCCTGATCCGCCTCCTCGGCGGTGAGTTCTCCGGTGAGCCGGCCCTCGCACATGACGAGGATGCGGTGGCTCATGCGCAGGATCTCCGGCAGCTCCGAACTGATCATGATGATCGCCTTGCCTTCGGCGGCGAGCTCATTGAGCAGGTGGTAGATCTCCTGCTTGGCGCCCACGTCGATACCTCGCGTGGGTTCATCGAAGATGAGGACGTCCATCTCGGCTGTCAGCCACTTGGCGATGACGACCTTCTGCTGGTTGCCGCCAGAGAGGTTGCGCGCCTTCTGGCTGATGCCCGGCGTCTTGATGTCGAGCTCCTCGATGCGCTGCTCGGCGGCCGTCTTCGTCTTGCCCGTGTCGACGCGCGCGAGCGACTTGAGGAACTTGTCGAACGAGGCCAGCGCGATGTTCGTCTCGAGGTCCAGGCCGAGCGTCAGCCCGTAGCGCTTGCGGTCCTCTGACAGGTAGGCGATGCCCATCTCCACCGCCTGCGCGGGGTTGTCGATCTCGACGGTCTCGCCGTTGACGATGGTCTCGCCGGCATCCTTCGGGTCGGCCCCGAAGATGAGGCGGGCCAGCTCGGTCCGGCCCGCGCCCACGAGGCCGGCAACGCCGAGGATCTCACCCTTGCGCAGGCCGAAGGTGATGTCCTGCACCGCGCGACCGCGCGAGAGGCCCCGGACCTCCAGCGCGTACGGCTGCTGCTCGGGCATCTTCGGGGACGTGCGGCGATTCCTCGAAGATCGTGCGGCCGACCATCATCGAGATGATCTCGTCCACCGAGACGTCCATGGTGTTGACGGTATCGACGTGCTGGCCGTCGCGCATGACGGTCACGCGGTCGGAGATCTGCCGCAGCTCCTCGAGCCGGTGGCTGATGTGGACGATGCCTTTCCCCTGCTCGCGTAGCGAGCGGATGATGCGGAAGAGCTCCTCGATCTCGGTGTCGGTCAGCGCAGCCGTGGGCTCATCCATGATGAGCACCGAGGCATCGAGCGAGAGCGCTTTGGCGATCTCCACCATCTGCTGCTGGGCCACCTTGAGGTCACCGCACTTGGCGGTGGGGTCGAGCTTCAGACCCAGCCGCTCCACCAGCTCCTCGGTCTGCTTGGTCTGCTGCTTGTCATCGACCATGAAGCTGAGCCGGCCGCGCGGCTCGCGGCCCATGTAGACGTTCTGCGCCACCGTCAGGTGGTTCGCCAACGCCAGCTCCTGGTGGATCATGCTGATTCCCAGGTCACGCCCAGCACGCGGGTTGGGCACCTCCACCTTACGGCCGTCCACCTCGATGGTGCCAGCGTCCTTGTGGTACACGCCGGTCAGGACCTTCATGAGGGTCGACTTCCCGGCGCCGTTCTCGCCGACGAGCGCGTGCACCTCTCCGGGTCGCAGATCGAACTGGGCGTCCTTCAGGGCCTGCACGCCAGGGAACGCCTTGTCGATGCCCTGCATCCGGATCAGGAGTTCGTCCGACATTGGGGTCCTCGCTCGAGATACGCCGACGGGGCTGCCGCGTAGCCGCTGCAGCCCCGTCAAGCGTCTAGTTCAGGTGCTCCGTACTACTCGTACAGGACCGCCATGACGTCTTCGTCGTCGATGGTCTCGGCATCGGCCCACAGGAAGCCGGTGTCGATCATCTCGGGCACTTCCATGCCCTGGAGCGCCATCGCGGCCGCCTCGACGCACTTGGCGCCGATGCCGACCGGGTTCTGCTGGACCGCGCCGGCCATGGAGCCGTCCTTGATGGCGTTGATCTGGATGATGCCGGAGTCGTAACCGATGACGGTGATGTCATCGCGGCCGAGCTCGTTGACCGCGTTCACGACGCCGATCGCCGAACCCTCGTTGCCGCCGAAGAAGCCGGCGATGTCCGGGTTGCCCTGGATCATGGCCTTGGCCAGGTCGGTCGACTTGAGCTGGTCGCCACCGCCGAAGTCAGGGCCGACGATCTGGAGGCCGAGCTCCTCAGCCTTGGCGATGAAGCCCTCGGTGCGGTCGATGCCGGTGCGGCTGGTCTGGTCATGGACGATGACGCCGACCTGGGCGCCCTCGGGGACCATCTCAGCCATCTTCTCAGCCGCGAGCGCGGCTGCAGCGACGTTGTCGGTGGCGGCAGTGGTGACGGGGATATCGCCTTCCACGCCGGAGTCGAAGGCGATGACGGGGATGCCATCAGCCTGCATCTGCTCCAGGAGCGGGAGCGCGGCGACGCTGTCGAGAGCGGCGAAGCAGACCGCATCCGGGTTCTTGTCGTACTCGGCCTGCAGCATCTCAATCTGCTTGTCGACCTGCGACTCGTTCTCGGGGCCGATGAAGTTGACTTCCATGTTCAGCTCTTCGGCCTTGGCCTCGGCGCCGGCCTTGACGGCCAGCCAGAACTGGTGCTGGAAGCCCTTCGAGACGATGGGGACGTAGATCTCTGCGTCGTCAGCGAACGGCTCGGGGCCGGCCATCTCATCCTGTGCGACTACCGGTGCGGCCATGACGGCTGCCAGGGCGATCGCTGAAGTCAGCGCGATTGCACGTGTCTTCATATTCCTCCTTCGAATTCCTCTCAGCTCTGCTGTCAGCTTCCCTTGCGCCGACTAGGTATGCAGGCTGTAGCGGGCATCATACCGGTAACGCTACCAGCCGCGCCGTGCGTTGTACCTGCGAGAACGTGCCTACTGGCCCGAATCTGCCCTGTTCAGCCGACAGGCAGCCACAGCAGGGCCACCACGTCCACGCCGTGGGCGGTCGCAGCCAGCCGGGGAGGATCGGCCCGACACGACGCAGAGCGCCGCCACGGCCCGGAGCTGCGTGGCAAGAACGTGTGGCTGGTGCTACTCGGCCGCTGTGGCTTGTCCGGAGACTACCCCGACCGGCTCCTGCTCTGGAGATGCCGGCACGGTCGCATCGCCCGATCGCTGGACCGGGATGACGGCCGGGATGCGGGCCGGCGTGGCGGCCTCCACCTGCGGTGTCGCTTGCGTCGAGGCGATGACGCCGATGGACACGCGGAACCCCGCGCGGCGCTGCGACAAGGGCATCAGCGTCCCTTGTCCCACCGGCGCCTCATCCGGGAACCAGCGCAGCCACTCCTCGTAGAAGGCGTCGAACTCGGCGGCTTCGCGCAGTGACCAGTTGGCCCACACGATCTCCTCGAGCGAGCTGCCGTGCTCCCTGAGCGTGGCCTGCAGATTCTCCATGCACTGACGGGCCTGCAGCTTGAGATCGCCGCTGACGACCTCGCCGGTCTCGGGCTTGATGGGACCGATCGCTGAGACGTAGACCATCCCGCCGGCGCTGACCGCGCGGCCCTTTCCGACCTCGGCGGCCGAGCGCGTGGGCGCGTCGGACGTGCGTGGGATGCCCCAGCGGGCCTTGCCCCGGGTGGCCATGCGGTTTGGGTCGTGTGGCGGGATGCCGTACTCGTCGGGCGGCAGCTCGACGCCCCTGAGCGCGAACATGGGCATGAACGTGGGGCGGACACCCGTGGGCTTGAGCCGGCCCTCGATCTTGTCGTTGACCATGCCGGTCTGCTCGAAGGTGAAGATCTCCTGGGTCAGGATGTCGTCATCCTCGACGCCGTAGACCTCGGTGATGCTGACGATCTTGCGCGAGCCGTCGCGCAGGCGCGCGGTGTGAACGATGAGGTCGACTGCCGAGGCGATCTGTTCACGGATCGCCCGCATGGGGAGCTCGTAGCCGGTCATCAGGATCATCGTCTCGAGCCGGCGCAGCATGTCCGGCGGCGTGTTGGCATGACCCGTTGAGAGCGAGCCCTCATGGCCGGTGGTCATGGCCTGGATCATGTCGAGAGCCTCGCCGGCACGGCACTCGCCCACCACGATGCGGTCCGGCCGCATGTGCAGGGCGTTGCGCAGCAGGTCGCGGATGGTGATCTCACCGGTCCCCTCGAGGTTGGCCGGGCGTGCCTCGAGCGTGATCAAGTGCTTCTGGCTCAGCTGCAGCTCCGCGGCGTCCTCGACGGTGACGATCCGATCCTCCTCGGGGATGAACGAGGAGAGCACGTTCAGCGTCGTCGTCTTGCCCGAGCCGGTACCGCCGCTGAGGAAGACGTTGAGGCGAGCCTCCACGCAGGCCTTGAGGAAGTCGAACATGTCGGGCGTGGCGGTGCCGAACTCGATGAGGTCGTCGACCGTGAAGCGGGTCGCGAACTTCCGGACCGTGATGACCGGGCCCACAAGGCTGAGCGGCTTGATGATGGCGTTGACGCGCGAACCATCAGGGAGGCGGGCATCCACTCGCGGGCTGGTCTCATCGATGTGACGACCGAGGGGCGTGATGATCCGATCGATGACGTTGAGTACGTGCTCGTCGTCACGGAAGGTGACGTTGGTGCGCTCGATGCGACCCGCACGCTCGATGTAGACCTGATAGGGGCCGTTGACCATGACCTCGGTGATGGTCGGGTCCGATAGCAGCGGCTCGATGGGCCCGAACCCGGCGACCTCATCGATGACGCCCTGGACCAGGCGCTGTCGCTCGTCCCGGGTAAGGTTGAGCTCGTTGTCTCGGATGTAGTCGGCCACGAAGGCGTCCAGCTCGCCTGACATCTGGGCGCGCACGCCCTGCGGATCGGAGAGGTCGATGCGGTGGGAGAGCTGGTCGGCGACAGCTTCCCCGATCTTGGCGCGGATGGCGCGGAAGTTCTCCTCGCGCGCAGAGACCGGCCGCGGGGCCGTCGGCTGGACCTGCGGCTGGGATGACGCCGGTGCCGTGGGCACGACCGCACTGGCTTCTGCGGCGCCGGGCAGGCCGGCAGCATCGCCGCGTCGGGCGGCCTCGACTCGTTGTAGCAGTGACATGGTCCGTCCTTCTCGTCCCGCACGACCGGAACAGCAAGAGCGCAGCATACGCTGCGAAGGCCGGACGGACCACTCTCGAACCACCCCGTTCCGCACCAACCGTGCGTCGCTGTTGCGAGGGGGCAACGAATCGGACCTTCGGACCCCTTGACGTCGGGCCCCCGGGCCTTTCGGCCGAACCGAAGAACGCCGAGTCTGGGGTACTCGGCGCTCCTCGAGGGGCGTGGTGGCTCGCGCTAGGGCCGGTCGGTCCTGACCCGAACGACGTGCTCGCAGTCGCGGGAGACGCGATCGCGCTGATCCGCTCTGACACGATCGCTGCCGGGGCCACACCGGATGATGTCAGCCCGACCGTCGTCGGCGATGATGAGGTCATCACCCCGCCCCGCATCGATGACGTCATGACCGGCCTGGCCGTTGATGCTGTCTGCGCCGGGGCCGCCAAGGATCCTGTCAGCCTGGTCGCCACCCGCGAGCCGATCATCGCCCCACCCACCACGGATGAGGTCGCGACCTGACCCGCCGTTGATGGCGTCGTTGCCGCGATTGCCGTAGATCACGTCGCGCCGGTCCCCGGCCTGGAGGCGATCGTTCCCAGCGAGGCCGATGATCAGGTCGCGGCTACCCTCGGGAGCGGTGTGCGCGTCTGCCTCTGGCGTGCCCACCCACCGGTTGTCGAACTTGTTGGGCCCGAAGTGCGGACCTCCATGGGCGATGGCCACCGAGGAAAGGGCCACGAGCCCTGCGGCCACCAGCGCGACGGTAGGGCCGAGGCTCCGGAAATGGGACATGTCGTCTCCTTCTGTCTCCTGGAGGGTCCTCTGCCCTCACTGCGCCGCCACTATACGACAACTTGTCGTAGTTTCACGACACTTTGTCGTATGTGTACGACTGAGCGTCGTATGGGGTACCATCCGGTCCGTGTCGAACCGCGAAGATGTCTTGACCCCGCGACCACCACTGGCCAACGCCGAGCTGGCGGTCATGGAGCTGCTCTGGGGTGACGGTCGGGTCACGGCCCGCCACATCCGCGAGCGCCTGTATGCGGACCAGAAGAACCAGCACGGGACCGTACAGCGACTGCTCGGCCGTCTCGAGGCCAAGGGCTACGTCGAGCGAGACATGGACCTGCCGGTCCACCTCTTCTCGGCCACGGTCAGTCGCGAGGAGTACGCCACCAACCAGCTCGAGCTGCTGGCCGGCCGCCTGACCGGCGGGTCACTGGCACCGATCGTCACGCGCCTCGTCGAACAGAAGCGCATCACCCGGTCCGAGATCGAGCGGCTGCGCCGGATCCTCGACGAAGAGCCCGAGGGCTTCGGGTGACCGAAGCGCTCGTCGGGCTCGGCTTCAGCAAGCTGCTGCTCTCAGCCGCGGTGGGCTTGCTTGCCTTCGCGCTCCACCACCGAGGACGCGATCCGGCGCTCGCCCACCGCTTGTGGGTGCTGACCCTCATCGCCGCCATCACGCCACCGGTACTGATGCTCTCCGTACCGACCCTCCCAGCGTTCGTGGCGGTCGGAACCGTCGGCGCCAGCACCGCGGTCGGGTCCGGCGCCGCTGGCGCGCCAGCGGCCGATTCCTGGCTGGCCGCGAACCTGACGAACCTGCTGGTCGCGGTGTGGCTCGCGGGTAGCCTCGCGGTCTTCGTCGCCTCGACTCGTCGCATCGTCCGCTTCGGTCGGCTGCTCCGAACTTCGTGCCGGCCTGCCTCGCCGAAGCTGCAACAGACCACGCGGCTGGTGGCCCATGAGCTCGGGATGCGCACGGTCCCGTCGGTCCACCTTTCGGCGGCACGGCTCGCACCGATGACCTGGTGGAGCGGCGGTCGGGTCCGCGTGATTCTGCCGGAAGCGTTGCGCCACGAGGTCGACGATGCCCAGCTCCGCTGGATCCTGGCCCACGAGCTGGCCCACATCAAGCGTCGTGACCACCTCGTCCGCTGGCTCGAGTGGCTGGCCTCGGTCGTCTTCTGGTGGAACCCCGTGGTCTGGTGGGCACGAAGGAACCTCCGCCGCGACGAGGAGGATGCCTGCGATGCCCTGGTGCTGGAACACCTGCAAGGCCAGTCGCGCGCGTACGCGCGCACCCTGCTCGCGGTCGTCGAAGTCATGGCCGCCCCGGCAGGCGCGGCGCCGACACTGGCCACCGGCATCGATGCGGCACGTTCGCTCGAGCACCGCCTTACCCGGATCGTCTCGCCGAGTCGTGGCTACCGGGCACCGCGGACCGTGGCCGTCGGCTCCGTGGCAGCTGGCTTGTTGCTGATGAGCGTGGGCGTCAGCGGTCACAACGGACCGGCAGCGCCGATCGCCGACGCGGACGCTGTCGCCGTGCCGCTCGCGACCGCATCCGGGTCGGCGACTCCCCTTGTCGGGACCGCGCCGTCGGTCTCACCGCTGGCCCTGCCGCTGGAAGGCGCGACAGCCGCCCCTGCGAGCATGCTCCGAGTCAGTGGAGACATCGGCCAGGACGGGACCTTCATCGGCACTTCCGGCGCTGATTCGGTCAGCGGTACCAGGGCCGACGAGTCCCTCAAGGGTCACGCGGGCGCCGACCGCCTCGGTGGTGGGCCTGGCCGCGACACGATCGACGGTGGCCGAGGCGCCGACGTCATCCGCGGCGGCGCCGGAGCGGACACGCTCAACGGCGGACCGGGCCGGGACACCATCGGTGGCGGGGCCGGAGCGGACACCATCAACGGCGGTGCCGGGGATGACATCATCCAGGGCGGAGCCGGTCGAGACTCGGTGGCCGCGGGTGCGGGTGACGATATCGTCCGCGTCTGGGCTGACGGCACGCCGGACACCGTGGACTGTGGCAGCGGCGACGACCGCGCGGTCATCGGCAGCACCGACAGCGCCTCCGGCTGTGAGACGGTGATCGTCCGCGACCCGGCGTAGCCGCTCGCGGGCGAGGCTTCAGCCCTCCCGAGGCTCCAGGATGACGACAGCTGTCTCGGTCGGGCGCAGTACGGAGTAGGCATCGACGTCGTCTCCGAACTCGCGCCACCGGGCCCACAACCGATCCCGCTCCTCGCCCACGGCCGCACGGCCACGTACCGGGCGAACACCGTCCTTGAGCTCGACGGTGGCGTCAGCATCGGCCTGGAGGTTGAGCCACCACGCCGGCTCGCCCTTGCCCCAGCCGTTCATGGCCAGTGTGACGAGGTTCGCGCCGTCCTCGTAGTAGCCCAGGATCGCGACCCGCTCGGCCCCGGACTTGCGGCCGATGGTGGTCAGCCGCATCGCGCCCCACTTGCCGGGCTTGGGCTTCCACAGGCCCCGGCGGCCACCGGTGATCCGGTAGTAGGCGCGATGCACGCTCCAGGCGGCACGCACGAACCATCGGGGTGGCATCCTCGGCGGCTTCGTGCCCGGTGCTGGCGTGGGTCCGTCTGACATCGGCTGTCCCCTTTCGATCACGGCTCTTGCCCTCCGTACCCTAGTGGGTCAGGAGGGCGTCGACCACGAGTCGACCGTACCGCGCCTGGCGCCGCCGTCGGCCTGCAACCGGCTCACGTTACGACCTCAGCCCAGAAGACGGCCGAGAGCCACAGGTTGATGGCGATGCCGGCCGCGAGTGCGACGGTGGCAGCCCGCGGGAGCGAGCGCTGGAAGGCAAGGCCCAACAGCAACCACAGGATGGGCAGCGCGTCCACGATGTAGCGGTAGCCCAGCTGGGCGAAGCCGGGATTGCCGTGGAGCAGGTTGGGCAACATCACCAGCACCACGCTGACCGCAGCAGCCGCGGCCAACCGGCCGCGCGCCTCGAAGACCCACCACAGGATCGGCATCGTCAGCAGGATCGAGGCGCCCATGATGCTGCCCGAGACCCACGGGAACTCATCGCTGAACTCGAGCCCCCGCAACAGCATCTCGCGCAGGCCATTGGGCAGATACGCCAGCGAGACGATGCCTTGGTCGTACCACGGCTCGTCGAGTACGCTCACGCCCTGTTCGTTGCGGATGAGCCCGTAACCGAACTCGAAGGTGCTGCCGAAACGGGCCCGGTTGTAGGCCCCCGCGAGCAGCGCCGGGACCAGCAGACCAGCGAGCAGCTGGGCCCATGGTTGCCGCCCCAACCCGCGCCACTGAGCGCTCGGTCGGCCGATACAGCCACAGGAGGAGCGGCAATGCCAAGCCGACCGGCAGCCGTGCGAGAGCCCCCAGACCGAGCAGCAGGCCTGCCAGCAAGGGCCATCGCCGACCGATGCCGAGGGTCAGGGAGGCCAGCAGGAGTGCGGCGGCGGTCACCTGCGGCGCGAGGTGCTGCCCGCCCTCTCCCGCCACCCACAACAACTCCGAGCCGACGCCCCAGGCGATGGTCAGCGCCAACCGTGGACGATCCGCGACCTCGAGCCGGCCGAGCATGGCCCACACCAGCGCGACCGAGACGCCGCCCATGACAGCGGCGATGACGTTCGTGTCGACCTCGATACCGGCTGCCGCGAAGGGGATGAGCGCCGTGCTCAGCAGCGGAGGGAACGGCGTGTACCAGCCTCCCTCGGCCCGCGGCACCAGCTCCAGCCAGGAGTAGCTGCCTTCGATGTACAGGCGGCCGTCGAGGAACGCCTGCGCGAACAGGTAGTGGGAGTCGGTGCCCGTCTTGGGGAAGCCCACGTACAGATAGAGCAATCCCGCCGCGATCCCTAGTGCGACACCGATCCAGGAGCGCATGCGATGTTCGCGAGGCCACCCCGACGGATCGGCGTCATCGGCGTCGCAGGAGTACGTGCCAGTAGTCGTCGTCTTGGGCCTCCTCCAGCATGTCGAGCCCTACCTGTATCAGCCAGCCAAGGACCTCCGCCCTTGACGGGTAGAAGTGGTAACCCACCCCTGGGTGCTTGGCCCTCGCCGTCGAACACGGTCCCGGCGTCGCGGGTCAGCTCCAACAGCCGCGCGAGGAAGCGGTCATGGAGCGGCGAGGTCTCACCCCAGTCACGGTCGTATCCGGATGAGATCTCAACGTCGTAGCGCTGAAGGCTGGACGCTTGGCGAGCGTCGAGGAACGACCTTCGGCGAGGCCCAAGTGGGTCGGTGTCTGAAGCGATGGCGTTCCTCCCTTAGCGGCCACGAGCATGATGCCTGCCCGGAGCCTGCTTGGAGGCATGGCGGTGGCGCCCCCGGCAGGATTCGAACCTGCGACCGGCCGCTTAGAAGGCGGCTGCTCTAGTCCACTGAGCTACGGGGGCGCGTTAGTCGCTCAGTTTACGCACGGATCAAGGCATTCGGCCATCGGCCACCTAAGGACGGCTATAGCGCGCTGCTGGCAGAGCGACCATTCCCGATTGGAACCGGTGAGCCGCACGCTGGAGGTCGCGGAGGCCGTCGCCACAGGATGGGGTTGGTCTACCAGACCCTCCCTGCGAAACCACATGTCTCGTGGTCGCTAGGCCTACGCGTCGCGCTTCGCGAGACTTCGCTCGATTCCGGGAAGGGTTGGCGCTTCGAGCGGACCATAGTCTGTAAGAGCGCGGGCAGATGTCTCGCGCCGCAACGGTGACGCCCTCTTGCAGCGAGACCTCGTCGAACAGGCCAAAGCCGGCGACCTCGATGCCTTCGCACAACTGGTGAAGGCATCAGCGCCGAGGCTCACGGGTGTCGCCTATCTCATCCTCCGCGATGCGCATCGCGCCGAGGATGCCCTCCAGGATGCGCTCCTCCTCGCGTGGCGGGATATCCGTGCACTACGAGACCCCGATGCCTGGGACGCCTGGCTTCGGAGGCTCACGGTGAACGCCTGCTACAAGGCGGCCGGCAAGGAGCGCAAGCGATCCTCGGTCGAGCTGCACGTGACGCCCGACCCCGCTATCGCTCGTACCCCTGATGCATCGGCCGACGTCGCTGAGCGTGAATGGGTCCTGGCCGAGCTGGGACGGCTCGATCTCGATCGACGCACGGTCCTTGCCTTGCACTACTACCTCGATCTCTCCCTGTCGGAGGTGGCCGAGATCCTCGCTATCCCGTACGGGACGGTGACATCCCGACTTCACCGCGGCCTGGAACAGATGCGTCGATCGATGCGTGTCTCACCCACCGCCGAGACCGACCTGGCATCGGAGCGCTCGTCATGAACGATCACGTCGACTTCGAACGTACCGTGGCCGGGCACATCGCGAACGAGGTCATCCCACGGCCCTCGGACGCCTTCTACGACGAACTCTTCACACGCGCGGGCCACTCGCGGCAGCGTCCCGAATGGCTCGCGCTCATCAAGGAGCCCCCCATGCGTACCAACTCACGACTGGCGGTCGGTTCGCCGATGGCCCGAGTGGCGGCCATCGTCGTCGCGACCATCCTGGCGACGATGCTTGTCGTCAGCGCCGGCATCGCCGGTGCCCAGATCTTCGGGGCTGACGGTCCGATCGTCGTCGACCAGTCCGGCAACGGCACTGTCGAGACCATCACCGAGGCCGTGGCCATGGCCATGGACGGCGACGAGATCCTCGTCAAGCCGGGTACCTACATCGAGAGCATCACCGTAGACAAGGACATCACCATCACCGGCGATGGAGGGCCCGAGGAGATCGTGGTCGAGATCCCCGAGGATGGGCCGACCGATGCCACGATCTTCGGCTCCTCCACTCGATATGCCTTCTTCCTCGATAAGACGAATGCGACGGTGGGCAATCTCACCGTGGTGGACCCCACCAAGTCCGACGGCACCGCGTTCGTGGTCATCGGAGGCAGCCCGACCATCCACGACGTCGTAGCGAACCTCGAGCCCTCGGGGGCCCGCTCGGGTGGCTTCGTACTCATGGATGGGGGCGCTGGAGTCATCCGCCACAACACCACCGATTCGTTCCTGTGGGTCGACGGCGGCTCGACTCCGGAGATCGTGGACAACGTCAGCACGTGGGTCATCCGAGCGAACGGCATCGGCACCGACCCGTGGATCCATGGCAACGTGGCAACAGGGATCTGGGCCCACGGCGGGTCCGCTCCGCTGGTAGAGGACAACGGCATCAGTGGCTCGACAAATAGCGGCTGCGGGATCGAAGCGGGCGACGCCGAAACCCGGCCGACCGTGCGAGACAATCGCGTTTCCGAGAACGATGTGGGGATCTGCGCGTACCTCGGCGGCAGCTTCGCTGAGCTCATCGGCAACACGGTCACCGGAAACGGCATCGGGCTACGGGTCAGCACAACCCCCGAAGTGCCGGACTTGACCGGCAACATCATCTGTGACAACGACCAGAACGTCGTCGGCTTCGGCGAGGACGCGCCCAGCGACGAGGAACTCTGCGCGGAAGAACTACCGCAGTAGCGCGGACCATCTCCATAGATGCCCGGGCTGACCGTCGTCGGCCCGGGCTTCTTGCTGGTGCTCATTCGGAGTTCGAAGTGAGCGACTTACAACCGCCTCGCCGGTCGGGCCTTCACGAGGGGTAGCACGCCGCCCACGCCTGGACTGCTAGAAGGCGGCTGCTCCAGTCCACTGAGCTACGGGGGCGCGACGAGACAGTCTATGCACGAAGTCGGTCGTTCGGCCATGGGCGTCGCGTAGGTAGCCCCGGTACGTCGCCGATCATGCGGCCGCGTATCCGGTCTCGCCATACCCGAGTGGCAAGTTCGGGCCTGCCGGAGCAGAGCCGACGCACGACTGGACCAGCTGGGATCGGCCGTACGGCAGGCAGTCCCGACGCTGCGTTCCGCTCTCGAACGCCGGTGAGATGCGCGACGAACGATCCGGCTGCGCAGATGGCACGCTGGTGACGCAGGGTCGATCGCAGGGAGCGCGCTGGCAGGTGCGTCCTGGCAGGTGCGTCCTGGCAGGTGCGTCCTGGCAGCGAGTAGACTATCGACTTGGCGATCGCACTGCCCTCCCGGGTCGAGACCGTCATCGTCGGCGCCGGGCAGGCCGGACTCACGATGAGCTGGCACCTGCAGCAAGCGGGTCGCGAGCACGTGCTGCTCGAACGACGCTCGGCACTCGGCGGCGGCTGGCAGGACCGCTGGGACGCATTCCGGTTGGTCGGTCCCAACTGGACGACCTCGTTCCCCGGCGACTCCTATGACGGCGACGATCGTGATGCCTTCATGCCCCGCGGCGAGATCATCGCCCGGGTGGCCGGCTACGCCGGGACCATCGCTGCCCCGGTCGTGCTCGACGCGGGTGTCGAGCGACTGGGAGCCGTAGATGGCGGGTTCGAGATCGAGACCACCCAGGGGAGGGTCGGCGCGGCGTCGGTCATCGTCGCCACTGGTGGGTTCCACACACCTCGAGTCCCGGCCATGGCAGCCGACCTCCCGTCGCGGATCCTGAGCCTCCACGCGCATCACTACTCCAACACGGCCGACCTGCCGCCCGGTGGCGTCCTGCTCGTGGGCTCCGGCCAGACCGGGGTCCAACTCGCCGAGGAGTTGCTGGGTGCAGGCCGAGAGGTCTTCCTGTGCGTCGGTTCGGCCGGCCGGGTGCCGCGCCGCTATCGCGGCCGTGACATCTTCTATTGGCTCTGGCGCATGGCCGAGGATGGCGAACGGGTCGGCGTCTCGCTGCCGACGGCGGACCAGTTGCCGGACCCCCGCGGACGGCTCGGCGCCACACCCCAGCTGTCGGGCCACGGCGGTGGCCACGAGACGGACCTGCGGCGGATCGGTCGCGACGGCGCTGTGCTCCTCGGACGGCTGCAGGGCATCGAAGGCACCCGCATCCATCTGGGCCCCGACCTCCCCGTGGCGCTGGCAGCTGCTGACCGGTTCTTCGGGGAGCGCTTCCAGGGGCCGATCGACGCCTTCATCGCCGCAGCGGGCATCGAGGCACCACCGGCCGATCCGCCGCTCATCACCGACTACGAGCCGGGTCTTCTCGACGTGCTCGACCTCGATGCGGTCGGCATCTCGACTGTCATCTGGACGAGCGGCTACGTGCAGGACTACGCCTGGATCGAGCCGCCGATCACCGACGAGATGGGGTTCGTGCGTCAGCATCAGGGCCTCACCGAGGTACCGGGCCTCTCCGTCATCGGCAGCCTCTGGCAGCACGATCAGACCTCGGCCACGCTGGTTGGCCTACAGCGCGATGCGCGGGTCCTCGCGGCTCAGATGGGCTTGGGCCGGTAGGCCTCGGGTAGTCCGGTGTGGTCCCGTGGGAAGCATGGGACTACCCAAGCGAAGGACTATCGAACGGGTTCCGGTCGACCCCCGCGGGGACCATGGTCAGGTCATCGTATTACTAACCGGGGAGTCATCCCGTGATCATCCAAGCACCCATCAAGTCGAGATCAGTGATCAGCGTCGAACCGGAGCTGACGCGCGACCAGCCCGAGATGGTCGTCCATGGCCATGACCTGAGGAAGGTCGGCCTGCAGGGCGCTACTCGGGGGCTGCGAGCGAACGTCGGCGACCTCAACATCGTCTTCGTAGCCCGGGCCAGGAGTGACGTCACGTACTGTCCGGTCTGCCCGCACCCACATCCCGCCTAGCCCTATCGAGCGCCACGCACCCGAACGCCTCGGCCGAAGACGACCGGGGCGTTCAGTCTTGGTGGGAGGTCAGCGTTGCTCGTCCGACTCGAGATAGCCGCACTCGTACAGGCGCAGGAAGACGGGCAGGGCATGGACGCGGAGGGACGCCGGCGACGCGCCACGCGCGGTGGCCACCTCATCGAGGAGCCCGCCGAGCGAGCGCTCGCCGTCGACGAGGAAGAGCGCCTCCAGCAGATCGGCCGGAACGTGCACCTCGACGCCGGCCGATCGCCGCAGGCGCAGGGTGGCCTCCCTCGCGCGGTATGCGCCACCCTCGAAGACCACGTGTTGCCTGAGGTCGTGCGGCTCTGCCAGCCGCAGGCGTGCCGCAGCGAGGGCCGCATCGTCGGGGCCGCTGAAATGGCCGATAGCCGAGAGGATGCGCTCGACATGCGCTCCGCCGTCCGCGGGACGCCCCGCCATGCGCAGGACGCGGAACCGGGCTCGTTCACAGGTCTTGCGCAGGATGATGGCACCCGATGCGATACCGACGACGCCCACCTCGTTGTAGTAGCGCAGCCAGCGGTCAAGCGTCTCGGAGAAGGACTCCGGGCCGCCATGGGCGGATGCGAACGTCCACCGCTCGGCATAGGAGACCGGGTCGAGTGTCTCGTGATGGAGGATGAGGCTGTCGCAGTCGAGATCGGCGACCCAACCTGCGGGAGCCGCCAGCTCGGAGTCTCTTGACCTGACCATCCAGTTGGCCAGGACGCAGGCCGTGCCGCCACCGCGTAGATGCTCCGCCGCACCGCGGACGGTGGAGCGGGACATCTGGTCCCCCTCCGCGGCCGAGTCCCGGAAGGTCAGGGTGCGGTCGGGCGAGACCACGAAGGGCGGGTTCGACACGACCAGGTCGAAGTGTTCCCCAGCCACCGGCTCGAAGCCATCCCCGACCCGGACCTCGATGTTGGAGCGGCCACCGAGCACTGCGTTCAGTCGCGCCATCATGGCCGCCCGTTCGCTGAGGTCCGTCGCCACCACGAGGTCGGAATGCCCGGCCGCGAGGAGTGCCTGGATGCCGTTCCCGGTGCCGATGTCCAGCGTGCGCTCCACCCGCCCTCGCGGCGTGAGGGCGGCCAGCGTCCGGGTGGCGGCGCCGACGCCGAGGACATGGTCAGCCGATAGCGGATCGCCACGGTCGAAATCGTGTGCCACGAGCAACTCGCCCATCGGTGCGATGCGCACGGACGGGACGACCCGGTCCTCGGCCAGCTCCACGAGGCCGGCAAACGCCAGGTCGGTCGAGGCCAGCGAGCCGAACAGGGTCTCGGCCTGTGCCGCGCTGAGATCGAGGCCCAGGTACCAGAAGCGGATGGCACCTGCCAGGGCGTCATCACCCAGCCGCCGGAGCGCGACCGTGATCGATACGGGGGTCGTGCGCGACGAGGGCGCGCCGATCACTTCCCGCAGCCGATCCTCGGTGAAGCCGACATCCCTGAGCGCGGCGCCAAGCTCGGCCACGACAGCGTCGCCGGCACCCGCCGCCTCAGGACTCGGAGAAAACGGCCGATCCAGTCGCTCGGGCGCCTACTCGCCCTTGAAGGTCATGTCGAAGCCACGCGTGATCTTGCAGCGCTGGCCCGCGGCCTTCACGCTGATCGCGGCACTGCCCACGACGTGCTCATCGGTGATGAGCTGCATGGTCAGGTCCATCTCGACTCGGCCGCCCGGAGCCTTGAGGTCCACGGTGCCCACGTACCGACCACTGACGTCCGGATCGGCCTGCAGCGCGACCTTCGAGCCGCGCTCGCCCAGGTCGCGACCGACGATGCGCATTCCGCCGTCCTTGAGCTGCAGCGAGACGTTGTCGGAGACGGTGCGAGCGATCCGTTGCGTCTGCCCCCCGCATCTCACCGTCCCAGGGAGGTTCACCGACCGCCAGATGCCGGCCTTGGGCGTGGTGTAGGTGCCCGCGTCGGCCGGCAGCTTCCTGGGCAGGGGCAGGGCCTTCATGGCTTTGTCCCGATCGACGAAGGGATTGATGCGCGCCCCGGTGCCCCGCAGGTCGCGGACCTGCTCGAGTGCGGTGATGATGGGCTGGTCCGGGTCTCCTTCGAGCGAGGTCGTGTCTGCCAGGTCGACGAGGGAGCCTTCGATGAGATCGAGTGCGTGGTATTCGTACTTGAGGAAGGCGACGCCACCCGGGGTGTCGTCGGCTGCGATCTCCAGCTTGATGAAGGCATCGGCCGCAGGTTCAGCGGCCGACTCCAAGTCCCACTTGATGAACGGATCGGCTGTCACTGCCTCGCCGTCGATGCCGTCGTACTTGATGAACAGGTCCCCGGGGCGAGCGCCATCAGCAGTGTCCTCGATCTTGTTGAACGCGTCGCCCAGCTCGCGGATGGCGGCCTGCCCCTCGGCATCATCGAGGCCGTACTCGATCTTGTTGAACGCGTCGCCCGCGGTCGATCCGCCGGCCGGGTAGTCCCACCTGATGAGCGACGGCTCGGACGACTCGCTCCCGGGCCGGTACTGCCACTTGCTGAACGCACTGCCGGACGGCGACTCGGCGATCGCATCCTGGAGCTTGTAGAAGAGGTCCGCTGGCAGGTCTACGCCGCGCTCGGACTCCCACTCCATCAGGAGGTCCTCGGGGACGCCTTCGCCCGTCGGCGGGATGCCGGGCTCGTCCCCTGGGACATCCGCGGCCGCGAGCGGAGTCGAGAGCCCGACGCTCGCAAGTGCGCCCGCCGATAGCGCGGCGATACCATTGAGCCTACGAGTCGGGGACACTCGTTCCTCCTCTGGGTAGCAGGCCGCGGATGCTACTGGCGCAAGGCGGGGGCGTCAACGGGCCGGGAGCCTATCCGCCGGAGTCGAGGTAGGCGAGTACCGCCAGCACCCGGCGATGGCCATCGACGGTACCGGGCAGATCGAGCTTGCTGAAGATGTTGCTGATGTGCTTCTCAGCGGCGCCCTCGGTGATCGAGAGCAGCTCCGCGATACCGGCGTTGGTCCGCCCCTCGGCCATGGCCGCGAGCACCTCCCGCTCGCGCGGCGTCAGCTCTGATAGCCGGTCGTCGCGGCGGCGCTGGACCATCAGCTGCGACACCACTTCGGGGTCGAGCGCCGTGCCGCCGGCGGCCACGCGCCGCAGGGCGTCGTTGAACTCGCGCACGTCGGCCACGCGGTCCTTCAGCAGGTAGCCCACGCCGCCGGCACCATCGGCCAGCAGCTCGGTGGCGTACTGGGCCTCGACGTACTGGCTCAGCACCAGCATCGGCGAGCGCGGCACGCGCCGGCGAGCCTCGATGGCCGCCCGCAATCCCTCATCGCGCTGGGTCGGCGGCATGCGCACATCCACGACCGAGACGTCCGGCCGATGCTCCACCACCGCAGCCACCAGCGAGGGCCCATCCCCGACGGCGGCCACCACGATCCCGACGCCGTCCTCGATGAGGCGCACGAGCCCCTCGCGCAGCAGCACGGAGTCCTCGGCGATCGCGACGCGCAGCTGAGTCTGTTCCACGCCCCGATGATGCCCCACCCCGCGCGAGTCCGAGGGCCGAAGGCGAAGCCCTCCAGCCGATGGTGGGGCTAGCCCCACCGCGAGGACACCAGCCCACCCGCGCCAAAGACGCCCGCTGTCCGGATTGGGCGGCGGCCACTTCCCTCGTAGCTTCGTACTTGCCCGAACACCCGCCCCGGTGCACCCCCGTTGGAGCACCACAAAGCACGACAAGGAGAAGAGGGAAATGATGCAGCTGCTACGCGACCTGGAGCGCCGGAGGCTCCGCACCACGCTGACCATCCTCGGCATCACCATCGGCATCTGGGCCCTGGTGGTGTTCGGCTCGATGGCCAACAAGATCAACTCCATCGTCGACGGCGGCAGCACGTTCTACGCGGACAAGGTCACCGTGGCCGCACGCGGATCCGGCATGGGCTTCGGCCAGCCGCTCGACATCGGCACTGCCGAGGTCGTCGAAGCCGTCGATGGCGTCGCGGTGGCGGTGCCCTCGGTCAGCATGCCCCTCGAGGACGAGATGTCCGGCGGAGGCATGGGCATGGAGTACATCGACAGCCAGGTCGCAGGTGCCGACCAGGGCCTCGAGACCTTCGAGCTCGCGGTCGCCACCGGCCGCGAGCTGACTGCCGCAGACGAGGGCTCCCGCGTGACCGTCCTCGGTTCCGACCTCGCACGCCGCTACGACGCGAACGTGGGAGACAGCGTCGAACTCCGCGGCCATGACTTCGAGGTCGTGGGCATCCTGCAGCCCACCCTGACCATGCCTGACGGCTCCGCGATGACACCACTGGCGGCCGGCCAGGACCTGTTCGTGGAGGTGATCCCCACGATGTTCGCCGATGAGCTCGACCCCAGCCAGGTCGTCAGTGGCCTGACCATCTATCCCGAGCCCGGCGTCGATCCCGAGGCGCTCGCGGACACGCTTCGCGCGACCGACCCCACCTGGGAGGTCATGTCCGGCGCCGACTTCGATGCGCAGATCGGCTCGGCCACCGACATCTTCAATGCCATCCTCGTGGGCGTCGCCCTCATCAGCCTCGCCGTCGGCGGCCTTTCGGTCATCAACACCATGGCCATGTCCGTGGCCGAGCGCACTCGTGAGATCGGCATCAAGCGCGCCATCGGCGGCAGCCGCACCCGCATCGTCGGAGAGTTGGTCGCCGAGTCGGCACTCATCGGCTTCCTGGGTGGCGCCCTCGGCCTGCTCCTCGGCGCACTGGTCGCCATCCTGGGCAACGAGCTCGGCCGAGAGTCCGGCTTCATGCTCTTCATGCTCACGCCCTCGACCGCCGTGACGGCCGTGCTCTTCTCGACCGTCCTGGGCGCTGTCGCCGGCCTCATCCCGGCTCTGCACGCGGCCCGCCTCGACCCGGTGGCTGCCCTCCGCTACGAATGACCGACGCCCGGCTCGCCTACGACCCACACACCCAGTTCGACACCAGCCGAAAGGACCCCGACATGATCACGGACGCACTCATCGAAGGACGCGATCTCCGCAAGACCTACCAGCTCGGCAAGCGAGCGGCCGTCCCGGCCCTGCGCGGGGTGGACATCAGCATCGCCCGAGGCGAGATGGTGGCCATCATGGGACCGTCCGGCTCCGGCAAGTCCACGCTGATGCACATCCTGGGCATGCTGCACGCGCCCGAGATGGCCGACGGCCCCCGACCGGAGCTGTGGTTCGAAGGTCGCGACATGACCCGCATCGGCGAGTCGGAGCGGACGAAGATCCGCGCCGAGCGCATGGGTTTCGTGTTCCAGTCCTTCAACCTGGTGCCCACGCTGACCGCGCTCGAGAACATCAAGCTTGCCTGCGACTACGCCGGCGTCAAGGGCACCGACGCCCAGGCCGCGGCCGAACATGTCCTGCGCCTGGTGGGCCTGGCCGATCGCGCCGGGCACCGCCCAGCCGAGCTGTCAGGCGGCGAGCAGCAGCGCATCGCCACCGCGCGGGCGCTGGTCAACCGGCCCTCGCTCGTGCTGGCCGACGAGCCCACCGGCAACCTCGACTCCACGCGGGCCAGGGAAGTCCTCGATCTCATGCGCTGGTTCAATCGCGAGCACGGCCAAACGCTGCTGCTGGTGACCCATGACCCGGAGGTCGGCGACGCCTGCGATCGCGTGGTGCACATGCGCGACGGGCTCGTCGCCGACCATGGCATGGTGCCCGCCATGGCGCGGGTCGCGAGCCTGCCCCGGACCGCCGTCCCCACGGCCGCCTGAGGCGGAGGTCCAAGTGTCAGCAGGTGGTAGGGTCGAGATGATGAACGACAGCGGGGGTGCGCCGGCAGCCGCTCCGAACTCGGCGCCGACGCTCTCGGTTCGCGCGTTCCTGCTCTCGCCGCTCGACCCGGCCACGTGGCGCTCCGGGCTGGCCATCCTCATCGGGCTCTTCCTGCTCGGGATGGGCTTCAGCGGCATCTTCATCATCTGGTCCATCGGAGGCAGCCTGCTGGTGGTGCTCGTGGGCATCCCCATCATCGGTGCCGGCATCGAGCTGGCCCGCTACATCGCGAGGGCTGAGCGCTGGCGGATGGAGGTCGTCGACGACCGGCCAATGGCAGCTCACGCCTACCGACCCCTACAGTTCTCGCCATCGGCACCGTACGGCGACTGGTTGCGGCAGTACGTCGAAGGCCAGTTCCTCGACTTCAGCCGCTGGCGCGACGTCGTCTATGTGCTCATCGGCTTCCCGCTCGCGGTCCTCGAGTTCGTGCTCATGGTGACCATGTGGACGATCGTCCTCGGGCTCGGCGCCGCCACCCTCACCCTGGTCTTGAACCCGGTCTTCGAGGGCCAGCCGGTCCCGGCGGTGGCGCCGATCATCACGGGCGTGATGGGCCTGGCGCTCATCCCCGTCGCTGCCTTCGTCACCCGTGGGCTGATGACCGTCCAGCGAGCGATCGCCGGGACGCTGCTCTGCGTCGACCCATCCGAGGCCCTGCGTCACGATGTCGAGCGGCTACGCGAGTCCCGCTCTGCGGCCGTCGAGCTGGAGGCCTCTGAACTGCGGCGCATCGAGCGCGACCTCCACGACGGTGCCCAGCAACGGCTGGTGATGCTGGCCCTGGACCTCGGTCGCGCCGAGGAGAAGATCGACAGCGACCCCGAAGGTGCCAAGCGGCTGGTGGCCGATGCCCGCGAGCAGTCCCGCCTGGCCCTCGCCGAGCTACGCGACCTGGTGCGCGGCACCGCCCCGTCGATCCTCATCGACCGGGGCCTGGTCGCGGCCGTGGCCTCGATCGCGGCCAAGAGTCAGATCCCGACCTTCATCGACTCGGTGCGCGTGGGCGAGGCTCGTTTCAGCCCGGCAGTCGAGCGGGCCGGCTATTTCGTGGCCACCGAGGCGCTCACGAACGTGGCCAAGCACAGCCGGGCCACGCGGGCCGACGTCATCTTCTGGCGCGACACGAGCCGGCTCTTCGTCGAGGTCTGGGACAACGGCCGGGGTGGAGCCTCGCTCGAGGATGGCGGCGGACTGGCCGGTCTGCGCGACCGCGTCGCCACCATCGACGGCACGCTCGGGGTGGTCAGCCCGCCGGGCGGCCCCACGATGGTGCGCGCCGCCCTGCCCATCGCCACGACAACCGCGTCAACGCCCGAGGGAACCGCTGCCGGAGGTCCGCGCTAGATCGAGATCGCGACCTTGCCGACGAAATCACCGGCCTGGACACGCTCCAGCGCCTGCGGCACCTCGTCGAGCGGGTAGGTCGCGTCGACGTGGGGCCGGACGCGGCCGTCGGCGAGCATCCGGGCCAGCTCAGCCATGTCGTCCACGTCGTTGACGCGCCACATCAGCAGGCCCATCTTGCGGCCGGTGGCGAGACCGACGAGCGGCGCCAGCAGCGTGCCTTCGAGATAGCCACGGGCGTTCGCGCCGACGACGACGTAGCCGCCACCGGGCTCGATCGAACGGCGCAGGCCGATGACGCCACCGCGACCGGCGATGTCCACGATGAGGTCGAAGCGCTCGTCGCTGGCGCGGTAGTCCTCAGCGGTGTGGTCGATGACGTGGTCAGCACCGATCTCGCGGACGGCAGCCATCTTCTCGGTGCGGCAGACACCGGTCACCTCCGCGCCGAACGACTTGGCGATCTGCACCGCGAACGGGCCCACGTTGCCCGAGGCTCCGTTGACCAGGACGCGGTCGCCGGGCGAGACCGGCCGCTTGTCGCGTACACCCTGGAGGCCGAAGATTCCGGCGGACGGCGTCACGCCGGCCAGCGCGAAAGGCACGCCGTCGGGGATGGGCGTGAGCGCCGTCTCCGGGACCGTTACGTACTCGGCCCAGGCGCCTGAGCCGACGTCGAAGAGGTCGCCGTAGACGCGGTCGCCGGGCTTGAAGCGCGACGTATCGGGGCCCACCGACTCAACCTCGCCGGCCATATCGATGCCGGGGATCTTCGCCCGCGGCTCTCGCAGTCCGGTGGCCATGCGCGTCATCCATGGACGGCCGAGCAGGTAGTCGACATCGGCCATGTTCACCGAGGAGGCACGCACGCGGACCAGCACTTCCGTGGGGGCCGGAGTGGGTACGTCGACCTCGCGGAGGTCGAGCACCTCCGATCCGCCGTAACGCTCTCGGACGATCGCTCTCATGGCTTCGCAGTCTATCGGCCCGAGATGCTAACCGAGGTATTCCTCGGTGAGATCGAAGCCGCGCTTGCGGAGCTCGGCCGCGTAGTCCGGGCCTGACACCGCCAGCTCGGCTGGATGGACACCGCGAGGTGTACGGCCCTGGGCGTTCATGATGGCCTTGAGCGCACCATCCCAGCCGGTGGTCCGCTCCATGGCCGTGAAGCCGGTCACGAGATCGAACCGATCGATGAGCTCGACCTTGACCGCCGCCTCCTGTCCGTTCTTGCGACCCTTGGCGATGATGCGGACGATGACGAGGTCGGGGTCGCCGGGCTGGGCACGGATCCTGGGATCAAGGACCGCGTGCAGGAGATCGCGCGGCACGACCGACTGGCCGCCCACCTCGATCGGCTCCTCCTCGAGCAAGCCGGCGATGGTGTAGGCCCGCCACTCAGCGAAATGGCCCGGCCAGCGCAGCGTCTTGTTCCAGAGCGTCTTGAGCTTGCCCTCGAACGTCCAGGGCATGGTGCTGGTGCCGCCGCCGGCCACGAAGGCCTCCATCAGTCCGATGTCGCCTCCAAAGTCGACGGTCTCGTAGTCCTCGGACAGGAAGGTCGGGACCTCGACGCGCTCGCCGTCGCGGATGAAGTGGGCCACGCCGTAGTACTCGTTGGTGAGCCCGGCGATGTTGAAGGTGAGCGTGTAGTTGAACGGGGGCACCGGATGAAGCGGGTTGCCGCCATCCCACATCAGGATCTCGTCGGTCTCGTCGAGCAGGCTCATGGCGTAGACCGTGAGGCTGGTGCCCATGCCCGGGACCTGTCCGCAGTCGGGGATGACCGCGATGCCGGCAGCCTTCGCCTCCTCGCTGCGCTTGAGCTGCTCGAGCACGAGGTCGGTCTTGCCGCCGAGGTCGGTCATGCAAGCCCTCGCTTCGATGGCGGCGCCGGTGATGCCGGGGTTGTTCCAGTAGGGCACAGCTGACAGGAATGAGTCGACAGGGGTCAGGAAGTCGACGAGGGCGCGATGATCAGTGATATCCAACTGCACCGGCTCAGCGATCTGGCGGCCGATGAGGTCGTTGACTCGACTTGACGAGGCCTGGGCCGTCCCGGCGCTGAGATCGGCGATGAGCACCCGCTCGGCGTCGCCCCACCTGGCCATGTCATAGGCCGCAGCGGTTCCCTGTCGTCCCCCTCCGAGGACTGCGTAGGTGTAGGCCATGCCCTCCCCCGTTCGTTCGTGTCGACCAGCCGTTTCTTCGAGAACTGGGATAGGTAGACGCTACCAGCCGGCTCTAAGGTGTGAGAGCGCGGGGAGAAGCCCGGCGCCACAAGTGGTGACGCGGATGCAGCGAGACTTGGTCATCGCGGCCAGGGACGGCGATCTGGACGCCTACTCACAGTTGGTGAGAGCGGCCTTCCCGCGGCTGTATGGCGTCGCCAACCTCATCCTTCGTGACGGGGATCGCGCCCAGGACGCGGTCCAGGACGCGCTCGTGCTGGCCTGGAAGCACGTACGTTCGCTCCGAGACCCCGACGCGTGGGACGCCTGGCTACGTCGGCTCACCGTTCGCGCCTGCTACAAGGTCGCGAAGAAGGACAAACGCCGTACCGAGGTCGAGCAGCACGTGAAGCTCGATGCCGGGACAGCGCTGACTCGGGACCATTCGGCAGAGCTCGCCGAACGGGACTGGGTCGTGAGCCAGCTAAGCGCGATCGACATCGAGAAGCGGGCCGTGCTGGTCTTGCACTACTACCTCGACCTCCCGATGAAGGAGATCGCGGACATCCTCGACATCCCCTACGGGACCGCCGCGTCCCGCCTCCACCGTGGCCTCGAGGCGCTGCGCGCATCCATGCGCGGGCCGGGCGAGGCCGATCCCGACCTGATCACGAGGCGAGCGCCATGAACGAACAGACCGACTTCGAGCGCCTCGTCGCCGATCAGCTCGCCTCCGTGGGCACGGGCATGCCGCCCGAGTCCGCCATCACCGAAACCATCGCGCGCGCCGGGGGGACACGGCGGCTGCCGGAGTGGCTCGCGTACCTCAAGGAGCCCCCCATGCGAACGAACTCCCATCTCGCGGTCGGCTCGCCGACCGTGCGGGTCGTGGCCATCATGGCCGCGACCATGCTGCTGGCCCTGGCGCTCGCCGCTGCCGGAGCCGGCGCTCAGCGATTGCTCGCGGCCGACGATCCCATCGTCGTGGCCCAGGACGGCAGCGGCGACTACACGACCATCGCCGAGGCGGTCGTCGCCGCTGTGGACGGCGACGAGATCGTCATCCGTCCGGGAACCTATGTCGAGGCGGTCACGGTCGAAGCGGACATCGCCCTGACCGGCGATGGGGCTGTCGACGAGATCGTGGTCACCGCCCCCGACGACGGGCCGACCTCGGACATCAGCAATTCGGGTGGCGACTGGGACCGGGAGCCTTACGCTCTCCTGCTCCTGGACACCGAAGCCACGCTCTCGGGGTTCACCCTCCGGGGTGCCGGCGCAACAGTCATCGCCAGCGGCGGATCTCCGGTCCTGTCGGGTCTGCACGTTGACGGTGTCGGTCGGGCCCATGAACTCGGCAGCGGTAGCACCGGGAACTCGATGGTCATCACCGGCGGGTCCACAGCGACCGTGCGCGGCATCACCATCACCGATGGTGGCCCCATCGGCGTCTTCGACCTTTCGGAGCCGTTGATCGAGGCCAACACCCTCCGCGGCGGCCCGTATATCTGGGGTGGCTACGGTGATGGCGCAGTCATTCGCGGCAACACCATCGACGGTTCGCTGGCCCAAGCCATCTACGTCGGTGATCCGGCATCGCCGACGATCGAGGGCAACACCATCACCAACCCCGGCGAGGACGGTCTCACCATCGGCGACGGGTCTCCTGCCGTGCTTGACAACACCATCAGCGGCGCGGGGGTTGGTGTCAGCGTGTACGGATCCAGTGAGCCCACCATCAGCGGCAATAGCCTTGCGGACAACCGCATCGCTATCAGCTGGTCGGGCGGCGATGGCGGCCTCGTCGAACAGAACACCGTCAGCGGCGGCAAGGCCGGCATCATCGTCGGCGGAGGCTCGCCCGTCGTGCGTGACAACACGGTGGAGGGCGTCGAAGCGCGCGGCATCGTGGTCCTGCGCGCAGCCTCGCCGGTCCTCTCAGGCAACACCTCGTGCGGCAACGGGGAGAACCTGTTCGTCGTGGATGGCGCCATGCCCGAGGACGATGGCACCAACCAGATCTGCGAGGACGCCCAGGCTGAATAGGCGCCCTGTCGGTCTCCCATACCCGGGTCGACCCCACCGTCGGCCCGGGTTTCGCTCTGTTGCGGGATAAGAACCGGTTGCCTCGCTCCCCTACTGTTCATGAGCGCGGGAGAACCCCGCGCCGCAACGGTGACCTCGATGCAGCGAGAGCTGGTCGAACAGGCGGTGCGCAGGCTGATACCGGGCCAGAGACAGCACACTCGCGCAGAACGACAGAACCATTTTGTGCAGTGCCAAACTCATAGTTGGTGAGAGCGGCCAGAGGGGCCGCGCGACACAGGTGGCGTCATGCAGCGAGAGCTCGTCGAACGCGCGCGGTCGGGTGACCTCGAGGCGTTCTCCGACTTGGCGCGAGGCTCTCTCACCCGGCTGTATGCCGTCGCCACCCTGATCCTGCGCGATCCGCATCGCGCCGAGGACGCGGTCCAGGAAGCGCTCCTGCACGGGTGGAAGTCAATCCACGCGCTGCGCGATCCCGACGCCTTCGAGGCCTGGATCCACCGCATCACGGTGCACGCTTGCTACAAGGCGGCCAAGAAGGAGAAACGCCGCGTCACGGTCGAAGTGCGCGAGGCACCTGATCGGGCAACGCCAGGCAAGGCCGACCCAGCCGAGTGGATCGGTGATCGCGAACAGCTCTTCGAGGCCATCGGCCGGCTGCCCATCGACCAGCGCGCCGTGATGGTCGTCCACTACTACCTCGACCTCACGCTGCCCAAGACAGCGGAGATCCTCGACATCCCCGTCGGAACCGCCAAGTCCCGGCTCCACCACGGCCTCACGGCCCTCCGTCGCACGGTTCGCGAAGAGACCGTGGCCGTGCCAACGCAGGCTGGGGAGGGCGCAGCATGAACGAAGACCGCATGCTCGAGCACGAGATCCGGGCCACCTTGGGCGAGAACGCCCCGATGCTGCCGCCGAACCACCTGCTCCAGACGTTCGAGTACAACGCCAGCCGCTCGCGTCGGTACCCGCGTTGGCTCGCGCTCATCAAGGAGCCCTCGATGCGATCGAACAACAGCCTCGCTGTCGGGTCACCGACTGCCCGAGTCGCCGCCATCCTCGCCACCACTCTCCTGCTGGCCGTGGCCTTGGTCACTGCTGGCGTGGCCGGCCAACGACTGCTCGCCTCGGATGGCGAGATCATCGTGGCCCAGGATGGATCGGGCACCTACGCGACCATCACCGAGGCCGTCGCGGTAGCGGACGATGGCGACACCATCCTGGTCCGGCCCGGCACGTACACCGAGGCCGTCGAGATCGAAAAGGACGTCATCGTTCGTGGTGACGGCGATGTCGCCGCGATCATCCTGGTGGCGCCCGAGGACGGGCCCTCCGCGACCACGTACGACCAGGCTCGGGGTGAGCCCTATGCGGCCCTGCTGTCCGAGAGCTCTGGCAGCCTCTCCGGGTTGACATTCCGGGGCGAGCGGTCGCTCGTCGTCGTCACCGGTGGTTCACCAACCGTCGAGGGCAATGTCTTCGACGATGTCGGCTGGGCGTTCGGCGAGCGCGGGCTCAGCTACGGCGGGAGCTCGATCGTAGCCAATGCCGGATCAACCGCTCGCCTGGCTGACAACACCGTCATCGACGGCGGTCCCATCGCCGTGTTCGGCATGGCCAGCCCGGTCATCGAGGGCAATCATCTCGAGGGCGGACCTCACATCTTCCTGTCGGAGCCGGGGCCCGAAACCGTCGTGCGCGGCAACGACATCAGCAGCACCATCAACCGAGCCATCGGCCAGTCCGGTCCCGGAGCCATCGTCATCGAAGACAACCGCATCACGGACCCCGGCGGGGTCGGGATCCGGATCGGGCAGAACGCCGGTGCGGTGGGCTTCGAGCCCTGGGTCCGGAACAACACCATCGTCGGCGCCGCCAACGGGATCGAAGTCACGGCGGGTGGTTCGCCGCAGATCGTCGGCAACACACTCTCCGACAACGGGACTGGCATCGCCTGGAGCGGGGCGTCGGGCACGATCGAGGACAACTCCCTGATCGACAACGGGACCGGCATGAGCCTCCGTGGTGTTGCCGGTGTGGTCACTGGGAACACCGTCGACGGTGGCCGCTCCGGCATCATCATCGTCGCCCAAGGCCCGATGGAGCTCGACGGCAACGAGGTCACCGGCGCCAGCGGGCGTGGCATCGCTATCGCAGGGGGGTCGTCTCCGGTGCTGACCGGCAACGTCTCTTGCGATAACGGCGAGAACCTCTGGGTCGCTGACGACGCGACGCCCATCGACGACGGGACCAACGAGATCTGCGAGAGCGTCCCCGCGGAGTAGTCCGGCGCCTCGCTCCAGCGATCCCGGGTCGGCTGTTGCGGTCGGCCCGGGTCTCGTTGGTCTAGACGACTTCGCTGACCGGCTTGACCTCGGTCGGCGGAGTGCCCTGCTCGCCGAGCTGTAGCTCCCAGAAGCTGACGTCACGCCAGGCGTCCTGCTTGTAGCCCAGGCTCTTGAGCGTGCCCACGTGTTCGTAGCCCAGCGCCTGGTGCAGCGCCACGCTGGCATCGTTGGGCAGCGCGATGACGGCCACGATGGCGCGATAGCCCTGCTTCTCGAGGATCTCCAGCATCCGCTGCGAGAGGGCCTTGCCAAGACCCTGGCGCTCGTGCCCGGGGCGAACGTAGACGGTCACCTCGCAGGCCCAGTCGTAGGCGCCGCGAAGCTTCCACGGCGAGGCATAGGCGATGCCGCCAAGCACCCCGTCCTGCTCTGCCGATACGAAGGGATAGCGCTCGTGGAGCACCTCCCATGTCGCCTCCCAGTCCTCCTCGGACTGCGGGCGATCATGGAAGTTGATGGCCGTCGTCTCGATGTAGTGGTTGACGATCTCGGCGAACTGTTCAAGGTCAGCCGGTTCGGCCAACCGGATGGTGTAGTCGGGCATGCGCGCCACGATACCGCACCTTGGGGCCTGCGATGATCGGCCCGGGCAGTCAGGCCCCCGGCCAGACCTCGCTGACCGGTCGCACCGGCGCCGGCTCGGTGTCGTCCATGGGCCCCACCAAGCGCTGCCACGAGCCCACGTCGCGCCAGGCACCCAGCTTGTAGCCGACCCGCTCGAGCGTTCCCAGGTGCTCGAACCCGAAGCGCTCATGCAGCCGAACCGAGCCCGCGTTGGGTGTGGTGATGCCGGCGACCAGGCAGCGATAGCCCTGCGCATCGAGTGTCGGGATCAGCCGCCCGTACAGCAGCGACCCGAGACCCTGCCCCTGAAGCCCATCGCGAAGGTAGATCGAAACCTCCGCGGTCCAGTCGTAGGCCGCACGCATGTTGAAGGTCTTGCCGTAGGCCAGCCCGCCGATCTCCAGGTCCTGCTGGGCCACCAGCCAGGGGTATCGCTCGTGATATGCCTCCCAGTCAGCCACCCACTCGGACGCCGCGAGGGGTCGGTCGCCGAAATGCGCCCACCCAGAAGCGATGTGCTCGTTGACGATCTCCGCGACCGCCTCCATATCAGACGCGTGTGCTCGACGAACCTGCCAAACCATGGGCCAACGATAGGCCCTCGACGAGCGGTCCATGTGGAACCCACCCAACCCGGCAATTCGGCACTGCTAACGTTCCCATAAGGGCGCACAATGCCAGAACGAGTCTGATTCGAAGGGAGACGAAAGCAAATGGCTACCGAATACAAGGTCCCGACCCTGGTCGAGCCGGCACCGCCCAAGCCGAACGAGGTCGTCCTTGTCACCAGCGGCGACCTGCGCCACACCGCCAACGTGATGGGCTGGCCGGCACAGCAGGTGCTGGAGCAGCAGATCGCCGATGTGCTTGCCGAGATCGGCTGGACGGTCCGGCGGGGCCACGAGTACGACGCCGGGGTGGAGCACGGCTTCATCTGGAACCAGCGCATGGGCATGGACGTGTTCGCGGGCCTGCACCCAGACACGCCGATCATCATCGCGGAGGCGGTCTGGGAGTACAGCCACCACGTCCTCTCCGGCCTCAAGACGATGCGTGGCCCCATCCTCACCGCGGCCAACTGGAGCGGCCAGTGGCCCGGCCTCGTGGGCCTGCTGAACCTCAACGCCTCGATGACCAAGGCCGGCATGGAGTACTCGACCATCTGGAGCGAGGACTTCTCCGACGAATGGGCTCGCAAGGCGCTGCAGGAATGGGCCACCACGGGCACCATCACCAGTCACGACACCAGCCACGTGCGCGCGCTCGACCCCACTGCCCTTCCCGCTGAGGAAGCCGCCCTTGGCCGGGCCCTCGCTGCCGAGATGCAGCAGAAGGGCGCCATCATGGGCATCTTCGACGAAGGCTGCATGGGCATGTACAACGCCATCTTCGATGACGAGTACATCAACCCCCTGGGCATCTTCAAGGAGCGCCTCAGCCAGTCGGCCCTCTACTACCGCATGACCACGGTCACCGACGAGGAGGCCGAGGCGGTCTTCGAGTGGCTCGTCGACCGCGGTGTCACCTTCGACTTCGGTGCGGACTGGGAAACCGAGCTGACCAAGGACCAGGTGATCAGCCAGTGCAAGATGTACATCGCCGCGCTGCGCATCGCTGACGACTTCGGCTGCGCGGGCATCGGCATCCAGTACCAGCAGGGCCTCAAGGACCTGGTGCCGGCTTCGGACCTCGCCGAGGGCCTGCTCAACGAGATCGATCGCCCGCCTGCGTTTGCCGAGGACGGCCGCGAGCTCTACCCGGGCCAGCCCCTGCCCCACTTCAACGAGGTCGACTGGGGCGCCGGCGTCGATGCGCTCATCACCAATCGTGTCTGGACCGCCATGGGGCTCAACCCCTCGACCAGCCTGCATGACGTCCGCTGGGGCGATCCCTACGGCGACGACTTCGTGTGGGTCATGGAGATCTCCGGCTCGGTCCCGCCGTCCCACCTGCGCGGTGGCTACGAGGGCGTGGTCAGCGAGCGCCAGTCGCCGATGTACTTCCGTCTCGGGGGCGGCACCATCAAGGGTGTCAGCAAGCCCGGCCCGGTGGTCTACAGCCGCGTCTTCCTGATGGACGGCGAGCTCAACGTGGACATCGGCCTCGGTGAGGCCATCGAGCTGCCTGACGAGGAGACGCAACGCCGCTGGGATGCCACCAGCAGCAACTGGCCCATCATGCACCTGGTGATGCCGGGCGTGACGCGCGACCAGTTCATGGCGCGCCACAGGTCGAACCACATCCAGGTCGTGTACGCGCCCGACATGGACGCTGCCAAGAAGGCGCTTGCCGCCAAGGCCGCGATGTTCGACGCGCTTGGCGTGAAGGTCAGCCTGACCGGCGACGTCGACCTCTAGTCCTCAAGGGCGCTGCCATCGCCCCGACTCGCAACCCGCGCAAGACCCCTCCGGTGACGGAGGGGTCTTGGGGGTTCGCTTTGCTAGCTCTGAAGCGAAGCCGCCCGCCGGATCTGCTCCACCATCGTCTCGCAAGAGCGCTGGCCGGCCGGGTTGGGCAGCGCGGGCCCCAGCGGGTTCGTCATCGTCGATGGAGCAGACGAGCAGCACCACCACGGCATAGCGCTCTCTGGTGAGCTGGCTGACGGCATTCTCCTGGGCTGGGCGCTGTCGTCGCCGCGACCTGGACCCCAAGGCGCCCCCCGGTATTCGCTAGACAGCGGCGCCGCTGTCGAGCGACCGGACCCAGCTCTCGAACCCCTCGGGCACGTTGGGGCCCTTGACCTTGTACATGCCGGTGACCTTGCCCCCGGCTGACTCGGCCGCGGTGGCCAGCTGGCGCAAGGTGGACCCGACGGCCAGCTTGTAGGTAGCGAAGACGGCCACAGGCTTGCCGGTGAAGGTCGCGTCCTCGAGGAAGCGCATCATCGGCTCCGAGGGGTGCTGCCGGATGACGAACCAGCCCTCCGTCCAGGCACCCAGCACGACCGCCTTCGCACCCGAGAGGGCGGTCTTGGCGTGGGAGAGGTTGGCCACCTCGCACTCGTGGCCGGCAGCACGCACCACCTCGGCCATCTGCTCAGCAGCACCGCCGGTCGTACCGGTATGTGTGTCGTAGATGATCGCGACCCTCATCGTTCCCTCCTGCCGGCCTTGGGCGCCCTTTGCTGTCGGCCTATTCTGCATCGGCTGGCCGGCCGAAGACCGGCGGGACGACCTCTCCTCGCTCGGCGGCCTCGATGACGAGGGCGGCCGAGATGACGCCGACGTGGCTGAACGCCTGGGGGAAGTTGCCCAGCTGCTCGCCGGTATAGGGGTCGAGCTCCTCGGCGAGCAGGCCCAGGTCATTGGCCCGCGCGAGCACCATCTCGAAGCGCTCGCGGGCACGGTCGATGTGGCCGATCCTCGCGAGTGCGTTGACCATCCACAAGGTGCAGAAGACGAAGGTGCCCTCATCGCCCTCGAGTCCGTCATCGCCGAGGTAGCGATAGATGTGCCCGTTGACGGCGAGTTCCCGATCGATGGCCTCAACGGTGGCGACGACGCGTGGGTCGTCCGCCGGCAGGAACCCGATGTTGGGGATCTGCAGGGCCGCCGCGTCAAGCGCCGTCGAACCGAATGCCTGCGTGAAGACGCCTCGGGCGGGGTCGACGCCTTCGGTCTCGATGCGTCGCCGCATCTCGTCGCGGGCGTTGCGCCAGGCTGGAGGCACCGCGGCCGACCCGTCGTGTCGTTCGATGAGGCCGATACCGAGGTCGACCGCCAGCCACATCATCAGCTTGGAGAACAGGAAGTGGCGAGCGCCACCGCGCACCTCCCAGATACCCTCGTCGACCGAGTCGAACTCGTCGATGGCGAGGCCCACCACGTCGGAGAGGAATCGCTCGAAGTGCGGATCGTCGTGACTGCCGTCCATGCCGGCGTGGGTGGCGTCGAACCAGGTCGAGGCAAGCAACCAGCCATAGGTGTCGTGCTGGGACTGGTCCCAGGCTGCGTTGCCGATGCGAACGGGACTCGAGTCGCGATAGCCCGACAGGTGCGGCAGCACGGTCTCGGTCAGGATCCGCTCTCCACCGATGCCGTACATGATCTGCAGCTCCTGGGCTCGCCCCGCGACCGTGTTGCGGATCCACTGTGAGAAGCGGCGGCTCTCATAGCCGTGCCCCAGACGCGTGAGCGCCGTGAGCATGGTCGTCGTGTCGCGGATCCAGGTGTAGCGGTAGTCCCAGTTGCGGATGCCGCCGATCGTCTCGGGCAGCGAAGTCGTGGCCGCCGCGATGACAGCTCCGGTCTTCCCGTCCGTGAGTCCCTTGATGGCAAGGGCGCTGCGCTCGACCGCTGCCCGGTAGGGCCCGTCATATGTCGTCTGCGCGGTCCAGCGCTCCCAGAACCGCGCCGTCGAGTCGAGCTCGGCGAGAGCCTCGGCATGGGTGATGCGACCGGTCTGCAGCCCACTGGGTGTGGACCAGGTGATGGCCATCACCCGCTCATCGCCGGGCCCGATCACGGCAGATGCGTCCACGCCCCCTCGGCCGTCGCGGGGCAGCGGGCCGATCTCGCTCTGGAGCAGGAGGGCATCGGCGCTGCCCGTGGCCACGACCAGGTCCTCGGCGAGCTCGGTGATGTAGGGCGTCGTCATCCCGTACTCGAAGCGTGGTCGGAACTCGAGGGCGACCTCGACGCTGCCGGCCACACCGCGCAGGATGCGGATGAGCGAGTGGCGCGCTCCGAGGCGATGCGCCCTGCCGATCTCGTCCGGGTCGGGCTCGACCGGCATGAAGTCGGTGAGCGTGACCACGCCCTCGGCGGTGGTGAAGGTCGTCTCGAGGACATTGGTGCCCGGCAGGTAGCGGCGCGAGAACTCGACCTCCGCGGCGGTGGGGGCCACGCGGAAGTAGCCTCCGAGGTCGCGATCGAGCATCCTCGCGAACGCCGGTCGCCCGTCGAAACGGTGGAAGACCGCCCATTCGATCGATCCGTCGCGGGCGACGAGCGCGAGCGAGTGGCAGTCACTCAGGAAGGCGTAGTCGGCGATGGCTGGAAAGCCGTTCTTCATGAGCTGTGGTGCTCCCTGCTGCGTCGACAGGGGGCATTGTGGCGTACCCGGCGCCAGGGAGCGCCAACCGCCCCGGCTTGGGCAGGGGTGGATCAGGCGGCGCGGACGGCGGCCCGGGGCTCCTGGCCCACCAGGCGCGTGGCCACGAGCCGGGCCAAACCGCTGATGCCGCGCGCGAACTGGGCGTCCGGATGGGCGCTGGCGATGGCGCGCCCGGCCAGCTCGTCGGCGGCCAGCTGGGGGTCGAACGGCAGCACAGCCTCGGGCTGGGCATGGGGCGCTGCACCCGCGTCGAAACCACTGGCGCCTCGGGCGTGGTTGGCGACGCGGATGACCTTGCCCATCGGGAACTCGGCAGCGCTCAGGACCGCGTAGCAGCGCTCGGTCTTGAGCAACGAGGCTCGATGGGCGTCGTTGACCGCGATGACCACGTCGGCGTCGTCGAGGATGGCCAGGGTAGTGTCGTCCATGACGGTCGGGGTGTCGACCACGAGCACATCGTGCGAACGCCCGAGCATGCCCATGGAGCGCCGGATGTCGGCGAGCATGATGAGCTCGGCCTGTTCCATCCGGGGCGGGGCCAGCAGCACATCGACGCCCGCGGGCTCCTGCCACAGCAGCGGTACCAGGTCTGCGTCGGTGGCGTGCCCGGTCGGCAGCTGCATCAGCGACGGAGCCTCGAGGGGTGCGCCGAGATGCAGGCGCATATCGCCGTGGGCCTGGTCTCCCTCGAAGAGCGCGACTCGCGCGCCCAGCTCGAGCTTGAGGGCGACCGCGAGGTTGTGCGCGATGATGGTCTTGCCCACGCCGCCGGCCGCCGAGAAGACCGCGACGGTACCGTTCGGCGGCCGGGCGATCGGTCCGCGATGGGCTTCGTGCAGGTTCCGGACCGCAGCCAGCAGCTCGTGGCCGTCGAACGGCAGCGTCAGCACGTCGGCGAGGCCCAGGTCGTGCGTGAGCGTCAGGGGCCGGTCTGCCACCGTGAGGAAGAGGATGGGCGTGTGGGTGCCGGTCTCGCGCAGCCGGCGAGCCACCTGCAGTCCGCTGACCTCCCCCTGCATCAGGACGTCGATGATGACGACGTCGGGCTGGTCGGCAGCCACACGCTCCAGTGCTGCACGGCCGTCGGCGGCGGTCCCGGCAAGTCGCACGCCCTCGTCCGGAGCCACCATCTGGCTCACGTGCGAGACGACCTGCTCGAGCTCTTCGACGAGCAGCACCCGGATACGTGGGTCGGGTTCACTCGATCCTCGCGGCCCGACGATGTAGTCGGGTACCTCCCGATCGGTCTCGGGACCCGTCCTGGTCCCGGGCAACTCGACGATCGGCGCTGGTGCTGGCTGGGGCATCGGCTGGGCGGTCATCGCTGTCCTTCGTGGTCCGCTGTCTGGGATGGGTCTGCACCCATGGTGGGGCCAGGACGGTCGGACCGGCTCCCCACCGTAGGTACGGCCTCGGGAGCGACTGGTACGGCCGCAGTCCACACCACACCGCCCATCGGCTCCCGAGCCACCCGAGCGGTCGGCGGCAAGGCGTCAGGCCCCCGACCGCGTCGCTATACTCGGGCGCGATGCAGCAGCCGATGTACCACCCCGACGACCTCGCCTCGATGGATCCGCTGGTCCTGATGAGAAACCTCGACCACGTGCGCATGACGTCGCGGCGCCTGAGCTACATCCTCCAGAGTCAGGTCCACCTGTACCGTCCCGAGGCCAACGAGCTGCGCATGCAGATCGACCTGTACGTCGAGGCAGAGCGGGCGATCGAGGCCGAGCTGGCCCGCCGCCAGATCCGCGCCTAGGCGGGACGACCCAGCACGAACAGGTAGCGCGGCTTCTCTCCGTCAGGCAGCTCGAGGAGTCGGCAGACCGCGGCGTCGTCGAAGGAACCGAGGGGCACACCGCCGAGGCCCAGGGCGACCGCTTGTAACAGCAGGTTCTGGCCGGCATGGCCGGCCTCGAAGTCCGAGTAGCGGACGCCTCGCTCTTGACCGTGGCGTTCGGAGATGCGGCCGGGCACGATCGAGAACACGATGACCAGCGGAGCCGCGTCCACGAACGGCTGGCCGCCCGTCGCCTCCTGGAGGGCTGGCCGGACGTCGCCATCGTGCAGCGGCTGCAGGGCGTGCTCGTCCGGCAGGTACCGCGAGATACCGTGCTCGGTGATGGCATAGGTTTCGAGTGCCTTCAGCCCGCTGGCCGAAGGCGCCGTGCGCTTGCCCTCGCCGTGTGTCACGCCTTGGGCAGCCCAGAGCAGCTGACCGACCTCGTCGAGGGTCAGCGGCATGGGCTCGAACTCACGGACCGTCTGCCGCGCGGCGAGCGCAGCCTCGAGGGCCATGCCGCTGTCAGTCCGGGGCGCAGGAAGATTCTGGATGGAGCGAGCGGTCTTCATGGCTCGAGGGTGCATCGGTTCGGGGCGACCGACTAGGGCCATCGGTCGCTTCGACCGGGCCTGCCACCGCTAGGCTGTGGACATGAGCGACGACGGCATCGTCATCGAACGCGGTCTGCCCGACGAGCTGCGCGACCAGGCCGTAGAGATCTTCGAGGAAGCCTTCGGCAGCAAGATGCGCATGGCCGTGCGGGATGCCCAGAAACGACGTGAGTTCATGCGCCGCAGCTACGACGCCGGTCACGCGCTCATCGCCCGGCGCGGCGATGCCCTCCTGGGCATGGCCGGTCTGAGCGCGAAGGATGGCGAATATGCCGGCGGGCTCATGGGTCGCTCGTGGGACCCACGCCCGTACCGCGACCTGCTCGGCTGGGTCGGCGCGACGTGGGCGGTGTGGGGCATGCGCCTGTCCGATCACCGGCCCAAGCCGGACGAGCTCTACGTGGACGGTATCGCCGTGGCGCCCGAAGCTCGTGGGCTCGGGATCGGGACGCGCCTGCTCGACGAGGCGGTGACGGTCGCCCGCGAGCAGCGCAAGCCTTTCATGCGCCTCGACGTGATCGACACCAACCCGCGCGCACAAGCGCTCTACGCCCGCCTCGGCTACAGGGTCACCAAGGTCCAGTCGTTTCGCCACAAGGAACGCTGGGTCGGCTTTGGCGGGATGATCTCGATGGAGCTCGCAGTCCCGGCCGACGATGCCGAGGACGGCGGGGCAGCGACCTAGGCGACGGCCGCGATCGGTTTCGGGTCGCGCTCCTGGGCGATGACCCTGGCGGCCAGCTCGGCGAGGCGTGGCAGCGAGGCCAGGGCAAACCCGATGCCGAGCCGCTGCAGCTGTTCGTAGTCCATGCCGCGGTAGGCCTCGCGCGCGGCCACAGCACACATCTCGTCGTAGAGCTCGGGCCACTTGACCGAGCGACGGCGATAGCAGAAACGGATGAACGCCTCGGCTTCAGCGTCGGGGTCGCCCGTATCAGCGCCTGGGGTCACGTCCACCCCGATCGCGACCGCCCCTGCGTTCACCTGGTGTTCGTCGTTCGTGTTGGACAGCACGTTGCCCAGCCGTTCTTTCGACACCCTCTCCCACCTTCTGCAGGCACGTCGAAACGAACCCACCCTGAATCAGATACAAGTCTCACGCCGCAACGAGATGCCGTGGCGCGACGTTGCGCATCGCCCGTAGGGGATGTCCGCAGACCCCTGGGCGTTCCCTCTCTTGCGCCATTCGGGGCACTCCCCCCGGACGACTCGGTCGATGATACGTCGCTGGTTCAGGACAGCGCTAGCGGCTCTTCCACGAAGTTGTCCACGACCTTGTCCACAGCCCCTTGTACCGGTATCGGGGCGGTCAGGCCATCGGCTTGCGATGCACCCCCAGGCCGGGCTCGGACGACAGCTGCCAGCGGCATCCCTGGTCCAGCTCGAGGCCGCCGAAGGGATCTTCGGCGAGGAGCAGGCTGCCATCGAGATCCAGCCAGTCGACCTCGCTCGCGACCATCGCGGCAGCGGCCACGCCGACACTGGACTCGACCATGCATCCGAGCATGACCTTCATGCCCAGCTCCCGTGCGAGGCGGATCTGACGCAGCGCCGGGCCGATGCCCCCACACTTGGCGAGCTTGACCACGACGCCATCGACGACGCCCTCGAGCATGGGCAAGTCCTCGACGAAGACAGCCGATTCATCGGCCATGATGGGCAGGCTCGATCGCTCCCGGAGCCAGCGCAGCTCTGGCAGCATGCGCGCCTTGAACGGCTGCTCCACGAGCTCCACGCCGAGCCGAGCCAGCTCAGGGATGAGCGCTGCCGCCTGCTGGGGTTGCCAAGCGGTGTTGGCATCGACCCGGAGCGGACCGCTGAACACCGCGCGCACCGCTTCGAGCGTCTCGATGTCCGCCGCTCCACCGACCTTGATCTTGAGTGCCGGGAAGTGGGCCACCCGCCTGGCTCGCTCGGCCACGGTGTGCGGGTCGTCGAGGCCCAGCGAGTAGTCGGTGGGCGGCAGCTCGTCAGACGTGCCGATGAGCTGCCAGATGGGCAGGCCCAACGCCTTCGCCGCGAGGTCGTGGAGGGCCGTGTCCACGCCCATCTTGGCACCGCCGTGGTTGCCGAGAGCGTCGGTCATGAGCTCCGCGGAGCGCTCCAGCCAGGCCAGGACCGCAGGACGGTCGGCGGGCAGCGGACCCAGCTCCTCGAGGGCGGCGATGAGGCGCGGCAGGACGACCGTGGTGGTCTCGACGGTCTCACCGTAGTAGGGCACCGGGAAGCACTCGCCCAGACCGGTGGCGCCGTCCTGCTCGAGGAACGTGAGCACCGTCTGGCTGGACTCGCTGTCCTCTGTGCGGGCGATCCGGAAGGGATCACGGAACCGGAGATGCAGGACCTCGGTGTCGAACGTGAAGCTCATCTAGGCGCTCCCCTCCAGGTTGGCGCGCAGGCCGGCGAAGAGCCGTCCCGGGCCGAAGCGATACGGATCGTCAGTGGGCAGGCCGGTCGCGATCGCCACGCGCTCGATCTCGGCGCGCGCTTCATCCTCCGAGAGCAGGGAGGTATTGAGGGCGATCGCCGCCACCCTGCTGGGCGCGACCGCGTTGGCCACCGACTCGTAGAGCCTGATGTTGTCGGCCAGCGAGAGCGTGGGCGCCGCCGCACCGGTGGCCTGCTCCCAGCCGAAGTGGCCGCTACGGCCGGGCTGGTGGACGAGCACCATGGCGTGAGGCGTGGTGCCGTGGACCAGGCCCAGCGTGACCGCCGAGTAGGCCGGATGGTCGATGGAGCCCTGGCCCTCGATGAAGATCCAGTCGCCCATCTCCTCGGCCTGCTCGACGAGCCATTCGGCGGTGCCGTTGATGAAGTCGCTGATGACGCGGTCGACCGAGACCCCCCAGCCTTCGATCATGATGCCCGTCTGCCCGGTGGGCACGAAGACAGCCGAGAGTCCGGCCTCCTGCGCAGCTCGCCGCAGCTCGAGGGCCACGGTCATCTTGCCGATGGCGCAATCGGTGCCCACCGTCAGGATCACTCGCTTGCCCGGTGCGTGCTGCCGGCCGTTGGCTACCTCGTGCCGCTCGGGCGGACGACGGTGATCGACGAGCTCGACCCCGTGCGTGGCCGCGAGCGAGGCGAACTCGGGGTCGTCGGAGACGAACTCGTGGAGGCCGCTGACGATGTCCAATCCATGGACGATGGCGTCGGCGATGACCGCGCGCCACGCCGGGGGGATCCGGCCGCCCTGGGGCGCGGTACCGATGAGCAGCGCGGTGGGTTCGAACGGCAGCGCCTCGGCCAGGGTGGCCACGACCGGGGCCGCGTGCTCCTCGCCGAGCCACTCGCTGACGTCACGCCCGGCGCGGGTGGAATCGAGCACCGCCACGACCGGATCGGGGCCGTACTTGATGACGCCCATGGCGGTCTTGGAGCCGGGCTCTCCGAACTGGCCTTCGGCGAGGATCAGGTAGCGGCGGCGCATGTCGGCTTCCACTTGACGATCTCTCTCTGCTCGAGAATAGAAAGACGCCCCCGGGGCGCGGTCCGGGGGCGTAGGGATGATCTGGTACCGCATACCGGATTCGAACCGGTGATCTCCGCCTTGAGAGGGCGGTGTCCTAGGCCTCTAGACGAATGCGGCTTGTCCCGCGGATGGTAGCAATCCTTTCCTGAGTCTGTCCACAGCGCCTAGATGCGGTGGTGCTCCAGGAAGGAACGGATGGTGTCGGCCACCTGGTCGAAGCCCTGCTCACCCAGAACGGCGCCGTAGTGCGAATGCGCGCCGAAGGGCTGGTACTCGGCACCGAGCCATTCGGCGAGGCGGGCGCTGTCGGCCTCTGCGAACTGACGGTCGAGCCCTGCGCCGATGACCAACATGGGCACGTCCGGCAGCTTGTCGCGATCGACGAAGACGCCGGCGAGCATCTGGCGGCGAGCAGCTCCGCTCTCAGCGCCGATGAGGTGCTGGATACGGCGCACGTCGGCGAGGGTGAGGTCCTGGTTCTGGCGCTGCACATGCTCGTGGCTGCCGGCCCAGTCGATGAGCTCTGCCTGGTACGTGGCCGGCACGAGACGCACCACGTGCGGCGGTGGCACCGGCCGGACGGGTGCCGGCAGCGCCGGGCTGATGAGGACGACCGCGTCGACCTCGCTGCCCTCGGCCACCTTCATCGCGAGCAGTCCGCCCAGGCCGTGACCGACCACCACGGCCGGCCGCTCGAGCGCCTCATAGCCGGCGATGGCGTCCTCGAGATAGGTGTCGAAGCTGAGCTCTTCGATGTCCGCGGTCTGGGACCAGAAGTGGGCGCGCAGGTTGAGCGCGTGCCCCTCCCAGCCACGCTGGGCGAAGTAGCGCAGGTAGCGCTCCCACAGCCAGGAGCCGCCCAGCTCGCCATGGAGGTAGTAGAGCGGTCGGCGACGCGAGCGGCGCTCGGGCAGCCACGACTCCACGTACAGGCCGCGCTCTTCGAGGACGATCTCGTCCTTGCGCACCGGCTTGCCGGCCGGCCGGCCGGTCAGCTCTCGCGTTGCCGCACTGCTTCGTCCGTTGCCGGCGACCGCTGCGGCTCCCTTGGGAAGGTCTGGATCCATCCTGGTGTCGTCTCTCCTCTCTTCCCGTCCCCTGCGGGCTACCACTCGAACGGGCTGAGTGCCAGGCCGGTGGGAGCCTTGGGGTTGAAGTAGGTCGACTTCTGGGGCATGACCTCGCCGGCCTCGGCGACCAGCGAGATGGCCGCAGGCGGCATCTCGTCGAGCAGGAAGACGACCGACGCGTCCTCGGCATCGACCTGAGCCGTTGCCACAGCGGCGTCCTTGTCGTACCAGAGCTGGCCATTGGCGGCCAGCTCGGTGGCGGTGGCGCCGAAGGCCCGGTCGATGATCACACCGAGGGCGTTGACGTCCAGCCCCCTGGAGGCCTCGGAGAGGCCCGCCACAAGCAGCGGGTCGGTGGCGCTGCGGTCGAGCGTGAGGATCGCCGCGCTGCGGCTGGTGCCGGTGTAGACGCCGAGCCGGCCGGTGCCCGTGGCGCCTGGGGCGAACTCGGCCGCCTCAGCCATGCGCGCCAACAGGGCCTCGCGATCGGACAGCCGCTCGATGGTGGCGTAGGGTGCCAGCCGTCCGAGCAGATCCTCACCACAGGGCTTGCCGCGGATCACGCGGTGCGTGGGCAGGGCCGGTGGGGACTGGTCCAGCGGGTAGATGAGCGCCAGCGCGTAGTCCCAGACGGGTTCGCTGTCCGCCGGTCGCTCCGACTCGTGGTCGCGTCGATAGGTCAGCGCGGTCTCGTAGCGGTGATGGCCGTCGGCGATGGTCAGCGGCCGCGCCGACATCTGCTCCAGTACCGACGCCGCGGCCGCCGCATCACAGATCCAGAGGCGGTGGCTGACGCCGTCAGCGGTGGTGGCCGTGGCGTCGGGCTCGCGTCGGGTCAACCCCAGCAGCGCTGCCGAGGTCGCGGACGGATCGGAACCGGCGAGGAACACCAGCGGGCTGGTGTTGAGCTGCGTCGCCTCCAGCAGCGCGTAGCGGTCGGCCTTCGGGCCACCGTGGGTCTGCTCGTGGGGCAGCACGCCGGCATCGGGGCCGTATTCCTCGAGGCCCAGCCGGCAGAGCAGGCCGGTAGCCGAATGCTCACGCCCCTCACCGTCGCGCCAGCGCATCTGGTGCACGGTCACCGTCGGCTCCGCGTCCTTGACCAGGATGCCCGCGTCACGCCACTCGGCGAGGGTGGCAGCGGCGGCCGCGTAATCGTCGGGGCCGGCAGCACCAAGGTCAGCCGGTAGCTCGATGCGCACGATGTTGTGGGGGTCGCGGGCGAGCAGCTCCTGGCGCTCTCGGGGGCTGATGATGTCGTAGGGCGGCGCGAGCACGGCCGAGAGGTCGGTGGCACCGACGTCGAAGCGCAGCGCACGGAAGGGTCGCAGGTTGGGCACGTCGGAATGTTACCGACCATGAGCGAATTCGGCGTCCGCGGCCCCTCTGGCGCCAGTGAGCCCGAGCGGCGCTACGCTTGGGAGGTGTTCCTGATCAGCCATCGCCGCCTGCTTACGCTCGCCCTCGCGGGTACCTTCGCGACCGCGGGCTGCTACTCGACCGCCGAGCCCTCGTTCCACCCCGGGAACCAGCGCGACATCCTGCAGACGGTGATGCTGCGCGGCATCGAGGTCACCGACCCGGTGCCCGGCCAGACCGCCTGCGACGACCGCGACCTCGTGGGCAACTCCCTCTACTTCACCGCGCGCATGCCCGGCGAGCAGGAGTACCGCGACGTCTACGTCCACTCCTATCGCGAGAAGTGGTGGGACCGTTCGAAGGAAGAGGTCGACGGCTGCCAGGCGACCTATGCGAAGAACCACCCCGATTCGGAGATCGTCCGTATCGACATCCCGCTCTACCGCGTCCTCGGGGCCGACTGGTCCGACGAGCTGACCGATGAGCTGACGCGCGCCTTCGAGGAAGCGGCAGAGGCAGGCAAAGGCCTCTAGCGTGCCCGAACCCGACGTCAGCAGCCGCCAGAACCCGCGCTTCAAGGCGGCCCTGGCGCTGCGGGATGCCCGCGAACGCCGGGCACGTGGCCGCATCGTCGTGGACGGTGCTCGCGAGATCGGGCGCGCGCTCGATGCCGGCGTGACCCTGCACGAGACGTGGATCGCGCCCGAGCTGATCCGCAGCGAGGCGGCCCGGGCATTGCTGCCGCGGGTGGCCGCGGGCGCCGAGACCATCGAGACCACGCCCGAGCTGCTGGCGCACCTGGCCTACGGGGAGCGCGACGAGGGCATCGTGGCCGTCTTCGAGCGGCCTGCCGCGAGCCTCGCGACGATCGCCGCGTCGCTGCCCGAGCGGCCGCTCATCGCGGTCATGGAGCGGGTCGAGAAGCCGGGCAACCTGGGCGCGCTGCTGCGCTCCGCAGACGGCGCCGGCGTGGACGCGGTCATCGCCGCTGACCCCGTCTCGGACATCTGGAACCCCAACGCCATCAGGGCCAGCCTGGGCACCATCTTCAGCACGCCCATCGCCGTCTGCACCTCCGCCGAGGCGCTCGCGTTCCTGCGTGAGCAGCAGGTGACGGTCCTGGCCGCTCGCGTCGAAGGCGCCATCGACTACGACGCGGTCGATCTCACCGGAGCGGTGGCCCTCGTCGTCGGTGCCGAGACCAGCGGGCTCAGCGACGCCTGGTCAGGCGAGGGCGTGACGCCGATCGCTATCCCGATGCTGGGCCTCGCGGACAGCCTCAATGTCTCTGCCAGCGCCGCCGTACTCTTCTACGAGGCACGACGCCAACGGCGCGCCGCGACCACCTAGCGAGGAGAGGAGAAAGCCCATGGCCGAGACGATGCTCATCGTGGACTTCGCCATCAAGCCCGGACGCGTGGACGACTTCAGGGCCGCCGCCGAGGCCTTGTTCGAGCGCACGCAGGGTGAGCCAGACACGCTCCGCTACGACTACTTCATCTCGGATGACGGCACGCGCAACGTCAACATCGAGGTGTTCAAGGACGCCGATGCCTTCGTCTTCCACAACCGCCACGCTGCCGACCTGGTGCCGGCGCTCGTGGACGCGGCTGACATCGTGCGCATCGACGTCGTCGGCGACCACAACGACGATCTCTACAAGGAGCTCGAGGGCATCGCCCTGCTGCACTTCGAGAAGCTCGGGGGTGTGACCCGCTAGACGGGGTTGCTCCCCTGAGGCGGGGGCTCAGCGCTCCAGCGACTGCGTGGGCAGGCTGGCCACCGCGATGTGCCGCTGACGCGGCCCGTCGAGCTCGAGGAAGATGACCCGCTGCCAGGTGCCCACGTCCAGCCGGCCGTCCGTGACCGGCAGCAGCAGCTGGCCACCGATGAAGCTGCTGAGCACATGTGACTGGGCGTTGCCAGGGTTCCAGACCTCGTGCTGCCAGGGGCCGTACTCCTCGATCAGCCCCGCAGCCACGCGCTCGTAGTCCTCGAACATCTCCGAGCCGGACTCGCCCAGGAAGATCGCCGCGGTCGTGTGTTCGACAGTTGCGAGCAGCAAGCCGTCGGGCCACTCCCGAGCGGTGAATCGGCTGGTGACATCGATGGCCTGGGTACGTCGGCTCGTGGAGAGCTCGAAGCGAAGCATGCGTGGAGCCTACTCGTCGTCGATGATGACCACCTGATCGAGGTGCCGCGGCTCCTCTGGGTCATGGCCGCGCACGACGGCGATGCCGAGCGCCAGTGCCTGCAGCGCGTAGAGAGCCAGCGGCAGCCGGGCGACGTGGCCAAGGTCGGCGGCGGGGCCGTCGGGACCGAGCGTCCAGGTGGTGGCACCCAGCGCAGCCGACTCTTCGATGACGCGGCGCTCGGCGCCTTCCGGCTCCCCGCCGAGGATGCCTACCACGAGCATCCCGGGCTCACACACCGACATCGGGCCGTGCCGGAACTCGAGCGGATGGAAGGCCGATGCCGGCACCTGGCTCGTCTCGGTCATCTTCAGGACGGCCTCGCTGGCCAGGCCGAAGGCCGCTCCCCCACCGAGCACGACGACGCGCGAGGGGTTCATGGCGGCCAGCTCGAAGGCACGTGCCACGAACGGCTCGGTCTCGGCCCAGTGCGAAGGCAGCGCGTCAAGGTCGTGCGCGAACCCGGGGTCGCCAAGGCGTGCGCCGAGACGCATCAGCAGCGCGGTCTGGGAAGCGAACGAGCGGGTCATGACGATCGCCTCCTCGTCACCTTCGGGTACCGCCAGGACCTCGTCGGCCAACAGGGCCATGGGGCTCGCGGGTCGGCAGGTGATCGCCAGCGTGTGCTGCCCACGCTCCCTGGCGGCCTTGATGACCTCGAGCGCCTCCGTCGTGGTACCCGAGCGCGAAACCACCACGACCGGCTGGAGCGCAAGCTCCTCGGCCACGAAGACGGCGCCCGGCCGCAGCAGGACCTCCGAGAGCGGCGCCGCCTCTGCCGGCAGCCGGCCGTACGTGCGCATGGCCGCAGACGCGATCTGGGAGATATAGAGCGACGATCCCGCGCCGGTGATGATGATCCGTCTCGCAGACGCCAGGCGGTCGACGGTCTCAGCCGGCGCTTCCCGGGCCACCGCGAGCGCCGCGGCGATAGCGGTTCCTGCGGTGCTGGCTTCACGCCACGGCGTGGTCACCTCGACGCGGGCACGGATGTTGGCGGTGGTCATGGGCGCTGGCGCAGGCATTTTCTCTCCTGTCGGGACTCGGTGGTCAGGCGTCTCGCAGCTCGACCGAGTAGCGGTACCGGTCGGCACGAAGGATGGAACGGCAGAACTCGATGATCACGCCGTCGGCGTCGTAGGTCGTGCGTTCGACGCCGAGCACCGGGTCGCCGGCATCCCCACCGAGCACATCGGCATCGTCCGCTCCGAGCAGCACCGGCACGAACGTCTCCCGGGCCCGCACCGGCCGCACGCCATAGGCAGAGGTCAGCGTCTCGTACAGCCTGGCCTCGGAGAAGTCGACCGCCTCGAGGCCCGCGAAACGAGCCGCCGGCAGATAGCTGGTCTCGGTCACGATGGGCTCGTCGTCGGCCAGGCGCACCCGGGCCAGTGCCACCACCGGGGTACCCGGGGCCAGGCCCAGCCCCTCCGCCACCTCGATGTCGGCAGGCTGGAGTCCGACGCTCCGGACGCGTGTCCCGGGCCGCATCCCGTGTCGTTCGATCTCCCGGCTGAAGGTGTAGAAACCTCCGAGGCGATGCTCCAGCGCCGCGCCGTGGACGAAGGTGCCCCGGCCGCGACGGATCTCGAGGAGGCCCTCCGCCACGAGGCCGGAAAGCGCCTGACGCACGGTGGCGCGGCTCACGCCGTAGCGGGCCATGAGCTCCTGCTCGGTCTCGACCTGTGAGCCGGGCTCGAGCTTGCCGCTCGAGACCCGCTCGCGGAGGTTGGACTGGATCTGCCGATAGAGGGGCGCTCCCCGGGCCTCGACCGCCACGTTTGCTCCTTCCGGCCACGCATCTCGTCGCGCGGGAACCTCCCACTAGACGTACGGACGTCCGGTCCTCATGGTGCCATCGGTGTCAATAGTCGTACGGACGTCCGTACGTCCGAGTGTCGGTGCTAGCATAAGGCGTCCATGGCTCCCGCGAACGACGGGGGTTCCTTCGTCGCTACGGGAGGATGCGCGCGTGAGACTCGGCACACTTCGCGGCCTTGACGCCTGTGCCTCCGGCAAGGGCACCTTCTCCGTCCTGGCGCTCGACCATCGAAACAACCTGCGCCGGGCGCTGGCGCCCGACGATCCAGACTCGGTCAGCTACGAGCGGCTGGTGGCCATCAAACGTTCCATCGTGAGGGCCATCGCTCCGGTTGCCGACGGCATCCTGCTCGACCCCGAGCTGGGAGCGGGGCCCGCGGTCCATGACGGAACGCTGCCAGCCGGATGCGGCCTCATGGTGGCGGTCGAGGAAAGCGGCTATGACGGCCCTGCCACCGAACGCACCAGCCGGCTGATGAAGGGTTGGGGCGTGAGCCAGATCAAGCGCATGGGCGCCGACGCGGTGAAGCTGCTCATCTACTACCACCCTGACGCGGCCAATGCCGAGGTCCAGGAGCGGCTGCTCATCGAGGTCGCGGATCAGTGCGCCGACCTCGACATCCCGCTTTTCCTCGAGACGCTCGGCTATCCGATCGATCCCGCGACCGACAAGCTCACCGACGAGGCTCGACGCAGTGTCGTCATCCGTACGGCGCGCCGGCTGACCGCCCTCGGCGGCGACGTCTACAAGTGCGAGTTTCCCTACGATGCGAGTGTGACCGACAAGACGCGCTGGGCAGAGGCCTGCGCCGAGCTGGAAGAGGCTTCGGCCATCCCCTGGGTCATCCTCTCGGCGGGCGTGGACGAGGCCACCTTCGAGGCCCAGACCCTGGCTGCCTGCACGGCCGGCGCCTCGGGTGTGCTGGTCGGACGATCGGTGTGGAAGGAAGCCGCGCACATGGAGGCCCCCGAGCGTGACGCCTGGCTGGCCGACACCGGGGTAGCCCGGATGCAGCGGCTGGTCGACATCGTCGAGGCTGAAGGCGTGCCCTGGCGCGAGCGCTCGGCGCTGGCCGCCGAACCCGAGCCGAGCGAAGGCTGGGCGGCGGGCTACCCGGGCTACCCGGGGTGAAGGCCAAGCCGGAGCGTGACACCGACGTCTACGTCATCGGCGATATCAACCCCGACATCCTCGTCATCGGCGGGGATGTCGTGCCCGAGTTCGGGCAAGTCGAGAAGTACGTCGGCAACGTCCGCCTGGCGGTGGGTGGCTCGTCGGCCATCACCGCCTGTGGCCTCGCCCGACTGGGGCTGCGGGTCGCTCACGGCGGGATCGTGGGCGATGACCTGCTGGGCCACGCGGTGCTGGAAGCCTTGCGAGAGCGCGGTGTCGATGGATCGACGGTGACGATCGAACCGGCCATCCCCACCGGCGCCACGGTGCACCTCGGGAGCGGGGAAGACCGAGCCATGCTCACCGCCACGGGCACCATCGACCGGCTCAGGGCAGAGGACGTGCCGCGCGAGGTCCTGCCGCACATCCGCCACATCCACGCGGGCTCGACCGCTATCCAGCCTCGGCTGCGTCCGGGCCTGCCAGCGCTCTACCGTGAGGCACGCGCAGCCGGTGTGACCTCTTCGTTCGACACCAACTGGGACCCCGATCGCATATGGGAGGGCATCGACCCGATGCTGGCGGCGACCGACGTGTTCCTGCCCAACGAGCGCGAGGCCGCCCTCATCAGCGGTGTCATGGAGCCACTCGAGGCCGCCCACGCGCTGGTGGCCCGGGCAGAAGCGGCCGGTCGCGACCCCGATGCCGGTCCGCTGACCGTGGTCGTCAAGCTCGGCGCAGACGGTGCTCTCGCGGTTCGTGGAGACGAAGCCCTGCGCGTGCCTGCCGAGCGCGTGGAGGTGGTCGATTCCACGGGTGCCGGTGATGGCTTCAACGCCGGCTTCATCTACGGCTTCCTCGATGGCCGGCCGCTGGCCGAGTGCCTCGCGCTGGGCGTGGCCTGCGGCTCGCTCTCGGTCCGGGCCATCGGCGGGGTCGATGGCCAGGCCACGCTCGAGGAGGCAGTGGCGCTGCTGTAGCTGCCCTGCCTCGGCCTCTAAGCCTCCTCGCGCTCGATCTGGCGACGCGTGGCCGGCGTGCGCCTCGGCAGCGGCACATCGTCAGCACCCTCGACGAACGAGGACTCACGCGCCCAGGCGGCAGCCTGCTCCTGCTGCTCGACCGAGAGGATGCCGTGGCGTGCCAGCGAGGCCATCTCGTCACGGATGTAGGTCTTGAGCATCTCGGGGCCGTCAGTATTGATGGTGTAGCGCACGCCGTGCTCCTGGAAGGTCCTGAAGATCCAGGCGAACTCGTCCCAGCCGGAGACCACCCGCGAGTTGAGGTTGCTGGTGGGACAGAGCTCGAGCGTGATGCCCCGCTCGCGGAGCAAGCCCATCGTTCGCTCGTCGTAGGCTGACTTGACCCCGTGGCCGAGCCGGTCGGGCTCGAGGAGCTTGATGACCTCGGCGACCTCCTCCACCGGACCTGACTCGCCGGTGTGGACGGTGATGCCCAGCCCCTGCTTGCGGGCCTGGCGGAAGGTGGCCCGGTAGTCGGCCGGGTCGAAGCTCGAGGACTCCGGTCCGGCGATATCGATGCCGACCACGCCGCGCCCGCGGTAGGCGATGGCCTTCTCCACGATGATCTCGTTGAGGTGCGTGGGAAAGGCCCGGTCCAGGCAGAGGATGAGCCCCGGTTTGATCGGATACTCGAGCGTGGCCCGGTCCATGCCTCGGATCGCTGCGCTGATGATGTGGTCGAGATCCTGCTCCCCTCCCCGATTTCGCTTCATGGGGTTGAAGCGCAGCTCCATCGTGGTCACGTGGTTCTTGCGGTAGGCACCGCCGATGACCTCGTAGGTCGAGCGCTCGACCGCGAGCGGCGAAGACTGGATGAGCTCGGTCCAGTGGAAGAGCTGGAGGTAGCCATCGAACGAACGCCCGTGCCGCTTCGAGACGGTGATCATCTCGCGGAACTCCCAGAAGTCCTTGCTGGGTAGACGGATGCCCTGGGAGTGGGCGATGCCCCACATGATGGCGGGAGAGACGGCGCCGCCGAGGTGGCAGTGCAGCTCGGCGAGGGGGATCTTGCGTGAGAGGACGGACGCCATGCGGCGATGCTACTCGCCGGGGCCGGTCCGAGCCACATCGGCTCGCCACCCGCTGGAACACCCTCAGCGACATGGACGGGCGGCGCCCTGGGTAACCCTCCCCGACCTGGCAGGCCGTCGGCAAGTGTCCCGACGGCACGACTTGCCTGCCGACCGTCGGTGTCGCACTATCGAGACGCTGTTGCTTGACAGTCGTGGCACCATGAGGACCGGACGTCCGTACGTCCTGACGTTCCGTTGTCACGCCGCCGGCGTACCGGAAACATGGAGGAGGTCAGTACACACATGACCAAGCGATTCAACGGACTCGTGGCGGCGGGAGCCGCCGGTCTGCTCGCGGTGGCGGGGGCAGTGCCCGCCGCAGCCCAGGACACCGTCAGCATCGAGATGATCGGAGCTGGCTATACCGACCGGATGCAGCCCTATTACGATGACCTGGCTGCTCGGTTCATGGAAGCGAACCCCAACATCGACGTGGCCGTCCAGGTCGTGAGCTGGAACGACATCTACGACGTCATCAACACGCGTGTCGCGGCCGGGGATCCGCCCGACATCATGAACCTCAACTACTTCGCCAACTTCGCGGCTGACGGCCTCCTCTACACCGCCGAGGAGATCGTCACGCCGGAGGTCCTCGACGGCATCATCCAGGCCTTCCGCGACAACTCGAAGTACGACGGCGTCGAGTACGCGGTGCCAGACCTCGCGAGCGACCGGCTCTTCTTCTACAACGCCGACGTCCTCGACGCTGCAGGCGTCGAGCCCCCGACGACGTGGAGCGAGATGCTCACCGTCTGCGAGGCGATCCTGGAGAACGTGCCCGGCGTGATCCCCTACGGCATCCCGTTGGGTCCCGAAGAGGCGCAGGCCGAGTTCCTCATCTGGGCCGGCGGCAATGGTGGCGGCGTCTTCGATGACGGCACCTGGACCATCAACTCGGCGGAGAACCTCGAGACGCTCGAGTTCCTGCAGACGCTCGCTGACGCGGGCTGCACGCAGCCGAGCATCGGCACCACCAACCGCACCGATGGCATCTTCCCGCTCTTCGCGGAGGGCGTCGTGGCCATGGCCAACGGTTCGATCTTCTTCCCGGGCGAGCTCGAGACGACCTACGAGAGCGACGTCAACTGGGGCACCACGGCAGTCCCGGCCAACGATGGCAAGGACAGCATCACCCTCGGCGTCCAGGACTACTTCTTCGGCTTCAAGAAGGATGGCAACCAGGAGGCCCTGCAGGCGTTCCTGAGCTTCCTCTTCGAGCCGGACAACTACGCCGGCTTCCTCGATGCCGCAGGCGGCTTCCTGCCGGCGACCATCTCCGCGGGCGAGGCCATGTCCTCCAACGAGGCGCTCGCGCCCTTCATCGAGGTCCTCCCCAGCGCGATCTTCTACCCCAGCGACCAGGCCCAGTGGGCGGCCGTGCAGGGCGCCATCCAGCAGACGCTCGGCAGCGCCTTCGCGGGCACTGACAAGCAGCAGGTCCTCGACGAGATCCAGGCCATCGCTACCGCGGAGTAGCGGCACCCATCGCCACATCCAACTGCACTAGCATGCGGGGATCCCAGCCACGAGGCCGGGGTCCCCGCCTTGATTCACGGGAGTTGCCACGTTGACCCAGTCGCCCACGGCCAAGCAACCGGCCACCCCGCGACGGCGACGGCTGCCCGACCTGGGTCCCCTGCCCTGGATCGGACCCGCTCTCCTGCTCATCTTCGCGGTCGTCCTGTGGCCGACTTTCGAGATGCTGCGGACCTCCGTCCTGGACATCAGCATCTCCGGCATCAGCCGAGGCCTGACGGGTTTCGCGAACTACGAGCAACTGTTCGCCAACCCGGTGCTGTCCAGCATCCTCGTGCGGACGCTCGCCTGGGTGGCCATCGTGGTCGTCCTGACCATCATCATCTCGCTGGCCTTGGCAGCGCTCCTCAACGCCGCCTTCCCCGGTCGTCGCTTCGTCCGCTGGGCGCTCATCGTGCCGTGGGCCGCCTCGGTCGTGATGACTGCCACGATCTGGCGCTGGATGCTCGACACCTTCTACGGGATCATCAACCGCATCCTCTTCGACCTGGGCTTCATCCCCACGTTCATCAACGAGTGGTTGGGCGTACCGAGCACGGCCCTCATCTGGCTCATGTTCGTGGCCATCTTCGTGTCCCTGCCCGTTCACCACGTACGTGCTACTGGCGGGCATGCAGTCGATCCCGCAGGACATCTACGAGGCCGCGAAGGTCGACGGAGCAACGGGCTGGCAGCGCTATCGGAGCATCACGCTGCCGTTGCTGCGGCCGGCACTCCTGGTGGCATCGATCATCAACATGATCAACGTCTACAACTCGTTCCCCATCATCTGGGCCATGACGGAGGGCGGTCCGGGTTCACAGACGGACACCTCCACGACGTTCATGTACAAGCTGGCCTTCCGCTTCCAGGACATCGGCCAGGCCGCGGCTCTATCAGTCGTCAACTTCACGGTGATCCTGCTGTTCATCCTGCTCTACCTCCGTGTCGTGGACTGGCGGAGGGCATGACGTGACGACGGCACAGACCCCCCAGCTCAGAACGGCGTCCCTCAAGAAGGCACTGCTGGCCGGCGCCGGCCTGTTGGTCATGTTCTTCTTCCTGGCGCCGTATATCCAGATGCTCATCACCTCGCTGACGCCGGCCAACGAGCTCTACGAGGTTCCCGCGCAGTACCTGCCGTCGCGGTTCGAGTTCTCCAACTTCATCGAGGTCTGGACGGAAGCCCCGCTGTGGGGCTACCTGCGCAGCAGCCTGATCATCGCTGGCTCTGCCACGCTGATCGTGCTCGTCGTCTCGCTTCCCGCCGCCTACTACACCGCGCGTTATCGCTACAGGGGCCGACTGCTCTTCCTGCTGCTCGTGCTCATCACCCAGATGTTCGCCCCGACCGCGCTGGTCATCGGCATCTATCGAGAGTGGGTGTCCATCGGCGAGATCCTGCCCTTTGCAGGCATCAATACCTACCTCTCGCTCATCATCGTCAACGCCGCCTTCAACCTGGCGTTCTCGACCTGGATCATGGTGGCCTACTTCTCGACCATCCCCGTGGAGCTCGAGGAAGCCGCCTCGATCGACGGCGCGTCGCGGCTGGACGTGCTCCGGCGTGTGACCCTGCCGCTTGCGCTGCCCGGCATCATCACCGCCACGATCTTCACCTTCATCGCCGCCTGGAACGAGTTCGTGGTGGCCCTGACGCTGGCGCAGTCCCCGGACATCCACCCGCTGACGGTCGGCGTGACCACGTTCATCGGCCAGTACCGCGTCGAGTGGCAGTACCTCTTCGCCTCGTCGCTCATCGCCATCGTGCCGGTGGTGATCCTGTTCATCGTCATCGAGAAGTGGCTCGTCGGCGGTCTGACGGCCGGAGCCGTCAAGTAGCCAGGCGTCACGCGACAACTCCAGGGGGAACCTGACCCATGCCTGAGATGCGCCTCTCCGACTACCGACCGGTGAGCAAGCTGCGGCTACCTGAGCACCGGGTCGAGAAGCCGCGCTTCGGCGTGGTCGACGCCCACAACCACCTCGGCGAGGTCTTCAGCTATGGCTGGTCGAAACGGCCCGTCTCGGAAGTGCTGGCCGCCCTCGACGAGGCCGGCGTGGAGACGGTCGTGGATCTCGACGGCGGCCAGGGCGAGGCCTTCACCGAGCGTCACACCAAGTATGCCGCGGCCCATCCCACCCGCTTCGCGCACGTCGCCCAGTTGGCGTACGAAGAGTGGATCGAGCGCTCCGATTTCGGTGAGATGGAGGCCGCCCGCTTCGAGGACTCGATCCGCCGCGGGGCTGTGGGCATCAAGGCCTGGAAGCCTCTGGGTCTGCGGGCGCGCGACCCGGAGGGAACGGTCGTGCCCGTGGACGATCCGCGGCTGGACCCGGTGTGGGCGGTGGGCGCGCAGTCGGGTGCTGTCGTCATCGTGCACGTGGCTGACCCGATGGCATTCTTCGATCCGCTCGACAAGCACAACGAGCGCTGGGAGGAGCTCTCGGAGCATCCCGACTGGCACTTCTGGCCACCACGTTCGGAGGCCGGTGCGCACGGCTTTCCCACCTTCGACGAGATCATCGCGGGGTTCGAGCGGGTCGTCGCTCGGCACCCCGACACGACCTTCATCGGCGCGCACGTCGGCTGCGCTTCCGAGGACCTGGCGCTGGTCTCCGCCATGCTCGACCGCAACCCGAACCTGTACGTCGACATCTCGGCGCGCATCAGCGAGCTGGGACGCCAGCCCTACAGCGCGCGCGAGTTCTTCCTGCGGTACAGCGACCGCATCCTCTTCGGCACCGACTTCGGCTACGACCCCGAGATGTACCGGATCTTCTACCGCTTCCTCGAGACCTTCGACGAGTCATTCGACTATGACCTCGGTGACTACCCGCTCCAGGGCCGCTGGCAGATCCATGGGATCGGCCTGCCCGACGAGGTGCTCAAGAAGGTCTACGCCGACAACGCCCGGAGGATCCTGCTCAGTGACCGGTGATCCTGGAGCCTGACCCGCGCGGCGGGGTGAAACCCACTGCGGTCGTGCGGAGGCGCGGTCAGGCCTGGACCGCGTCGGCCGGGTCGAGGTGGAAGGTGTACATGCGCTCTGGCTCGATGCGCGCATAGGCCACACCGGGCCCATCGAAGATGGCGCTGGCGTCATCACCGAAGCGGCGCCGGTAGTAGTCGAGTAGCGTCTGGCGGAGGGCCCCGCCGTCGTACGTGGCGACATCGATCTCGATAGCGCGCCCATGCGACGTGACGCTGAGCTCCTCGCCGGGCAGATAGGTCGCGCTGACCGAAGGACGCTGGCGGATGTGACCGAAACGCAGAGACGAATCGGCCGAGCCGAAGTGCCACTCGCCGCGATAGAAGAACCCGTCCACGGGGCCGTTGATGGGGCGACCGTCGGCTGTGACCGTGGCCAGCGTGAGCAGGCACATGCCCTGCAGGCGTTCACAAAGCTGTTCGGCGGTCAGGCGGCGTTCGGGCGTGATGACCTCCCGCAGGTGCGAGCCGGCTGCCCGGTAGCTGCGATCGAGCAGCGCCTGGAGCCGGACGAGGTCCGCTGGCGTCTCGTGCATCGCGGGCCTTGGGGCTATGAGCCGGTCGCGAGACCGTTGGCTGCGAGAGCCGCGGAGCGCGCCGTACGGTTCCGCTTGGACGCTTCGGGCACCTGGTCGCGGGCGTGATAGCTCGACCGCACGAGCGGTCCCGACTCGACGTGCTTGAAACCGAGGGCGAGGGCTTCAGCCTTCATCTCCTCGAACTCGTCAGGGTGGACGTAGCGCTCCACCGGCAGATGCCTGGCGGTGGGCCGCAGGTACTGACCGAGGGTGAGGATGTCGCAGTCGACATCACGCAGGTCGCGGAATGTCCGGCTCAACTCCTCGCGCGTCTCACCGAGGCCGACCATGATGCTCGACTTGGTATGCACGGTCCCGGGGCGGCCGGCGATGTCGAGAGCCATGGCCTTGGCGTCGGCCAGGACCTGCAGCGAACGGTCGTACGTGGCGCGCTTGCGCACGGGCTTCTGCAGCCGCTCGACCGTCTCGACGTTGTGGTTGAGGATGTCCGGCGCGGCCACCATGACCGTGCGCAGGTCAGCGTCGAGGTAGTCGGGGATGAGCACTTCCACGCCCATGCCCGGACTGGTCCGACGCATCTCGCGGATGGTCTCCGCAAAGATGCTCGCGCCGCCGTCAGGCAGGTCGTCGCGGCAGACGCTGGTGACCACGCAGTGCTCGAGGCCCATGACCGCGACGGCTTCGGCCACGCGGCGGGGCTCGTCATCGTCGTTCCACTCGGGTCGGCCGGTCTTGACCGCGCAGAAGCCGCAGGCACGGGTGCAAGTGTCGCCGAGGATCATGACCGTGGCCGTGCGCTCTTCCCAGCACTCGCCGATGTTGGGGCACATGGCCTCTTCGCAGACGGTGTTGAGCGTCTGGCCCCTGACGAGGCCCTTGAGCTCGGTGTAGTTGGCGCCGGTCGGCAGCTTGGCCTTGATCCAGTCGGGATGACGCTGGCGTTCGGGGCCGGTGCGCGCGGCGGTCGCGTCGACCGAGCCGCCCATGGCGATGGTCAGCGGCTGGCCGATCTCAGGCGAGCCGTGGGAGTGACAGCCGCCACCAGCGGCGGCATCGAGGATGGGGAGTTGCTTGGCCATGACCTACCAGATCGGGGTGTCGGCGTCGACCGAGTCAAGCCAGCTCTGGACTGCCTGCAGGAAGGCGCCAGCCTGGGCACCGTCGGTGGCACGATGGTCGATGGCGATGCACATGTTCATCATCGAGCGGACCGCGATGGCATCGCCCTGGTCCTCGAGCACGACCGGGCGCTTCACGATCTTCTCCATGGTGATGATGGCGACCTCGGGGACGTTGATGATGGGCAGCGTCAGGATGCTGCCGGTCCAGCCGGTGTTGTCGACGGTGAACGTGCCGCCTTCGAGATCGGCCGGGGTCAGCTTCTTGGCACGGGCACGCATGGCGAGATCGTTGATGGCGGCGTTGAGGCCGTGGAGGCTGAGGTTCTCCGCATTGTGGATGACGGGCACCACGAGGCCGTCGTCGACGGCCACCGCGATGCCCACGTTGATGGCCTTGCGGCGCCAATGCCCTTCCTCGGTCCAGTGGGCGTTGAAGTCGGGGAACCGGCGCAGGGCCTCGACACAGGCCATGGTCATGTAGGCCACGTAGGACATCGACATGCCCTCGCGTGACTTGTAGTCGGGGTTGATGGCCGAGCGCGCCTTGACCACCGGTGTCATGTCGACCTCGATGGTGATGTAGGCCGTGGGCACCTGGAGGAAGCGCTCCATGTGGGCCGCGATGGCCTTGCGCATGGGCGAGAGCTGCTTGAGCGAGTCGCCATGCTTGACCGGGGAGTCGAGCGGATCGGCCGCCACGGGGGCCGACGCGGTCGGGGCCGGAGCTGCCGGAGCTGCCGGGGCCGAGCCGTTGGAGGCGCCGGCTGCGGCCGACTCGATGTCGGCGCGCGTGATGCGCCCGCCCATGCCCGAGCCGGCGATGGCGGTGACGTCGACGTGCAGGTCGCGCGCCAGGCGGCGGACCGCCGGGGTCATGCGGATGTTGGTGGGGATCACCACGGGTGCAGCCGGAGCCGACGTGGCCGGTGCAGGCGCCGGGGTCTGTGTCTGCGCGGCCGGCGGGGCTGCAGCGGGCGCAGCGGTGGCCGGCGGGGCAGCGGCGGGCGGGGTCGCAGCGGGAGCGGCGGCGGCTGGCGGGCTGCGGCGGGCACGGCGGTCGGCGGGGCCGCAGCGGGGGCATGCTGGCGAGGACGCAGGCTCGGGCTGGGGGGAGGCTTGGGTCTCGGCGGGCGCAGCTACGGCCTCGCTGGGCGCAGCTTCGGCCGGAGGTGGCTTCGGCCGAGGCTTCGGCCGCGGCGCCGGCGGCGCCGTCATCGACCTCGGCGATCGGTGCATCGTTGCCGATCGTCTCGCCTTCCTGCACGAGGATCTTGGCAAGCGTGCCCTCGAATGGCGACGGAACTTCGGCGTTGACCTTGTCGGTCACGACCTCGACGAGCGGGTCTCCGACACGGACGTGGTCACCGACCGCCTTGAGCCACTTGCCGATGGTGCCCTCTTCGACGCCTTCACCGAGCTGGGGCATGGTCACCTGGGGCATGAGTCGACTCCTGGGAACGTTCGTTGGATCACTTTGGCCACTTGCAGGTCTGGCCCTCCATGATAGCGAACCGCTCGATTCCCACGATGTTCGAGCCCCCGGTGAAGCGGCGCGTCAGCCGCAGTGAAGGATCGTCGGCCACCATGCCCGGATGGACGATGTCCGCCTCGGCAATACCCTCCGCGTGCTCCGGATCCGCAAGCACCTGCGCCAGTCCGATGTCGGCCGGCGCGCTGGGGTGAAGCGCCAGGTGGTCGGTCGGATCGAGGCTGGCGCCGCTGGGCGCTACCAGCTCGACGTCGTGCGCGCCATCGCGAACGTGCTTGGGGCACGTTTCGACGGCCGGCTGCGCTATCGGGGCGCTGAGCTCGATCGCATCGTCAATGCCGCCCATGCGGGGCTGCACGAATCGGTGGCCGCGTACCTCGCGACGCTGCACGGCTGGGTATGGCTCCCCGAGGTGACCTTCTCGCACTACGGAGAGCGCGGCGTCATCGACATCCTTGCGTGGCACGAAGAGACCCGGAGCCTGTTGATCATCGAGCTCAAGACCGAGCTGGTGGACCCACAGGAGCTGGTGGCCGTGATGCATCGTCGTGTTCGCCTCGGCCGGGACATCGCAGCCAGGGAGGGCTGGCGACCGCTGACCGTCAACGCCTGGGTGATCGTGCGAGATAGCTCGACCGACCGTCGCCGCGCGCGGCGACACGGGCTACTGCTCAAGGGCGCCTTTCCGGACGACGGTCGCAGGGCACGGAGCTGGATGACTGGCCCGGTTGGCACGCTCTCTGCGCTGTCCTTCTGGTCAGATGGACCGCCTGGCGGCGCTAGACGAATGCAGAGCCGGGTCAGACGCGGAGGATCCATGCCGCAGAGCGATCCTGTCCGCTAGTCAAGCGTGGAGACGCCTGGGACACCACCCCAGCACGAGCTGCTCGCAGCGGCAGCGCCCGTCCGACTGTCTAGCGCCACCCACAGGGCCATCTGACCAGATGCAGCAGCCGGCGCGGCCGACCGGATGCGGCCGCCGCGCGCGACTGATCAGATGCCATCTGACCAGATGCAGCAGCCAGCGCGGCCGACCGGATGCGGCCGCCGCGCGCGACGGCGGCTGGTGTGGCTGATCGGGAGCGGTGGCTGATCGGACGCGGCACCCGGCACAGCTGATCAGATGCCATCTGCCAGGGGTGGTTGATGCAGCAGCCAGCGGCGTGGTTGATGCGGCTGATCGGCGGCCGCGGCGCGCGACGGCGGCTGGTGTGGGTGAACGGCCGCCGCGCGCCTCGGCAGAGGCCGGCTCTCATCGGCAGCAGCCGGCGCTGCCCATCGGCGGCAGTCGTGCAGCCGGAACCTAGAAGTTGATGGACTTGCCGTCCACGGCCATGGCTGCTTCGCCCATGGCCTCGGAGAGGGTGGGGTGTGGATGAACGGCAGCGCCGACCTCTCCGGCCGTGGCCTCGAGGAGCATGGCCGTGGAGGACTCGGCGATGAGCTCGGTCACGTGATGGCCGATCATGTGCACACCCAGCAGCTCGTCCGTCTCGGCGTCAGCGATGACCTTCACGAAACCGGTGGTGTCACCCTCGATGATGGCCTTGCCCACCGCCATCATCGGCATCTTGCCGGTCTTGGTCTTGATGCCCCGCTCCTCGCACTGGGCACCAGTCAGCCCGATCGAGGCCACCTGCGGGCGTGAGTACGTGGCCCGGGGCATCTTCACGTAGTCGATCTCCTCGACCTCCTCGCCGGCGATGGCATGCACCGCGGCGATACCCTCGTGCGTGGCCACGTGTGCGAGCCACAGTCCGCCGGCGATGTCACCGACCGCGTAGAGGTGTGGATCGGCCGTGCGCATCTCAGCGTCAGTGACGACGACGCCTCGCTCGACCACGGCACGCGTCGTCTCCAGTCCGACGTCCTCGACGTTGGCCGCACGCCCGGTGGCCACTAGCAGCTGCTCCGCACGCAGCTCGGTCGGCTCGGAGCCCTCCGGTCCGACCATCAGCGAGACCCCGGACTCGTCCGCCTTCACCGCCGCCGGATCGAACCGGGCAGAGGTGATCACCTTGATGCCGCGCTTCTTGAAGGCGCGCTCCATCTCCCTTGAGATGTCGGCGTCCTCGAGCGGCACGATCGCCGGGAAGTACTCGAGCACGGTCACCTCGGCGCCCATGTCGCGGTAGTAGGAGGCGAACTCGACGCCCACCGCACCGGCACCGACGACGATGATCGAGGCGGGCACGTGCGAGGAGCGCAGCACGTCGTCAGAGGTGACGATGCGCTCCCCGTCAGGCTCCAGGCCCGGCAGCGACTTCACCCGCGAGCCGGTCGCGAGGATGACGTCCTTGGCCTTGAGGATGACCTCGCCGGTGGACTTGCCGTCGGTATCGGTCGTCTTGACGCGCACCTGCTGCGGCCCCTCGAGCTTGCCGCGACCCACGATGTAATCGACCTTGTTCTTCTTGGCCAAGCTGGTCACGCCCTTGACCAGGCGCGTGACGATCTGGTCGCGCCGCTCGGCGATGGCGACCGGATCGGCGCTCACGTCGCCGACCTCGATGCCGAACTCCGAGGCGTGCTTCATGTGGTCGAGCAGGTCGGCCGAGGCGAGCATGGCCTTGGTCGGGATGCAGCCGATGTGGAGGCAGGTGCCGCCGATGCCTTTCGGGTTGTCATCGACCAGGGCGACCTTCAGGCCCAGCTGGCCGGCACGGAACGCGGCACCATAGCCGCCGGTGCCGCCACCAAGGACGACGATGTCGTAGGACTGCGTTTCGTTGGGCACGGTGAACCTCGGAAGAACGGGATGTCGGACGTGTTCGATGGTAGCAAAGCAGCCGCTCTCCCAACTTATACTCGCCCTCCGTGGACGACTTGGCCCTGGCGCTGCTCCTGCTCCCGATGGGCTACCTCATCGGCTCCCTGCCCATGGGCGTCATCGTCGCGCGCCTCACCGGCGGCATCGATCCGCGCACGGTCGGCTCGGGCCGCACTGGCGGTACCAACATGCTG
>CAVSXV010000002.1:0-35453 GCA_963731995.1 uncultured Chloroflexia bacterium
GGTGTTCCTCGCCTGGCCCTTCGTCGAGAAGCGCATCAAGAACGATGATGCCGAGCATCACCTGCTGCAGTGGCCCTCGGAGGCGCCCGGCCGCACCGCCGTCGGCGCCGCGATGTTCACGCTGCTGGTGGTCCTGACGCTGGCCGGCGGCAACGACGTGCTGGCCTCGTTGATGGTGGTCCGGCTCGAGGACCTCAACAACATCTTCCGCATCCTGATCGTGGTACTGCCGATCCTGGTAGGTTTCGCCACCTACCGCCTGATGAGAACCCGGGGTGCGCGAGGGGGTCGAAGCGATACCGGGGCCGTGGAGCTCGTGCGCAACGAGCAAGGCGGCTTCGAGGAGCGCGGCGAAGGATGAGGCGCCATCGCATCCCGAGCCGCTCGAGGCCCGCCGAGCACGCCCGCTGGCGCCTGGTGTCGCTGGCGCTGCTCCCGGTGGTGGCGAGCGGCTGCCTGGCGACCCCCACCAGCGACCAGTCACAACGGATCAGCGATCTCTACGTCATCTTCGTGATAGCGTCGGCCGTCGTCCTCGCGATCGTATGGGGATTGCTGACCTGGTCGGTCGTCCGGTATCGCAAGCGTAGCGACGACGACGGCTCCGAGCCGCCACAGACGCGAGGCAACCTACCCCTCGAGGTGCTGTGGACGGCGATCCCGGCGCTGACCGTGGCGGTGCTGTTCTTCTTCACCTTCACCACCATGAACGACATCCTCGCGCGGCCGGCCGATCCAGCGGTGAAGCTGCGGGCCAGTGGCTTCCAGTGGGGCTGGCGGTTCGAGTATCCCGACGAAGGGGTCGAGGTGACCGGCAGTGGTGTACCCGGCCCCGAGATCGTCCTGCCGGTGAACGAGTCCATCGAGCTGACCGTGACCGGCATCGACGTGATCCACTCGTTCTACGTCCCGCGTTTCCTGGTCAAGTACGACGCCATCCCCGGCCGCGAGTACACCGTCCCGTTGCGCATCGATGAGCCCGGTATCTACGCCGGCCAGTGCGCCGAGTTCTGCGGGCTCTACCATTCCCAGATGGGCTTCAGCATCCGGGCCGTGACGATGGACGAATACCAGGCCTGGATCGCACAGCAGCAGGGCGCGAGCCCATGAGCCAGCCCAGCCAGGGAGAGAGCATGGACCTGCGCTCGACGCTGTGGGACTGGCTCACCACGGTCGATCACAAGCGCATCGGGCTGCTCTACATGGGCACGGCCTTCTGCTTCTTCCTGCTCGGCGGCCTGTTGGCCATGGGCATGCGCGCGGAACTGGCCCAGTCGGGCCTCCAGTTCATGGACGAAGGCACCTACAACGAGTTCTTCTCGATGCACGGCACCATCATGCTGTTGCTGTTCGCCACGCCCATGGCGGTGGGCTTGGGCAACTACCTCGTGCCGCTCCAGATCGGGGCACCCGACATGGCCTTCCCGCGCCTCAACGCGCTCTCCTACTGGCTGTTCCTCCTCGGTGGGCTGATCGTGCTGGCCGGCTTCCTGACCGCCGGCGGTGCGGCCGATGTGGGCTGGACCGCCTATGCCCCGCTCAGTCGCATGGCCACCGGTCCCGGCATGGACCTGTGGATCGCCGGCATCATCCTGACAGGGATCTCCGCGATCGCCGGCGCCATCAACTTCATCGTCACCATCATGGCTTCGCGCGCGCCGGGCATGACCATGGTCCGGGTCCCGCTCTTGACGTGGGGCGTCCTGACCATGGCGCTGATGATGCTGTTCGCCTTCCCCACGCTCACGGCGGCGCTGGCGGCGCTCGCCATCGACCGCAACCTCGGCGGCAACTTCTTCGATATCACCCAGGGCGGCGACCCGGTCCTCTACCAGCACCTCTTCTGGTTCTTCGGCCATCCGGAGGTGTACATCGTCATCCTGCCGTTCTTCGGAGTGATCTCGGAGATCATCCCGGTCTTCTCGGGCAAGCCGTTGTTCGGCTACAAGTCGATGGTGTTCGCCTTCCTGCTCATCGCCGGCTTGTCGATGGGGGTGTGGGCCCACCACATGTTCACGACTGGTGCGGTGAACCTGCCTTTCTTCAGCGCGGCCTCGTTCGCCATCGCGATCCCCACGGGCATCAAGGTCTTCAACTGGATCGCCACCATGTGGCATGGACATCTGCGCTTCACCACACCGATGCTCTTCTCGGTCGGGACCATCTATCTCTTCGTGGTCGGCGGCATCACCGGCGTGATGGTGGCCTCGCCGCCACTCGACTTCGGGTTCCAGGACACCTACTTCGTGGTGGCCCACCTGCACAATGTGCTCATCACCGGGACGGTGACCGCGATGTTCGCGGCGTTCTACTTCTGGTTCCCCAAGGCCACCGGGCGAATGCTCTCCGAGCGCCTCGGTCAGATCAACTTCTGGACCTGGATGGTCGGGTTCACGTTCATGGTCCTGCCCTGGTACCAGCTGGGCGCCGACGGGATGCCGCGGCGATACGCGGACTACGCTGCGAGCACTGGCTGGGAGGCACTCAACATGATCTCTACCTTCGGCGCGGGGTTGGTGGCATTGGGCACCTTGCCATTCCTGGTGGCGGTGGCGGCCGCGCTCAGGCGTCCAGCTGACGCGCCGGCTGATCCCTGGGGCGCCGGAAACTCGCTCGAGTGGACCACCAGCAGTCCCCCGCCGGAGCACAACTATCGGTGGCTGCCACCGATCACCTCGGTTCGGCCCGCCTACGATCTCCGTACGGGCACGCACGACGAGCAGGCGGTCGACCCCGAGACGGTTCCGGAGTCCGGCTGAGATGGCCGAAGAACCGCGTCTCTTCCTGCGCTCGGCCCTCTTCGGCATCGCCATCGGGGTCATCTACTGGCTGGTCACGCGGGAGGTCGCCGGCACGGTGCTGCTGGGCGCGTTCGGCCTCGCGAGCATGTACCTCGCTGGCATGCTATTCGGGCGCTGGCGCGGTACCGGCGGCAGCCTGGACTGGCAGCCTCGCCGTCTGATCGGTCTCGAGGCGCTCGACGGCGAGCCGCGGCTGATCCCGGAGCCGACGCGCTTCCCCGGCCCCAGCCTGGCACCACTCCTGGCAGGTGTGGGTCTGGCGCTGGTCGCTCTCGGTCTGCCCTGGGGGCCCGGCTTCTTCGTGGTCGCCATCCCGTTCCTGCTGCTCGCAGGCTCGTCGTGGTATCGAGCCGCGGTAGCCGAATTCCCCGGTGGTACAACGCGTCCGCCCACGCTTGAGGCGATCCTGCCCGACGATGAGGGCAGCGTCTCGTCCACACCGGTGACGGCCGAGTCACAGGGGGCCGGGTCAGGCACTCCGAGCTCCGCTGTGGTGTCCCCCGAGTCGGCTTCTCCCGCTGCTGTCTCGTCACGGCGTTCGCTGGTGTACGTCCTGCTTGCCATGGTGGTGGTCGCGGGCGTCCTGAGCGCTCCGCGCAGGGAAGAGCCCACCGCGGGTGATCCTCCCCGGCATCCTCGGGCATCATGATGTCTGTGCCCACGCTCCTGATCGAGGATCTCGCGCTCATCGGCAGCACCAGGACCGGTGCCCTGGTCGACCGCCGCGGCTCGATCGGTTGGTTCTGCGCTCCGCGCTTCGACTCGCAGGCGATGTTCGCGGCTCTCCTCGGCGACGAGTCCAACGGCCACTGGACGCTGGCGCCCGCCGGAGGCGCGCCGGCGACGCGCCGGCGCTACCGCGACGGGACGCTGGTCCTTGAGTCGGAGTGGGAGACTGACGACGGCGCTGTCCGGGTCGTCGACCTCATGCCCATCGGTGATCACGGCACCCACATCGTCAGGCTGGTCGAGGGTCTGCGCGGTCGGGTCCAGATGGAGATGGAACTGGCCATCCGCTTCGATACCGGCAGCCGCGTGCCCTGGGTGACCGCGGCTGAGGGCGGCATCAGGGCCGTGGCCGGAGCCGACGCGGTCATGTTGCGCTCGCCGGTGGAGACACACGGCGCGGACCACACGACCCGGGCGGCCTTCTCGATCGCTGCCGGCGAGCGATTTCCGTTCGTGCTGAGCTGGTACCCATCCCATCTGGGGTCACCGCCCGAGCTCGAAGTGGCGTCCGTGGTCGAGCAGACCGAAGGTTGGTGGCGCGCCTGGTCCGACCGCTGTACCTATCAAGGTCCCTGGCGCGATGCGGTGGTGCGTTCGCTGATCACGCTCAAGGCTCTGACCTACGAGCCGACCGGGGCCATCGTGGCGGCCCCCACGACCTCGCTGCCCGAGGACCTCGGCGGCGCCCGCAACTGGGACTATCGCTACTGCTGGCTGCGGGACGCGACATTCACGCTCTACGCCTTGATGCACGGTGGATACCAGCAGGAGGCGAAGGCCTGGCGCGACTGGCTGCTGCGCGCGGTCGCTGGTGACGCTCACTCGATCCAGGTGCTCTACGGGGTCGCGGGCGAGCGCCGGATCGTCGAGACCGAGGCCGATTGGCTTCCCGGCTACGAGGCATCGAGCCCGGTGCGCCTGGGTAATTCTGCGGTCGGCCAGCTGCAGCTGGACGTCTTCGGCGAGATCTTCGATGTCCTGCACGCGGCGCGGCGCCAAGGGCTCACCCCCAGCGATGATGCCTGGGCGATCCAACGGCATCTGCTGTCGTTCGTGGCCGACTCGTGGCAGCAGCCGGACAGCGGCATCTGGGAGGTCCGCAGCGATCCCCAGCGTTTCACCCACTCTCGGGTGATGGCCTGGGTGGCGGTCGATCGCGCCATCAAATCGGCCGAGGCCTTCGAGCTGGCCGGACCGCTCGAGGAGTGGAAACGACTGCGGGCCGACATCCACGCTGACGTGTGCCACCATGGCTTCGACCGCGAGCGGGGCACCTTCACCCGGGCCTACGGCAGTCGTGCGCTCGACGCCAGCTTGCTGCTCATCCCCCTGGTGGGCTTCCTGCCGCCCGACGACGAACGCGTGCAGGGCACGCTCCGGGCCATCGAATCCGAGCTCATGCACGACGGGTTCCTGCGTCGCTACGACACCGCTGCCGACGACGCCGACGGGCTCGCGGGCGCAGAAGGCGCGTTCCTGGCCTGTACCTTCTGGCTTGCCGATGCCTACCAGCAGGCTGGCCGCGAGGAGGAAGCGCGTCGCCTCTTCGAGCGTCTGCTCTCGATCACCAACGATGTGGGGCTGCTGGCCGAGGAATACGACCCTGTCGCCGGGCGGATGCTGGGCAATTTCCCTCAGGCGCTCTCACATATCGCCCTCGTGAACACGGCCTCGAACCTGGCGGGCAGTACCGGCACGACTGCGCACCGGGCCGGATAGGACACGACGACCGCGCGTCTCGTGACGCGGTCCAGTCAGTCCTCGTCGGGCCGGAAGATGCCCGGGGCGGTACAGGCGTCGCAGATCGGTCGCGCGGCAGCGAGGTCGCCGAGCGGCAGAGCCTCCTGGCTTCCGTAGAGGCACATCACCTCGAAGTCCGTGCCCTTGGAGCGACCAGGTAGCGCCGCGACTCGGTCGATGCGTCGGAACGTACAGCGGCGCAGCCTGCCGAGCGGGGGTCCCGCGTCGGGTGCAGGCGTATCGCCGAGCGGGATCGGCACCTGCATCCCGGGCATGGGCGGGCGCACGACGGGACCGGTCGGTATCGGAGCGATGGCGTCGATGGCGCCGGGTCGGCGCCGGGCGATCGTCACTGGCGGGTCCTCTGCAGGCGGTAGAGGACCGACGCTATCGGCCTCGCACAGCGACGGACTATGGGCGATTGGTACCCGGGGCAGGGCGACCGCACGGACCTCGAACCTGCGTGCCACACCCGGACCGGCAGCGGTGGGCCGATGTTGCCAAATGGACCCTTGACGACACCCACCGATTGGGTATCATGCCCATTCAAGTGGCACGAAGTGGTGCGAAGTGGGGAGGAAGGGTGATCCGGGCCGGTTGACCACCGCCGTGGTGGAGGTCGAAGGCCGGGGGGAACCGTCTTCACCGGTCAGTGAGGGAGTCGGGAGATACCCGGCCACTGCGCAGCGGTGATGTCACTAGTCGGAGCAGCCCAGCCCCGTGTTTACCGGTGAGTATCGACACACGGTCGATGACAAGGGACGTCTCGCGATCCCAACGCGTCTCCGTGCGCAGCTCGCCGAGGGTGGCCAGGTCAGCGCCTGGATGGATGGGTGCGTGGCACTCCATCCGGTCGATGAATGGGAGCGCATGACCGAAAAGGTCGACGCCCTGCCGTTCACGGCCGAACCGGCGCGGAAGCTTCGACGCTTGCTCTACGGCTCGGCCTACGAGGCCAAGCTCGATCGACAGGGCCGGTTCGTCCTGCCGCAGAAGCTCCGCGACTACGCGGGCATCAAGGCAGAGGTCGTACTGGTCGGTGCGGGTAGCCGCATCGAGCTGTGGTCACCCGAGCGATGGAGTGAGGTGAGCGAGCAGATGGATCAGCCCGAGGCACTCGCTGAGTCCCTCGATGGGCTGGGCATCTAGAACCACATGAGCCTCCAGGGTCCGGGTGGACCGTCGGGGCGGTCGGATCGTTGATGGAACAGGAAGTAGGGCACCTGCCCGTGATGCTTACGGAGGTCATCTTGGCTCTCTCGCCGCACCCGGGCAGCTTCCAGATCGATGCGACCGTCGGCGGCGGAGGGCACGCCGTTCGGATCCTGGAGGCCGCCAATCCCGGCGGCCGGCTGCTGGGGATCGACGCTGATCCTCGCGCCATCGAGCGCTCCAGGAAGCGCCTTGCCGGGTTCGGCGAGCAGGCCACACTTCGTCAGGCCAACTTCGAATCCATCGGTGAGGTCGCGGCCGAGGCCGGGTTCGAGACGGTCGACGGCATCCTCATGGACCTTGGCGTCAGCTCCCAGCAGCTCGACGACGACGACCGCGGCTTCAGCTTCCGCTCGGGCGACGCGCTCGACATGCGCTTCGACACCCGCACCGGCATGCCCGCCAGCGAGGTCGTGGCCAGCTACAGCGAGTCCCAGCTGGCCGAGGTCTTCAAGCGGCACGGCGAGGAGCCCCACGCACGCCGGATCGCCCGCGCCATCGTGGCCGAACGTGCCAGGAACACCATCGAGACCCCGGCCCAGCTGGCCGACATCGTGACGCGGGCCACGCCCAAGCCGCGACCGCAGCGCCGGCGCCGCATCCATCCTGCGACCCGCGTCTTCCAGGCGTTGCGCATCGAGGTCAACCGCGAGCTCGAGACGCTGCCGGCCGCGCTGGAGATCGGCGGTCGATCTGCTCAAGCCCGAGGGTCGCCTGTGCGTCATCAGCTACCACTCCCTCGAAGACCGCATCGTCAAGCGCTTCATCGCCCGTGAGCGTCGCGGTTGCACCTGTCCACCAGAGCTCCCCGTCTGCGTTTGCGGCAAGCAGCCGCGCGTGGCCAACGTGGGCGCTCAGCCACAGCTCCCGAGCGACGCGGAGGTGGCGACCAATCCCCGAGCGCGCAGCGCCAAGCTGCGGGCCGCCAGGAGGCTTCCAACATGAGCAGCCGTCACGGCAACTCGCGGCGCCAGGCCTATGGCCGCCGCATGAAGGACCTGCGCACGCGACGCAGCAGCGACCTCGACGTCGACCTGGAGGGCCCCAGCGGCTGGGACCGCGGTGGCGCCTGGGAGAGCGAGAGCCCGCTCCATCGCGTAGCCATCGACATCGATAGCTCTCGCTCGGGCGCTCGCGCTCGCTGATGGCCGTCTACCAGGGCACTCGCCTGCGCAGCGGCGCGGTTCGGGCCGCCGAGACCCCGGCTCGTCCGGTGCGTTCGGCTGGGCCAGCGGGCGTCAACGCCGCACCGCGTGTCCGACCCATGGGACTGCTCATGGCCGCCATCGTGGCGATCACGATGCTGGGCCTGGTGTACCTGACGCAGACCCTCGGGACCAACGCCACCAGCACCGAGATCGGCCTCCTCCAGACCCAGCGCAACGAGCTGATCACCGACATCAAGCGCCTCGAGATCGAGGCCCTCGACATGACCCAGGCGGAGGTCATCGTACCCAAGGCTCGCAAGCAGAACCTCAAGCGGCTGGGCGCACCCATCGTCCTGCCGGCGCCCTGAGATGCCAGCCCTCGGCCGCACCGACAGCCGCCTGCGCATGGTGGTCATCCTGCTCGTCTTCGCCGTCATCGGCACGGCCGCCGGCGTGCGCCTCGGATACTGGCAGGTGGTGGCAGCCGATGAGCTGAGCGCGCAGATCGATGAGGTCAAGACGCGCAGCGAGGCCGCTTCCCGGCAGGTCCTGCGCGCCGACATCGTCGACCGCCACGGCGTGGTGTTGGCCAAGACCTCCTCATTCGACAAGCTGGTGGCCTATCCCGACATCATCGATCCCGATGACCTTGAACCCAGCGTGCAACTGCTGTCGGTCCTGCTCGATCTGAGCGCTCGCGACAAGCTCGACTACCTTGAGACGCTCAGGGCGGGCCTCGAGGAAGGCTCGCGCTTCGTCGTGCTCGAGGGCAAGCTCACGCTCAAGCAGAGCGAGAACGTGCGCGACGCGCTCGACGACAAGCTGCTGCCCGGCTACGACGTCGAGGCCACAGACGTGCGCTACTACCCGCGCAAGGGTGGTGAGCCCGAGACCTCGCTCGCGAGCCACGTCCTCGGCTTCGTGCGTGCCGATGGTCGAGGCGGTGAAGGCCTGGAGCGCTACTACGACGATCGGCTGACCACTATCGATCCGGCCCTCGTGGACATGGCCACCGTCGACGGCACCGCGGTCACGCTCCAGGGCATCGAGCCCGAGCCGCTGCAGCTGACCCTCGACGCCAAGCTCCAGCGCGCGGTCGAGAAGGAGCTTCACACGGCCTATCTCGCGACCAGGGCCAAGAGCGTGAGCGCCCTGGTCATGGACCCGCAGACCGGTGCCATCCTGGCCGCGGCGTCCGTGCCGGCCTACGACGCCGAGGACTATGCCGAGGTCGCGAGCGAGGACATGAGCAGGCTCCGCAACCGCGTCTTCAGCGACCAGTACGAGCCCGGCTCGGTGATGAAGATCTTCACCGCCACCGCCGCGCTCGACCTGGGCCTGGTCACGCCCGACACCATCATCGCGGACCAGAAGAAGCTCGAGTTCTGGAAGTACACCGTGCGCAACGCGGACCACGGCAGCAAGGGCAATCTGAAGGTCAAGGACGTCATCGCGCTCTCGCGGAACGTGGCCACCGCCAAGATCGCCCGCAAGCTGGCGCCCAACAGCACCCAGAAGGCGGCCCATCGCCTCTTCGGCTTCTGGCAGAAGGTGGGCATGGGGGGCCCGACCGGAGTCGATATCTCGGGCGAGGCCGCCGGCAACTGGTACGACCCCGACGAGCGCGAGTGGTCGGCCGTGGACCTCGCCAACCGGGCCTTCGGCCAGGGCGTGTCGGTGACGCTGCCGCAGCTGGCCCGCGGCATCTCGACCTTCGTCAATGGCGGCTACCTGGTGCAGCCGCACCTCGTCGCGGACAGCGGGACTGCCCAGGTCGAGCCGGAGCGCGTACTCCGGGCCAAGACGGCCAGGCAGGCCAAGGACATCCTCCGACACGTCACCGGGTCGGTGCCGTGGTACGCCAAGGGTTCGCTCATCCCCGGCTATGAGATCGGCGGCAAGACCGGGACGGCCCAGATCTGGGACTCGGCCAAGGGGCAGTGGAAGGAGAGTCGCTTCAACCACAGCTTCATCGGCTTCGTCGGTGGCAGGAGGCAGGAGTACGTCATCACCGTGCGCCTCGAGGAGCCGGTGCCGATCGAGATCTCGCAGGGTCGCATCCCGCTGCGCATCGAGTCCTACCAGCTGTTCCAGATGGTGGCGCGCACGACCATCGACCAACTGAAGATGAAGAAGTCCAAGAACCCCGAGGCCGGGCTTCCCATCGTCGGGTCCGCAGCCGCCAGGGAGCTCGACCCGGTGCGCAACCGGCAGGCCATCGCGGCCTCCAGGGCCTCCAAGGCGCCCGAGGCACCCAATGCCTCCAAGGCGACCAAGGCCGCCGCCAAGGCATCCGGTGTCGAGGTAGCCAGCACCAGGAAGCAGGCCGGCGGGGCCAAGCCTGGGCCGTCCGACCTGAGCGTGGCGTCCGATCCACCCGCTGCGGGCCAAGGCACCTAGGGGTGTCAGGATGGGCCGTCGTGCGTGAAGGACCACAGCAGCTGACATCGAGCGCGGCGTCGAGGAACGACGCCGCGACGAGATTCGATGCGCCTTCGTTGGCTGATGCTGCGGGCGGCGAGCTGCTCCGTTCCGGGAGCGCCGCCATCAGCGGTGGCGCCGTCGACTCGCGATCGGTGAGCGAGGGTGTGGTCTTCTTCGCCCTGCCCGGTGAACGCACCGATGGACACCGCTTCCTCGAGGCGGCGGTCGAAGCCGGAGCGGCGGCATTGGTGATCAGCGCCGAGCTCGATCCCGAGCGCCTCGACGCGCTTGCCGCGAGCGGTCGCGTCACGATCGTGCGGGTGGCCGACACGGCCCTGGCGCTGCGTGCGGTCGCGGCTGCCTATCGTGCTCGCTTCGACCCCCTGGTCGTGGGCATCACCGGCTCACTGGCCAAGACGTCGACCAAGGAGCAGATCGCCGAGGTCCTCGAGGAGCACTTCGACGTGCTGCGCAACCCGGCCAACTGGAACAACGAGATCGGGCTGCCGATGACGCTGCTCCGTCTCCGCCCGGAGCACCAGGTAGCCGTCCTCGAGATGGGCCTCTACACGACCGGCGAGATCGCGCTCCTCGCACACCTGGCCGAGCCGACCATCGGTGTGGTCACCGCCGTGCGCGGCGTGCATCTCTCCCGGGCCGGCTCGATCGAGGCCATCGAGGCCGGCAAGCGGGAGCTGGTGGAGGCGCTGCCGTCCGGTGGCTGGGCCATCCTCAACGCCGACGATGAGCGGGTCCGGCGGATGGCCGGCCACACCGCGGCGGGCGTTCGCAGCTACGGGTTCGCCGACGATGCCGACGTCCGCGCCACCAACGTCGTCTCGCTCGGTACCGAGGGCATGCGCTTCACCCTCCACCTCGACACCGACAGCTACGAGGTCAACACGCCCGTGCTCGGCAGGCACGGTGTGCACAACGCGCTGGCCGCGGTGGCCGTGGCCGATCGCGCCGGCATGGACATCGCCGACGTCATCACCGGCCTGGCCCGCCCGCTGCAGATGCCGCACCGCTCGCAGCTGGTCACTGCCGGTCCCTGGCGGATCCTCGACGATTCCTACAACGCCTCTCCGGACGCGGTCATCGCGGCGCTGGAGCTCCTCGCCGAGCTGCCGGGACGGCACATCGCGGTGCTCGGCGAGATGCTCGAGCTGGGCCGGAGCGCCGCCGTCGAGCATCGGCGAGTGGGTGAGCATGCCGCGGGCATCGCCGAACGGCTGGTGGTGGTGGGCGAGGGAGCCCGCGGGATCGCCGATGGTGCCATCGCTCACGGTCTTGATCACGACGCCGTCCATCTCGTGGCCGACCGGGACGAGGCCCTGTCGGTCCTGCTCGGCGAGCTGCGTGACGGCGACTCGATCCTGGTCAAGGCATCGCGGGGCGCGTCGCTCGACGTGCTCGTCGGACAGCTCCTGCTCGCGAGTGGGGCAGGGGAGGCACGGGCGTGATCGACGGCGAATCGATCGTCTACGGGATCCTCATCTCGTTCGCCCTGGTGGTCGTGCTCATGCCGGCCTTCATCCGCCTCCTCAAGCGGGTGGGCATGGGCAAGCGCATCCGCCTCGAGGGACCCGAGACCCACTACACCAAGGAAGGCACGCCGGCCATGGGCGGTCTGCTCATCGTGGTGGTCGTGCTCGGGGTCGCCGGCGTGCTCGAGCTCATCACCGGCAGCTTCCTCGACGGCTCGACCATCGCGCCGCTCGCGACGCTCGGCTTCGTCGGTGTGCTGGGCACCGTCGACGATTGGCTCAATGCCCGCACCGGTGACGGCATCAGCGCGGTCCAGAAGCTGCTGTGGCAGACGGTGGTGGCCGGCGCGGCTGCCTGGCAGATCCAGAACACCTACCAGATCGACCAGCTGGCGGTGCCCTTCATCGGCGCTGTGGACATCCATCCCCTGGCCATCATCCTCATCGCGGCCTTCGCCATCGTGGCCACCAGCAACGCGGTCAACATCACCGACGGGCTCGACGGCCTCGCCGGCGGCACCCTCATCTTCGCCTTCGTGGGCTACATGATCATCGCCTTCACCTTCGGCCAGCCGAACCTCGCCGAGCTGTGTGCGCTCATCATCGGCGCCCTGCTCGCCTTCCTCTGGTTCAACGTCCACCCTGCGCAGATCTTCATGGGCGACTCGGGCTCGCTGGCGCTGGGGGCTACGCTCGCGGTCACCGCGGTCATCACCGGCCAGGTGCTGTTGCTGCCGCTCATCGGGCTGGTCTTCGTGATCGAGGCCGGCTCGGTCATCCTGCAGGTGGCCTCGGTCAAGACCCGCGGGGTGCGCCTGTTCAAGATGTCGCCGCTACACCATCACTTCGAGCTGGCCGGCTGGGACGAGGAGAAGATCACCCTCCGCTTCTGGATCATCGGCGCTCTCGCGGCGCTCGTCGGCGTGGCCTTCTACGGGGCCACGGTCGGGCTGCTGAATTGACCCCCATGACCATGCCACCGACGACTCCGTTCGACCTGCACGGCCTGGGGCTCGAGGCCTTCCGCGACCAGCCCGTGGCGGTGCTTGGCCTGGCTCGCAGCGGCATCGCCCTGACGCGCTTCCTCGCCGACCATGGCGCGCGGGTCACGGTCTACGACAACCGCAGCGCCGACCAGCTGGCAGAGGCACTCGAGGCCCTCGGCGATCGTCGGCCTCGCCTCCTGCTGGGCCCCGAGCTGGACCCGGCCGAAGCGCTCGAGGGCCAGGCCCTGATCTGCACCTCACCCTCGGTGAACAGCCGTTACCCGACGACCGAACCGCGCCTGCGGCAGGCACTGGCGGCGGTGGAGGCGGCCGGCGACGTGCCGGTGGTCAGTGAGGTCGACCTCTTCCTGCGCCTGTGCCCGGCGGCCACCGTGGGCGTCACCGGCACCAAGGGCAAGACCACCACCAGCTCGCTCACGGCCGCGGTGCTCGCGGCCGGGGACGCCCCCGTCGTGCTCGGCGGCAACATCGGCGTCCCGCTCATCGAGCGGCTGCCGCAGCTGACCTCCGGCCATCGGGTGGTGCTGGAGCTCTCCGAGCTGCAGCTGCCGACCCTGACGCTGGGCACTGACATCGCCGTCTACACCCACGTCACCTCCGACCACCTCGACCGCCACGGCTCGCTCGAGGCCTACCGTGCGGTCAAGCGCCGGCTGGCCGAGCTGCTGCCGATCGGCGGCGTGCTGGTGCGCAACGACGACGACCCGGTGGTGGCGGCCTACACGGCTCCCGACGGCGCGCGCGTCGTGTCGTACGCGCGGTCGGCTCCCTCCGCGGCTTCGGTCGGGGTGCGCGATGGCTGGGTCGTGGCCGGCGCGGCCATGCGCCCGGAGGGACACGACGGCCGCATCCTGCCGCTCGCGGAGATCCCCGTCCCGGGCGATCACAACGTCTCCAACGTGCTGGCCGCGGTGACGGTGGGACTGCTCTACGGCGTCGATCCCGCGGGGATCGCGCAGGCCGTCCGTGGCTTCGGCGGGGTCGAGCACCGGCTCGAGCGGGTCGACGAGATCGCCGGGGTGACCTACATCAACGACTCACAGGGCACCCAACCCGACGCGGTCATCGCGGCCGTGCGCGCCTTCGATCCGCCGCTCGTGCTCATCGCCGGGGGACGGTCCAAGGGTGTCCCGGTCGACGCCCTGGCCGCGGCCGTGGCCGAGCGTGTGGCCGCGGCGGTGCTCATCGGTGAGACGGCCGACGAGCTGGCCGCGGCGTTCTTGGCTGCCGGTCTCGAGCGCAGCGAGCTCGCCGGCTCCCTGGAGGAGGCCGTCGCCCGCGCCACGACGTTGGCCCGTGAGCGCACGCCGGCCACGGTGCTGCTGAGCCCCGCGGCGGCGTCGTTCGACATGTTCGTGGACTACGAGGCGCGCGGTCGTGCCTTCAAGGCCGCCGTGGCCAAGCTTGCCGACGAAGGGGAGACCGACCGATGACCGAGGCCCTGCGTTTCCCCTGGGAAGACGATGAGGGGCGACGAGAGGTCGCGCCCAGCGCTTTCCGGCCGCGTGCCGGCAGGAGCAAGAACAGCCGCTCTCACGCCAGTCGGCAGCCACGGAAGCCGGCCACGCGCCGTCGCCCCAGCGTCTCGCGCTCGACGGCCGTGCTGCCGGTGCCCCAGGCCGAGGCGCGCACCACCACCGGCCATGCCTCGCGTGAGGCGGCCCGCGACCGTACCGCCGGCCGCGTGGTCAAGGGACCGCAGCGGGACCGCCACGAACCCGACTACGTGCTGATGGTGGTGGCTGCGGCCCTCTCGGCCATCGGCATCCTCATGGTCTACTCCAGCGGCGGCCACACTGCGGCGCTCGAAGGCAGCGTCTTCGACGCGGTCAGCGAGCAGCTCGGCTGGGGCTTGCTCGGTGGCCTGGTGCTCATCCTCGTGATGCGCATCGACTACCGCTATTGGCGCTCGTTCTCGGTCCTCGGCGTGGCGCTGGCGATCGTGCTGCTGGTGCTGGTGGTGGGACCCAGCATCCCGCCGCTGTTGCAACCGATCGACGCCAACGGCGCCACGCGCTGGCTCAGGATCGGCGGGCTGCCCTCGTTCCAGCCGACCGAGTTCGCCAAGATCGCGCTGGTCGTCTTCCTGGCCCACTGGCTCAGCCGCAAGGGCACCAGGATCGGCTCGTTCCGCGGCGGCCTCATCCCCTTCGTGCTGCTGGTCTCGGTGTTCGCCGGGCTCATCGTGCTCGAGCCCGACCTGGGCACCAGCGGGGTCATCGTGCTGACCGCCTTCACCATGTTCTTCGTGGCCGGCGGCAGCGTCTGGCAGCTGGCGCTGATGGTGCCGCTCGGCGTCGCCGCGGTGGCCGGGGTGGTGATGATGAAGCCGTACATGCTCCAGCGCGTGATCATCTTCCTCGATCCCTTCGCCGATCCGGCCAACGCCGGCTACCAGACCGTTCGCGGCCTCTACTCGCTGGCCTATGGCGGCATCACCGGCCGGGGCCTGGGCTTCAGCCAGCAGCCGGATGGCTGGTCGGTCCCGGCCGCGGAGAACGACTTCATCTTCGCGGTCGTGGGCCAGGAGTTCGGCTTCCTCGGCGGCCTGCTGGTGATCGGCCTCTTCCTCGCGCTCGCCTGGCGCGGCATGCGCGTGGCCCTCAAGGCTCCCGATACCTTCGGTGGCCTGCTGGCCCTGGGCATCACCGCCTGGCTCACCTACCAGGCCTTCATCAACATCGCCGTGGTGGTCAGCCTCATCCCCATGACGGGCATGCCGCTGCCGTTCCTGAGCAAGGGCGGGACCTCGCTGGTGGTCGTTCTCGCTGCCGTCGGTATCCTTCTATCCATCTCCCGAGAGACCGTTACCCGAGAGGCCAGCGCGCATGAGGATCCTCATCGCAGCCGGGGGGACCGGCGGCCACATCTATCCCGCTCTGGCCGTGGTGACCCAGCTGCAGACCCGACGACCTGATCTGGAGCTGCACTGGCTCGGCGGACACCGCGGCCTGGAACAGGAGATCGTGCCCACGACAGGGATCGGCCTCGACCGGCTCTGGTTGCGATCGCTGCGGACCGTCGACGCTTCGCTGAACACGGTCCTCGACCCACTGCGGCTGGGGGCCTCGGTGCCGCAGGCGATCTGGAAGCTCCTGCGCTGGCGGCCGGACGTCATCTACACCACGGGCGGCTACGTGGCCATCCCGGTGCTGGCCGCCGCTGCGCTGCTGCGGGTCCCCGCGCTGCTGTGGGAAGGCAACCAGGTGCCCGGCCGGAGCGTCCGCTCCTCGGCCCGCCTGGCCACACTTCGGACCGTCTCGTACCCAGCCACCCGTGAGCGCCTGCCCCAGCCGACGTTCGTCACCGGCACCCCCATCCGCGACCTCGAGGGCGGCGAGCCGGCCGCGGCTCGAGCCCGGCTGGGCTTGCCCGCGGACCTGCCGGTGTTGCTCGTCTTCGGCGGCTCCCAGGCCGTGCGCCGCCTGAACGAGGCCATCGCCGAGGCCATCGCCGACCTGGTCGAGCGCTGTTGCGTGGTGCACATCACCGGCACCTCCGCGATCGCCGAGGCCGAGGCCTTGCGCGCAAGCCTGCCTGAGGCTCGCCGGGCTCGGTACCGGCCCTTCGCCTTCCTGGTCGAGGACATGGACGCGGCCCTGACCGCGGCCGACCTGCTCGTGGGCCGGGCCGGATCGTCGACCCTCGCCGAGGCTGCCGCAGCCGGGCTGCCGATGATCGTGGTGCCCTATCCCCACGCTGCCGCCCACCAGCGGGCCAACGCGGCCGAGCTGGTCGATGCCGGCGCTGCCCAGCTGGTCGATGATGCCGACCTCGACGGCGACACCCTGCGTGAGGCCTGCGACCTCCTCTTCGACCAGCGCCTCGCGGCGATGTCGGCGGCGGCCTACAGCGTGGCTCGCCCGGGGGCGGCGGCAGCCGGGGCCCAGCTGCTCGAGACGCTCGCCGCCCGCCTGCCGCTACCGGGCCAGGCTGAGCTCGACGAGTTGACCCGAGGCACGAGAGTCTCGTGACCCGCTTGACGCTCGAGGAGCAGCTCAAGCTCGGCGGGGACATCCAGCGGCGCCTCGGGATCAAGACCTCACGCGACGAGCCGCTGGCGCGCTTCTCGACGATGCGCGTGGGTGGCCCGGCCGACCTCTTCGCCGAGGTGCGCAACCTGTTCGAGCTGCGCGCGATCGTCCGCTTCGCGCGCTCGCGGGACATCCCGCTGTACCTCATCGGCCGCGGCTCCGACCTTGTCATCAGCGACGCCGGCATCGCCGGGTTGGTGGTGGTCGTGCGTGCCGCCGGCCTGCGGGTCGAGGGCCAGCAGCTGCACGCGGAGGCGGGCGTGCAGATGGCCAAGCTGGCTACGACCGGCAAGGTTGCCGGCCTCTCGGGCCTCGAGTTCGGGCTGGCCATCCCCGGCACCGTCGGCGGCGCGGTGTGGGCCAACGCGGGAGCCCACGGCGCGGACGTCCAGGGCGTGCTCACCCGGGCCCTGGTGGTCGACGCCGATGGCGAGGAGCGGTCGCTCGGACCGGACGAGCTGGGCATGGCCTACCGCGAGACGCGGCTGAAGCACAGTACCCCGGGGCGGCCCGACGTGGTGCTCGCGGCCAGCTTCGCGCTGGAGCCGGCCGAACCCGATACCATCGCCGAGCGACTCGGCTCCATCCGTCGCTGGCGCGCGGAGCATCAACCCATCGGCCAGAAGTCGGCCGGCAGCGTCTTCCGAAATCCCGAGGGCGATTCGGCTGGGCGCATCATCGACGAGCTTGGCCTCAAGGGGCTTCGCTCCGGCGGGGCACAGGTGAGTCCGGTGCACGCCAACTTCATCGTCAACACCGGCGGCGCCAGCGCTGCCGAGGTGCGCGGGCTGGCAGAGCTCGTGCGCGGGACCGTGCGCCGCGAGCTCGGGATCGAGCTGGCCTACGAGGTCGAGTTCGTCGGCGATTGGCCCACAGCAGAGGAGGGGACATGACCGCTAGCCGCATCGACACCGAGGCGCGCGCATGACCCTGCCGAGCACGGCCATCGCGGTCCTCTTCGGTGGCCCCTCCGCCGAGCACGATGTCTCCCTCGTGTCGGGCCGCGCCATCGCCACCTCGCTCGCCGGGGCCGGCCACGAGGTCAGTGGCTGGTTGCTCACGCTCGACGGGAGCTGGTGGCGCCTGCCTGCGAGCGCGATCGATCCGGCCCTGCCGCTGACGTCGTTCCGCGAGCCCGCGCGGCTCGGTGCCGAAGGCCCCTTCTCGGCGGCCGCGGCCCTCGAGGTACTCGCGAACTCCGATCCGGCGCCGGTCGTCTTCCCGGCTCTCCATGGCCCCTTCGGCGAGGATGGCCAGGTGCAGTCCCTGCTCGAGTCGGCCGGACTGGTCTACTGCGGTGCCGGGCCGGCCGCCTCTGCGGTGGGCATGGACAAGACGCTCTTCAAGCGCGTGGTGGGCACGCTGGAGCTGCCCGTGCTGCCCTGGACAGAGGTCCGCGCGGTCGAGTACGCCCGGGATCCCGAGGGTGTCGTGGTCGGCCTGGGGGACTTCGCCGCGGGCTTCGCTGACCCCCGCCTCATCGTCAAGCCCGCTCGCCTCGGCTCCAGCATCGGCATCACCATCGTCCACGAGGTCGGCCGGCCGGCGCTCGTCCCCGCGCTCGAGGAGGCGCTCCGCTACGACGACCTCCTGCTGATCGAGCCCTACCTCGAACATCCCCGCGAGCTGGAGACGGCGGTCATGGGCAACAGCCGCCTCGATGCGGTGGCCTACGGCCCGGGCGAGATCACCCCGGGGGCTGAGTTCTACGACTACCAGGCCAAGTACCACTCCTCGAAGAGCAAGGTCACGGTGCAAGCCCAGCTCGACCCTGAGCTCGGCGAGTCCCTGCGGGAGGCGGCGGTGGAGGTGTTCCTGGTCATCGGCGGCACCGGTTTCGCGCGCGTCGACATGCTGCTCTCGGCCGATGGCATCCCCTACATCAGCGAGATCAACACGCTGCCCGGGTTCACGCCCATCAGCCTCTTCCCGCGCATGGCCGCGCTCGGCGGCTTCGACTTCGCGGGTACCTGTGAGCGCATCGTCGAGCTGGCGATCGAGCGTGCCGCCTCGCATCCCCGTCACGAGCTGCGGCCCGAACAGCTGCCGTGACCTCCGCTCGCCCGGGCCGTGCCGGAGCCATCGCGCCACGGAGCGTTCCGCCACCACCGCAGCGACATCGGACGCTCGCGCGACTCGTCGGTGCCACCGGCCTGGTGCTCCTGACGTCGCTGCTCTTCTGGCTGCTGACCGACGACGCCTTCCGTGTCTCGGAGGAGACCGTGCGCTTCCGGGGTCTGGCTCACGCTGACGAGGCCGCCGTACGAGAGCATCTCAGCGACCTCGACCGCGGTCCCAACGTCTTCCGCGTACGCGCCTCGGGCATCGTCAAGGAGCTCTCGACCCTGACCGAGGTGGACGCCGCCTACGCCCAGATCACGCTGCCGGCGGAGATCACCGTGCAGATCGACGAGCGCGACCCGGTGTTCATCTGGAGCAACGGCGCCCGCTCCTGGCTGGTCGACGAGGATGGCATGCTCTTCGCGCCCGCCGACGAGTCCACGGCACAGGCCGTGGCTGAGGCGCGAGCGGCCGCGGCGGGTGGGCTCGAGGACGCCGAAGCTGCAGCGGAGGACGAGGGTGCCGAAGCTGCGGCGGCGGACGAGGGTGCCGAAGCTGACCTCGGCCCGTCAGAGCTCGATCCCACGCTGGCCGCGCGAGCGGCGCTGCCGCTGGTAGAGGACGATCGGCTGTGGACCGAAGACCCCACGGTGGGGACCTACCTCCCGGCTTCGGATCTGGCGGTCATGCGCCTGCTGCTGGCGGTGACCCCGGAGGTGTTGGGCAGCCAGGCACAAGACCTGCGCTTGCGGGTGGACAAGGCCGATGGCTTCGTGCTCAAGAGCGAGGACCGCGGCTGGCGCGCGCTCTTCGGCCACTACACCCCGACCATCCAGCCGCCCGACATCATCCCGGCCCAGGTGCAGTGCCTCCGCTGGCTGCTCACGAGCGAGGAGCGCAAGCTGGAGCAGGTCCGGCTGGCGCTCTCCGACGAGGCCTGTGGCACATTCACCAAGTTCCAGTGAGCTAGTCGGGCAAGTGCCGTCCCGGGCCATGCGGAGTCGCGCCGCATCGCCCACAATGTAGACGCCGTGGTGCGCCGACGCACCGGGCCGGGGCAGGCCCAAGAGGTCGAGGAAGGGAAGCAGTTGGAGTACGAAGCGATCCTGGTGGCGCTTGACGTCGGGACGAGCAAGGTCGTCGTGCTCGTCGGCGAAGTCACCAACGATGGCGCGCTGGACATCATCGGCAAGGGCGCCATGCCCACGACCGGGGTCAAGAAGGGGCTGGTCAACAACATCGACCAGACGGTCAGCTCTATCCACGGCGCCATCGCCCAGGCAGAACGCCTGTCCGGTCTACGCCTCGAGGCGGCCTTCGTGGGCGTCGGTGGTGATCACCTCGAATCGCTCAACTCGCGCGGCACCGTGGCCGTCAGTGGCGCCCACCGCGAGATCACCCGCGAGGACATCGAGCGGGCCACCGAGGTCGCTCGCGCCGTCACCATCCCGTCCAACCGTGAGGTGCTCCACGTCCTGCCCCGCGACTTCACCGTCGATGGCCAGGAGGGCGTCAAGGATCCCGAGGGCATGAGCGCCATCCGCCTCGAGGTCACGACCCACATCGTCCACGGCGGCGCCACCGCCCTCCAGAACCTGACCAAGTGCGTGCGCCAGGCCGGCGTTCGCCCTGACGAGCTGGTGGTCTCGGCCATCGCCTCGGGCGAGTCGGTGCTGACCGAGACCGAACGTGAGCTGGGCGTGGCCATGGCTGACATCGGCGCCGGCACCACGGACCTCGCGCTGTACGCCGAAGGCTCACCCTTCCACACCTCGGTCATCCCGCTCGGCGGCGTCAACGTCACCAACGACATCGCCATCGGCCTGCGCACGAACCTGACCGACGCGGAGCTGCTGAAGATCCAGTTCGGCTCGGCCGACGCTGCGAGTACCTCACCGGACGCGGAAGCCTCGGTCGAGATCGTCGCTGACGGCGTGACCCGGCCCGCTCGCAAGTCGGACGTCATCGAGATCGTCGACGCGCGCATGCGCGAGCTCTTCGAGAAGATCGGCGAGGAGATGAGCGAGAACGCCAGCGCTCACCGACTGCCGGCCGGGCTGGTGCTCACCGGTGGCGCGGCCCAGCTGGCCAACGCGGCAGAGATCGCCCGTGAGGTGCTGGAGATCCCCGTGCGCGTGGCCTCGCCAGAGGGAGTCGGCGGGCTCACCGACCATCTTCTGACCCCGCAGTACTCGACGGCCATCGGCCTGCTGCTGTGGGCCGCCCGGGTGGTCACCACCGAGGACCTGCAGCGTTACGAGCCGCCGCCGCGGACCCAGAGCTGGGACCGGTTGCGCGAAGCGGTGCGCCAGTTCTTCCCGTAGTCGAGCCCGCCGTGGCGCGTCGCGCGCCGGAGCGCGTCGCCCCTCGCACCATCGGCCGCGGACCGGTGGCTGTTGACCAAAGGCGCCAGTTCACCGCCCGCCCCGGACGCTCACGCACGAATCCCCGCCGGGGCGCACTATCCCTCAGTCGGACACCGACGATATACTCGGCCGACGACCAGGTGGTCTGAGGGCGTCACCCTGACCGTGCGGGTGTCCCAACGGGCTGCAGATGCCTGGTAGCGCGATCTTGGAGGGATCAATACATGCCGTTGCGTTCAGACTCAGAGAACTTCGCCCTGATCAGGGTCATCGGGGTCGGCGGTGGTGGCAGCAATGCCGTCAACCGCATGATCCGGGCCGAGCTGATGGGCGTCGAGTTCATCGCCGTCAATACCGATGCCCAGGCCCTGCTGCAGTCAGACGCACCCAACAAGATCCGCATCGGCGACAAGATCACCCGGGGTCTCGGCGCGGGCGGGGACCCGTCCATCGGCCAGCGCGCCGCTGAGGAAGATTCCGAGAAGATCGCCGACGCCCTCCGTGACTCCGACATGGTCTTCATCACCGCCGGCATGGGTGGTGGGACCGGTTCGGGAGCCGCACCCGTCATCGCTGAGATCGCGCGCGATATGGGTGCCTTGACCATCGGCGTCGTGACCAAGCCCTTCACCTGGGAGGGCGCCCGTCGCCGTCTCAACGCCGAGAAGTCGGCGGAGCTCCTGCGTGACAAGGTCGACACGCTCATCACCATCCCCAACGATCGGCTCAAGGAAGTCGTCTCCGAAGAGACCTCCATCGTCGATGCCTTCCGCGTCGTGGACGACGTCCTGCGCCAGGGCGTCCAGGGCATCAGCGACCTGATCACGGTGCCCGGCCTCATCAACCTCGACTTCGCCGATGTACGCGCGGTCATGCGCTCGGCCGGCTCCGCCCTCATGGGCATCGGTCGGGCAAGCGGCACCGATCGCGCCGCCGAAGCCGCTCGCGAGGCCATCAGCAGCCCGCTGCTCGAAGTCAGCATCAGCGGCGCACAGGGCATCCTCTTCAACGTGACCGGCGGACCCAATCTGGGCCTCTTCGAGGTCGACGAGGCAGCCGAGATCATCAAGGAGATGGCCGACCCGGAGGCCAACATCATCTTCGGCACCGTCATCGATGAGCGCATGGGCGACGATCTCCAGATCACCGTCATCGCCACCGGCTTCGACAGCAATCGCGCGGGTGCCTATCCGGGCCTGGAGGCCGACGCCGGCATCGACGCCGGCGTGCAAGCCGGACTCGAGAACCGCGACTTCATGCAGGAGCTGGCCCGCCAGCGCACGGCCGCCGGCGACCAGTCCGAGCGCGAGAGCGGGACCGAGGCCAGGCAGGCCGTGGCCGTGCCCGTCTCGAGCGGTCAGCCGGTCGCTGCCGCCGAGCGAAGCGCCGCCAAGGAAGAGGATCTCGACATCCCGGCGTTCCTGCGCCGGAGCCGCTGATCCGCGCCCACGAACGCTGATCGGGGCTCGCTCGACGAGCGGGCCATCTCCGAGCTGGCCGCTGCCCGCGCCGAGGTCCTCGAGCGCATGGCGGCGGCCTGCGTGCGTTCGGGCCGGGCTCCGGACGCAGCGGCCCTCGTGGCCATCTCCAAGACGGTATCGGTCGAGCGGCTGCGTCTCGCACAGGCGGCCGGACACGACACGCTCGGGGAGAACCGGGTCCAGGAAGCCGCCGGCAAGGTCCCTGTCCTGGAGCCTGCCACCTGGCACCTCGTGGGCCACCTCCAGAAGAACAAGGCTGCCAAGGCCGTGGAGCTCTTCGACCTCATCGAGTCGGTCGATTCGAGCGCCCTCGCGAACCGGCTCGACCGGCTGGTCGGGGAGCGCGGGTCTCGCTCGGGCGAGACCCTCCCGGTCATGCTGCAGGTCAACGTCGACGGCGACGCCGCCAAGGGCGGGTTCGAGCCGGAGATCCTCGAGCAGGAGCTGGAGAGCCTGCTGGCCTTGCCGCACCTGGAGATCCGGGGCCTCATGACCGTCGGCTTCCAGACCGGTGGCGGCGACGCGGCACGACCCACCTTCGTGCGCCTGCGTGAGCTCTCGGAGCGCCTGCGTGCGGCCGAGCCCCGCCTTGGCGCCGGCCTTTCGATGGGTATGACCGACGACTTCGAGGAAGCGGTCGAGGAAGGCAGTACGCTGGTGCGTGTCGGCCGGGCGCTCTTCGGGGAGCGGCCGCGCCCGGCCTAGATCAAAGGAACGAGAAGCGAACGAGTGGAAGACTTCCTGCGCATCCTGCTGCAGTCGCTGGTGACCACCGCCTGGGTGGTCATGCTGGGTCGGGTGCTCATGAGCTGGATCGACCCAGGGTTCGAGCGGCCCATCGGCCAGTTCCTCTACAGCCTCACCGAGCCGTTCCTGGCCCCCATCCGCAAGGTCCTTCCCCAGTCGGGCCAGTTCGACTTCTCGCCGCTGGTGCTGCTGCTGGGCCTGGGTCTGCTGATGCGGGTGACCTGGGTCCTGTGAGTCCTGCGGTCGTGATCGCCGTGCGCGTGACGCCGCGATCGAGCCGGGACCGCATCGATGGTGTCGACGAGGCCGGGGAGTTGCGCGTGCGCGTGACCGCACCACCGGCGGATGGCGCTGCGAACGTGGCCGTGGCCAGGCTGGTCGCCAAGGAGCTGCGCCTGGCCAAGGGTGCGGTGACCGTGGCTGCGGGCGCGACGAGCCGCCACAAGCGGCTGCGCATCGAGGGCCTGCCGCCTGCCGAGCTGCTCGCGCGGTGGCCCGGCGCCAACGTCCAGGGCAGCTGACGAGCACGACTGGGCGAGCGGCTATACTCGTGGGCCTCGGGCGATTGGCTCAGTTGGTTAGAGCGCGCGGTTCACATCCGCGAGGTCACTGGTTCGAATCCAGTATCGCCCACCATCGTGACCTCGAGAGAAGCCGGGAACGCGAGGACCAATCCTCGTCTCTCGGCTTCTTCTGTTCTCTCGACGCGAAGCAGGGGCAAGGGTTCCGACGACTCGACTGGCAACCTGGGCGAGGTCCCAAGCCATCCCTCGACGGTCGGTGGGCGTCGTGGGAGAAGGAGCAGCGTGAGCTCGCTGAGAAAGCGCGGATGCGCCCTTGGGACCTCGATCCAGACCCGGTCCCCGGTCCCGAACCGCTACCGCCGGTCGCCGAGCGCATCCGGACGCGTGCCTGGAGCATGCCTTCCGACCGGTACGGGTCGCGCCATCTCGAGGCGAGCCTGATGTCGACGGGTGATCTGGTCATCGAGGGTCAGGACCTCGGCAAGGACCTCCCGATCCATGGATTGAGCGGCGTGACCGAGTACGAGTACGACTGGCACATCCAGGCTTCCGATGTCGGCTCGCTCATCGAGGCCCTCGGTGGACAGCCGGAAGACGATGTCTTGAGCCTGCTCCTCGCCCGTATCCCGGAGCGACCGAGCGGGAGGCTCGGACCGTTCTTCGAGGAACACGGGATCCATGCCGAGTTCTGGAGCCGCTTCGAGGACTAGGGGTCGCGCGAGCGTGCAGCGGTCCGCTGGAACCTCGCTGGCAGGGCGGGCACGCGCTCAGGTGATCAGCGCACTCTGCGTCGAAGCGTGGACAACGTAGTCTGCGGGTAGACGCGACTGAGACACTTGAGCTGCGCGGTGCATCTATCCGGGTATGGGGGCGATGGCGACAGCGGCCGACCAGCAGCTGGTCGGGTACGTCGAGTCAGCGGTAGCGGGTGACGAGTACGCCTTCGCGCGTATCGTCGCGGCACTCCACGAGCACGTCTACAGCATCTGCATGATCGTCTGCCGCGATCGCCAGCTCGCGGAGGAGTCGGCCCAATCGACGTGGTCACAGGTCTGGCGCAAGCTCGACTCGGTCAAGAGACCCGACCGACTGCGGCCCTGGGTCGTCTCGATCGCCTTCAACGAGGCCAAGCAGGCACTGCGCAAGACACGACGCCACACGTGGGCGACCGCCTCAGGCGCCGCACCCGATCGGCCTGGCGGCCTCGATCCTGCGACCGGCATCGCCGGCATCGACCTGCATCTGGCGCTCCAGGACCTCGATCCAGAGGACCGGGCGTTGCTGACGATGCGCTATGTCATGGGCTTCGATGCGACCGAACTGTCGACGGCTACCGGGCTGACACCATCGGGCGTTCGTTCCCGCCTCGAACGCCTCCTGGCACGACTTCGGCAGGAACTCGCGTGATGACCGACATGTCAGCGTTCGAGCGGCAACTCGCCGATGAGCTCCGACGCCAGATCGGCCAGGTTCCCAGTGTCGATGCCGTCGAGATCGCTCGGTCGGTCGCGGGCGGGGAGACCACGCGCCACTGGGAGTCGGGCATCTGGCCCATCTCGGCTCACGTCCGAAGCATCGCACTCGGAAGGGGGAATTCCATGTCTACCACTCTCAAGTTCATCAGCACCGCCGTAGCCGTCGCCCTGCTCGGCGGTCTCGTGGCCATCTCTCGTGTGGCGAGTCCCGACGAGGGGGTCGCACCCGGTGCTCCCGTCGAGACCGAGCTGGTCGCGACCTCGGAGTGGACGTCCAGGGGTGACACCCCGGACAACATCCTGGTCTATGCGAATGCGCTCGAGGTCGCCCCCGACGGGAACGTGTGGGTGCTCGATGCCCGCGGGGCCTTCCAGATCATCGCGCCGGACGGCAGCTTCATCGAGAGCTGGGGCACCCCGGGCTCGGCGCTTGGCGAACTCTCCTTCGATCGCGAGATCGACAACCTCTACTACGGCGATATCTCGTTCGCGCCCGACGGCAGCTTCTATGTGGCGGAGTCGGGAAATCACCGCGTCTCCAAGTTCGATGCCGACCGGGACTTCGTCCTGAGCTGGGGCGGCAAGGGGGAAGAAGACGGACAGTTCATCGACGTCATCGGCGTGTCGGTCGCCCCCAACGGGAACGTCTATGTGATCGATGACGAACGGTATGACGTCCAGGTCTTCGATCCAGACGGGCGATTCCTGTTCGCCTTCGCCGGGCCAGGCGACGCACCCGAGAACCTCAAGGACCCGGGGACCCTCGACGTCGACACCGACGGCACCGTCTATGTCGACGATTGGGGCAACAGCCGCATCGTGAAGTACACCGCCGAGGGCGACTACATCGGCGAGTGGGGCCATCTCGGGCCTGCTGATGACCCATATGGCCTGCACAACCCCCACGGCGTCGACGTCGGACCTGATGGCCGCGTCTATGTCGCCGACATGCGCAACAACCGGCTGAAGGTCTACGACCGCGAAGGCACGCACATCGCGACCTGGGGCGGAGACTACGGTGACGACCTCTACGTCGACAAGCCGGTTGGTGTGGCTGTCGGCGCGGACGGCAGCGTCTACTTCATGCAATACAACGAGCGCAGCCTGGAGAAGCTCTCCGTGGAGGAGGTCCCGGTCGCTGGCGAGTAGGCACCAGAGCGATCCGCCGGCCGTGGCGCCTCGTCGCACAGTGACGAGGCGCCGGAGTCCCCCTACCTTCAATCCGAGCCCAAAGCGGCTTCGGTCGGAAGCTCCGGGGCCTCGGGAAGGTCACCCGGGAAGATGATGCCCTGGACGTCGAAGCGCATACCCCAGCTGTCCTGGGACAGGACGACGAGCGCGGAGAGGCCCTCGTAGGCATCGGTGCCACGGTAGCGTCCGGCGTAGAACATGGTGCCGTCCTCCGGCTGCTGATAGCCCCAGCCGTCCGTGGCGACCCAGGTCCCATCCTCGTTGCCGATCACGGAGCTGTACGAGCGTACCCCCCACCGGGGCTGGCCGTCGTACTTGTAGTAGTCGTGGACCGAGTGGTTGTTGCCGCTGATCCGCGGGTCGCTGGCCTCGATGGCGCAGCGCGGGTAGGTCTCGCCGATCGTGACCGAACCCCATTCGGTGGTCGTGGTCTGGCCGTCGTCGCCCGCGCCACAATGCATCGTGCCTGAAGCCGCCGAAGTCGGCAGGGTCGATGTCCTGGGCGCCCGAACCAGGCGCCCCGACCTGCATCGAGCGCTCCACCTCGTGCACGCCGCGATCGATGCCGACGAACGGGAAACCACGCCCGAAGCCGCCTGGGCCGGGGGCGTCCGACAGGAGGCCACGCGATGAAGTCGCGAGTGGACGGTCCCGACGGGGATGCCGAGGTCTTCGGCGATGACTGCCGTCGGCAGGTCGAGGTAGGCGAAGACCACCACCAACCGCTGGTCGAGGTTGAGTTGGCGGAAGGCGCGCTCGATGCGGTCGCGGGCGATCACGCCTGCCGTCTGGTCGGGGACGGCGGGTTCGGGACCGGGTCGCTCAAGGGTCGCCAGGAGCCAGCGGGTAGCCTGTCGAGCCTCGGCGTGACAGTTGCGCACGAGGATCCGGCACGCCCAGGCCTCGAAGCGGTCGGGGTCACGGAGTTTCTGCAGGTCCCGCCACGCGGTCAGGAGCGTCTGCTGGGTCGCATCCTGGGCCAGCACGCGGTCGCGCAGCACGCTGAAGGCGATGGCATGCAAGCGTCCGCCGATGGCATCGACGATCGCGTTGAACGCTCCCCGATCCCGTGCTGTGCCCGGACGACCAACTGGCTGTCCACGCTGTCATCCCCCTTGCGGCGGTCGAACGCCGCCTCTACATGGTATGTGGGGCGGGAAGGGCTGCCGCTTCCATCTTCGGCCGTCGACCGAAGACCCTGGGCAAGAGATCAAGAGCCGAAGGGCCGCGCCGACCGGCGGCGTACGTAGCTCGGCGCGGGCGTGCTCATGCAGGCTCGCCCTGCCTACCATGGGCATCGCCGAGCCATCGCAGGAGTGAGCGGGCTTGCTCGAAGACGGAGGTGGGTCAGTTGTTCGAGGCGTTCTTCGCCGGTTCAGAGGGTCGGGTCTTCTATCGCCGCTGGGACCCCGAAGACCCACCACGCCGGATCGTCCTCATCGTCCACGGCTACGCTGAACATGGAGGCCGCTACGGTCATGTCGCCGCGGAGCTGACGCGGCGACGGTCCGTCGTGTACGCCGACGATCACTTGGGTCACGGTCGTTCCGACGGTGAGCGAGCCCTGATCACCGACTTCGAACACGTCGTCGATGACATCCACACCCTCGCGGGACGCGCGCTCGACGAGTATCCCGGACTGCCGCTGTTCCTGGTCGGGCACTCGATGGGCGGCCTGCTCGCCGCGCGGTTCGCCGAGCGATGGCCGAACGAGGTGGCCGGCATCGCGTTCTGCGGGTCCGTCATCGGCGACTGGGGTTGGGCCCGCGACGTGCTGGCGGAGCCCGAGCTGCCATACATCCCGTTCGACCCCGAGGCGCTATCTCGCGATCCGCAGGCCGGCGCATCCTACGCCGCAGACCCGCTCGTGTACCACGGCCAGTACAAGCGAGGTCTGCTCGAAGCCGAGGTGGAAGCCCTCGACCGCTTCGTGCAGGACAGCGGTCGGCTGACCATGCCCGTGGCGTACCTTCACGGAACCGACGACCCGTTCGTGCCCTACGAACGGTCGCTCCAGGCGGTCAAGGACATGCCCACCAGCGACCTCACGGTCTACGTGTACGAGGGCGCACGCCACGAGGTGCTGAACGAGGTCAACCGGGACGAGGTGATGGGCGATCTCGCCGACTGGATCGACCGGATCTCGCCTGCCTGACAGGACGTGACCCGCAGAATCATCGATGGTGGCGACCACCATCTATCTCGTGCTCAGCGATGACCAGGCGCTCGCCGATGAAGCGATCGGTCTGACCGCCGACTGGTTCGCCGAGAAGCTCTAGCCGAACCTCTGGCGACCTCCAGGTCAACGCCGGGATCGTTCGGCCTCGATCAGTTCTGCGAGGACGGTCGTGATGGGGGCCGGACCAGCACCGCGGCCATCCCGGCCACCGCAACCCCGAAGAGGGCAGGGATGGCCGTCTTCGCCGCTCGTGGAGGGAGGACCAGCTCGAACATCGGCACCGGATCGCCGAGCTGCCGCTGGAAGGGTCCGAACGGGCAGTTGCCTCGTCCGACCACGAGTGCTGCGCCTTGCACCAGGAGCAGCGCCATCGAGACCCACAGATAGCGGTCCCGGCGGCGCAGCAGTGCGCTTCGCCAGACATGGCTCAGGGCTCCGAGCTCCACGATGCCCCAGGCGATGTGCGCGATACGGAAGCCCATGGCGCCGCGGGGCAGCGAACGCCAGCCAGGACGGCCAGCCGCTTCCTGGGCGATGGCGGGGTGCGCGTCGGTCCTCACGCCACCATTCTGTTCCAGGGCACCCATCGACGAGAACCCGCCATTCGGCACGTCGTCGTGTGACTCTCGCCCACGTGGGCCGAACGGGCTGGACGTTCGGGTTGCCGCGAGGAAAACGATCGAGTCGTTCTGGTCACGCCGATCGGTCGCGGCGACCGCATCCCCCTCGGCTTGGACACGCGGGAGAACCTGCAGCAGATCGAGGCGATCCCGGCGGAATCCGAGGGGTAGTCCTTGCGGTCGCCGCCTTCCGGCGCGGCCGACGACGACCGATGGGCATCGCAAACCCCCGATGGGGTCGGCGGCGGGCCTGATTTCCTGCACGCTACACTCGTCGACGATGGCGACGTGTCCGGCGTGCACGGCTCCCACCCCGCCTGATGCGCGCTTCTGCCCAGACTGCGGTGCCCGGCTCGGCGAACCGATCCCGGTCACCACCGGGACGGGCGTGCGCAAGACCGTCACCGTCCTCTTCTGCGACGTGGTCGACTCGACGACGCTGGGCGAGAGCCACGACCCCGAGCTCGTGCGACTGGTCATGACGCGCTACCACGAGACGATGAAGGCGCTCGTGGAAGCCCACGGCGGCACCGTCGAGAAGTTCATCGGCGATGCGGTCATGGCCGTGTTCGGCTTGCCGGTCTCACACGAGGACGACGCCTCGCGTGCCGTGCGGGCCGCCGCCGGGATGCGCGAGGCCCTGGGCCCACTCAACGAGAGCTTCGAGGCCGACCACGGCGTGACCATCGCGCTGCGCATGGGCCTCACGACCGGCGAGGTCATCGCCGGTGATGCCGTCTCGGGCGGCATGTTCGCCACCGGCGATGCGGTCAACACCGCCGCCAGGTTGCAGGCTGCCGCGCAGCCGGGCGAGATCATCCTCGACGAGGCCACGGCCCGACTCGCGGGTGAGGTCGCGCGATTCGAGCCGATGCCGCCGCTGAGGGTCAAGGGCAAGTCCGAGATCGTCCACGTCTCACGCCTGCTGGACATCGACCCGTCCCGGGCTCGCCCCGTGCGCACCACCGCACCCATGCTCGGGCGCGCCGCTGAGCTGGGCGTGCTGCTCGAGCGTATCGAAGACGCATTTCGCGAGCGCAGCCCTGGGCTGGTGACGGTCGCCGGTACGGCCGGCGTGGGCAAGAGCCGACTGGTGCGCGAAGCTATCGGCGCGGTCGGTGACCGGGCCTGGGTCCTGGTGGGGCGCTGCCTGCCCTACGGCGACGGCATCACGTGGTGGCCCATCCGCGAGATCATCCACGCGGCGGCGGGCATCGATGAAAACGACGACGTGGCGGCAGCTCGAGCCCGGCTCTCAGCGCTCGTGAGCGATGCCGAGGTCGATTCACGCATCGAGACGATCATCGCGGGCACCATCGGCTTGAGCTCGGAGACGGTCGTCTCGGACGAGCGGTTCTGGGCACTGCGCTCGCTGTTCGAAGGACTCGGGCAGCAGCGGCCGCTGCTGCTCGTGGTGGAGGACCTCCACTGGGCCGAGCCCACCCTGCTCCATTTCCTCGAGTACCTCGTGGACCATCTCTTCGACAGCGCTCTCGCGATCGTCGCCACCGCCCGGCCCGACCTGGGCGAGGGCCACCCGACGTGGGCGAGGGGCCGCGAGCGGGCGCGCGTGCTGCGACTCGAGGCCCTCGGCGCTCGGACCGCGCGCAGACTCGTCGCGGCCCAGGCGGGCGGAAACGCTGTGCCCGCCGCGCTGGCCGAGCGTATCGCGGCCGCGGCGGAGGGCAACCCGCTCTTCGTCGAGGAGATGGTGGGGTTGTTGCGTGAACGCGGCGAGCTGGTGGAGACGGCCGATGGCGGCTGGACCTTCACCGGATCGGCCGCTGCGATCGAGTTGCCCCCGACCATCCGGGCGTTGCTCGCGGCACGCATCGATGGCCTGCCGGCAGCCGATCGCGAAGTGGCCCGGCGGGCCGCGGTCATCGGCCGCAGCTTCGAGGCCGCAGCGCTCACGGAGCTGTCACCGGCCGAGGCTCGGGGCACGCTCGCGGGTTGCCTTCTCGACCTCGTTCGTCGCGAGCTGCTGCGTCCCGACCGTGCGACGCTGACTATCGGCGACGCCTACCGCTTCCGCCATGTGCTCCTGCGCGATGCAGCCTACGAGGCGCTCGCCAAGGCCGACCGAGCGTCGCTCCACGCCGCCTTCGCCGACTGGCTCACGAGCGTCGCCGGCGACCGCACCGAGGAATACGAGGAGATCCTCGGCTTCCATCTCGAGCGCGCTCATCGCTACCGTTCCGAGCTCGGGGATCGCTCGCCTGCGACGGGTGCGCTCGCCGACGCCGCCGCTGGCCACCTGCTGCGTGCGGGCCGCCGTGCCGCCTGGTCGGGCGACACTGCCGCGGCCGTGGGCCTGCTCGAGCGGGCCTGGGACCTGGCTCTCGACCCCGCGACCCGTTTCGAGGCTGGTCACGAGCTAGCCATGCTCTGCGCCTGGGCAGAGGACTATCAGCGCGGCCGTGAGCTGGCGGACGGTCTCGATGCCTTGGCCGCGAGCTCTGGTGCCGCCTCCCAGCGTGCCCTGGCCGGCTCGCTCAGGATGCACCTGGACATGTTCGGGCCGGGCGACCAGGACGCTCCCGACCATGCCGTCGTGCTGCGCACGGCCCGGGAGCACCTCGCGGTGCTGCGCGACCTCGGCGACGACCGGGCCTTGGCCTACGCTCATCTGATGGAGGGGATGGCGCTCCACCAATCGATGCGGATGGTCGATGCCATGCGGGCGAACCACCGAGCCGAGCGCGCTGCGGCGGCGGCCGGTGACCGCATGCTCGAGCGCCGCATGCGGATCCTGCGACACCAGGACCTCGCCTGGGGCCCCGGCACGGCGCAGGACGGTCTGGCCCGCATCGAAGCCGATCTTCCCGCGCTCGAGCACCAGCCCATCGCGCACGGGATCGCCCTCGTGGCGTGCGGCGTGCTCACGGCCTATCTCGGTCGCTTCGACGATGGGCGGCTGATGTGGCGCCAGGGCGCCGAGGCCGTTCGCAGCACAGGGGAGGAGTACTGGCTCCCGAACCTCGCCGCGGATCACGCGCGCATCGAGTTCGCGGCTGGGGAGCATGCCGCCGCCGAGGACGATGTTCGCGAGGCCGCGGAACAGATGGCACGGGTCGGGGATACGTCGACCCGCGTGTTGCTGCTGGCCATCCTCGCGCGCCTCCTCGTCGGCCAGGGCCGCATCGACGAGGCCGATGCGGTGGTCGAGGAGGCGCTGGAGGTCTTCGCGGGTACGGACGTCTGGTCACAGTTCGCGACGCGGCAGGCGCTGGCCCTCGTGCGCCTGGAGCAGGGACTTCCGGCCAAGGCGGTGACGCTCGCGGACGAGGCCGCTGCGCTCGTCCCGGTCGACGCACCGGTGGACTGCGGTGACACGTACCTCGTGCTTGCCCGTGCGCGTCATGGGGTCGGTGATGCCCTTGGCGCTCATGCCGCCCTGCGCGAGGCCATCGAGTGCTACGAGCGCAAGGGAGCGACGGCGCTGGTCGACCAGGCTCGTTCGCTGGGGGCCAGCCTGATGACACCTGCCGGTAGCGGCGACCCGGCGGCGCCTGACTGATCCTGTCGCCGGCGCGACAGGCCGGTGGTCTCCAGGACGACGGTTTCACGGCCATCCCGACGCTAGCGGCAGGCCTCGGGTCGAGAGGATAGTCGCAGCCGACGGGCCACTGGGGCCCGCGCACGCGAACCCGGCCACGGATCGACCGTTGACCGACCAGGGAAGACTTGACGACGCGGAGCATCATGTGTCCGACGTGGGGTCAGCCCCCTCCGACCCACGCGCCTTGCGACGCCCGCTGCGACGTCAGCTGGGGCGTCCGTCGCGGTCGGATGCCCCTGGCCAGGGGCAGGCCCATCGGCTGGCTCGCGCGCGTCCGCACGTATGGAGGTATGGAGATGGACCGACGTTCCCCCCGGACGGTCGCGCTCTTGACAGCGCTCCTGGCCACCACGGCACTGGCCACCGGGCCGGTGCATGCCCAGGACGAGGGTGGTCCCTCGGGCACCCTCTCGATCTCGTTCTCGAGCGAGGTCGACTCACTCGACCCGGCGCTCGGATACGACATCGTGTCGTGGCCCGCTGAGCGCCTGATCTACGAGAGCCTCGTCACCTATGACGACGGCACCACGCTCATCCCCGGTCTGGCCGAGAGCATGCCGGAGGTGAGCGAGGATGGGCTGACCTACACGTTCACCCTGCGCGACGGCCTGGACTTCGTGCGCGACGGCGAGGTCGTGCGTGCGGTCACGGCCGACGATGTGGTGTTCTCGCTCAACCGGGTGTTGCGGCCGGACCTGCTGCCGCACCCGAGCCCGGTCGGGGAGGCCTTCTTCGCGTCGATCGTCGGTGCGGACGCCGTGCTCGACGGCTCGTCCGAGGCAGCCGAGGGCCTGAAGGCGCTCGACGACCGCACGGTCGAGATCACGCTCTCGTCGCCTGACCGGACCTTCCTCAACGCCCTGGCCATGCCCTTCGGCTCGGTCATCCCCGTCGAGGCTGGCTACGACGCGAGCGACTCGTGGGCCGACCCGGTCGGCACCGGGCCCTTCTACCTCGAGTCCTACACACCCGGCGAGCTGGCCGTCTTCCGGGCCAACCCGCACTATTGGGGCGATCCCGGGCCCCTGGTCGATACCATCGAGTACGCGCTGCTGGTGCCGGAGGACACCGGCGCACAGCAGGTCATGGCAGGCGAAGTGGACATCACCGGCGACAACCTGCCCACGCCCGTCTTCCAGCAGGTCAAGGACGACCCGGCCTATGCCGACCGGCTCAAGCAGCAGTCGCAGCTCTCGTTCCAGTACGTCGCGCTCGACACCTCGGCCGATGACAGCCCGCTGTCCGACGTGCGCGTGCGCCAGGCCATCAGCTACGCCATCGACAAACAGAACCTGCTGCGCCTCGCTGCAGGGCGGGGTTCCGTGGCCGACTGCATCTTCCCGCCGGAGCTGCCCGGCTTCGACCCAGAATGCGGTCCCTACACCTACGACGTCGAGCAGGCGCAGGCGCTGATGGATGAGGCCGGCGTGGACGGCTTCTCCACCCAGCTCTACACCGATACGAGCGAGCTGAGCGTCCAGTCGGCCGAATCGGTCGCAGCGGACCTGGCCCAGATCGACATCGACGTCGAGGTCATCCCGCAGGACTTCGACACGCTCATCGGGACGATCTCGACCCCGCACCAGGCCCCGCTGGTGCTCATCGGCTGGTTCGCCGACTTCCCCGACCCCTCGAACTTCATCGACCCCATCCTCTCCTGTGCCTCGGCCGTCGAGGGCGGGGCCAACTCATCCTGGTGGTGTGACGAGGAGATCGACGCGCTGGCGGCGGAGGCACGCTCGATCCCCGCGATCGCTGACGCCATTCCTGCGTACCAGGAGCTCCAGCGCAAGATCATGGAGCAGGCGCCGCTGGTGCCGGTCTACCACGACAGCTGGACTGCGCTGATCTCGGACCGGGTCACCGGCTTCGACCAGCTCCACCCGTTGTGGACCTACGACCTCGCCAAGTACGGCCTCGAGGAGTAGCCATCGCGAGGCAGGGGCCGGCCGTTCGCGGCTCGGCCGTTCGCGGCTCGGCCCCAGCCCACCCACCCACCCGCGAACGCTGACGATGTCAGGCCGCACCGAGCAGGTGGACTACCTGATCGGCGACGACCACCTCGGCGCAGACGAACCGCCGGCCCGCTCGGCCTCCCGCCGGGCGCGTCGGTCGCTCGTGCGTGACCCGATGTTCTGGATCGGCGCCGTGCTGGTCACCGTCGTGGTGGCCTCGGCCGTGTTCGCGCCGCTCATCGCTCCGCACGATCCCGACCATCAATTCCGTAGCGATATCCCGGTCGGTGAGCTGTCAGCGCCGCCCAGCCCGATGTTCCCCCTCGGCACCGATCAGCTCGGGCGCGACTACCTGAGCCGGCTGCTGTACGCCGGGCGCGCGACGCTCTTCGTCGGGCTCGTCGCCAACACCATCGCTATCCTGCTCGGCCTCCTCGTCGGCCTCGTGGCCGGCTTCGTGCGTTCGCCACGGCTGCGGCTGCCTGGCGGCTTCGGCTTGGTCATCCCTGTCGAGGCTGGCTTGATGCGCGTCACGGACGTCGGCCTGGCGTTCCCGGCGCTGCTGCTGGCGATGGCGATGACCGCCGCCTTCGGCCGCAGCCTCGCGCTGGTGACCATCGTCATCGCCGCGGTGTTGTGGACGACCATGGCTCGGCTGGTCTACGCCCGGGTGCTGATGCTCCGCGGGCAGGAGTACGTGACCGCGGCAC
>CAVSXV010000003.1:0-29298 GCA_963731995.1 uncultured Chloroflexia bacterium
TAGTCGGCCGGGATGCAGCCACCGGACGGACCACCGGTCTGCGCCGCCTTGAAGGGGGCGTCGTCGATGATGCCGCCGCCGATGTCGTAGACGATCTCCCGAAGGGTCATACCCATGGGGACCTCCACGAGACCGGTGTTGACCACGCGCCCGGCGAGCGCGAAGACCTTGGTGCCCTTCGACTTCTCGGTACCGATGGCGGCGTACGTCTCGGGACCGTCACGCAGGATGGTCGGCACGCTGGCCAGCGACTCGACGTTGTTGATGAGCGTGGGCTGGCCCCACAGGCCCGACACCGCCGGATACGGCGGACGGGGCCGGGGCGTGCCACGGCGGCCCTCGACCGAGGCGATCAGCGCCGTCTCCTCGCCGCACACGAACGCGCCCGCACCGAGGCGGACCTGCAGCGTGAAGCCGAAGGACGTATCCATGATGTGCTCGCCGAGGTAGCCGGCACGCTGGGCCAGCCGGATGGCCGTCTGCAGGCGCTTGACCGCGAGCGGGTACTCCGCCCGGCAGTAGACATAGCCCTCGCTGGCGTGGACCGCGAAGGCCGCGATGGCCATGCCCTCGATGACCCGGAAGGGGTCGCTCTCGAGCACGCTCCGATCCATGAACGCGCCGGGATCGCCCTCGTCGGCGTTGCAGACGACGTACTTCTTGTCGCCGTTGGCCTTGGCCACCGTGGTCCACTTGAGACCAGTCGGGTAGCCGGCGCCGCCACGACCGCGCAGCCCGGACTCCATGATCTCGTCGCGCACCTCGGCCGAGGACATCTCGGAGAGGACGCGTCGCAGGGCCTGGAAGCCGCCGACAGCGATGTAGTCATCAAGGCTCTCGGGGTCGACCAGCCCGAAGTTCTCGGTGGCCACCCGGACCTGCTTCTCGAAGAAGGGTGCCTGTGTCTGGCGCGTGGCGCCGGGGGCGACCGCCTCGAGCGCGGTGACGACCGGGCTGACATCGTCGGCGCTGACGTGCTCGATCATCTCGCCGGTCTGGGCGATCTCGACGAGCGGACCAGCCGCACAGAGGCCCAGGCAGCCGACACGCTTGATGAGGACGTCGTCCTGGGCCTTGGTCAGCTCCGTCAGGCGGGCGGTGATGTCGCTGGCGTTGCCGGACATGCAGCTCGCGGCCTCGCAGACGCGAGCGGTCGCGCGCGGCGGGCCCGCGTTCTCGTCGATGGTGATGGTGCGGTGACGCTTGGGGCCAGCCGCCGGTGCGTTCTCGCTCACATCGCCTCCAGTTCAGCCATCAGCTTGTCGGTCACGGCCTTGCCCTTCATCTCGCCATCGATCGTGACCGCCGGAGCCAGGCTGCAGGCGCCGATGCACCGGGCTGTCAGGAGCGAGATCTTGCCGTCCCTGGTCGTGCCCTTGGGCTTGACCCCGAGCCGCTGCTCGAAGGCCTCGATGAGCTCGCCGGCACCGTTGATGTAGCAGGCGGTGCCGGTGCAGATGACACAGGTGTGCTCACCTTGCGGCTTGAGCGTGAAGAACGAGTAGAAGGTGGCCACGCCGAAGACACGGCTATGCGGGACACCGAGGGTGTCGCCGACGTACTCGAGCGCGTCGTCGTCGAGGAAGCCGAACGCCTCCTGCGCGGCATGCAGGGCTTCGATGAGCGCCTCCGGGCGATCGCCGAGCCGGCGCATGCGCGTGGCGACGATCTTCCAACGCTTGTCATCGTTGGGCGGTGCGGGTTTGGTGTACGGGATCGGCATACGCGCCTTTCGGGTTCGCTGGTCAGACTGGCCTTGCCCGCGCTCCCCGCACGCGTCCGTATACGGACCTGCCGGGGGCCACAGGCCTTGCTCGTTCATCTTACGATGCGGCCCGCCCGGAATCGGGGTCCACAGGACCCCTATCGGAGGGGCCGCGTGTACGCCTGCACATGGACATCGAGGGCGGCGCGAGATGCCGTGAGGCGCGTCCACGAGGTCGGCCCCGGCTCATCGCCGAGGCCGAAGACTCAGGTGCTGCGGCTATCGCTGCGGAAGCCGCCAGTCGGTGACCCTAGCCCTCCGGGCTCGCATCGGGCAGCATCGATTCCGCGGCAGCCTCCGCCTCGTCGGCGGCGGCCTCCATGGTCGCCTCAGCATCTGGCGCCTCAGCTTCGACGGCCGCCGGGGCATCTGACGCTGCGGCCTCCATGGTCGCCTCAGCCTCCGACGCTGCGGCCGATCACCCAATTCGATGGATTGCGCGACCGGCCCGCTCCCAGGCGACCTGGGAACGAGCCGGTCCATGTCGATCTGACGATAGCGAGATCTAGCCGTGGTTGAAACCACCGCCCTCGGCTTCGGTCAGAGGCGTGGTCACTGGATGGCGATCGAAGTGCTCCATCGCGCGCTTGTAGTCCTCCAGCAACATGTTCGCCAGGTCCCGGCTGAAGCCGTGGCGGATGAGGATGCGCTGGATGGCCAGGTCGGTGCGGTTCTCCGGCAGCGTGTAGGCCGGTACCAGCCAGCCCATCGTGCGTAGCCGGTCCGCGAGGTCGAAGAGCGTGAAGCCATGGTCCACGCCCTCCTTGAGCTTCCAGCACAGACCAGGGATTCCGCCGCGACCGTCGTAGATGATCTCGAACTGGTCCATCTTCCCGATCTCGTCGGCAAGGAACTGGCCGACCTCGTAGCAGGCCTGATGGACCTTGCGATAGCCTTCACGACCGAGTCGGAGGAAGTTGTAGTACTGCGCCGCGATCTGGCCACCCGGCCGAGAGAAGTTGAGCGCGAAGGTGGGCATGTTGCCGCCGAGGTAGTTGACCCAGAAGATGAGGTCGTCCGGCAGCTCCTCCTTGTCTCGCCAGATGATCCAGCCCACACCGAGCGGCGAGAGGCCGAACTTGTGGCCAGAGGTGTTGATGGACTTCACGCGCGGTACGCGGAAGTCCCACTCGAGCTCGGGATCGACGAACGGTGCGAGGAAGCCGCCGCTCGCTCCGTCCACGTGGATGGGGATGTCCAGGCCGGTCTCCGCCTGCAACTTGTCGAGCGCGTCGCTGACGGCCTTCACTGGCTCGTACTGCAGGGTGTAGGTCACACCCAGTGTCGGCACCACGCCGATGGTGTTCTCATCGACGTACTTGAGCACCTCCTCCGGGGTCATGATCAGCCGGTCGCCGTCCATGGGGATCTCACGGTGCTCGACGCCCCAATAGCGGGCGAACTTGTGCCAGCAGATCTGCACGGGGCCGGTCACGAAGTTGGGCTTGTCGGTCGGCTTGCCCGCGGCCTTCTGGCGCTCGCGCCACTTCCACAGCAAGGCCATGCCGCCCAGCATCGCGGCCTCGCTCGAGCCCGTCGTGGAGGTGCCCAGGGTGTCTTGTGCCGTCGGCGAGTTCCACAGGTCCGCGAGCATATGCACACAGCGCTCTTCGAGCTCAGCGGTCTGCGGGTACTCGTCCTTGTCGATCATGTTCTTGTCGATCGTCAGGTCCATCAGGTCGTGGACCTCCGGCTCGACCCACGTCTGGCAGAAGGTAGCCAGGTTCTGACGCGAGTTGCCATCGAGCATCAGCTCGTCGGCGATGAGCTGATAGACCCGGCGTGGATCGTGCTCGCCGGCGGGCATGCGGTACTTGGGGATGGCCACCGTCAGGTCAGTGGGGGCGAAGAGATCGTCGTGGATCGCCTCGGCGATGGTGCTCTTTGAATGCAGCATGGGCGGGACTCCTGAGGTGCGGCGCGTGGATTGGCGCGTGCCCGCCGACCGCTCGGAGGGCACGCTCTGGACTAGGGGATGGTCTGCTCGGTCGTGGTCTCGCCGAGGATGTCCTGGTACTCCTCGAGCTTGTCCGGGCAGTACTTGGAGATGACAGTATCGTCGTACGTCTTGGTGGACGTATCGAGAACGCGCCGACCACCGTCGGATGGGTTGCCGAACCCGGCCAGCCCGACGACGGGGACGACGCTGAGTAGAGCGGTCAGGCCGCAGCCGGGCCGCTCAGGGCCGCGCGTACTCCAGGCTGCGGATCGTGTCGATCATGGCCCAGAAGTTCTCGAGCGGCGTGTCGAGCTGCACGTGGTGGGTGGGGCCCAGGATGAGCCCACCACCGGCACCGATCGTGGCCACGCGCTTGCGGATCTCAGCACGCACGTCGTCAGCGGTCCCGAACGGCAGTGTCTTCTGCTCGTCGATGCTGCCCCAGAACAGCAGTCGATCGCCGTAGTCACGCTTGAGCTCGGCGGGGTCCATGCAGGCCGGCTGCACCGGGTTGAGCACGTCGATGCCGATCTCGATGAGCTCGGGGATGACCTCGCGCACGTCGCCGTCGGTGTGATACGCGACCTTAAGGTCGGAGTTGATGGCCTTGACCCGGCTGACCAGCTCGGCCATGCGCGGCTTGAAGAAGCGGCGCCACGTGTCGGGGTGGAAGAGCATGCCCTTCTGCGACCCGATGTCGTCGCCGGTCCAGATCATGTCCACGCCCATCGAGGCCAGCCGCTCGGCCGCTGCGAGGTGATAGCGGAAGGGGATGTCGAGGATGCGGTCGGCCAGCTCCGGGTTCGTCAGCAGATCCATCAGCAGCCGCTCGTAGCCGCGCAGCGCCCAGGCCGTCTCGAAGACCGTCGTGACCGTGACGCCCACGATCCAGTACTCCTCACCGAAGTCCCGGATGACCCGCTCGGAATCGACGTACAGCTCTGGGCGGTTCGGGTCGGGCGGCACGTACGACTCGATGGCCTCGTCCTCGGCCAGGGGGAAGCCGACCATCTCGGTGTAGTGGCCGGTCCCGAACGGCGTCTCGTATGGGTGCTCCTGCCAGGTCACGCCCCATTCGTCGGTATAGGTACCGTGGCCGGCGTAGTAGTTGTTGGCCCAACCGACCGAGGTCAGGATGAGGTCAGAGTCGATGGCCCGCTCCAGCTCATAGGTGTTGCCACCGCCGTGGGGGTTGTGCTCTCCTCCACGAGCGACGTTGAGCTCGCCTCGAACGCCCATGTCCGCTCGCAGCCGGTCGGCGAACTCCGGCGTGAAGCTGATCTGCATGGGGCAGCGATCGGGCTCTTCGCGTGCGAGCGACGTGGCGACGCGTTCACGGTGGCTCATCGACATCGTCCCAACCCCCTCCGAGCGACCCTAGGCCAGCAGCGCCTGGGCCACGACCGCCGCGGTGGCGGCATCCTTGGCGAAGCCGTCGGCGCCGATCTCGGCGGCGAACTCGTCGGTCACGGGGGCCCCGCCGACGAGGATCTTGGCGTCGGGGTCGGCGGCACGCACGGCCTCGACGGCGGCCTTCATGCCCACCATCGTGGTGGTCAAGAGGGCGCTGATGCCGACGATGTCGGCCCCGTGCTCCTTCGCCGCCTCGGCGAAGGCCTCGGGGCTGACGTTGGTGCCGAGGTCGACGATCTCGAAGTTGGCGCCCTTGAGCATCATGCCCACGAGGTTCTTGCCGATGTCGTGGAGGTCGCCCTGCACGGTGCCGATGACCGCGGTGTGGTCGGGCTTGATGCCCCCCGCCGCGAGCAGTGGCTCGATGAGTACGGTGGCCTCCTTCATGGCGTGCGCGGCGATGAGCATCTCGGGCACGTAGACGCCCTCGTTGCAGGCGAACTTGCGGCCCACCTCGGTCATGGCCACGGTCATGGCGTCGAGGATGACCTTGGGCCCGACACCCTCGTCGATGGCGGCCTGGGTCAGCTTCACGGCGCCGGCACGGTCGCCGGCCTCGACGGCAGCGGTGAGGGCAGCTAGGTCGGCCATGGGTCTGTTCTCCTCCTGGTGGTGGTCCGGCGATCGCCTCGTCCCGGGTATGACGCTCCCCTAGTCATCTCAGCATCATGCGGCCAGTCGCCGCGCGGATGGGCCGGATGGCCCCATGGTTGGGGCAGAGCGGACGGACGGGGCCCGCTCTGGTCAGGCTCGAGAGCGTGGCCGCCCTCGGCCCGGTCCGCATGCGGCGGTCAGGAGAGACGGAGGCGGACCCACCAGCGCAGCGTGCCCCCGGGCGGCAGGATCCGTTCCTGTCCGGCCTCGCGTGCACCGGCGAGGTCGTCGTGCATGGAGGTGCACGGCTCCAGGGCGATCTGCTCGGAGGGTTCCTGGCCCGGCGGCCAGCCGCCGTAGGCGAGCCAGATGCGCAGGGCCGGCGCGAAGTCGTGATCCCACTCGAGGTCCAGCCGTGCGCCGTCGGGCGCGACGACACGAGTCCCCTCGCGGGGCTGGGCATAGAGCACCGCGGCCCAGCCCTCACCGGTGCGAACACAAGCGAGGTCGCGCTCCTGTCCGTCAGCGGCCGTGGCCTCCGGCCAGCTGAGCTCCCCGGGCAGATCGATGCCGTTCTGCCATGAACGATGGGCGGTATGAACCTCGGGCAGGTCGATGTAGCTGCCCGGCTCGGCCTTGATGACCGGGTGCTGCGCCCAGTGGATCGGCAAGGGCTCCTCGGCATGGCTCTCGACGACGTACTCCGCGAGCACCGTCTCCTTGTCGGCGAAGGACAGCCGACGGTGCATTCGATAGTCCCAGCGTGGGACGGCCCAGGTGTGCTCGACAGCGCCGGCCTCGTGATCGGCGAGCAGGTAGGCGCCTCTGCCCCACTGATCACCGTGGTCGCGCAGGTCGGGGCCTTCTCGCGCGGTCGGATCGGCACAGACCGAGGTGGTGGGCAGGCACTCGTCCCAGCCGAAGGAGGAGCGGCCATCGAAGACGACGCGCTCCTCGGCCCAGGTCACCTGTTCCTGTTCGGTGGGCGGCTGTCCCTGCACCAGCCACTCGCGGTCGCGGCGCCTGTCACGCAGCGAGACGACACGCGCCCCGACCTCGCTCACGACCTCGAGCGCCACGGCCTCCGTGGACAGCACGACCGACGGCCAGTCGCCCCAGGTCTGGTGGCTCAGGATGGCCTTCACCATTCGGCGACCGATCCATCTTCGTGGAACCAGCGGTACTGCGGCTCCGCCTCGTAGGGATGGGCCGCGGCGGCGGCCTCGTCGATCTCGACACCCAGGCCGGGAGCCGTCGGGGGCGACATGTGGCCGTCGACGATGGCAGGCACGCCGCTCACGATCTCGTCCCGCCAGGGCACGTCGCTGCGCATGACCTCCTGGATGAGGTGGTTGGGCGTAGCCACCGCGAGGTGCAGGTTGGCCATCGTGGCGACGGGTCCGAGGGGGTTGTGCGGCGCGACCGAGATGCCGTGGGCCTCGGCCATGGCAGCGATCCGCCGGACCTCGCTGATGCCACCGGTGTGGCACACGTCCGGCTGGGCTACGGCCATGGCGCCACGCTCGAAGAAGGGCCGGAAGGCCCAGCGGCCGATGAGCCGCTCACCCGTCGCGATGGGGATCCCCGGCAACGCACGTGCCACGGCCACGTGCCCATCGACATCCTCGGGCGGGACCGGCTCTTCGAGGAACCAGGGGTCATGCTCGGCGAGCGCCTGGCCGTAGCGGATGGCCATGGCCGCGGTGGTGCGCCCGTGCAGGTCGACCATGATCTGTACGTCGGGGCCGACCGCCTCGCGGATCGCAGCCATGGCGGCGGCCGCCTCGCGCACGCGAGCGTTCGACTCGAGGGGCCGAGAACGGGGCACGGCCAGGACCTTGATGGCGTCGAAGCCGTCGGCCACGGAGCGCTGGGCCAGCTCGGCCACCAGGGCCGGCTCCATCTGGCCGTAGGTCGCCTCTGGCGCACCCCCGCCGAGGTGGTCGTAGAAGCGCACCTTCTCGCGCACGGCGCCGCCGAGCAGCTGCCACACGGGCACGCCCAGGTCCTTGCCCTTGATGTCCCAGAGGGCCTGGTCGATGCCACTGACCGCGGACATCTCCACGGCCCCGCCGCGGAAGAACTGCTGGCGATAGAGGACCTGCCAGAGATGTTCGATGCGATGGGGGTCCTCCCCCACGATCAGCGGCGCGAAGTCCTCGATGGCACCGAGAACCCCGCGGGTCTTGACCTCGAGGCTGGCCTCACCCCAGCCGACGAGGCCGGGCTGGTCGGTCTCGATGCGCACGAAGACCCAGTTGCGACGCCCGGCGTTGACGACGGTCGTGCCCAGACTGGTGATGTGCATCAGTGGCTCACGGGTCGGATCAGCCGGCCGCGGCCGTCCGCGTGCGAGCCCGCTCGGCGCGCGCCTGTCGCCACTGGGCGAGCGCCACGGCCGCGATGAGCAGCACGCCCAGGGCCACGCGCTGATAGAAGGTGCCCACACCCAGCAGGTTCATGCCGTTGTTGAGCACGCCCACCAGCACCACCGCCAGCACCGTGCCCACGATCGTGCCCTTGCCACCGGTCGTGGCGGCACCGCCGAGAAACACCGCGGTGATGGCCTGCAGCTCGAGGCCGACGCCGTTGATGGGGTTGCCCGACGTCGTGCGCGCGGTCAGCAGCACGCCCGCGAGGCCCGCGGTCGCACCACAGAGCATGTACATGCCGATCTTGTTGCGGGTGATGTTGATACCGGCGAGGCGAGCGGCCACGGCGTTGCCGCCGATGGCGTAGACGGTCCGGCCGAAGTCGGTGTACTTCATGATCACGTGGTAGACGATGGCCACGGCGATGAAGACCACGAAGAGGATGGGTACGCCGGCCCAGGGGCGGCCGCCGGCGAGCTGGGGCACGGCCAGATCGGGGAATAGCCGACCGGTGGCCAGCCACGTGAAGTCGGGCTGTGTGATGACGCCGACGGGCTTGCCATCAGGAGCCACGAGGAAGGCCAGGCCGGCGAACGCAGCCAGCGTCCCGAGGGTGGCGATGATGGGGTTCACGTTGAGCTTGGTAACGATGAGCCCGTTGATGACGCCCAGGCCCACGCCGGTGAGGATGCCCACGACGATACCCAGCTGCATCGAGCCCTGGACGAATGGCAGCGGGATCTCGTAGCCGCCGGGCAAGACCACCGCGCCCATGACGATGGCAGAAGCTGCGGTCACCGAGGCCACCGAGGCGATCGAGCCGACGGAGATATCGAGCATGCCGGCCACGATGACGACGGTCTCGCCGATCGCCAGCAGGCCCACGATGACGATCGACTGACTGAGGCTGTTCATGAGGTTCTGCCAGCTCATGAACAGTGGCTGGAGCGCCACGATCACGACCACGATGAGGATGAGCGCGCCGATGAGCGAGAGGTTGTCGACGCCGATGACGTTGATGATCCGTCGGGCGCTACTGACGTTCTCGTTGCCCGGGAGCGGGGCGCTGGGCCCGGCGCTATTGCCGCCGGTGGGCGCGGCCGCGCTGGTCTGCATCTCGCTCATTCCTTCTCCCCCTCGACCGCTGCTGCCTCGGCGGCCGCCCGGCTAGCCTTGAGATGCTCGTGCATGGCCAGCTCGAGCACCTGTTCCTCCGTCGTCCCTGGTCCCGGCAGCTCACCCGTGATCCGGCCGCCCTGCATGACGTAGATGCGGTCGGACATGCCCAGGACCTCAGGCAGCTCCGACGAGATGAGCATGATGGCGAGGCCCTCGTTGGCCAGCGCGTCGATGAGACGGTAGATCTCCGCCTTGGCGCCCACGTCGATGCCGCGCGTGGGCTCGTCGAGGATGAGCACCCTGGGCTTGACCGCCAGCCAGCGTGCGAGCACGACCTTCTGCTGGTTGCCGCCGGAGAGCTTGCCCACCACCTGGTCCAGCGAGGGCGTGCGCACGTTCAGCCGCTCCACGTACTCGTTGCCGATCTCGCGCTCCTTGCCACGCTGCACGATGCGGAAACGGGTGAGCCGTCGGAGGATGGCCAGGGTCGTGTTCTCGAGCACGCTGCGGACGAGCACCAGGCCCTCACGCTTGCGGTCCTCGGGGGCAAAGCCGATGCCCACCTTGATGGCATCGCTGGGCTGGCCGATGTGGACCTCCTGGCCCTCGATGAGGACGGAGCCGCCCGTCATCGGCATCTCGCCGAAGATGACCTTGGCCAGCTCGCTGCGGCCGGCGCCGATGAGCCCGGCGAAGCCTACGATCTCGCCGGCCTTGACGTTGAACGACACGCCCTTGTGGACGTCACTGGTGATGTCCTTCACCTCCAGCACGACCCGGTCGGTGGCCGCGGGATGCCGGTCGAAGACCTCGCCCAGGTCACGGCCGACCATGTTGCGCACGATGTCGTCTTCGGTGATGTCAGACGCATCCTCGACCATGACCAGCTTGCCGTCGCGCAGGATGGCTACGCGGTCGGCGATCTGCATGATCTCGTGGAGTCGGTGGCTGACATAGACGATGGCCACGCCCTCGCCCCGCAGTCGGCGGACCAGGGCGAACAGCTGGTCGACCTCCTCCTCGGTCAGCGAGGAGGTGGGCTCGTCGAGGGCGAGGATGCGCATCTTCGACTTGACCGCGCGCATGATCTCCACCAGCTGCCGCTGGGCCGACGAGAGCTCGTCGCCCATGCGGTCGCGCGCCAGGGCGTTCTCGAAGCCGTACTCGGACAACTGGGCATCGACCCGGCGGTTCAGCTCGGCGCGGTCGACGAAGGGACCGCGCCGGGGCAGCTCGCCGGCGAAGATGTTCTCGGCCACGTCAACGCCGGGGATGATCTCCGGCTCCTGGTAGATGACGCGGATACCGGCCGCTCGGGCCTCGCGTGGGTTGGTGAAGCGGAGCTGCTCCCCGTCGATGGTCAGCGTGCCCACGTCCGGCTGATAGTCGCCGCTGAGGATCTTCAGCAGCGTGGACTTGCCGGCACCGTTCTCCCCAAGGAAGGCGAGCACCTCACCGGGGCGTACGTCGAGTGAGATGTCGTCGAGGGCCTGGACGTTGGGGAAGGCCTTGCTGACGTCGCGGATCTCGAGGACGCCGGAGCCACCTCTTGGCTCGGCTGCGGCAGCCTCGGGAGGCGCGGTCAGGGTCATGGTCGTACCTGCGCTGCGTGTGCGAGCGCCGCGGGCCCGGATGGAGCCGGGCCGCGCGGCGCTCGAGGCGGGGCTGGGTTACTGCGAGCAGTTGGCCAGCGAGATCTCGTCGAACACGTCCGCGTACGTGTCCGGGCCGACGATCGTGGTCGGGGCCACGGTCGACTCGGGCAGGTCCACGCCGTTGACGATGTTGTCGAAGAGCACCTGGGCGGCGGCAGCGCCGACGTCCTGGCCGGAGATGAACAGCGCAGCCTTGAAGCCGGACGGCTGGTCAGCAGCCCAGAACTTGCAGGCCTCGTAGGCGCCGAGGCCGACACCGATGATGTTGTCCGGGGACACGCCCTGGGTGGCCAGCGCGTTCAGGGTCCCGAGGACGCCCTCGTCGTTGCAGGCGAAGACGACCCAGTGGGTCACGTCAGGATGGGCGGTGATGACCGGGCCGGCCGCGTCCTGCGCCGACTGCGTCTCACCGGTGTAGGGGACCTGGAAGATGGCGTCCTCAGGGACGCCGACCTCGAGCATGGCCGCCTTGGAGGCGTTGGTGCGGTCCTCGCAGACCGACAGGGTCTGGACCTCGGTCGAGAGCACGCCGAGCGTCACGGTCGGATCCTCGAGCCAGCCGCCCTCGGTGAGGATGCGCGCAGCTTCCGCGCCGACCTTGCCGCCCATGTCCGGGCCACTGAAGCCAACGAAGGGGACGGGGTTGCCGGCCGAGTCGACGATGCCGTCGTCGGTCGCCACGAGAGCCACGCCAGCCGCGGCAGCCGCGTCGGAGATGGCCGGGCCGATGGTCTGATCGGGCACGGTGATGGCGATGCCGGCGGCACCGGCGCTGATGGCGTCGTTGACGAGGCTCACGCCAAGGCTCGGGTCGAGCTTGGCATCAGCCTTGAGGGCGCTGCCACCAAGCTCTTCGGCAGTGGCCACGAATGAGTTCTGGAGGTCGATGAAGTACTGCTGGTCAGCGCTCTTGTTGATGACGTACAGCAGCGGGCCCTCGTCCTGCGCGACTGCCGGCAGGGCAGACGCGGTCAGCAGCGCAGCGCCACCGACAGCGACCAAGGCCTTCTTGAAGCGAGAATCAACCACGATCTATTTCCTCCGAATCCTTCCTCTGGGTCGTGACCTTTGTGTCGAACGCGTCCTGTGGTTCCAACACAAAAGCACACGTTTCGTGACAGATACCGTCCGAACATGCCCTCCTTCTGCTCCAGCGAGGCGAGAACTCCCTTCTCATCCCACCAATCGAAAGGTACGATTGGTCAGGACCAATCTTCCCCGATTGTTCTACAGTCAGGGTTGGATTGCAACACCTTACAGGGCCGTCGGTCATGAAGTCCCCGGCCACAGGGCGATCGGAGCGAGGAGGTGCAGCGGTGGCACAGGCGAGCAGCGCACTGCGCCTGCCCGAGCGGCCACGGCACCTGCGTGACCGCGAGGTCGCGGCCTGGTCGGAGCCGGTCGTCATCGGCACCTACCCGACGCCCCCACCGGACCGCAATCCCCTCTTCCTCGAGAGCCGCGTCTACCAGGGCTCGTCGGGCCGCGTCTACCCCGAGCCTGTCACCGACCGCGTCTCGGACACCGCGGTGCCCACCGCCTGGGAAGCCGTCCACCTCGAGAACGAGTACCTGCGGGTGATGATCCTGCCGGGTATCGGTGGGCGCATCCACGTCGTCCAGGACCGCCAGACCGGCTACGACCTCTTCTACCGCCAGAACGTCATCAAGCCGGCCCTGGTCGGCCTGCTGGGGCCCTGGATCAGCGGCGGCGTGGAATTCAACTGGCCGCAGCACCATCGGCCCTCGACCTTCATGCCCACCGACTGGGCCATCGAGTCCACGCCTGACGGCGGGGTCGTGGTGTGGTGCTCGGAGCACGAGCCCACCGAGCGCATGAAGGGCATGCACGGTGTGACCCTGCGCCCGGGTTCGTCCCTGCTGGAGCTGCAGGTGCGACTGACGAACCGGACGGCGCTGACCCAGACGTTCCTGTGGTGGGCCAACGTCTGCGTCCGCGTCCACGATGACTACGAGGCCTTCTTCCCGCCCGACGTCACCTACGTCGCGGACCACGCCAGGCGTGCCATGACGACCTTCCCCGTGGCCGACGGGTACTACTACGGCGTGGACTACGGCGCCCGGCCAGCGCGCGAGGCAGACCTGCGCTGGTACCGGAACATCCCGGTGCCGACCTCGTACATGTGCATGGGCACCGAGAAGGACTTCTTCGGCGGCTACGACCACGCCGCAGGTGAGGGCTACGTGCACTGGGCCGACCACGCCATCAGCCCCGGCAAGAAGCTGTGGACCTGGGGGAACCACGAGTTCGGCTATGCCTGGGACCGCGAGCTGACCGACGCCGACGGACCCTACGCAGAGCTGATGGCCGGCGTCTTCACCGACAACCAGCCCGACTTCGGCTTCCTGCTGCCTGGCGAGGTGCGCACCTTCAGCCAATACTGGTATCCGCTCGTGGGTACGGGCCCGGTCCACGAGGCCAACCGCGACCTGGCCGTGCACCTCGAGCGGGCTGGCAGCGGGGTGCGGCTGGCAGTGGCTTCGACGCGACCGTTCGAGGGCGCCATCGTGCAGCTCACCGAACGCTCACGGCCGATCTTCGAGCAGGTCGTGGACCTGGCGCCGGAGCGGCCGTTCATCGTGGAAGCCATCGAGCTGCCCGAGGGCACCCGCGTGACCGACCTGCGCGTCGCTGTGCAGCACGGCGGTGCCGAACGCATCAGCTACCAGCCACGGGCACACCACCGTGGTGACCCACCGCCACCCGCGACGGAACCACCGCCACCGGCCCGGATCGAGTCGCTCGAGGAGCTGTGGCTGACCGGTATGCACCTGCAGCAGTACCGCCACGCCACCCGCCGGCCGGAAGCCTACTACCGCGAGGCCCTGCACCGCGACGCGGGGGACAGCCGCTGCAACACGGCCATGGGCGAGTGGCACCTGCGCCGAGGCGAGTTCATCCCGGCAGTGCGCCATCTGCGCGCCGCGCTCGAGCGCCTGGGGCTGCACAACACGAACCCGCGGGATGGCGAAGCCAGCTATCTGCTGGGCGTGGCGCTGCGCCTGGCCGGTCGTCCGCAGGAGGCCGACGAGGCCTTCGGCAAGGCCCTTTGGAATGGCGCCTACGGCGCGGCCGCCAACCTGGCTCGGGCAGAGATCGCCGCCGCAGATGGGCGAACGACTGACGCCCTGGCCATGGTCGAACGGGCACTCGCGGCCAACGCCTCGGAGCCGGTGGCACTCGGGCTCATGGCGGCCCTGCTCCGTCGGTCGGGCCGCGCCGCTGAAGCTCGTGAGGTGGTGGCCGGCGCGCTCACGGCCGATCCGCTCGACGTGCGGGCGATACACGAGCGCGCGATGCTCGAGGCTGATGGCAGGCCCCTCCCGGGCGGTGCCCAGACGGCGCTCGACATCGCCCACGACGAGGCACGCGCGGGCTTGCTCGACGAGGCTGCGGATGCGCTGGAGCGGGCGCTCGCGGCCGACCCTCAAGCGCGCCACCTGCCCATGCTCCACTACACCCTGGCCTGGCTGCAGGAGCGACGAGGCGAGGCCTCCGCCGCCCGGGCTCAGCGTCGAAGGGCTGCGGCAGCAGATCCCGATGGCGCCCTGCCGGCGCGCCTCGAGGAGATCGCCGTGCTCGAGTGGGCCATCGCCAAGGACGCCCGCGACGCGCGTGCGCCGTACTACCTCGGCTGCCTCCTCTACGACAAGCGTCGCTATGAGGAGGCCATCGCTCGCTGGCGTCGCGCGGCCCGGCTCGATCCGGCCTTCCCGACGGTACATCGCAACCTCGGCATCGCCGAGTTCAACGTGCTCCACCGGCCCCGGAGAGCGCTGTCCGCCTTCCGGCGTGCCCACCGGGCCGAGCCCACCGACGCACGCGTGCTCTACGAGCTCGACCAGCTGCGCAAGCGTCTGGGTCACGACCCGGTGGCCCGACTGCACGCCCTTGAGGCCGAGCTGGCGACGGTCCTGGAGCGCGATGACCTCACCGTGGAGCTGGTGACCCTGCTGGAGCTCGCCGGGCGCTACCGTGATGCCGTCGACATCCTCACTGCGCGGCGCTTCCACCCCTGGGAAGGTGGCGAGGGCCTGGTCTCAGCGGCCTGGGTGGTGGCCCATCGGGAGCTGGCTCGTGCGGCCCTCGCGAGCGGGGATGCATCGGCCGCCGTCGAGCACGTGCGGGACGCCATGCACTACCCGCCCAACCTCGGCGAGGGCAAGCACCTGCTCACCCCCGAGAACGAGCTGCAGCTGCTCCTCGCCCGGAGCCTGCTGGCAGCCGGTGACACGGACGCGGCCCGCGTGTGGCTGCGACGCGCGGCACGACCGCAAGGCGATCCAGCGGCACCTGCCGCAGACGGGCCCTACTGGCAGGCCCTCGCCCTCCGCGAGCTCGGTGAGTCCGAGGCGGCCGAGGACCGCCTCGCGGCTCTGGCAGAAGCTGCTGCAGGGCAGGCCACCGCCGAGGTCCGCATCCCCTACTTCGCGACCTCGCTACCCACGCTGCTGCTCTTCGACGATGACCTCAGCGAGCGGGCACACGAGGAAGCCCTCTACCTCGATGGCCTGGCCGCCCTGGGCCAGGGCCGGACCAGGGCGGCGGCTACTCGGTTCAGGAAGCTGCTGGCGGTCCGACCGGAGCATCTCGAGGCACGGCTGCGCCTGGCCGACATGTCGCCGGCTGCAGGGCGAAACGTCGTGGCCACGTAGCGGGGCGCCGATAAGCGTAGCCTTCGGTCGCGTTCCCACTCGTGGCGGAGGGCGCGCTTTGCCTGCCTGGCGCCGTAGGCACCCGAGGGCTCAGCGAGAGACCGCCTCGACCACCTCGCGCGATCGCTCGGTGATGCCGGCCGGCTCGCCATCGCCGATCAGCCAGCCGCCCATGCCCACGGCCACGGCACCGGCCGTGATCCAGTCGCCGGCGTTGCCGGCGGACACGCCGCCGGTAGGCACCAGGGGGATGTCGGGGAATGGACCGGCGATCTGCTTGAGATAGGCCACGCCGACCGCGGCTGCGGGGAAGAGCTTCACGGCGCTGGCACCGGCCGACCAGGCGCTGTGGATCTCGGTCGGCGAGAGGGCGCCGGGGAAACAGGGCACGCCACTGAGGGCACACCAGGCGATCAGCTCGGTATCGGTGTGCGGTGAGACGATGAAGCGCGCGCCCGCGTCGACCGCCCGCTTGGCCGCGCCGATCGAGAGCACGGTGCCCGCCCCCACCAGCGCGTCGAGGTCATCTGCGGCCGCGGCCAGTGCCTCGATCGCCCGGAGGGCGTCGTCCACGGGTTCGTTGAGCGTGAGCTCCATGACGTGCACGCCGCCGGCCACGAAGGCCTCGCCGATGCGCACCGCCCGCTCTGCGGGCACGTTGCGCCCGATGGCGATGACCTTGCTCGACGCGATGAGCTGGGGGATCGGAGGACGGTCGGTCATCTCGGGCTCCTGCGGTGGGCTGGGCTGCGGGCTGTCACGCTACCGGCTCACGCGCCCTGATGCATCCCCGGCGGCCAGCTTCTCGACCTCGGCGACAGTGACGCGGTTGAAGTCTCCCGGGATCGAGTGCTTGAGGCAGCTCGCGGCCACCGCGAACTCCAGGGCGTCCTGGGCCGAGCGGCCACTGACGAGGCCGTAGATCAGTCCACCCGCGAACGAGTCCCCACCGCCGACGCGGTCGACGATGTCGTGGATGTCGTAGTGCGCGCTGCGGTAGAAGCCGTCGGCGTCGCGCAGGCAGGCCGACCAGCCGTTGATGTCGGCGGAACGGCTCTCGCGCAGGGTGATGGCCACCGCCGAGAGCCCCGGGAACTCGTCCATCACCCGCTGTGTGAGGGCTTCGTAGACCTGCTGCTCGAGCTGACCGGAGGTCACGTCGGCGGGGGCATCGATGCCCAGCGACTGCTGCGCGTCCTCCTCGTTGCCGATGGCCACGTCCACGTGCTCCATCAGCGGCCGCATGACCTCCGGGGCGGTCTTGCCATAGCGCCACAGCTTGGCCCGGTAGTTGAGGTCGAGGGAGGTCGTGGCCCCGGCGGCCACCGCAGCCCGGAGGCTGGCTTCGGTGAGCGCTGCGGCGGTCTCGGAGAGCGCTGGCGTGATGCCCGAGACGTGGAACCAGCGGGCACCCTCGAAGATCGACCCCCAGTCGAACTCCTCGGGTCCGGCTCCGGCGATGGCCGAGCCGTCGCGGTCGTAGACCACCGTCGAGGCGCGCTGGGCTGCGCCGGCTTCCACGAAGTAGATGCCGGTCCGTCCGGGGCGACGGATGACGTGGTCGGTCTCGACATCCATGCTGCGCAGCACGCGGACCGCCGCGTCGCCGAGCGGGTTCGCCGGCAGGGCCGTGACATACCGGGCGCGGAGTCCGTAGTTGGCCACCGAGACGGCCACGTTGGCCTCGCCACCGGCGAACGTCGCCTCCAGCGCCCCCGACTGGAAGAGGCGCTCGTGGCCGGGCGACTTGAGCCGCAGCATGATCTCGCCGAGCGTGACCACGAGCGCGCGATGTTGGTCGGTGGCGCCGGTCATGGCTTCAGGCTACTCCTTGGTCTCGCCGCGCGTGCCTGAGCAGGACACTCCGAAGACCATGCCTGCGCCGGGGGGCACTACTCCACCCGGTCGTCGCTCCGCTTCTCCCAACCGGGCACGAACAGCGGCAGCATGTTGGCGCGTTCGTAGGGATGCCCCGCCAGCCGGTCCCAGTCCAGATCGATCCCCAAGCCTGGCCTCTGGGGCACGTCGATGTAGCCATCGACCGCAAGGATCGGCTCGTCCACGATCTCCTGGGTCCAGCCGGCGTTGAACTCCTCGAACGTCTCCTGGACGTAGAAGTTGGGGATGCAGGCCCCCAGCTGGGCGCTGATGGCAGCGCATACCGGCCCCTGCGCGTTGTGGGGCGCGACCACCCCGTAGTGGGCATCGACCATGGCCGCGACCTGCCGCGTCCGCCACAGCCCGCCCAGGTACAGCGGCTCGGGCTGAAGGATGTGGACCGCGTCATGCTTGAGCAGCTCCGCGAACTGCTGGGGCGAGGTGAACGACTCGCCGGTCGCGACCGGCACCGGCGAGCGATGCGCGACCTCCACCATCGCGCCGATGTTCTGGTGCGCCACCGGCTCCTCGAACCAACCCGGACGGAATGGCTCCAGGCGGTCGGCGATGCGCAGCGCCGTGCTGACGCTGAAGCGGTTGTGGCCCTCGATGAAGAGGTCCACCTCGGCGCCGACGGCCTCCCGCACCGCGGCCACGATGTCGATCGAGAGGTCTTCCTCGCGCCGCTCCTGCACCCGCCAGGCAGCACCGAAGGGGTCGAACTTCATGGCCGTATAGCCATGCTCGGCCACGAGACGTGCCTGCTCAGCGAATGCCTCCGGTGTGCGCTCGGTGCGATACCAGCCGTTGGCGTAGGCGCGCGTGCGCTCGCGCATGGCCCCGCCCATCAGCTGGTGGACCGGCTTTCCCACCGACTTGCCCAGGATGTCCCAGCAGGCCACCTCGACCGCGGCCACGGCCGGCCCGTGGATCTGGCCGCCCTCGCTGTACACGTCGCGGGTCATGCGCTGGATGATGAGCTCGATGTTGGTGGGATCCTGGCCGACGAAGGCGTCCTCGAGCTCATGGATCGCGGCTTCGACGGTGGCGCTGAACGCATTGAGCGTGCCCTCGCCTACGCCGTAGAGGTCCTCATCGGTATCGACCCTGACGAAGAGCCAGTTCTTCCAGGGGTTGCCAACGAGAAAGGTGCTGACGCCGCTGATGCGCATGACTGGCTCCTGGCTCGAGACCGCGCCCGGCGATCGCCGGCGCTGCTGCTCCGAGGGTATCTTGCGACGGTGGGCCCGTGCTCGGGCAGGCAAACATCGACTGTCCCATCATTGACGCCCAGCACCGGAGAGAGCCATGACCCATCGAACGCTGCCCGCACCCGAGATCCTCTTCCAGCACGACGCCCACGTGGGTGAGGGCCCGGTCTGGGATCCACGCCTCGGGGCGGTGGTGTGGGTCGACATCCCCAACGGCCACGTCTTCACCACCGACCCGGCCGGACAGACGAAGCGGCGAGACCTCGGTCGTGCCGTGGGCGTGGTCCTGCCACGGGCGTCGGGCGGCTACGTGGCTGCCCTCCAGGACGGCTTCTACGCGCTGCCGGACGAGGGAGAGCCCGAGCTCATCGCGCTGGTCGAGGCCGAGAACCCGACCACGCGCATGAACGACGGCGAGATCGATCCTGCGGGCCGCTTCTGGGCCGGGACCATGGGCTGGGGGGCGGAGCCGAACGCCGGCGCGCTCTACCGTCTCGATCCCGACGGCACGGTGAGGCAGATGCTCGACGGAGTCACCATCAGCAACGGCCTGGGCTGGAGTCCCGACGGCACGATCATGTACTACGTCGACACGCCCACGATGCGCGTCGACATGTTCGACTTCGATGTGGCCAGCGGCGACATCAGCGGTCGCCGCGAGTTCGTGACCATCCGCCACGGTGGTGGCCGGCCCGATGGACTCACCGTCGACAGCGACGGTGCCGTGTGGGTCGCCACCTGGCCCGGCTACGGTGTCCATCGCTACCTGCCTGATGGCAGCCTCGACGCGGTCATCCCGTTGCCGGTGTCCAACGTCTCGAGCATCGAGCTCGGTGGTCCCGACATGCGTGATGCCTGGATCACCACCGCCTGGGAGCTGCTCTCCGCAGAGGAGCACGCTGCCCAGCCACTATCGGGCAGCCTCTTCCACACGCGCGTCGAGGTCCCCGGCCTCCCGCGGGTCCCCTTCGCCGGCTGAGGCCGAGCCTTCTTCGCCCGGCTCGGAGACCCGGATCTCGATGAGCTCGGGCCAGTACTTGCCGGTGACCAGGAAGGTGTCGGCCTCGGGATCATGGGCGATGCCGTTGAGCACGGCGCCTCGGTCGGCCTCGGCCGGGTCCGGTTCGATGACACCCTCGAGATCGAGCACGCCGGTCACGCGACCATCTGCCGGGTCGACGCGCACGATGTCATCGGTCTGCCAGACGTTGGCCCACACCTCATCACCCACGCACTCGAGCTCGTTGAGCCGCGCGAGCGGCTGGCCCGACGTGGTCACCGACACGGAGCCCAGCACCTCGAAGGTCTCGGGGTCACGGAACGTCAGCCGGTCGCTGCCATCGCTCATGACCAGCCGCTCGCCGTCGAAGCAGAGACCCCAGCCCTGGCCCTCGTAGCGGTGGCGCCCGACGATCGCGAAGGTCTCGACGTCGTAGCGACGAGCCACACCGCTCAGCCAGGTGAGCTGGACCAGCTCGTCGCCCACGAGCGCGAGGCCCTCGGCGAACTGGTCGTCGGGCTGCGAGCGGCGACGAAGCACCGCTCCACTCCGAGGATCGACCTCGCGCAGGCTGGACTGACCCCACATGCCGGTGGACTCGAAGAGGCGGCCGTCCCCATCGAGCAACAGTCCCTGGCTGAATGCCCCCGGGTCATGGGGCCGTCGGGAGACGATCTCCCATTCGAGCCGGGGCACCGGTTCGGGTGTGACCGCAGGTGAGGTCGACGGCACCGGCGTGTCTGCCACCGTCGCCGACGCCGTGAGGAACGCCGCTGCCACGATCGCGAGGACCGCGGTGGTGGTCGCGACGACGTGCATCGTCGCAGTCTGACGCACCGCGCAGAAGGCAGGGGAAAGGCGCCGGTCGCTCGCCTGCCTGAGCGATCCGGCGCTACCGAGACGTTAGGGCCGCGCGCGGCTCGTGGGCATCGTCATGTCAGCGTCCCGGGCGGTGGCCCGGAGGTACGGGGAGCACCGCTCCCGACTCCCCCGGGGCCCGTCCGGACCTGCCCGCACCCCCTGGCCGGGCGCAGCCCCGCCACCACTTCGACACCGACCCGGGCTTGAGCGCTGGCTACCTGCTGCGCGATACTGGCCTGTGAACGAGGGATGCTGCCGATGGTCCTATCCCGATGGGGCCCCGGTGGGCCATCGCGTGCGGGGCCCAATCCAGTACAGTCACAGCGACGCCTGTCACGTAGGAGGGACGACATGTCCACACCGAGTAGCAAGACTCCCGAGACTCCGGCCGAAGAACCCACGCCGACTCCGACTTCGGACGCCAGCTCTGCGGGCCCGTCACAGACGGCCCAGGCCACCGCTGCCGCGACAGCTGCCATCAGCGATGTGCGCGCGAAGTTGGTTGCCGGGGAGCAGTTCTTGCTCAGCGCCGCGGCCGGCATCGTCATCATCTACCTGGTCTGGCAGTTCCTGCTCGACTACCGGATCTTCGTCGACAACTTCGCGGTGGTCTTGGCCGCTCTGGCGGTGCTCGCGATCTGGGTCCACCGCTGGGGTCACTACGACTTCGGTTCGGCCTATCGCATCATCATCGGCGCGGTGGGCGTGTCGTTGGCACTGTTCGCTCTCATGAACTTGCTCGCCTGGGCCCGCTTGGGCGGCGGCTCGGTCGACTTCCTGCACCTCATCGGCCGTCTGCTGTACTGGGCCGCCGGTGTGGCTGCGTTCGTCGGCGCATGGCAGGTCTTCCGCACCCACGAGGAGTAGGAGGAGCGACACAGGACCGCGCCCGCGGTCCTGTCAGCCCCACCGACCGGGTCGCATACTTGCGACCCGGTCTTCGCTTTCTGTGGATAAGTCAACCGTCCACGCTCGGATAGCAGGCCTGCAGCAGGCTGGATGCCCTGTTAGGCTTGCCTGACTAGTCCAAGCCAGCAAGGCAGCCCAACTCAAGACCCGCCGTCCCAGCGGCAGGGCTTGGCGCGTGCGGTCAGCCGTGACCGAACTCGCCACCCATCGGGCCCGACCGGCATCCCCAGGTGCCGCCAGGTCCGATCCTGCGGATGCGTGCAAAGCGTGTTCGCCTGCGGCCCGGACCCCAGATCCGGTCCGCCCCTCCCCTGTCCCTGCGCTGCGCGGCACTGCCGCTCCGTGTGCCCCAGCGTGCGGGCGCGGCCCAAGGAGGCACCCGATTGCCTGATTCGTCTGACCACGTCCGTTCGGCACTCACCGTACGCCGGTACCCCAGCCGACGAAACGCGACGCTTCGCGCCATCCTCGGTGCGCTGTTCGTACTGTCCGTGTTGGCCGTTCCCCAGGTCATGAGCCCAGCGCCTGTGGCTGCCGGGTCATCCTGCACCGGCTGGACCAGCAACATCCGGCCGCCCCGCAGCATCAAGGTCCTCAACAGCCGGTCGGGACGGGTGGAGACGGTGGCCTTCCGCAAGTACGTCAAGAAGGTGATGGCCTCGGGCGAGTGGCCCAGCCGCCTGAGGATGGCCACCCTCGAGGCCGGCGCACTCGTCACCAAGCAGTACGCCTGGTACTACGCCATGAAGGGCAACCATCGCCCGCACTATGCCCACAACGGCAAGTGCTACGACGTCAAGGACCATACCGACGACCAGCTCTACAAGCGGTACGCCCGACCCTCCGCACGGCAGAAGCAGGCCGTCGACAAGACCTGGGGCCTCTCCCTGCGCAAGAGCGGCCGGTTCTTCCTCACCGGCTACCGCGCCGGTGTGTCGAGCACCTGCGCCGCTGACGCCAACGGCTGGAAGCTCTATGCCAAGAGCGTCGAAGCCTGTGCCGAGAAGGGGTGGTCATCCCAGCGCATCATCAGGGCCTACCTCGACCCCAACCTCAGGGTCGTGCGCTCGAATGCAGTCGGGCCCAACGTCGGCAGACCCAAGATCCGGCTCCGGGTCGGCAGCGATGTGGAGAGCGGAGCGACCACGGTCTCCTGGCAGCCACAGCCGCGCAAGGCGCCCATCGGACGCTTCCAGCTGCAGCGCAAGGTCAGCGGCGGCAAGTGGAAGACGGTCGACCTGCCCAAGCCCAAGGCGTGGCAGACCGATGCCTGGGTCAAGGTCGATGCCAGGTCCCGCTTCCGCATCCGGGCCGTTGACGGCAAGGGCCACTGGGGACCGTGGTCCTACGGCGCCAGCCGCCGGGCAGCGGTACGCGGGCCAGCTGGCTCGACCATCGCAGGCGGAGTGCGTACCGCAGGTGCCCAGCCACGGAAGATCAAGTCCCGCTTCACGGGTCGCTCGGTGGCAGTGGTCATGCGTACAGGCCCCAGCATGGGCCGGGTCAGGGTCTTCCTCGATGGCAAGCGCGTGGCGGTCGTGAACCTCGACCGAGCACAGACCACCGAGCGTCGCCTGGTGTATGCCAAGAATTGGGCCAAGGTCAGGAGCCACACCATCGCCATCAAGCCCGTGTCCCGCAACGACCGCGTGGACTTCAACGGATTCTTCGTCCTCCGCTAGGACCATCGGGCGGTCGAACCCCGCCCCCTTCGCAAGGCATGGTCGGCCCCTCGGCATACGGCCATGCCCGCGACCAACGTAGGCACCGGCCGGCGACCCATCTGTCACCGAAACGACCGGAGGCCTGCCATCCTCTCCGTCAGCCCGACCGCGCGGACCCTTGGAGCCGCGGTGTACGCTCGTCCGACTCGAATCGAAGCACACCGCTGGAGGCCGCCCTATGTCCCGAATCGTCCGCGGCGCCCTCGTCCAGGCCACCTGGACGGGCGACAAGGAGTCGATGATCCAGAAGCACGAGCAGCACGCCCACGAGGCGGCGAAGCAGGGTGCTCAGTTCATCCTCTTCCAGGAGCTCTTCTACGGGCCCTACTTCTGTCAGGTGCAGGACGCCAAGTACTACGAGTACACCGAGCTCATCCCCGACGGGCCGACCACGCTGCGCATGCAGGACCTGGCCAAGGAAACGGGCATGGTCATCGTGGCTCCGATGTACGAAGAGGACGAGAAGGCCTCGGGCATCTACTACAACACTTCGGCCATCATCGACGCCGATGGGACGTATCTGGGCAAGTACCGAAAGACCCACATCCCCCATGTACAGGGCTTCTGGGAGAAGTTCTACTTCCGTCCCGGCAACCTGGGGTACCCGGTCTTCGAGACGGACATCGCCAAGTTCGGCATGTACATCTGCTACGACCGACACTTCCCCGAGGGTGCTCGTGCGCTGGGTCTGAACGGCGCGGAGATCGTGCTCATCCCCAGCGCCACGTCGCGCGGCCTGTCGGAGTACCTGTGGCACATCGAGCAGCGTTCGCATGCGGTGGCCAACGGCTACTTCGTGGGCACCATCAACCGGGTCGGCATCGAGCCCCTGGGCGACGACGACTTCTACGGCCAGTCCTACTTCTGCGATCCGCGCGGCCAGTACCTCGGCGAGATCGGAGATGCCCACGAGGAAGAGCTGATCGTGCGCGACCTGGACATGGACATGGTCAAGCAGGTCCGCGACACTTGGCAGTTCTACCGTGACCGCCGACCCGACGCCTACGAGGACCTCGTCCGACCATAGCGTCGACCCTGCTGGCGACTGGTGCTGGAGACCGAGCACGAAACGGATGGCGCGCAGCAGCGGGGCCTGACCCTCGCTCGTGGCCCTGGACTGGGCTCGAGGTACTGGCCTTCCCCGTGTCGAAGGAACCACAAGGCGGCGTCGGCCAGACCCTGGTGCCGGCGTGACGCCGCTGCCCGCAAACCCGCTGACCGCCACATGCTGGTCGGCACCGCACTGGCTGTGATCGGGCTGCTGTGGCTCGCCGCCAGCCTGTCTGTCCTGTCCGAGGGCGAGGCCTGGGGCTACGACTACCGAGCATATGCCGATGCGGCCGCACGACTTGCCGACAACGGCACCCTCTATCAGCCGGAGACGCTCGATGGCCCCTACCGTCCCGGGCCGTATGGGCTCTACATGTACGCCCCTCCCCTCGGGATCGCCATCGGGCCCCTGGCGAGTGTCGGGCTCGACACCGCCGTCGTCATCTGGTTCCTGCTGCACGTGGCTGGCGCTGGCCGGCGCCTGTGCCCTGTTGCCGGTGGCGCGCTGGATCGAGCTGGCCAGCTTCGGGATCGCCGCGCATCAGCCTGGCCGTGCTGCGCGACTTCGCCCTCGGCAACGTCAGCGTGCTCCTGCTGCTGCCGCTGGCGGCCGCCTGGCGCTGGCTCGATCGTCCCGCCGGAGCCATCGCCCAGGCGTTGGCCATGGCCGTCCGGCCGATGCTTCGGCTTGCTGCTCATCTGGCAGTTCTTGCGGCGCCAGTGGCGCGCCGTGGCCTGGACGATCGGTGCAGGGCTCGTGCTCATCGCCGTCAGCCTGCCCTTCGTCGGCTTCGACGGCTATCGCGACTATCTGACCGTGCTGCGCAACCTCAGCGAGGTCACGGGCGTGGACAAGAACCTGCGACCTGGGTTCGAGCTTGTTGGGGCTCGGCGTCGACGAGACGGTCGCCAATGCTCGCTCTCTTCGTGGGCTATGTGCTGGCGATCGCCGCGATCATCCTCAGCCTGCGGCGCGACCGCGACCTCGGCTTCGTGGTCACCGCCACCGCCTCGCTGCTGCTCACGCCTCTGCTCTGGGATCACTACCTGGCCGATGCTGGTGCTGCCGGCAGCCTTCCTCGCCGCGCGGGGACGCGCGTGGGCCCTGATCCTGCCGCTGCTGACGTGGCTGCCGCGGGCCGGCCCTGCCCTTCGTGGCACTCGCGGGCGTGTTCCTGCCCTTCCTTGCAAGCGGCGCTGCACCCGAGCGGGAGCTCGAGCCTGACGCGCCACCGGTGGCCGCATGAGCGAGCACCTGCGGGCCGACCGTGCCGTCGTCGTCGTGAGCCTCCTCGGGTTCCTCTTCGGGCTGGCGTGGCTGAGTGGGATCCTCGTGGTCTTCAGCGGGACCGAGGTCGTCGACGGCAAGACCGTCTACGTGCTGGGAGACCACTGGGGCTACGACATCGAGGCCTACGTGCGGGCCGCTGGGCGGCTCGTCTCGGATGGCTCGCTCTACCTGCAGGAACAGATCGAGGCGCCGTATCTGCCCGGCGGCAAGGACTACTACCACTACTCGCCGCCGCTGGGCGTTGCGCTCGTGCCCATCTCGGGTATCGACGAGCACAACGCCTCGGTGATCTGGTTCGTGCTGAAGTCGGCTGCGCTGCTGGCGGGCTGCCTGCTGATGCCGGTCGCCCTGCCGGTTCGAAGCTTGACCTTCGTCGGCGTGGCCGTCTCCTTCTGGGCCATGCGTGACCTCGTCCTCGGCAACGTGGGCGTGCTCTTGGTTCTGCCCATGGCGATCGCCTGGCGCTGGCTCGACCGGCCGCTTGGCTCCATCGCGCTAGCGGCCACCATCTCGATCCGACCAAGCACCGGCGCATTGCTCCTCTGGCAGCTACTGCGTCGGCGATGGCGGCCGGCGGCGTGGACCATCGGCGCGGGTATCGGCCTCATCTTGCTGACCCTCCCCTTCGTTGGCATCGAGGGCTACCGCGACTACTCCGACGTACTCGGCAACATGGTCACGCCGGGTGCAGCGAGTGAGAACCGCGACCTGGGGGCGTCGCTGGTCAGGCTTGGGCTCGACGAGCGCTGGATCGACCTCGTGCGCCTCGGCAGCATCGCGCTCGGTTCCGTCATTATCCTGCTCGGCCTGCGCCGTGACCGTGAGCTGAGCTTCATGATCACGCTCGCGGCGTCGATGCTGCTGGTGCCGCTGATGTGGGAGTACTACCTCATCATGCTGGCCCTGCCGCTGGCGCTGATGGCCGACCGCTGGCGTCCTCTGGTCCTGCTCATGCTCGTCCTTTCGTGGCTGCCGTCGGTGTTCGCGCCGGTGTTGCTCCTCGCGACCCTCGTCCTGCTCTTCGCCTTGCCCTGCATCAGGCTCGGCTCCACCCGCGCGGGCGCAGCGATCTCCGCGGGGGAGTGATGAGACGAGATAGGATCGCCGCCACCGTCATCGCCAGTGGCGCCATCGCCGTCGGCGTGATCTGGTTGACGTATCTCTTCGTCCGCTTCGGGCCGACTCGAGATCGACCAGGGTCTCGTCGGGAGGACTACTTCGGCTGGGGCCTCGACTTTCAGGTCTACCTTGGCGCGGCGACCCGTATCACGAGCGAGGGCACGCCGTACGCCGCTGAACTCGTCGCGGCGCCATTCGAATCGGGCACCGCCGAACCTCTACTACTACTCGCCCGTCCTGGCGACCTCGCTGCTCCCGGCCGTGGACGCACCATGGGCAGCGAGCTCGACCGTCTGGTTCGCGTTGCACGCGCTGGCGCTGCGCGGCGGCCTGCGCGCTGATGCCGGTGCGGCCTGCTCACCCGCGCCCTGGCCTTCGCGCATCATCGCCTTCGCTCTGCCCGTGTTCAAGGACGCCGTCTACGGCAACGTCAGCACCCTCCTGCTGCTGCCGATGGTGATGACGTGGCGCTGGATGGACCGGCCGCTCGGCTCGATCGCGCTGGCCGTCGCGACATCGCCGTCCGGCCCAGCCTCGGTCTGCATCATCCTGTGGCAGGTCCTGCGGCGGCAGATGGCGAGCCCAGCCTGGACGATCGACGCCGGGTTCGTGCTCATCGTGGCGACGCTTGCCGGTTCGACGGGTGTCGACGGCTATCTCGACTACCTCGCGTGCTCTGCGGAACCTCAACGTCCCCGGCAGCGACATCGGCAACGGCTGGTTCGAGAACCACGACCTCGGCGCGCTGGCCATGTCAGATCGGTGCGAGTCCGGAGCATCGTCGGACTCGTGCGCCTCGGGAGCATCGCCCTGGGTATAGGCGCCATGCTCCTGAGCCTGCGGCGCGACCGCGAGGTCAGCTACATGGTCACCTTGATGGCCACGCTCATCGTGGTGCCGATGCTGTGGGATCACTACCTGACGATGCTGATCATCCCAGCTGCCTTCCTGGCGGAGCGCTGGCGCCCGGTCGCGCTCTGTGTTGCCCTGCTGGCGTGGCTGCCGAGCTCTGCGTTCTTCGTCGGTGCTGCTGGCGATGCTCTGCCCCGTTCCTGTGCCGATCGCTCACGAACGACGCCGCGGGCGGGGCCGCGCGCGAGAAGGACGGCTCGGGGCTTCACTCTGAGCCACGGAGCGTGTAGGCTCCCGGCTCATGGACTTCGGATTCACCCTCAAGCCCGAACACAGCATCGAACGCACCATCGCGCTCACCAAGCAGGCGGAGGCCGCCGGCTTCAGCTACGGCTGGCTCTTCGATTCGCACATCCTCTGGAAAGACGTCTACCCGCTGCTGACGCTGATGGCCGTGAACACCGAGCGCATGCGCCTGGGCACCTGCGTGACCAACCCGGCCACGCGCGACATCACCGTCACCGCCAGCGTGCTGGCCACGCTCGACGAGATCAGCGGCGGGCGCATGGACCTGGGCATCGGTCGCGGCGACAGCGCCCAGCGCGTGCTGGGCAAGGGCCCGGTCCAGACGCGTGTCCTCGACCACGCGGTCAGGATCATCAAGGACCTCGTCGAGGGCCGCAAGGCCACCTACATGGACACCGAGCTGGAGCTGACCTGGACGCCCGGCGACCCCCTGCCGGTATGGATCGCCGGCTACGGCCCGATGGTGCTGGGCATGACCGGCCGAACCGCTGACGGTGTCATCCTGCAGCTGGCCGACGTGAACCTGCTCAAGTGGATGATGGGCATCGTGCACGACGCGGCGGTCGAGGTCGGGCGCGACCCCTCGCAGATCAGGGTGCAGGCGGCTGCGCCGGCACACGTCGGCCCGGTCGAGGCGTGCCGCGAGCGCGTGCGCTGGTTCCCGGCGCTGGTCTCGAACCACGTCGTGGACCTGGTCAACAAGTACCCCCGTGAGCAGCTGCCCGAGTCACTTACCGGCTACATCCGCGATCGCGAGGGATACGACTATCGCCACCACGCGGAGGTGGGCTCGGACAACTCGCAGTTCGTGACCGACGAGGTGGCCGACAGCTTCAGCATCGTGGGCCCACCCGAGGAGCACGTCCGCCGGCTCGTCGAGCTGCACGAGGCGGGGATCGACCAGTTCAACGTCTATCTCATGAACGGCGACGAGGAAGCCCAGCTGGACGCCTACGGCCGGGACGTCATCCCCGCCTTCCGCGAGGCCGTGGGCGAGGCCTAGGCCAGCCCGGGCCGCCGCCCACCCGGAATCCGGAAGGCTGTGGCACCATCCTCGCGGATGACAACAGCCAACCGACCCCCGAGCGGGGGCGCTCCCGTTCAGCCGTGGACCCCCGGGGCGGCCCCCAAGGGCGTCACGTGCCCCGCATGCGGCCTTGCCAACGAGGCTGGAGCGCGCACGTGTCGCAATTGCGGCCTGCCCATCGCCGCGGCTGATGACCCCGTGCGCGGAGTGGCGCCCGGCCGCGTCGACCTGCCCCGTACCCGTCGCTCCGGCTTCTCGGCCACGATCGGTTTCGTGGCCGTCGTCGCGCTGCTGCTGGTCGGTGGCAGCCTCGCGGTCTCGGGCGGCGGCGGTCTCCTCAGTGGCGGTGGCCGCTTCTTCGGGCCTGAGGTCACCCCCTCTCCCACGCCGGCCGTCGCATCCGCGACCGACAGAGACGCTCTGCCCACCACGACGCCGCTCGATCTCGAGGAAGAGGTGGCCGTGCCCAAGGACACCACCGCCAACATGAGCACCTTCATTTGCGAGAACGGTGCCATCAAGGACCTCAGCCGTGGA
>CAVSXV010000004.1:0-727275 GCA_963731995.1 uncultured Chloroflexia bacterium
CGCCTGCGCAAGGCCGAAAACCAGCTCTTGGACGCGTCGGCCAAGCGCGACCGGGCGCAGGCGCGCGTCGAGGCGCTCTCCATCATCGCCGACGAGCTTCGTGCCCAGCTGGGGGCCAAGGTGCTCGGACCGATCCCGGCCCGTGAGACACCCGCGCGGCGCGTCGTACTTCAGCGGGAGAGGTCGACCGGCTCCTCGGTGCGCGAGCCCGGCGGCGCGAGCAGCAGGTCGATGACGAGGGCGGTCCAGCCCGTCTGATGCATGGCGCCGAGCCCGGCGCCATCGTCGCCCTCGAAGTACTCGTTGAACCAGAGCAGCCTCTGCCAGGCCGGGTCCGACTGGAGCAGACCGACGCCGCCGTAGAGCGGTCGCCGCCCGGCCCGGTCCGGCAGCCAGATGGAGATCAGGCGTTCGGCGAGATCGGCTGAGACCTCGAGCAGGGTCCGCTGCTGGCCGGAGCCGGTGGGGTACTCGACGGTGTAGCCGGCACCGAGGAACTCGTGATACTGCTGCAGCGACCTGATGACCAGGTAGTTGACGGGGAACCAGACTGGCCCGCGCCAGTTGGAGTTGCCGCCGTACATCGCCGTCGTCGATTCGGCTGGCTCGTAGTCGATGGTCGCGCCTGGGACCCCGGGGACCTGGTACGACGTAGCGAAGCGCCTTGACAGCGACCGAAGGCCATGCGGCGAGAGGAAGGCATCGGTGTCGAACAAGGCCTCCAGCGTGCGTTGCAGCTGGTCTGGATCAATGACCGACAGCATCGTTCCCTCGCCAAAGTGATGGACGTGTCGACCGGCCTGAGCGGCGCCATCCGACTCCTTGTCGGCCAGCCGTGCGAACCGATGTCGGAGACGCTCCAGGGCGCCGACCTGAGACGAGGGCAGCGTGACGGCAGGCAGCATGGGGATCGCGCCCACGAGCGTCTGGACCGTGATGGGCGTCTTCCTGCCGGACGCGTCGATGAGCTGGTCGTAGAACCAGCCATCGGCAGCGTCGTACATACCCGAGTCATCGATGGCATCGGTGATGAGCAGGTACTGCTCGGCGAACTTGACGACCATGTCGTCATACACCGGGTCGTCCTGGGCGAGACGGGCCGCGAGGATGAGCATGCTCAGCGAGTAGAACGCCATCCATGCGGTGCCATCCGCCTGGGCGAGACGTACTCCGGGTGGTAGTGACGAGCGATCGATGGGGCTGATGTTGTCCAGCCCGAGGAAGCCGCCACCGAAGATGTTCCGACCATCGGGGTCCTCCCGGTTGAGCCACCACGTGAAGTTGAGCAGCAGCTTCTGGAACACCCGCTCGAGGAAGTCCGTGTCCGTGGCCCCGTCGATCGCGAAGACGCTCAGCGCCGCAACGGCATGGACCGGTGGATTGACATCGTCGAAGTTCCACTCGTACGCGGGGAGCGCACCGTTGGGGTGCTGGAACCACTCCCGCAGGAGCACGACCAGCTGGTACTTCGCGAAGGCAGGGTCCAGGTGTGCCCAGGCGATCGCGTGGAAGGCCAGGTCCCAGGCGGCGAACCACGGGTACTCCCAGGGGTCCGGCATGGCCAGGATGTCGCAGGCGTCGAGGTGGCGCCAGCCGGCGTTGCGGATGGTGGCGTGGCTTGGTGGGGGCGGAGGCTCGGCCGGGTCACCGTCGAGCCAGCGTCCGACACGGTACGGATAGAACTGCTTGCTCCACACGAGGCCGGCAGCCGCCTGTCGCAGGATCCGCATCCGCTCATCGTCGAGCTGTGCGCCCGCCAGCGCTGCGTAGAACGCATCGGCGTCGCGCTGACGCTCGTCGATCACGCGTTCGAATGGCTCTGCCGACCAGTGCGCCGCTGCGCGCCGACCGTCCGAGGAACGACGGGTCGCCGGTTCCGGGCGATGGAGGCGCAGCCGCATCTCGGCCTGGCCGCCGCCCGGGACCGTCAGCCGGTACCACCAGGCGGCCTTCGTACCGGTCGACGCCGGGTTGACCGTGGCTGCGCCACTGATGACGTGGTCGTTGATGCCGTCCTTGGGGAAGGGGCTGATGGGCGCGCTTCCGTAGAGCCGCCGCGCATTCGTCTCGTTGTCGCAGAAGAGCGCCGCGGGCATCGCGCCGTCAGGCCCCGCGGCGGCCTCGAGGCTGTAGCCCTCGAGGCGCGGGTGCCGGACCGTCACGGCGTCTCCATCGAGGCGGAGCTCCGGGATGTCAGGTAATCCCGACCAGCGCCAAGTGTTGCGGAACCACAGCGTGGGCAGGACGTGCAGCGTCGCCTCGTCGGAGCCATGGTTCGTGACGTTGACGCGGCAGAGGATCTCGGTCGGGGTCGCCTTCGCGTACGTCACCTCGACGATCCAGTAGCGTCCGTCGTCGAACACGCCGGTGTCGATGAGCTCGTACTCTGGCTGGTGGCGATCGCGACGCGCGTTCTCCCTGACGAGGTCGTCGTACGGGAATGCTGCCTGGGGGTAGTGATAGCGCCAGCGCAGGAGGGCGTGGCTGGGCAGCCCCTCGAGGAACCACCAGCACTCCTTGGCGTCTTCCCCATGGTTCCCTTGCGGCCCCGTGAGCCCGAACATGCGCTCCTTGAGGTAGGCATCGGTGCCGTTCCACAGCGCCAGTGCGAGACAGAGCTCCTGGCCGACGTCGGAGATGCCGGCCATGCCATCCTCGTTCCAGCGGTACGCGCGCGAGCGGGCATGATCATGCGGGAACGATCGCCAGGCATCGCCGTCGGCGCTGTAGTCCTCCCGCACCGTGCCCCACGCCCGCTCGGACAGATAGGGACCCCACTCGTACCAGGGGTTGGCGGTGAAGAGGTCATCCTCGGCACGGCCCGTGGCTTGAGCGAGGCGGTCGTGCTCAGCAGTGCCTGTCGCTGGGATCATGTCACCTCCGTACGCTGCACCGCCATCATGGCACCCGGTCGAGACAGGGAAGAGGTCAGTCGGTCCGTGAGCCTCGACAGCGGCGTGCTCGACCCCCGGCGAGGAACCGTATCGCCGCTCCTGCCGCCTGGCTGCCGAGCCGTCAGGCTGTCATCCTGAGTGGCGCCACCCAGCGCGGTCGACAACGTCCGGTCGGCGAGCAAGAGGAGCCCTCATGACTACCGTGGAGCGCGGACTGAGCCACCCCCTCGGACCGACGATCACGCCGGCGGGGGCGAACTTCAGTCTCTACAGCAAGCACGCGACCTCCGTTGACCTGCTGCTGTACGACAGCGTGGGATCAGCCATGCCTGACCGAATCATCCCACTCCACCGGACCGGGGAGTACTGGCACGCGCTCGTGCCCGACGTAGGGCACGGCCAACTCTACGCGTACCGTGTCGACGGTCCCTGGCAACCCGAGCGCGGCCTGCGCTTCGACGCTCACCACCGCCTGCTTGATCCGTATGGCCGCGGTGTGGCCGTTCCGCCGACGTACCGACGGAACCCTGCGTCCGTCCCGCTCGGGGACGCCGAGGCCATGAAGAGCGTGCTGGTCGATCTAAGCCGCTACGACTGGGAAGGTGACCGGCCCCTTGGCCGCAGCCTCCGGGACACCATCGTCTATGAGGCTCACCTCCGTGGCTTCACGGCCCATCCGAACTCGGGCGTCGAGGAGGGTCACCGGGGCACGTACGCTGGATTCATCGAGAAGATCCCCTATCTCGTGGATCTGGGCATCACCGCGGTGGAGCTGCTGCCGGTCTTCCACTTCGATCACCTCGCTGCTCCTCCGGGGCTGATCAACTACTGGGGATACCAACCGATCGCGTTCTTCGCCCCCCACGTCGCCTACAGCAGCCGGCACGATGCCCTGTCCGCCGCCGATGAGTTCCGCGACCTCGTCAAGGCGCTCCATCGCGCCGGCCTTGAGGTCATCCTCGACGTCGTCTACAACCACACCGCCGAGGGCGGTCCCGACGACACCACGTTCTGCTTCCGCGGCCTCGCCAATGACGACTACTACATCCCGGCTGCCGATCGGACCCACTACGCTGACTTCTCCGGCACGGGCAACACCTTCGCCGCCAGCAACCCCATCGCGCGCCGTCTCATCCTCGATAGCCTGCGTTTCTGGGTCAGTGAGATGCACGTGGACGGCTTTCGCTTCGACCTCGCGGCCATCCTTTCGAGGGACGATGACGGCCGGCCCCTCTCTGATCCACCCACGCTCTGGGATATCGAGACCGACCCGGTCCTTGCGAGCACCAAGCTCATCGCCGAGGCCTGGGACGCCGGCGGGCTGTACGAAGTCGGCAGCTTCGTGGGTGACCGCTGGATCGAGTGGAACGGGCGCTTCCGCGACGACGTCCGCTCATTCGTGAAGAGTGACCCGGGCCTGGTCGGGACCGTGGCCCAGCGGTTCCTGGGCAGCCCGGACATCTACGGTCGGCGCGGTCGGGAGGCCCAGGAGTCGGTCAACTTCGTGACCTGTCACGACGGCTTCACGCTGAACGACGTCGTCTCCTACGACCACAAGCACAACGAGGCCAACGGCGAGCAGAACCGTGACGGCAGCGATGACAACCGCAGCTGGAACTGTGGGATCGAGGGTCCCAGCGACGATCCGGCGGTCGAATCACTGCGCCTGCGTCAGGTGAAGAACCTGCTGGCACTCGACCTGCTCGGTGTCGGCCTGCCCATGCTCCTCATGGGCGACGAGGTGCGCCGGACGCAGCAAGGCAACAACAACGCCTACTGCCACGACGACGAGTTGACCTGGTTCGACTGGGGCCTGGTCACGAAGCACAGCGACCTGCTCGCGTTCGTGCAGGGGCTCACCCGCGGCCGGCGTCGGCTGCAGTCGCTGCTGGACGCCGCAGATGACGTCAGCCTCCTGGACCTCTTGCAGTCGGCCAAGGCACAGCTGAGCGGCGCACGCTACGGGCAGCCCGATCTGAGCGATGCATCCCGCAGCATCGCCATCAGCCTCACCGGCCGCGGTGCGGCCCTGCACCTCGCCCTCAATGCCTACTGGGAGCCACTCGACTTCGAGCTGCCGACACAGGTCGCGGGGGACCCGTCCGGGCAGGATCATCGCTGGCGTGCGGTCCTGGACACGTCATTGCCGTCGCCTCACGATCTCGTCACGTATCAAGAGGCGCTGCCGATCGACGTCGAGACCTACCGAGTCGGGCCCCGCTCGGTGGTGCTGCTGGCCAGACCCGTCTGAACACGGACGCCGGGCGAAGTGTGGCCGAGACTCGTCGGTCAGGCCCTGTCGCCTTCTGCAACAGACACCCCTAAACAGGCCATCTCACGCGTGGGGAATGGAGCCGACACTCGGATTTGAACCGAGGACCTGCTGTTTACGAAACAGCTGCTCTACCACTGAGCTATGTCGGCCTCGGGCGACATTCTAGCGGGTCCCGCGACAGCACCCGCCGGGCTGTGACACAGCACCCACAGGGCGGCGGCCGATCGTCGATGGACCGACGCAGGATTCCTCAGGCGGTCCGGCCATATCGTGTCGTCGGCCGGCGCGCGCGGACCAGGACGTAGGCGATGAGCCCCGCCACCACGACCGCCCCCGCGATCGCCGCCGCGACCACGGCCATCGCGTCCTGCTTGGCGGCGATGCCCACGTACGCCCAGATGATCACGAGCGCGTACGCCCAATCGGCCTCACGCAGCAGCATCACCGCCGTGATCGCCACACCGATCGCGAGGATGATGAGCGCCCACAGCTCTTCTCCGAGTGGCTCGCCGCGGTAGCCGGCGTGATAGAGCATCTGCGAGATGTTGGCGATCGTCGCGACGGTGATCCAGCCAAGGTAGACCGAGAAGGGCAGGGCCACCAGGGCGCGATCGATCCCGTCCCCTCTGCGCACCGGTCGAAGCCGAACGTGGATCAGGATGAGCGTGAGCAACAGGCCGAGCATGACCGGCACCGTGAGCACGAACACCTCGAAGTGCCAGAGCACGACCCAGAGTGCGTTGAGCACCCCCGCCAGGGCCGGCAGGTAGCCGATCGAGCGGAGCGCCGGGTCCGTGCGGTTCCGCGGCAACGCCTGCCAGACGATGAACGCGAGGAGCAGCAGGTAGATGACGCTCCAGATGCCGAACACGTAGTTCGCCGGCGTCACGAGCACCGGGAACCGGTCGGAGATCTCCGCGGTGGTCAGGCCGTTGAGTGGCAGGGCCACGGCCGCGCCGTTGACCACGACGGTGACGACATAGGTGACGACGTTGACGAGCTGACGCTGGAGATCCCGGTCCACAGCACCCTCCTTTGTGCATGCCTTGCCACGATGATGCACCAACCGGTAGGACCGGGCAGCGCAGCGATCAGTCGGGCAGCACCTTGCCGGGGTTGAGGATGCCATCAGGGTCGAGCGCGTCCTTGATGGCTCGCATGGCTGCGACGCCGCGCGTGCCGAACTGCTGCTCCATGTAGGCCCGCTTCGTCAGGCCCGTACCGTGCTCGCCGCTGATGGTTCCGCCGAGCGAGAGCACCGCCGTGTAGACCTCTGCCCGCACGGCCTCGGTTCGCTCTTCCGCCCTCGGGTCGTCGTGGCCGGTGACATAGGCCGGGTGGAAGTTGCCGTCGCCCGCGTGGCCGAAGACGCCGATTCGCATGTCGTGGCGCTCCGAGATCTCGGCGATGGCGGCGATGAGCTCCGCCGCGCGACTACGCGGCACGCTCACGTCCTCGGTGCGGGCCTGTCCGAGCTGCTTGAGCGACCAGTGCGCCTGGCGACGAGCCTCCCGCATGTCGTCGGCCTCGTGAGGGTCGGTGGCGCGGTCGAGCGAGATCGCCCCGGCCGCCCGACAGGCCTCGGCCGCGGTGTCCAACTCCCGCTCGGCCAGTTCGCCGCCGGCATCAGACTCGATCATCAGCATGGCGCCGGCGGCCGGGTCCAGGCCCAGGTGCAGGGCGTTCTCGACCGCGTCGATGATGAGCCGGTCGAGCATCTCGAGCGTGACCGGGGTGACGCCCGCGGCGATGAGGCGACTGACGGCATCTCCGGCATGGCCGACGCTGGGAAAGAAGGCCAGCAAGGTGGTCTTGGGCGCCGGCCTGGGCCGGAGTCTGAGCGTGGCCTCGGTGATGATGCCGAGCGTGCCTTCAGAGCCGACCATCAGGCGCGTGAGGTCGTAGCCCATGACGTCCTTCACGACCCGGCCGCCCGTACGGATGACCTCGCCGTCTGCGAGTACCACCTCGAGGCCCAGCACGTAGTCGCGGGTGACGCCGTACTTCACGCAGCGCAGCCCGCCGGCGTTCTCCGCGATGTTGCCACCGATGCAGCTGAGCTCGTGGCTGGCAGGGTCGGGCGGATACAGCAGCCCTTGCGCCTCCACGGCCTGCTCGAGGTTCGCGGTGATGACGCCCGGCTGGGTCACGGCCACGAGGTTGGCAGGGTCGACCTCGATGATGCGGTCCATGCCCGACATGGCCAGCACGATCCAGCCGTCCATGGCGTTGGCTCCGCCCGACAGGCCCGAACCACCACCGCGGGCGACGACCGGCACCCGATGCGCCGCACAGGCACGTACGACGGAGCTGACATCCTCGGTCGAGGTCGGGAAGGCGACCGCCAGGGGCTGCCCGAAGGGGATGAAGTCGGTCTCGTCCTTGCGGTACTCGTTGGTATCGGCGGGCTCGGTGAGGAGGCGCAGCCGCGGTCGGGCAGCGCGGATATCGTCGAGGATCGGGTCGTGCGCCATCGCCTCCATCATGGCCGAATCCCCGCGTCGGTGGCGGACGCGAAGATCTCGTGGAGGTCCAGCCGTAGGCGGTCGATGCCGTCCGGGTCTCGGCCGCGGTAGACGCGGTTGGTGAGCAGCGTCACCACCAGGTCTCGCCGCGGATCCACCACCAGCGAGGTCCCGGTGAAGCCGGTATGGCCGAACGCCTCCTTGCTGAAGGGTGCAAGGTGGTCCGTCGGCTGGACCTGCCAGCCCAGGCCCCGAGCCGCTTCGAGGTCCGGGATCTGGTTGGTGACAGCGGTTCGCAGGAAGCGCTCCAGCCGAAGTCGCGGATCCTGATGCAGCCACGCGACACCGAACCGCGCAAGATCGTGAGCCGTCGCGAACAAGCCCGCATGTCCGGCCACGCCCCCCAGCCCGGCGGCGTTCTCATCGTGGACCTCCCCCCAACAGCGTCGCTCTCGCCAGCGGCGGTCGAACTCGGTGGGGACCACTCGACTGCGTGGGCGACCGGCCGCGATCGGGGTGTAGGTCAGCGAGTCGAGGCCGAGCCGGTCGCGGATGAGCGCCTGCATCGCGGTCGACAACGGCTCTCCAGAGCGCCGCGCCACAGCCATTCCGAGCAGCATGTAGCCGAGGTCGCTGTAGTGGAAGGCTCCGCCGGGCCTGGCCACGAAGGGGTAGCCGCTGATGGCCGCCTTGGCGGCGTCCCAGCGATCGTCGACCGACACGGGATCGGTCGAACCGGGCGGCGGAGGTGTGGGGCCGGTCTCGCGGAACACCGAGCGCCACGGAGCCAGCCCGCTCGAGTGCGTCAGCAGCTGCCGGAAGGTGACCGCCGTAGGATCGACCATCCAGTCCGCTTGCGCCGCCGGTGTGGGCAGCATCTCCCAGGTGAGGGGATCCTGGCCACCATCGATGCCTCTCGCTCCGCCCGCGCCGAACTCGGGGATGATCTTGACCACCGGATCGTCAAGGTCGAGTTTGAAGTCGTTGGCCAGGCGCAGGAAGGCGGTCGCGGTGAAGAGCTTGCTCAACGAGGCGAGGTCGAAGAGCGAGGAGAAGCCGACCGGCGTCGTCTCGGCTTCCGGGTCGACCCAACCCGCGCAGGCCTCGAACCACGGGGAGCCGGCCTGCCACACGCTGAGGGCCAAAGCCGGCGCCACCGACGGCACGGCGCCGCGGACCACAGCCTCCGCGCGCCCGCGTGTATCGGCCCGAAGCTTGTCGATCTCCGTGCGATAGGGCTGTCCGGTCACCGGGTCTCGATGGCATCCGCGCTGGTGCCCGAGACCATGCCGATGACGCGCACCTCAGGCGCTCGGCGGGAGTGGGCCCGGGTGACGTGCGACCACCAGCACCACCGGCAGGTCGTTGACCTCTTCGCCGTGACTGTGCTCGGTGACGCGTACCTCGGCCTGGTCGAGTTCGAAGCCGGGCAGCGCCTCGGTGATCTCATCGAGGCTGACGAGGTGGTCAGGCGACATCCAGCCCGACTCGGCCAGCGATTCGTCGAACTCGGCGATCAGTAGCGTGCCGCCCGGGGCCACAGCGTCGCGAGCGACGCTCAGGGCATGGACACGACCCGGACCGCGTGAGGGCAAGGCATAGGTGCTGATCACGAGGTCGAACTTGTCGCTCGTGCGCCACTCCGTGACGTCCGCCTTCTCGAAGGTCGCGTCGATGCCCGCCTCGGCTGCCGCAGCCTCAGCCCGCTCGATGGCGCCCCTGGCGATGTCGACGCAGTGCACGCGCCAGCCTCGCGCGCCCAGCCAGATACTGTTCTGTCCCGAGCCGCAACCGAGGTCCAGCGCCGTGCCCGGCGGCAGCTCGCCGCGACGCGGACCACGTCACGGTCGATGGGAGTGTCCGGGATGCTACCGGCGGAGGCGGCCTCCCAGTCGATCTTGTCGGCGGCCCCGGGTCGATGTTCGTTCACTGCCCGAGGATACGGTCTGCGGGCGAGACCGGGGCTAGAAGCTGGAGCGCAGGTCCGTGCGGCGGGTGGCGACGACGTTGGCCACCGGCAGCACGCGCTCCTCGTAGCCATGGCGGTGTCGTGCCCGTCGCACTCCGGCCTGCTCGACCCGGAAGCCGCCGAGGTGGCGTTCCAGCTCCTCTACCGAGACCAGGTACTTCTCCGCCATCCAGCCGTCGCGACGCAGCGAGGCGTCGAACTCGGTGATCAGGATGGTGCCGCCGGGGGCCACGGCCGCGGCGGCCATGTCCAGCATGCGGCTGCGGCCCATGCCGCGGGCGGGGAGAGCGAAGGTGCAGAAGACGAGGTCGTAGCGTGAGACGGGCGTCCAGCCGGCGATGTCAGCCACGTAGAAGACGATGGTGCGCTCGACACCGGCAGCAGCGGCGTACTCGCGGGCATCAGCGATGGCGCTGGCGGACATGTCCACGGTGTTGACGACCCAACCACGCTCGGCCAGCCAGACGGCGTTCTGCCCCTCTCCACAACCGAGGTCCAGCGCCTTGCCCGGCGGCATCGCCGAGGCGACCTCCACCAAGCCTTCGCTGACCGGCGTGCGCGGCCGCTGAGGGGCGAGCGCAGGCGCCCAGTCGGGCGTGGGTGTAGCGGCGGGCGTCGCCCAGTCAGAGGCGTGCGCGGGCACGTGCACATGCTCAGTGGCCATCAGTCGATAGCGATCCCTCAAGATGTGACACGACGCCGCGCACGGCACGCGTGCATCGGCCACGCATGCAGGATACGCGAACACCCTCCCGCGGCGGTTGACAGAACGCACCACCCGACCGCATCTGGGCGTTTGCGCCGGTCCCGGGATGCCGAGTGGCCCACGGCGGGGCGGCCGCTGCGCGCTATGGTGGAAGCATGGAAGTGCTTCGACTACACGGCGCCAACGACGTCCGTATCCACCAGGAGCCAGAGCCCATCGCCGCACCCGGCGAGGAGCTCGTCCGCATCACCGCCGTCGGCCTCTGCGGCTCCGACCTCCACTGGTACGAGGATGGCGGGATCGGCACCTCGAAGGTGGACGAGCCGTTGGTGCTCGGCCACGAGATGGGCGGCGTCATCGTGTCGGGTCCGCGTGAGGGCGAGCGGGTCATCGTCGAGCCGGCGAACCCCTGCGGCCATTGCGAGGTCTGCCGCGCCGGCAACGGCAACCTCTGTCCCGACGTCAAGTTCTGCGGGCACGCACCCATGCACGGCGGCTTGCGCACGCTGATGAACTGGCCCCAACGCCTGCTGCTGCCTGCGCCCGACAGCATCAAGGGCGATCACATCGCCCTCGTGGAGCCGCTGGGTATCGCTCTTCACGGGATCGACCTCGGTCACTTCAAGGCCGGGATGAGCGCCGGCGTCTTCGGGGCCGGCCCGATCGGGCTCTTCCTCATCCGGGCACTCAAGGCCATGGGCGCCAGCCGGGTCGTGGCCACGGATGCCTTGCCGCACCGAGTGGAGGCGGCCCTCGCATCGGGTGCCGACGAGGCCTACCTCACGATGGTCGATGGCCAGCCCGACCAGATCCATGAGATCGCCAAGGTGGACGTCGGCTTCGAGGCTGCCGGCGAGGACGCCGCGCTGGAGTCGGCCTGCATCACCGCCAGGCTCGGCGGACGCGTCGTGGTCGTCGGCATCCCGCCCACCAACCAGCACTCGTTCGCGGCCGGGGAGGCACGCCGAAAAGGCCTGACCATGGCCTGGTCACGACGGATGAAGGCCATCCACATGCTGCGCGCCATCGAGATGGCCGACCACGGCATCGTCTCGCTCGACGACATGATCACCGCCACGTATCCGCTTGTGGAGGGCGCCAAGGCCTTCGATGACCTCGTCGCACGCAACGGCCTGAAGATCGTGGTCAAGCCGACCGCATAGCGCCAGGAACGAAGAACCGCCCGAGCCCCGCACGGTGGGGTCGGGCGGCCTCTCCCTATCCTCGGCCGATCGCGGCCGGTCAGTCAGTCGCGTTCGATGTCGGCATGGATGCCGCGCTGGAGCAGCCCGCTGTCGTGGGCGCTGGCGAACTCGGCGTCACCGGTGCCCTCGAGCTCGCGGGCGCTGGTGCGATTGCGGACCCACGGCGAGATCGGCGCGGCCGCGGCGGCGGCCTGCGGATCCGGCATCGCCGGCATCGGTACGGTCTGGGCCCCGGCTGCGACCGGCTGGGCCATCGGCATCGTGACCGGCCTCGGAGCCGGCCGCTGGCCGGGGCGTGCGACCGGGACGGCCACCGGCGGGCGACTGCCTTGCACCGGCACCGGCACGCGCGGCCGGGGTGCCACGACCATGCGGGCACAGCTGCCACACATGGGATGCTCACCGGCGGTGGGTAGGCCCAGGCGGGAGCGGCGCCGGGTGCGTGGACCCGACTGCGGCGGGCGGAAGCCACAGATGGCGACGTTATCGTTGCCTTCGAGGTAGGCGTGCTGGGTGGTCCCCCGGTGATAGCCGGGATCATCGAGCTCATCGAAGCCGTTTCGGATGACGATGCCCCAGACGACCTCGTCGGCGGGGAAGGTCCTGCCGGTCAGCGGCGTGCCGGTCGTCGTTCCGGACGGCTTCGATACCGGCTGCTCAGGCTCCGGGTCCTGATTCCGTGCGAAGAGATTGAGACGCATGCGCGAGGTGATAGTAGCGAATGTAGCGCTCATCCTTCGCCTTCTCTGCTGCGGCGGTGCTGGCGGGATGAACCGACCGACCGGGACCCGGGGTCTCGGAACGGAAGTACGGGGTGGGGGCGAGATGACGACGTTCACACCCGTACTATCGGCCCATCGGTCGTCTGAGGCTACTCCCACCAACATCACCTGACCACCCCGAACCTTTCGACCGTAGGCGTTCGGTCACCAGTACCCATGGCGGACGCGGTCGGACAGGGCCGAGCGCTAGCCAGTGACAGCGGCGATGGCCCCGCAGACGGGTTCGAGGTTGGCAGCGGTGAGGCCGGCCACGTTGACGCGCCCCGCCCCCACCACGTAGATCCCGAATTCGTCACGCAGCCTGGCCACGCGTTCCTCGCCCAGCGGCAGCAGCGAGAACATCCCGCGCTGGCGCATCAGGGCCTCATGGTTCCCGGGGGCCCCGGCGGCCTGCAGACCGGCCACGAACCTGCTGCGGTTGCCGTTGATGCGGTCGCGCATCGAGCCGACCTCGACGATCCACTGCTCCCGGAGCGCGTGGTCGGTCAGGACGGTGGCCACGATCTCTCCGCCGTGTGCCGGCGGGTTGGAGTAGTTGGCGCGGATCGCGGACTTGGCATGTGAGAGCAGCGTCCTGGCCTCGCCGGGGTCGGCGCCCACGATCGAGAGGGCTCCGACGCGCTCGTCATAGAGCGCGAAGTTCTTGCTGAAGCTGCTGGCCACCAGCATCGTCCGCTCGCGCGCGAGCAGCGCCCGCAGGCCCAGCGGCGTCCTCGTCGAGGCCGTCGGCGAAGCCCTGGTAGGCGAAGTCGAGCAGGGGCAGGGCGCCGGCTTCGGCGAGCGCGTCGGCGATGAGCTCCCACTGCTCGGCGGTGGGATCGATGCCGGTGGGGTTGTGGCAGCAGCCGTGGAGCACGACCACATCGCCCGCGGGCACCGCGCGCAGCACGCCCAGCAGGGCGTTGATATCGAGCTCCCCGTCCGTGCCGAGGTAGGGATAGCTGCGCAGCGGCAGGCCGGCCGCCGCGAAGACCTGCGGGTGATTGGGCCAGGTGGGGGTCGAAAGCCAGACCGAGGCCGAGGGGCTGATCTCGGATACCAGGTCGCCCGCCACGCGAAGCGCGCCGGTGCCGCCGGGAGTGTGCATGGTCTCGACGCGACCACCGCTCACGGCCGGGTGGTCGGCACCGAAGACGAGGTCGCGGACGGCGCTGTTGTAGGCCGGATCGCCGCCGATGGGCTTGTAGACCTTGGTGGTCTGGTCGGCGAGGATGCGTGCCTCGGCTTCACGGACGGTATCGAGCACCGGCGTGGTGCCGGACTCATCGACATAGACGCCCGAGGCGAGCGACACCTTGTCGGGTCGATCGTCCGCGCGAAAGCGCTCCATCAGCCCCAGGATGGCGTCGGGCGCTCGGGGCTCGAGATCAGTGAACATGGCCATGCCCTGATGGTAGCCCGGCTATCCTCAGGGGCGTGGAACCCGCCCGCAACGCCAGCCCTTCGACGAGCGCGCCCTTGTGAGCGCCGCCCTCATCGCCTTCCTCGTCTCGATCGGCGCAGGCGGTTTCGGGTCCATGGTCGGCATCGGCGGCGGCCTGGTCATCGTGCCGCTGCTGTCGGTCGTGCTCGGGTACGACGTCAAGGTCGCTATCGCGGCCAGCCTCATCGGCGTCATCGCCACCTCGCTCTCGGCCTCGCCGCGCTTCGTCAGGTCCGGCATCGCCGACCGGCGCCTGGGCATGTTGCTGCTGGTGGCCGCCGCCCTCGGTGGCCTCGCCGGTGGCGTGACCGCCGGCTATCTCGACGGGCGCACGCTCTCGCTGCTGTTCGCGCTGCTGCTCGCGGGCGTGGCGCTGCGCATGCTCTGGCAGATCCGCCATCCACTGACGCACATCCCGGTAGCCGAGGCGAGGAGGCGTCCGGCTTCGTCTCCTCCTTCGTGGAGCCCACGAGCGGCGAAGAGGTCATCTATCGCGCCCATCGCGTGCTGCCGGGCACGCTGGTGTCATTCGTGGCCGGCAACGTCAGCGGTCTGCTCGGCGTCGGCGGCGGGTGTCATCAACGTGCCCACCCTGAGCGTCCTCATGCGGGTGCCCATCCGCGTGGCCACCACCACCTCGACCTACATGCTCGCAGCCACGGCCACCGCGTCGGCGGTGGTCTACCTCGCCTCGGGCCAGCTCGATCCGCTGCTGGCGGCGCCGGTGGCGCTGGGCGTCATCGTCGGTGCGCGGCTCGGGGCGCGTCTTTCGATGCGCCTCTCGCAGGACGCACTGCGCCTGGCGTTCGTGGCCGTGGCCGCGGTGTTCGCGGTGAGCATGTTCCTGGAGTTCCTCTCGCTGTGAGCGCGCATGGACAGGCCCGAGAGGCCGCGCCTCGTCGAGCCACCAGCGCCACGCTGACCGCCGGCGTGCTGGCCGCCGGCTGTCTTCTTCGCGGTGGCGATGGTCCTCGAGATCCTCGGCGCCGAGCCCGGGGACGGTGAGATGACCGATCTGGCGGCCGTCGTCGAGGGTCTCTTCGCGCTCACGCCGTGGGCCTGGGCCACGATCGGTGCCTACGCCGTGGTGGCCACGCCGGTCATCGGCCTGCGTGGTCACGCGCCTCCGAGTACTGGTCGGTCGGCGATCGCCGCACCGTGCTCCTGGCGGTCGGTGTCATCGCCGTCCTCGGGGCCAGCGTGGTGGTCGCGGTCCTGCGCTGAACCCGAGCCGCGCCCGCGGCAGTCGCCTACGGGGCGCGGCGGTCGACGTAGCGGCAGCGGGGCGCGAGGGGGCAGCGCGTCGCACCTGGGCACGCGCGCCACGCAGAGCTCACGGCCGTGGGTGATGAGCCCGACATGCAGCGGATAGCACTGCTCCGGCTCCAGCAGCGCGAGGTAGCGATCGTGCGCCTCTGCCACGGTGACCTTCGGCGGTATCAGCCCGATCCGCTTGGAGACTCGGTCCACGTGCCGGTCCACCGGCATCAAGGGCATCCCGAACGACATCATCAGCACGACCGAGGCCGTCTTCACGCCGATGCCGTCGATGCTGGTGAGCCAGTCGCGCGCGGCCAGCGGTTCCATCTGCCCGAGGAACTCGAGCGAGTGATCACCACGCTCCTCGCGGATCCTGCTGAGCGAGGCCTGGATGCGCGGCGCCTTCTGGTTGGCCAGCCCCGCCGGTCGGATGATGTCGGTCAGCTCTTCGATGGGCGCACCCTCGACGCGCGACCAGTCGGGTGGCGGCAGCTTGCCCCAGCCGGTGCCACCCCAGCCTGGCCGGTAGGCCTCGGTCTCGACGGCCTCCGGCTCCCCGCCCTCGACGAGCGAGTCGTGGGCGCGGGCACGGTAGGCCAGCCGCAAGGCATCGAAGGCCTTCTCGGCGTTGATGTCGGCCGAGTTCTGGGTGAGGATCACGAGGACCAGCTCGGAGGTCGGGTCCAGCACCCGCTTCCAGGTGGGCACGCCGTACCGCGTTCCCACGCCGTCGAGCACGAACTCGACGAGGTCCGGTCGCGCCACCTTGAGCCGCTTGGCCCAGGCCTTGATGGGATCGGCCTTGCGCCGTCGCGCGGGCTTTCGCACCCTGGTCGTGGCCATCAGCCGACCTCGCCGCCGAGGTCCACCAGCGCGGCCGCTCGTCCGGCTGCGCGGGCGATGGGCGCGGTTCCCGCAGCGAGGCACTCCTCGAGGGTCATGGGCCGCTCGATGACCGGCATCGTGACCACCTCGAGGCTGTCCATGAAGTCGGCGCCGTCGGGTGTCACGCCGCCCCCGAAGCAGATCGTCCGCGCCCCGGCCTCTCGCGCCCGTTCGGCCACGCCCATGGCCGTCTTGCCGAAGGACGTCTGGCCATCGACCATGCCCTCACCGGTGAGCACCAGGTCGGCCGAGCCCACCGCCTCGTCGTAGCCGGTGAGCTCCATGACCACCTCGACACCGGGTCGGACCTCGAGCGAGGCGAAGCGGTCGGCGATCGCCCGCAAGGCGAAGATCGAGCCACCCGCGGCGCCGCTGCCCGGCTCGTAGCGCAGCGGTCGCCCGACCGTGCCCTCGACGACATCGGCATAACGCCGCAGGTTGCGGTCCAGCTCGGCCACCTGGTCGGGCGTGGCGCCCTTCTGGGGGCCATAGACCGCGGCCGCGCCGTGCTCCCCGAGCAAGGGGTTGGTGACGTCCGAGGCGACCGTGATGTGCACCTCCGAGAGCACCTCCGAGAGCCCCGTCAGGTCGATCGAGGCGAGGCCTCCGAGGGCCCCGCCGCCGGGCCCGAGATCCGAGTCGGACGCATCGCGCAGCCGTGCGCCGAGCGCCTCGAGCAGGCCGGCTCCACCGTCGGTGGTGGCACTGCCGCCGAAACCGATGACGATCTCACGGCAACCGAGGCCGATGGCCGTGGCCAGGATCTGACCGGTGCCGAAGGTGCTCGCGGCCATCGGATCGCGCTCCGGGGCCGACACCCGTGACAAGCCCGAAGCCGAGGCCATCTCCACCACCGCGCGGTCTCCCGAGCGCAGGAAGGAGGCGGCCAGCGTGCGCATCAGCGGGTCCTTGGCCGCGAGCGCGTGGCGGTCCCAGCCACCGCTGGCCGCGACCGCGTCGAGAGTGCCCTCACCGCCGTCGGCCATGGGCGTCAGCGAGACCTCGTCGGTGGGCCGGACGGCCGACCAGCCCTCGGCCAACGCAGCCGCGACCACCACCGAGCTGAATGTGCCCTTGAAGGAGTCGGGCGCGACGAGGACACGCAGGGGACGCTGGGGCACGGCCGCCTCCGGCTACTCGGCGGGGTTCTCGGGCAGACCGCGCACCCGCCGGTACTCGGGGATGCGGTTCATCGGCGGGCGTTCGATGTCGGCCAGATCGATGACATCGAGCGAGAGCCTGTGGGCCGCTGAGCGCGGCAGCTTCATGGACGTGCCCAGCTCTCCGATGCGCGGCTTGTGTCCGCGCTCGTCGAGCCGCTTCATCACTGCCTGCATGATGACGAAGGCCATCTTGGACAGTCCCTCGAGGTCCTGGTTGCGGTGGTGGCGGACCTCGAGGTCGACCTGCCCAAGGCCCCCGATACCGAGCTTGTCGGCAAGGTCGATGAGATGGCCGATCTCGACCGCGTAGCCGGTGAAGAAGGGGATGTCCTCGAGGATCTCGCGCCGGCCGGCGTACTCGCCCGAGAGCGGCTGGATGTAGCCCGACAGCTCGGGGAAGAAGAGGTTGATGAGCGGGCGTGCCACCAGCTCGGTGACGCGGCCGCCACCACCCGCGGTGAGCACGCCACCCTGCACGATGGGTCGCTGGTAGTAGGCCTTGACGTAGCCGAAGCGTGGCTCGGTCAGCAGCGGCCCGAGCGTGCCGTAGATGAACCGCGGGTCCCACTCGCTGACGTCGGTGTCGCACCAGGCCACGAGGTCGCCGCTGGTCTCGTAGAGGCTCTTCCAGAGCGCCTCACCCTTGCCCTCGTGGGCGCCGTACTTGGGCAGCACCTGCTGGTGGATGACCACGCGCGCGCCCTCGTCCTCGGCGATCTTGCGGGTCTCGTCCTCCGAGTCCGAGTCGATGACCAGCAGCTCGTCGATGAGCGGCACGACCTTCATCAGCTCTCGCCGGGCGCTGCGCACGATGGGCCCGATGGTGGCGGCCTCGTTGAGGGTGGGCAGCACCGCCGAGATCGTCAGGCCGTGCTTCTCCTTGAGCTCCACGAGCCGCTTGAGGTCGCTTGAACTCGGCATAGTCGAACGAGGACTCACCGAACCAGCGATCGACCTTGGCCGGCAGGCTGCGCAAGGCCTGGGCGGCTTCCTCTGCCGACTCCAGGGAGTCGTCCTGCTTGGCACGCTCGACGAAGGTGGCACGGGTGGGCACGTCGCGGGTCTTGACCACGATGACCGTGGGCGCCGCCTCCTGGGCCACGTGCTCCACGAGCTGGCCGAAGAGGGGTGCGCCCGGGCTGTCGATGGCCGTGGCCGTAGCGCCCATGATCACGATCTGGGCATCGGCGGCTTCGCGCAGGATGGCCGCGGTGACGTCCTCGCCCTCGACGACCTTGGGCGGCGGCGGCAGCGCCGGTGTGCCGTTCGACGAAGAGCCCGAGGTTGCGCTGGGCCTTGGCCTTGATGGTCGGATCGACGCCGGGCGAGACCACGTGCAGCACGTCGAGCTCGGCTTCGAAGCTGCGCTGCAAGGCCGAGGCGTAGGCCAGCGCCAGCTCCGCGTGGGGGCCACCGCGGACCGGAGCGAGGATGCGGCTGGACCTCGCCGATGCCGCGCTGCTTGACGACCGCGATGTCGCAGGGCCGCTCGCGGATGACCTCATCGATGGTGGGGCTGAAGACCGGCTGGAAGTCGGACTGCTCGGCCACGCTTCGGCGGGCACGGTCGGGGCCACCCCAGCCGAAGAGGATGAGGTCGGCATCTTCCTCCGCGGCCAGCTCGACGATGCCTTCGTCGGCACGACGGCCGATGCGCACGACGGTGCGCAGCTCGACGCCTTCGGGCGCGAACTCGAGCACGCGCTGCAGCAGCCGCCGGGCCTGGCGCGCGCGGGTGGCGCCTTCGGAGAGCTGTACGCCTTCGGGCACCTCAACGATCGAGAGCGCCGTGATGGCGCCGCCCTCCTGCAGCAGCGCCGGCACCGATGCGCACGAGGTCCGCGGCTGTCCGCGGGTTGGCGAGGGGGATGACGATGGACTTGGGGAGCTTGCCGTCGGTCATGCCTTCTTCGCCTTGCTGCTGCGCCCGGACTTGCGCTTGGACTTGCGGGCGGTCAGGCCTTCGCCGGCACGCCAGCGCTCCGCGAAGCTCGGTTTGGCCTGCTCGTACGCTCGCGCCTGGCGCTCGACGAGCGACTCGGCCTGCTGGGTGGTCATGTCGCGGGCCTCGATGACGAGGCTGGCCACGCGCCCGAAGTAGATGGGCACGAGCGCGGCGATCATGCGGTCCATGTCCATCACGTCACCGCGAGCGCTGATGGCCAGGTCGTAGATGATGCGGGCCCACAGGTCGTCGCTGAAGTGGAACTGGGCATCGTCGGCGGTGGTGGGCGTATCCGCTCGCGTGATCTCGTCGAGGGCCGCTCCAGCTTCCTGGGCCAGGATATCGAGCGCGGCCATGCGGTCCGGCTGCCACCAGCTGCTGCCAGGCATCGCCGACCGCGACGCGACCACGGGCGAAGGCCCCGAGCAGGCGGGTGACATCGACATCGAGCGGCGGCGGATCGGCGTAGCGCTCGAAGCCGTAGGTGGGGACCACGTGCGAGCCCTGCACCTTGAGCCAGTGGTCGGCGTGCTCGACGGTCAGGCGCAGCATCGTGGACACGACCTGGCTGAACATGGGGCCAAGGTCGGCGCCTGGGTCCTTGGGGTCATGGATCTTGGCCCCGAGTCGGGTCTGGCTGACCGCGAAGCCACCGGTGATGGCCTTGGTCGTCATCCAGATGTCGATGCCGAACTTGCTGATGTCCGGGGTCCAGTCGTCCTGATCGAGGTAGTGCTTCACCAGATCGCCGCTGACCCCGAAGTCGCCGCCGATGGGCTGGCGGATACGCAGTCCGTAGAGCGACCGCGTCAACGGGTAGGTGACGGTGTTGGTGATGGTGCCGTCGTACTTGTAGCGCTGGTAGAGCGGGGTCACGTAGTCGAAGCCGCCCTTGAGGATGGGACCAGCCAGCAGCTCGATCCATTCGGGCACGATCGAGCGCAGGTCGGAGTCGACCACGACCAGCGCCTCGACACTCAGGGCCTCCGCGATCTGGAAGATCGTGCGCAGGGCCGCGCCCTTGCCGCCGACGCCGTCCACCTCCGGGTAGGTCAGGCTCATGCGCTGCAGGCGGTTGCGTGGCCGGACCAGCAGGATGCGCTCGACATAGTCGGGTGGCTGGGTCTCGATGACCACGCGGCCGGTGCCGTCGGGGGAACCGGCGTCGGCGTTGACCAGCACCGGCTTGGAGTCGGGGAAGTACTGCACGAGCCCCGCCTGCGCTGCCCGCGTCACGTGGCCGATGGTGGCGGCGTTCTTGAAGCTGGGGATGCCGACCATGATGTCGGCTGGACCTAGCCGCTCGACCTCTTCGGCAAGGGCCTCGGGAAGGGCTCGTTCTGGCATCTGTGGAGCCTAGCCGACTCGGGCCCAAAGCGAGTCTCGGGGGCGTTCTGGCTCGGTGACGCCCGGGCCTCAGCGTCGGCGGTTGAGGTGCCTCACGACGCGCCACTCGACGGTGTCGTCCGAGGGCCGGTAGCGGCTGTTGGCGGCTTTCACGATGCCCCCCGCGAGGCCCATCGACTTCCAGCTCGCGATCCATGGGTCGACCGGCGGTCGGACGTGTCCCGAGACGCGCAGCAGGGGGCCGGGCGCGATGACGCTCTCGAGCAGGCGTTTGCGCTCGAGCAGGGGCACCGCCAGCAGGGACGTGCCGTCGAGGCGCAGCAGGTCCACGGCCACGAAGCCGTCGACCGTGCTGGCGGCGAGCCGATCCTCGATGAGGCCGCGGGGCTCCACGTCGAAGTCCAGGTTGCTGCGCACGAACATCTCGGTGGGCCGGCTGCGCACCTCCGGGATGGCGGCGGCGCCCACGCCGTCGAGCGCCAGCTGGCGGGTGATGATGCCGTCGACGATCGCGTCGGACGCGAGCACTCCCTCCGCCAGTGCGTCGACCACGGCCGGCAGCTCCTCGCTCAGCTCCAGACCCAGCTCCTCGATGAGCCTGACCGCCACGGGCGGATCGGCGTCGGGCGTGACGGTCACGTGCGCCAGGGCCCGCGTCCCGCTCCAGAGTGGCTCGACCAGCGGGTCGGTGATGTCGAACGAGCGTCTTCCGGCGTAGGCGCGCATGGGTGCCCATCGCAGCGGATCGTCGGGCACCGGGAGCAGCTCGCGGTCAGCCATCGAGGCTCAGTCGGCTCCGCGCTTCTGCAGCAGCGCCCAGGCCGAGCCGATCATCTCCTCGAGCGTGCCACGCTTGGGGCGCCAGCCGAGCAGCTCCTCGGCGCGGTCGTTGGAGGCGATCAGCGCCGGCGGGTCGCCGGCGCGGCGCGGGCCGAAGCTGTGCGGGATCTCGGCACCCACGATCTTGCTCGCTGCGGCAAGCACCTTCTTGACCGAGAAGCCGCTGCCCGAGCCGAGGTTGGCGATGTGCTGCCCAGGCTCCATCTGGCCGGTCAGCTCCAGCGCGGCGATGTGGGCATCGGCCAGGTCGAGCACGTGGATGTAGTCACGGATGGCCGTGCCGTCAGCGGTGGGGTAGTCGTCCCCGAAGACCGTCAGCGGCGGACCACCCCGGGCGGCCCCGAGCACGTTCGGGATGAGGTGCGTCTCGGGGTCGTGACGCTCGCCGTAGTGCTCGCTCGCGCCCGCCACGTTGAAGTAGCGCAGCGAGACCGAGCGCAGTCCATAGGCGGAGTACCAGCCCATGGCGCTCTCGAAGGCCAGCTTGGACGCGCCGTACGGGTTCACCGGGCGCGTGGGCGCGTTCTCGCGGACGGGCACGCGCTCAGGCTCGCCGTAGACGGCCGCGGTGCAGCTGAAGACGAGCCGATCCACGCCGGCCTCGCGCAGCGCGTCGAGCAGGGCGATGCCGCCGACCACGTTCTCGGTGAAGTAGAGCCCGGGATCCTGCATCGACTGGCCCACCAGCGAGCGAGCCGCGCAGTGCAGCACGGTCTCGATACGGTGCTCCTCGAAGCAGCTCGACGACGGCCTCCTTGTCCATGACCGAGTGCGTGGCCAGCGCGGCGCCCGGTGGCACCGACTCGCGATGGCCGGTCACGAGCGTGTCGAGCACGACCACCTCGTGGCCGGCAGCGATGAGCTGCTCGACGGTGATGGCACCGATATACCCGGCACCGCCGGTGACGAGGACTCGCATCAGCGGCCCATCAATCGGTCGAAGAGGGACTTGCGCACAGCTGGCTCCTTTGCCTTGGTGGGCGGGACTGAGGATGAAGGCGGTGTCGGGCTGGAAGTCTGCGTCTGTTCGGTCACCACCGGGCGCATCTCCCGGGGGCTCGGAGTGGCGGCGGCCGCGGGCCGATCGACCGGCTCGCCACGCGTAGCCAGGATCTCCGAGAGCCGGGCCTCCATGCGCCGGGCCATGTCGTTCTCGGGGTCGATCTCGAGCGCCCGCGAGGCGAGCGTATGGGCCTGATGGTCATCACCGTCGGCGAGGGCACAGCGCGCGAGGCCCACCACGGCGATGGCATTGCCAGGGTCCAGGTCCACGACCTTCTGGTAGACGCCGCGGGCCTGCTCGACCTGGTCGACCTGCAGGTATCGGTCGGCTTGGAGGATCTGCTCGATCACGGACCGCAGCCTACCTGATGGGCGGGCGCACGGGTCCGACCGTGCTTCGACCCTGCTGCATCAGTTCGTCGAGGATGAGGCTGGCACGCATCAGGAGCGTCATCCGCGTGTTGAGCGAAGGCTCCTCGACGACGTCAGCGAGGAGCTGCTCGAGGATCGTGCCGATGAGCGGTCCTTCGGGCAGGCCCAGCGTCTCGCGCAGGTCGCGGCCGTCGACGGCCAGGGCCGCCAGCGTCAGCGGCGAGGCTGCGGCCTCCTGTCGTGCTACGCGCTCGGCGAGCTCGGCCTCGCGGGGCACGGCGTGCGGGTCGGTACCGTCGGCGGCCTCGGCCCGCGCGGCGCGCAGTCGCAGCAGCTCGGGGCAGCAGCTCGGCGGGGACCTGCCCCATGTAGCGACGGACATCGGCATCGGTCCAGCTGGCGCTGGTAGGCCACCGCGGCGGCGGCGATGAGCGGCGGCCGCCGCGTCGGCATCGCGACTGCTCACGCGCAGGCGCTGGAGCGTGCCTCGGGCGACCTCGGGTTCCAGCTCGCCGAGCAGGGCCGCGAGCGCCAGCCGTTCGTCGCCGGGGTCCGCCTCGACGGCGATGTCGAGCGTCGCGCAGCGCCCGATCGAGGCTCGGCCCGGGCAGGGCGGCGAGCTCCGGCAGGGTCGTGGCCAGGATGCCGGTATCGGCCATCAGCCGGATCGCTCGCGACGGTCCCGGGCGCCGCGAGCATGCGCCGGATCTCGCTGCCGATGCGCTCCTCGGAAACCCACTCGACGTCAGCCGCGTGGGCCACCATCGCGGCGCGGGTCATGGGCTCGATGGCGAAGTCGAGCCGGGCCGCGATGCGCACCGCTCGCAGCAGCCGCAGGGCGTCCTCGTCGAAGCGGCGGACGGGGTCGCCCACGGCGCGCACCAGCCGAGCCTCGGAGGTCCCCCTGGCCGTCCGCCGGGTCGACGAGCCGCGCCGCCGTCTCAGGGCCGCGTCGGCCCCAGGCGATGGCGTTGATGGTCAGGTCGCGGCGAGCGAGGTCCTCGAAGATGTCCTGGCTGAAGGTGACCGTGTCGGGCCGGCGATGGTCGGCATAGCGGTGGTCGCGCCGGAAGGTGGTGATCTCCATGCCCGCGGGCCAGGACCGTGCCGAAGCGGTTCTGGTAGCTGGAGCCGGGGAAGATGCTGCAGGATCCGCTCGGGCCGCGCGTCGGTGGCGATGTCCCAGTCGCTGACGGGCAGCCCCAGCAGCGCATCGCGCACGCCGCCACCCACGAGGTAGCCGCCGTGCCCGGCATTCCACAGCGTGCCCAGCACGGCCATCGCCTCCGGAGGGACCGGGAACGGTGGACGCTCGCGAGTCCACGGCGCGCTCAGCGGTTGAGCGTGAGGTAGTCGCGCCAGGCCTCGTTGCGCGGGTCGGCCAGGTACGACGAGTACATCGAGTAGACGTCGCACTTGGGCTCGTACGGCGGCTTGCGCAGGCGCATGCCGGCCTCCTCGGGCAGCCGTCCACCCTTGCGGTGGTTGCAGCTGCTGCAGGCGGCTACGAGGTTGTCCCAGCTGTGGCTGCCACCGCGATGACGGGGCAGGACGTGGTCGATGGTCAGCTTGGTCGGTGCGTTCGCCGCAGTACTGGCAGAGGTGCCCGTCGCGGGCGAAGACCTCGCGGCGCGACAGACGGACACGCGGGCGGGGGCGCTTGATGCGGTACTGCAGCTTGATGACCGACGGTGCTCGCAGCACCTCCGTGGGCGTGCGGACCTCGGTGTGGTCGTACTCGATGACCTCCGCCTTCGCACCGAAGACGAGCCGGAACGCCCTGCGCAGATCGCAGACGTTGAGTGGCTCGTAGTCGGCGTTCAGAAGAAGGACGACGCTATCCAACGAATACCTCGAGTCGGCGTGAGCTCACACGCTGCACTCGGCATCGTAACGCACCATGCCCGAAGCCCCCTACACGAGGCCTCCCGCAGGCAGTACCAATTCCCCACGCGGGGCCATGGCGGTCTTGTCTCACCGGACCGCACCAGACCGGTCCCAGCCGCCCGAGATCATGGGACGACCGGGTGATGGTGACAGGACCTCGGGGCGTCAGCTACTGTCCGAAGCATCAAACGAAACCGAGCGCAGGAACACCGCAGAGCAAGGACACGGACGATGAACGCGTATTGCCCCGAATGTGAGACCGAGCTCGACGTCACCACCGGTATCTGCCCCGCGTGTCGCTGGGATCCGCTGGTCACTCGCACTGTCGTCTCCCAGCGGGAGGACGAGCCCGAGATGTCGCTGACCGAGCGCTATCGCGGCACCGGCTTCGACTATCATGGAGCAGCAGGCCACGATGGAGGACCACAGCGTCTCCCGCGGCCGCGCCTTCGTCCTGGTCGGCCTCGTTGCCGGCGTCTTCCTCTACGGCGGCGTGATGAGCGCCATGGGCATGTTCTAGACCTTCGTCGCCGGCCGCCGCGCGGCCGGCAACTGCAGGTCGCCGGTCTTGACGCACTGCGACCTTCGCTCCGAACCCTGCGCTTCGGAGCTCGACGGCCGGGTAGGCATCGACCTCCCGGCCGTTCGTCATGTCCGGCGACAGTCAAGCGGCCATCCAGGATCCTGCCGTGGCTCTCGGGACGTGCAAACGCGACGGTTCCGGTGGTGAGGTCGCCGCCTGTGCTCGCGGGCTGAGCGACGGTGACTACGCTGCTCGTGGGAGGAGCCGAAGCTGCAGATCGGGGTGCCGCCTGGTCGCGATCGCTCTTGGGGCGAGCAGCCCACGCGCGCGGCCATGCCCACGCGCGCCAGAGGGCAGACCACGACTGGTCCACGCGTCGCAGCGGTCGGTATGCGTCGAGCCAAGCGCACGCAGCAGTCGACATGCGCCTACCAGAGCTCAGCGGGTACCCCCGACTGGGCGCGAGCGCAGCGGTGGTGCGGCGGGCAGGGCGAGGGCGGCCAGCACCGGCAGATCAAGAAGTCGGTCCGGAACCCGGACCTCGGGGAGCGCGGGCGGCTTCGAGCCGCTGCGATCAGCGGCCGGTGTACGGGGCCGTGACGCGTCCGCGCGCCAGCAGTGTGCCGATGCCCTCCGAGCCGAGCGGCTTGGAGTAGAGGTAGCCCTGAGCCATGTCGCAGCCGAGGACCGCCAGGCGGCGAGCCTGTTCGCGCGTCTCCACGCCCTTGCCCACCGTGGCGAGGCCACGTGCCCGGCAGAGTGCGAGCACGGCTCTCGGCGAAGGCCACGTCGTCGTCGTTGCCGGCGGCCATGGTCGCGAAGGTGGGCACCAGCTTGACCGAGGTCAGGGGCATCTCGCGCACGTCGTCGAGCGAGGAGCCCTGGCCGAAGTCCTCGAGGGCCAGGCCCACGCCGATCGCCGCCAGCTCTGCGATGCGATCGGGATGGGCGTTGCAGCCGGTGCCCAGCTCCAGCGTCAGCGACGAGGGATCGAGGTCGGAGCGCTGCAGCACCGTGGTGATGTGCGGGATGAGATTGTCGTCGCTCAGCTGGCGCGGCGAGATGTTGACGTTGACCTTCAGGCCCTGCATGCGCGCAAAGCCGAGATGCCATGTGCGCAGCTGCCGCGTGGCAGCGTCGAGCACACGCTCACCGATGGGCACGATGTGGCCGGTCTCCTCGGCCAGCGGCAGGTACTCGGCGGGGGCGATGGTGCCCATCAGCGGGTGCCGCCAGCGCAAGAGAGCCTCGACCGCCGCGATGGCACCTGAGCCCAGGTCGATGATCGGCTGGTACTCGAGTCCGAACTCGTTGCGTTCGACGGCCCGCTCGAGCTCCACGGCGAGATCGATCGGTGGACGTTGCGTCCGTTGGCGTTGCGGCATGTGCCTGACGCTACCAAACTCGAGTCCTGCTGCCCCTCCGTACGGTGGTGCCCCCCAGCACCGGGCCCATAGGTACCACTACCCCTCCTGATCACCGAACCGATCGGCACCGACACGCCGAGGCCTCGCCGGAGGGAGCCTCAGCGGCTGCGTGCGATAATCGGGTCACCCGCGGGGCCAGCCCGGTCCGGCGCAGTCAACTTCCCAGCGAGGCAATTCGTGAACGTCGAGACGTCCACCTGGGCGACCAAGAAGGGTCTGGCCCAGATGCTCAAGGGCGGCGTCATCATGGACGTCGTCACTCCCGATCAGGCGCGCATCGCCGAAGAGGCGGGTGCGGTAGCGGTCATGGCGCTCGAGCGTGTACCTGCCGACATCCGTGCTTCCGGCGGCGTGGCGCGCATGAGCGACCCCTCGCTCATCAGCGCGATCATGGAGGCGGTGACCATCCCGGTCATGGCCAAGGCTCGCATCGGCCACTTCGTGGAAGCACAGGTGCTGGAGGCACTGGGCGTCGACTACATCGACGAGTCGGAGGTGCTCACACCCGCTGACGACGAGAACCACATCGACAAGCACCAGTTCAAGGTGCCCTTCGTGTGCGGTGCCCGCGACCTGGGCGAGGCCCTTCGTCGCATCAACGAGGGTGCGGCCATGATGCGCACCAAGGGTGAGGCCGGCACCGGCGACATCGTCGAGGCCGTGCGCCACATCCGCTCGGTCGAACGCCGGCATCAGGCGCCTCGCGAGCATGCGCGAGGACGAGCTCTTCGTGGCCGCCAAGGAGCTTGGCGCGCCCTACGAGATCGTCAAGGACGTGGCCGCGGCCGGACGCCTGCCGGTGGTCAACTTCGTGGCCGGCGGCATCGCCACCCCGTCCGACGCGGCCCTGGCCATGCAGCTCGGTGCTGAAGGCGTGTTCGTGGGCTCGGGCATCTTCAAGTCGGAGGATCCCGCCACCACGGCCAACGCCATCGTGCAGGCCACCACGCACTTCGACGACCCCAAGATCATCGCGGAGGTCTCGAGCGGGCTCGGAGCGCCCATGCGTGGCATCAGCACCGCCAGCGTGCCGGAGGAGGAGCGTCTCGCCGTTCGCGGCTGGTAGGCCGACGAGCGCCGCGGCTACGCCATCGATGAAGATCGGTGTCCTTCGCGTCCAGGGAGCCTTCGCCGAACATGAAGCCGTGCTTCGCGGCATCGGCGTCGAGGTCGTGCCAGTGCGCCTGCCCGAGCACCTCGAGGGGCTTGCCGGCCTGGTCCTGCCCGGCGGTGAATCGACTTCCATGCGCAAGCTCATCGAGCGCTGGGGACTGCGCGAACCGATCCTCGAGTTGGCTCGTTCCGGGGCACCGGTGCTGGGCACCTGCGCAGGCATGATCCTGCTGGCCGCCGACATCCTCGACGGCGACGAGCCGGTGTTCCCGCTGCTGGACATCTCGGTCAAGCGCAATGCCTTCGGCCGTCAGCTCGACTCGTTCGAGGCGGACCTCGACGTCCCCGTGCTCGGCGATACGCCGGTCCACGCGGTGTTCATCCGGGCGCCGCTCGTCGAACGCACCGGCGACGAGGTGGACGTGCTGGCGCGCCTCGAAGACGGTAGCGTGGTGGCCGTGCGACAGCGCAATGTCATCGCCACCGCCTTCCATCCCGAGCTCTCCGGAGAGGTCCGCTTCCACCGCTTGCTGACGACCATGGCCGCGGCCTACGAGGAGCCGGCCGAGGGCAGCGGGCGGCGGCCCCACCCGACGCGCAGGGGGCTCGGGGCCTCACGATGATCGGTCGACGCAGCACGACGGGGGGGCGCTGATGCCAGCGACGACTCGCTCGGGCCGCGTCCGCGCCGCCCGCCTCACCGACCTCGCGGCGGTAGGGGAGCTGTCCCGGCTGGCCCACCCGTCCATCGAGATCGATGCCGCCAATGGCGGCTCGGGTCGATGAGCCGCCAGCGGTTGATGCGCTCGCTGGGCCTGCCGGTGACCGCCAGCCACGTCTCGGTCTTCAGCCTCTTTCGCATGCCCCTCGGGCGCCTTCCAGCCCAACGACCAGCTGTACGTCTACGACGAGGGCGGACGCCTCTCGGGCTCGCGCGCGTCGAACGCGACGCCAACCGCGACGAGTGGACCATCGTCGAGCTCGACGCGGTCGATCAGCGCGATGCCGGTGACATCCGCTTCCGCCTGGTCCAGCACCTCATGCGCGATGGCTCGCGCCGGGGCGCCAGCCGCTTCCACGTGGCCTGCGCCGACGCCGACGGCAACGTCGAGCTGTTCATGCAGGCGGGCTTCGCGCGCTACGGCGAGGAGACCATCCTCTTCCGCGACCCCGCGCTCAGAGGTTCCCGGCAGCTGCGCGCGTCGATGCCGCAGGAGCTGCGCATCCGCCCGGCCACCAACCTCGACTCGGTCGGACCTGGCGCGGCTGTACAAGCGGGTCACGCCTTCGCCGGTGGCGCGCCTCGAGGGCTATCGTCTGCCGGACTGGGAGAACCTCTCCGGCCGCTCGAGCGTGCCTCGCACCTCGCTCACGCCGCTGCTCCGGTTCGCCGACGTCGAAGTCGCTGGTGCAGGAGTCGGCCGATGGGCAGGGCCTCGCGGCCATGCTCCAGGTCGGCGTGGCCAAGGAGCAGCAGCCGCACTACATGCGGGTCCTGGCCCTCCCGGAGCACGACAGCGCGCCCCTCATCCGCTACGGGCTCGGGCTCATCGGCAAGCGCAGCGGGGCCAACCAGCGCTCGGCCAATCCAGTCCCACCAGCATGGCGTCATGGCCTGCGTGCGGACCTATGAATCACCGATCGACCATCGCCTTGAGGAGCAGGGGATGGAGGCCATCGCGACGGTCTCGCTGCTCGTCAAGGAGGCACTGGTGCGGGTGGCGGAACCCTCGCTGGTGCCAGCCGTCTGATGTCCACCCCGCCATCGGAGGAACCCATGTCGTCGCCGCGCCACGAGACCTCCTGTCCCGAAGCCGCAGCGCCCGAGCCGGAGGGCGATCTCGGGCTGGCCTCCGAACCTGGCGCTCGAGTCTGCCGCCGCCCCCGATGCCCCCGGCCCTGAGGCCGCGGCACGATCACCTCGAGTCGCTCATCGATGCGCTGCCGCCGGAGATCGGCCAGCGCATGCGTGAGCTCGATGACGTGGGCAGCATCATCGAGGTGGTGATGGACCTTGGCCGCCGCCCGGAGGCGCGCTTCGGTGGTGGTGGCGAGGAGGTCCTGCTCGATCGTGAGGTCGGGCCGGACGACATCCAGTACGTCGTCGACCACGTCGGCTCGTTCGGCGAGGACAACCGCGCCGGCATCGAGCGAACCCTCCACCGCATCAGTGCCATCCGCAACCGCAGCGGCAAGGTCGTGGGCCTCACCTGCCGCGTCGGGACGTGCCGTCTTCGGCACCATCGAGATCATCGACGACCTGGTGGAATCGGGCCGAGTCGATCCTGATCATGGGTCGGCCCGGCATCGGCAAGACGACGATGCTGCGCGAGGCCGCGCGGGTGCTGGCCGACGACCTCGACAAGCGTGTCGTCATCGTCGACACCAGCAACGAGATCGCCGGCGACGGCGACATCCCGCACCCCGGCATCGGCCGTGCCCGGCGCATGCAGGTCAAGACGCCCGACCAGCCAGCACGCGGTCATGATCGAGGCCGTCGAGAACCACATGCCCGAGGTCATCGTCATCGACGAGATCGGCACCGAGCTGGAGGCCCTCGCGGCGCGCACCATCGCCGAGCGTGGTGTGCAGCTCATCGGCACCGCCCACGGCAACAACCTCGACAACCTGATGCTCAACCCCACGCTCTCGGATCTCATCGGCGGCATCCAGACGGTGACCCTCGGTGATGACGAGGCCCGCCGGCGACGGACGCAGAAGTCGGTCCTCGAGCGCAAGGCTCCGCCCACCTTCGACGTCGTGGTCGAGATCCAGGACCGCGACCGTGTGGCCGTCCACGCCGACGTGGCCGAAACCATCGACGCCATGCTGCGCGGCGATGCCCTCGCGCCCGAGATGCGCTGGCGCGACGAGGCCGGCGTGCACCGCTCCCAGGCGCGACCCCGACCCGGGTCCTCGCAGCCGCATGCCCGGTGAGCGCTTCGGTGGCCTCGTGGGCGCAGGCCAGGGCAGCTCGGCGAAGCGGCGGGCATGCGTGGCGATCGACGTGGACCCGGTGGCCGAAGCTCGGGACGTGCCGGAGCTGCCCCGCGCAGCCGTAGCCGACGTGGGCGAGGCATGGAGTGGCCCGGCGATGAGATCCCGCCGGCGCACCGGTGGCGGCGCGGTCTTCCGGGCCGGCGCCATCGCCGACCGTGGCCCCATGGAGCGGGGCTCCGCCGAGCTCGAGCAGCGTGCCCGGGACGCCCGTGAGCTCGAACGGCAGGCCGAGTGGCGCGCATCTGCGAACCGGGCCATGAGCGAGCTCATCGCGGACGAGGCCGAGGTCGCGGAGGAGTACGACCCGGGCCCGGAACAGGGCCGCGGCAGCGGTGCCCTCGATGCCGGATCCGGACCGGATCTCGGTCAGCCAGGGACAGACCTCGAGCCCGATGCCACGACCGCGTCGCGCGACGAGGAGGAGTCGCTCATCCGCCTCGGCGAGATCACCGATGCGCAGGTGCGCCTGGAGCCCATGAACGTGCTCGGCTACGGCATCAGCAAGAAGCGTCTGGAGCAGGCTATCAAGGACCTGCAGCTGCCGGTCGTGGTGGTTCGTGAACCTGACGAGGCCGACGTGGTCATCACGCTGCGGAGCAGCTACAAGCAGAAGTCTCCGATCATCCGCGAGGCCGAGTCGCGGGGTATCCCCATCTACGTCCTGAAGTCGAACACGGTGGTCCAGATGCAGGCCATCCTGACCAGCCTGTACGTGCTCGACACCGATCCCGCAAGACGTGGCCATGCGCGAGTTGGAGGAGGCCATCGACCTCGTGCGGGCGCAAGCCAAGCCGGTCGAGCTGTCGCCCCAGAACGCCTATCTGCGCAAGCTGCAGCACCGGGCCGCTGAGGCGGCCAATCTCGTCTCCCGCTCGCGTGGTCGCGAGCCCTTCCGGCGCGTGCGCGTCTACCCTGAGAAGGTGAGGACCTGGCGCTGACGGCGGCTGAACGAGGACCCCGGCAGGGGTCTCTTCATCGTGCTCGAGGGGCCCGATGGATCGGGCAAGTCGGTGCAGGCGCGGATGCTGGCCCAGCGGCTGCGTGCACGTGGCCTGGCCGTGACGCTCTCGCGCGAGCCCGGTGGCACCGAGCTCGGTGAGCAGGTGCGCCACATCGTCAACGACCCGGGGCCCACGCCTCGCGGCCCCAAGGCCGACGTGCTGCTCTACAGCGCTGCCCGGGCGCAGCACGTGGACGAGGTCATCGAGCCGGCGCTCGAAGCCGGCCACATCGTGGTCTGCGATCGCTACGTCACCTCGACCATGGCCTATCAGGGCTACGGCAGCGGCATGGAACGGGACCTGCTGGCTCGCATCGGCGAGTGGGTCACCGACGGCCTGCATCCGGACCTGGTGGTGCTGCTCGACGTCAGCCCCCAGACCGGGCTCGACCGACGAGCGGCCGGAGACATCGACCAGCTCACGCGCTGGGAGGACGAGTCACGCTTCGACCTGGCCTTCCACACGCGAGTACGCGAGGGCTACCTGGAGATGGCCACGGCCGACCCCGAGCGGTGGGTCGTGCTCGACGGCAGCGGCTCCATCGACGAGGTGGCCGAGGGAGTCGGTCGCGCCGTCGACGCCGTCCTCCCCCATGTGGGCATGAGCGACGCCGCCGGGAGAGACGTTCGCTAGGTGCGCCAGGGCGCTTGGTGCGCCTAGGCCGTCGCTTCCTTGACGCCCCAGACGGAGCCGGGTCCCTCTGACTTGGCATTGGCCAGGGCTGCCTCGGAAGCGGCCACCAGCTCCGCGCCGGTCGCGCCGTCGGCGGGATGGTGCACGACCGCGGCGCTGACGCTGATGGTGGTGTCGCCCACTGGCGGCAGCTCGGCGATGGCGTCGCGCAGCCGCAGGGCCACGATGCCGCCTGCATCGCCGGGCGCGATGACCACGAACTCGTCCTCACCGAAGCGGGCAACGGTATCGAGCAGCCGGACGCGGTCGGCGATGGCGCTGGCCACGTGACGCAGCACCTCGTCGGCCACGCGGGCGCCCTGCTCGTCGTTGATGTCGCTCAGGCCGTCCACGTCGAGCACGGCTACCGCCAGTGGGGTGCCCTGGCGCGTGGCCCGGGCGATCTCCAGCTCGAGCATGCGCTCGAAGGTGACGCGGTTGGCGAGGCCCGTGAGCCGGTCGGTGTGCGAGAGGCGCTCGGCATGGTCGGACTGTTCCCAGACCGAGTTGCGCAGTCGCGCCTGGCGGATGGTGACTGCAGCCAGGTCAGCGATGGCGAGCACGGCATCGGGTACCTCGTCCACCGGCGGCTCCGCGGCCGCCCAGCCGAGCGCGAGCAGGCCCTCGATGAAGGCTCCGTCCTCGTCCTCGACCACCAGCGGCGCCAGCATGCAGGAGGTCGCCTCGGGCAGCACGCCCGTCAGTGATCCGGCCACGCCGCTCCTGATCACGGGCTGGCGATCGGCCAGCGCGCGGGTGGTATCGGGGTCGGCTGCGCTGACCGGCAGGACCAGCTCGCCATCGAAGGACAGCAGCACGCCAGCGTCGGCGTCGTGGAGCAGGAAGGCCACGGGGCCGGCGTCGGCTACCAGGCGGACCTGGTCGGACAGCGCCGCCAGCTTGGACTCGAAGGTGCCCCCGCGAGCCACCACACGTGCGGCGTCGAGGAGACTGAAGGGCACGGGTCGCTCGGGCATGGTCGCGATGATAGACGCGTCGGGCAATAGTGCGCGCCGATGGCCCCCTCCCGAGCCCGGCAGTCGGCGCGTCGGTGCACCGCATTCGCTGCCGCTCAGTCCAGGGCAGCGGCTTCTGCCAGCAGCGCGCGGTAGGTCTCAGGATCCACGTTGCCGCCGCTCACGACCATCACGCTGTCGCTCTCCTCGGCGTCAGGCAGGTCCGACCCGTAGCGCATCCAGCCGGCGATCGACACTGCGCCGGACGGCTCGGCCACGATCCGTGCGCGGGTGGCAGCTTCGAGCATCGCGCGTTTGATGTCGTCCTCGCTGACGGTCACGACCGCGTCGATGAGCCGACGCAGCTGGGCGAAGGGGATCTTGCCGATCGCGCTGGTGCGCACGCCGTCAGCGATGGTGCGGCCGGTTTGCTCGGGCTTCCAGCGCACGATGCGGTCCTCGCGCAACGACGCGGCCGCATCGGCCGCCAGCTCCGGCTCGACGCCGATGACCGTGGCGTCCGGACGCAGCGACTTGACCGCCACGCATACGCCCGCCGAGAGTCCGCCACCGCCGATGGGCACGAACACCGTCAGAGGTTCATTGGCGCGACCCAGCTCAGCCAGCTGCTCGACGATCTCGAGCCCGACCGTGCCCTGGCCGGCCACGATGCGGGCATCGTCGAAGGAAGGGATGAGCACCAGGCCCTGCTCCGCCGCGAGCTCGTCCGCGCGGGCGATGCGCTCCTCGTTGTCGGCACCCACGAAGTCGATCTCGGCCCCGTCCGCTCGAACCCCGGCGACCTTGACGGCGGGCGCGTCGTGGGGCATGACGATGACGGCGCGCAGGCCCAGCATGCGCGCCGCTCGGGCCACGCCCTGCGCGTGGTTGCCGCTCGAGTGGGTCACCACGCCGCGCGCGCGCTCCTCGGGCGTCAGTGTGGCCAGGGCGTTGTAGGCGCCACGGATCTTGAAGGCCCCGATGGGCTGGAGGTTCTCCGGCTTGAGCCAGGCGCGGGGCGCGCCAAGGTCGTCGTCGAAGGGCCCGAAGCCCAGCAAGCGGGGTGCGCACGGCGACGCCGGTGAGGCAGTCGGCCGCGGCCTGCACGTCAGCCAGCGTGACCTGGTCCGGATAGGTTTCGCGCGTAGTCACGTCGGTATACTGCCGCCAACCGCCAGGGCCATGCACGAGTCCCATGCAGGAGGGGTCGATCGAAGGTGACCATCAAGGTCGAGTAGCACGCAGGGAACAGCCAGTCGCCATGAGCGCTCCGCGGCGCCGAGCCTCGAAGGTCGACGATCTCCGACACGCCTACGGATTCGACGACGTCTCGCTGGCCCCCGGACCGACCACCGTCGAGCCGGCCGATGTCGACACCTCCGTCGAGTTCGCCGGCCTCAAGCTGGACATCCCCGTGCTCGCGGCCTCGATGGACGCGGTCGTCGACGTCCGCTCCGCGGGCGTGCTGGCCGGCCTGGGTGGACTGGCGGTGATGAACCTCGAAGGCGTGCAGATGCGCTACGAGGATCCTGCACCCGTGCTGGATCGCATCGCCGCTGCTGGTCCCGACGAGGCCCAGGAGGTCCTCTCGGCGGCCTACGAGGCGCCGATCGTCGAAGCGATCGTGGCGGCGCGCATCGGTGAGCTGCACGCGGCCGGCTCGCCTGCGGTCATCTCGGCGACGCCGGCGGCCGCTCGCCGCTGGGGTCCGTTCTGTGCCGAGGCCGGGGCCGATGTCTTCCTCGTCCAGTCGCAGGTCTCGTCCGCCCAACACCTCGCCTCGGGCTACGAGCCGCTCGAGCTCGACGAGTTCACCCGGCTCATGGGCATCCCCGTGGCGGCTGGCAACACCACCTCCTACGAGGCGGCCGCAGCGCTGATGGAGCAGGGCATCGCGGCCATCTTCGTGGGCGTGGGACCGGGTGCCGCCTGCACCACGCGTGAGGTGCTCGGCATCGGCGTACCGCAGGTCACCGCCATCGCCGACGTGGCTGCCGCGCGGGATGAGCATCTCGAGCGCACCGGTGTCTACATCCCGGTCGTCGGCGACGGCGGCATGCGTCGTGGTGGCGAGATCGCCAAGGCCATCGCCGCGGGTGCGGACCTGGTCATGATCGGCTCGCCACTGGCACGAGCGGAGGAGGCTCCGGGCCACGGCACCAACTGGGGCATGGCTGCTCCCTCGCCGACATTGCCGCGCGGCACCCGCATCGAGGTGGGCACCGTGGGCAGCATGGAGCGGATCCTCTTCGGCCCTTCGCTGGTCACCGACGGCACCGAGAACCTCGTCGGTGCCCTGCGCCAGTCGATGGCGGCCCTCGGTGCAGCAGACATCCGGGCCATGCAGCAGGTGGAGATGGTCTACGCCCCGGCCGTGGCGGTCGAGGGCAAGTCCTGGCAGCAACGCCGCTAGCGCTCCGACACCCACACACGCAAACCTCGAGGGGAGCCGATGCATCTCGACGACTATCCGCGGGTACCACTGCTGTTCGGTCCTTCTCCGCTCCATCCGCTCAGGCGGCTCTCGGAGGCGCTGGGAGGCGGAGTCGAGATCTGGGCCAAGCGCGAGGACTGCAACAGCGGTATCGCCCTCGGCGGCAACAAGGTGCGCAAGCTCGAGTACCTCGCGGCCGACGCCCTCGCCCAGGGCTGCGACACGCTCGTGTCGATCGGCGGCGTGCAGTCGAACCACACTCGCCAGGTGACCGGCGTGGCCAACTACCTCGGGCTCAAGGCTGTGACCGTGCAGGAGCACTGGGTCGACGACGACAACCCCGTCTATGGGCTGGTCGGCAACATCCAGCTGACCCGCATCATGGGCGGCGACATCCGGCTCGACGACAGCGGCTTCGATATCGGTATCCGCGATTCCTGGCGGGCGGCACTCGAATCGGTCGAGGCTGCGGGCGGGAGTCCATACCCCATCCCCGCCGGGGCCTCGGATCACCCGCTCGGTGGCCTGGGCTTCGCCAACTGGGCCCGAGAGGTGGCGGCCCAGGAAGCCGAGCTGGACACCTTCTTCGACACGGTCATCGTGTGTACCGTGACCGGCTCCACCCATGCCGGCATGATCGCCGGCTTCGCGGCCGAGGACCGTTCCGACCGGCGGGTGATCGGCATCGATGCCTCGGCCACGCTCGAGCAGACGACCGACCAGGTCGCCCGTATCGCGCGCGACACCGCCGAGCGCATCGGTCTCGGCCGCTCTCTTCGTGACGACGAGATCACCGTCCTGCCCGGCTACGAGGGGCCGGCCTACGGCATCCCTGACCAGTCGACCATCGAAGCCATCCAGCTGGCGGCTCGGACCGAAGGCATGCTCAGCGACCCCGTGTACGAGGGCAAGTCGCTCGCGGGCCTCGTGGGTATGATCCGCAACGGCCAGATCGCGCCCGGCTCGCGCGTGCTCTATGCCCATCTCGGCGGCCAGCCGGCGCTTTCGGCCTATGCCGATATACCTGGTCTCGGCTAGCCACGAAAGAGACGCCCGACCACTCCACACCGCACCCCATCGCACCGAAGGTCACATGCCTACGTAGGACCCGGTGACCATGGCCAGGCGTCCGCATGCCACGCACGATGGTGTGGTGCTGAACATCCATCGTAGGCTCGCCTGTCGTGCGCCGTTCTGCAGCCTCCTCGCCGCCGTGCTGGCCCTGCTGCTGATCCCGTCGCTGGCCCTTGGTGCCGACTGGACCAGGCTCGACCGCGTCACCACGGTCGGTGGCTCGCGCCTGGATTCGCTGCACCAGGCCGCCTCAGCCCGCGGCGTGCTGCACCTCGTCCACGCGCGACTCGGGCCGGGCCGGGCCGACGACAAGGTCGTGTACCAGCGTTCCACCAGCGATGGCAAGCGCTGGTCGGGCGAGCGCGCGATCTTCAAGGCCAATGCCCGCTACCGCAAGGTGGTGCCCAACCTGGCCATCGAAGCGCGCGACGACATCGTGGCCGTGGCCTTCCGGGTGGGCGGAGCGTCCCGTCACACGCTGTTCGTGCGCGTGAGCCGGGATGGCGGACGATCGTTCGGGAAGCGTCTGGCGCTGTTCTCGACCAAGGCGGGTGACGGCATCGGTGTGCCCGCGGTGGCGGTCGGCAACGACGTCATCGCGGTCGCCTGGACGAACCGCTCGAACGGTGGCATCAAGGTCCGCACCAGCCGCGACGATGGCCGCAGCTTCAAGGGCGCGCGCACGCTTGGTACGACGAAGGTGTCCATCGACTGCAAGGACCCGTTGACCGACGGGCTCGTGGGCATCGCTGCCAACGACCGCTCACTCCACGTGTCCTGGTCGGACGCCGGTCGGCGCCTGTGCTACGCCGACGACATCAAGGATCCGCACCTCGCTCGATCGCGGCGCCAGCTGGAGCCCTGCCCGCACCATCACCGAGCGCGACTCGTTCGGCTGGGCGGAGCTCGACGCACGTGGCAAGACCCTCATCGCCACGGTCCAGGCCACGGGCGGCGCCCTGATCGTGTCTCGCTCGGACAAGAACGGGCGCAACTGGCGTGAGACGACCTTCAAGCCGCCGACAGGCCACATCTTCAGCGCGGCCGATGTCGACCCTCCTGCCCGGCAAGAAGGCGGTCCTCGCCTACGTCAAGGAACGCCTCAAGAACGGCAAGCTCGTCTCGACCCGCCTCGTGTCGCGCCGCAGCGCCGACGACGGAGCGAGCTGGAACCAGCCCAAGCCGGTGACCAAGGAGGCCAGGCTGCTGCGCATGGCCCCCAACCTCGTCAACGAGCAAGAGCCGCGTGACCATCGATCGTCCAGTCCGGCCAACTCGACGGCCAGCCACGCCACATCTTCAGCCTCACGCCTGCGCTAGGGCTGCGCTACGGTCGAGCGCATGCGCGCACGTGATCTGGGCATCTCCATCGGGCTGCTGGCGCCTGGTCCGCGCAACGCCATCACCGATGTGGCCGGGGTGCGCGTGGGCCACGCCACCATCATCGCGGGCGAGGCGGGGCCACTGGTGGCCGGACAGGGGCCCGTGCGCACCGGTGTCACGGCCGTCGTCCCGGTCGATGGTGATCCCTTCTCCGAAGGTGTCTACGCCGGGGCCCATCGTCTCAACGGCAACGGCGAGCTGACTGGTCTTGAGTGGATCCGCGAGGCGGGCGTGCTGGCGGGGCCGATCGCCATCACCAACACCCATTCGGTGGGAGTCGTGCGCGATGCCATCGTGGCCGCGCGCCTCGCGCTCGTCCGCGAGGGCCGAATCGGCCTGGTCGCTGCCGGTCGTGGGTGAGACCTGGGACGGCTGGCTCAACGACATCGATGGCCAGCATGTCCGTGCGGAACACCTCGACGCAGGCGCTGAGCGACGCCTCCGACGGGCCGGTCACCGAGGGCAACGTCGGCGGCGGCACGGGCATGATCTGCCACCGCTTCAAGGGCGGCATCGGTAGCGCCTCGCGTCGGCTGCCGGCCGATGAGGGCGGCTTCACCGTGGGTGCGCTCGTGCAGGCCAACTACGGACGGCGAGAGCGCCTGGCCATCGACGGCGTGCCGGTCGGTCGCGAGATCGGTTTCGACGAGGTGCCCTCCGACCGCGAGGAGGCCGCGCCCTCGGCCGCCGACGCCGATGCCGGCTCGATCATCGTCGTCCTCGCCACCGACGCTCCGCTGTTGCCGCACCAATGCGAGCGCCTGGCACAGCGAGCCGGGCTCGGCGTGGCCCGCAGCGGCGGGGCCGGGGAGCACTCCTCGGGTGACCTCTTCATCGCCTTCGCCACCGGCAACCGCGGGCTGGCCACCAGCGACCTCACCGCCGGCCGGGCCTTCGTCCGCGAGCTGCGGGCGCTCGAGGACGCCTGGATCAGCCCGCTCTTCTGGGCCGCGATCGAGTCGACCGAGGAGGCCATCGTCAACGCCCTCGTCGCGGCCGAGACGATGGCCGGCGCGAACGGCCACGTCGCCTACCGGCTGCCGCATGACCGGCTCGTCGAGGTCTGGCGCAAGCATCGCGGCTGACCCTGCTCCGCGAGCGGTACCGAACGTCGGTTGACCCGGCCGGTCCGGGGGCGCAGCATCCGGGCGTCAGGCCCGAAGGGGGATCGTGGCCAAGTGGATGAAGGTGGAGGATTCCCGGTGTCACGGCGACTGTATCTGTCACTCCTGTCAACGATCCTGGTGGTCGGCCTGCCCGTAGCAGCACTGGCCCAGGACGAGACCACCGACGCCGCACCCATGTGGGGCACGTCGGTCAAGATCGATGCCATCGATGTCTCGGCCTTGGGCGATGGTTTCGTCCTCGTCGGCGGCAGGGACAAGAAGCCCCTCGGCAAGGTCTGGACCTCGCCCGATGGCGTGACCTGGTCACGAATCGAGGATGACGCGATCTTCGAGGGCGCCATCCTTCGACGCGTGACCCCGTTCGGGGATGGCGCCGTGGTACTGGGCAACCAGGGCCACAAGCTGGTGAGCTGGTACTCGCCCGACGGGGCCACCTGGCAGAAGACGACCGTCGACAAGGTCGGCAAGAACCTCGAGCTCTTCCCCGAAGCCCTGACCGACGGCCCGGCCGGCATCATCGCGGTGGCCAGCGTGGTCGGCCAGGACCTCGTCGGGCAGCGGTTCTATGGCTCGCCCGACGGCCAGACCTGGGAGGAGATCGAACCACCGTCCCCGACGGCGCCCGGCATCTTCGTCTCGCTCGAGTCGACCGACGACGAGTACTTCGCGGTGGCGCGGCCGATGTTCACGCCCGACACCGATCTCTACTGGCGGTCGGCCGATGGTGTCTCGTGGGAGACGTTCGAGGGCCCGGCGGACGGCACGCTGCACGATCTCGCGATCGGCGATGACGGCACCTTCGTCGCGGTAGGGCAGCAGGCTGACACGTTCACCGCGGCGATCTGGCGCGCGGACGAGCTCGGGTCCTGGGAGCTCTTCTACCGTGCGCCCTCAGTCAAGGAGACCGAGGAGCGGCTGGATGTGGTCGCGGTCGGAGGCCCTGGCTTCCTGGCCGGTGGCAGCACCAGCAGCTGTCCCGATCAACCCGACCGCTACTGCCCGACGGCCAGCATCCTCGCCTCCGACGATGGTCGTGAGTGGCGCGCGCTCGGCGTCGAGGACGGCGTGCCGGGTCCCTTGCACGATACGTCGCCGAGCGCCATCGCTGCCAATGGCGACACCACGGTCATGGTCGCCTGGCACGCCGACCGCCCGTCGGAGGTCTGGACGGTGCCCTCGGCGCCGTAGGGGATCGGCGCCGTGGGTGGTCGGCGCTCGCGGCGATCCTTCGCGGCGAGCCCGCCCGCGGCGATCCTTCGCAACCATTCGAGATGGGGCGCGGTCGCGGCGCCCTGGGTGGTCGGCGCCCCGCGGCGATCCTTCGCAACCATTCGAGATGGGGCGCGGTCGCGCACGGTTCGAGCTCCAGGAGCATCGGAGCGGGCGGCACTGCGCTCACAGGTGAGCGTGGACTCTGTCTCCACGAAGCTGGATGCGGGCCGCCCGCGGACATAAGTGGGCGTCAAGCGACATCTTGTTCAATGGCTGCGAGATGTCGCCACGTGCCCCGGTCCAGCCACCGACTCCCGCTGCCGCCGCCATGCGCGATCGCGCGTCAGTGGCGATCGGGGCCGCTGTCGGGCAGGAGCGTCAGCGCCGGGGCTGGTCGCTGACGGAGCTGGCTGCGCGAGCCCGGCTGTCCGTGGGGACGGTGTCGGGCGTGGAGGCCGGCCGGACGACGTCGTTCGAGACTTGTGCCCGGCTGGCCGTCGCCCTCGGCCTGGACTTCGAGGTGGCGTTGCCCTCGAGGCGACGGCCCGACGCACGGCCGGCGAGCGACGTCGTCCACGCCGCCATGGGAGAGCACGAAGCCCGCTGGCTCACGCGTCGCGGGTTCGAGTTGGCGATCGACTACCCGTATCAGCACTACCAGTTCGCCGGACGAGCCGATCTCCTGGCCTGGACCACCGAGCCGCCAGCGATGCTGCACATCGAGAACCGCACCCGGTTCCCGGACCTGCAGTCGGCTGCCGGGAGCTTCAATGCCAAGCGTCGGTACCTCGCCGGGGCACTCGCCGTCCACTTGGGCATTCCTGGTTTCCTGTCCCAGACCCACGTGATGGCGGGCCTCTGGTCAGCCGAGGTCATCCACGCGGTGCGCCTGCGTCGTGCTTCGTTCCTGGCGCTCTGCCCGGACTCCGACGAGCGCCTCCGGTCGTGGTTGCGCGGCCAGCCGCCCGTGCGCGGCAGCAGCAGCACCTTCGTGCTGCTCGACCCGCTCGCGCAGGGCCGCCAGGCGCGGACGATCGGGATGGACCGCGTCCTCTCGGGCGTGCGGCCACGCGTTCGCGGATACGCCGAGGCGGCTCAGGGGCTGCAACGCGCCCGACGCTGAGTGTCGTGGTCTTGTCAATGGCCGCGAGGCGGCTCGCAAGCTCCCGCTGGGCTGGCGGCAAGCAGCTGGCAACCACCCCGCATCGCGACCGCTCCCGTCTCGTGCGCGGAGGAGCCGCGACACTCCGATAGACTCAGGCGGCATCGGCGGAGTGGTGGCGAGATGACGAGGGGTACGCATTGACAGAGGCGGCTGACAAGGACCTGAACGCAGGCGAAGCTGCGGCCCGGGCCGACGACCGGGGCGAGCCGGAGGACATCGGTCCGGGCAAGCCGAAGAAGGACCGCGGTGTCACCGTGCACGGCGAGGTGGCCAATGCCGGCCACCGCGTGCTGACCTCCGATGACGCGGAGGTCGAGGCCTACCTCGAGGTCGCACTCGACGCCCCCGCCCCGGAACGCCCGCCCGAGGACGACCGTCCCACCATCAGCCGCCCGCCCGAGCCGCCCGACAGCGTGGTCGTGCTCGACTTCGGCAGCCAGTTCTCGCAGCTGATCGCGCGCCGCGTACGCGAGCTCGATGTCTACGCGGAGCTCCTGCCGTTCGACACCCCGCTCAAGGAGCTGGAGCGGCGCGAGGTCAAGGGCGTCATCCTCTCGGGTGGTCCCATGTCGGTCTACGACGACGGTGCCCCTCGGCCCGACGCGGCCATCTGGTCCGGTCGCATCCCCGTGCTGGGCATCTGCTACGGCGCCCAGCTCATGGCTCTGGAGCTGGGCGGCGATGTGCTCCCGTCCGACCATCGCGAATACGGCCCTGCCTCGATCGCCATCAGCTCCGACGATGACGCGCTCCTCGGGGGCCTCGGTTCCAACCAGCCAGTGTGGATGAGCCACGGCGACTCCATCACCCGCCTGCCGTCCGGCTTTCACAGCACGGCCCAGACCGATTCCACCCCCTATGCCGGCCTGGCCGATCCCTCCCGCCACCTCTACGGCATCCAGTTCCACCCCGAGGTCGTGCATACCCCTCGAGGCAAGGACGTCCTCGCCAACTTCGTGCACGGCATCGCCGGTGCCGAGTCGAACTGGACCAGTGCCAACTTCATCGAGTCGACCGTCGAGCGCATCCGTGAGCGCGTCGATGCTCACGCGGCCGCTACCGGCGAGGATGGCAAGGTCATCTGCGGGCTCTCGGGCGGCGTGGACTCCTCGGTCGCGGCGGCACTCGTGCATCTGGCGGTCGGTGACCGACTCACCTGCATCTACGTCGACCACGGGCTCATGCGCAAGCGCGAGTCGGAGCTGCTGCGCGAGACGTTCGAGGCCAACCTCGGCATGAACCTGGTGATGGTCGATGCCCGCGGGCGGTTCCTCGAGCGACTCAAAGGTGTCGAGGACCCCGAGCAGAAGCGGCGCATCATCGGCGACGAGTTCATCCGCGTCTTCGAGGAGGAGGCGGCCAAGCTGGGCAGGATCGACTTCCTGACCCAGGGCACGCTCTACCCCGATGTCATCGAGTCGACCGCGCCCGAGACGAAGGCGGCCCAGAAGATCAAGACCCACCACAACGTCGGCGGCCTGCCGTCTGACCTGCGCTTCCAGCTGATCGAGCCGCTGCGCTACCTCTTCAAGGACGAGGTGCGCAAGGTGGGCATGGCCCTCGAGCTGCCCGAGCAGATGGTCATGCGCCAGCCGTTCCCGGGCCCCGGCCTGGCCATCCGCATCATCGGAGAGGTCACGAAGGAGCGACTCGATACGCTGCGCGAGGCCGACTGGATCGTCATCGACGAGATCAAGGCCGCCGGGCTCTACCGCAACGTGTGGCAGTCGTTCGCGATCCTCACACCCGTCCGCTCCGTCGGCGTCATGGGCGACGGACGGACCTACGCCAACGTGGTGGCCATCCGCGCCGTCACCAGCGAGGACGGCATGACCGCCGACTGGGCCAAGCTGCCCTACGACGTGCTGGGCAAGATCTCGGCCCGCATCGTCAACGAGGTTCCGGGCGTCAACCGCGTCGTCTACGACATCAGCAGCAAGCCGCCGGCCACCATCGAGTGGGAGTAGCCGTCGCGGGCAGGTCTCGATGAGCGAGCGCATGCCCTCGCCGGGTCCGTCCTTCGCCCGCGCCGAGCCCATCCGCCTCAAGGGCCCGGGCGGCAGCCTGGGGCCGCGAGTGCGCCTGGGCATGACCAAGCCGACGGTGATGGTCGAAGACTGGTGGGTCTTCACGCTCTGGGCCGAGGATGACGAGGGCGTGCTCGAGTGCCGCACCGTGGCACCGGCTTCTGGCCCACCGCCTGCAGCGCCGCTGCAGGTCATCGGACCCACCCTGGCCAACTCCCTGATGGGCCTGCTCGACCAGGAGGATGGGCGTCAGCTCATCCGCATGCGCATGGCTGAGGTGGACGACGAGGCCGACCCCTGGGGCCGACCCCTGATGATCCTGACTGCCGTGCGCTGGGATCCGGTGCGTCGTTCGACGATGCGCGACAACGAGCTGGTGGCTGAGATGATGCGGGCGTTCCGGCGGGCCATCGACGTGGCGGGAGCCCCTGGACGGCTCGACTGAGCGAGGCTGGAGGGTCCATACCGCGGACGCTGCTACACTCGGGCCGCCGTGGACGGCGAAGGGGTGCCGTCACATCTCCGCAGAGGTTGAGACCAGTCGTTCATGTTTGACGATCTTTTTGGGACGGTAGAAGGCACCTTCACCGACATCGTGGAGAGCGATGCCTTCCGGGCCGTCATCTACGTCATCGCCGCGTACATCGTGCTCATCTGGCTGGCCAGCGCCTTCTGGGCCTATCGCGATATGCGACTGCGCACCGCCAGCGCCATCACGCCCTACGTGGCCGCGCTCGCGATCATCCTCTTCACGCCCATCTTCTTCCTCTTCGGGCTGTTGCTCTACCGCATCGTCCGGCCCAAGGAGACCATCGCCGAGGTCAACGAACGCGTGCTCGCCGAAGAGGCCATGCTGGCTGAGGTGGCCACGCACGCCCAGTGCGCCAACTGCGAGCGCCCGGTCCATGAGGACTGGATCATCTGCCCCTCCTGTCGTAACCGCCTGCGTCGGGTCTGTCCCAACTGCGAGCACCTGATCGAGCTGGACTGGACCCTCTGCGCCTGGTGCGGCAAGGACTTCGAGCGCGCCGAATCGGCAGGCACCACCGCCTTCATGCCGTCTGGTCGTCCCATGCCGCTGCCGCCTCAGCGCCAGGGAGCCACAGGCCCCGCGCCGCGCATGCAGGCCCCGCCGCCATCGGCCCAGAACCGACCGGCTCCGCCGCCACCGGGCAAGCCCGCCGAGGCACCTGCGAGCGCCGGTTCCAACGCGGTCCCGCCGACCCAGCCTCAAGGTTCACAGGCGCCCGCGCCGCGCAGCTCCAGCGCGGCCTCGGGCTCGGCTCCCAGCGCCGACAGCGCACAGTCCCCGACCGGGATCTAGCGCGACCCTGGACTCGTGACCGGCCCGAACGTAGACGGGCAACCGCCGCCAGAGGACCCTCGGCGCACGATCGAACCACCGCTCGAGTCGGAGGGTGTCGAGCTGCCGACTTCGCGCGAGGCGGAAGATCCGTCGGGCGAGGGCCCACCCGGCGCGGGCATCTTCGCGCTCGAAGGCCGTCGCGCCCCGGGCCTCTACCTGGTGGCCTGGATCCTGACCATCGCCGGCTTGGCGGTCACCTTCGTGCTGGGCCCCATGGCCAGCGATCCGAGCTGGGGCACGGCCCTCATCTTCCTCGGGGCGGTGGTGGTGACCCTCGGTCTCGCTGCCGGCGCCGGCTCGCAAGTGCTGGAGCGCGCTGCTCGCGACCCGGAACGCTACCGCGGCCCATCACCCCTGCTCGTCTTCGGCGTCTACTTCTTCGCCATGTCGCTGGTGGGCCTGGCGCTGCTGTCGGTCCTCGACGTCGACCCCGAGCGACCGTTCAACTTCCTCGCCATCGGCGTCGTCCAGGCGGCCGGCTATCTGCTCGTGGTGTGGCTGTTCGCCGTGCGCACCGATGCCCTGGCGTGGCCACAGATGGGCTGGCCCACGTGGCGCGGGTCGGGTGCCGGCGAGGTCGCCCGCAGCGCCGGCACGGCCGTGCTGGTGATGCTGCCGGTGACCTTCACGCTGCTCATCGTCGGCGGGATCGTGGGGCTGCTCCTGGGCACGGATGCACCGCAGCTGCTGCCGCTGTCGGAGACGTTCCTCGACGGCGTCTTCGTCGTGCTCGCCGCGGCCATCCTCGTCCCCATCGGCGAGGAGGTCTTCTTCCGCGGCTTCGCGCAGACGGCGTGGACCCGCGATCTGGGCACGCAGGCGGCGCTGCTGCGCAGCACGGTCTTCTTCGCGGTCGTGCACATCGCCAACATCGACGCACCCACGTTCGGCCGAGGGCCTGGCGCAGGCGATCCTGACGCTCGTGGTCATCCTGCCGGTGGGCTACGTGCTGGGCTGGCTCTTCGCGCGGTACGGCCTGGTGGCGGCGATCAGCGGCCACATCTCGTACAACTCGTTGCTGCTCGCTGCTGGCCTTCCTCGCGAGCAAGATTCCCGAACCGGCTGGGCTCTGATCGTCCGCACAACGGTAGCGAAGCCACAACGAAGCCGAGGCTAAGGGCCGCTCCCTACAGTCAGTCGTGCCTTCGGGGTCGGATGGCGGGGGAATTGGCGGGCTCCGTCGTCCGGACCCGGAGGCACCAGCTTCCACGACCTCTCCCCGTCGTCCGCCGGAGGGAACCATCCATGGCAGCCACTCGTGCCACACCGGAGCGGCCATCAGTGCAGGAGCTGCCCGCAGCGGAGCGACCGCGGGAGCGGCTCGTCGCCCGTGGCCCAGCCGGCTTGTCGTCAGCGGAGCTCATCGGCCTCCTGTGGGCATCGGGCGCCCGGGGATCCTCGGTCTCGGCCGTGGCTGAGGGCGCGCTCGCAGCCTGCGACGGCGTCACCGGCCTGGCGACGGCCACCCCGCGCGAGCTGGAACGAGTCCCCGGGGTGGGTCCGGCGCGCGCGGCCCAGCTGACGGCTGCCTTCGAGCTCGGTCGCCGGGCCGTCACCGACTGGCCCACGGCTCGCTGGACCATCCGCGGTCCTCGCGATCTGGCCTCGCGACTCCTTGCCGACCTTGGTCATCTGCCGCGCGAGGAGCTGCGGGTCGTGCTGCTGGACACGCGAAACGGCGTGCTGGCGATGCCCACGGTCTATCGCGGCAACGTGTCGGCCGCGCTGGTGCGGATCGCGGAGCTCTTCGGCGATGCGATCCGGCTCTACGCGTCGCGGCTGATCCTGGTGCACAACCATCCGTCGGGTGACCCCACACCCAGTCCTGACGACCTGCACATGACCGCGGAGGCGGTGGCCGCCGGCCGCCTGCTGGATATCGCGGTGCTGGACCACCTCGTCATCGGCCACGGCACCTGGGTCAGCCTGCGTGATCGCGGCGTGGCGTTCGAGCGCAGCTGACTCACTCGGCCGCGAACGACCGGGATCGGTGGAGGCCCGCGTATACTTCCCGGCACTGGAGCCGAAAGTCGTGGAGGGCTTTGGCTCGGGTCGCCGTGGCCCGCTCCTGGAACGACGGTGCGCCACCGTTGCCGTGTCGGTGTCGCTACCGCAGGAGCCATCACGTTCGTGGCCGCGAGCAGCTGCCACCCATGGAGGCGTCCTCGCCAGAGATGATCGACGCGTTCTTCGGTGCGTTCTCCCGCGACATCGGGATGGATCTCGGCACCGCCAACACGCTCGTGCACGTCCGTGGGCGGGGCATCGTCATCAGCGAGCCCAGCATCGTGGCGGTGGACACCAAGTCGCGCAAGATCATCGAGATCGGCGCGGAGGCCAAGCGCATGCTCGGCCGTACGCCCGCGAGCATCAGCATCGTGCGCCCATTGCGTGACGGCGTGGTCAGCGATTTCGACGTCACCGAGCAGATGATCAAGTACTTCGTCCAGCGCGTGCATGACCGAGTGGGGCTGGTACCCGCGCCCGCGCATGCTGCTGGGCATCCCCAGCGGCGTGACCGAAGTGGAGCGGCGCGCTGTTCGCGATGCGGCGCTCAATGCTGGTGCCCGCTGGGCTCGTCTCATCGAGGAGCCCATGGCCGCGGCCATCGGCGCGGGGCTGCCCATCGGCGAGCCCTCGGGCAACCTCATCGTCGATATCGGCGGCGGCACCACCGAGGTCGCGGTCATCTCGCTCGGCGGTATCGTCGTCTCGCGCTCGGTGCGTGTCGGGGGCGACGAGCTCGATGAGGACGTCATCGCCTACGCCCGCCGTGAGTACAACATGCTCGTGGGCGAGCGAACCGCCGAGGACATCAAGATCGCCATCGGCTCGGCCTACCCGGGCCCGCACGACAAGCAGCACGTGAGCATGCGTGGCCGCGACCTGCTGACCGGACTGCCGCGCTTCGTGGAGATCACTGCCGAGCAGGTGCGCGAGGCCATCGATGCCTCGCTGGCGCAGATCGTGAGCACCATCAAGGACACCATCGAGGAGACGCCGCCGGAGCTCGTCGCCGATATCGTCGACCAGGGCATCGTGCTCGCCGGTGGTGGCGCACTCCTCCAGGGCCTTGACCGTCGCATCGCTGAGGCTACGCAGATGCCGGTGCACATCGCCGACGATCCGCTCACCTGCGTGGCACGTGGCACGGGCACCGTGCTCGAGACGATCGATGATCCCGACCATGGAGCGGGCACTGGTGGCAGAGACCTACTCGAGGCCACCGCGCTAGGCGACTGATGCTGAGGGACCGCTTCGCCCGTCGCCGCCTGGTCGCCTTCGGAGTGCTGGTCATGCTGTCTGTGGGCATGATCGCCGTCAGCGACACTCGGCCGGTCGATGAGCTGCGCAACGGCGTCCGCTTCGCCATCACGCCGGTGCAGGACACGCTCGGCGAGGCCACGCGCTCGGTGACCTCGGTGTTCGGTGCCATCAGCGAGGTCGACACCCTCCGCCGCGAGAAGGACGAGCTGGCCGAGGAGGTCGATCGTCTCGGGGACCAGCTGGCGGTGATGGAGAGCCTCCAGGCAGAGAACAAGCGGCTGACCAAGCTGCTCGGCACGCGGAAGCAACCTCACCGACAAGGATGTCAGGACCGTGGCGGCCGGGGTGACCTCGCGCCAGTTCACGCAGTTCGAGCGCAATCATCACGCTCGACCGTGGCACCGAGTCCGGCATCCGCAAGGACGCACCGGTCTTCTCGGAGGGCGGCGCGCTGCTGGGACGAGTGACCGACAGCGGCGAGGGCTGGGCTGACGTCATGCTCATCAGCGATCCCAACTCGCTCGTGGTCGGCTGGGTCCGGCGCACCAAGGCCAGCGGCGAGGTCATCGGGCGCCTGTCTGCCCCCCTGGCCATGACCGACATCCAGCGAACCGAGAAGCTCTCGGTGAACGACCTGGTGGTCACCTACGGCATCAAGCTCGGCGGTGGCTTCCGTTCGATCTATCCAGAAGGGCATCCCCATCGGCCGGGTCGTGGACATCATCGACGAACCCGAGCAGGTGGTGAAGACCGCGCTGATCGTGCCCGAGGCCGACCTGCAGCACATCGAGGCCGTGCTCGTGCAGACCAACTTCAAGGCCTCCAAACGCTCCACCGGGGGCGAAGGAGCGAGCGAGTGACGCTCTGCCTGGGACCATCTGGCCCCCTGGCGGTGACCATTTCGGCATGGCCCCGCGTCGCGCGCGCGTCGAATACTAGGGCCTACATGACCGAACAGCCCCGGACCGCATCGCGCTCGACCGCATCGAGAGGGACGCAAGGACGTCCCTGCGCGCTCGTAGTCCTGCTCGCGATCGTCGCGCTGGTGCTCACCAGCTCCGCGCTCAACTGGGTGACGGAGGCGTCCGCTGCGGACGGTGGTCCCCAGAAGGCCGTGATCGTGGCGGGGCCGGTGCACTCCCTGACCGACAAGTACCACGGCTACGCCGCGGCCATCGCCGACGCCGCCGAGCGCGCAGGGCATGGAGGTCGTGCGCATCTTCCATCCCAACGCGCCGGCCTATCGCGTGAAGAAGCTCGCCCAGGGCGCTGACCTCTTCGTCTACGTGGGCCATGGCAACGGCTGGCCCACCGACCTCGGCCCCTTCCAGGAAGACACCAAGAACGGTCTCGGCCTCGACGCCGCGGATCGCGGAGAAGCGCGGGCCCAGCACCGTCGTCTACAAGGGAGCCAACTGGCTGCGCGAGAACATCAGGCTGGCGCCCGACGCGGTCGTCATCCTCTCGCACCTCTCCTACGCCTCGGGCAACGCCTCGTCGGGCATGACGATCCCCAGTCGTGGCGTGGCCATCGAGCGCGTCGACAACTTCGCCAACGGCTTCCTCTCGATCGGCGCCCGCGTGGTGTGGGCGCTCGGCTGGCAGCCGGGTGCGGACATCGTCGACGCCCTCCACCAGGAGGACGCCACGATGGACGCGATCTTCATGACCCGATACCGCAGCCACGCTCAACCCGCGTAGCGGCTGGCTCGGGCACGACCCGGGCTACTACGACTCCGTGCGCATCCCCGGCGCGCGCATCCACATCGACCCGGACCCCGTCGAGGGCTACCTGCGGGCGGTCACCGGCGATCTCGAGTTCAGCACTACCGCCTGGCGAAACGCGCCTGCCCAGCCACCGGACACGACCGCACCGGTGGTGAGCAACGTGCGCGCCAGCCAGGAGAAGGTGACCATCGCCGCGGTCAACCGCCAGGCCCCCATCTTCACGCCCAACGGGGACGGCCTCTCGGACACCATCGGTATCTCCTACAGGCTGTCCGAAGACGCCTTCCTCGCGATCAAGGTCAAGCGTGCCGGCCGCGTCGTCCGGCGCACCTCCGCGTGGGCGCAGGCCGGTCCGGGCACCGTCGCCTGGAACGGCCGCAACGACAATGCCAAGTACGTCCCCGAAGGCAACTACAACGTCTACCTGACACCCACCGACCGCGCGGGCAACCAGGGCGCATCGAAGCGCATCTCGGCCAAGGTCCTCAACTCGGTCAGGAACCCCTCGGTCAGCAGGACGCTCTTCTGGGCGCGTGACGGCGACCGCATGGCGGCCTCGAGCACGCTCAAGGCCCGGCTCATCCGGCCGGCCACCGTCAGTTGGATCATCCGCGACAGGAAAGGCAAGGTCGTCCGCCGCGGGATCCCTCCCGAGCAACGCTCAGCTGGCGTGGTGCGCTTCGTTTGGAACGGCCAGGACGATCGGGGCCGATGGGTGCCCGACGGCAAGTACACCGCACGTGTCCGGGTCACTACCTCCATGGGCTCGTACGCTCACGATGTGGTCCTGCGGCACATGCCCTTCCAGGCCTACACGCCCAGCTGGACCCGCCGGCGCGGCGACACCGTCACGCTCCGGATCACCACGGCGGAGCCGCTGCAGGGGCAAGCCGGTCGTCTTCGCCAACCAGCGCGGCATCCCCAAGTACGCGGTTCCGCCCCGGCGCATCACCCGGCTCGCGGCCGACCAGTTCAAGGTCGTGATCAAGACCAGGCGCTCGGGCAAGCCGGGCATCATGAAGGTGCGTGTCAAGGGCACCGACAAGCGGGGTGGTACCAACGCCAAGGTCTTCGATCTGCGGCTCAAGTAGCACGGGCCCGAGCGGCACCTCGAGCCCCGATAGACTGGTAGCCATGACCGAGCAGGCTGACGCCGTCCGCTACGCTGGCACGTGGGTGGTGCTGCCGACCTTCGACGAGGCCGAGAACATCGAGGGCATCGCTGCCGCCATCCTGGCCGCGTTGCCCGGCTGCCACCTGTTGGTGGTCGATGATTCCTCGCCCGACGGGACGGGCGACATCGCCGATCGGCTCGCCGCCGCGGAGCCGCGGATCTCGGTCCTGCACCGAGCCGGCAAGGAGGGCCTCGGAAAGGCCTACATCGACGGCTTCGGGGCGGCGCTCGAGGCCGGCGCCAGGCAGATCGTCCAGATGGATGCCGATTGGTCACACTCACCCGACTACCTGCCGGGGCTCGTGGCACCCCTCGAGCATGGCGCCGACCTCGTCATCGGCTCCCGCTACACGCGGGGCGGCGGCGTACGTGACTGGGGGCTCCTGCGCCGGGTCGTCTCGCGCGGCGGCTCGCTCTTCGCCAAGGTGGTGCTGCGACTGGGCCCGCACGACCTGACCGGCGGCTTCAAGGCCTGGCGGCGGATGGCCCTCGAAGCTGTGGAGTGGGATCGACTGCACTCGGGTGGCTACGTCTTCCAGATCGAGACCACCTACCTGGCCACGCGGGCAGGCGCGGTCGTGACCGAGGTGCCCATCGTCTTCAAGGACCGGGAGGTCGGCACCAGCAAGATGTCCAAGTCGATCATCGGCGAGGCGCTCGCGGTGGTGCTGCAGCTGCGCTGGGACGAGCTGCGCGGTACGAGGCCCCACAGCCGAGATCGCCCGCGACGAGGGGACCCACTGAGCCCTGCTGCCCAGAAGTGCCGTCCGCGTTAGGCTGGACGCCCAATCCCTCCCGGCTCGTCGTGACCGGGATCACCGTGGAGACGCAGCACCCGTGAGTGCCGACGCACGCCAGCCAGGACGGCTGAACATCACCATCGTCGCCGCCAACCCCTTCGAGTTCGATTCTCGCTTCCTTCGTTCGGCGACCTCGCTGGCGGCCGATGGGCATCGGCTGCGCATCCTCGGCTGGGCTGCGCCGGGCCTGCCGGCGGAGGAGGAGCTGGCCCCCGGCGTGCGGCTCACCCGGCTCGACATCGACCGGCGCATCAGCAACGCGCTCAAGCCGCTGCCGGCACGCCTCCGCCGTGCCGTCTGCCGGCTGATCCGGCTCGATGACGAGGCACAGGTGCTGCCGCCGGACGCACCGTCGGGCTTCGACCGCCTGCTGCACCCGCTCCGGCGCACCCTGGAGATGATCGCCAACGCTCGCCGCACGGGCCCCTGGGCCGACGCCGTCGTGGCGGCTGCGCCGGAGACAGAGGCCTTCCACGCGCAGTCGCTCATCGTCCTGCCGGTCGTGCGCGAGTCGGCCAGGCGGCTGGGCGGCCGCTTCGTCTACGACGTCGCCGACTACCACACCGAAGCTGCCCGCCTGGCGCGTATGCCCTGGGTCGTGCGCGAGCTCGTCCGCCGGCGTGAGCGCGACTGGGCTCGCGACGGCTCCGGCTTCCTGGCCGTCAGCGACCCGGTCGCCGACCTGGTCGTGCGCAAGTGGGGCGTGCCGCGCCCGACCGTCCTCTGGAACTGCCCGCCCGCCTGGCGCCCGGATGAGCCCGGCATCATCGAATCCGACAAGATCCGGGCAGCTACCGGCATCGAGCCCGAGCGGCCGGTCGTGCTCTACCAGGGCGGCTTCTCGGTCGACCGGGGTGTGGAAGAGCTGGTGGCGGCGGCCACCGAGCCACGGCTGATGGAGCTCGGAGCGGCGGTCGTGTTCATGGGCTACGGACGCCTGGAGACCTTCATCGCCGAGGCGGTGTCAGCGCATCCGGGGCGGATCTACCTGCTGCCCGCGGTACGGCCGGACGACCTCATGCCCTGGACCGCCAGCGCGGATGTCTCCTTCGTGGGACAGCCACCGCGGACGCTCAACCAGAAGATGAACCTGCCCAACAAGCTCTTCGAATCGATCATGGCCGGCGTGCCCGTGGTCGTCAGCGAGGGCAACGAGCAGTGCCGCCTGACCTCCGATGAGGGGATCGGCGTGTGCGTCGACATCGACGATCCGGCCGCCATCGCCGCGGCCTGCGCGGAGCTGCTGACAACCCCACCAGAGGCGCGACGGGCGCTGCGGGCCCACTGCCGCGAGGTGGCCCTGGGCAAGTACACCTGGGAGCACACCGCGGTGGGCCTGGTGGAGCTCTATCGCAAGCTCGCTCGAGAGGACGCAGCGGTGGGTCCGGGGCGTTCCATCCGTGATGGCGGTTCGCCACGCGGCGGTGCAGCATGAGGCGTTCGTCCGTCCGCGTCCTGGTGCTCGTCGTCATCGCCACCTTCGCGCTCGGCGCCGGCTCCGGCCCGGCTGCAGCCCTGGAGGGCGACTTCTCGAAGGTGCCTGCCAACAAGCTCACCACCAAGCCCTTCCGCGGCATCACCCTCGTGACCATCGGCAACCGGGTGGTCTGCACCGGCTTCGTGGTCGCCCCCAACAAGGTCGTGACCGCGGCCCACTGCCTGGTCCGGAATGCGGCCAAGGGCAAGTACCAGCTCAAGTCGGGCCTGCCCCGGGGCATCCGTGTCTATCGTGGCTTCAGCCAGCCTTCGGGCGGCTCGGCCTACAGGTCCTGCGGCGTGTCCAAGGTCTGGGCCCACGCCAAGTTCGTGAAGCGAGGCAGGCGTGATGGGAACTTCGGCAGCCGACCGCACGACTACGCGGTGCTGACCACCAAGTGCACGTTCCCGCGGAATGCGATCCTGCGGATGTGGGCCACCGAGCCGGGTGACGGCTCGCTTACCCTGGGCAAGCAGGTCCGGACTGCCGGCTATCCGGTCGACCCGCGCTACCGGGCCATGAACGGCCTGACCATGTGGCGGACCGAGGGCCAGGTGCGTCCGGCCGGCCGGGAGCCGGGGCACCTGCCCTTCACCGGCTTCGTCTCGGCGGGCATGAGCGGTGGGCCGGTGTGGCGGACCTTCAACGAGGATTCGCCCTGCGGCCGCACCCAATGCGTCGTGGGCATCGTCACCGAGTGCGCCATCAACGACGACGGGCTGTGCAAGCGGGGGAACACGAGCGACCGCCTCGCGGTGCGCATCACGCCCCAGGTCAAACGGCTCATCAAGAAGAAGTAGCTACACCGCTCGGGCTTCAGGTCCGCAGGATCTCGTCGGTGACCTCGTCGGCCACCGCCTCGACGTGTGGCTCAGCGGGCGTTCGCTTGCTGATCTCGATGTCTTCGGCGCGCTCCAGCACGCGCATGCGCCCCTGGGCCACCAGCTCCCGGTCGACCGCGCCCAGCGTGCCGGCGAACGTGGTCCAGGTGGGCACGCCCAGCACGGCCGCCTCGCGGTTCATGGTGCCACCGGCGCTGATCACCGCATCGGCCGCCCACACCAGCGCGGGCCCGTCCACCGGCTTCTCGGGGATGATCACGCCCGGTGCGTCGGCGAACGATCGCGCCTGCTCGGGTGTGCGCGGCAGGAGCACGACCTGGACCTCCGATCCGAGCAGGCGGGCGAGCACGTCGTCGAAGACGGTGTTCTCGATGCCCCGGTGGTACAGGCTCATGGTGGCCGGCGGGCGCAGCACCACGATGGGCCGCTCACGGTCCAGCCCCAGCTCCTCGTAGACCGAGTCGTCAGGCGCGAAGTCGGCCAGCGCGACCTGCTCCTTGAGCCCGTGATAGGGCCGGAAGCGGGCTTCGGAGAGGCCGTAGCCAGAGAGTGCCGAGTAGGGGATGACATCGGGGGTCATGACCTTCGAGGCCAGCCGGAAGTTGATGCGGTGCATGCCCGCGGCCCCCTCGTAGTCGTGGATGACCGTGCTGTGGATGCGCAGCGTGCGGGCGGCGATGGCGAGATCGTTGGAGCCGTGGCTCACGGCCTGGGTGATGCCCCGGCCCCGTCCGAAGGCCACCATCGCGCCCGAGCGCCGCACGAGCCCGAAGGCCTTGCCCCTGACCGACGCGCCCCCGTGCTTGCCGATGACGGTGTGCGCGATGCGGTAGCGCTGCAGCAGGCCCAGCGTCTGGGCGAAGTCGCGCGCGGTCACGACCGTCTCGACGCCAGCCTCGTCCAGGCGGCGGATGACCGGCCGGAAGAAGAGCACGTGCGGTGAGTTGGTCAGATCGATCCAGACCTTGCGTGCGCGCGCAGGCATCTGCGGGCCGACGCTAGAGGACGTCGACGTTGGGCGGCACCGCCCGCCGCCACCCCGCCCCCGAGGCGATGTCGCACCGCGTTGCGCAGGTCGACCACCAGGTCGGCGTGCTCGACCACGGCCGCGAGGTCGATGGCCGTGTGGGCCGTCGCGATGATCACGCAGTCGGTCTCGGCCAGGCGTTCGCTGGTGAGCTCGACCGAGGAGAGACCTTCGTCGGCGAGCGTCGCCACGTGGGGGTCGTGGTACGTGATGTCGGCGCCTTCGGCCCGCAGGAGCTCGAGCAGCTTGAGGCTGGGGCTCTCGCGCAGGTCGCCGACATCGGCCTTGTAGGCCATGCCCAGGAGCAGCACCTTCGCCCCTCGCACGGCCTTGCCGTGGTCGTTGAGCGCGCGCGCGATCCGCGAGACCGCGTAGTAGGGCATGTTCACGTTGACCCGCCCGGCCAGCTCCACGAACTCGCTGTCCATGTCGAAGGCCCTCGCCCGCCAGGCGAGGTAGAAGGGGTCGATGGGGATGCAGTGGCCGCCGAGGCCGGGGCCGGGCCAGAAGGGCATGAAGCCGAACGGTTTCGTCGAAGATGCTTCGATGGCCTCCCAGATGTCCACACCCATGCGGTCAGCCAGGATGGCCAGCTCGTTGACGAGGGCGATGTTCACCGCGCGGAAGGTGTTCTCGATGATCTTCGACATCTCTGCCGACTCCGGCGTCGAGACCGGGTGGACGGTGTCGCAGATGGTCGCGTAGAGGGCTTCGGCGCGGCGCGAGCACTCGGGCGTCAGGCCGCCCACGACCTTGGGCGTTTCCTTGATGCCCCAGCGGGTGTTGCCGGGGTCCACGCGCTCGGGGCTGAAGGCGAGATAGGCGTCTTCGCCGATCCGGTGGCCAGCCGCCTCGAACATCGGGGCCAGGAGCTCACGGGTGGTGCCGGGCCAGGTCGTGGACTCGAGCACCACGAGCGCGCCGGGGGCGAGGTTGGCGAGGGCCGTCTCGGTAGCGGAGAGGACGTAGCTGAGGTCCGGCTCGCGGTGCTCACCGAGCGGTGTGGGCACGCAGATGAGCTGCGCGCCGCAGTCGGCCAGGCGGGTCGGGTCGGTCGTGGCCTCCAGGAGCCCGGCACTGACCAGCCGAGCCAGCACGGCCGAGGACACGTCCTCGATGTAGGACCGGCCCCCTTCGAGCGCGGCGACCTTGTCCTCGGCGAGGTCGTAGCCGACGACGTGCAGGCCCGCTTCGGCGAAGGCGGTGGCCAGCGGCAGCCCGACGTAGCCGAGACCGATGATGCCGACCGTGGAGATCGCGTTGGTGTTCTGTTGCAAAGCCTTCCGACTCTAGCATCGCGCGCGGCCGCGTCGTGGGGATGGCATCCTTGGCCCCATGCCCGGACTCATCCACATCGTCGGCGCCCGGCCGAACTTCATCAAGGCCGCGCCCGTCATCGCCGCGCTCGAGGCGGCCGGTGCCCAGCAGCAGCTCATCCACACCGGTCAGCATTACGACCGGCGCATGTCGGAGATCTTCTTCGAGGAGCTGGGCCTGCCGGAGCCCGACCTCAACCTCGGCGTGGGCTCTGGTACACACGGGACCCAGACTGCGGCGCTGCTGGTGGCCCTGGAGCAGGTCTTCAGCGAGCAGGCGCCAGAGCGCGTGATCGTCTACGGCGACGTCAACTCCACGCTGGCGGCGGCCCTGACCTGCGCCAAGCTGCAGGTCCCCATCGCACACGTGGAAGCCGGGCTGCGCTCGTTCGACGACAGCATGCCCGAGGAGGTCAACCGGCGGGTCACAGACATCCTCAGCGACCCGCTTTACGTGACCGCGCCGGAGGGAGAGCAGAACCTGGCGCGTGAGGGCATCGGTGGCAGTCGGGTGGTCTTCGTGGGCAACCCCATGATCGACACGCTGCTGGCCAACCTCGATCGTTTCGACCCGCTACCGGTACAAGCGAGGCTGGGACTCGAGGGACGCTACGCGGTGGCCACGCTGCACCGACCGGCCAACGTGGACTCGCCTGAAGCTGCGGCAGCCCTGGTGGGCGCGCTGCGCGAGGCGACGGCTCGGCTGCCGCTGGTGCTGCCGCTGCATCCACGGGGCCGAGCCACGCTCGAGGCTGCCGGCCTCGGCGACGTCCCGGAGCTGCTGATCGTGGAGCCGCTGGGCTACATCGAGTTCATCTCGCTCGTGCGAGGCGCGGCCGTGGTCATCACCGACTCGGGCGGCATCCAGGAGGAGACGACGGTGCTCGACGTACCCTGCCTGACCTTGCGGCCCAACACCGAGCGGCCCATCACCCTCACGGCGGGCACGAACCGTCTGGTCACGCCCGTGTCACTGGGGCCTGCGCTCGATGGCGCGCTGGCGGGCTCCCAGCGGCGCATCGGAGACGGGCCCCCTGGCTGGGACGGCCACGCCGGTGAGCGCATCGCCGCGCACCTGCTGTCACTGCCGGTCGTTCCTCCGAGCCTCGCCGAGGCATGACCGACACACCGACGCCGACACGGGCCATCCTGCTGCCGTCGTACAAGTGGAACCCCTACCAGCGGCTGCTGGCGGGCGCGCTGCGCGAGGTCGGCGTGGAGGCATCCGCGGTCCACGAGTGGCCCAGGCGGGCACCGCTCCTGGGCGCCTGGCTCCAGCAGGGGCGGCCCGACGTCGTGCACATCCACTGGATCCACGAGTTCCTCGGTGGCAGCAAGGGCCGGCCCTCGGCGCGTACCGTGCGCTGGTTCGATTGGCAGCTGCGCCTGCTCAAGGCTCGCGGCGTGCACATCGTGTGGACCGTGCACAACCTGAAGGGCCACGAATCCGCCGGTGTCGACGCCAACGACGCCGCCGCTCACCGCACCATCATCGAGCGCGCGGACGCGATCATCCTCCACTGCGAGTACGCGCGCGAGGCGCTCGTCGAGATGTATCGGCCCAGCCCCGCGGCGCAGGAACGCATGCACGTCCTCGCGCATGGCTCCTACCTGCGCCAGTACGACGTCGACCTCGACCAGGCTGCCGCACGCCGGGCCCTGGGCCTGACCGAGGCCGGTACGGTCTTCGCCTTCGTCGGTTCCATCCGCGGCTACAAGAACGTGGGTGAGCTGCTCGACGCCTTCATGCGCGTGGACGAGCTGGCACCCGAGGACCGCCTGCTCATCGCGGGCAAGCCGCTGCCCAGGAAGTCCGGGCGCAAGCTGGAAAAGCTGGCCCTGGAGGACAAGCGCATCGTGCTGGAGCTGGACCGCCTGCCGGAGGACGAGCTCACGCGCGTGCTGCGAGCCGCGGACGCGGTGGTACTGCCATTCCGCGACATCCTCACCTCGGGCAGCGCCATCCTCGCCTTGAGCCACGGGCGCCCGGTCATCGCACCGGCCATGGGCTGTCTCCCGGGCACGCTGCCGGCGGACGCGACGTTCCTCTACGACCCCGACGCCGACGGCGCCCTGGCCGAGGCCATGCGTGCGGCGAAGGCGGCCGACCTCGGGGCCATGGGACGCCGGGCGCGCGCCTACGCGGAGACGATCGACTGGGAGCCGATCGCGCGGCAGACGGCGGCGCTCTACCGCGAGTAGTCGGCAGCCTGGCTCGCGGCCATCTCGACCAGGCCTGCATAGGTGCGCCCGACCTCCGCCGGGAGGGCCATCTTCGGTGGCGTCTGCTTCCCGGACGTGCGCAACGAGGGCTCGAAGAACTCGCCGTCCGTGCCCGGAGCCCCGAGACCGAGCTCCGCGATGATGGCGCGCAGCCGCGCCTGATAGGCCTCGGCCGGCAGGTCGAAGTCGATGAGCGGGAAGCCGCGCGCCTTCGGCGAGACGCAGCAGGCTGGCGTTGTAGGCGAGCCAGACCCCCAGCCACATGTCGGCCGTCTCGTTGCCGTGGCGGCGCTGTAGCGAGCGGGCCACGACCGCTGGGTGTCGAAAGGTGCCGACCATGCCCAGGTCGGGCAGGACCTCGAGCCAGCCGTCGATGACCAGCAGCGTGCGCGGCTCCTTCCAGCCCCACAGCGGCATCTCTGCTCGCGACGCGATGAAGGCATCTCGGCGCTCTCGCTGGCTCGGTGTCCAGGTCACGGTCGCCGGGGGCAGATGCCAGGCCCCGCCGCTGGTGATGAGCACGTCGTCGTGGAGGCTGATGAGCTCGCCCGGCTCACGGTGCCCCTTCTCGTTGGAATCGCCACCGACCGTGCGCACCTCGCCCAGCGGTAGGCCCGCTTCCTCGAGGCTGCCCACGAGGCTGCTGGTGCCGCTGCGATGCATGCCCAGGACGGTGACCACACGCTGCGGCCGGACAACGGGCGGCGGCGGCACGGTCGCGCTGCCCTCCGCCGGTTCCGGCGTCAGGGACTTGCGCAGGCCGCGGAATCGCCCGCCGATGGGCATCGCCTAGGCGCCCGGCCCGGCCCGCTCATCGGATCGGGCGGAATCGTCGGATGCGGCCGTGGCGACCAGCTCGCCGGGCCCATCGCCTTGCGGCTGGTTGGGACCCGCTACCAGGGCCGCCTCAGCCGCCTCGGCCGCGGCTGCAGCCTGCTTGGCCTCACGGGCCAGGCGCTTGGCTTTCCGCTTCGCCCGCGTGACATCGAGCTCGAGCTTCTTCTCAGCCTTGAGCTCGGCGATCTCCTCGTCGCGACCCTCGACCAGATCCTCGAGGCTGCCTTCCTTGCGAGCCTTCTTGATGTCGACCAGCTCGACCTTGCCATGCTTGAGCAGCTGCTTGGCCTTGCGCTTGGTCCTGGCGCGCTTGTCGGCATCCTTCTCGTGCATGTCGGCGATCTCTTCGGGGTCGCCGTCCGCCACGATCTTGCCCTTGTCCATGAGGATGGCGCGGTTGCAGAAGGCGGTGATCCAGCTCATGTCGTGGGTGACCATGACGACCGCCTTGGCGGTCCGCAGCACCTCGGCGATACGGCGACGCGATTTCTGCTTGAACTGGTTGTCGCCGGTCTGGAGGACCTCGTCGAGCAGCAGGATGTCGGGATCGACGGCGGTGGCGATGGCGAAGCCGACGCGAGCGCGCATACCCGATGAGTAGGTCTTGAGCGGAGCGTTGATGAAGGCGCCGATGTTGGCGAACTGGATGATGCCGGGCGTGATCTCCTGCATCACGTGCTCGTCGATGCCCATGAGGGCGCCCGCGAGCGCGATGTTCTCGCGGCCGGTGAGCTCCGTATCGAAACCCGCGTTGAGGCTGAGCAGCGTGGAGACATGGCCGTTGATCTCGACCAGGCCCTCAGTGGGCTGAAGGATGCCGGCGAGGGCCAGGAGCATGGTCGACTTGCCTGACCCGTTGGGTCCGACGATGCCGACGGCCTCGCCGCGATGGACCGTGAAGTCGACCCCGCGCAGGGCCCAGAAGTGGCCCGCGTTGCGCCGCCGCGGATCGAGCAGGTTGGCGAACGTGGTGCGCAGCTTCGTCTTCTTGGTGAGGTTGAGGTTGTAGCGCACGCCAAGGTTCTGGGCGCGGATCGCGATCTCGCCGGTGGGAGCAGCCACGCGGAGTCCGAACTCGGCGGGGTCCGGGGCCTCGTGCTCGGCGGCGGCGATGGCAGCGAGGGCCCCTTCATCCATGCGATCGTCGAGCCGCGAATCGATCGTCTCCTCATGGCCCTTGGGGATGCGCCTGGCCTTGGACTTGGGCTTTGGCGTCGCCGTGGTCTCGCTGTGTCCGTCCATCACAGCACCTTCGTGAAGGAGGGCTCGAGCCGCTTGAAGATGAGCGTGCCCAGGAGCGTGATGACCACGCCGACCGAGAAGATGATGAAGAGCGCCTCGAAGTCGGGAGCCACGGCCTTGGTCCAGGACAGCGTCTCGTCGATGACCCGGCCCTTGTCGTTGAGGACCTCCGTGCGCTCGAGGCTGCCGTAGATGACCTTGCGATATGACTCGATCAACTGCGAAGTCGGATTGAGGGAGATGGCCCCGAACAGGACGCCCTCGGGTATGCCCAGTTGCCGCTCGATGCCGGCCAGGCCCTTCTGCAGCATCGCGCCACGACCGGCCACTTCCATGAACGACCAGAGGATGGGCGAGACCCAGAAGAGCAGTCGCATGAAGTGGCCGATGACGATGCCGACATCCCGGTAGAACACCGTCACCGCCGAGATCATGAACGCCCAGCCCAGCACGAAGACGTACTGGACGACGGCGATGAGCGGAACCCACACGACCTGCCACGTGACGTGGTCGTGGTAGACCGTGAACCACAGCGTGAACAGCACGAGCATGCCGAACAGGAAGCCCACGATCTGGCTGAGGGTGATGGTGACGGGCAGGATGATCTTGGGGAAGAGGATCTGCTTGATCAGCGACTCCTTGCCGGTGACGGCATTGGTGGAGCTGCCGATGGTGGCGGTGAACCACTTGAAGGGCACCATCGCGCTGAGCAGGAAGAGCGGGAAGTCCGGGGTGGAGCGCTGGAAGATGACGGTCATGACCAGGACGTAGACCATCATCGTGATGAGCGGGTCGAGCACCCACCAGACGTTGCCGAGCACGGTGTTGACGCCGCGCTTCTTGATGTCGGCGCGGACCATATAGCGAATCAACCGACGGCGTGACCAGACGTCGGTTATCGCGTTGCGGATGAGGGCGAACGGACCTGGCCGATCGTTGCTGCTGCGGAACGCAGCAGGTGCCTCGTTGACGACTCCCATGGACGGTGGAAAGGGTAACAGGCGAGCGCGGATTCCCACGCGGCCGGAGCGGCGGCCGGACCGAAGGACCACCACTCGGCCGTCGATCCGGAGCATCGCGGCCCCGGGACCCCGGCCGGATAGAATCGGCGTCGTGATCAAGCCCTCCAGCGCGCCAGTCTTCGTGGTCGGCGGCCCCCGCTCTGGAACGACCCTGCTGTCGGCCATGCTGGCCGCCCACTCGGCCTTCTACTGCGGTCCCGAGACCCACTTCCTCAGCCGCTGGTCACGCCTGGCCCGTAGCGAGCGCGAGCACATCCTCGATCCGGCTGACTGGCCCGAGCGAGCCACGGCCTACGTCTGCAGCCTGTCGCTGGGCCAGCAGCCGATCTATCCCATGTACCAGCTCGAGCGCGAGGAGATCCGGGCCTGGATGGCGATCCGGCCGCCATCGCTGGCGACCATGCTCGAGTCGCTCACCGCGCAGCGCGCCGGCCGAGCCGGCGCTCCCCGCTGGGTGGAGAAGACGCCACGCCACCTCGAGGTGCCCGAGCTCATCACCGGGACCTGGCCGCACGCCCGCATCGTACGCATCGTGCGCGACCCGCGTGACGCCGCCGTCTCGCTGACCAAGGTGCCGTTCGGCACGCCCTCGTTGCTGACCAACCTGTCCGTGCTGGCGCGCATGAACGAGGCCGCGGCCGATTTCTACCGCAGCTCTGATGCCGCGCTGACCGTGCGCTACGAGGACCTCGTGGCTGCGCCCGAGCGCGAGCTTCGCCGTATCTGCGAGTTCGTCGGCGGTGGACTACGAGCCGGGCATGCTCGAGGACCGCAGCGGCGCTACCGGTGTGGCTGCCGCCCACGAGTGGTGGAAGGGCGATGCCACCGGCCCGCTCGACCCATCCCGTTCCGGCCGCTGGGCCGCAGGAGATGCCGCCAGCCGTCCAGCACTACGCCGCGCTCAACCTCGGCCCCATGCTGGAGGAACATGGCTACGGCGAGGCCGTGCCGGCCAAGCGGAAGCTGGCCATCGTGCCCGCCGGGCGATGCCCTCAACGCCAGGTACGACGAGGTCTTGCTGCAGCTGGCCGCGGGCTGACGTGGCGGTGCGCCGGCCGATCCCGAGCACCATCGAGGAGCTGCACCTGCAGGAGCCGCTCGTGTTCTTCGGTGTGGTCGGCCAGCTCGATCCCGACCGCAGCCGTCCCGCCTCACGACGGGTGCTCGATATCGTGCGCCTGGGCCTGCTGCTGCTGACCCGGCGTGCGCAGGGCCGGCCGGTGGTGTGGGTACGCCGGCTCAGCCTCATCCGGCGGCACCCCAACGACGGCGGTGAGCGTTTCATCGCCCGCCTGCTGCAGGTGCTGGCCAGGCCTGCCGAGGCCGAGGACCTGCCGGGCCTGGTGGGTGCTGACGTCGACGAGGCCGTCGATGCGGAGGCCTGACGCTCCGGTCTTCGTCGTCGGCGTCGCGCGCTCCGGCACGACCCTGCTCTCGGCCATGCTGTCGGCGCATCCACGGCTCGATTGCGGGCCGGAATCGCGCTTCTTCGCACGCTACCGCCATCTCGACGACCGGGCCCGGGCTCGCATCCTGGACCCCGTCGACCTGGCCCCGGCCGGCGGTCGACTTCATGGCCTCGCTGCGCAACCAGGGTCATCCCGTCACCGAGCTCTTCGGACTGACGACCGCAGAGATCGGCACCTATCTCGCGGGCTGCGCGCCCTCGACCCGGGCTCATGCTCGAGTCGCTGACGGTCCTCCACGCGCAGCGCGCGGGCAAAGCCCGCTGGGTCGAGAAGACCCCGCGGCACCTGCTCATGACCGACGTCCTCCGCGACGGCTGGCCCGAGGCCCGCATCGTGCGCATCGTGCGCGATCCCCGAGATGTCGCGCTCTCGCTGGCACGTATGCCCTTCGCCAAGGACTCGCTGGTGGGCAACCTCGTGCGCATCGACGCGGACGACCGGGCCTCGCGCGAGCGGATCGAGAACGACCCGCGAGCGATGACCCTGCGCTACGAGGACCTGGTGACCGAGCCCGAGCGCGAGCTCCGCCGCCTGTGTGCCTTCATCGGGGAGGAGTACGCGTCCTCGATGCTCGACTCCCGTGCGTCGGCAGCCGGGGTGGCCGCCGAGCACGAGTGGTGGAAGGCAATCGGTGTCGGGGCCGCTCGAGACCTCCAGCATCGGGCGCTGGCGCGAGGAGATGTCCGCCGACGCCCGTCGCTTCGCCGGTCTCCATCTCGCTGACTACCTGCGCCACCACGGCTACGAGGGCGCCGAAGATCCTCGCCGCGAGATCGCGCTGGTACCGGTCGGCGCCGGCGTGGGGCCGCACAACGAGCAGCTGCTGCTGGAGCTGGCGCGTCGCGGCATGGTCGTGCAACGGCCGTCGCCCACCAGCTTGACCGGAGCTCCACGAGGCCCAGGCGCAGCGACGGCTGGTCTACCTCGGGACGCAGGGACAGCTCGATCCCAGCCGGGGCGAGACCGTCCCCCGGAGGGTCCTCGCCGCGGCCGTGACGGCCACCGGGCTGTTGGTCCGCCGTCTCCAGGGCCGGCCGCTGCTGTGGCTGCGGCGCAACACGCTCCGGCCCAAGCGCTCCCGCGACCCCGTCGAGCGGTCGCTGGCGCCGCTCTTCCGCGTCCTTGCCCGCGAGGTCTCCATCGAGGAGGTGCCGGCGCTCGTGGACGTCCACCGCGGTCATCGTGGATAGCCTCCTCGGCAACGAGGACCTCTTCGCGGCCGCCGGTCGCTACGGCTACCTGCACCCGGGCTACGCGGAGGCCTTCGTCGAGGTCGGCGAGGTCCGCCATCTGCGTCGCAGCGGCAGCTGGCTGCTCACGCGTGAGATCCCCGACAGCCACCGGCGAGACGCCATCGTCGGCTATCCGCTGCTGGTGAGCCGCGACCCGCGCGCCCTGTCTGAGGATCTGCGGGAGACCGAAGCGCTGGCCGACGTGGTCACCGTCAGCGCCCGGACCGACCCGCTGGCCTCGCTTGACGAGGAGCTGCTGCGGCCCTCCTTCCCGGACCTCGTGCGCGTTGATGCGCAGCACTACGTGGCAGACCTCGTCTCGTTCTGGCCGGCACGCGGTCACCGGCGAGCCGTTCGTGACGCGCTGCGGCTGCTCGATGTCGACGTCGAGGATGCGCCGTCCAGCCTGCTGCCGCGCTGGGCGGCCCTGACCGATGTCCCGCTGCCGGGTGCCGAGCTGGGCCTCTCGGCCGAGGCGCTCGCACGCATGCTGGCCGTGCCCGGCTGTGTCGCCTTCAGTGCGCTCGCCGAGGACGGCCCGGTCGCGATGGCGGTGGTCTACGTCAGCGGTGACGACGCCCACCTGCACGCAGTGACCAGCTCAGCGCTGGGCGAGCAGCTGGGCGCTCGCTATGCCTTGGTACAGACGATGGTCGAGGACATGGCCGGCCGTGGGCTGCGCTTCCTCGACCTCGGCAGCGCCGATGCCGACCCGGCCTTCATGGGCGGTTGGACCGAGATCTCCCGGCCCTCGTTCGGCTGCGGTCGGGTCATCGACCGTGTCGCCTACGAGCAGCTGACGGCGGCCGTGGCGACGACCGGCAGCGGGGCCTTCCCGGCCTACCGCGACCGAGCGGCTAGACTCGCGCCATGAGGATCCTTGTCACCGGCGGAGCCGGGTTCATCGGCTCGACCTTCGTCCGTCGGCGCCTCGCCGACACCGCCGACAGCATCATCGTCGTGGACAAGCTGACCTACGCCGGCAATCCCGCCAACCTGGCCGGCCTGGCCGAGGACCGGGCCACGCGCGATCGGTACCGTTTCGTGCAGGCGGACATCGCTGATGAGCCCCGCATGTCGGAGCTGGCCGCCGAGGCCGACGCCATCGTCAACTTCGCCGCCGAATCGCACGTCGATCGCTCCATCCTCGAGCCGACCGCCTTCCTGCACACCGGTGTCATGGGCGTGTACGCCCTGCTCGAGGCGGCACTGCAGCAGTCGCGGGCACGGGACGGCGCCTTCCGCCTGCTGCAGGTCTCGACCGACGAGGTGTATGGCCCGGTGCCCGCAGGGCTCTCGGTGGAGTCCGACCCCATCCGTCCGACCTCGCCCTACAGTGCGGCCAAGGCCGCCGGCGAACACCTCGTGGCGGCCTACCACGAGACGCATGGCCTCGACACGGTCATCACCCGGGGGGCCAACACCTACGGCCCCAACCAGTACCCCGAGAAGCTCATCCCGCTGTTCGTGACCAACGCCCTCGACGACGAGCCGCTGCCGATGTACGGCGACGGCATGCAGCGGCGGGACTGGCTCTACGTGGCCGACCACGCCGAAGGCATCAGCGTCGCGCTCGACCGTGGGCAGGCCGGTGCCGCCTACAACGTCTCCGGCGACGGCGTGGAGCGGCCCAATCGTGCGGTCACCGAGGCCATCCTCGAACACCTGGGCAAGCCCTGGTCGCTGGTGCGCACCGTGCCCGACCGACCCGGTCACGATCGCCGCTATGCGCTCGATGGTTCACGGCTGCGAGCCCTCGGGTGGGCGCCGGCGACGACCTTCGAGGCGGGCATCGCGCAGACCATCGACTGGTACGCGGCCAACCGCGAGTGGTGGGAGCCCATCAAGTCCGGGGACTGGGATGACTACTACCGTGAGCAATACGCCTGGCGCCTGGAGCAGTCGAAGGACGCCTGACGGGTCCGGCGCTCACGCGTGACTCGGCCATGACGCGCTAGACTTCGGCAGCGCGCAGCATCGGCCGGGATGGCCCCAGTGGCACCGCTTGCGGATGCGCCCCGATACGACCACCACCGGAGAACCGTCTACGCATGACCTCGAAGACAGCGCCACCGAAGGAGTCCCTCCGCGACCGCATCTCCCACCGCCTTTCGACGGGCAAGCGACGGCCGCCACATCGACCCTGAGGCGCAGCACACCCGGAACATCAACTGGATCTTCTACGGGCTCATCGTGGTCATCGTGGTGGTCATCGTGGGCGGGCTCGCTCTATGGCTTCTGGGAGAGCAACCTGAAGCCGGTCGCCTCGGTCGACGGCACGGACATCACGCGCAGCCAGCTGGACGATCGCAAGAAGCTCGAGGACTTCCGGGCATCCCGCCTGCAGGCCCAGACGACGACCGCCCTGGCCGCCGGCGACATCGATGCCGACCTCGCGAGCACCCGCCTGGCGCTCGCGGACTCCCTGCGACCCGGCACCGACGACGTCGTGGCTACGGAGCTGGTGGACCTCGTCTTCAAGGAGCAGCTCGCGGCTCAGGAAGGCGTGGAGCTGAGCGAGGGGGAGCTGGAAGCCGCGGTCGCGGCTGACGGCACCGTCTCCGAGTCGCGCCACGTTGACGCGGTCTTCGTCATCACTGCCGAGCAGGAAGCCGGTGGCGGCCGCGACCGACGCGGGCATCGCCGACGCCCGCGAGCGCGCCGCGCGCGTGGCCGAGGGGCTCGCTGCCGGCGAAGACGCCACACAGCTGGCCGAGACCTACGGTCCCGCCAGCACCGACTCGGCCTGGATCACCGCCGAGGCCGACATCGGCAGCGCCGAGTGGGCCGCTGCCGATCTACGCCGCCGAGGAGGGCAGCGTGGCCGAGATCGTCGAGGCTCCCACCGGCGAGCAGCTGGTGGCGCTGGTCTCACGAGGTGGTCCCCGCGACGCCCGACCCCGGCTTCATCGAGGCCGTCAACAGCGCTGTCGGCGAGGATGTCCACCGCCGCAACGTCGAGCTCGAGACGCTCGCGGACAAGCTCGAGCAGCACGATCACCGACGAGGCCCTGGCCAAGCGAATACGACCAGGTGCTGCTGGGCGAGATCTTCGTCGAGCGCAACCCCGTCACCAGCGATGACAGCGCCGGCGAGGCGCGTGCCAGCCACATCCTCTACCAGCCCGAGACCCCGCTCGACGCGGAGGGCAATCCCACCGCCGTCGCCGACCTGCCGGCCGACGATCCGGCCTGGGACGCCGCCGAGGCCGAGGCGCAGGCTGCCTTCGACGAGCTCTCCGCGATCGAAGACCCTGATGAGCGCGCCGCTGCCTTCGCCGAGCGCGCCATCGCCGAGAGCGACGGCCCCAGTGCCCCGCAGGGTGGCGACCTCGGCTGGTTCCCGCGCGAGGGCGTGATGGTCAGCGAGTTCACTGACGCCATCTGGGAGAACGTCGATCCCGCAGCCGGCGACATCCTGGGTCCGGTTCGCACCGAGTTCGGCTGGCATGTCATCGAGTTCGAGGGGTTCCGCTCCTCGCTCGACGTGCGTGTCGGCGAGGTCGAGGGGGCGTTGGCCGCCGAGGGTGCCGACTTCGACGCGGTCGCGGCCGAGTACTCCGACGACCCGGCCGCCGCTGACGGCCCTGTCAGCTCGTGGAAGGTGCTCGAACAGCTGTCCGAGAGCCTCAGGCTCGAGCTGGAGGCGATGGAGATCGGTGACACCACCGGCGGCATCGACGAGGGCGACGGCTACTACTTCTACCAGCTGCAGGACGAGGACGGTCCGCCCGCTCGATGAGGAGGATGCGGCGCTGGTCGCCGAGAACGCCTTCTTCGACTGGTACGACCTGCTCTACTACGACGCCGAGGACGCGGGTCGCATCAGCATCGACGACTCCCTCTACGGGAACTAGTCGATGAGCACCGGTGCCTGCATCTGGTTCACCGGCCTGTCGGGCTCGGGCAAGTCGACCACGGCTGAGGCGGTGGTGCCGCTGCTGGAGGCGCGCGGTCGGGTCGTGACCGTGCTCGACGGCGACGTGGTCCGCACGCACCTGACCGCTGGCCTCGGCTTCGACAAGGCAGGACCGCGACACCAACGTTCGCCGCGTCGGCTACGTGGCCTCGGAGATCGTGCGCCACGGCGGCCTCGTCGTGTGCGCGCTGGTGAGCCCCTACCGCGAGACGCGTGCCGAGGTGCGCGAGATGGTGGGCGAGGGCTACGTCGAGGTCTTCGTGGACACGCCGCTCGAGGTCGTGGAGGCCCGCGACGTCAAGGGCTGGTACGCCAAGGCGCGCGCGGGCGAGGTCAAGGAGTTCACCGGCGTCTCCGATCCCTACGAGCCGCCGCTCGATCCGGAGATGACGCTGCTCACCACCGACACCACGCCCGAGTCCAACGCGCAGCTGGTCATCGAGTACCTGGAGTCGCGTGGCATCCTCGACCCCGCCTAGGGCTGACGCCCCCATGTCCCCCCTGAGCGATCCCGCGCTCGCGGCGCTGCTGGAGCGTGCCGGCATCGACCCCGCCGAGGGCCTGCAGCTGATCGCGCTCGACCGCCTGGTGGCGCGCCCGTTCGACGCCGGGATGGCGCTGGTGGTGCTGCCGCCGGTCGGCGACGAGCCCGAGCCTGCCGATCCCTACGCGACCCTGCCGGGCCGCCACGGCCACGGCACTGACCCGGTCTCGCTGCTGCACCGGCTGTATCCGCCGGCGCACCCGGTCATCGGCACCGAGCGCGACACGACCGTGTCCGAGCTGACCGCCGAGGCGCTGGCCGCGGGAGCGCATCTGCTGCCGGCGCTCGACGCCCAGTCCAATCCGGCCTCGGCCTTCGGGCTGCCCTGGCTCGTGCATCGGCTGCGCCAGCCCGACGGCTGCCCCTGGGACCGGGAACAGGACCACCAGTCCCTCAAGCCCTTCCTCATCGAGGAGGCCTACGAGGTCTACGACGCGCTCGACCTCGGCGCCGGGCCGGATCTGGCCGAAGAGCTGGGCGACCTCCTGCTGCAGGTCGTGCTGCATGCCCAGTACGCGGCGGAGGAGGGGATCTTCGACATGTCCGACGTGCAGCGCGCGATCACGACCAAGATCATCAGCCGACACCCGCACGTCTTTGGCGACGTGGTGGCCGACACGCCCGACGAGGTCATCCGCAACTGGGAGCAGCTCAAGGCTGCCGAGCGGCTGGCCAACGGCAAGAAGGTCCGCGACCCCGAGCATGCCCGATGCCTTCAAGGGGCTCTCGAAGTCGCTGCCCTCGCTGGCCTATGCCGACGAGATGCAGGGCCGGGCCGCCGCGCTGGGCTACGACTGGCCGGACCTCGAGGGCGTCATCGACAAGGTGGCCGAGGAGGCCACCGAGCTGCTCGCCGCCCGCAGCGACGAGGAACGGGCCGAAGAGTACGGTGACCTCCTGTTCGTCCTCGTCAACCTGGGGCGCAAGCTCGGTGTCGACCCCGAGGCTGCGCTACGGTCCGCGAGTCGCAAGTTCGCCTCGCGCTTCGCTCGGGTCGAGCGACTCGCAGAGGGACAAGAGGTAGAGCTCAAGGCACTGGGACTCGACGCGCTCGATGACCTGTGGCAGCTGGCCAAACGAGAAGAGACGATCGAGAAGGAGAGTCGATGAGCATCACAGGTGGGGCGCGCTTCCGCCTCGACGGACGGACGCCGGGCCAGATGCGCCCGGTGAACGTGCAGATGGACGTGCAGAAGTGGGCGACCGCCTCGCTCATCTGGCAACAGGGCGACACGCACGTGCTCTGCTCGGCCACGGTCGAGGACCGCATCCCGCCGTTCCTGCGCGGCAAGGGCGTCGGCTGGGTTACCGCCGAATACGCGATGTTGCCGACGGCGACCTCCGAGCGCATGCAGCGCGAGTCGGTGAAGGGCAAGCTCGGGGGCCGCACCTACGAGATCCAGCGGCTCATCGGCCGGTCCCTGCGTGGCGTGGTGAACACCTCGGCCATGGGTGAGCGCACGGTGACCATCGACTGCGACGTCATCCAGGCCGACGGCGGCACCCGCTGTGCCTCGATCACCGGCGGCTACGTGGCGCTGGTGCTGGCCCTGCGCAAGGCCGGGCTCGAGCGGGCGATCGTGAGCAAGATCGCGGCCATCTCGGTCGGCTTCGTGGACGGCCAGGGCCTGCTCGACCTGGAGTACCGCGAGGACAGCAGCGCGGAGGTCGACTTCAACGTCATCGGCACCGATGCCGGCACCTACGTGGAGCTGCAGGGCACCGCCGAGGGCAAGCCCTTCAGCCGGGCCCAGACGACCGAGCTGCTGGACCTCGCCGATGGCGGGCTCAAGAAGCTCTTCGACATCCAGGATGCGGTGCTCGCCGGAGAGGCGGCCAAGGCCAAGCCATGACGCGGCGGCTGCTGCTGGCCTCGCGTTCGCGCCACAAGGTCGCCGAGCTCGGGGAGCTGCTCGGCCTCGACGATGTCGTGCTGGTCACGCCCGACGAGGTCGGTGTCGAGGGCGAGCCGGTCGAGGATGCCGAGTCCTTCGAGGGCAACGCCCGCATCAAGGTCCGCTACTACGCCCAGCGCTCGGGACTGCCGACGCTCGCCGATGACTCCGGTTTGGAGGTCGACGCGCTCGCTGGCGCGCCCGGTGTCTACACCAAGCGCTACGCTGGTCCCGAGGCCACCGACGAGGACAACAACAGCAAGCTGCTCGGGGAGCTCGAAGGGTTGCCCGCCGAACAGCGCGGTGCCCGCTACCAGTGCGTGTTGGCCTTCCTCGATCCGTCGGTCGGGGGCGATCCGGTCTGCCGGGACGGTTCCTTCGAGGGCCGCATCGCGATCGAACGGCGAGGCAGCGGCGGCTTCGGCTACGACCCTATCTTCGAGCCGGCCGGCGAGGCGCCGGGCGGCCGGACGGTCGGGCAGATGAGCAGCGAGGAGAAGCACCGGCTGTCGCATCGCGGCCAGGCCGCACGTGCGATGGCCGAGTACCTCGAAGGGGAGGGCTGGTAGATGTGGAGCGAGCCGCGACCACGGGTGGTCATCGCCGGTGAGGCGCTGATCGATCTCATCATCGGGCGAGACGGTTCGGTCACACCCGCAGCCGGGGGTGGACAGTACAACGCCGCTCGTGCCCTGGCCCGCCTCGGTGGCGATGTCGAGTTCCTGGGCCGGCTCGGCGACGACTGGTTCGGCAGGCTGCTGCGCAGGAAGCTGGAGGAGGACGGCGTGGGCACCTCGCTGGTCGTCGACACCGCTGACCCCACCACGCTCGTGCTCGCGGAGATCGACCAGGCCGGCGCCGCGCACTACCACTGGTACATCGAGCGGACGACCGTGCCGGGGTTGGAGCTCGACGATGCCCTGGCGGCCTTGTCGCCGGCGCCCGATGCGCTCCACGTGGGCACGCTGGGCCTGGCCATGGAGCCCATCGCCGACTCGCTCGCGGCACTCGTGGCGCAGGTGCCCGAGTCGACGTTCGTGATGGTCGACCCCAACTGCCGGCCCACCGCGACGCCTGACTTCGAGCGCTACCAGGCGCGCATGCGCCGAGTCATCGAGCGTGCCGACGTGGTCAAGGGCAGTGACGAGGACTTCGAGTACCTCGCCCTCGCCGAGACGCCGGAGGCGACGGCCCGGCTGTTGCTGGAGCAGGGCGTGGGTGCCGTGCTGGTGACCCAGGGCGCTGACCCGGCGCGCGGCTTCTGCGCCGGCGGCGAGGTCTCCGTGCCGGTGCCGACGGTGCAGGTGTCAGACACGGTCGGGGCCGGGGACACCTTCGGTGGCTCGTTCCTGGCCTATTGGCTGGAGCACGGGTTGGGGCGCCGGGAGCTCGACGACGCCCACCTGCTGGAGGACGCGATGACGTTCGCGGCGCGGGCCGCGGCCATCAACTGCACGCGGGCCGGAGCCGAGCCTCCCACCCGCGAGGAGATGGGCCTCGGCTGAGGGACCGGACGCCGTCCCTGAGGCCGATGGGACATCGGTGGTCACCGGCCGCAGCGTGGGCGCAGGTGGGCGGCAACGCTGCCGGCTGCGGGTGGAGACCTGTGTTCGGGGTAGCGACCTGTGTTCGGGGTAGCGACCCGTGTTCGGGGTGGTGTCTGGGCGTGTGACCGACCCTGCGCGGCGTCCGGTGGATTCCCGCATCGCGGTAGCCCTGATGGCGGATCGCCGGGCCACCGTCGGCCGGTGCAACTGATCAAATGGTCCGTGTGGTGGCCTTAGCCACCTGTGAGGCACCGAACCAGGTCGTTCGGCTCGTGTGAGGCCGTCCGATATGCCCCGGCATGCTTGGATCGGCCTCCGGCGGACCATGAAGCGACGTGGGAACACGCCGGCGACGGCAATGGATCTGGCGAGCGCCACCCAGTGGGCCATCTGACCAGGTACAGAGCGGCCACACCTACTCGTCCGCGGCCCGAAACCGGAGCGCTAGCACCCCTCGATTTTGGCGGTCCCAGCCGTCGGTAGGGGGTTGACAAAGCCGAAATCTGGTGCAATGTATCGATTTACTGAAACGATTGAGTTGGGGACGGCGTGGACCAGGGAGGGTTTCGCCGGACTCGATCGTCAAGGAGGAGACGGGAATTGACCGAGGATCGCTCGGTCGCGCCGGGGGAGGTGCAGGCCGCAGGCTCTCGACAGCGCCACGCCGTCGTCCTGCGCGCATGTCAGACGTGGCCATGGCGGCCGGCGTCTCTACCACCACGGTCTCCCTCGTGCTCAGCGGCAAGGCCGGCGGCTCCATCCCCGATGTCACCAAGGAGCGCGTCTTCGAGGCCAGCCGTGCCCTGGGCTACCGCACCAACGCGGTCGCGCGCAACCTGCGCCGCCAGTCGAGCGAGACCATCGGGCTGATCAGTGACACCATCGCCTCCACGCCGTACGGCGGGCTCATGGTCCGCGGCGCCGACCAGGTCGCCGCTGCCGCGGGCATGACGCTGATGATCATCAACACCGAGCGCGACCCGGACGTCGAGGCACGCGCCATCGATTCGTTGCTGGCTCGCCAGGTCGATGGGCTCATCTACGCCACGATGTGGCATCAGATCGTCGCTCCGCCCGCGGAGCTCCGCGAGATCCCGTCGGTCCTGCTCGACGCTCGATCCGAGGGTCCGCTCGACTCGTGGGTGATACCGGACGAGGAGCTCGGTGGCTACACCGCCACGAGCCATCTCATCGAGCACGGCCACCGACGGATCGGCTACATCCACGAAGAGAACTTCTATCCCGCGCAGCCAGAGCGCTTCGCCGGCTACCGCCGTGCTCTCGAGGAACACGGTCTCGAGTTCGATCCGGGACTCGTGGCCGCGGACATGAACGATCCCTTCGGTGGGACCGCCGCCGCGGCGCGTCTCCTCGAGCTCGCCCAGCCGCCGACCGCTATCCAGTGCTACACCGACCGCATGGCCATGGGCGCCTACCGCGCCATCCGCCACGCTGGGCTCTCCATTCCCCGCGATATCTCTGTCATCGGGTTCGACAACCAGGACCAGATCGCGCCCTGGCTCGATCCGCCGCTCACGACCATGCAGCTGCCCCATGAAGCCATGGGTCGGTGGGCCGTCGAGCACCTACTTCGTGTCCTCAGCGGTGAGGCCGAAGGACCACGTCAGCAGCGGCTCGAATGTCCGCTCGTGGTCCGTGATTCGGTCGCACCGCCCCGCAACGGGGCGGGAGTGCCGCCCCGTCCCACGCGGGGGACGTCGTGAACGCCTACGCCCCACGGCGGTCACGGATGGCTAGCACGGGGCAAGGAGGAAGCATATGGCCTTCAGTTCTGCCAGACGCCGCAGCGCGACCCTGGCAATCGCCGCTCTGTCGGCAGCTCTGGTCTTCCCGACCGTTGCTGCCGCCCAGGACGGAGACAAGAAGATGATCGACATGTGGACACACTCGGCGGGCAACCCGGCCGAGCTGGCGGTCTACGACCAGATCATCGCGGACTTCAATGCTTCACAGGATGAATACGAGGTCGGGTACACCTCGTTCCCACAGGCGGACTACAACACGTCCGTGATCAGCGCCTCCCAGGGCGGGCTTCCATGCCTCCTCGATGTCGATGGTCCGGTGACGCCAAGCTGGGCGTGGTCGAACATCCTGCAGCCGCTCGATATCTCCCAGGAGGTCGTCGACACCATCCTGCCGAGTGCCACCGGCTACTGGAACGGCGACCTGTACTCGATCGGGTACTGGGACGCCGCGGTTGCCAACTACGCTCGCAAGTCGGTGTTGGAAGCCAACGGGATCCGTATCCCCACACTCGACGAGCCCTGGACGCTCGATGAGTTCGACGCGGCGCTGGAGACCCTCCAGGCCACGGGCGACTTCGACTATGCCTGGGACATCGGCATGCGGGACCAGGGTGAGTGGTATCCCTACGCCTTCTCGCCGTTCCTGCAGTCGTTCGGCGGCGACCTCATCAACCGTGACGATTACCTGACGGCCGAGGGCGTCCTCAACGGGCCGGAAGCGGTCGCCTTCGGCGAGTGGTTCCAGAGCCTGTTCGAGCGCAATCTCGTACCCGGTCCGTCCCAGACGCAGGCCGAGGCCGAGGCCGGCTTCATCGACGGCAGCTATGCCCTCCAGTGGAACGGCAACTGGCGCGCCGTGCCGACCATCGACGGCATGGAAGCCAACGGTGAATCCGTCGACGACCTGCTGTTCCTGCCTGCGCCGGACTTCGGCAATGGCCCCAAGATCGGCGCTGGTTCGTGGCAGTGGGGCGTGACCCCCGACTGTGAGTATCCCGAGGGGGCGAACGCCTACCTCGAGTTCTCGCTGCAGCCCCAGTACCTGGCCGCATTCGCCAACACCACCGGCCTGTTCCCGGCCAGCGCGGGCGCGCTCGAGCTGACCGACATGTACCAGCCGGGCGGCCCGCTGGAGGTCTTCTTCGACCTCTCCGAAGCGCAGTCGCTCATCCGTCCGCCCACGCCGGCGTACAACAACATCTCCCAGAGCTTCACAACGGCACTGCTCAACATCGCCAACGGTGCTGACGTGCAGGACACGCTCGACGCGGCGGTCGACGAGATCGAGGCCGACATCGAGGCCAACGGAGGCTACGGCTTCTCCGAGTAATCAACGGTCCCAGCCGGCCAGGGCCACCAGGTCCTGGCCGGCGGGGACACCACCCACGATGTCGACGATCGTGAACACGAGGACCAGCTGATGACCGTTGCATCTCGCAGCGCCAAGCCCGCCAAGCGGCGGCGGTAAGGTCACCTACAAGGGTGAGAGTCGTACCGCCTGGCTCATGGCCGGCCCGGCCATGTTCCTGCTGGCCCTCTTCCTCATCGCTCCGTTCATGCTGGCCTTCGTCCTCTCCTTCACCAACCAGCGGCTGGTCTCGCCCAATCCCACCGAGTTCGTCGGCCTCGACAACTACCGGCGCCTGTTGACCGTGCAGGTGCTGACGCTGGAGCCACTGGTGAACGAGGCCGGTGCGCCGATCCTCGACGAAGACGGCAAGTTCACCTACGAGCGGGTCCGCACCTACACCCGCGACAACCCCGACTATCCGCAGTACGACGGACTGCAGCCGTGGCGCACGTTCGAGATCGGGGACACCCAGGTGGTGATCCTCGCCGGTGACGCCACGTTCCTCACGGCCCTCATCAACACCTTCGTCTTCGCCCTGTTCATCGTGCCGATCCAGGCCGGCCTGGCGTTGGGCTTGGCCCTGCTCATCAACAAACGGGTCCGGGGCGTGAACCTCTTCCGCAGTGTCTACTTCATACCGGTCGTCATCTCGATGGTCGTGGTCTCCATCCTGTGGTCCCTGCTGTATTCACAGAACGGGCTGGTGAACCAGATGCTCGGGACCGTGACCCTCGGGGCCTTCCCGAGGCTGGACTGGCTGGGTGACCCCGGCACCGCGCTCCCGGCCATCATGTTCATGTCCGTGTGGCAGGGCGTGGGCTTCCAGATGGTCATCTGGCTGGCGGGACTCCAGACCATCCCCTATGTGCTCTACGAGGCCGCCCAGCTCGACGGTGCCGGTCGCTGGAACCAGTTCCGGCATGTGACCTGGCCGGGCTTGCGCAACACGGCCATCTTCATCTTCATCGTCATCACCATCCAGGCGTTCGCGCTCTTCACCCAGATCGACGTGATGACCCAGGGTGGACCGCTCGATGCGACCCAGACGGTCATCTACCAGGCGGTCGTGGACGGCTTCCAGCGCTTGGATATCTCATACGGCTCGACGATCGCGGTCGTGTTCTTCGCCATGGTGCTGGTCGTCTCACTGATCCAGCGCTGGCTCACGAGGGAGCGTTGACATGACTGACCACGCCAAGGCCACGACCGCCCCCATCGTCGAGATCGAGGACGAAGAGCCAGGCGGATCTTCCGGTCCGGACTGGAACCTCGTGGGGCGCTATGCCCTGATGATCTTCCTCGGCTTCATCTTCCTGTTCCCGGTCGTCTACATGCTCGTGTCATCGTTGAAGCCGGACGCGCAGATCGTGGCGGACACGAATTCCGTGCGCGCCTTCCTGCCGGTCGGTGACATCTCGCTTGACAACTACAGTGACATGCTCGATCGAGTCCCCGCGGGCCGGTTCCTGTTCAACTCGATGCTCATCTCCGGGGTGACCGTGGTGCTGGGCCTGTTCATCAACAGCATGGCCGGGTTCGCCATCGCACGGATGCGCTGGCGAGGACAAGCCCTCGTGCTGACGATCGTCATCGCCACGCTGATCGTGCCCTTCGAGACCATCGCCATCCCGCTGCTGTTCATGGTCAGCCGGTTCCCCAACATCATCTTCGACGGTGCCTTCCCCGAGCTCACCACGGGCTGGCTCAACACGTATCACGTGCAGATCCTGCCCTTCGCGGCGAACGCCTTCTCCATCTTCCTCTTCGTGCAGTTCTTCAAGTCGCTGCCGGTAGAGCTGGATGAGGCCGCGCGCATCGACGGGGCGGGCTTCTTCAGCATCTACCGGCGCGTCATCATGCCGCTGTCGGGTCCGGTCCTCGCGACGGTGGCCATCCTGACCTTCCTGCCCATCTGGAACTCCTACCTCTGGCCCTTGATGGTGACGCAGACCGAGGACGCCCGACCCGTGATGGTCGGCGTCTCCTTCTTCTTCCAGATCAACACCGCGTGGGGCGAGATGATGGCCTACCTCTCGATCATCACCATCCCGGTGCTGATCCTGTTCCTGGCCTTGCAGCGGACCTTCGTCGAGTCGATCGCGGCGAGCGGCGTCAAGGGGTAGGCGGTGTCATTTCGTCTCGACGCGGAATGGGTCTGGGACTCATGGTTCGCCGATGATGGCCACGAGTTCCACCTCTTCTACCTGCACGCACCGCGGTCGCTGGGCGACCAGCTGCTGCGGCACGTCCATGCCAGCATCGGACATGCGGTCTCGACCGACTTGCGTGACTGGCGCGTCATGCCGGAGGCCCTGGTGCCGGGACCGGCGGGCGCCTGGGATGACGTCGCTACCTGGACGGGCTCGACCATCCGCCATGGTGAGACCTGGTACATGTTCTACACCGGCGTCTCCACCGCTGAGCAGGGCCTGGTCCAACGGATCGGGCTGGCCACGTCGCCAGACCTGGTGACGTGGACCAAGCACGCGGCCAACCCGCTCTTCGAGGCCGATCCGCGCTGGTACGAGCAGCTCGATCTGCGTGCCTGGCACGATCAGGCGTGGCGCGACCCATGGGTCCTGCCTGACCCGAACGGTGACGGATTCCACGCGCTCATCTGCGCCCGGTCGGCCGACGGTGGGCCAGGCGGCGCTCCCGCTGATGCGCGGGGAGTCATCGGCCACGCCTGGTCGCGGGACCTGGTCGAGTGGGAGTGCCGGCCGCCGCTGTCGACGCCCGGCGAGTTCGGCCATCTCGAGGTGCCCCAGGTGGAGATCATCGAGGGCACCCCGGTGTTGCTGTTCTCGACCGGTAGGGCGCAGTTCTCCGCGTCCCGGCGCGAGCGCCTGCCCGACGAACCCAGCGGCACCTTCGTGGCCATCGGCGAGTCGTTGCTGGGGCCCTGGGACATCGCCGGTGCACGTGTGATGCCGGTCCGGGACCTGTACTCCGCCCGTCTGGTGCGCGACCGGGCAGGGGAGTGGCAGGTCATCGGATTCCTTGACGGCAGCGGGCATGGCGATTTCGTGGGTGAGCTCATCGACCCCGTGCCCTTCAGGGAGCTGGGGCTCACGCCCGGGCGCTCGCCGTGCCCCCCGAGGCGGTGACTGGTCGAGTGATGGACGAGCGCAAGGATCCCGACGAGTTGCGTCCCGGCCCGCAGCTGCTGACCTACCCCGATTTGCTGGGTGGAAGCCTGCGCTCCATCCGTGCGCTGCTCGACGGGCCGCTGGACGGGCTGTTCGGCGGGATCCACATCCTGCCGCCGTTCCCGTCGTCGGCTGATCGTGGCTTTGCCCCGCTCGACGTATCGAGAGATCGACCCGCGCTTTGGCAGCTGGGAAGACATCCGCGAGATCGCGGCGAACCACGACGTGTTGCTCGATCTGATGGTCAACCACATCTCGCGCCAGAGTGCCGAGTTCCGGGACTTCGAGCGGCACGGGCGACGTTCCCCGCACGCCGACCTGTTCATCACCATCGACAAGGTCTGGCCGGACGGGCAACCTGTCGCCGCCGACGTCGCGCGCATCTTTCTGCGCAAGCCCGATGCGCCATTCTCCACGGTGACCATCGGCGACACCGGGGAGCGAGAGACGGTCTGGACCTCCTTCGGTACGCGAGACTGGTCGGAGCAGATGGATCTCGACCTGCGCTCACCATCGACCCGCCGCCTGATCGCCGAGTGGCTCGGCTACTTCGCGGACCAGGGCGTTCGCATCGTGCGTCTGGACGCCGTCGGCTACGTGGTCAAGAGGCCAGGCACCAGCTGCTTCATGGTCGAGCCGGAGATCTGGGAGGTCTTCGAATGGCTGGTCGGCGTCGCTGCCGGCCTGGGCCTCGTGATCCTCCCCGAGGTCCACGATGTCTACGCCACGCACGAGAAGCTCAGCGCCCGCGGCTACTGGACCTACGACTTCGTCCTCCCCGGCCTGCTGCTGCAGGCGTTGGAGACCGCTGAGGTTTCTCGATTGGCGACCCATCTGGCAGGCTCGCCCGAGCGGCAGTTCACCACGCTCGACTGCCATGACGGCATCCCCGTTCGCCCCGATCTCGACAGCATCCTCGAGCCGGCCGAGATGCTCGACCTGGCCGATCTCGTGATCTCGCGAGGCGGGAACGTCAACCGGGTCCTCTCGAGCAGCCATGCTCACGGTGTCGACGTCCATCAGCTCAACTGCACGTACTACTCGGCCCTCGGCGGTGATGACGACCGCTACGTCGCCGCCCGCGCCATCCAGCTCTTTGCCCGTGGCGTTCCGCAGCTGTACTACGTGGGTCTGCTCGCCGGGGAGAACGACGACGCAGCTGTGGAGCAGACCGGAGAGGGTCGCGCCATCAATCGCCACGACTACACCACGGCTGAGATCGATGCGGCGCTGGAGCGGCCCGTCGTCCGCCGCATCCTCGAGCTTGCGCGCCTGCGTGCGACCCATCCGGCTTTCGGCGGAGACCTCGACGTCAGCGAGACGGGTCCCGGATCGCTCCGCCTCAGGTGGTCACGGGCCGACGACGTGTGTGAGCTCAACGTGGATCTCGCGAACGGCCCGGCCGTCGTCTCGGTCGCGGCCACGGGCATGGCCGTATAGACACGCGCTTCGCTGATCAACCGCCAAGGTGTCCTGGTGGTGCCAGACTGCGCTGATCGATGAGCGATCCCTTCGGTTCCGGCCAGTCCTTCCGCGATGTCGTGGTCGTGCCCTATTCCGACCTGCTCGACCGCTGGCGTGACGGCGAGATCCACCGGGGTGGGCCCATCTGGCCCGACTGGGAGGCGCAGGTCGGCGCACGCCACGGGCGTGGCGGACGGCCGATCGATATCCGCCCGGCGGACCCGAGGGGCCGATCGCGGCGCCGGGCCGATGGCCTGGGGCGGGGCCATCGTGGACGCCTTCGGGCACCAGGTGGCCGACTTCTCCGCGCGACTCCTCGCGACCGTGCGGCGCGACCGGACCTGCCCATCGCCTTCGCCTCGCGGCCGGACCTCGGCTACGCGGACCTCGCGGCCGCACCCGGCTATTTCCGAGCCATCCTCGAGTGGCTCGGTGTGACGCCCGAGCGTGTCCGCATCATCACGGCACCGACCCGCGTCAGGGAGCTGTTCGTGGCGCCACAGGCGGAGCAGCTCAGCGGCCCTGGCCCCGAGGCCGGCTACCTCGACGCCCTCGATGCGCTCGCGGATGAACGCTCGGGCCCGCGGGTCGCGACCCGGCTTGCTCTACGTCTCGCGCGCCGCGATGGAGGCGCGCTTCGCCGGCGAGCCGTACCTCGAGGCGGTGCTGGGCGCCGCCGGGGTCCGTGTCCTGCGACCCGAGACGCTGCCGCTCGCCGCGCAGCTGCGAGCACTACCGTGCGGCGGCCGACATCGTCTTCGCGGAGGGATCGGCGCTGCACGCCCTCCAGCTGCTGGGGCACGTCGGCGCCGAGTCGGCGTGCTCGAACGGCGACCGGGCACCCGCCTTGCCGAAGCCAACCTCCGGCCCCGCGTACGCGACCTCGCCTACGAGGAGGTCGCCACCGGGCTCGTCCACGGCATCCTGCCGACCGGTCGACCGGCGTTGCCGAAGGGCCTGTCGGTGGCCGACCCGGGCGGCTGTTCGAGGCCTTCGCCCGCCGCGGGGTGGACCTGGGTCCGAGTGGGACGCACGGCCTGGGAGGGGCCCGCGACGCCGACGTGCTGCGCTGGGTGCGAGACGCAGGCCGAGGAGCCCGGGCACCTCGGCGTCGGTTCGGCCGAGCTCCATCCTCGAGGGGCTGGCCGACGCTGGCCTGGGCCACCTCGTCGACGAGGCGTCCGCCCGACTCGAGCCGTTGCGAGCGCACTCGCCGTGCCTCGGAGGGCGCGCGACGCGGGCCGCCCGACGCTGCTGTTCATCGCACATGCCGCGCTCGGGCGGCGGTGCCGTTCGGGAGCGTGCTGGAGCAGGTGATCCCGGAAGGGGAGCGGGGATCGGTCTATGAAGGTACGGCGCTCGATGCGGGCACGTTCGCCCAGCTGCCCGAGCCGCAGCGAGCCGCACTCTCGGTCGTGGTGGGCGACTTCGCCTATGGCTTCCACGAGCACATCCCGGGGCCGTGCCCGCTACGCGGTGATGCTGCGCCACCCGGTCAGCCGCATCCTCTCGCTCTACCGTGCGGCCGGCATGCCGGGTCCGTCGCTCGAGTCGTGGGTCTTCGATGACGCGACGTGTAGAGGCGGACAACGCCATGGTGCGCGCCATCTCGGTCGACCGGACGTGCCCTTCGGCGCCTGCACCGAAGACATGCTCGAGGAAGCCATCACCCACATCGAGGCACATTTCGACGCAGTCCTCGTGCGCGGCAACATGAGTCGGAGCGCGGTCGTGCTAGGTCGGGCCTTGGGGTTGACCCTGCCCACACTGCCGATCGTAAACGCCGACCCGGCCGGGGAGGACGCGTTCGACCTAGCCCAAGCCCGTGCGCAGACGACTGCGCCAGCTCAATGCCTTGGACGTCGCCCTCTTCCGCCGATACAGCGAGGGCTTCTGACATCCAGCGTCCTGTCTCCTGCTACCTGAGGCGGCCCTTGAACCTCGCCGAGTTGGCCACGATGCGATACGCCCGCACGGCAGAACCGTTGCGCGGCATCGCCAGCCGCCAATCGGGGTGCGCAACGGCGCGGTGGGGTTCGTCGGTGTCGAGGTACAGGATGGCCTTGACCCTGGGGAACCGCTTGAACACGTTGTTGTAGCCGCGCTTGATCCACGCCGCCTTGTTGCCGCCCTTGTGGTTGGAGCCCACCTCGGCGAGGAAGATCGGCTTCCTGGTGAACTTCCGCGCCAGGGACACGACCCGGCTGACCTTCGTGGGCAGAGCCGTCCAATCTCGCTTCCCTTCGGAACCCGAGATCCCATAGTTCATGATCGTCGCGCCGACGTAGTCCACGACCTTGTCGCCCGGATACGACTTGCTCTTGGGCAGGAAGTTGCTCCACAGGAAGAGCGTGTACTTGCGTGCTCCCTCCTGGCGAAAGATCTTGTCGATGTGTCGCCAGGCCTTCTTGTAGTTCCTGACCGTGTTGCCATTGTTACCGATGGACCATGGAAACCAGTGGCCGGTCGCCTCATGCGCGAAGCGCACCACGACCTTGCGCCCGCCGTTCGCCCTGGCCGCGCTCTTGAGGTCGCGGGCCCACTGTCGGATGTAGGCGTCATGTTTCCCGACCGCGATGCGCTTGTAGCTCGTGTACTTGGGGCTTGCGGGGTGTGCCGGATCGAGAGGCTGCCACCAGATGACCGGGGTGATGCGCTTCTTGAGCAGGGCCTTGGCGACGTCCAGTGGAAATGCGCAATTCCCCTGATCGCGATGGAGCCGGCACGGCTGCCTCGGCTGCCCCAGTTGCTCCACAGGCCCCACAGTCCGGGCCGCTGTCCGCCCATCATGTCGATGTGCTCCTGCAGGACGGCGAGGTCGGAACCTCGCGGGTCGGAGATGCCGATCGTGATCCGGTCGCGTGCCGCGACCGGGACGGCCGCGACCAGCAGCGCCATGACGATGAGGATGGGGATGAGGAGAGATCTGGACGGACGATGGGCCCTCGATTTCAGCGTGTGCGGCGTGAGCCGCGCAGGATGGTTGGGTGGCCTGTAGTCAGGATAGTGGCAGACCGACGGACTATCGGCATCCCGGACGATTGGCCCGTACGGCCACGGTACCGTCTCGTCTTGAGCTAGCTCCCAAGGTACTCGGCGAGCGCGTCCTGCCACGGACGCAGCCCGACGCCGGCGGCGCCTGCCTTGGTCGTGTCCAGCACGCCCCACAGCGGCGGGTCGGAAGCGCGCTCGAACTCGGCCATGCGCGGTGGGCTGGAGCGCGTGTCCCGGCCGGCGGACATCGAGCACGGCCTGGGCCCAATCGAGACGTGAGGCGAAGCCCTCGTTGACCAGGTGGAAGACCCCGCCGCTGGTCGGTTCGGTCAGCCCCAAGATGGCACGTGCAAGGTCGAGCGCGTAGGTGGGACAACCGAACTCGTCGCTGACCACCGAGAGCGGTACTGCAGCCTGTCCGCGGCCGCGGTGATCTTGTCGGGGAAGTCGCGCCCGGCGGCCCGAAAGCCAGGCCGTCCGCACGATCCACAGGCCGCGGCTCCGCCGAAGGCTGCCAGCGCTGCCTGCTCTCCGGCGAGCTTGCTCGCGCGTATGCGGTTGCCGCGGGTTCGTGGCTTCGTCCTCGAGTACGGCTGGCCGTCGTCGCGATCGCCGTCCGAAGACCTCGTTGGTGGAGACCAGCACCAGGCCGGCTCCACCTCACGGCAGGCCGCGCGATCGCGCCCACGGCTTCGCCGTTGCGGCGGAGCGCCACCTCCGGCTCACGCGCAGCCTGGTCGACCGCGGTCATGGCTGCGGTATGGATGACCAATCGCGGCTCGGTCGGCGCACGAGCGCTGCCCCGGTGGCGGGCTCATCCAGGTCCAGCTCGGGCTGGTCCCAGCCGTCGATGGGTCCGGCGGCGCGGCACGCAGTGCTTGTCCCAGACGCCCCTTGTCGCCGGAGATCGAGATCCCGGGTTGCGACAGGTCGATCATCGGTGGCGCCTCAGCTCCAGTCCTCGTAGCGGAAGTGCTGGGCTTCAGGGCGCGCCAGCCATCCCTCGAGTGATTGCGCGGGGCGATCGCGGCGCGAGAGGAGGGGCTCCTCCACCGGCCACTCGATGCCGATCTCGGGATCGTCCCAGGCGATGCCGGATTCGGCATCCGGGCCGTACTACCGGTGGTGAGGTACTCGACGTCAGCGACGTCCGAGAGGGCACAGAAGCCGCGCGCGAAGCAGGCGGTGCCCACAACTGCAGGTGGTTCTCGTCGTTGGCCACGATCGACTCGTATCGGCCCAGGGTGGGCGAGCCGGGGCGGATATCGACGGCCACGATGAAGGCTTCACCACGGGCCACGCGCATGAGCTTGCCCATCGGCGGCTGCCACTGGAAGTGCAGCCCGCGGGTCACACCCTCGCGCTGCGGCTGTGGTTGAGCTGCACGAACGCGCTGGGCAGCCCGAGATGGGCGTGCTCGGCGAACAGATCCGCCCGGAAGACCTCCATGAAGAAGCCGCGCTCGTCCTGGAAGGTCTCATGCTCCACAATGAGCACCTCTGGGATGGAGGTGCCACGGACAGTGAGCTTCATGTCATCTCCATCTCGGTCGTCAACTCACAAGGGTGGACCTTCAGGTCCACCTTTGTGGCCCCCTGGAATCTGAACGCGGGGCCCTGCGAGGACCCCACGAAACGGTAGCGGATGACGGTTGGCCTCGCTACTTGGGGATGTGCCCCTTGAAGGCCCTTCGCTTGGCGATGTTGGCGTAGGCCTGGAGCGCCGAGCCGTTGGACGGCAGGTCCAATCGCCAACTCGGGTGCTTCTGTGCGATGACCGCTTCGGTGTCGAGGTACAGGATGGCCTGGACTCGAGGCTGGCTCCGGTAGGTCTTCATGTAGCCCTTCCTGATCCATGCAGCCTTGTTGCCGCCCTGGTAGTTTGACGCGACTTCCGAGAGCATGATCGGCCGCTTGCTGAACTGCTTGGCCAGCTTGACCGACCGGTTGACGAGGCCGGGCATCTCACGCCACCTGTTGCGCTTGCCTGCCTGCTTGCCGAAGTTGAGGATGGTCACGCCCACGTAGTCCACGTAGCGATCACCCGGGTAGGCGCCCTTGCGCGGAAGGTAGTTGCTCCACACGAACTTGACATGCCTGATCGCGCCGACGGCCTTGAACTGCTTGTGGATGTGGCGCCAAGCCTTCTTGAAGCTGGCTGCGGAGTTGTTCCAGTTCTGGAGCGACCACGGGAACCACCGGCCGGTGGCCTCGTGCGCGAAGCGGACCACGATCGGGCGGTTGTTATGGTCCTGAGAGACCGCCTTCAGGTTCCTGGCCCACTGTCGGATGTACTTGTCGTGCTTCCCGGACGCGATGGTCGGATAGCTCGACCAGATCTTGTGGCTGTTGGGAGTGTCGTCCGTCGGCTGCCACCAGACCACGGGCGTGATACCCATGTCCATGAGCCGGTCAGCCTCAGCTCTGGGGAAGAAGCAGTTGCCCCGGCCTTCGATGCAGTTGTTCACGCCCGTGCCATCGCGGCCGCCCCAGTTGCTCCAGAGCGACCACATCGCAGGCTTGTAGCCCGGGAGGTACTGCCCGACCTCTGCCATGTGCTGCTCGACGGTCCGCCTGGGATCTGAGGCACCGATGGCGATCTTGCTTCGGGCTGCGGTCGGCACGGCGGTGAAGAGGACCGCGAGCGCGACGAGCAGCGAGATGGTGGTGAATGAGCGGCGCAAGGCTTGTGCTCCCTCCTGTTGCGATGGTCACGGCGCCACCGTCGCGAGACGCGAAGGCCGCTGGCTACAGCGGGATGCTACTACGACAACTTGTCGTATGTCCATACCCGATGTCTCCGCCGGATGCGGCGTGGACGATGGTCCAACTTCGCTCGACGACGACCGCCGCAACGTACCATGCTCTCGCTCTTTAGGCCCACTTGAACTTCGTGCGCCGGGTTTGGCCCCAGCCGACCCGGTTGCACGAGCGCTCGCCACGCAGCGACACCGATGGTAGGCTTCGCCTTCATTGCCCGTGCGGGCGGGATCGCAGATGCCGTGCGTACTGACGAAGCAGGATGGAGACGAAGGGGTTCGCGTGCGCGACACCGAGCGGGCCTGCGCGGCTCACGCCTTCGGGCTGAGTCCTGTCGCAGGCAGGATGGCCGCATGATCCGCCGCCACGGCGGGATGTTGCGGGCGCTGCTCATGCTCACCGACGGCGCGCTGGCAGTTGCCATGAGCCTGGCCCTCTACCAGGGCCTGGCGCACCCCGACACCTCGCTGGGCCCCTTCCTCGACGCCTTCTGGGCGCGGGCCCTGGTCTATGGCCTCGCCTGGGTCGGGCTCCTCTACATCAACGGCGCATATCGACTGCGTGCCCACTGGACCCTCGCATCCGAAGCTCGCTCCGTGGTCCGGGCCACGTTCTGGCTATCGCTGCTCGGTATCAGCGTGCTGTGGCTCTCGGCTGCCGATCGCGCTGCCAGCGGCTGGGTCCTGCTTCTCTTCCCGTTGCAGGGTGTGCTGGCCATCATCATCCGGGCGGCGGTTCGGTCGACGTTCATGTACATGCGCCGCCAGGGCTACAACGTTCGCAACCTGCTCATCGTCGGGACCGGCACCGAGGCCACGGACTTCGGGCAGCTGGTGCGCGAACATAGCATTCTCGGCGTGCAGGTCGTGGGTTACCTCGGCGACGCGACGCCGGCCGGTGTGCCGCAGAGCCAGTACTGGGGCCCGTTCTCCGACCTGCCCCGGGTCCTCAATGACCGAGTGGTGGACGAGGTGGCGATCTGTGTCCGTGACGATCAATGGCCGGACGTCGAGCCACTCGCCCAGTTGGCGCACGAGCAGGGGAAGCTGATCCGTGTGCCGCTTCAGGTACCGAGACTGCTCTCGTCGGATCGCACTCTCGAGGAGCTCGACGGGCAGGCGGTACTGTCATACGCCTACGGCCCCGACGAGCTCGTGGGTCCCGCGCTCAAGCGTGCCTTCGACATCGCCGCTTCCGCTACGGCCCTGGTGCTGCTCTCGCCGCTCATCCTGGGCATCGCGGCCGTGCTTCGGATCCGGCAGGGACCCGGGGTGATCTTCCGTCAGCAGCGGATCGGCCTGCATGGTCGGCCGTTCACCATCCTCAAGTATCGTACGATGGTCGCGGACGCCGAGGAGCGCTACTCGGAGGTCGCTGGCCGGAGCCATACGAGCGGCGCCGCCTTCAAGCTGGTGGGTGACCCACGTGTCACCCCGGTAGGGAAGTGGCTCCGCCGCTATAGTCTCGACGAGTTGCCCCAGTTCGTGAACGTCCTGAAGGGCGAGATGAGTATCGTAGGCCCCAGACCAGCACCGCCTCGCGAGGTTGAGGAGTACGACATATGGCACCGACGCCGCCTCTCGATGAAGCCGGGCATCACCGGCCTCTGGCAGATCACCTCCAGACTGGACGAGGACTTCGATCACCGGGCAGAGCTCGATCTGGCCTACATCGACCGATGGTCGATCTGGCTCGACGCGTCGATCGTGCTCAGGACCATCCCGGCCGTCCTGCGGAAGCCGGGACATTGAGGCGCAGCCTTCGGCCACTCATCGCGCTGGGCCTCCTGGTCGCGCTGGTGGTGCCCGTCTCGGTCGGCGCCGTGATCGACCCTTCGTCCGGAGACGGAGCTGTCGTCGTCTTCGACAATCCGAAGCCGACCCCAAAGCCGGACTCGGGATCGGCCTCTGGCCCCGACCAGACGCCCAAGCCCACACCCAAGGCGACGAAGGCACCCAACAAGAAGCCCCAGCGCACGCCGAAGCCCACGCCCAAGCCCACGCCCAAGCCGATCTGGGTCACCTCTCCGGTGGCTGCGGCATTCGTCCCGTCGACCACCACGCTGGTGATCGGGGTCAACGGTGACCCTGCTATCCGCGCTCCGCTCCAGATCGCCCTCGACAATGACTTCCTCGAGAAGGCCGGCTTCACCTCGGTGAACCTGGTCGAGACCGACGACCCCATCGCCGACCTGCAGGCGGGCGATCTGCAGTTCGCCGTGGTCGATGCGATCGAAGCGGCCACCGCGTTCGCTGACGATCCCACGCTCCAGGTCGTCGCCGGCTACCAGAACTATGGCGGCGAAGATGGCGCGTACGGTGGGACGGTGCTCGTCGCGGCGCCCGGCCTCGTGGCCGACGAGCCTTCGACCGTCGCGGCCCTCACGCGCGGGTACGTCCGTGGACTCAAGAAGATGGCCAAGGCCGCCGGCAAGGACCTGTCGGCATTGGTCACGCCCTTCGCGCCCTTCAACGGTGGCTTCGGCTCGCGTTCGGACGGGGGTGGCCTCGGCCAGCTCTCGACGTACCTCAGCGAGGCGGCCTCGATGTCGACGTGGAGGCGCTGGTTTCGGAACACACGCTCAACCTGAGCCAGGCGTGGCTCGACATCTCTCCCAACCCGGTCACCAACCTGGCCGGTGTGCCTGCCGTCAAGTCCATCACGGTGGCGCTGCCCGGTGGCGGGCCCAGCCCCATCGTGCTCGCAGACAAGTCCGGCTACTTCAAGTCCGCCGGGATCGGCAACGTCGAGATCAGTGACATCGAGGAGCCACTGCTGGCCTGCTCCAGGGTGAGCTCGACTTCGCCGTCATCGATCAGCTCGACGCGGTGGACGGCGCCATGCAGGGCTTGCCCCTGGTGGCGATCGCCGGTCACCGGAACTACGCCGCCGACGGCGAGTACGGCGGCGACCTGATCGCGGTCTCCAGGACTTCCTCGACCAGAATGGTGCGACCGTGAGGCCTTCCTGACCGCCTACGTGCGGGCCTTGCGCGACATCGAGGACTCCACCGAGTCCCTGTCTATGGTCCGTTCGATGGCGGGTTCGGGGACCGGGCCGAGGATTCCGGGTTGGCCGAGCTAGCGCGCTCGCGACCGAGGAGCTCGGCTCCGATGCCGACATCGGCGCCGTCGTCGATCCCACAGCGGTGCAGCGAGCCCAGACGTGGTGGGGCATCCCAGCCAATCCTGCCATCAACCCGGCGCGCCGACACGAGGAGGAGTAGCTGGTGCGCACTCGAATCCCCAGGCGGTCTCATCGCCATATTCCTGAGTGGCCTGCTGGTCATCGTGGGCGCCCTGCCCGTGATGGGCTACCAGCTCCCGATCAGGGCCAGGGTGTTCCTGTCAGGGCCCTCGGTAGTCAGGTGCGATCAGTCGGCGAAGATCGTCGCCAGGGTGATCGATATCCGCACGAAGAAGCCCGTCAGGGGCCAGCGCGTCAAATGGTCCTTCGCGGCCCGGCAGAGCGGCAAGGATCGTCTCAGCCCGCGGGTGACCACCACCAACAGCCAGGGCATCGCCCGCACCCGGGTCAGTTCGGACCCAAGGCTGGCCAGCGTGTCATCAAGGCCAATAGCGGCAACGCCACGCCGGTCATCCGCATCCGATGTGCCGGCGGACTGCCCCTGACCTCGGTGCTGCCCGCCGGACGACTTCGACGAGCAGCCGCTCGCGGCCCTCAGCGAGCACGTCGAACCGCCCCCTGAAGCTCACCGTTCGCGCTGCCGGTAGCCAACATCCGGATGCCCCGCCTCGGCATCGACCTGCCAGTCCTCGAAGGCGACGGCTACCGCGCCCCTGACGACGCGGTCGCGCACTTCCCTGATACCGCCTGGCCCGGGGACGGCTCGAATACGTTCATCTACGCCCACGCCCGCGAAGGCAGTTCCTCGAGCTGTGGGACGCGCACCGGCGACCTGGTCGAGATGGACATGGCCGACGGCATCTCGGCCGACTACCGCGTGACCGAGATCCATCCCGTCGTCGAATGGGATGCGCTCGAGTACGTGGCGTCGACCGACACCGAGATCCTCACGCTCCAGACATGTCTGGACTATGCGGAGACCTCTCCCCGCTTCGTGGTGATCGCGGAACGAATCCCGCCGACGTGATCGCGCGTGACGGGCTACCCCCCGCCACCGCCGTCCCACCGCGACCGGCGACGGATCCAGCGGGGGCCGTCGGCGTCGTGGTCTGGGCTGTCTGCCGACAGCGCTCATCGCGGCCGTCGTGTGGCCGTGTCCGTCGGGCTCGTCGGCACGATCGGTGCTGCTCGGTACCTGCCGCTGGTCGACGACGTCCGGATGGTCCGCGACAGTGCGCGTGACGCTTTCCGATCGCTTCAAGCAGCTCGAGCCTGCGGACCTGGACCGGACCGCGGTCGAAGACCTCCAGGCAGATTGCGGGCCTCGAGCGACACCTTGAGCCGTTGCGGGCGGCGCTCGACGACCCCTTGGCAGGCGCCGAGGTCGTGCCTCAGGTGGCCACACAGCTCGACGCGGCAGGTTCGCTGATCGCTGCCGCTGATGCCTGGTCGAGGCAGCCGACATCGGGCTGGCCTGGCTGGCGAGGTGGTGACCATGCGCGAGGCCAACGCCGCCAGCGAGGACTACGAGCTCATGGCCGGACTGGTCGAACTCATCGCCACGTCGGGTGACGAGGTCGATCGCTGGAGCAGCTCGTCTGACGCAGAGGGACACCTCGACGCCATCGATGACGACGCCGCAGCGCAGATCCGTGAGGCGCGCGACCTCATGGCTGGCCCGCTCGAGACCTACCGACCGCTGCTTGAGCAGTACCGCGAGCTCGACGACCTCGTCCCCGAGCTCATGGGCTGGGGAGGCGAGAAGCGATACCTGGTGCTGGCTCAGAACCCCGCGGAGCTGCGGCCGGCCGGTGGCTACACCGGAACCGTCGGGCTCATCGACGGTGACGGACGGATCGCTGGTCGACAGCAGTTCGTCAACGTCTATGACCTTGACCTCCCGAAGGGCCTGCCCTTCATCAAGCCACCGGAGGAGCTGACCGAGAACCTGCTCGCACCCGACGAGAAGGGCAACCCGCAGTCCTGGCGACTGGCGGACGCGACATGGTCGGCGGACTTCCCGACCGGCGCGGCGACGGCCGCTGAGTTCTACGCCATCGAGACGGACGGCGTCGAGGTCGATGGAGTCATCGCCTTGACGACCTACGCCCTCGACCGTCTGCTCGAGGTGGTGGGTCCGGTGGACGTGCCGGCCTACGACGTCATGGTCGAGCCCGGCGACGTGACGCTGACCCTGCTGGGGGCCACTCGCGGAGCGCCCGGCGACCTCAAGGGCCGCAAGGACGTGCTCGACGCACTGGCCCGCGAGGTGACGCAGCGGCTGACGTCACTGCCGCCGGACCAGTGGGGCTCGACGGTCGAAGCGCTCGAGGACATCGGCCGGGAGAAGATGGCGATGATCTGGCTGGCGGACGATGAGGCCCAGCAAGTGGTCGTCGACAGCGGCTGGGCGGGCAGGTGCGCCAGGATCCGGGCGACTACCTCTACGTGGTGGAGTCGAACGTCGCGCCGACATCCAAGTACAACCTCGTGGTCGATCGCTCCGACTCGCTCGTGGTCCAGCTCGACGAGGAAGGGAATGCCCTCAACAGCCTGCGTCTCGATTGGGAGAACCACGCGGACGAAGAAGGCGAGCCGTATCGAGACCCTGCGCGAGTCCTCGGAGAACGAGGATGGCTGGTACGGCGCATACACCCGCGTCCTGGTGCCCACGGGCGGCGAGCTCGTCAACCGTGCGCGGCGAGACGAGTTCGGCTCCATCGGTTGGGCCGATCGGGAGAGGAAGAGGCCGGTCGGCAGAGCTACGGCAACTACGTGCTGATGACCCCGGGCGAGTCCACGCTGAGCTACCTGTGGTCGGTGCCGGAGCGTGGCGGTGGAGACAGATGCAGGCTGGGAGTACCGGCTGGTGATCCAGAAGCAGCCCGGCGCGCGTCCATTCCCGACGTCGGTTCGAATCAACCTGCCCGATGGTGCTGTCGTCGCCGAAGCCACCGAGGGGCGACGGTGGATGGCGACCGCGTCCGCTACGAAGCTGACCTGGACAAGGACATCGAGTTGCGCGTGCTCTACCAGCTCGCGGCCGCAGACTAGGCCTCGGGCCTGGTGGAGGACTAGTCTTCGTCGGCAGCCATGGTGGCCGCTTCGAGCAGTGACTCGATCGTGCCCGCATCGTGCCACCGACCCTCGTAGTGGCGGGTGAAGAGCCCACCGTCGTCGATGTAGTGGTTGAGCACGTCGGTGATCTCGAACTCTCCTCGGCCCGAAGGGCTGAGGTGCTTGATCACGCCGAAGGCGTCGGGTCGGAGGAAGTAGACCCCGATCGGGATCGAGTCGCTCTTGGGTGCCTCGGGCTTCTCCTCGAACCCGACGACCTGGCCCTGCTCATCGAACTCGGCGACGCCGAAGCGCGTCGGGTCATCCACGTGGTACAGCAAGGTGCCCGCACCCCATGGTCCGGCCTCGAACTCGGAGGCGACGTCAGCGAGCGCGTCACCTCGCAGGATGTTGTCGCCGAGGACCACGCAGAAGGCCTCGTCGCCGACGAACTCACGGACCAGGCCGATGGCATGGGCGATGCCCAGCGAGTCGCGCTGGTAGCGGTAGCTCAGGTCCAGCCCGAAGTCCTGCCCATCGGAGAGCAGCTCCACGATGTCGCCGATGCTGCGCCCTCCGAGGATGACCATGACCTCGTCGATGCCCATCCCGGCCAGCGTCTGCAGCGGGAAGTAGATCATCGGCCGGTCGTGGACCGGCAGCAGGTGCTTGTTGGTGACCAGCGTCAGCGGATGCAGGCGTGAGCCCGTTCCGCCAGCCAGGACGACCCCTTTCATGTGCCGGACCTTCCTCCCTGGTAGATGTGCCTGCGAACCTTACCAAGCACAGGCGCCATACTGTCGGCTACAGCCGTATCGCCGTGAGCAAGGACAGGGAGGCCGGACCGCCGTTCGATGAGTGCCACGTCCAGGACGCTGCTGGAGCCCACCAGGCCGGGGCGTTCCCAGGTCGATGTCACCATCGTCGTGGTCGACTACCGGAACCCTGAGCTGCTTGGCCGATGCCTGGCCCACCTGTTCGCGTCAGAGGCGACGCCGTCAGACGTGGTGGTCGTCAACGTCGACCCGGTCACGGAGCTCCGACTTCCAGCGTCGCTGACCGATAACGTCGATGGGCCGCGGCTGCATGTGACCACAACCACCGACAACCCGGGCTACGCGGCCGCGTGTAATCGCGGGGCAGCTGGCGTCGAGACCGAATGGATCCTGTTCCTCAACTCCGACGTCTTGCTGGAGCGGGAGACGCTGGGACGGGTCTTGGCGGAAGCGGCGGGCGACCCAGCCATCGGCATCGTGACCCCGCGCCTGGACCGACCAGACGGCAGCCTCGACCACGCCTGTCATCGAGGCATCCCGACCCCGCTCGACTCGATCTGGTACAAGACTGGGATCGACCGGCTGCGGCCAGGATCGAGGCGCTTCGGCCGCTACCGCATGACGTGGCTCGATCCCCGCGAGGTGCATGACGTCGAGGCCTGCACGGGCGCGTTTCTGCTCATTCGGCGTGAGGCGCTCGAGGCGGTCGATGGCTGGGACGAGCGCTACTGGTTCTACGCGGAAGATCTCGACCTGTGCCTCCGTGTGACCCAGGCCGGCTGGCGCGTGCGCTATGTGGGCACCGCCTCGGCCGTGCACCTGAAGGGTGTCTCGAGCCACCTGCGCCGGCCTGACGACGAACTCGATGAGGAGCAGCGCCAGACTCGACGACGGGTGCAACGCGCGATCGTGGAGTCACATCAGCGCTTCTATCACGAGCACCTCGAAGCCGACACCGCGCGTCCCCTGCGACCGCTGGTGGAAGCGATGTTCGCCCTGCAGCGTCGGGTCGCCGAGCGGGTGCGATGAGCGACCGAAGAGCGCCGGCGGTGACCATCTCGCTGGTCACCTGGAACGGCTTGCGCTGGCTGCCCGGGTGCCTCGACTCGGTCGCCGCCCAGACGCTGGACGACTACGAGCTGCTCGTGCTGGACAACGGCTCGGACGACGGCAGCAGCGACTGGCTCGAGGAGCGGGCTGCCACCGACGAGCGCATCACCTTCGTCCGCTCGGCGACCAACCTGGGTTACGCGCGGGGCCACAACCGCAATATCGAAGCTGCCCGTGGCGAGGCGGTGCTGCTCCTGAACCAGGACGTGGAACTTGCGCCCGGCTTCCTGGCCGCGACCGTCTCCGCCCTCGCCGATCACCCCGAGGCCGGCTCCGTGCAGGCCCGGCTGCGCCGGTTGTCCGCTGCGGGCGAGCGCATCGATGTCATCGACACCACCGGCCTCGGTATGCAGCGCGACCGGCGGGTGGTGAGTCGCGGGCAGCTGACGCAGGACGCCCCCGGACGGTGGGACACAGCCGGTCCGGTCTGGGGTGTCGACGGCGCGGCCCCGGTCTATCGACGTGCCGCGCTCGAGTCGTCCCGCCTGCCGCGGACCGCGGGCGGCCAGGAGGTGCTCGACGAGGACTTCTTCAGCTACAAGGAGGACGTCGACCTCGCGTGGCGGCTACGACGTCTGGGCTGGACTGCCTGGTACGAGCCCACGGCGATCGCCTGGCATGCTCGCGGTGGAGGCGACACCGGAGCGACCGGCTGGCGCGCCGTCGTCCGGGCCAACATGTCCAATCCGCCCCATGTGCGAGCGCTCTCGTGGCGCAACCACCGCCTGATGCAGCTGAAGAACGAGGAGCCGAGGGCGTTCCTGCGCGACCTGCCCTGGATCGCCCGGCGTGAGCTGCAGGCGTGGGTCTTCATGCTGGTGGCCGACCCACGCCGCCTGGCGGCGGTCCCCGAGCTCCTGCGGGGAATGCCGGCCGCGAGACGCAAGCGTCGCGCGCTGGCCGCACGGTCGCTCGGGACGACCCATCCCGGAGCGCGCCCGCGCAGTGCCGCGTCGTCGGCGAGGCTGGCGTCGCGGCTGCGGGTCACCAACTTCGGACGGGCGACCGCACACCTGCGCCGGCGGGGTCCCCGCGCCACCGTCGAGCGTGTCGTCGACGAGCTGCGCGAGCAGGTCTGGGTCGCTCGCCACGGTTCTGGTGCGGTCGACGGCATCCACCAGAACGGGGCAGGCGCGATCTCGGCCAGGCTCGACCGTCCACGCTTCGATGGCTACGAGGGCTCGCCGTTCCTGGGCCTGCTCGGCTGGGCGTATGCCAGGGCTGGGATCGCCTCCGTGGACGTCTATCTCGATGGCCAGCGGGTGGGTGCGGCGACGATCGGTCGAGCACGTCCGGATGTCACCTCTGCCTGGAAGCATCTCGACGAGGCCGAGATCGAAGGTTTCAGCGCGGTGATCGGGCTCGACGGGGTCGCGGCAGGCCCCCGACTGGTCTCGGTCGTGATCCGCGATGGTGCCGGCCACGTACGCATCCTCAGTCGCCGGTTCCGGCGCCTCGATGCGGTGGCCGAGTACGCACGCATCGCCGAGCGTGCTGAGGCGGGAGGGGCTTCCGGAGCGATCGTTGCTCCGGCTGGAAGGTCGGCCGACGATCGTGTGGTCCACTTGGTCGTGTTCGACCGCGAAGACGGCGACCTGCAAGCGACGCTGCGGTCCATCGCCCGACAGACTGCCCAGGACGTGGCGTTGCGTCATCGTCGCGACCGAGGCGTCCGCCGAAGCCGTCCAGGCGGTGGGTCGCGAATCCCTGGGATCCGGGGTCGACCATCGCTGGTCGGTGGTCACGGACCGGTCTCGGGTGCTTCCAGAGACGGTGGAACCACATGAGCTGGTCGGGTTCCTGCGGGCGGGTGAGACGCTCGCCCCGTCTGCGCTCGCCGAGCTATCGGCCGTCGCCGGCGTGGACGCCGGAACCGTCTATGCCGACCACGACTCGGTGGACAGCGAGGGCGTTCATCGAGACCCCTGGTTCGTGCCCGACTGGTCCCCGGAACGGCTCCTGTCGCAGGACTACATCGGAGGTGCGTTCCTCGTTCGCGATGGAGCGGAGCTTCGCGCCGCGTTGGCGCGACCGGTGGCCGACTTCGGGAGCGACGCCTGGCGCTACGGACTGCTGCTCGAGATGGGTACCTCGGCGAGTGAGGTGCGTCACGTCCCTCGCGTGCTCTGGTCGCGGCCGAGCACGGACGTGCGGGATGCGGCGGCCGAGGCCCAGGTCGTTCGAGCTGAGTTCGAGCGGCGAGGGGTGCCAGTGCCCGAGATCGCCACGCGCGAAGGCGACAGCGGCCCGGTCCGCTCGATCCTGCGCGCGACTGCCCGACACGAGGCCCACCGTCTCGATCATCGTGCCGACCACCGGCCGCCGGGAGCTGGTGGCCGATCTCCTCGGCCTGCTCGACGAACGGACGGCCTACGAACCCAGGGAGGTCGTGGTCCTCGACAACAGCCGCGGCCGGAACCCCGACGGCATCGCGCTGCTCGCGGAAGCGGGCGTGACGCTGGTGGAGTGTGATGAGCCGTTCAACTGGGCTCGTCTCAGCAATATCGGGGCCGCACGGGCGAGCGGCGAGCTGCTGCTGTTCCTCAACGACGACATGCACGCTGACGACCGCGGCTGGCTCGACGCGCTGGTGCAGCTGGCACTCGAGCCGGACGTCGGCGCCGTGGGGCCGCTGCTCCTCTATCCGGATGGCACGATCCAGCACGCCGGCATCTTCCTCGTGGGGCACGGGGGCGGAGCCGCTCACCTCTTGCAGGGACTCGATCCGGCGGATGATCTCTATCTCGACCTCCAGCACCTGACACGCGAGGTGAGCGCGGTGACCGGCGCCTGCCTGCTGGTGCGTCGCGAGGCGTTCGAAGAGGTCGGCGGCTTCGACGAGCGCTTCCGGGTGAGTGGCAACGACGTGGACCTCTGTCTCCGCCTCAACGCATCCGGCCGCCGAGTCCTGTGGACGCCGCAGAGCGTGCTCTTCCACGAAGAGGGACGATCACGACGGGGGGTCGACTACCTCGGCGACGAAGGGCGCTTGTGGGAGCGTTGGGGCGACCTGCTGGCGTCGGGCGATCGCTACTACAACCCCAACCTCTCCGAGGACCGGGTCGACTGCGACCTTGACTGGTCGCGCTTGTTCCGAAGCGGCGGGCGCTAGCCGCTCCAGCGTCGCCCGACTCCGCGTCTCGCCTTTCGCTTCACCTCTTCGGGCTCCGGCTCTGGCACGCCCTTCACGATCTCGCTCTCGTAGAAGTCCACCGCATCGTCGGCCGTGCCCGAATACTGGACCCTGCCCCCGTCGAGGACGATGGCGTTGTCGCACAGCTCGCGCACGATATGGAGGCCATGGCCCACGTAGACCACGGTGCGGCCGTCCTTGAGCCGGTCCTTCATGAACTTGGTGGCCTTGGCCTGGAAGGCTGCGTCGCCGACCGAGAGGACCTCGTCGATGAGCATGATCTCAGCTGGCAGGAACGCCGCCACGCTGAACGCAAGGCGAGCGTACATGCCGCTCGAGTAGTTGCGGACCGGTTGGTCGAGGTAGCGACCGACCTCGGCGAAGTCCACGATGTCATCGAAGCGTTCCTGGACCTCCGCCGCGCTCATGCCCAGGATGGCGCCGCTGAGGGCGACGTTGTCACGACCGGTCAGCATGGGGTGGAAGCCAGCTCCGACCTGGAGCAGGGGTGCTACGCGGCCGTGGATCAGCGCGTTGCCCTCGGTCGGCGCCGTCACTCGGGCCAGCAGCTTCAGCAGCGTGGTCTTGCCGTGGTTAATATTTTTTGGAAGTTTGTATTGATTTGGAGCAGAGGCGCGACCCGCCGTAGATCTAGGCGCTGCCCTCTGTCGGCGCCGTCACCCGAGCCAGCAGCTTGAGCAGCGTGGTCTTGCCGAGCCGTTGCGTCCGACGATGCCGAAGATCTGACCGCGCTCGACCTTCAGGTCCACGCCGCGAACAGCCCACACGATCCGTTCTTCCTTGGTCTGCGTTCCTGGGCTTGCGCGAAAGCACGCCGCCCATCTTGTCCATGAGGGCGCCATGCGCTGGTCGCCGTGCCAGGCGGAATGACTTGCCCAGGCCCTCCGCCTCGACCGCGACGTTGTCTGCGCTCACGTCACTCGCCCATCCAGTCGGCGAAGAGCGGCTCCCGTCGACGGAAGAACACGAAGCCCACCACGAGCAGGATGATCGCGACTGACCCCCCGAGGAACCATGCCTCGAGCGGCGGGGCTGGCGTCCGCGTGAAGGCCCACCTGACCGAATCGATGACAGACCGCGAGCGGATTGAGGTAGTAGAACGTGCGGACGTCCGCCGGGATCAACATCGTGGGGTAGATGATCGGCGACACCCAGAACCAGGCCTGGGTGATCAGCGGCACCAGGATGTCCATGTCGCGGTACTGCACCGAGGTCGCAGCGAAGAGCATCGAGACACCGACCGAGGTGGCGTACATGATGAGCACGGCGAACGGGAGCGAGAGCAGCCCGATACCTGGGGCGATCCCGTAGACGACCAGCAGCACCAGCAACGCGACGACCATGAAGCACGAGGTCGACAAGGCTGGCGAGGTTGATCGATAGCGGGAAGTACAACCGGGGCAGGTAGATCCGCTGCACGAGCGCGCCGTTGGCCAGCACGCTGCTGCCTCCTTCACCGATGTTCTTGCTGAAGATGCGCCAGACGACCCATGCCGGGAAGAGGAAGACCGCGAAGGGCAGGTCTTGTCGCGAGCCGCGATCGAGGATGAGCCCCATGAAGACGCTGACGATGAGGACAAGAAAGAGCGGCTGCAGGACGACCCAGGCGATGCCCAGGACCGTCGACGAGTAGCGCACCTTGATGACACGTTGGGACAGCACCCAGAGGATGCGGCGGGTCTTCCAGAGCTCGCCGAAGCCCAGGATGGGCCACTTCAGCGGGCTCGATGTGCGTAGGACTGAACTCGGTGGTCGAGTCGATCATCCTCACTTTGATGGACGTGCTACGGAAGTTGGTCGCGAAGCGCGAGCGCGCCGAAGGGCTTCGCTGCCTGCGGTGATCCGAGCGTCTGATCGACATCGAGATAGAGCATAGCGGTCGATGGCTCCATGGGTCGGCGCCGGTATGCTTCGGGTATGAAGTGGTGGACACGCTGGGGACAGGCCGAACGACCGAGCCACGACTGGACGCTCCTGTTCATGCACATCCCCAAGACCGCCGGGTCAACCATGCGCGACGCACTCGCGCAAGGTCTATCGGCCGGCGAGCGGCTCTTCCTCTACGACGCCGCCGACCTCAAGGGGCCGTCCAGCCGGACCGGTATCACGGACCTTCCACGAAGCCAGCGGGCACTGCCTGCGGTTCGTGATGGGTCACTTCTACTACGGCCTGCACAGCGACGTCCCGCGACCCACTCGCTACGCGACGATGGTCCGGGATCCCGGTCGAATCGCGTGGTGTCGCACTACTATCACTATCGCGCCATGGCGAGCTGCCGTCGGGGAGTCGAGCCTGCCCTGGAGCAGCGCCGGATCATCGAGGGTGGGCTGTCCCTGGAGAAATGGGTCTTCGACTTGCAGGCGACACAGACGGACAATCAGATGGTCCGCCAGTAGTCTCGGGCGAAACGTCGTATCGTTCGGGAGCTGCCCCGGATGACTTGCTGACCGAGGCGCTCTTGCACGTAGACGAACACTTCGTGCAGGTACTCGTCCATGGAGCGTATGGAGGAGTCCCTGGAGGCGCCTGAGCTCGAGCTTGGGTGTTGCTCTCCGGACTCCTCCAAGCGCAATGCTAATGCCTCGAGGGCTGCGCTGAGGACGTCGACCCTCCGGGTCCTCGCGAGGATTCGCGACCTCAATCGTCTGGACGCAGCGTTCTACACAGCGCATGGCCGAGCGCCTTCAAGACGCGGCATGGACATCCAATTGAGCGCCGAGCCCGATGTCCGACAGAACGAGTGCCGATGTCGGCGACGACACTCTCGTGTTCATGCACTGGCCAAGACCGGCGGGACCGCGCTGCGCTCCTCCCTGAGGCAGGCGTTTCCGCCTGAGGTCAGCGCCTTCGTCTATGGCTCAGGGGACTTGGAGGGTTCTCTGACTCCCGGGCAATTCGCAGGCCCTCGAGCGCGAGTCACTCCAGCGCCTCAGGCTGGTCATGGGGCACTTCCCGTATGGTCTTCACCAAGAAGATCGATCGGCCCTGCAAGTATGCGACGTTGGTTCGTGATCCAGTGGACCGAGTGGTGTCGTTGTACTACCACTTCCGCAACCTTCCGGGAGTCCGCTTCGGCAGCAGAGGCCACCGTGAACGTTGGCGACTGCGCTGGAGGAGGATCTCCCTGGAGGACTGGGTCTTTGGCGAGAAGCGAATCGCGACAGACAATCTCATGATCCGACACGTGGCAGGGGGCGGACCCATCCCGTTCGGCGCGTGCACGGAAGACCTCTTCGATCGAGCGATGGAGAACGTGGAGCGAGACTTCGCTGCTCTCCTGGTGACCGAGGACATGGTTGGCAGCACCTTGGTGTTGCAGCCGGATCGTCGGCCGAGACCTCCCAACGGTCAGCCGGGTCAACACGAATCCCAAGCGACCGGCCCTGGAGGAGATTCACCCTGCCACGGTGGCGCGCATTCGGGAACTGAACCACTTGGACGTTCAATTCCACGAGGCCGCGCTCGACTGGCTGAAGCGGGCTTCCTCATCCCGGACGGCATACCTTGGCAAATCTTCGAGGCCTGAGCGTGAGCAGGCTGCATGGAGACTCTCCTGGGGCAAGGGGCGCTGACGTAGTCGAAATCCTCCTGCCGGGTTCTGCATGAACAAAGAGTCTGCGCGTGAACTCGTGCGCCTCGCGCCGCTGTCCTTTCCAAGGTCGTCCGACCCTCTGGTTTCTATCGTCATCCCCGTGTTCAACAAGTGGCGACTGACCTACGAATGCCTGCGAACCCTCCGAGCCGCGCGTACCGAGGTGGCATACGAGGTCATCATCGTGGATGATGCGTCTTCCGATGCGACCCAGGCTCTCCTGGCTCAGGTCGACGGGATCACGGTCGCGACTCAGACGGAGAATGGCGGCTTCCTCCGCGCGTGCGGAGCTGGCGCGCGTCGGGCTAGTGGCGCATACCTCGGCTTCCTGAACAACGACTGTGAGCCCACTGATGGCTGGCTTGACGAGGCCATCAGTGTGTTCCTTAGCTTCCCCGATGTGGGCCTCGTGGGCTCCAAGCTCGTGTACGCAGATGGACGGCTTCAAGAGGCAGGCGGCATCGTATGGTCCACCGGTGATCCGTTCAACTACGGATCGCGGGATGGACCCCGACGAACCGGAATTCTTATACACACGGCAGGCTGACTATGTAAGTGGTGCCGCGATGATCATCGACCGCGAGGTCTGGCGAACGGTGGGTGGCTTCAGCAGAGAATTCGCGCCCGCCTACTTCGAAGACACGGACTTGGCCTTCAAGGTGCGTTTAGCTGGTTCGAGGGTCGTATACGCCCCGCACTCGGTCGTGGTCCACCACGAAGGCATGACTGGTGGCACGGACACGAGCACCGGCATGAAGCGGTACCAGGAGCTCAACGAACCACTCTTCAAGGCCAAGTGGGCGGACGCCTTCGCGCGCCAGCCGCCGTTCGGCCTTTGGCAACGCCTGGCTGCCGATCATTGGACTGGGAATGGACGAGCCCTGATGGTGGCGAGTTCGATTCCGAGCGCCGCTGACTACTCACACGGTCATCAAGCTATCCAGGAAGCACGGATCCTCCAGTCCCTGGGCTACTCAGTCACATGGGCTGCCGTGTCGTCAGCTGCGTCCAGCGCACGGATAGGCGATTCTCAGCGGATAGGGTGGAGGTGCTCGCCCAGCCGCACCTCAAGGGCCTGCTGCGTCTCCTCGCTGAGCGTGGGCCCGAGCTCGATGTTGTCCTATTCGTGGACTCCTCAGTTCCCGACGGGATAGCGGAACACGTGCGTCGGCTGGCTACGCGAGCGAAGCTACTAGGCTGGTTTGCGCTCGGGGACATCGAAATGAACACTCGCGCCGCGCTGGGCCCTTCGAGTGGCGAGCGGAGTAGTGACCTCGATGACGCATCTCATGTCCAGGCTGCCGGAGTCGACCTCCTTCTCTCGCGCGCTGACCAAGAGCGCGAGCTGTCAGTCGCAGTACCCCACTCCCCACCCGTCGCCCTGGTGCCGTAGTCGTGGATCTGCCATCACATCGACCCACGCCGCACGGCCGTCGCGGTATGGCCTTCATCGGAGAAGGCGCTCAACCCGCTGACCGAGCGGCCGTGGAGTTCTTGTCAGAGCGAGCGGGGCCGCTATTGCGCGAACGTGGCCAGTCGCTCGAGCTGACGGTCTTTGGCGCGGGTTGGGAGCAAATCGCCGACTCGCTGTCAGACGACCCAGGGCTGACTTTCGTGAGCGACGGGAGCCGCTTGCAGGATATCTGTGACGAGTCCTGCCTCATGGTCGTCCTTGCTGGCGCCGGCCATGGTTGGTCGCCTGCCATCGCGGTCGCTGCCTCACGGGGCCTGCCCTGGGTGTTGCTGGCACCTCCGGGTGGAGCCGAGGGTCGGACCTTGGGTGACAACGACCTCGTAGCTCAGACACCGGATAATCTTGTCGCCCATCTCGCGAGGTTGAGTTCCGACAACGACCTGTGGCAGCAGGCGTCGGAGGCTTCACAACGGCTTGCCGAACATCACTACGGGTTCGAGCAGGGCAGAGCCCGATGGCGCCACACACTCGAGATGGCCGGTGTGACCGGCATAGCGGCCAAGGACCCGATGGTGTCAAGCGCGGGCGTCCCGAGGCGGGCATCGTAGCGGTACCACGTCGGGCAGCTACCGCCAACGTTGGCGATGCTACCCTCTGGTCCATGTTCGCCGATCCCATCGGTCCTCTGTGCACCGGTGCGCAGAGTGGGAGTCATTCGCAGGCTCTGGCCAATGGGCGACGATGCTGTACTTGGCAGGCGACCGCTGATGCGTGATCGTCCGCCGACCGCGAGTGCCGACCATGCGGTACCGATCGACGCCGAGCAGCTCCGCGACGGCATGCTTCGGCTGCGGGCAGAACTTGACGATATCCAGCGCGAGTCCAAGCTGGAGATTCGGGAGTTGGAGGCTGCACTTGCGTCGCGACAGGCCGCATCCCGATACTCAGTGTCAGCGGCCTTGCGACGTCAGGTACGACACGCTTGGGCCAGTGTTGGACGGGCGGTCCTTCGAGTAGTTCCGCAACCCCTCGTGGCGATCCTATGGCACAACCCGCTGTTCGATCGGTCTTGGTACCTCACTCGGTACCCTGATGTGGACCAGCGTGGCACTGGTGCAGAGCGCCACTACCGACGACACGGATCAGCTGAGGGCCGCAATCCGAATGCCTACTTCGACACTCGCTGGTATCTATCCCGCTATCGAGATGTGGCCGCAGGCAAATTGAACCCCCTCGACCATTACCACTACTACGGATCTGCCGAGGGTCGCGATCCGGGCCCGCGCTTCGACACGGACTTGGTATGTGGAGCGATATCCGGATGTCCTTGCGTCCGGCCTCGATCCATCCTTCACTTCCTCCGCATTGGAGAAGCGGAAGGTCGAGCTCCGCACGGTAGGTCAGCCCGCCACGCTTCAGGGGAGTCCGCGGATCCGAACCCATCTCCGATGCATGGCGTCGTACAGCGCACTCTCGTTCGCGACGTCGGTTGCCGCTAGCCAGCGAGGTGTTCGGCGAGATTCCAGGATCACCCGGTTGCGCTCGTCGTCGATGGCAAGTACCCGGCCCCCGACCGGGATGCCGGCTCGGTGCTCACCGCACAGTACATTCGATTGCTTCAATCCCTCGACTACCACGTTGTCTTCGTCAGTGCTGCCCCTGACCGGGGACATGGAGGGTACAAGGATGCCCTCCGCTCGACTGGGGTGACTACCCTGGACGCAGGAACTGGCCGCGAACGGATCTCATCGAATTCTTGCGTCGCGAAGGCCACCAAATCGACGTGGCCCTTCTTTCTCGTGTGTCGGCGGGCGGCCTGCTCATCGATGACGTCACCTTCTTCTGCAGGCATGCGAAGACCGTCTTCCTCACTCAGGATCTGATTTCCTGCGAGAGCGGCGACTGGCCGAGTTGGCCGGCGATCGACCGGGCATGTACGCTGCTGCCAGCCTTCAGGAGCTCGAGGTCCATGTGGCTCGCCGCCTGGCCAGCGCCACGATCGTTGTCTCCAGTGTCGAACGAGACCTTCTCGCATCGCTGGCGCCCGGGGCTCGCGTGTACTGGTGTCCGCTGATCCAGGATGCAGTTGGGAGGTCAATTGACTTCGAGTCGAGGTCGGGCGTCGCATTCGTCGGCGGCTTCCAGCACCCGCCCAACCTGGATGCAGTCGAGTACTTCCTCGACGACGTCTGGCCCGCGATACGCCAGAGATTGCCGCATGCGAACTTCTACGCAATCGGTCCCGACCTGCCTGCCAACTCAGCCTGCGACCAGACGAGGGCTTCGTGACCGTAGGCCACGTGGAAGACCTGACCCCCTGGCTTGAGCAGGTGCGCGTCACCGTCGCACCGATGCGGTACGGCGCCGGCATGAAGGGAAAGGTGCTCTCAAGCATGGCCCTCGGTGTGCCGTGTGTCGCATCGAAGGTGGCTGCTGAGGGGATGGATCCTGCCTTGACGGGCATTGTCGTGGCTGAGAGTGCAGCGGCATTTCGTGGACGAGGTGGTTCGTGTTCACGAAGACCAGGAGGCGTGGCGGCGACTGGGGGACACAGGGCTTCGCTGGATCGACACACACACCTCCACCCGCAAAGCTCAAGAGAGGCTCCGGCTGATCCTCCGCGATGTCGGGGCGCCGCTCCCCGGTGCTACGGTGGACACTCCGACTCGGGGGTCTAGGTTGGGCAGCGCTGAATGATCGCTTTCAATCGGGATCTGTAGGCGCAGCACCATCGCCTACGCCGTTACCCTCCATGAGACGTTCTCAAGACAGCATCCGGATGCCACGTTTTATGTCGTGCTCATGGACGGTGGCGAGGGCATCGATGTCGCGGCGTTCCCGTTCACGGTCCTGTCGGTCGGTGAGATCGGGTTGCCCGATCCCGACAGGGTCACTGCGCGTTCTACGCGACAGAGCTCGCAAGCATCGTTAAGCCGTTCACCTTCCAGCTGCTGTTCGATCGACACCCAGGCTCGGCCGTGCTCTACCTCGACCCGGACATCTACGTAGTCTCGCGGTTCGACGAACTCATCGGGATGCTCGAGGACGGTGTTGGCTGCGTGCTTACTCCATCCATCACCGAGCCAGCGGAGCACGCTGAGTTCGATGACTCGCAGATCTTTCATTTGGGTATCTACAATCCCGGCTTCTACTGTTTGTCTGACACGCCTGAAGTCCGGCGGATCACGTGGTGGTGGGCCCGGCGGCTGATGAGTGGCTCTGCCCGCAGCCCCGAGGCAGACCTGGTCGTCGACCGCGAGTGGACAGACATGTTCCCGGCCCTCATCGAGAGCTGCAGCCTCCTAAGACATCCTGGCTACAGTGTTGGGTACTGGAACCTGCCCCAACGACGACTTCGACGCGCGGTGACCAGTGGGACGTCAACGGTGAGCCGCTTAGATTCTTCCAATTCAGCGGGAGCCGCGTTGAGGATGATGCGGTGTTTACCAGCCACAGCAGACTTCTGGACGCTCGCAACGTAGGGCAGCAGCCGATCTGCTGGCCGAGTATCGGCGCATGGTCATCGGTAATGCCCATAGCTACTTCAGGACTATTTCGGAGGCGCGCGTGTTGGGCGAGAAGCCCACCACATCTTCTGCTGGTGGGTGGGTCCGAGGAACGCCGCCGCTGACTGTGCCGCATCTTTCTGTGACAGCGTGGCATGCGCGCGCCGAATACACAGCGTGGTTGGCTAGTGCCTCGGAAACCGTAGAGGAGCGATCGGCCATAGTCAGCCAGCACTCCGGTCGAGGACACGTTTCACCTGGATGGCTTCTGTGTCGTCTGCGGTTCGGAGCAGTCATTCAGAACGAGCGGCCTGCATGCAAATCGGCTCAGGGAGCACGGACGCGTCGTCCGAACTGGCGTGAGAACCTGGTGTGCGTCACATGCGGCTTCATCAATCGCCAACGCGCCGCCTATCACCTGTTGCGACAGGAGACCAGCCGAAGTCGTCATCAAAGATATACCTGACTGAGTTCGTGACCGACTTCTACCGGCTGGTTTCGCAGGAGTACCCGCTAGCCGTTGGCAGCGAATATCTCGGGCCTGACGTGATGGGCGGCACATCGTATGTCGACGGAGTGCCGCACGAGAACTGCAGGCGCTCTCCTATGAGGATGCCTCGTTCCACATGACTAGTCTCGCTGGACGTGCTCGAACACGTGCCCAATGAGACCCTGGCATTCTCTGAGATGGCACGGACGCTTCGATCCGGTGGAATGCTGCTCATGACGGCACCCACAGACATCGCACGTAGTGACAACTTGGTACGGGCCTTCATGTCATCCTCGGGTAAGGTCACCCATCTCATGGAACCGGAGTATCACGGCAACCCGATGGATCCTAAAGGTGGATCCCTCTGTTACCGATGGTACGGCTGGCAGGTTCTCGACCAGTTGCGTGAAGCCGGGTTCAGCAGCGCTGCGATCATGACCTACTGGTCGGAGCGCTTCCGGTACTTCGGAGACCCACAGATCGCGATTCTTGCTACCCGCTGACCGGGAGGGATATCTGTCGCACCAGTGCCTCGGCTCATCCGCTAGCTACGAGAGCCAGCCTGGGTTTCGTTGGCCAGGTGGAGGTCCCTGCTAGGAGCCACAAGCTCCCCACCGCACGGCCATGCGTCCTTAGTCCCTCGAGGTCTGCTCGCGTCCATGGAGCGAGACGTGTTGACCGTGCACACGCTGTCGCTCCACGCCAGACTTGAACCTCGGCGCTGGTCGCCGTACTTGGAGAGATCGCCCAGAGGAATTGGTCCTGGGCTCAGTGCCCGGCACGACCAGTTGCCACTCCAGCCCGACCTGCGCGTCGCTGCTACCCCAAGAAATCGCCAAGATCAGTCGGTCGTCCGGTTCATCGCAACGCGCATGGGCGACGAGCAGGTAAGGAGATGAAGCGTCGACGGGCACTGAGTACTGCAGCGCGTCACCCGCCTGTAACTCGACATCCTCTCGAAGGACCGGTGCGCCTTCACCGGGCCTAGGAGGAGCCTCGGTGAGCGGCGCCGATTGTGACCAGAGAGGTCGAATCGTCGAAGCCCCATCGATCAGCCGGGTCGTCGTGTAGCTCGAAGAGGTATGCATTGTCGGCGGCATACACAATCTTGGTGTGGTCTCGCAGGAACGCCAACGACAGCAACGGTGAGCGCCACGCGTCGACATCTGTTGTATCACGATCCCACACGAAATACGACGCGCCATTGATGCGGATGTTGCTCAAGACCTGCTCTGTGGTGCCATCAGCGATCGGGACTGATAGTCCACGCACCATCGCTTCACTGAAGATTTGCGGGATGTCGCGATGTCCAACCCACGCAAGCACCTTGCCAGGGCCGACGAAAGCGCTCGACCGATCCAAGACCCTGTAACCGTTCACATTTGCCGCGAGGAGTTCGTCCCTGTCGACTTCGCCCGTGAAGAATTGGGGCGACATGCGGAAGAGCCAATTCGTCATCGAAAGCATGGGAGTGATAGCGAGGCCAACTACCAGGAGGCCGACGAGTGGTATGGCCAAGAAACGGCGCTCGACACTAGCTGTCGACAACTTGATCAATAGGCTAGCCATCCCTGCGCCGATAAGGGCGCTGGTCAGTGCCAGAAGCGGTATCGCGTATCGGAAGTACTGAGCGCTGACTGCCCACCCCAGATACGCGACGATTGCAGCAACAGCGATGAAGGCGCTGCTGCGCGTCTCGGCGCGAATACGGCCAATGGAAGCAACATCAGCAACAGGATCCCGATATTGCCCGCTCCGCCTTCGTTGAACAGGCTGCCCTGAAATGTCGCCGCCCAGGGAAGTGTCAGGATACTCAGCGGACTGCGCCCGACGCCGAACTCGGCCAGGTTGCCGATGCCGCTCGAAGACCCTGGCTCCAAGAGAGGACCGAGTGCACCCAGCGCGTAGTCGAGGCCCAGGATGGAGCCTGTTCGTTGGAACACCCAGACGATCCAAGGAAGTGCCAGAAGCGCACCCACAGAGAAGGTGGCGACCTGTCGAACTCTCCGGCCCAGACTCCAGCCTTCGCGGCCTACGACTGCGAGGGCGATCACAAGTCCAGCGACCGCGGTGGCGCTGACAACCTTGGAGACGTACGCGAAACTGGCGAGCGCACCTCCGAGGACCAGCATCGGGCGTCGGCCGGTCCGTTGCCAAAGGAGGACCGCGATCGCCCGCGCTGCAACAGACAACGGCCCGCGATACAGGTCAACATATGCGTGGCCAAGTTCCCACTGGACGATGGGAATTGCAGCGAACACGGTACCCGCGAGCAAGGCCGAGGTACGGCCCGCAAGGAGCCAACCCAGCGAGCCGACGCCAACAATCGTCGCGAGGCCCACTAGTGAGTGGCTGAGCTTCACACCGATGTCTCCACCTACCGCCCACCCCACGATAGACATCAGCTGAGCGTGAATGGCAGAATTCGGCAGGCGCCCACGTGATACCTGACGTCGTCCCGTCTGCCACGTCGTCCCTGTCTGCCAAATCTGGCGAGCCAGCGGCAGGTGTACTCTCACCGGATCGCTCATCCACTCGGGTGAGAGAGCCGTAAGCATCGCGTACCCGATCATTCCGCTGACCACACCCATCACCAGTGCTTCCCAGAGGGGCACAGGACCGTGAGCGACACATCCTGTTCCCGGCTGGCGTTTGGTGCGACGAAGAGTGACGACGAGAGCCGTGAGGGTTAGTACCACCAGCGTGATGGCGAGTGCTCCGGCATTCAGCTGACCGAGCGATCCAAGGACGAGCAGGACCAGGCCGAGAATTGTGTTGCCCGCCGCGAAACAGACAACTGCACGAAGTGGAAATGGGTTCGATGGGGGCATGAGATGACCCACCAGTGCCTCACCGACGAGCCATGCGATGACACCGATGCCGAAGACGATAGCCACGGTTACTAGCGAGCCGGTGATAAGGGCTGCTATGACCACGATCAATCCCAGCGCCACGGAAGCTGCCGCCAGCGTCGCTCCCGGTCGGATGCGCCAGACGATGAGGGTCAGGCTGGTGCATGCCAGAAGGACCAAGCCTGCGGTCGCGAACATCGACAGCTTCTCGTCCCACCAGGCTCGTCGCCGCCCGCCCCCCGCCCAGTCAGCATCGGCCTGACTGCGAGATACCAAGCTAGGCGAGCACCCTTCAGGGCAACGAACCCAATCCAGCCAATAGCGAGGACCGCCAACCCAACTCGCAGTCTGCTCGGAATTGCCGGCGCAGACGCCACGTCATCACTCATACACATCCGCTTCGCGTTTGGCATCACCGTGGTGTCGGCAGCCAACGGTCCTGCAGTCTAGGTCGTCCAGTCGCCTTTCACTGCGTGAGTGTCGTCGGTCAGAGCATAGCGCGAGGGCGTGCTGGTGGAGGCGGAACTGCTCGTCGTGCGGCCGCGATGCCACGAGGTCGAGTGCTGGCTCGAGCAAGTCCGGAAGTACCGGTCGTCGTGGACCGGGGCGCAGATATGCCGACGGTGCCCACGCGGGTGTCCCAGCGGCGCTAGAGGTAGCCGTTGCGGCGGGCGCTGCGGTGCTCGCGGTCGCGTGCCTTCCACGGACCCTCGGGAGGTCGCCCGGCTCAGGACCTTGGGATTGAACTCATGCTCGGATAACTATGGACCTCCCCTCACCGCCATCGGGGGTCGCACCCGCCCGAGGCGCTTGCGACGACCTATCCGCGGATTCCACTGAGCGCCGGGAACTCGGGCGACGCGGAAACCGTTCGCCCTTGGTCGAAGCGGTGCTAAGTGTCTCCTTTCCTCACGGCTCGCGGACCAACCTGCCCACCGCACGGAAGGGCTCCGTGGTGCGCCACGAGGTCGAGTTCTGCATGGCCTCGATCTGCGCTCGCAGTCTGTCCTAGCCGTCGGACCAAGTCTTGCTCATGAGCAGAGTGAGAGGCGACCTCGGCACGCAGCGCGTCTGTCTGGTTGGTCTCTTCAAGCAGCCGCTCCCGAAGCTGGGCCAGTCCCAGGCGAAGCCATCCACGACGTCTACGGTCGCCTTGCGCACACGTCGGCTCCAGCCTTCGCGGTCACGAGAGATCAGGCTCCACACATGTGCTTGCGGCGCGATCCCATCGGGACACCCGCAGGAGCAGGTCCTCTGGCCACCAGTCGCCATCCGCAGACTCCAGCCAGTCCGAGAGCGGCGGCGGCCCCCATGTGGGCCCGGTCCTCCAGTGCGCGCGAAAGTGGAGGCATGTGACGGTGGGCTCGTACGCCAGGTTCGCGCCCCGGACGGGCCGACGATGCGCCGCCAAAGCGTCAGGTCCCCCGCCTCGGGAACCTCCTCGGGCCAAAAGCCGTAGCGCTCGAGGCAAGTTCTGCGATGGACCACGCAGGAGGCCGGGATGGAATTGCCCACTTCCATGAACCAGTCGAAGGCGTCGGGCCGCCGCAGGTCCACAGCGAACGGAACGGTCGTGCCGTCGTCGTCGACCCACAGCGGTCGGCTGTAGGCCCATTCGACTCCCGGGTCGGTGAACGTCGGCCCATGCGTTCCAGATGGTCAGGAAAGTACAGATCATCGTGGGCCATGAAGGCCACCAGCTCGCCAGTCGCCTCGCGAAGGGCGAGCGTTGCGGTTGGCGTATCCGAAGTTCGGTGCCTTCGGCAGGTCGAACCAGCGGATCCGCTCGTCCTCGAACGACTCCACGACCGCCGCGGTGTCGTCCTTGCAGCCGTCGCCGACGACCAGGAACTCGAATCGAGTTCAGTCTGAGCGAGGACCGACTCGATCGCGAATCCGACGACGTCGGCACGGTCGTGTGTCGGCAGCAGGACGCTGAAGCGCGGGCTCATCAGCTGCACGCCGCGGTCGGACCCGGGCTACCAGCCGGGCGTGTCGCCGAACGAGTACGGGATCAGCGGTGTGTCGAGCGGCAGTCGGTACTTGTCCGGGGCGTCGTGGTCGAACGGCGTGGTCGGGAAGTTGACCACGATGCGTCCTCGGTGCCGAGGTTCTTCGACGCGTGCCAGACGAAGGCAGGGATGTTGACGATGAAGTGATCACGGTCGCGAGCACCAGCCTACAGAGGTTTCCGTTCGTCGCGGAGTCCGGTCGAACGTCGTACAGCACCAGCTCGAGCTCGCCACGGATCAGGTAGTAGCGGTCCTGATGTTCCTTGTGTAGAGCCCAGCCCTTGGCGTGGCCCGGCCGTTCGGTGAGGTAGTACGCGTAGACCAGTGGGTCCGGATGCCACTCCCAGCGCGCGTCCACGATCTCGGTCAGCGTTCCACGGTCATCTGTGTGCGTCGGAGATCGATGGATCGACATGCCATCGAGCAATGGTGCGATCTCGACCCCATCCGGGGTGACCGTCTGCTGGTCGCGGATTGCGGGACCGAGCGTTCGCTCGAGAAGATCTCGGGACATATGGACCTCGTCGCTGTCGTCGGCCAGGGAGCGCCCGATGGCCGGGTCTGCTGTTTCCGGTGGCGCTCACCGTAGCACCGCTCGCGGGGCGGCTCCGCCGCTGTCGCGGCTCGACGCTGGGGGTACAGGCAGCCCCGGACGGATGGTGCCAGAGCGGGGGCCGGCAATGGGCCAGGACTGGCCCGAGACGAGGATGCGGTAGCGTCTCCGATGTCACACTCGAGCCACCTTGGCCAGGAGGCAAGTTTATGCGCCAGCTCACCCTGGACTTTGATCAGTAGAGAGGAACAGGGCGGGACGACGTTCGTACTCGGCGTCCATGGAGCACTGCCGGGCAGCGCTGGGTCGGTTCGCCGCGTGAGCTTCCATCACGACCTGCCGGCTTCGGAGCCGCGTGTCCTCGATGGCTACGTTCTGGCTGTACTTCTGCTGGCGCTCGAACACGTGGACCGGATCGTGGTCAAGGGTCCGGTCTCGGCGAGGGCCCTCCGCAACGTGCATATCCTCGGTGAGGCCTGGCACTCGTGGCGGCCGGACCGATACCGGCCTGTCGAGATCATCCCCGAGGCCGTGGTGTCCGAAGCCGAGTGTCGCGCAGCGAGGGATCCGCACCAGCCTGCACGAGCGATCGCGGCCTTCTCCGGCGGAGTCGATGGCACCTTCCTGGCCCTGCGCCACGCGACCGGGCAGCTAGGCAGGGCCTCGTATCCGCTCGCCGACGTGGTCCTCGTCCAGGGGTTCGACGTCGCCAGGCAGAACACTGCAGCGTTCGAGGCGCTGCTCGAGCGCACGAAGCCCCTGACCGACTCGCTCGACCTCCGCGTGCACGTCGTGCGAACGGACATCAGGGAGCAGCTCGCACAGGACTGGGAGCACTCGTTCGGGGCGCAGCTCGCCTGCGTCCTGCACCAGTTTTCGGACCGCTTCGAGTACGGCCTTATCGGAAGCGGTGAGCCCTACAATCGGCAGCTGCCCGTCTGGGGCTCGACCCCTGCCACGGACTACCTGTTGTCGGGTGGTGCTTTCGACATCGTCCATGAGGGCGCAGGGTATTCGAGGACCGAGAAAGTGGCAGTGATCGCGGGCAACTCTGTCGCAAGGCGGACGCTCAAGGTCTGTTGGGCAGGCCCAGACCAGGGCCGGAACTGCGGAACGTGCGAGAAGTGCGTGCGAACGCGGCTGAACTTCCTCGCGGCCGGCGTGCCGGCGCCGGAGTGCTTCGACACACCGTTCGACCCCGGAAGCATCCCCTCGTTGTCAGTGACGTCCGAAAATCAGATCGTCGAACTGGAGAGCATCCTCGAGTTCGTCGAGCGCGATGGCCTGAACGATGCGTGGGTAGCGATGTTGCGGGAGCGCGTCAGGGATCTGCGGGCCGACCATCCGCCAGAACAGACGACACGGCTCGACGCGCCAAGCCAAGAGGCATCCACATCGCCTACCGATCGCTCGAGGCGGCGTCCCAGGCAGCGGCGGAGTCATCGCCTGATCCGACTGGCCCTCGGGGTCGGTATCCGGCTCGGCTTGCCAAACCCGCTATTCGACGCGGTCTGGTACCAGCGCGCATACGCGGGCGTGCCGGACGGGCGGTTGCGATCTTGGCGTCACTGGCGGCGCGGGGCTCACGCCGCGATGGACACGACCCCAACGAGTTGTTCGATACGGATTGGTACCTGAAGACCTATCCCGACGTTCGCGCCTCGGTCTGGACCCGCTCAGTCACTACCTCCTGCATGGCTCTTGGGAGAGCCGGGACCCTGGTCCCCGATTCGACGTTCGCACCTACCTCGAGCGCTATCCAGACGTGCGCGAGTCGGGCCTGGATCCACTGCTTCACTACCGCCGCTTCGGCAGAGCCGAGGGGCGCGTGATCACCCCGAGCAGACGTCGCGAGGCCCGGCCGGGCTGAGTGGCGACGTCGCTGACGCATCCACCACAAGCCGCTGCGGGGTCGTGAGCATCGGGTTCTCCTCGCGCAGCACTCGCAAACACGATCCGATGCCCCGTATGCTGAGGGCATCGCGGTTCGGATAGCGGTGGGAGGCGAAAGGTGGACCTGGGGCTGAATGGCAAGCGCGCGCTGGTCGGCGGCGGCGCGTCCGGCATCGGCGCCGGGATCGCCGGAGAGCTGGCGGCCGAGGGCGCGCGCATCGTGCTGGCCGCACGACCGGCGAGACGCTCGAGGATCGAGGCCGCGCCGCTCGGTGGCGCGTTCGTGGTCGCCGACCTGGCCACGCCCGATGGCCCGGTCGCCGCAGTCGCTGCGGCGGTCGACCAGCTCGGCGGGCTGGACCTGCTCGTGGTCAACTCCGGCGGCCCGCCTGCGGGGACCTTCGAGACGCTCGGCGAGGAGGAGTGGGAGCGTGCCATCGACGGCACCCTGCAGTCGGCGCTGCGACTCATCCGCGCCGCACTGCCGCACCTGCGCGAGGGGAGCGATCCAGCCATCGTCATCAACCTCAGCTCGTCGGTGCGCCAGCCGATCCCGGGCCTGACCACCAGCAACGTCCTCCGCCCCGGCCTTGCCGGGCTGATCAAGAACCTTGGCTTCGAGATCGCGCCGATCCGCATCAACGGCGTGGCGCCGGGCCGCTTCGCGACCGACCGCGTCCGCCAGCTCGACAGCGCCCGTGCCGAGTCGACCGGCCAGACCATCGAGGAGGTCCGCCGGCAGACGGAGGCGACCATCCCGCTCGGCCGCTACGGCGACACCGCCGAGATCGGTCGCGTCGCCGCGTTCCTGCTCTCACCCGCCGCCTCCTACGTCACCGGCGCGATCGTGCCCGTGGACGGCGGCATGGTCCGCGCGCTGCCGTGACCGACCATCGAGACCACGAGGGGGACCAGTGGAGGGCATCTACAACATCGTGCCGACGCCGTTCGACGAGGCCGGCGCGGTCGACGAGCGCCAGCCTTCGACGGCTCATCGACTTCATCATCGAGCACCGGCGTCGACGGGCTGACCATCCTCGGGTTCCTGGGCGAGGCGGCCAAGCTGTCGGAGGCCGAGCGCTCCCAGGTCATCGACGTCACCGTCGGAGGTCGGCCGACGGTCGAGTTCCGGTCGTGGTCGGCGCCACGGCCGCGGCGCACCGACCCGTGCGTCGCCTACGCGCGTGATGCGGTCGTCGCGGGGCGCGGCCGGCCTGCTCGTCGCGCCCGCCGCGGATGGACCGGCCCAACGAGGCTGCCGTGCGCGGCCACTACGAGACGCTGGCGGAGGCGGTGGACGTGCCCATCGTGGTGCAGGACTTCCCCGCCAGCTCCGGGGTGTTCATGACCCCGGCGTTCATCGGCCGGCTGGCGGCCGACGTGCCCTCCTGCGCTATCTCAAGCTGGAGGACGACCCCACGGCCCAGAAGGTCACGGCCATCCTCGCGGCCAACCCGGACGTGCGCATCTTCGGCGGGCTCGGTGGCAACTTCATGCTCGAGGAGCTCCAGCGCGGCGTCGGTCGGCATGATGACCGGCTTCGGCTTCCCGGAGATCCTCGTCTCGATCTACCGAGACTTCCGGGCGGGCGAGATCGAGGCGGCGCGCGACACGTTCTACCGCTACCTGCCGCTCATCCGCTACGAGAACCAGCCCGGGCTGAACTTGCCGCTGCGCAAGCTCATCTACACGATACGCGGCGCGATGGACCACGCTGAGCCACGACGGCCATATCCGCCGCTCGACGATGTCACCCGGCTCGAGTTGGATGCCCTGATCACGCATCTCGGGTTGCGGACGCCCGGCGGAATCTCATTGGGCTGACGGCCTCCCGCCGACGGGCAGGCGACTGGGCTATCTGTGTCGGAGCCTCGCCATCAGGTTGCGATACCACGCAGTCCATCGCCAGATGTGACTGGTCATCACGATGTCCCGCTCGGCAGCGATGGCGTCTCGCTCAGCCATCGCCCGTCGCGCTCGGCAGCCGCGACATCCCGCTCGGCGATCGCCTGGTCCCGCTCGGCCATCACCGTATCCCGTTCCGCTGCCGTCGAGTCGCAGAGGTCCTGTAAGGAAACGGATAGCCTGTACCGCGTAACCGACTGGTACCCGTGTGCGCTCTACGGGCATGTCGGAGGCAACTGGCGCTCGGTTCCTCTGCCTCGCCGATGAGCATCTTGATGGATGGTTCGAGGGCTTCGGCAAGGGCGCCGTCTGGCTCCGTCGTCGGCGGCATGTTCGAGACTCCCTGCTCGCCGTCGGCCGGGATCGAGTGACTGGCCCAGAAGTCATCGAGCCGCCCCGACTGTTCCATTCGACGCAACATCTGGTTCTGCCAGCCATGCGAGCGCGGCAGGTGGGAATCGATGAGGGCTTGGCCGTGCCGGGATTTCAGCGCGACCTGCCTCCGGCTCGGCAGAGGTAGATGGGCCGCCCGGAGCCGGCTCGCCGGCTCATCGATCTCGTGCACTCCTTGGGTGTGCTTGAGGTCGTGGGCGCCAGCCTTGATCCAGCTCGCGCGGTGCCCACGCATGATGATCTTGGACTCGAACCGGGCATCGAAGTAGTTCATGTTCCCGCGTTCGATCTCATCGGCCAGGATCTCTCCCGGCACCTCGGCGAAGATATTCGGTCGCGCCCGATACCGGATCTCGTCGTAGCGAGCAAGGTCGGCATCATCGAAGGTGCTCGGAGCGACCCAGTTGTGCACTTCGTATCTCACGGCGTCTACGTCGGGGGGCACGTCGGCGAGGATGTCGCGGAGGCCTTGTCCGCGCGGTGCGAGCAGGTACTCATCCGCATCGAACACGTACACCCACTCGTGCTCCGCGAAGCGACCGACGCGCGCCATCAGTGCCGTCGCTGCTTCCTGGCTGTAGTCGGGGTCATCGAGCCGGTAGACCGACAGACGGCCCGGCCATGCGCGCTCCAGATGCCCCAGGCCGGTTGCAGTCTCGTCGGTGCTGGCATGGTCCAGCACCAGCACATGGTCTACGTGGTTCGCCAATGCGTGTGTGATGGCTAGCGCAAGACGCGGCCACTCATCGCGTGCCATCACATAGCCGACGATGCGAGACGTGGTCATGCCTCAATTCGCTCTACGAAGCCCTGTGCAGCGAGCCATTGCTCGTCGTGCTGCCTCAGCTGGCGATCGAACTCGCCTCGGAACGCGAAGTCCACGTACGAGGAAATCTTGCTGCGCGAAGGATCCACGAAGTGCACGGACTTCCCCAGCATCAGCGCGCTGACGACCACGTGCAGCCGATCGCTCACGACCACATCGGCGCTCCGTATCCGCTCCAGAAACTCGGCTAGGCTTCTCGTAGTCACGCTGATGTCGTCGTTCAGAGGTTCTACGGGACGCCAGCCATCCTCCCGAGTCGGCTGTCCTTGTCCGTCCTCAGCGCGATCAGCACCGACCCGCTGATATCCTCCTGGATCGGGCCGGATCGGGTGACGAGAAGTCCATGGCGTACAGCGCAGCATCCAGCGCAAGGGTGGCTCTGCCGAGTGGCTTGATCCGGTGGTATGAGTCGACTTCCCGTGCGAACGGGGTAGACGTTTAGCCGCGATAGGACGTCGAGCACCACTGGCACGGAGACGTCGTACGAAGATGGCAGCACCACAACGCGCTCAAAGGCAGTGGATGCGTCAGCGACGAGGCTGGGGAGCCAGTCGTGCCAGACTGCCGTCCATGCGCCGCTTCCTGGCACGACGAGCGTTCCGCCACGCCACGTGTCGGGATCTCGAAGCAGTTCGGACATCGGCAGCCTCGTATACGAGACCATGGTGTGTGTCGAGGAGCTGCGCCGTGCCCGCCCAGATCAGATGGTCGCCGATGTTGCCGTACATCTCGCCGAGGAGATGCACCGGTCCTATCTGTCGCACGAACGAGCAGACCGCATACCCATACAAGCGGGCGCGCTCGCGGAACGGGATCATGGGCGCGGGCTCGCTTGCGCCGGCGAGGCACATCGCGCCGGCGCTCGGGACTGTTGGGCGCCTCGGCAGACATGGCTCAGAGGATAATCGCTCGATCCGTCGCCGGGCTACGATTGCCCGATGCGACTTCACGACGGGTCCGCTCGGCCATGAGGGCCGTGCACTGGTTCGGCAGGACGATCCGATGCGCAGCCCGGAAGGTCGCTGCCTGGACAGCCTGCAGCGGGCCCCGGTGGCGCTCTACTCCGAATCGCTGCCGCTGGCCGTGCTCTTCAGCCCCAAGGCCGGGACCACGTTCGCGGTGAAGTGGTTCTTCTTCCAGGAGGGTGTCCTCGACGAGGCACTGGCCTACGCGAAGTGGCCCCACCCGTATCGCCAGGAGGTCTTCTACCAGCGGCCCGACTACGTCAAGAAGCTGGCTGCGGTCCCGTCGCTCGGCCCCAGGGTCGTCAAGTTCGTGCGCGATCCCTACGACCGGGCCGTGAGCTCCTACCTGCACTTCTGCGAGCTGTCGCAGCGGGATGACCCGATCCAGGCTCGCGCTGTCCTCGCCGACATCGGTGATCACCTGGGGCGTCGTGTCGGCATCGAGTCGTCATTCACCTTCCGTGAGTTCGTGAGCTACCTCGCCTCCATCGACCTTCACGTCGCCAATGTGCACTTCCGCACGCAAGTGAGTCCGTGCGAGCGAGACGGTCTCCTGCAGGAGATGCGCATCGTCAAGATCGAGGAGAGTCGCGACGAGCTGCCACGCCTGGAGGCGGACCTCGGCCTCAAGCCGAGCGACTACGAGGAGCTGCGGAGCTCGCCGCACCACACGACCCGCGCGGATCTGCCCGGCTTCTTCGGTGATACGGAATTCGGCCTCGCGCGAGATGTGCCGACGCCGAGGACGGCGTCGTTCTACGACGAAGCGCTGATCCGCCAGAGTCGGGCGACTGTACGCAGGAGGACTGCGAGGCGTACGGGTACGAGTCCGCCGACCCCGCCGTCCGCCGACGAGCCAGCTACCGAACCGTAGGGCGCGGGTTGGGTTGGCTGCCCTCAAGGTGGCAGGCGGCAGGGGAGACCTCAACGCCCGCAGACGCCGACCGCGATGCCGGTGGCGCTGACCGCGCTCGCCGCGATCATGGCCCGCCTGGGTCAGCGCATCCAGGGCCCCGGTCACGATCGACGAGCTTCTCGTCCGACGGAGGCGCTACATCCGCGGCCGCCGCGATCCGGCGTTGCTTGATCCGATCGGCGTCGCCCTCGAACGGTCCGCTGCCCATGGCGAAGGTTTGCACGAGCGGCTGCATGGCCGCGGGATACTCCTCCAACGCGGTGCGGTAGTCGCGGCTCAGGGACGCGACCCCGTCGCGGATGCGCTCGGCACACTGCCGCCGCCAGGCCTCGGTGGCCTCGACTCCCTCGTTGAGCTCCAACAGGACGCCGGGGCGCGGCGTCTCCGATTCGTCCGGCAGCACCGCCAGCTGGAAGGAGCGCACCGCGGCCGCAAGCTCGGGCTCCGCGTACAGGGTGGCCTCCACGTCCTCGGGATAGATGTTGGCGCCCATGATGCTGACGGTCGCGTCCCGGCGCCCGAAGATCCACACGAACGGGAGGGGCACCGGCTCCGTCCAGGGCAGGGGACCGCGTGGGCCGTACGCCTGCGGGTGTTCGCCCAGCCGGTCCAGCTCGTAGCCATGCTCGCGAAGGACCTTCTGCACGCGCCGGTAGCGAGCCACGCCACCCTCGTCGTGGACGTTGTAGCGGATGCGCGGTGCCAGCAGGTCGAGGCGGCTGACCGTGGCCACCACCTCCGAATCGTCGTTGACCTCCAGGAAGTGGATGAGCGGGTTGTACTGGAAGACCATGGGCAGGCGAGAGCGATCGCCGAAGAGCGCGGCGCGAACCTCCGGATCGGCGCGGGCGATCCGTCGCACGGCCACGCTGACCGGTGTCTCGGCCGCCATGCCGACCTCCAGGTCGGTCGCGCCGTAGCCGGAGTACACCGAGGCGAAGCGTTCGAGCAGGTAGTCGCGCAGTCCCTCGGCCATGCCTTCGCCGCCGACGAGCCCGTGGATCTCGTAGTCGCCCCAGGGGAAGCCGCGGGCATCGCCGACCTCGAGCAGTCGCTTGAGGAACGGTGGGTAGCCACAGATCGTGTAGCGGTAGCGTGGGCCCAGGAGCTGCAGCGTGGAGAAGATCTTGTCGAGGTCGGGACCGGTGGACTTGACGATCGCCGTGCCGGTTCATGCCTTGCGCGGTGTTGATGCCGGCGGCCCAGGCGCCCATCGAGAAGGCGTTGATGGTCACCATCGGGGCATCGCCGAAGATGTAGCGGGCAAAGAAGCCGATGTTGCGATGGGCGATGATCCGCTCCCGCTCGCAGCGGATCCAGTCGTACGGCCGGCCCGTGGAGCCGCTCGATTCATCGAGGGTCGTGCCCTTGAACGTGAACCTGCCATCGACACAGCGATCCTCGATCGAGAAGCGGTCGATGTACGAGTGCTTGTCCGTCTCGGGCAGCTCGTGGAGGATCCCCAGCGGCCAGGCTTCATCAGCGTGGAGGCCGCGCTCCCGGATCAGGCGGCCATAGGCGGGCACGCGACGGATGGCTCGGAAGGCGGCCCGTTCGGCGCGCAGCCGGCCCAGGAACTCGAGCAGGATCGGTGGGCTGTAGGTGAAGAGCGCCTTCAGCCACGCGAAGCGCAGGCCGAAGAGGCGGAACGTGACGTCGAGCGGGAGCAGCCAGGTCGCACGCAGGACGCCACCCAGCGTGGCCGCGCGGACCGAGCCTCGCTTGGCTGAGCGACTCAGTGACGTGGAACGCATGACTGGCGACCTCCCGTGACGGCGATCACCTGAGTCTCGACCCAAGACGTGCTCCTGTCATCGGTCAGCGGCTCAGTGGCCGCCTTATTCGGTCATGAGCCGACGGGGATGCGGCCGGCACCGGCCGAGGCCTCCACGCCGAAGACGCTGGCCTCGATGCCGGTGGCGCTGTAGTACTCCCGCTCGACGTGCTCCGCGAAGTCCTCGAGGCTCCAGCGATCGACGATCGCCACGAGGCAGCCACCGAAGCCGGCACCGGCCTGCCGGCGGGCGATGAGGCCGGGGGCGCCGGTCATGGCCTCGTGCATGGCCGTCATCGACGGCGCGCCGATCTCGAACAGCCGGTTCGCACCCAGCCAGGAGGCGTCGAAGATGCGGCCCGAGCGCATCCTGATCGCCCGTGCGCAGCGGCTCGGCCAGGTCCAGCACCCGCTGGTTCTCCTCGATGATGAAGCGACAGCGGCGGGCCACGACCGGATCCAGCTCCGCCTCGTGCGCCTCGAACAGCTCCAGGCTCACGTCTCGCAGCGCCCTGACGCCCGGGTCGAAGCCGCGCGAAGTGGGCGGCACCGGCCTCGCACTGCGCCCGCCGCTCGTCGTACTCGGAGCCGGTCAGCTGGCGTGGGGCACGCGTGTCGCAGATGACCACCGCCAGCTCCTCGCTGATGCTCACCGGCTCGCTGGTCAGCGCGCGGCAGTCGAGCAGCAGGGCATGCCCGGCCGTGCCCAGCACGGAGGTGTACTGGTCGAGGATCCCGCAGGCCACGCCCACGAACTCGTTCTCGACCCGCTGGCCCAGCAGCGCCAGCTCGAGCGGCTCGAGCTCCACCCCGCTGACGTGGGCGAAGGCCAGCAGCGCCACCGACTCGATGGCCGCCGACGACGACAGGCCGCTGCCGAAGGGCACGGTGCTGTGCAGCAGCCCGTCGAAGCCGGCGAGGTCGATCCCATCATCGATGAGCACCTTCGCCGCACCACGGACGTAGTCGGTCCAGGGCGCGGCGGGGTCGTGCTCGATATGGTCGAGGCTGAACTCCGCCGAGCCCGGCAGGTTCAGCGTGGCGATGCGGACCACGCCGGTCGGACCGCGGTCGGATCGACGATCCAGGTGTCGCGGTCCACGGTCATGGTGGCCACGAAGCCGTCGTTGTAGTCGGTGTGGCTGCCCATCAGGTCCACGCGACCCGGGGCGCGGAACCAGGCGGTCGGCGCTGCCCCGTACAGCTTGGTGAACTCGAGCGTGAGGGCCTCGACCCGCCGGCTGCGGTCCATGGCTAGGCCAACTCCTCCATGGCCTCCATGAGCGCCTCGATGTTGGCCATCGGGATGTCGCTCATCATCCGGTGCGAGGGCGCCAGCATCAGGCCGGTGCCGTTCGGCGCCAGGTCGGCCACGCACCGGCGAGCAGCGTCCTTCACCTCCTCGGGCGTGCCGTAGGGGAGGACCGTCTGGGTCGAGACGCCGCCGTAGAAGGCCAGCTTCCCGCCGAACTCCCGGTGCAGCCAGCGGTGGTCCACGACCTCCGGCTGGACCGGGTTGAGCGCGGTCAGGCCGATCTCCACGAGGTCGGGGACGACGGAGGCGATGTCGCCATCGGAGTGCATCATCACCGGCAGGCCGCGGTCGAGGAAGGGCTCGAACAGGCGGGCCAGCCGGGGCTTGACGATCTCGCGCCAGGTGACCGGGCTGAACAGCGTGCTGACCTGGGCACCGTAGTCGTCGCCGAAGTAGGCACCGTCCACGCCGAGCTCGAGGTAGCGCTCGATGACCACGAGCCGGATCTCGACGATGCGGTCCATGAGCTCGCCGATGTAGGCGGGATCGAGCGCCAGCTCGAGCAGGGTGTTCTCGAATCCGCGAAGCGACCAGACGCGCTCGAAGAGGGCCCAGCCGACGTTGGGCACCACGAAGGCGGAGTCGCCCACTTGCTCGCGGACCGCCTTCGCCTCGTCGAGCAGGTGCGGATCGTGCGGGTCGGGCCAATCGTAGGTGTCGAGATCCCTGTCCTCGGCGAGTGGGGCCACGCGGATGTAGTAGCCCTCTTCGTGGGTGTCGTGGCCGGCGCCCCACCAATCGAAGCGGACGGCGCCATCCTCGCTGTAGCGGGGCTCGTACGTCAGGTCGAGGCGCGCGAGGTGGTTGTCGAGCCGCTCCGGCAGGTCGGCCGGATCGACCCCGAAGTGCTCCGCCATCGCCTGGCCCATGGAGCCGGTGTAGTTGAACTGCGTCGGCAGGCGGTCGACCTCCTGGTACGTCAATGCCCGCCGCACGCGCTCGCTCCGGGTCAGCTCCATCGATCCTCCTTGTCCGGCCTGGTCTGCCTGCTCGAGACACTACCGATGCTGACCGGGTCGCACACGGCCATCGGCCCTGCTTTCCGTGTTCTGCCTGGCCGGACGCGACAGGGGCATGATGTGTATTAGGTATACACATGTGATAAGTTGTTGCACATGACCACGCGGATCCACCTGGTGATCGATGAGCGTGAGCGCGACGCATTCCGCGCCAGGGCCACCGCAGAAGGGCTGTCGTTGTCCGAGTGGCTGCGCGAAGCTGCGCGGGAGCGGCTTGAGAGCGAACGGCCGCTCGAGATCGCCACGGTCGCTGACCTCGACCGTTTCTTCGCCGAACGGGCAGCGACCGCGTCAGGCGCGGAGCCCGACTGGGAGCAGCACCTCGAGGTCATCGACCGCTCCCGGCATGCCGGTCTCGAGGCTCAGTAGCCGGCGGTGGGTCCCAGCTTCGTCGACACCAACGTCTTCGTCTACGCCGTCGGGTCGTCCACACCCGCTGCGCGAGCCGGCCCAGGCCATGTTGCGTGAGCGCCTCGAACGACACGGGCCCATGGCCACGTCGGCAGAAGTGCTGCAGGAGCTGATGCACCTGTACCTGCCGGTCGGCCGGGACGATGCGCTCGACGCGGCGTTGCGGCTGGCACAGGACCTGACGGTCGCGTGGCCGGTCGAGGCGTCCGACGTGCTTGCTGCGCGCGACCTCGCGACGGCACATCCCGGGCTCGGCGCTCGCGACCTGCTCCACCTCACGGTCTGCCGTCGGTACGGGGCAGGGGAGCTGCTGTCCTTCGACCGCGCGCTGGTCGCCGCCTTCGGCTCCCGGAAGTAACCGGTGGGGTGACGACGGTACCGGACGATTGGTCGGTGCGTCGCGGTCCGGCGTAGTTGGTGGCTCTTACATTCGGCGCGCCGGCTGGTAGAACTAGGGAACGACGAGTCCAGCTCGCCGTACCGAGCGGGCATCCAGGGGCCTCTCCACCTGATGCACACGGAGTACCAAGCCATGTCCCATACGCACGCCTACCCGTCGCTGCATGCCCGCATCCGCGAGGTGCGCGTGGGCCAGACGACCATCCCGGCCGGGGAATCATGGACCAGGCCCCCGGTCATCGCGTCATATACCGAGCGCTATCGAGGCACCGAGTACGAGTCCCACCTCGAGGCACCCGCCCCCGACCGCGAGCCGTTCGTCTCACTGGGTCGGCAGTTCGTGCTGCTGAGCGGCGTCGTCGCAGCCACCGTCACTGCGCTGGCCCTGTCCGTCACGTTGAGCTAAGGCGCGCCTGAGCCTCTACCCGAGTCTCCAGCGGTCGAACGGCGCCGTCCCGCGTGGAACCCGGGCGTTATTGCGCGGGCGGGTTGAGCTGCTCCGCAACCTGCTCGATCGGCGCCTGGTTCACGGTCACACTGCCTTCCCCAGGACGATCGATGTCGATGATCAACGTGATCACCGCGCCGAGGACGACGATCATGACTCCGGCCGTGAGCAAGCTGCGGTGTCCTGTGAGGCCGGCTGAGAGCCCGACCATGCCGAGCGTCATCACCGAGCCGATGAAGAGCAGCAACAGGACCGTGTCAGGCACACGCACGGAGAGTCCGGCGAATGCCCGCTCGCTCGCGACATCGATGGTCGAATTGAGCGCATCGACGTAAAGCGCAAGCAACGGCGAGCCCGGGTCGCTTATCGCCAACGCCTGTGCGATCGACCACAGCTCGGTGAGGATCTGGTTGGATGCGGCTACCTGCGTACGCGTCTTCGCAAGGTCGTCCGGCGGGACTCGCAGCGTCGCGTACTCGGCGAGCAGGGTGCGGGACTGGCTGCTGGCCGGCTCCGGCAGGTAGCCCGCGCGCAGGTACGTGGTACCGATGGCGTTGGCCTCGGCCATCACGAGGGCGCGGCGAGTGTCGTAGCGGTCGGTGGCCATGCCCATGGTGATCGCCAGCAGGAAGGCCATAAGGGCGAGGATCGAGCCCACGATCATGCCCGTGGGGCCCTCCTTCTCCTCCGGCGTTCGGTTCTGGTACCAGCGACCGAGGATGTACCCGAGCTCGTAGAGGAGCAGTCCGGAGAGCGCGAAGAGGACGAAGATCCCGACGATCGGGACGTCTGCGAGCAACTCCTCGAACATCGATGGCTCCCTACGTTCGGTCGTCCGGCCTGGGATGCAAGCCTAGCCCACTGGTGGAACCGCCGAAGGGTTCAACCCGCGTCCGTCCGAAGCTTCCCCCGGTCTGGCTCTCTCGCGATCGTCTGGCAGCGGTCCGGGTCGCTGCAGTCGACTGGCACGCAGGCTCTCGATCCGACGGTCGACATCCTACTGCTGGGCCATCAGCCGGCGCATCGTCGACTCGTCGTCCTCGATGAGCTCGCCGGTCACGTCGAGCACGACCTCGTGGATCACGCCGGTGAACTGGTACGGAGCCTGGTAGACATCCGGCAGCACAGGAGCGCCGGAGTCGTAGCCGCAGGACAGGCCCTCGAGCTCGAACATCGCCGGTGTCGTGTGCGGGGCCTCGGCCTGGCCGACCAGTTGGCCATCCACGTATAGCTGCAACCGTCCCGGCGCCCCCTTGCCGACGGCGAAGTCGGGCGCTCCCGTGGGTTCGAACTCGAAACGCAGCTTGTGCCGGCCCTCCGGCACCGGGTCGGCGGAGCGGACCGAGAAGAAGTCCCGGGCCACATAGTTGAGCCCGTACTCGAGCCGGTCATCCCTGAGGTAGAAGGCGAAGCCACCTGCGGCGCCACCCTGCGCGAGAAGGATGCCCTCGGCTCCGCCCGCAGGGATGGTCACATCAGCCTCGATGCTGTGGGGCCGATTGACGATCTTGGGGGTGGCCGCCTGCGGGATCGCGCTGAGACCTGGGTAGTACGTGAAGCGGGATCGCGGGCGAGATGTCATGGGCCGCTCCACCACGAGGCGGCTCTTCACGTCGCCATCGATGGGCAGCACCTGGTACTTGCCAGCTTCCACCCACCACTGCGCGATCAGCTCGCGGAGCTTGGCGGGATGCTCGGCCGCGACGTTGGTGGACTCGGTCGGGTCCTCAGTGATATGGAAGAGTTCCCAGCCCTCGGTCTCGAGTTCATCGAGCTCATCAGGGCCGATGGGCGAGCCGAACGCACGGCCCTTCTTGGCGGCCGTGGTGAAGTCGACTCCGGGCCACGGGCACACCGCTCGCCAGCCGTCATGATCGATGGCGCGGTGACCGAACATCTCGAAGTACTGCGTGGTGTGCTCGGACAGCGTGGCCGGGTCGTCGAACGATGGTGCGAAGGAGACACCTTCGATCGGCGCCTGGGTCACGCCGCGGACGGCGGCCGGCGCGTCGATGCCCAACGCGTCGAGGACCGTCGGCACCATGTCGATGGCGTGCGCGTACTGCTCACGGACTTCGCCACGCGCCTCGATACCGGCCGGCCAGGCCATGATGAACGGATCGGTCGAGCCACCTCGGTAGGTCTCGCGCTTCCAGCGCCGGAAGGGCGTGTCACCGGCCCATGCCCAGCCCCATGGATAGTGGTTGTAGGAGCGCGTGTCGCCGAGCGTATCGATCTTGGCCAGGTTCTCCTCGAGCGACTCCGGCGCGTTGTTGAAGAAAAGCATCTCGTTGGCCGAGCCCTGCGGACCACCCTCGGCCGAAGCGCCGTTGTCGCTGATCACCATGGTGATGGTGTTGTCGAGCTCGCCGATCTGCTCGAGCGCGTCGAGGACCCGTCCGAAGTGGTGGTCGGTGAAGCTGACGAACCCGGCGTAGACCTCCATGAAGCGGGCGTAGAGCCGCTGCTCCTCTGCTGAGAGCGAACCCCACTCGGGCACATCCGGATCGCGGAAGGGCAGGACCGCGTGCTGGGGCACGATGCCCAGCTCCTTCTGGCGCGCGAAGACCTTCTCGCGATAGGCGTCCCAGCCATCATCGAAGACACCCTTGTACTTGTCGGCCCACTCCTTGGCCACGTGATGCGGCGCGTGGCCACAGCCGGTGGCGTAGTACATGAAGAAGGGCTTCTCGGGCGCGTTCACGTGGGCGTCGAGGATCATCTTGATGGCCTGGTCGGCGAGATCCTCACTGAGGTGATAGCCCTGCTCGGGTGTCTTCGGCGGTTCGACCGCGCGGTTGTCTTCAGTGAGGTCGGGGTACCACTGGTTGGTCTCGCCGCCGAGGAAGCCGTAGAAACGCTCGAAGCCGCGTCCGACCGGCCAGCGGTGGAAGGGCCCGGCAGGCGTGTTGTCCTCGGCCGGGCTCAGGTGCCACTTGCCGACACAGAACGTGTTGTAGCCCTCGGCCCGCAGGATCTCACTGAGCATGCCGTTCTCGAAGGGCATGCGCGCGTCGTAGCCGGGATAGCCGGTGGCCGTCTCCATGATCGAGGCGACGCCGTTGGAGTGATGGTTGCGGCCGGTCAGGATGCACGAACGGGTGGGCGAGCAGAGCGCCGTCGTGTGCATGTTGGAGAACTTCAGACCCATGGCCGCGACGCGGTCGATGTTGGGTGTCTCGACCAGGCCCCCGAAGGTCGACAGCTGCCCGTAGCCAACGTCGTCAAGCACGAAGAAGAGGACGTTGGGCGCGCCTTCAGGGGCGCGGGCCGGCTGCGGCCAGGCTGGCGACGAATCGGCCGTCGTCAGGCCGATCCGGCCCGGGAACCGTGAGCCATGGGGATATTCGGTGACCGGCATCGGGCGCTCCTCGGGTGGCAGTGCGTGTCCTCACGGATGGGTGTCTTCACAGTATGCACAGCAGTTCGGTGTGCGGTTCGGGATCGGCCGTCTGGCCAGCGCCGCACGCCGGTCCAGTTCGATGGTGGCCGAACGAAGTTCACGTCGGCGAGACCGTGTGTATCCCACTGGGGACGGCTAGGATGTCGCGACGCGAGGATCGCACCGTGCCGCGGCAGACCACAGTCGGTCGACGGTAGGTTACGAGTCCCATCATCGACTTCGAGGAATTGAGTGATGAACAATGACGTTCGGATCGGCATCGCCGAAGCCATCGGCACGGCGGTCCTGGTGTTCGGTGGCGCGGGCACCGCGATCTTCGCCACCGGCGGCTTCAACGAGGGCTTGAGCGTCGGAATCCTCGGGGTCTCGCTCGCGTTCGGGCTCAGCCTCCTGTGTATGGCCTACCTGATCGGCCACATCTCTGGTTGCCACGTCAACCCGGCCGTCACCATCGGCATGCTCGCGACCCGCAAGCTCGCTGTCGCGAAGTCAGCGCCGTACTTCATCGGCCAGTTCGTCGGCGGCATCGTCGGTGCGGGCCTCATCGCGCTCATCCTGATCGGCACCGACGGCTACATGACGCTGGCCCAGGACTCCGGCTTCGCGTCGAACGGCTACGGTGTCCACTCGCCAGCGGGCTTCGACCTGCTCTCGGTGGCGGTCCTCGAGGTCGTCACCACCGCCGTGTTCGTTCTGATCGTCCTGGGCACGACGAACGAGCACGGCGTACCGAAGGGTTTCGGCCCCCTCGCCGCCGGCATCGGACTCACGCTCGTGCACATGGTCTCGATCCCCGTCTCGAACGCGTCGGTCAACCCCGCCCGTTCGCTGGCGACGGCAGTCTTCCAGGGTGACTGGGCCCTCAGCCAGGTCTGGGTGTTCTTCCTGTTCCCGGCCATCGGGGCGCTGCTTGCCGGCGGGATCTGGCTCTTCATCACCGCCCAGCCGAAGGCGGCCGCTGAGAGCGGAGGGTCCCGGCCGGCCTGAGGAGTCTGCGGCGCAGACCCCGGCGCAGTGGGCGCCACAACGGGGCATGTCTGAGGGCGCGCTGAACTCTCCGATCCCTACCTCGACAGGCGACTATGCTTGTGCCATGCCTCGGCTGGAAGGTGAGCCACTGCCAAGTGCAGAGGCCACGTGCCACGTCGGAACCTGCCGCTGGCCGTCCGGTGGAGGTTGGTGATGGATCGCCAGTACCTGCAGGGCATGGTGCCCGCTGCGGCGCTCTTGCCGCTCCGCGTGTTCCTCGGGTTCACGTTCGTCTTCGCAGGGCTCGACAAGCTGCTCGACCCTGCGTTCCTCGACCCGGCGTCATCGAGTGGCATCAATGCTCAGCTCGAGGCGTTCACCCATGTTTCACCGCTCGCACCGCTCATCGAGGCGGTAGCGCTACCCGCGCCGTTCGCCGTCGGCTTGCTCATGGCTCTCGGCGAGATCGCAGTCGGGCTCGGGGCTCTCAGCGGGATCCTCTACCGGATCTCGGCGGCCGGCGGCGCCTTGATCTCGTTGACCTTCCTGCTGACCGCATCCTGGACCGTGCGCCCCTTCTACCTCGGCAATGACCTGCCCTACCTGGCCGGCTGGATCACGCTCGCGATCGCCGGTTCGGGCGGCGTGCTCGTCCTCGGACCCTGGCTCGAGCAGAGGCTGGGCCGGCGCCAACCAGGCGCCGCCGGGAAGCAGGGAGAGCTGGCTCCGGGTGCCGTCGAGTCTCCGGGTCGGCGGCTGTTCCTTGGCGCGCTGGTCCTGGGCGGGGTCACGCTGGTCCTCGCGGCGCTGGCGAGCAGCCTGCGATGGCTCCTGCCGGCGAACACCAGCTCGGGCGACTCGAGCGCACCCGCCGCCACTCCGACCGCCAGCGCCCCCACGAGTTCGACGGCGGCAGGCCCGACCATCGCCAACGTCAGCGACTTCGCTGGGACGTCGGTGGTCCAGTTCGCGATCCCGTCCTCGGGCGATCCCGGAGCCGTCATCAAGCTCTCAGACGGTACCTTCGTGGCCTACGATCTCATTTGCACCCACGCGGGCTGCAAGGTGGACAGATTCGATAGCCAGAAGCAGTACTTGATCTGCCCGTGTCACCGGGCCACGTTCGATGCAGCACACGGCGCCCGGGTGGTGTCCGGGCCCGCCCCTACTCCGTTACCGGAAGTCCCGCTGAGCATCGATCCGACGACCGGCTCCATCACGTTGGCGTCCTGACCGTGCCGCACGCCGGCTCGGCCGTCAGGAGTGCTGGGACAGGGCGTAAAGTCACTTACATCGGCCGCATGATCGCGGCAATCGCAGGAGGCATCTCGATGCGCCTACGCTCGACACACGCAGTGCTAGCCAGTTTGCTCGTGACCGGAACGCTCGCTGCCACCGGAGGTGTGGCAGCAGCCCAGGAGGCCGACTGTGCTCGCGCCTTGTGGGCGCTGCCCATCGAGTCGGTCGAGCTGCCCGAGGGCTGGACCTGGTCGTCTCTGACGGTCCAGATGGACGGCGGCTGGGGCGGCAGCATCGAGATGCCAAAGCCCGAGTCTGACGTCGCCTCCGACTACGACGACAAGACCTATGACATCTATTTCGATGTCGAGTGCAACGCTGACCCGCAAGCGTTCATCGACGCCCGCACGCGCTCGCGCGAGATCTGGCCTGACAAGTACCGTGACATCGAGGCCGTCCTGGTCGGCGACCAGAGCGTGGCCTTCGGATACCCAGAAGGGGGCACCATCCTGGATTGGGCCAATGGCACGGTCTACGGCACGGTCTACGGTGACGACGCCGCGGAATCGTCAGCGGTGGAGGCCTTGGCCCTTGCACTCGATGCGCTCCTGCCGTAGGTCGTCGCTGAGGTTCGCCTGGGACCACCATCTGCACCCTGGTGTGCGCTGGCCAATCGAGTCACGAATCTGGCTGACTCTTGAGGAGGATCGATGACAACGGACGAGCATTTCACCGCCGACGAAGCCCGTCGGATCGGGACCGAGATCGGTATCGACTGGGACACCAGCCCATTCGATGTGGAGCAGTTCCGAGCGGGCCTCGATGTCGAGCTGGAGCACGGAACACACGACTCGCAGACCAACGTGAGCGGAAGTGACCCGATCGTGACGGGCAGGATCGCGCTCGCGCATCTCAAGGAGTTCCCGGACTACTACACGCGCCTCAAGAAGATGGAGACCGAGGCGGAGGAGGCGTGGGGGAAACAAGACTGACGACTATCGTCCGCAGCAGGCAGGAGATGCGCCGCGAGGGCGCACTCACGATCACCATGCAGCGCACGGAGCCCACCGACCCGGTCGAGCGAGCCAACTGGCTGCCGACCCCCGACGGACCGTTCTATCTCGCGTCGCGCATCTACTGGCCGGAGCCGGCCGCGCTGGATGGTACGTGGGCGGTGCCACCGGTCATGTTCGTCCGCTGACCCGGTTCGAGCGCCGAAGTTCCGCCGGCGGACGAGGGCGTCTCGGCCTACTCGTCTTCAGGCTCGTCTCCCCAGATCCTGTCCAGGAACGGATCGCGCTGCGACCCGTCGACGTAGGCTTCGTAGTAGTCGGGCGCCTTCAGGTAGAAGTCCTGGTGGTATTCCTCGGCCGGGTAGAACGGCTGGGCCTCGAGGACCTCGGTCACGATCGGCTCGTCGAAGCGGCCACTCTCCGCCAGGGACTCGCGTGACGCCTCGGCCAGGGCGCGCTGCTCGTCATCGTGCACGAAGATGGCTGTTCGGTACTGCGAGCCCCGATCGTAGTTCTGCCCGCCGGCGTCGGTCGGATCGATCGTGCGCCAGTAGATGGTCAGCAGCTCGTCGTAGCTGATCAGCCCAGGGTCGTAGCTGACCTGCACCGCTTCGGCGTGACCGGTGGTGCCGGAGCTCACCTGCTCGTACGTGGGGTTTTCCACCGACCCCCCGGTGTAGCCCGAGATCGCCTCGTAGACCCCCTCGGTCATGTCGAACGCGGCCTCAGTGCACCAGAAGCAGCCGCCGGCGAATGTCGCCGTCGCCGCATCGGCTGGGATGGCCTCGCCCAATTCGTCCGAGGCGCTCGCGGAGACGCCGAGCCCGGCGGTCACCAGCCCAAGCGTGAGCAGTACCAAGAGCATCCATCGTCGATCTCGCACGTCCAGTCACCCCACAACGTTCAGTTCTGGATGTCGGCGCGTCCGCTCTCTAGACTGCGGAGCGAAGACCGCCGACATCGCTAGCCTGCCTCACGACCATGACCATGTGGTGACGGAGCACCTGCGCTAGGCTCCCGACCATGCTCACGTCGGTCGCGCGGGTGCTGTCGGCCCCGCCTGATCTTCCTGGCGGCATGGTCTCCGTCGTCGGCGACCGCTGCCGGTGAGGGTGCGGCGGCCGGCCCCGACGCTGGAGGTGATGCACCCGGCTTCGTGATCGTGCAGATCGATGGACTCTCCGAGCCGGTGCTGCGTCTGGCGCTGGAGTCTGGCGCCATGCCCTTCGTCCAGGGTCTCGTCGAAGGCGGCTCGCACACCATCGGCAGTTGGCGGACCACCGCAGCCAGTACGACCACGGTGACGCAAGCCGGCTTGTTGCATGGGAATTGGCGCGACATCCCGGCCTTCCGCTGGTTAGACCGCGAGACGGGCCAGCTGCTGGACTTCCTCGACCGCGAGCAGGCGCGTACCTTCGCCGACAGCCTGGAGGGCCCGAACGACCTGCTGTCCGACGGAGGGGCCAGCATCACCAACCTCTACTCGGGAGGCGCCCCCCGGGTCATCCTGACGGCCACACAATTCGACGGTGCTGCGCTGGCATGGGAATTGGTGCGCTACATGGCCGACCTGCCAAAGGACCTGCAGGTCGCGGCTGGGCTGGCCGACGGGGCACTGGCGGGCCTCATCCGCCTCGTGCGAGGGGAGTCTGTGCCGCTCGCCCTGGGTCAGATCGGTCGCAAGGCACCGGTCCCAGTCGTGGGTCCAGCGCTCGAGTGGGCGCTCGTGGACGTGACCGCCGCGGCCCTGGTGCGGGAGCTCCAGCGCGGAACGCCCCTGATCTATGCCACCTTCGCCACGTACGACGAGGTTGGCCACTACGCCGGCTCGGCCCACCCGGCGGCTCTCGATGCCCTCGGACACATCGACAATTCACTGCGTTCCATCCACGCTGCGGCCCAGGGTTCCGGTCATCCCTATCACTTGGTCATCCTCTCCGACCATGGCCAGACCGAAGGGCAGCCCTTCGCGGTGCGCCACGGCGAGACCCTGGATCAGGTCGTCCGCGGTCTGCTGTCCGACCGGGGCGATGGACTCGCCGGGGCGGTGCTGCCGGAGCCGATCGTGGCGGCATCCGGGAACCTCGCCCACGTCTACCTCCCCGGCGATGGTCGGCGCCTGGACGAGACCGAGATCCGAGCACGGTATCCAGCACTCATCGAGGGTCTGGCCGCACACCCTGGGGTCGGCATCGTCGGCCTGCAGTCAGCAGACACGTACGTGGCAACGGGTGCAGAAGGCAGCCACGACCTCGGCACCGGCGTGGTCAGGGGCGTGGATCCGCTCGAGCCGTATGGCCCGTTGGCGGCCATCAGCATGGCCAACATCATGGCCCCGGCCAACGCCGGCGACCTGGTCGTGGTCTCGGCGTACGATCCCGTCACCGGAGAGACATCCTCGTTCGAGCCGCAGCTCGGCTCACACGGCGGTATCGGTGGGGCGCAGATGGAGCCATTCGTGCTCTACCCAAGCGAGCTGGAGCCCTCTGCTCAGCCGCTGATGCTGGTGGGTGTCGACGAGCTGCGCTCGACCATCGATCGATGGCTGGCGAATGCCGAGGTCGGGGCCGGGGCCGGGGCCGGGGCCGAGGCGGAGGTCGAGGCCAGCGTCGGCGACGAGGTCTGCTTCTCGTCCGCGGTCGAGGGCGCGACGGGCTCGGTCTGTGCTCGGCGCGACCGCTTCGGCGCCCTGTGGACGACGGAGCTGACCGATACGGCGGATGACGGCCGGCGCGCGGAAGCCAGGGTCAGCCTCGATGTGGCCGAGGCGCCAGATGAGACCGGGACGGTCGAGAACGACCAGGGCGAAGGTGCCACGGTCCGCTCGAGTGGCCGTTTCGGTCCGCGCGCAGGGACCGCACTCGGGGATGTCTCGCTCGAGACCTGCGTCATCGTCCGCTTCGGCCCCGATCGGTGTCGGACCGAGTCGGCCACGCTGCCCCAGCTGACCGCGCAGGGGACGCCGTCCCAGCGCCGACGGCTCGAGGAGCTGGTGTTCGAGATGCCGCTCGGGGAGTTCGTTGCCGAGCGAGCCAGGGCCGGGCACTCGGGCATCGACGCGAGCTTCGACTGGAGCAGTGACGGTTGCTCGGCCGGTCCATTCCGCGAGCTCATGGAGGAGCGGTTGGAAGACGCCTGCCTCCGCCACGACTTCGCCTATCGCAACTTCGGCCAGCTGTTCCTGGACCCCACCGACGATGTCCGTTGGCGTGTCGATGAGCAGCTGGCCGCGGACGCGACCGAACTGGGGCAGGGGAGCCTGGCGGGAGGCCTCCGCGACACGCTGCGGCGTTTCGGGGCCCCGGTCTTCTTCGGCGACGACCTGGCGGCCCTCTGGGATGTGCCGGACTTCCTCGTCTCGCGGCTCAGTCTTGATGCCGAAGAAGCCGCGCCTGACTGAACTGACCTTCAGCGTTCCACGACCATCGGTGGTAGCTCTCGCAGCCCAGATGCCTGCTCGAAGGCATAGGCATAACCGATGAGCGGACCGTCCTCGAGGTACCGTCCCGTGAACGTGAGGCCGACGGCCGTGCTGTCATCGAGGAGCCCCGCCGGGACCGTGATCGCGGGGTAGCCCGCCACGGCGTACGCGCCCGCCAGGCGATTGCCGCTTGATACGAGGTAGGCCGCGACGCCATCGCGCAGACCGACGATGCCGAGGCCCGTGAACTCCTGCTGGTTGTCGAGCAGATCGCCCCACACGACGCTGACCTCTGCACCGGCGGCCTGCAGCCCTGTGACTGCCTCGGAGAAACCGGTCGCAGCGAAGTACGCCTCGTCGGTCAGGTCCGGGTCGGACTCGGGGCCACCGGTGTAGAAGCCGACACGCTTGCCTTTGAGCGCATCGGGGTCGAGGAAGGTGGTGAAGTCGGTGCCGGCGAGCGTTGCGGCATCGCTGGTAATGGGATCGGCCGGATCCTCGCCGGAGATGACCGTCAGGAGCGCGGCGGCATCAGCGACCGTGCGCGTCAGTGGGCCCGGCGTGTCGGCCTGAGGGCATCCGGCTTCAGCTCGTTCATCGACTGCAAGCCGGCGACGTCGAGGTCACGGATCCGAGACAGGTAGTACGTCGTGAGCTCGACCGATGTGAGGTCGCCGTTGGCCATGGCAGCCTGCAGGTCGGCAAGCGTGGCAGGAGCCTGACCCGGAGTGGCCCTCAGGCCTCGATCAGCCGTTCCAGCTCCGGCCCCGCGGGATCTAGATGGGTAAGTCCGCGCACGTTGGCGAAGGCACGGTCGGCGCTCACCAGCGCGTCGGCTCCGGACAGCATCACGGTCGCGGCGAGGACAGCGTCGAACATGCCCAGCCTGTCGTGCTCCTCGAAGAGCCGCAGGGCCAGCGCAAGTTCCGCATCTCCAGGGGCGATCAGCGGGCCCAGGAGTCGCAGCAGCTCCCTTCCTCGGTCGGCGGCATCGTGGCGATCGCACCGCCGCGCCCGTACGTGAACGAACTCCTGGATGACTTCGACAGTCGTGCTGGCCTCCACTCGGTCCTCCGAGATGGCCTCGATGAGACCTCGACTCGGCTCCCTCAGCGGATGCTCATCACCGACGGCATAGATCAGGACCGTCGTGTCGAGGACGATCATGCCCGGCGCCCGCGGAGCTGATCGAGCTCGGCGAGCAGATCTTCCACGCTCCCGACCTCCATCGGCGGTGCCGCGAGGAAGCGGCGCCCGGCGGCTCCTCGGTCCAGGGCCGGTGAGCCAAGGTCGCGGTCGATCGCATCGCGCACGACGGCTGCCACCGACACTCGCCGCCTGCGCGCGGCCGCTTCGAGGCGGTGGTAGCGCTTCTCATCCAGGAGCACCTGAAGCCGCCGCGTCAACATGCTCATACTGTAGCATGCACCGGTCTGAGTGGTGCCGCCTCGGCCGGACCCCAGACTCATGGCGTCAGCCCACAGATACTGTGAGAATGCGTTACTGTGACGCGATGAAGAACATCACGGTCTCAGTGCCTGATGACGTCTATCGCGCCGCGCGCATCCGAGCCGCGGAAGAGGGCCGATCAGTCAGTGGCATGGTCGCGACCTACCTGCGCTCGCTTTCCGACGATGACGCCGAGTTCTCGCGGCTGGAAGCGCAGCAGCGTCGCATCCAGGGTCAGATCACGCGCTTCCGAGCGATGGACCGCCTGACACGCGATGAGGTTCACGAACGTGCGCTTCGTTGACACGAACATCCTCCTGTACGCCATCTCACGGGACGCGGCGGAGGAGGGCAAAGCGATGATCGCGAACGAGATCCTCGACGCTGGTGAGATCGGTCTCTCGGTGCAGGTCCTGCAGGAGTTCTACGTGCAGGCGACCCGGGCAACTCGAGAAGATGCGATCACTCACGATGAGGCAGCCGGACTGGTCGAGGCTTGGTGTCGTTTCCCGGCGCAGGTCACGAGTGTCGATGTGATGCGAGCGGCGCTGGCGACTCGGAGCCGCTTCGGCATCTCCTATTGGGACGCGGCGATCCTCGAGGCCGCTCGCACCCTTGGATGCTCGGTGGTGTTGTCCGAAGATCTCGACGATGCCACCGACTACGACGGCATCCGGGTGGAGGACCCCTTCCGACACGCTGCCTGAAGGCCGTCGATCACCACCCCTCGAGCGCTCGCACCGAGCGCATCGCGGCCGTCGCCTCGCGAACCTGCCATCGGCGCTCTCGAAGGCGCGCGGGCGTCACCCGACACGGCTCTTGGTCCGAGCGTGTCAGTCGTCACAATCGTCGTCCAGCCCCATGGCCTCGTCGGTGATGGCCGCAGGGTCCAGGTTTGGGTCGAGGTCATTGGCCTTTGCGGCCGCGAGCGCACCCTCGCCGCGCCGCCAGCTCCGCGATGGGGGGCATTGGCGGCGACCACGATGAAGGCGGCGTCGATGGTCCCATCCGCCAGGCCCGTGATGGCTTCGTCGGTCGTCCGATCCAGGGCGATGGCGGTCGAGCCGGGGGCTGTGTGCGTGAGTATCAGGTGCTTATGGCTTGCGATGCTGCCAAATGGTGCTAGCATATTGCGATGGCATCGACCAGAAGCACGTTCACCATCGACCGAGCACTGGCCCAGCGTGCGCGCCACCTCGGGGTCAATGTCTCCGCGGCTGCACGTGACGGCGTGGAGGCGGCGGTGCGAACGGCGATGGCGAGAGCAGATCGGGATGCCTACCGCAAGCGTCCCGAGCGACCGGATCCGTTCTGGTCTGATGTCGAAGCCTGGAGCGAGGAGTGAGACGGGGCGAGATCTGGTATGCGGAGGTCGGCCGCAAGCGGCGACCCGTGCTGATCCTGACTCGGACGGAGGTCATCGACGTCCGCGCATTGGTGACCGTGGCGGAGGTGACCACGTCCATCCGCGGCATCGCCGCGGAAGTCGAGTTCGACTACGAGGAGGCCGGCCTCGACCGATCATCGGTCGTCAACTGCGATGGACTGCACACGATCACCAGGACGTCGCTGACGACGCACGTCAGCTCGGTCAGCGATGCGACGATGGAGCGCATCTGTTCGGCGATCGGATACGCCCTGGGTTGTTGAGGGGCCAGCAGCACCGGCGGCGGACTTGGAGCATAGGTCCGTAGCCGATGGCATCTGCGACGGGCCGCACCTCGGTAGTCCATCGAGCGTGCCGGTTGTGGCACGAGCGCTGTAGGCGCCCCGCTGTCCCTTCGGGCGTGCGCTGGGCACCCAAGTCAGACACGAACCTCGCCGGGGTGGAGCGCAGCGGTCGCGCGCAAGCTTTGGGAGCCTTTCGGGCTCGAGCGGTGAAGGCACCAAAGTCTCACGCACGATGGCCCGAGCCCGAGCGGTGAAGGCTCGACTATCGCGTGGTTCGCGAGCCCGACGACTCCCGCCGCAGAGTGTTCCGGGAGCCCTTCGAGCCACGCCACCCGTTCACTCGCGAGGGAACACCTCTACCGAAGCCGCGTGACCGGGCGCACGAGCGAGTCGGGCATCGCAGGTGACCAGCGGTGCACCGAGGGCCTCTGCGAGTGTCAGGAACGCCGCGTCATAGGCCGTCACGTTGTGGCGAAGCTCCCACATGCGGTCCGCGAGAGAGACGTGTGGGTAGCGCACGATCGTCAGATGTGCGAAGTCCATCCGTGCGTCGGCGGCGCGATCGTCATTGATCGCTCCGGCGACCACGAGGCGACGCAGCGCATGCTGGAACTCCACATCGATCAGGTGCGGAGCATGCAGGTCGCCGTCGTTGATGAGACGCTCGATAAGACGTGCGACTCGGGGCTGGCCCGCCAGGACGCCGATGACGGCCGACGTATCGACCACGATCACGGGCGATCGCGACCCGAGCGTACGGCTCCAACGATGAGGTCGATTTCGGCGCCGCCCGAGCGGGATCCCGCGCGAACGATCACATCAGCGACGGGCGGACGCTCCGCCAGGCGCGTGATGTCCCTGAGCAGGTAATCCGACAGTGACGTCCCAGCCGCGGCCGCCCGGGCACGCAGGGTCCGGTGGACGTCGTCAGGCACGTTGCGAATCTGTATCGAGTGACTCATGCCGGTGATGTTACACCCGAAGTGGGTGTAACACATGACATCTGCATGCACGTGCGTGAGCGCGCCGTCTCCGCCGTGGGAGCCTCTCAGGCTCGAGCGGCGAAGGCTCCAGGGTCCTGAGCGTGAAGGCCTGAGCGGCGAAGGCCTCGATGATTGTGCGGTTCGTGAGCGTGGTCCCATGGCATGCCGACAAGGCCACCCGTGGGCAGCCTTGTCGCCGAAGTGTTCCTGCTTGACGTATGCGGTGCTAGACCACGGCGGGGCAGGCACCGAGGACGGGGTTGAAGTCCGCGAACATCCCGTCGGGGTTCGGTTCCCAGATCCAGGCGTGGAGGACGTAGAGCGGCAGAGTGGCGTGCTTGTGGAAGTCCTGACCGAGCACGTGGGGCAGCGACACCACATTGCCGTCCCCGTCTTCGACGAATTCCTGTGGGACGACGTACTCCACCGCGACCAGCCTGGGCTGGCCACCCTCGGTCAGCTCGTAGACCAGCAATTCGGGGTCTGTCGCGTCGACCACAGCGTCGACGTTCCGCACGTAATGCACGCCCATACCTCCGCTGTCGCTCTCGAAACAGGTCGGCGTGTCGCTGCCGTCGAGGGCGAACGGCGCGAACCCGTCGGCGATCGCACTCGCGAGCCCGTGGTACTTGCCGGTGGCCACACGGACTTGGTCCAGACCATTCCACTCGCGACCGGGCTCGGTCTCCTGCCGGGGTGCCGACATCCCGATGCCCGTATCCACGCCAGCTGCGGCCGGCACTGCCATCGCCAGGACGGCCAATGCGGTCATGGCTGCGATCGAGGCTCTCTTCATCGTTCTCTCCTGTCATGTTCCGTTGGGTCTGTCGCGGCGTCGAAACGACGAGGTCTGCGACCTTGGCGACCTCCTCGTTCATCTGACGGGGAGGTATCGAACATACGGAGGCGACGGCTGGCGGGTCATCAGTGGCCACTACGGATATCTCGGTGTTCGACCACCGAGAAGTGAGGCTTGGTCGAGCCCCATCGAGGCCGTGTATCGGCTTAGTGGGCGGCTACCAATATCCCCTCGGTACGCGCCCGGGCCACGGCTTCCTCGCGAGTGCTCACATCCAGCTTGTCGAGCACCCCGGCCACGTGGCTCTCGGCCGTTCGAGGCGAGATGAAGAGCCGGTCGGCGATCTCGATGTTGGAGAGACTCTCCGCCAGCAGTTCGAGAACCTCTGCCTGACGAGCGGTCAGTCCCGCGACGTTTCGGCGCGTCTCGCGACCCTTGCCGCGTGGCACAGCGACTCCACGCTCGCGCAGGCTCTGGCGCAGCTTCGCCGCCACCGCCGATGCGCCAAGCGTCTCGAGGGCTTCGAGTGCCTCCAGCTGCTCAGCCTGGCTGCCGTGCGCAAGGGCGAGAGCGCGCTCGTAGGGCATCCCCCGCGCTTGCCAGATGGAAGCAGCCTCACCCGCCTGACCCTCGATCATCAGCCGATACGGTTCGGCGATGCCCTGCGGCGGCATCGACAGCTCCCCGAGCTCCCAGAGCCAGTAGGCGATCCTGCCCGACGACCACGCGAAGCCGATGTCGAGCCCTGCTGCCATGACGCCGGTGAGGTCGGCGATTTCGACGCCGCCACTCCCCGAGATCCAGGCATGTTCGGCTGCCACCGCGGCCGCCGGGGCCAGGCGCTGGAATTCATCGGCGGCCGCGGCCATCTCCCAGGCCTGTGCGAGCACCGTCGGAGCGGATGTCCGGCCCCTTCTGGCTTCGATCGAGGCCAGCACGGGCAGAGCGACCATCTGCGTGATCGCGCTGGCCGCGAACAGGTCTCGCGCTACGTCGGCGGCCTCGTCCCATCTTCCCTCAAGGTCCAGGACCCTCGCGTAGATCGCCCGGGCGTAGGCTTCGATGCTCGGGAGCGCATGATGCGCGGCTGATGCGATGGCACGTTGCACGTAATCTGACGCGACGGGAATGTCCCGGAACTCCGCAGCTGCCCAAGCGTGATTGACCAACGCGCGACACTCCTCGTACCACTCGCCGGCAGCTTCCGCGCGCGCTCGAGCCTCGTCGAGACTCGCCCGGCCGTCGGGATAGCCGGTGATATCGCCGACCATGCCTCGGTGGTTGAGGGACCGAATGAGGATCCCTTCGTCGATGTCGGGCCCACCAGCCTCGAGCGTGCGGTCGACCAGCTCGGTCACCGCGCTCATGTTGCCGGTCATCATCTCCATATACGCGTTCGTTTCGAGGGCTCGGGCGAGATCCGAGCCCTCCGGGTCCGGGCCCAGGACCTCCAGGGCCTCAAGGGCGAGCGCTTCTGCCCGGCGGCGCTGCCCGGCGAACTCGTGGAATCGGGCAGCGTCCGCTAACGCTTGCGACTCCGCTGTGCGGTCTCCCATCCGCCGATAGTGATCACGCGCGAGCGCGTTGAGACGGATGGCCTCGGAAACCTCGTCCGCGAGGTCCTCCTCGCGTGCCCAGTCTTCGAGCAAGGGCCCCAGAGTCTCGGCGTCGATGCGCTCGAGGTAGGGCCGCAGCGCGCGGAAGTCCTCGACCGCCTGGAGATGGCTGCCGGTGGCGGCGGCGTATCGGGCAGAGCGAGGAGCGAGGTCGAGCAGTCGTTCGCTGTCGTCCGCCCCGACCGCGCAATGCAATAGCAGTGATGCGTTGGTTTCGGCTGGCAATCGCTCGAGCACAGCGCGATTTCTGGCCTGCCGCTCGGCTGCGGTCATCGCCGACTCGATGGTGCGACGGATAAGTTCGTGGCGGAACCCCACCATGTCAGGGCGCCGATCCAGCAGCCCACGCTCCTCGCACTCGACGAGCCCTCGCGCATCGACCCCGCCGAGCCTCAGGGCGTCCAACCTGGGTATCGGCTCCGGGAGGACCGCGAGCGTCCTGAGCATCTCCCGGGAGCCGAGCGACAGCTTGCTCACCCGGGCCATCACCGAGTCCTGGAGGGATGCGGGCACCTCGTTCGCCTCTGCCGAGGCCATCTCCGTGACCAGGAAGGGATTGCCGCCGGTGGCGGCGAGGACGTCCCCCGGATCGAGGCTCGATCCACGCACGAGGGAGGACACCCCGTCCAGAGAGAGACCTTGAAGCTCGATCCTGACGACGTTCTGAGCCGGGATGTCGCCGATCACGCCCCGCAGCGGATGCTCGTAATCCACGTCTCCATCGCGATAGGTGAGGACGAGGAGGCCGTTCGTCCGGGCGATCCTGCGCCCGAGGTATCGAATCGCGTCAAGGGTGGCTTCGTCCGCCCATTGAGTGTCCTCGATGATGAGGATCGTCGGGCGCAGGGCACGCGACAGGAGGGCCAGGACGGCCAGCGACAAGCGCAGCCGATCGCCGTCACCAAGTGGGCCTACAAGGGACGGCTCGGCCCGGGCCATGTCCCAGAACGGGCCGAGGGGTTGCGGGATGATCAGGTCGTCGCAGGCTCCAGCACGGACATGGGTATCCGCCGCGATCGAATTCGACGAAGCCGGTGGTCAGCGTGCTCTTGCCGATGCCTGCCTCGCCGCGAACCAGAACGACCTTCCCGCCAGTACCGTCGAGCTCAGCCACGAGCCCTCGCAGTCTCGCTAGTTCCTCGTCCCGTTCCAAGAGCATAGGTTTGACCATACCCGGCTCGGCCTCGGTGGTACACAATCGGACGGAGAGATCACTCCAGCGAGAGTGCCTGGCGCGCCCTCGTGGTAATGCCATCGGCTGCGGAGCGCGCACGACCAGACCGGAGTCCCATGTGCTAAGGTGACCACCTCAGTGACCACATCGAGGGCAGGGCACGACATGGCGGAGATCGGCATCAAGGATCTGAAGGCGACAGCTTCGTCGGTCATCGACGAGGTCGAAGCCGGCTCCGCCTATATCGTCACCAAGCGTGGCCGGCCTGCGGCGGTCCTGATGCCGGTCGACCAGGCCGAGGACCTCGTACTGGCCAACGCCGGTGAGTTCGTCCGCCAGCGGAGGCAGGCTCGCGCTGACTACGCAAAGGGGCGGAGCGTGAGACTGGAGGATCTCGACTGACCGCCTACGAGGTCCAGCTCTCACGTTCGGCGGCCAGGCAGTTCAAGAAGCTCGGAGACGCCGACCGCGATCGGATCCGCCGGGCACTCCAGCGACTCGCGCATGATGTGGCCCGCCCAGGTCGCGTCTCGGGGAAGTCGGTCAAGACCATCCGTGGCACCGACGACACCTTCCATCGCCTGCGGATCGGCGACTACCGCGTGATGTACGACGTCATTGACAACGACCACGTGCTGCTGGTGCTCGGCATCGTCGATCGAGCCGAACTGGAGCGTTGGCTTCGAAGCAGATAGTCGCCCGACACCGTAGGTTGAGGTCCGTGCCGGGCATCGCCGAAGCTGTGGTGCGGTTCGAGCGCTGTAGGCCCCTCGGTGTCGCTATCGAGGCGCGCTGTGTACCCTAGTCACGCACGAACCTCGTCGGGGTGTAGCGCAGAGGTAGCGCACATGCTTTGGGAGCCTTTCGGGCTCGAGCGGCGAAGGCTCCGGGGTCCCGACGCACGATGGCCCGAGCGGCGAAGGCCTCGATTATTGTGCGGTTCGCGAGCGTGAGACCGCGCCATGCACGGTAGATGGATCCTCCTTGTGGCCGAGGACGACCCATCGTGAGGGCCGGGACGTACCGACAGCATCGACATGGTCGAAACCGGCGCCCTGCACCAGCTCGAGCAGCCGACCCTGCGTGATCGAGTCGCAGCCCACGAGGGCCTCGTGAAGCATGAGGCCCGCCAACCGCCGGTAGACGGGTTCGCTTCGATAGGCCGTCTCTTCGTCCGGATACGGCAGCTCCACCGCGACGATCACGCCACCGGGGCGAAGCGCTCGCAGCGCCCGCTTCAGCGCATCAGCCTGTGCCGTCGAGTCTCCGATCTCATGCAGCACGAGGTTCATCGTGACCACGTCGTAAACGCTGTCCTCGGCAAGGGCGCCGGCGTCCGCGTGGACGATCGCCACACGGTCTTCCAGGCCTGCCTCCGAGACCGTCGCCTTGGCGATGGCAACGCTTGGCTCATCGGACTCGAGGCCCACGATCGTGGCCTCCGGGAAACGGGACGCATAGTGGACGACGTGATTGCCCGCACCGGCACCGAGGTCCAGCAAACGTCCGCCCGCCTCGAGGCGTTCGATGGCCGCCGGTACCTGCGGCAGGACTTCGTCGGTGATGATCGGCGCGTCCGCGGTCGAAGAGTCCGCCACCAGCGCCAGCATCTCGCTGCTGTGCTCGCTGCGAGCGACCGGCCGTCCGGTACGAAGGAACCCGAGATAGGCCTCCGCATCGTGATGGCTGAGGTTCGCGAACCGGATCCGGCCGCCCATATACGCAGGATCCAGCGGCTCCAGCAGGATGGTATCCATATGTGGCGCAAGCCGATAGCAAGCTGCCGCATCCAGGTCGAGTAGCTCGAAGGCGTACGCGCTTCGACACCAGACTTCGACGGCGTGCGGATCGAACCCAAGGACGGAGGCCAGCCGCGCGGCAGCCACGCCTTCGCCGTGTCGTCGGATCTCCTCGAAGAGGCCGGAACGCAGGCCGATGCCCGCGATGGTGATCGCGAGGTGTCCGAGCAGGTAGTCGAACGCCTTGTCGAACTGTTCTGCCTTCGACGGCATCGGCCGGTCGTTCACAGGAGGCCCAGAGTGAATCGGAGACGATCCGCCCACGCCTGGATCGCGGCGCGTTCGGTCTCAACGTAGTCGAGGTGGCCCTCGGCGGTCGCCCAGCGCACACCCCAGTAGGCGCGGCAGCCCAGGCTGCTCTGCAGGAGCCCGGCCAGCAGACCGACCTCGCGCTGTCGCTCCCACGCATCTACGGGCCAGCGGGCGCCGAGGTGCGCCCGGAGCCGGGACTCATAGGTAGCGATGCGCTCGTCCACGCTTGCCTGCCATTCGATGGCAGTGAAGCCGAGGTAGAAGCCAAGGTCCGCGCTCGGCGCCGCGAACGCCGAGCGGCCCCAGTCGAGGAAATGGCACTGTGTCGAGCCACCGTCATCGCTCAGTCCCACGTTCGCAGAGCGGATGTCACCGTGGACGAGAGTCTTCGGATACGGTGCCAGGGCTTCCGCGATGGGCCGGGGGTCATCGATGAGGGACTGCAGATCACGGGCCAGGCCGGGGTCGATGATCCCAGGCAGGGCTTCTTCCCAGCCCTCGATCACCCAGCGTGTCCCGCCGGGTTCCTCACCGAAGACCTGCCGCGTGCGCCGCGGGGAGATGTTCTTCACCTGCGAGTCGATCGAGCACAGCCCGAGGGTCGGATCCGCAAGGCGTGGATCCTCCCAGAACACCGCGTGCATCGCCGCCATGGCGTCGAGGATGGCCCCGTCCATCCAGGCCGGCTGCGGCACGTGACTCTCGAGCACTTACGACCCGAGGTGCGGCATGAGGATGCCGTAGCCGTCCGCCCATTCGGCACAGGCCACGACCGCGGGCTCGACCGCCGACGGCATCCGTGCGAGCACACCCTCGCTCCACAGCCTGACCGCGCGTCGTCGCCTGTCATCGGTGAACAAAGCGACCCAGTCCGTCGTGGGCGGACGTGCTTCACCAACAGGCCGGGAGTGGCTTCTCCGTCGACGGAGACGGCGAGGAAGTCCGCGTCGGTGCTCCCCTGGAGTCCAGCCACCGGTTCGGTCTCTACCGTGCTGACGTCACGTCCCAGCAGCCGTGACAGCTCAGCCGGCTCGAGCATCTGATCCACGCTGGAATACAGGACAGCGGTGGTCATCCCAGTGCCCTCAGGCCGGCACGACAGCGCTCTGTCCAGCCCGCCACGGCATCCGGGTTGACGTTCGCGATGATCGGCACGAAGCAGGCGACGAACGCGACGAAGCAGAGGTCCAGCTGTGGCTCCCACCACGCGGGCGAGAAGCGTGCGCCGAGTCGTCGCTTCAGGGTCGCGGCATAGATGGTGACCAGCTCCTCCCTGGGCGAGGCGAATGCCGTATTCGCCGCGAACGTCCAGTAGAGGAGGTCGATCGCCGGTGGCGCCAGCGCGGGCCGTGTCCAATCGAGGAAGTACACGCGTCCCTGCTCGTCATCGACAGCGATGTTCGCGGGCCGGGGATCGGTGTGGACGAGGGTCCAGGGGAACGCTGCTGTGGTCTCGGCCAGGAGCGTGGGATCATCAGCGACCGCTTGGAGATCCTGGGCCAGGTGTGGGTCGGTCAGGGTCGGCAGCTTGCTCCACCCTTCTTCGAGCCAATCCGCGATCGGGGCTCGGCCCATATGCACCCGGATCCGCTCGATCGTGCGCGGGGCAGTGTGGCCGACGAACGAGGGCAGGGACGAGAGGCCGTGCACCGGCTCGTCGAGGGACTCATCCATCCAGAAGCCGGCGTGCACCGAGGCCATCGCTTCGATCACCAGGTGTTGCTGGCTCATCGGTGGCGGTACCCCGGGGAGGTCCGGCAGCAGGTGGGCCGAGAGGTCGTGCATCAGAAGGGTGTAGCCCAGGTCCGACCTGGCTCCGGCGATGACTCCGTGCGTTGCCGGCAACGGCAGGCGGTCGAGCAGACCTGACTCCCAGACGCTCACCTCCCGGTCGGTCACGTCCCTCGTGCCGATCGCGACCCAGTCCCGATCGCGATCCACCGTCTTTGTGATGAGGCTCGGCCGTGGCTCGCCGTCGATGTGGATGCCCTCGAACGTGGCGCCGGTCGACGAATCCCCCGCGGGTGTGAACGGCTTACGAGTGACCGAACCGACCGGGCGGCCGAGGAGGGATGCCAGGACGTTGGCGGACAGCATCTCGTCAGGACTGGCGAACGTCGTCCGCATAGCGGATGCCGAAGAGGCTCCCTCGCCGGGATGGACCGTGGAACGCCGGGCATCGACGTCAGAAGACACGTTCTGACCCGGATCCGGTCTCATCGGTCGACGAGAACCAGTGGTTCGACCACCACGGTGGCAATTGTGGGGTCGGCTTTGAGGCTTGGGCTCGATCCGGCCTGGACCACGCTCCGACGCCCGGGGTGAGCCAGGCTAACCTGAGCTCGGACCAGGCTCCACGCACCATCTGAACCAGCATCGCCTCGCTCCTTCACTGCGGACGTCGATGCGTTCAACGTGGATGCCAAGGGCTGCGGGCACATCGGGCGACTCCTTAGGTGCTCCTCATTTCGCCCCCGATAAGGTCCAGAGGCCTTCCCATCCCGCCTAGACTGAGCGACCCATGGCCCTCGCTCGCGCACGTCACGGACGACTTCCTACGCCGCAGACGCCGCTGGTCGGTCGTGCTGAGGATATCGAGGCTGCCAAGCGCCTCGTTCTGGAGACGCGGCTGGTCACCCTTACCGGGGCCGGTGGCAGCGGCAAGACACGCTTGGCCATCGCGGTCGCTGAGGCTCTCTCGGAGCACTACTCCGACGGCGTGGTCTTCGTGGCCCTTCAGGACGCAGGTGATCGTGAAGCGGTCTCGAGCGCCATGTGCAGCGCGCTGGGGCTGGTCGAGTACCCCGATCGAGACATCGAGTCAGCGATCGCCGACTACCTCGCTGGACACGAGGCACTCCTGGTGTTGGATAACTTCGAGCAGGTCATCTCCGAAGCCACGTTGGTCTCGGACCTGATGGCGGAAGCTCCGAGCGTCGACGTGCTCGTGACCAGCCGCATCCCGCTACGGCTATCCGGCGAGCACGAGCTCGTGGTGCTGCCGCTGGAGGTGCCCGGTGATCCGGCGACCGTCGACCTCGCCGACCTACTCGGCAACGACGCCATCGTCCTGTTCATCGAGCGCTCGCGCGCCGTTCGGCCCGACCTCGAGCTGGGACCCGATGAGGTGCGGGCCATCGCCGAGATCGCCCGGCGTCTCGACGGGTTGCCGCTGGCGGTCGAGCTCGCTGCCGCGAGGACACGAGAGCTCTCGGCTGCAGCACTACGGGACCGGCTCGAGAAAAGCCTGCCGCTCCTCGACCGAGGGCGACGTGATGCCCCCGACCGCCAGCGGACGTTGCGTGGCACCCTCGACTGGAGCTACGACTTGCTCGGGCAAGGTGAAAAGCGATTGCTCGGACGCCTGTCGATCTTCGCGGGCGGATGGTCGATCGAAGCTGCCGAAGCGGTCTGCGCAACCGACGACGAGGGGGACTCGAGCATCCTCGACGGCACCACGTCGCTCGTCGAGAACAGCCTGGTCCGGCCGGTGAGTGGCGCCAGGGGCGAAGCACGCTTCGCTATGCTCCACGTCGTCCGCGAGTACGCATCCGAGCGTCTCGATGCGTCGGGGGATCGCACGTTGGTAGCGGAGCGACATGCCCGGTGGGTACTCGGTCTCGTCGAGGCGGCCGAGCCCGAGCTCGAGCTGGCGGAGCTGCGCAGCTGGCAGCATCGGCTCCGCCTGGAGGAGGAGAACATCCGGGCCGCGATGCGCTGGGCGATCGCCGCCGGCCGGTCAGAGCTGGCGCTGTCGGTGGCGGGGTCGCTCTGGCGCTTCTGGCACTACTGGGCTCGGACGCGCGAGGGGTCGGAGTGGCTGGAGACCGTCCTGGCGATGCCTGGAGCGGCTGGCTCAACCGAGCGGGCGAAGGCCCTCGGTGCGCTCGGCAGCCTGCGCTTCTGGCAGGGACGGGCGGCGGACGCTTCGAAGCTCTACGACGAAGCACTCAGGATCCGGCGAGACCTCGGTGATCGGGTCGAGATCGCGAGAGCCCTGCGGAGTGCCATGTGGGCTGCCGGGGCCATCGGCGACCACGAGCTCGCGCGGCAGCACCTGCACGAGTGGTGGGAATACTACGAGGGCTCGGAGATCGACGATGGCCTGCGCAACCTGGACGAGGACCTCCCGGGCATCGACTACATCTGGGGCGGACGCGGATCGTATGACGCGGCGGTGACGGCCGTAGCACACGGTATCGAGCAGCGGCGTGAGGCGGGCTACCCGCTTGGCGCTGCCGAGATGACCGCCAATCTGGCCATGGCCCACTACCTGGGCGCTCGCTACGACCTGGCGCTGGAGACCGGCCGCGACGTGCTTCGAGCTTTCTTCGAACTGGGCCACGTCGGTCGGCTTGGGCTTGCCTTCAAGTTCCTGTCGGCCACCGAGTTGGAGCTGGGCAACCCGGTGCGTGCCGTCACCCTGGCTGCTGCCAGCGAGCGGCAGTCGGCCGAACTGGGTGGGCTCTGGCGCGGCAACCTCGCGAGGTTCCCGAACGTGGTCGATGCGACCCGCTCCGAGCTCACGCCGGAAGCGCATTCGCGAGCCGTGTCGGAAGGACAGGCGATGGCGCTCGAAGAGGTGGTCGAGCACGCCCTGTCCGGTCGATCGACCGTCCCGCGGTCGTCTCTCGTGAAGCGCAGCGACCGACAGGCCCTGACCGCGCGCGAGCGCGAGGTCCTCGATCTCGTGGTGGCCGGCAGGACCGACGGTGAGATCGCGGACGCGCTGTTCATCAGCCCCAAGACGGCCTCGGTGCACGTGGCGAACATCAAGGGCAAGTTGGGAGCTCGCAGTCGTGTCGAGATTGCCACCATGGCTATGCTTCGGGGCTTGGCTGCTCCGAATGCCGATGAGGCCACCGCCACAATCTGACGCTGCTACGTCCCGAGCGGTGTAGACCCCTCTGCTACCGCCTCAGGCGCCCGCCTTGTACCCTATCCACGCACGGATCTCGTCGGGGTGTAGCGCAGAGGTAGCGCACATGCTTTGGGAGCATGAGGTCGCGGGTTCGATCCCCGCCACCCCGACCACTATTCCTGAGTGACCGCCCGGCGCGCGCGGTAGCATCGGCCGGTGGAGCAGCCGCAGTCCTCGGCGCCGGTGAGTGCCTACGCTGAGATCGACATCGCCGCGAGCGGCCGGGAAGTCTGGACGGTCCTCGCCGATGTCTCGTCGTGGCCCACTTGGAACCCCGCCATCCGCTCTGCGGTCTGCGATGAAACGCTCGAGGCGGGCTCGAAGTTCCGCTTCTCGACTGAGTTCGGCACGCTCAGCTGCCGGGTGATTTCGGTCGATGCCCCGCACCAGCTGTCGTGGAAGGGCCGGGTCCTGATCCTTGGTGAACGCCAGCGCTGGCTACTGGAGCCGAGCTCGACCGGTACGCGTGTGTCTGTCCACGCAGAGATGACCGGTCTTGGCTCTCGGCTGTTCAGGCGCCGGCTGGACGAACGCTTGCAGCGCGTGCTCGATGCCCTGGTCCAGCTGCTCCGCCTTGAGGCGGAGACACGTGCCGCGGAGAGACGAGAGGACCTGGCCCGAGCCGCCGCAGAGGGGAGGGCTGGTGGCCGTGGATGACCGAACGATGCGCAGCCTCAACCTGGCCTTCCAATTCGTGCTCGAGATCCTCGTGCTCGTGGCCCTCTTCCTCTTTGGCCTGGGCGCCTCGGACGACCTGCTCATCGCCCTGCCGGTGGCGATCGGCCTGGTACTCGTCGTGATGGCGATCTGGGGCCTGTTCGTCGCGCCGAGGGCCTCGCATCGCCTGCCTGATCCCACGCGCCTTGGCGTGGAGCTGGGCATCTTCTTCATCGGGGTGCTCGCCTTCGGCCTTGCCGTCAGCTGGATCGTGGCGGTCCTCTTCGGCCTGGCCGTGCTCACCAGCCTGACCCTGCTGTTCATGCTCGGCCAGCGAGGTCTCTAGTCCGGCGACCACTCAGCCCTCGCTGAACCCGCCGCTCAGCGTGTCTCCGACGAAGGGCGCCGCATCGTGGCGGTTCGTCAGGTACTCGAGCTTGGGCCGGGCACGCTGGCGGCGCAGGGTCTCCTCTACGGCGATACGCTCCCCGAAGAAGCGGAGCAGCAACCCCTCGACGAAGGCGTGGTCGGTAAGCTGTCGATACTCGATGTCCACGAACCGATCGCTCGCGCCGAAGCGCGCCCGGGTCCGCTCCATACCGCGCCTGATGCCGTCTCGATAGCGAAGGTAATCATCGCGGTCGAAGGTGACACGTGGCTCGTCGCCGCCATCGCCGGCCTTCCACTCACCGCTCGCGACGGCCAGCGAGCGGGAGACGTACTGGTCGAACGTGGAATCGCGCCAGAGATGCAGGATGAGATGGTCGGGTGCCTCGAAGCGCGACCAGATCGGGTCGTCCTCGCGGTGGTAGTAGAAGGCCTTGGCGCCGACCCAGCGCCGCCGCCGCAGCCCCTGGGCCAGGAACAGGTCCCAGAACGCGGTCAGGTCTTGGCGGTGCAGGTCGCGCGCGGCAGGCGGCAGATCCAGCCGATGCACCAGCTTGTCCCAGCCGGGTTTGGAGGGGAACTCGCCACGCAGGATCTCCCCGAAGCAGGCGGCCCCGGAGACCTGGCGCAGGTAGGAGACGAGCAGGTTGGAACCCGACCGAGCGCTCGAGACGATGACGAAGGCACGCGGCTCCCCGCTGTCGGTCAGGAACAGGCGGCTGTCCCGCCAGTCGGACGGCGTCACTCGCCGTAGTCGACTCCGTCGTCGCTGAGATCGACCTCGTCGACTTCGTTGGCTGCGTCGGGATCGACGTCCGGATCGGGTTCCCCGCGGTCGAACGCCGCCTTGTCGCGCCAGTGCGTGTCGCAGTTGAGACACACGATGCCAAGGGCACCTTCGTTCTCGAGATCGCCCATGCCCAGCATATCGCTGTAGGGCTGGACGCCCATCACGTCGATCTCGGGCGGCCGGTCCAGGGCGAGCGTGTGCTGTGAGCAGACGGGGCAGGCCTGTTCGGATCGGGCGGGTTCGCTCATGACTACCTCAGCGCGTGACGTTGCCTGCGGTCCACACTAGCAGTCGGGCCATGAGGCGGGGAGGCCTCCCGCGGCAGTACCATTCGGCCAGCGTCAAGGGAGTACTTGTGGCGGCCCGGGCCTGCCTCGCCACGATCGACCCGCATGCGCGGGTACCTGGGGTAGTGCGTGTCATCTGATCAGATCATCCTGCTCGTCGTCGGACTCATCGTCATCGCCGCGGTGGCGGTGACGGTCGCATATGCCACGTCGATCGCAGCCCGAGGCGCACGGGAGGATCCCCCTGCAGAGCGCCCGCCTCCGGACCCCGCCCTCTTCGGGATCCGGGTCCACGGTGACCCATCCGAGCCGGCGACCGGTCCGGCCACCGCCGCCCTCCGCAGCAGCACCACCTTCATCTCGCCGGCCAGTACTCGTCAGGTGGCTCGCGTGGTGGCGCTGCTCTTCCTGGCCGCGGTGGCCGTGGTGGTCGCCCTCACCCGCGCCTGGCCGGAGCAAGAGCCCGCCATCTTCACGCTCCTCGCGGCGGGCATGCTGCTCGTGGTCCTGTTCATGGACATGGTGCCGCCAGCGGCCTTCGGTCGCTATCGACGACCGCTGGAGGGCATCGGAGCGATCGTCTTCCTGGGCCTGCTCATGATCGTGACCGGTGGTGCGGGCAGCCCGTTCCTGGTGGGCTTCTTCCTCGTGGCTGCCGGCACCGCGTTGTCGTCGGAAGGCCGAGCGCCGCTGGCGGTGGCCCTCGTGGGCGCTGGCACCATCGCCGTGGTGGGCCTGCTCGACGCCATCATCGACGGCCCACTGGAGCCCGAGGCGCTCGCGTGGGTGGGCATCAACGCGGTCTCGCTCATCCTCCTCGCCGACATCGCCACGGCTGCGGCCCGCTCGCAGCGCCACGCCCGTGATGAAGCCCTGCGGGCCTCGCGCTTCGATGCCCTGACCGGTCTCTACAACCGGGCCTTCTTCTTCACCACCATGGAGCAGGAGATCCGCCGCTCAGACCGCATGGGTCGGGGGTTCACGCTGCTGATGCTCGACCTGGACGACCTCAAGCCGGTCAACGACAACTTCGGCCACCAGTGGGGCGACCGACTGCTCAAGGCCGTTGCCGACACCGTCCGCCACACTATCCGCTTCACTGATGCCGCAGCTCGCTACGGCGGCGATGAGTTCGTGGTGCTGCTGCCCGAGACCGACGCGGCCGGAGGCTACGTGGTGGGCGACAAGCTGCGCCGCGACATCTATGCGCTCACGCTCCGGGCCGCCGACCGCAACGTCCGCTCCTCGGTATCGGTGGGCCTGGTGGCGTATCCCGACGACGGCGGCACCATCGAACAGCTGGTGTCCGCGGCCGACGTGGCCATGTACGAGGCCAAGCGGCGCGGCAAGAACCGCATCGTCGGCTACCAGATGCGGACCGAGCGCGTGGCCACCGACATCGACGGTGAGTCGCACGATCTGGTGCAGCTGACCCCAACCGACACGGTGCGAACAGGCGGGGACCCCGTGCCCTGGGGCGGGTCGCGAACCGAAAGCGACGCTCCGGCCGGCTACGGCGATCCGGCGACCGGTACGACGCCCGAGTCACCCGGCCGCCGACGACCCGACCGTTCGAGCATCCCCGTGGAGCCCGATGTGGACGTTGCGGCGCCGTGGTCGACCGGTGTTACCCAGCCGGCTCGGGCACCGGAACGACCCCGACCCGACGCCCTGCCGCCACAGGAACCGCCCGAGCCGCCGACCCGCATGCGTACCGCGGTAGAGGCTCCCGACCAGCCCTGGCTCACGCGCACCGAGGGTACCGGCGTCATCGATGTGTCCCAGCCCGGGAACGGCCTGTCCCGCGTCGGGGAGGATGTGCCCTTCGAGCGGCCGGCAACCGACTACGGTGCGCCCGGCCGTGCCTCGAGTCGATCCGACGAGGTCCACGGTAGCGACGGGCGACCGTGGATCGCGCTGCCCATCGAGCCTGACGACGATCCCGGGACCCGGAGCCGCTAGGACTCGGTTCGGCCGCCTCATCCCCGGGCCCGTGTAGAGTCAGGCGATGTCCTCCGACGAGCAGCAGCGTGGGTTCGGTACGCGCGCGATCAAGGCCGCCACGCGTACGCCCAAGGTCGAGCAGCATCCCGCGGCCGTGCCCATCTACCAGTCGGCCACCTTCCACGCTCGGGACGTTGATGACTACGCGGAGCTGGTGGGCTTCGAGCGACCGGGCTACACCTACGCCCGCCTCGAGAACCCCACGGCAGACGTCATGGCCGGCGCTTTCGCCGAGCTGCACGGCGCCGAGGCCGGGTTCGCCTTCGGCTCCGGGATGGGCGCCATCCATGCAGCCCTCCTTGCCCTCGTGCGCGCCGGCGATCGCATCGTCAGCACGCGCGCGGTCTACGGCAGCACCCGCGCGCTCATGGAGCGCGTGCTCAGGACGCTCGGTGTGGAGGTCGTCTTCGTCGATCCGGTGGACCTCGACGGTGTCGAGCGGGCACTGGCCTCCGCGCCTGCGGCCGTGCTCTACGCGGAGACCATCTCCAACCCCACCATCGTGGTGGCGGACCTCGCCCGCCTTGCCGACCTCGCCCATGCCCACGGTGCCAGGCTGGTCGTGGACAACACCTTCGCCTCGCCCTACATCTGCCAACCACTCGGGCTGGGCGCCGATATCGTGGTGGAGTCCGCGACCAAGTGGCTCAGCGGCCACTCCGACGTCGTGGCCGGCGCCGTCGCGGGCACCCGGGACTTCATCGACCGGGTGCGCGACGTAGCCATCGACACCGGTGGCATCGTCTCACCGTTCGCGGCCTTCCTGGTGCTGCGCGGGGTGCAGACCCTGCACGTGCGCATGGATCGGTCCTCGGCCTCGGCACTGGCCCTCGCGAGACAGCTCGAGGGCGCACCCGGCGTCAGCGGCGTCTGGTATCCGGGTCTGCCCAGCCACCCCCAGGCGCAGATCGCCCAACGTGAGCTGCGCCGTGGCGGCGGCATGCTCGCGCTCGAGCTGCCCTCCAGGGCCGCTGCGGCCACCTTCATCGACAACCTCCACATCCCGCCGGTCACCGCGACGCTCGGCAGCGTGGTGACCTACGCGGTCCATCCACCCACGGCGACCCATCGGCAGCTCAGCGACCAGCAGCTGGCGGAGGCCGGCATCCCAGCGGGGCTCGTGCGCATCTCGGTCGGGCTCGAGGATGCTGACGATCTGCTCGCCGACATGGCCGGCGCGTTGATGGCTGCGATGGAGGCGGGCCTGGGCGCCTGACGATGGTGCTGGCACGGGTGGGGGCGGCTGCCTGGCGGCTGATGACCGACGTCCGTTTCGCGGTCCTGCTCATCACCCTGCTCGCGTTGTCGGGCCTGGTGGGCATGCTCGTCCGCCAGTTCCCTGTCACCGCAGCCGACGATCCCGCGCGTTACGCCGCCGAGCTGGCCACGATGCACGCGGCCTGGGACTCGCTGCCAGCCGGCTCGTTCATCGTCGAGAGCTTCGATGCGCTGGGCCTCTTCAGCGTCTTCTCGACCCCCTGGTTCCTGGTGCTGATGACGGTCCTGGTGGTCTCGATCATCTGTTGCACGCTCGATCGCACCCCGCGCCTGTGGCGCAGCGTCAGCCATATCCGGGTGGAGCAGCCGGCGGCCTTCTTCGACAGCGGGCGTGAGCATCGGGCGGTATTGGCCGGGGCAGGGGAGGCGTCCCTGGAGCCGGTCCGCCACGCCTTGCGTCGGCGGCACTTTCGCCGTCAACGGACCGTCGAGGCCGGCGACGCGACCTACGTCTACGGCGATCGCAACCAGTACCAGAAGCTGGCCACGTTGCTGACGCATGCGGGCCTCGTGCTCTTCCTCGTGGGAGGAGCCGTGACGGTGGCTGCCGGCTTCGAGACGGTCGTCTTCGTGGGTGAGGGTGAGACCGCGCCGGTGCGGGCCGTCGGCACACCGGGCAACCTGCTGCTCAAGAACAACGCCTTCTTCGCGCCGCGTCGCGCGGACGGATCGTTCGCGGACTTCCGCACCGACCTTTCGGTCTTCCGCGACGGCGAGCAGATCGCCCGCCAGACCGTTCGCGTCAACGAGCCCCTGCGGCTGGCGGGGTTCGCGTTCCACCAGAACACCTTCGGGCCCGCGGCGGAGCTGACTATCACCGATGCCTCGGGTGCGCTGGTGTGGGATGGCCCGCTGCTGCTCGATGACGAGTTCCTCGGTGCCCCAAAGGGATTCATGACCGTGCCCGGCGCTGACGTCGGGCTCGAAGCGGTGCTGATCCCGGACGCGGCCGGCACCCCGGTGCTGGCGATGCGGGGCGTGGGACCGGCCGATCCGGACACCGGGATCAACCCCACGCTCTTCCTCATCACCATCCCGCAGGGCGTGACCACCGACCCGGAGGTCACGGCCGGGCAGTCGATCGCCTGGAACGGCGTCGGCAGCTGGAGCGGCCTGGTCATCAAGAACGACCCCGGCCAGCCGATCATCTGGATCGCTTTCGGGTTGCTCATCGCAGGACTCGTGCTGACCTTCTACTTTCCCCGTCGACGGGCCTGGGCGCGGGTCACGGACGACCGCGTGGAGCTGGCTTTCGTGGCCGACCGGTACGTCGACGCCGACGGCGAGTTCCGCAAGCTGACCGAGGCCGTGGAGGCCGCGCTCAGGCGCTAGTTCGGCCGGAATCGGCCTCGGATCTCGATTCGTCCGGGGACCGGTTCTGATGCGTAACCGGGCGGAAACCTATCTTGGCGAGGGCTTGTCTAACCTCGGAATCGGTCGTGCCGCCTCACTGTGTGCCCACCCCAGATCCAAGGGCCCAGCGCACGACCGGAAGAGGAGAGACCGTTGGTCATCGAAGTAGCGTCGAACGATCCGCTCGACAAGATCCAAGCCGCCAAGGAACGGGACATCCGGTTCGTGGAGCTGCAGTTCACCGACCTGCTCGGCATCGTCAAGGGCATCACCATCCCGCTCTATCGGCTCGAGGACTCGCTGGAGCACGGGACCTGGTTCGATGGCTCGTCCATCGAGGGCTTCACCCGGATCGCCGAGTCCGATCAGTGGCTCGCACCGGACATGAACACCTTCGCCGAGATCCCCTGGCAGGGTGGCGACCTCAGCGTCGGCCCGCTCGGCAGCCGCGGCACCGCCCGCGTCATCTGCGACGTCATGACCCCCGACGGCAATCCCTTCGTGGGCGACCCGCGTGGTGTGCTCAAGAAGCAGCTCAAGCGCGCCGAGGACCTCGGCTACATCTGGAACGCCGGCCCCGAGCTGGAGTTCTTCCTGTTCCGCAAGGACGCGGAGGGCAAGATCGCGCCGCTGCCCCACGATCAGGGTGGCTACTTCGATTTCTCCACCGACCTGGCGCAGTCCGTTCGCCGCGACATGATCAACGCCCTGGAGGCTTTCGGCATCCGCGTCGAGGCTGGTCACCACGAGGTCGCCTTCGGCCAGCATGAGATCGACTTCCAGTACAGCGACGGCCTGACCACCGCTGACAACGCGATCACCTTCAAGTTCACGCTGAAGGCCATCGCCAACCTCCACGGCCTGTACGCCACCTTCATGCCCAAGCCGATCGAGGGCATCAACGGCTCCGGCATGCACACGCACCAGAGCCTGTTCTCGATCGAGGACCAGAAGAACGCCTTCGCCGAGCCGCGCAGCAAGTACGGTCTGTCGAAGCTGGCGCAGGCCTACATGGCCGGCGTCCTGGCCCATGCTCAGGGTATGGCCGCGCTGCTGGCACCGATCGTCAACAGCTACAAGCGCCTGGTGCCCGGCTACGAGGCTCCGACCTACCTGACCTGGGGCCGCACCAACCGCTCCGCCCTGATCCGCGTGCCCAAGGTCTCCCCGGGCCGCTCGGTCGAGGCCACCCGTGTCGAGGTGCGTTGCCCCGACCCCACGGCCAACCCGTATCTCGCCTTCGCGGCCATGCTGGCTGCCGGCCTGGACGGTATCGAGAAGGGCATGAAGCTTGCCGACCCGGTCGAGGAGTCACTCTTCGAGATGACCCCGGAGCGCGTCCTCGAGAAGGGCATCCAGGAGCTGCCCGGCTCGCTCGGCGAAGCAGTCGACGCCATGGAGCAGGACGAAGTCATCGCCGAGGCGTTGGGCGACCACGTCTTCAGCCACTACGTCGCAGCCAAGCGCGAGGAGTGGAACGAGTACAAGACCCAGGTCTCCGAGTGGGAGCTGGACCGCTACCTCGAGGCCTATTAGTCGAACGAACGCGCACCCCTCTGGGAGTCGCTCTCCCGGGGCTGTGAGGCGCCCTGGGAGCTATCGAAGCGGGCGGTGGACCATCCACCGCCCGCTTTCGTTTCGCGCTCCACGCTGGTCGCCTTCCGCGGCGCGCCGGGACTCCGGGCGTCTCCCACAGGGTGCCAGTCGACCGGCGAGCAGCTCCCGGTTCGCCGCTTGTCCCGTGCAGGCAGCCGAACGGCGGCTGTGCGTGCCCGTGCCGAGCCTTCCCCGGTCGATCGGCACCCCCGACGGGACACACGACCGAGCGCGAGCTGACAGAGCCATTCGCGGGCTGGTGGCCGCCCGGCTCGGACCCGTCCCTTGACAGCGCATGAATGAACGTTCATTATGAATGAGCATTCAGTCAGACTACGCGACGCCGGCACCCCCCGGCGCGGAGGAGCAGGAGCGAAGAGATGGCCTGGAACGTCAACGACATCCCCGACCAGAGCGGCAAGATCGCCCTCATCACCGGTGCCAACAGTGGCCTCGGCTTCGAAGCCAGCCGCGAGCTCGCCCGCAAGGGCGCCACGGTCGTGATGGCCGTACGCAATACCGAGAAGGGTGAGGCCGCCATCGCCCGCATCACTGACGAGGTCCCGAACGCGGATCTGGAGCTGCGCAAGCTCGACCTTGGGTCGCTTGACTCGGTCCGGGCGTTCGCTGATCGGGTGAAGGCAGAGCGCGAACACGTAGACATCCTGCTCAACAACGCCGGGCTGATGGCTACGCCCGCCGGCCAGACCAAGGACGGCTTCGAGACCCAGGTCGGCACCAATCACCTGGGCCACTTCGTTCTGACGCAGGAGCTGATGCCGGCCCTGGAAGCGGCTGATGCCGCACGGGTCGTGACCGTGACGAGCGGCGCTCGCCTGCAGGGACACACCCTCACCGAGGCCCGCACACAGGTGTCCGACGACTATGACCCGTGGCGAGCGTACGGCGACTCGAAGCTGGCCAACTACCAGTTCTCGATCGAGCTGGCCCGTCGGCTCGAGGCCGCCGGCTCGAGCGTTGCCAGCCTCGTGGCCCACCCCGGGCTCTCGCACACGAACCTGCAGGTCGCGACCGCGGCAAGCGGCGGCACCGGGATCTCCGGACGCTTCTGGAAGGTCACGGCGCGTTTCGTCGGCATGTCGGCGCTCGGCGGCGCGCTGCCGATGCTGCGAGCGGCCACGGATCCTGACGCAGCCAACGGCGAGTTCTACGGCCCTCGCTGGCAGATGCGTGGTGCACCGGTCCGGCTGGGCCCCGATGAGAAGCGCTCGGCGAAGGACGAGACCTCACGCATGTGGGACATCAGCGAGTCCCGGACGGGTACGGTATTCAGCCTTGGCCACTAGGACGAAGACCCCCATCGACCGCGCTGCACTCCTGCGGCGAGCGCTGCTCGAGCTGGTCGCCGAGCGGGGCTTCCGCGGGACGAGCATGTCTGCGGTGGCCGAGCGTGCCGGGGTCGCTGCTGGCACCGCCTATGTGCACTACGAGGACAAGGATGACCTCGTCGTCGCCACCTACGTCGAGCTGAAGACCGACCTCTCGGCTGCGGCCGTGGTGGGTCTCGATGGCACGGCCTCGATCGACGAGCAGTTCCTGCAGGTCTGGCACAACGCCTATCGCCACCTCGACGCGGACCCGGCGCGGGCTCGCTTCCTCATCCAGGTCGAAGGCTCACCGTATGCCCACGAGGCGCATCGGCGGGTGACGGAGCGAGATGATCCGCTGAGTGCTGCTGCCGCCCAGATGGCGCCCTACACCGTGGACCTGCCATCGTTCGTGGTCTGGGATCTCGGCTTCGGCCCGGCGATCCGGCTCGCTGCCAACGCTGAGCGTAGCCTCGACGAGGCTGGTCTCGACACCCTTGCGCGAGCATGCCTGCGGGCGGTGAAGCGGCCCGACTGAGCGTCCCCCGGCGGACTACGCTGGCCACATGAAGGCCATCGCCATCCGGCCCGGCGTACCAGACTCGATCCACCCGCTCGAGCTTCCGCGGCCGTCGATCGACGACGTCGCCGATGGACGGGGTGTACGTGTGTCCATGATCCGCGCCGGCCTCTGTGGCACTGACGCCGATCTCGCGGCAGGGGAGTACGGCGTAGCCCCGCCCGGCAGCGACCACCTCGTGCTCGGTCATGAGTCGCTCGGGCGTGTGACCGAAATCGGTCCGGCGGCCGACGTACCCCTCGAGCAACTGGTCGTGACCACCATCAGGCGGCCGGGGAACAGCGCCTACGACCGCATCGGGCGCCCTGATCTGTCGACCGACCCGGTCTTCATCGAGGCCGGTATCAGCCAGGCACACGGGTTCATGGTCGAGGAGATCGTCGTCGATGCCGCCTACCTCGTGCCCGTGCCCGACGAGCTCGAGGACGTGGCCATCCTGACCGAACCCCTGAGCTGCATCACCAAGTCGCTGCGCCAGGCCGAGCAGGTGCAGGCGCGCCTCGGTCTGTGGCAGCCGAAGCGAGCGCTGGTCACCGGCGCCGGCACGATCGGGCTGCTCGCGACGCTGGCGCTGCGCCTGCGAGGGCTCGACGTCACGACCTACGCCCGCCGCCCCGCGCCGCACCGCAAGAGCGCGCTGGTCGAGCGCCTGGGCGCTCGCTATGTCAGTGCCCACGACGTCGATCTGCCCGGACTCGCCGAGCGTGATGGACCCTTCGACATCGTCTTCGAGGGTTCGGGTGCGCCGGCGCTCATCGAGCCGGCCGTCATGGCCCTCGCGCCGAACGGCGTGGCAGCCCTCTTCAGCGTGACCCCCGGTAGTGAGGCCATCCCGGTGGACATGGCCAGGCTCAACCAGTCGCTCGTGCTCTACAACCGCGTGCTCGTGGGCAGCGCTGCGGCCGCCTGGGACGATTACGCCGGAGCGGTGGCCACCATCGAGCTGGCACAGGAGCGCGAGGACACCCGCGGCTGGCTGGCGGGGCTGCTCACCGACCGGATCGACGGCTTCGACGCCCAGGCCATCGCGGCACACCTCGCCGACGGCGGCGACCGCATCAAGACCACGGTCGAGATCGAGGGCGTCGCCGCGGGCTAGACCTCCGATGGACCCTGACCCGGGGCCGGTCGGCAGGCGGTGCCAGATGCCGACCGGGCGTAGAGTTGACACACTCCATGACGACTCCTCCCTTTACCCCCGCCGAACCGGCGCCCACGGACGCGACCGGGTCAGCGGAGCAGCCACAGAGCACATCCTCGCCCGCTCCTGCGACTCCCGGTCCCGCCAAGCGTGGGCGTCTGTACGGCTATCGCGCGTTCAGGCATCCCGGCTTCCGCATCTACTTCGTGGGCATGCTCTTCCGGGGTGCCTCGATGTGGATGCCGCTGGTGGCCATCCCGTGGCTGGCCGTGGAGCTGGAAGCCAGTCCCGCCGAGGTCGGGATCGTGACCGGCTTCTTCTTCCTGCCGACCCTCTTCGTCGGGCCGATGGGCGGCGTGCTCGCCGATCGGGTCAACCGGCGCAACGCCATGATCATCGCCCAGACGTTCGCGACGGTGCTCTCGCTGACGATCTTCCTGCTGGTGCTCGCAGGCCAACAGACCCTGCTCCTGCTGATGGCTTTCTCGTTCGGGTTCGGCCTGCTCATCGCGGTGGAGGTGCCCATCCGTCAGGCCTTCATGACCGAGCTCATCCCGCGCGGCGACCTCTCGAGCGCGATATCGCTCCACGCCTCCGCCTGGAACCTCATGCGCCTGCTGGGTCCGCTCGTGGCCGGTGTGCTGATCGCGAGCTTCGGTTCGGCCTCGCCGTTCCTCGTGGCCGGCGTGGCCTCCGGCGTCGTGGCGGTCTCCTTCGTGTGGATGGACCGCTACCGTCGCCTGGGCCGCGGACGCGCCGACCGCTCGCATCCGGTCCTGCGGGACCTGCGGGAGGGCGTCAGCTTCGTGGCGGGCAATTCCGTCGTGCGCCTGTCGCTGGCCTCGATCTTCGCCGCGGTCACCTTCGGTATGGCCGCCTTCACCACGCTGGCCCCACTCTATGCCACCGAGGAGCTGGGCCTGGGTGCCGGGGGCTACGGCGCATTCCTCGGTGCCACGGGGGCGGGTGCCTTCACGGCGGCTCTGGTGGTGACCACGTTCGCACGCGGCGATCGGCGCAACTGGCTCATCGGCGGCATGCTCTCGATCGCAGCCCTGGTCGCCGCCGTCGGGTTGGCGCAATCGGCGACCGTGGTCTACATCCTGGCCTTCTTCCTCGGTGCCGCGCAGATCTCATTGGGTCAGAACGCGCTCGTTTCGGTCCACGGCGCGACGCCCGACGAGGTGCGCGGCCGGGTCGTCGGGATCTGGGTGATGGCCTTCCAGGGCGCCAGCCTCATCGGCGCGTTCCTCGCGGGGATCGTGGCTGACGCGGTGGGTGTGCGGGCCGCCATGGTCGCAGGCGCCCTGGTGCTGGCGGTCGTGGGCCTGGCTGCGTCCGTGGTCATCCGGCGTGCTGACTGGCGGATGGTGCCGACGACGGCTCAAGTGACCTAGCCTGAACAGCCACCGAGCAGACGCGACAGTTCGACCCATGTCACGAGGCGTGCGGGACCCCACGCTTGTGGTGTCCAACGTCCATCTGGTGGCTCCACCATCGGCGGGCGCATGCGGGACGCACATGGTGCCATCCGCGCGGCCAGCCGGAACGACGAGCGGCGGGGCGCCTCAAGGGCACCCCGCCGCTGCTTGTGCGAATTTGATCGGGGAGGACTCCCCGCGTTTGACTAGAAGTCGAAGTCGTCGATGTTGCTCTCATCGAAGCGGAACGCCGGGCCAAGGATGACCACGCTGTCCGCACCGATGGTGTAGTCACCAAGACCCGGGACCGAGAACGTCTCGCCCTCAGCGCCGGTGATGGTGCCGTCTACGAGCTGGCTAGCGATGTAGTACGTAAGGTAGCCGAGGTCCGGCACGCTCCACAGGCCGAAGACTGGTGCCGTGCCGTCCTTGACGAACTCGCGCATCTCGTTGGGGAAGCCAAGACCGGTCACCTTGACCGAGTCGGACGCGCCTTCCTGCTTGACCACCTGGGCGGCGGCGAGGACACCCACGGTCGTGGGCGCGACGATCACCTTGAGGTCGGGGTAGGTCTGAAGCAGGCCTTGGGCCTGCTGCGTGGACACCTGCGGGTCATCGTCGCCATAGACGACGGTGACGAGATCGAGGTTGGCGAAGCGCTCGTCGTTGGCGAGGGTCTCCTCGAGCAGCGCGATCCAGGCGTTCTGGTTGGTGGCCGTGGCGGCCGCGGACAGGACGGCGATCTCGCCAGCGCAGTCGGGAGCGAGCTCACACGCCCACTCGGCCAGCAGCACACCGACGCCGCTGAAGTCGACTTGGTTCACGAACACGTCGTAGGCACCGACGGCGGGCGCGGAGTCGTACCCGACGACCTTGATGCCGCTATCCATAGCCTGCTGGAGCGCGGGCACGATAGCGTCGGGTCCGGCTGCCGAGATGGCGATAGCGCTGACCTGGTTGGTGGTCGCGTCCTGGATGAACGGCACCTGCAGGTCCGCCTTGGCCTCCGACGGGCCGACTTGGTTGAACTCTCCGCAGAGCTCGCCGGCGGCGACGGCGGCGCCACTTGCGGCGGCATCGAAGTAGGCGTTGTTCACCTGCTTGGGGATGAACGTCACTGAAAGTGGCGGATCACTCGGCGTGCACTCTTCAGCATCCTGAGCGACGGCTACCGCCGCGGGGATGGATGCCACGAGGGCGATGCCGATCGCCAAGCTTGCGATTCTCTTCCTAATCACCTTACCTCCTCAGATGTATGGCCTTCCTAGGCACAGTCACGGGACAAGCGACTCACTCCTCCCCGGATCACCTCCTCCGCCGCCGAGGTATCCCCTGATCCCACCAGGGAACTCCGGCGAGCGTTCCAGCGCTCTCTCAAGGTGCCGATCTCACGGGCAGCCGACTGGATAACCACCGACACGATGAGCAACAGTCCGACCGAGATCGCCTGCAGTTCGGTAGCTACGTTACCAAGCCTGAGGGCATTCCCGAGTATGGAGAGCGCCAGCCATGCGAGGACGACGCCCAAGATGGTGCCCTTGCCGCCGAAGATATTGACGCCACCGAGCAGGACGCAGGTGACGACAGTCAGCGTCATCCCTGAACCGGCGTCAGCACGGGCACTCGCCAAGCGAGCCGTCAGGATCACACCGGCCAGGCTGGCCACGAGCCCGGACAGGACGAAGAGCGCCATCTTCGACCGGGCCACGCGGATTCCGGAATAGCGAGCCGTTTCCACGTTCTTGCCGATGGCGAAGATCTGACGGCCCGGCCAGGTCGCATGCAGCAGCAAGCCCAGTATCACGGCCAGCAGGATGAAGATCGTGAGCGGCCACGGGAACTGCGTCCCGGGGATGGTCCCGAAGCCAAAGGTCGTGAACTCGCTGGGGAACTTGCTCACGCCGCGTGAGCCCAGCACCACCAGCGCCAGGCCGCGGAACAGCGCCAGCGTCCCCAGGGTCACGACGAGCGACGGCAGGCCGAGTCGAGTGACCAGCACGCCGTTGAGCGCGCCGCCGAGCGCCCCCACCATCAACACCGCGGGGATGCCTATCCACAACGGCACATCCGCTGCCCACAGGAAGCCCAGCACAGCCACCGAGAGGCCGACCATGGACTCGATCGAGAGGTCGATCTCGGCCGCGATGATGACGAGGGCCATGGGTAGCGCCATGATCCCGACCTCGATGAGCGAGACCGAGAGGTTCCGGAAGTTGCCGGCCGTGAGGAAGAACGGTGACATGCTCGCGCCAAGGGCGATGAGGCCCAGGATGAGAAGGACGAGAAGCGTCTCCCAGCGTGCCAGCCCCTTGACGAGCGTCATCGGTCCGTGGCCCTTCGTGCGGCTCGCTCACGGATGAGCGCATCGACCGCGATGGCCACCAGGATCACCACTCCGAAGAGTGCTTGCAGCCAGAACTGCGAGAAGCGCAGCAGGATGAGCGCGTTGGCCACGAACGAGAGGAACACGGCTCCGAGAGCTGCGCCGACAACGGTGCCGGAGCCGCCGAAGATGTTCACGCCACCCACCACGACCGCCGCCACGATCTGCAGGGTCAAGCCCGTCGCGGCGGTGGCATCGATGGTCCCGAACTCGATGCCCCACAGCACCCCCGCGACGCCAGCCAGCAGGCCGCAGGCTGCGAATGCGATGAAGACCACCATGCCGGCTCGGATACCCAGAACCTTGGCGGCGTCGGGATTGCTGCCGACCGCGTAGGCGTGGCGCCCCATGCGCGTTTGGCGCATGGCCAGCGCCGCGATCACCAGGATCACCGCGGCGATGACGACGAAGAGCGGGATGCCCAAGATCGTGTCACGGGCCGGGTCGCTGTAGCCGGGTGGAAGCTCGGTGAACGTCACCTGTTTGCCACCGGCGAGGAGGAAGGCGATGCCGCGGTAGATGCTCAGTGTGCCCAAGGTAGCCACGATGGCCGGTACCTTCAGGGCGACGACGACGAAGCCGTTGATGATGCCAAGTATCAACCCCAGGCCGATGCCGACCAACATGGCTTCGGCGGGGCCCAGGACCTGCTGGCGAAGGATGTCGGCCACGACGAACGCCACCAGGCCGATCATGGCCTCGACCGAGAGGTCTACGTTGCGGGTGATGATGACGATGGCCTGTCCGATGGCGGCGATGGCGACGATGGATGCGAAGACCGAGACCTGCGTCAGGTTGGACGCGGATAGGAACTGCGGGGCCTGCAGTGCCACCATCCCTCCCATGACGACCATGATCAGCACGAGGCTCAGCTCGCGGTTCCTGGCCAGGACCGAGGCGATGCGTCCGGCGGAGACGTCCGGACCCGCTCGCTGCGCGACTTCAGTCATGGACTGGCTCGGCGCCGCCGGGATCCTCGGCCGGTTGACCGGTGGCCGCGTACATCACGGTCTCCTGATTGGCTTCGGCCTTGTCGAAGCGCCCCGTGATCGCGCCTTCGTGGAGCACGAGGATGCGGTCGCTCATGCCCAGCACTTCGGGCAGCTCGCTGGAGATCATGAGGATGCCCAGGCCCTGCTGCGCGAGCTCGCTGATCAGGCGGTGGATCTCCGCCTTGGCGCCGACGTCGACCCCGCGCGTGGGCTCGTCGACGATGAGCATCTTGGGCTTGGTGGCCAGCCACTTGCCCACCACCACCTTCTGCTGGTTGCCGCCTGAGAGCTTGTTGACCACCTGCTCGCCGCTAGTGGCGATGATGTTGAGCTGCTCGATGAGGTCTTCACCGGACTTGCGCTCGTTGCGCTTGATCACGACGCCGAAGCGCGTGAACGAGTCGAGGATGGCCATCGAGAGGTTCTCGCGGATGCGCATCTCACGGACCAAGCCCTGGGTGCCGCGATCCTCGGGCACGTAGGCGATGCCCAGCTTCATGGCATGGCTGGGCGACTTGATCTTGACTGGCTGGCCCTCGACGAGGACCTGGCCGGAGTCTGGCTTGAGGATGCCGAAGATGACCTGCGCGGTCTCGCTGCGCCCGGAACCGACCAATCCGGCCATGCCCACGATCTCGCCGCTGCGAACCGTGAAGCTGACGTCCTCGGTCTGCGGGTGCCGGTTGAGACCCTTCACCTCGATCACGGGTTCCCCGACTTCGCTCGGTAGCTTGGGGAAGAGGTCGGTGATGGTCCGGCCGACCATCATCTGGATGAGGTCATCCTCGTCGGTCTCGCTCACGGGCTTGGAGTCGACGAACTTGCCGTCACGCAGCACCGTGACCTTGTCGGCCAGCTGGAAGACCTCGATGAGGCGGTGGCTGATGTAGACCACGGCCACATCGCGCTCCTTGAGCAGGCGCACGATGTCGAAGAGCTGCTCCACATCCGATTCGGTGAGGGCCGCCGTGGGTTCATCCATGATCAGCACCTTGGCATCGAGCGAGAGAGCCTTGGCGATCTCCACGCGCTGACGGTTGCCCACGTTGAGCGCGCCCACTTTGCGCCGCACGTCCATGTCGTGGATGTTCAGCGAGGTCAGGATCTCCTCGGCGCGGCGGTTCATCTCACCCCAATCGATGACCTCGGCCGGGCCGGCCTTCCGCATCGGTGCGTGGCCCATGAAGATGTTCTCGGCCACGGTGAGCTCGGGGTAGAGGCTCAGCTCCTGATACATCGTGGCGATGCCGTGGGCTTGGGCCTCGTGCGGGCTGCGGAACCTGACCACCTCGCCGTTCATGCGGATGGTGCCGCTGTCGGCTGGATGCACGCCGGAGATGACCTTGATGAGGGTCGACTTCCCGGCGCCGTTCTCACCCACGAGCGCGTGGACCTGCCCCGCGTCAGTGGAGAAGTGCACATCCTCGAGAGCCTTGACTCCGGGGAACGATTTGCTGATGTTGCTCAGCTCGAGCAGCGCTGTCATGCCGTGGCGGTTCCTACTGTCGGCTTGCCGAGATCATGGGGGGCAGGCCAGCAGCCTGAACCCACGGGCATCTGCGAGTGAATTCGTTTGCGAGATAACGTATCAGGGTCACCCCGCTGCTGGCCTGCCGTTTTCACCGCGCGCCCGCCTTGGCCATCTCCTCACCCATGTAGCGGCGAGCCTGGACCGCGAGGTCCATGCTGTTGTCCCACATGTTTCGCCAGATGCGCAGGATGGTGGACAGGTTCTCGTCGACCACCTTGGAGCTGAATGACTCGAAGGTGATGATCGCCGTCGTACTCGGCATCGACGAGCGCCTTGAAGAGCTCAGGGAAGTTCACGTGCCCCTGGCCCAGGTAGCCGCGGTGGTTCTCACCGATGTGCACGTAGCCCAGCAGGTCTCCGGCGTCGAAGACCGGATCCCGGAAGTTCTTCTCCTCGATGTTCATGTGGTACGAGTCGAGGTGCACGACGAGGTTGTCCGAGCCGGTCTCCTTGATGTACTCGGCGGTCTGGGCGGAGGTGTTGAGCAGGTTCGACTCGTAGCGGTTGACGAACTCGAGCCCGACCGTGATGCCCGACGCCTTGGCGCGCTCGGCCAGCCGCGTGATGACTGCCTGGCTGTTCTCCCGGGCCCCGGCCGTGGGCATCTCCGAGTAGGGTCCGAGCGCGCTGAAGATGACGCCACCGAGGTACTTGCCACCGAGGTCGCGGATGAACGCGAGGGCGTCATCGAGCGTCTTCTCGCCGCGGGCCACGCACTCGGGATCCTCGCTGTTGATGTCGTTGTCGAAACCGAGGCCCAAAGAGCAGGTGGGTTCGACCTCGTACTGCTCCAGTGCCTTGGCGATGGCGGCGATGTCCATCGAGGCCGGGTCGAACGCCGGCAGTTCGATGATGTCGTAGCCGGCCTCCTTGGTGCTCGAGATGGCGTACTCGCACTTCTCCGCTTCCCAGGACCCCGCCCATACCATGGCGTGGACTCCGAACTTGTTCATCGATCCTCTCCTTCCGGCCTCGCCCTCGAGGCTCCTCCGCGTGTGCTGCTAGCCGTGCCTGGTCATGAGTGCTTCGAAGCGCTCCCTGGCCTCCCGCCAGAAGAAGCCCTTCGGCTCGTACGTCTTCATCGGGAACGAGCGCGCGACGAGCTCACGCGCCTGGCTCAGGTTCTCGAGCTCGCCCGAGGTGATGGCCTGGATGCTGATGTTGCCGATGGCGGTGGCCTCGACCGGTCCGGCCACGACCTGGCGCTTGCTGGCGTTGGCCGTCATCTGGCAGAGGACCTCGTTCTGCGAACCGCCGCCCACGATGTGGATGCGCTCGATCTGCTGGCTGGTGACCGCGCTCAGCTGGTCGACCACCCAGGCGTACTTGAGCGCGAGCGACTCGAAGATGACGCGCCAGAGCGTGGCCGTCTCAAGGGGCACCGGCTGGCCGGTCTCCTCGCAGTACTCGCGGACGCGGGTGGGCATGTCGCCCGGCCACAGGAAGCGCTTGTCATCGGGGTCCACGAAGGCGGTCCACTGCGGGGCGGTCTCAGCGAGGTCGCAGATCTCCTGGTAGGACGGCGCGCCCTCTCCGGGCCACAGTGCCCTGCGGCTTTGCTGCACGAGCCACAGGCCCATGCAGTTCTTGAGCAGCGTGATGGTCCCGTCATAGCCGCCCTCGTTGGTGACGTTGGCGGCCAGTGCCGCCTCGGTCACGACCGGCTCGCGTACCTCCAGGCCGACCAGCGACCATGTTCCCGACGAGATGTAGGCGGTCGAGGGACCGGCCAGCGGCACGGCAGCCACGGCCGAGGGCGTGTCGTGCGAGGCACCGGCGACGACCGTGGCGCCCTTGCAGCCGGTGGCATCGGCAACCTCGTTGAGGAGCGTGCCCAGCTCGGTTCCCGGCTGGACGATCTCCGGCAGGAAGTGCGTCGGGATGCCCAGGCGATCGAAGATCGGTCGCGCCCAGTCCTTCGTCCACGGGTCCACGGTCTGGCCGGTGGTGGCCTCGGTGTACTCGGCCACGTCCGCGCCGCAGAGGAAGTGGTTGAAGATGTCCGGCATCATCAGCATCTTGTCCGCAGCCTCGAGGATGGGGTCCTCGGCGCGCACCTCGCTGAGCATCTGGAAGAGCGTGTTGATGGACATGAACTGGATGCCCGTGGCCATGTACAGCTCTTCGCGCGGGATGATCGCGAAGGCCTCCTCGGGCATCTTTTCGTGGCGGGTGTCGCGATAGTGGACGGGATTGCCGATGAGGCGTCCCCGCGCGTCGATGTAGCCGTAGTCCACGCCCCAGGTGTCGACCGACACCGAGTGCACTGGCCCCTCGGCCGAGGCCTTGCGCAGTCCGTCGAGGATGTCCCCGAACTGTCGCGGGAAGTCCCAGTAGAGCGTCCCACCCATCTTCACCGGCACGTTCGCGTAACGGTGTACCGGCTCGATCGTGAGCTTGTCGTCGGCGATGGTGCCGACGATGGTCCGGCCGCTCTCGGCCCCGAAGTCGAGCGCGACGTAGCGGCGTCCGCTGTCAACCATGTCCCAACACCTCGATCCCTATCCCTTCGAGCCCGCTGACCATCTCCCGGGGGGCGCGGGCGTCGGTGAACACGCCGGTCAGGTCATCCGGGCGGCAGAACGTGGCCGAGGCCACTCGCCCCCACTTGCTGTGGTCGACGAGCGCGTAGACCTCGCGCGCCGCGGCCACCATCGCTCGCTTGATCTGGGCTTCCTCCTCGGTCGTCTCGGTCAGTCCGTCCTCGGCGGTGAGTCCGGCCGCACCGAGGAAGGCCTTCTGCACGTTGACCCGGCGCAGCACGCCATCGCCCAGCTGACCGACGAGCGAGAGCGAACGCCCCCGCACCCGGCCACCCATGAGCAGCACGCCGATGTCTGGGCGGACGGCCAGCTCGGTGGCGATGCGGATGCTGTTGGTGACGATGGTCAGGCTCTGGCCCGACGTCCGCTGCATCAGCTCGCGGGCGAGGTACAGGCTGGTGGTGCTGGCATCGACGATGATCGAGTCGCCGTCGGTGACGCGGGTCGCGGCCAGCGCTCCGATGGCGGCCTTCTCGGCCTGCTGCATCCGGTCGCGCACGTCGTAGGCGAGGTCCTGGCCGCGGACGCGCGGAGCGATGGCGCCGCCATGGGTGCGGATGACACGGCCCATGTCGGCGAGGGCGTCGAGGTCCTTGCGGATGGTCACCGACGACACGCCGAAGGCCTCAGCGAGCTCGGTCACACGGGCTCGACCGCGCTCATCGATGAGGCGTGCCATCTCCGCCTGCCGTTCGTCGGCGAAGGCGGCTCGGGTCTCCTCGCTCGTGGCCGCGTTCACGCCACGGCGCCTCCGGCGGTTCGGAGGAGGACTTCCTCGGCGGCCTTGGTCCAGCGGCCATCGTCGAGCGCGGCCGCCACATCGGGCAGCTCGGTGGCCAGGTCGGCCAGTGTGACCATGCCCATCTGGGTCAGCTGCGGATAGATGACGATCTTGCCGCCCGAGGTGCGAGCCCTGACCGACTCGAGAGCATCAGCGACACCCTGCATGCCACTGACGGCATAGACGCTGATGTTCGTATCGAGCTTGCCCTCCTCGAGACGGCGGAGCACGGCCTTCATGTCGCTGATCATGGAGCCGCTGGTGCCCACGATGTAGATGTGCTTGGCGAGCATCCGGTCAAGGTCGAGCGGCGCCGTGACGCCGATCGCGAAGCCGGCGAAGAAGTCGATGATGGCGCCCTCTGCGGCGAGGTCGACGGTGCCGGCTGCCAGCGGTGGGACCGGGACCAGGCAGGCGATACGGGTGTAGCCACCGGCCGGCTCCCGGCGCCTGCTGTCGGTGGCCGTGAAGGCCAGGCCACGCGCCTCCGCGAGGGGAGCGGCCACGCTCGCGAGATGGGCCAGGCGCTCTTCGTCGATGTCGATGGCCTCGACCGAGACGCCGGGCAGGCCGGCGGTGAGGGAGCGGACCACGTGCATGAAGCCCATAGGACCGGCGGCACCGATGATGCCGACCTTCTCACCAGGGCGAAGCTCGCCGTTGGCCGGGACCCAGCCGTAGCCCTCGGCGGCCGAGGTGCCGGTCGTACCCACCCAACGGGTGAGGTCGTAGTGGACGCGTCCCACATCGACCTCCACCGGCCGTCCCAGCGCGCCGCCGCCGAGCACGATGTCGATGACGCCCTTGGGCCGAAGCAGTGCCTGCAACGCCTCCACGCGGTCGGGGTCGGAGCCGAAGTAGATGATGTCGTCGAAGGAGCCGGCCCTGAGGCCGTCGGTGGCAGCCGCGAAGACCGCCCCGTAAGACTCCATCGCGGCCTGCTGGGAGCTGTCGGCCGCGACCGCCGTGATCGAAGCTGGTGGGGCGTCCTCGATGAGCTCGGTGAGGCCCTCGATGACGCGGCCGCTCTCGGCCACCACCAGCAGCTTGCCGCCGGGCGCGAGCGTGCCTCGCTCCTCGGTGGCGTAGGCGCGTTCCACGCAGGCCCACGGTTCGAGCAGTCCTACCGCGGACGCGCTGGGCTCTTCGCTCACGGGGATGAGGAAGCGCTCGTGCGTCTCAGGGTCGATGATGACGCGCTCGTCCATGAGCACGTACTGCTGCAGCGCGCCCTCGAAGTTGTAGCCGAAGGAGGCGTTGGAGGAGGCGGTGAGCATGTGGCGGTAGTCGGTCTGCACGAGGGCCCGGTCGCCGACCTGGTGGTGCTTCACATCCGAACCGATCGCCACCACACGGGCGCAGGCCTCGTGGCCGGGCACGGTCGGGGCGTCACCGGGCACGTAGCTGGGGATCGACCCCAGCTCAGCCGCGCTCAGGAACGTGAGCACCTCGCTCTTGCGCGGGTGCGAGGAGAAGGCATGCAGCAGCTTGGTGTCGCTGAAGCAGATGCCAGTGGCCTCGATCTTGCACAGGACCTGGGTGGGACCAGGCTCCGGCACCGGCTTCGCGGTGTTGAGCGCGATCTCGTCCGCGGCCACGATCTGGACCGCGTACTGCGTCTGGGGGATATCGGTCATGAGAGCATCACCTGGCCTCCGGTGACCGGCAACGCTTGCCCGGTCTCGTACTGTTGCGCGACGAGATAGAGGATGGCCTCGACCACGTCGTCGGGGGTGCAGCCGCGGCCCATGGGGACCTTGGCCTCGTAGGCAGCGCGGACCTCTTCGACGGTCGTGGCGCCGGGGATCTTGCCTTCGCGCAGGTACTGCACGAAGAGGCCGTCGTCGGGGTCCGACCACAGCGGTCCCTCGTAGAAGTTGCCGGGGCAGACGGCGTTGACCTTGATGCCATCCTCGACCAGCTCGAGCGCGAACGACTGGGTCAGTCCCACTCCGCCGAACTTGGAGCCGGCGTACGCGAAGTTGCGCTTGGAGCCGACGAGCCCTGACTTGGAGTTGATCTCGACGATGTCGCCCTGGTAGTCCGGGCGCGCCGCGTGCTGGGCGGCCATGACCGGGGCGACCGCGCGGACGCCGAGGAAATAGCCGCGGTAGTTGACTTGGGTGACCAGGTCGAAGTCGGCCACGGGCTGTTCGGTGACGCCACCGGCACGCAGCACGCCGGCGTTGCTGACGAAGAGGTCGAGCCCGCCGTAGCGTTCGGTCACGGCGGCCACCGCGGCCTTGGTGGAGCCCTCATCGGTCACGTTCAGCGCCACCGACCAGGCGCGGCCGGGCCCGTGCTCGGCCTCGATGGCCGCGGCCTCGACCGCGGCCTGCTCCGCCTGGATGTCAGCCAGGACCACGGTCCCACCCTCGCGCGCCAGGAGCTGGGCGATGCCGAGGCCGAAGCCCTGAGCGGCACCGGTGATGAGCGCGACCTTGCCCGCGAAACGTCCGGGGGAGCGGTCGAAGGCGGCCGCGTTCTTGCGGTAGGCCTCCACCTCCCAGTGCTCGATGAAGCCGCGCTCGTCCTCGGTCAGCGCGCGCACCCGGCCGATCCGATCGGCGCTCTCGTAGACGCGCAGGCAGTCGAGGTAGATGTGGCGTGCGGTGTCGACCTCCTTCCAGGTGTCGCCTGCGGTGAAGATGCCCAGCCCGGGCACGACGACGACGATCGGTGCTGCGCCGTGGGCCTCGATGTTGGACTCCAGGGCGGCCGTGAGCAGATCGGGCACGGCCTCGATCGCCACGTCCGCGGGCGGGTCGAAGAGCAGCGGGAAGGAACCCGAGTAGACGATCTGGTCCGGGGTCATGGGGCCACCGAGGACGGCCTTGCTGCCGTCTTCGGACTCGAGGTACTCGGCCGCGGCCGGCGCAGGGTCGTAGGTCACCAGCTTGAGTGGGCCATCGTCGGCCGAGAGCGCGGCGCGCAGGGTGGGGCCGATCGCCTGGGCCATGGCCGCGGCACGAGCCTCGTCGGCGGCGATCCGGGCCGCGGCGCGACCACTGCTCCCGACGGTCAGGCCGCTGCGCTCGAGCTTGCCCTTGACGGTGTCCATGACATGCTCGTTGAGCTCGGCGATCTCGGCGATGGTGTCGGCCGAGACGATGATGCCGTGGTCGCCCATGAAGGTGATGCGTGGTGCAGGCCCGCCGGTGCGCGCGTTGTGGCTCTCGCGCAGTTCGTGGATCTTCCGAGCCAGCGGCAGGCCCGGGTCGGTGTAGGGCACCCACAGGGCGTCATCACCGAAGAGCTCACCCATCAGCTCCTCGCCCTGCAGGTTGCAGGTGACCGCGTTGGGCACGACCGCGTGGGTGTGGAGCACGAAGCTCTCGGGCAGGAGCGAGTGGAACATCAGCTCCACCGATGGACGGCGGCCCTTGGCCTCGGCCATGCGCACCCTGGCCGCGGCGCGCATGACGGGGTCGGGAGCGCCCGGGAGGCGAGCCTCTTCGTCCTCGGCGCCACCGTTGAGCAGCAGGTCGAGCAGGGGCCCGGTCGCGAGCGGCACGAGATCGTCCGCCTCGATGACCGCCAGCGAGACGCCGCTGGGCTTGATGTAGACGATGCCGCCGTGCTTGACCGACGAGTTGCCGCCGCCGCCGCGCGTGTATTCGGGGTCCCGTCCGAAGCGGTGGGACATGGCCACCGCGTCACGGATGGGCTGGTCGTCGGGGGTCAGCAGCCGGAGCTGTGCGAGATCGGTCATCGGGATGTGCCTGTGGCTTCGTAGATGAGCTCGGCGCCCATCTCGGCGAAGTAGCGGATGCGCGTCTCGGCATCGGGGAAGCCGGGGTTCAGCGCGCCGCTTTCGTCGACGTAGCCGGCCTGGCCCTGCTGCTTGAGCTGCTGGTGCGCGGCCACCACGCAGACGCCCTCCCAGAAGATGTCCCGGGAGGCCTCCGAGATCGGTACGCCACCCACGCAGGTGGGGTCGACGGGGATACGTTCGAGCGTGTTGTGCTCGGTGCCGGCGGTGACGAAGATGCCGGCCTCGCGCCAGGCCTTCACGTAGCGGTCGACGCAGGCGGGCGTGTTGCGCACGGTGACCAGCTCGGCGCCGTAGATGGCGTGGTCGCCGAGGCGCGCGATGAGGTCCTCGACGGGATCCTCGTAGCCGCAGATGGGATCCGCGCCGTCAGCGACCGTGGGGTAGACCACGATGGCGCCGAGGCCGCGGATGAAGCCGACCGCCTCGGCGAAGGGCACTTCGGTCTCATCCACGAAGGCGGGGCAGCCGGCCTTCATCAGGCGGGCCCGCAGCTCGCCCTGGGTGCCGATCGCGTCGTCAGCGGCAGCCTTGGCGGGCTGGCCATAGAGCTTCGTCAGGAAGCTGGCTCGCTGCTCCTCGGGCAGCGCTGCGAACAACGCTTCCTGGAAGCCCAGGGCGACATGGCGCTCCTGCAGCACGATCCACTCGGGCGGTACCTGCGCGCGCTTCGCCACGTCTTCCACGATCGAGGCGTAGGTAACGTCGACCTCGAGCCCGGCGGCAGCGAAGAGCTCGCGCACGATGTCGACCATCTGCGTGGTGCGGGCTTCGTTGGAGGCCTTGGCGGCGGCCATGAAGGCGGTCGCCTGGGGGCCAGGGTCGGAGGGGGTCGGGATGCCCTTGCCGCAGATGTAGGCGCGGCCGGGATTGGCCGGATCGTTGATGGTCATGCCGGCCCGCATCTCATCTTCGAGGACGGAGATGAACTCGAGCCCGAAGAGTGCCTTGAGGCCGTGATCGCGGGCCGCGGCATCGAAGCGGTCGTACACGCCGAAGCTGTGGAAGTTCGAGGTGCCGATGACCTTGACGCCCTCCCTCGCGGACGTCTCGACGGCATCCTCCACGGTGGTGAACGCCGAGAAGTTCGGCGGGACGTGCAAATGGGTGTTGAAGGTCAGTCGCGGACCTGGTGCCGCCATGCGGGTGCTCTCCTCCTCCAGCCGCGAGTCACTCGGTATGGGCTTGCGAGTGCTTACGTTTGCTTTCTGATGTGGGCCAACTATAGCAACAGGGGCAACCGTATGGAGGGCGGAAAGGCACGTCACGCGTGGGCCAACGGATGCCGGGAGAGGTCGCCTGTCCCCCACGGAAGGCCACTTGACCGGCGAACCCGCTCCGATCCGCCGCTCGTCCCACCTGCGGAGCCAAGCGACAGCGGAGGTCACTGTGTCAGGCCCGCCCGCGGCCGATCGGCCCTCCCGGCGGGACAAGGTGGCCGTCTCGGGCCCTGCCCGCGGCCGATCGGCCCTCCCGGCGGGACAAGGTGGCCGTCTCGGGCCTGCCCGCGGCCGATCGGCCCTCCCGGCGGGACAAGGTGGCCGTCTCGGGCCTGCCCGCGGCCGATCGGCCCTCCCGGCGGGACAAGGTGGCCGTCAGGCCCGAGTCGGACCATTGATCGCTGGCGCCTGGCCGGAGCGACCCTGGACGGAGCGGGGCTGGCAGGAGCGATCCTGGCCGGAGCGGGGCTGGCAGGAGCGATCCTGGCCGGAGCGACCCTGGACGGGTCGGATCTAGCCGGTGTTCTGGAGCCCGGCGGCCACGCCGGAGACCGTGAGCTGCACCAGTCGGCGCAGCTCCTCACGCCCGGGGTCGTCCTCGGGCATGGCTCGCAGGCGGCTGAGCAGCATGACCTGCAGCTCGGAGAGTGAATCGACGTAGGGATTGCGCAGCGAGATCGAGCGCTGCAGGGACTTCGCCTCATCGAGCAGTCGCTGGCGGCCGCTGATGCGCAGCACCGCCGACACCGTGCGCTCGTACTCGGAGCGGATGAGCTCCCAGATGCGGTCGGCATCGGGCTTGGGCGCCAGGCCCGCGTAGCGCTGGGCCACCGAGAGGTCGACCTTGGCCAGGGCCATCTCCATGACATCGATGACGCCGGCCAGGAACGGCGACTCGCGGTAGAGGTCCTGGAGCGACTCGGTCGCGCCGGCTCCATGCTGGGCCTCGAAATGCTCGACCGCTGAGCCCATGCCATACCAGGCCGGCAGGAAGAGGCGCGCCTGTGCCCACGAGAAGACCCAGGGGATGGCTCGCAGCTGGCTCAGTGACACCGCACCGCCACCCCGCGCTGCCGGTCGGGAGCCCATGGCCAGGCGGGAGAGTTCGCCGATGGGCGTGGCCGCCACGTAGTAGGCCTCGAAAGCCGGGTCCTGCCACACCAGCGACTGGTACACCTGCGCCGAGGTCTCGGCCAGCTGGTCGAGGATCGTCTTGCCTCGCGCCTGCGCGTCCTGGGCCTGCTGCTCGTGTGCCGGTGAGGAGGCGATGAGCACCGCGTTGGTCAGTTGCGCGAGGTGGCGCATGGCGATGTCGAAGTTGGCATAGCGGTCGGCCACGACCTCACCCTGCTCGGTGATCTTGAGCGTGCCGTCGAGCGAGTGGGGAGCGCTCGCGAGGATGGCCCGGTTCATGGGGCCGCCGCCCCGGCCGATGGCACCACCACGCCCGTGGAACAGCGTCAGGCGGATGCCGTGCCGCTCCGCCGCCGCGACCAGCTTCGTCTCCGCGTTGTGCAGCAGCCATGCCGCGGCCATGGCCCCGGACTCCTTGGTCGAGTCCGAGTAGCCGAGCATGACCTCCTGGTGATCACCACGAGCACGCACGTGCTCACGGTATGTCGCATCGCTAAGGATGTGGTCGAGGAGCTGGTCTGCGCCCGCCAGCGCATCGGCCGTCTCCAGCAACGGCACCACGTCGATGGCGTCGCGTGACAGTCCCGCGTAGTCGGCCAACTCGAGCACGTTGTAGACGTCCCGCGCCGCGCGCGTGAAGCTGATGACGTAGCGCTCGCAGGCCCCCGGGCCGAACTGGCCCTGGATGTCGGCGATGGCCCGGAACGTCTCGAGGACCTCGGCCGCGGTGACGCCGCTGGCCACCTCGCGCTCACCGAGCACGACTCCGTCGCGCAGCGCCGCCAGCGCGGCCTCGTGGACCTCGCTGTGCTGGCGTACCTCGAGCGAGAAGGCATGGAAGCCGAACGTCTCCACCTGCCAGCGCAGCGACTGCACTTCGCCATAGGCGACGCGTGACATGTCGTCGTCGATGAGCGCTGCCTGCAGCTCGTCGATCTCCTCGAGCAGTTCTCCGGGTGTCGTGTAGCCGGCGCCCAGGCCGCGGCCGTTGACCAGCCGATGGCGCGTCTGGCGCAGCCGCTCGGCGATGCAGCCGAACCGCTGGCGGTAGGGCTCACCGGGATAGTGCTCGACGATGTCGTCGTAGGCGTTGCCCAGCTCCTCGCGGTCGAGCTCGAGGCGCGCCCGCAGGCGAGGGGAGACGTCCTCGCCGAGATGCGTCGGCGTGACCGTGTGCATCAGACGCGTGGCCACGTGCTCGAGTCCGCGCAGGACATGGTCCGCGCCGGTGGCCGCCGCCTCGCGCGTGATGGTCGCGGTCACGCGCGGGTGCCCGTCGCGATCGGCACCCACCCACGAACCCCACCGCAGGTATGACTTGATGGCCGGGGGACGAGTGCCGGTGTGCCCGCTGTCGCGGGCGGGACCGGTGCCGTTCTCGGCCGCACCCTCGCCGGTCCAGGGTGCGAGGTCCAGAGCCCGGTCGACGGTGCGGTACAGGTAGGGCGTGACTCGGAAGAGCGTCTCGTCGAAGAAGAGCAGTGCCGTACGCACCTCGTCGATGACCTTGGGCCGCTCGGTGCGCAACGCACTCGTTCGCCAGAGCAACGAGATCTCCTCGCGCAGGCGACGCCGGATCTCGAGGTCCTCGTTGGGTGTCAGCCGCGGGTCGTCGAGGCGGTCGATGAGCTCGAATGTGCGCCGCAGCGCCACCAACACCGTGCGCCGACGAGCCTCGGTGGGATGGGCCGTGAGCACGAGGCCGATCGACAGTGAATCGAGCAGCTTCTGGATGGCCTCGGGCTCGTCCTCCTGGAGCAGCCTGCGGACCGCCGCCTCGATCGAACCGTCCTGGCCGCCCGGCGTGGTCCGAGCACGCTTGCGGACGCGTCGGACGCGATGCTTCTCCTCGGCCAGGTTGGTCAGGTGGAAGTAGAGGCTGAAGGACTTGATGACCGGCTCAAGCTGCTCATGCGGCAGCTCCTCGAGGATGGCCCGCAGGCCCAGCTGCCGGGTCGTGCTGGGGTTCTTGCGGATGTCGATGGTCAGCTTTCGCACGCGCTCGACGATGTCGAGGATCTCCTCGCCGGCCTGTTCGGCGATGACCTGGCCCAGCAGTGAGCCCAACAGCCGGACCTCACGAGTGAGTGCCATCGGTGCGCCGGCAGAGCCGATGCCGGCCGGCTCCGCCTCGACCGCGGGGTTGGCGCGCTCGGCCTTGGGGCTGCGCTGGTCGTGCTGATCGGTCACGGAGCGCCCCTAGGGGAGGTCGGCCAATTCTCGCGAACCCATGACCTCACCACCGTCCACACCGAGGACGTTGCCGGTCATCCAGTGCGTCTGGGGTGTGGCCAGCACGGTCAACGCGTCGGCCACGTCTTGCGGCGTGGTCAGGCGACCCATCGGATTGCGCGTCGCGGCCGCCTGCACGAGCTGCTGCCAGCCTGGGATCCGCCGCAGGGCCGGAGTGTCGGTCACACCTGCGCGGATGGCATTGACCGTCACACCGGCCTCCGCCAGCTCCAGAGCCAGCTGCCGTACGTGGGCTTCGAGTGCGGCCTTGGCAGCACTGACGGCTCCATAGGTGGGGACGGCCAGGATGGCGCCCTCGCTCGACATCGCGTAGACCCGCGAGCCGCGCTGCAGCATGCCCGCGTGATACAGGTCGCGCGTCCAGTACAGGAGGGAGTGGGCCATCACGTCAGCGGTCATCTCCATCTGCTTGCGCGAGAGCTCCTTGCGCTCCTCGTCCTCGGTGATGTAGTGGAGCGTGGCTCCGAAGGCGAGCGAGTGGAGCATGGCGCCGATCATCGGCTGCTCACCAGCCGCGCGCCGTTCCGCGAAGATCTCGCCGATCGAGGCGATGACCTTCTCGCGCTTGGCGTCGTCGGCGGCGTTGGTGTTGTGGAAGACGACGGGCACGCCGATCTCGGCGATCTCATCACGCACGGCCTCCGCGTCGGCCTTGGTGGCGCGCATGTCGAGATGGACGCCGACGATGCCGAATCCGGCTCGAGCCCAGGCCTTCGCGGCCGCGGCACCGAAGCCGCTGCTCGCGCCGAGCACCAGCGCCCAGCACTCTCGCCCATCCCACTTCAACGACATCGTCACCTCCAGCCCGCAGTCTAGCGGCGCTCGGACGGGTCAGGCCCGAACGCTGTTGGCGCAGGATCCTCGGCGGCGGCGCGGCCGGTTGCCCGGCCGGCCCAGGCGGCCTTGTCGGTCTCGAGGTGGCTAGTCGTCGGCGCCCGCTTCGGCCTCGCCGGCGATGCCGAGGGCCACGCCGAGCTCGACGAGGTCCTGGGCGCCGATCCACTGGTTGCCGATGAGCAGGCCGCCGGCGTCGACGACCGCCTCACGCAGCGGGACGGCCCACGCATGCTCGACGATCAGCAGGAGTGCGGCGGCGCCGTCGGGCAGGTCGTCGATGAAGTCCTCGCCGATCGCCTCGACCACGCCCAGGCCACCGTCTTCGACGATCTCAGCGCCCGCCTCGGCCCCGGCCAGCATGCCATCGAGCCCGTCCATGCCGAGCCCGATGAGCGCGCCCATCTCCATGCCCAGCTCGGTGCGCTGCTCCTCGTCGAGGTCCGAGACGCGCAAGATCTCGACCTCATCACCGTCGGCGACGACCGCGAGGGCGTCGATGATGCGGATGGTGCCGGCGTCACTGAGCTTGATGAGCTCCTCGGCGATGCGGCCCTCGAAGCCGGCCGTGTCAGGGAAACCGAAAGCGAAGATCTGGATCGGTCCGAATGGCATGACATGCCCTCCTCAGGCGTGCGTGGTCTCGAATTCGGGGTCACGTCGCGCCGTGACTTCGATGCACCGATGCCGGTGTCCTGCCCATGGTAGAACAGGGCCTCACGGGGAAACCGACCGGAATGTAGGAGAACCAGATGCAGCAGCCGTTTCCGACCGAGGCGATGGAGCTCACCCACATCCTCGTGGTCAGCGACCTCGAGCGGTCGATCGCGTTCTACCGCGACGTGCTGGGGGCTGAGCTGGTCCGGGAATACGGCGGCTCGTCGGCCGTCTTCTCGTTCGCGGGCGCCTGGCTGCTGCTCGTGACCGGTGGCGGACCGACCGAGGACAAGCCCGACGTGACCTTCACGACCCCAGCCGACGCTCGCGAGGTGAGCCATGCCATGACCATCCGGGTGCCTGACGGCATGGCGGCCTACGAGACCCTCCGTGCCCGAGGCGCTACGTTCCTGACCCCGCCAGTCACGTCCGAGTGGGAGGTCCGCGGCTTCTTTCGCGACCCTGACGGGCACCTACTCGAGATCAGCGAGTCCCGTGGAGGTGCATGACGCGCGGTCCATCGCCCACCTGGGACGTTGTGTAGGCTGCAGACATGCCCGACACCGCCTCCGTACCCGTCAAGATCAACGTCACCTGGGATGACCTCGACCGCCTCGTGGCCGAGCTGGCCGAGCGCCTTGCCACCGCTCCCGAGCCTGACGTCGTCCTCGCCATCTCCCGCGGCGGCCTCGTGCCGGCCGGCATGCTGGGCTATCGCATGGGCTGGCGCGACATGCTGCTGGCCGCGGTCGTGGCCTACGACGACGAGCACGGCTTCCGCGGCCGGGCCGAGTTCCTGCAGTTCCCCTCCGATGACCAGGTGGCGGGCAAGACCGTGCTCATCATCGACGAGGTCTGGGACAGCGGCACCACCATCGCCGCGGTCTCCAAGGGGATCCGCGACGCCGGCGGTACGCCCGTGACCGCGGTCCTGCACTACAAGCCGGGCAAGTCGCGCGTGGACATCGTGCCCGACTACTACATCGTCGAGACGAACGACTGGGTCCTGTACCCCTTCAAGGCTGGCCAGTGACCGAGCGCCGCGGCGGCGCTTTCCCCTTGCGCGAACCCGAGAGCGACCGGTGAGCCCGCGCCTGGCCACCTTCCTGATCTTCGTCGTCAACGGCGCGGTCATCGGGACCTGGGTCGCATCGATCCCCAGCATCAAGGACGGACTCGGCGCGTCCGGCGGCGATTTCGGCCTGGCCCTGCTCTTCGCCCCGTTCGGCGCGCTATTCGCCCAGCAGATCACGGGCCAGCTGCTGGTGCGAGTCTCCAGCCGATGGTTGTTGACCGTGGTTGCCCTGGTCCTTCCCTGGATCGTGTTGCTGCCCATCGGGGCGCCCAGCCTGCCGGCGTTGATGGCTGCGCTGTTCGTCTTCGGCTACGTCAACACCACCATGGACGTGTCGATGAACGCGCACGGCGTGGCGCTCGAAGATGCCGGCGGCAAGTCGATCATGTCGGGCCTCCATGCCGGCTGGTCGCTCGGTGGCGTGATAGGGGCGGTCGCCGTCGCAGCAGCGCTCGCGGTCGGGGTGGAGCCCCTGGTCGAAGCGGTAGTGGCCGCGGTGGCGCTCTGGCTCTTGGTGGTGGTCATCCTCCGTCACCTGGGCACCGGTTCGGTCAGCACCGAAGGCGCGCGCGGACTTCACCTGCCGACGCGGGCGGTGCTGCCACTGGCCGCGCTCGTCGTGCTTATCGCCTTCGTGGAGGGCGGGCTGACCGATTGGGGCGGTGTCTATCTCGATCAGGGCGTGGGCGCGAGCGAGTCACTCGCGGCGATGTCCTTCGCGGCCTTCTCGGCCGGTCTCTTCGTGGGGCGCATCGGCGGGGACTGGGTCAAGGACCGGATCGGCTCCATCGCGTTGACCCGTTGGGGCATGTTCCTCGCGGCGGTGTCGATCGCCCTGTTCCTCGTGCTGGACAGTCCGTACGTCGCGCTCGCCGGCATGTTCGCTGCGGGCGTGGGTATCGCCAACACCGTGCCCCAGATCTTCGGCGCTGCCGCCCGCATCCGGCCGGGTGGCCCCTCGCTCTCGGCCGTGTTCACCACGCTCACCCTCGCCTTCATGGCCGGGCCCGCCATCATCGGCACCACCTCCGACATCATCGGCATCAGCGGTGCCTTCTGGCTGTTCGCGGTGGCCTCGGTGGTGGTCGGCTTCATCGTGCCGCGGGTGCCGAGCGCGGAGACGAACCCGAAGTTCCGAGCGGATGCCTGATGGGCTATGACGAACGCATCGAGCTGGGTGACGGCCGTCAGCTCTGGTATCTCGACGAGGGCGACAGCGTCGCGGTCCCGGTCGTCTTCTGCCATGGCAGCCCGGGCTCGAGATTGTCCGCAGTCGACCACGTGGCGCGGGCCGTCGAGCGAGGTGGTCGGATCATCGCTCCGGACCGCCCGGGCCTGGGCCACTCTGATCAAGAGTCGGGGCGCTCACTCGCCGGTTGGGCCAGCGATGTCGCGGACCTCATGAACTCGCTCGGCATCGCCAGGTTCCGCGTCCTCTCAGTGTCCGGCGGCGGACCTTACGCCCTGGCGCTGGCGTGGGCCCTGCCCGACCGGGTCGAACGGGTGGCCCTGCTCAGCAGTCCCGGCTCGTTCGACATTCCCGGTGCGATGGAGGGCATGGCCCGGGCGCATCGGACGACCTGGCGCCTGGCGCGCTGGCAGCCTCGTCTCCTGGGCTGGTTCGTGGGCCGCCAGATGGTGGCGCTCCGACGCGATCCCGAGCGGTTCACCCAGAGCATCGTGGATTCGATGCACGGCCCCGACCGCGAGGCGCTGGAGCAGCTCGATGCCGAGCAGCGACGCACCTTCATCCTGGCGCCACTCGAAGAGGCTCTGCGGCAAGGTCCGAAGGGGGCGGTCGAGGACATGCGGGCGCTGCGAGCCCCATGGGGCTTCGGCGTGCAGTCGATCAGCGTGCCGGTGCACCTCTGGCACGGCGAGCAGGACGACGCCACGCCTCGGCAGATGGGCGGCTGGCTGGCGGCCATGATTCCCAGGGCCGAAGCACACTTCCTGCCCGGCGAGGGCCACACTTCCACGATCCTGCGCTACGCGGACGAGGCCTTCGAGGTGCTGCTAGCCGACTGATCGGCGCGGCAAAGGAGAGGTGCCCTATAATCCCGATTCCGCGCGGCGTATCGTGCTGCGCAGGACTCCCAGTCGGGGCGTGGCGCAGTTTGGCAGCGCGCAGCGTTCGGGACGCTGAGGTCGGAGGTTCAAATCCTCTCGCCCCGACCAAACCCACCTGTGTGACCAGCGGTCTCCGTCTGCGCCGGTAAGGCTGCGCCGAGACCGAGGGTAACGGCATCGGGTGTGAGTTGGTATCGCATCTTCGTATAGCCCTCCACTTCGAGCTTGGTGAACAGCGCCGAGGCCAGCGCCTGGCGTCCTTCGGGTCCGGCGTCGGCCCACAGGCTGGGTAGCGAGCGCAGGTAGGCCGCCACTTCGTCAGGTGCCATGCGCTGCTGCTGTCGTGGTTGTCTGGCGACCTGCTGTTCGGCATCGAGCCTCGCCATCGTCGCCTGCCAGGCCGCGACATCACGGGTCTTCGCGAGCCGCTGCGACGCCTCCTCTCGTTCCCGCTCGATGCGGGCCAGGGTCAGCTCATCGGGCTTCGCGAGTCCCTCGCCGTAGAGGCGCACGACCTCGGTCATCGCCTGGTCGTCGAGATCGCCGACCTTGCCGAGGAGCTCTCCGACCGAGTCCTCATACCACTGCTGCGGATACGAGTGCCCCTTGATGCGGGTGTCGATCATGTCCTCGTTGCCACGCCGCTTCCGGCGGACGACCGGCTTCGCCGCCAGGAAGCCCTCGCACGTCGGCGGCGGATGCCGGTACCTGCCCACATCCCCGAAGAGGTACTTGCCGCAGCCGGCGCAGCAGAGGCGCAGGGCGTACCGGCCCTTCACGATGCGACCGGGTGTCCGAGTTCGCCGGCGTTCCCTTCTCGTCTGCACGGTCGACCACAGCGAGGGGTCGACGATGGGGGCGATGGCGGCGGGCTCCCCGGTCCGAAGTCGCCCGGCGTAGATGGGGTTGGTGAGGACCTCGGACACGTGGGTCTTGGCGAGCCCGGTCTGGGCCGCCACCTCCCAATCGGTCGAACCGGAGGCCGCGAGCTGGTACGCCCGGATGACGACCGCGGCCTGCTCCTCGTCCACCCGCAGGACCGAGGGCTTGCCTTCCCGGATCAGGCCGTAGGGCATCTTGTTCCCACCGCGCACGCCTGTACGGGAAGCCGAACAGAAAGACTGTGGCGCCGACCGTCGGGCATTCCGAACGCTTCCGAACACATGGTGTCGTTCGAGGCTCATCGCGCCCCGACGCCTTGATGTCTCCGCGGGTGCATGCCGTCATGGACCCATGCACACCACCACCACGAAGGAGCGATCGATGGCCATCACCACGACCCGCGAGCAGCGCCGCATCGAGAACCACGAGCGGGCGCTCGCCGCCTACATGGAGCACCACGCCGCCGCGGTGGCACTGATCAGCCGCATCCAGGTGGCTGTCGCCAACCACGACACGGCGCCCGACCCAGAGGCCGTCACCTGGGGCACCGTCGGCTCGATGGAGAAGACTCGCCACGACCTCCAGGCGCTCAGCGACTGGCTGTTCAACGAAGGCGAGTACGCGGAATGACCCCCGACACCAGGGCAAAGGTCGACGCCAGCCGCGCGCGGGATGCTCGGTTTCCTGGAACGGCTCCACGCCGAGCGCGATCCCGACTGCCGCATCTGGGAGCACTGGACCATCGCCGCCTTCGGTGGCGAGCGGATGGCGGTCGAGGGCTGCCGCACACACGACATCCTCATCAGCAGCAGGGAAGGGACCCGCCGATGACCGACATGCTCCGCAGCCACGGGTACGACCCGCGGGGACCCGGCGCTGACCGCCGCTACAGGAACATCCCCGACACGGCCACCCGCGATGCGGTCGCCGATGCGCTCGAGGACGCCCGCCGGGCGTGGACCGACTGGCAGGAAGCGTGGACCAGCGTCCAGCAGGCCATGCGCTCCGCCGGCATGAGCACCGACCGTATCGAGGCCTACCGCGTCGGGAGTGGCTACGACGAGGGCGGCGGCCAGTCGCTCGAGGGCTGGCTCGACGAGATCGAGGCGGACCTCCAGTGACCGCCTCGTCCGCGAGCCCGGAGTTCGACCGCCTCGTCCGCGAGCCCGGAGTTCGACCGCCTCCTGCTCGAGGCCATCGACATCGCCGGGCGCATCCACGACCGCCTCGCCGACGGTGAGTGGCCCGAAGGACTCCGCTGGGGCGACGTCGGAGATATGGCCGAGACGGTGCGTGCTCTCCGGGCCGTGTCCGATCGCCTGTTCGCTGAAGGCGACCACGCCGAGCCCGAGGTCCCCGACATCGTCGGCTACCTCAACGAACCATGGGAAGGAGACCACCGATGACCACGAGGAAGACCACGACCCAGCTGCGGACCTGCAAGGGCAGCACCCGCTTCGGCATCGAGCCGCACGAGGCGCCGACGGCCGAGTTCCCCAAGCAGCCCAGCCGCAAGGACGGCTTGGGCACGATGTGCACCGAGCACTGGCGCGCCTACGTGAAGGGCCTGCGGGAGGCGCGGAAGGCGGCGAAGGCGGCGAGCGAGGCTGCGACCGACAGCGGTGAGGAGGCCGACGCGGCGTAGTCGGCCGTCTCGCCACCTCGACGAGGGGTCCCGGGCGAACCGTCCGGGGCCTGCCTCTATCCCGTCGCAGGACGCCACCCGTTTGGGTCAGCGGCGCCCTCGGTGGCTCTGTCGCGCCCACGGACGGACGCGATCGATCGAACCTGGCAAACCCTTCCTGCCCACGGACCCAATAATCCACTCGTACCTCATCGTCTTGTAGATATGGAGGTAGAACGGCGTCCGATGTCGAGAGCAAGCGCGATGTCGGCTGGGACGCACGCCGAGGAGTCCGACGCCGGGAGGGTCGTGGCGTTCCAGCGCCTGGCCGACCAGCGCCTCGAGGCCAGCTACCGGCTGGCCAACGCCATCCTCGGCGACGAGGGCCAGGCCCAGGACGCGGTCCATGACGCGGTCGTCCTCGCCTGGCAACGCTGGTCCTCGCTCCGCGAGCGGGCGAGGTTCGACGCCTGGTTCGACCGCATCGTCGTGAACGTCTGTCGCGATCGGCTGCGACAGGCGTCCCGACGCCGGGCCTCGGACATCGCGGACGTGTCCCTGAGCACCCCCGATGCCACCGCCGAGATCCATCGGCGCCTCCTCGTCGAGCAGGCGCTCGCCCGACTGAAGCCCGATGACGTCGTCGTGCTCGCGTTGCGTCACTTCCTTGACCTCGAGCTCGCCGACATCGCCGTGCTCCTCGGTCTTCCGATCCAGACCGTCAACACCCGCCTCCGCTCGGCGCGGGCGCGTCTGCGCGACATGCTCGACCAGTCCTCTTCCGATCAGGTGCCCCGATGAACGATCACGAACTCGACCTCAGCCTCCGCGCCATCGGCGGGGTTCGGACCCACGTGTCAGTCCCGCCGAGTCTCCGCGCGCGCGTCCACGCCGTGCCGCTCCAAGCGACCGGTGACCGTGGCTATCTGCCCCACATCACCTGGAGGTTCCTCGACATGTTCAGCGCGACCAAGCTCGTCGCCGGTGGTGCCGCCGCCGGGCTCATCGGGATCGTCTTCCTGGCGAGCAGCGTGACCTCGCCTGCGCCCTCGGTCCCGGGTGGAGCCCCATCCGCCTCGCCCACTCCGGTCATCCACTGGACCACGCCGGTCGTGGACCTGGCGGCGGAGGCATTCTCGGTGGAGGCGAACGACCTCGTCTTCACCTACGAGGACGGGATGCCACAGAGTGTCAGTTCCGACCCGGGCGGCGCCGACTACTGGACGCTCGAGATCGTCTGGACGGAGCACGACCGAGAACAACGACTCAACATGTACTTCGCTGCCGACGAGACCGACTGGTGGGTCGACGAGATCCGCACCTACGACGGCTACCCGCGAGGGGAGTGGATCTACGCCTACGGGCCCTTCTTCAAGTCCCCGCTGGGTGAGCCCTACGAGGGCGACGTTCGCATCGACCTCCTCGGAGAGGGACGACCGGGAGACGGCAGCAACCGGGTCCCCGGCGTCCTGACCATCGAGGGCATGCGGCTCACGCCGACCCCGCGGATGCTCGAGGACATCGCCGCGCTCCCGCCGGACGGGGGCGTCGCGGTCAAGCGGGACCCATTCAGGAAGGGTGGACCGCTGCAGGGGAGCGGCATCCTCAAGCTCTCGCCGGCCAAGGCCCTCGAGCGCTTGCTCGAGGAGGGCTACCGCGTGGCCTTTCGCGTGGACTCGTACCGTGGCGACGACTTCGACCCCACGGTGCCACCGGAGGGCGTCATCGGGGACACGGCCGTGGACAGCTACGGCAACGTCCTCCTCTTCGTGTCCGGTTCGCCGGCTCCATCGGCTGCCTCCCCGACGCCCGACCTCTCGGCGGCGCTGGAGGACGTGCGCATCCAGCTGCTGGCCGAGTGCCTCGACGAGGGAGAGGCCACGCAGCTGATCGCCTCCACGCTCGATGAACTCGGCGTGACCGACATGACGATCGCGACCGACGGCCCGGTCGCCTACCCGATCGGCGAGCACGACGCTCACCTCCGGCACACGGACAAGGGCTGCTATGTCTACGGTGGAAACGGCTGGGACTCCGATGGGCACCCCATCTACTTCATCGGCGGTCCGGGTTCAATCGACGGTCCTGGGACCTGAGGCCCCACCGGGCAGGACTCGGAGACTCGGCCAGGCGCACATACGCCACACGGCTCCCTTTCCCACCCTGCAGGCCCCGGGCGCGAGTCCGGGGCCTTCGGGTGCCTGGCCGTGTCATTGCGACTCCCGGGACATCGCGCCACTCGGTGGCCCTGTGGCGCCCACGGCGGCACGGGCGCGTTCCCCTGGCGGGTGGGACGATGCGGTCCGTGGATGGGACATCATGAACCGCCGACGTTTCGGAGCCGGGCTGCTGGGTATCGCGGTCGTCGTCGCGGCCGCGCTCTGGCTCGGGGTGACCGCCGCCGGCGAGGGCGATCCCCGCCTGACCGACGCCGAGCGACGCGAGCTCACGGGACAGGCGCGCAGCTCCATCCTCGAGAACCCGTACCAGCGTCTCCTGCTGCTGTCGACCCGTGTCGAGCGCATCGACGACGACCGTGGCACGACATGCGACGACATCCTCGGGTCGCTCGGGGCGCCACCTGGGACCGCGTGGCACGTGACCGGCTACGGCCCCTTCGGCCTGCGCATCGGGGGCGGTGTCATCACCTGTTCGGGCGACTCCTTGGGTGGACCGTCGGTAGGGGTCAAGGCCTCGACGTCCTCGCGACGCATGCCGTTGGCCACGGCGACGGCCCATCGCTCCTCTGCATCGCTCATCCGGCTCTCGTGACCGAGTTTCGCCGATATTGACCAGAATCGGGAAACTCGGCCGCGTGTGCAACACGCTACGGGGTCCCCGGTCGCCCATGTCAGCGCCATGTGGGTACCCCGGGTCAGCGCCCGGCTCGCCGCCGCTGGCTCAGTTCCTGCTCGCGTCGCCACGTGCATGGGCTTCCGACACAGGCTGTCCGCCGATGGCATGGGCTTCAGTCGTTGACAACTCCGGGCCGAAGAAGTCGATGGCCGAGATGCCATCGCGGTCGATGGCCAGGACCTGGATGGCGAAGAGGGTCGCAGGCCCTTGCCCCACGAGCCAGGTCTGGAAGGCAGGCTGGGCGTTGTACGACGTCGCTCGAAGCCGGAACTCGCCTCGCGGCCAGACCCACGTCCTGAGGAACTCAAGCACGTCGTCACGACCGCGATACCAGGACGGAGACGGCGGCATCGCGATGCGGACATCCGTTCGCAGCGTCTCCACCAGGCCATCGACGTCGCTGCGTCGCCAGGCGTCTACGTAGGCCGCGAGCATAGTGCGGACTCGGGGATCTTCGGGGTCTGATCCCGGGAACGCGTCCACGCCCGCCGGGTGATACACCTCCCGGAGCCGCTGTCGCGCGCGATGGAGCGCCGAGCTGGTGGCGGGCTCGGACAGGCCCAGTGTCTCCGCCGTCTCGGCTGTGCTCCAGGCGAGCACATCCCGCAGGATCAGCACCGCGCGCTGGCCCGGTGTCAGCGACTGGAGCGCGGCGATGAAGGCGAGTTTCACGCTCTCGGTCTGCGAGTAGGCGGCAGCCGGGTCCAGGTCTGTCATCAGTGCCTCCGTCGGTAGGGGCTCAAGCCAGCTGATCTCCGTGACCGGGGCCTTGGGAGCTTGCGTCGGGATCGCGGGGCTGGCAACCGACGGCGGTGTCAGCCTTCGCGCCCGGCTACGCACGAGGTCCAGACAGACGCGGGTCGCGATGCGATAGAGCCAGGTCTTGAGCGAGGCATCGCCGCGGAACCCATCCTGCTTGCGCCAGGCCCGAAGCAACGCCTCCTGGGTCGCATCCTCGGCGTCGTGGAACGAGCCCAGCATCCGGTAGCAGTGCGCGATCAACCCGGCGCGATGCTCCTCCATCTGGAACGCCAGCTCATTCGCTTGCACGTGCTCGGCCGCAGCCATTGTCTTCCTCCTCGCGAGTCTTCATCCCAGCGCGAACGGTTTCGACTCGATCGATCGTCTACATCACTGACCATGAACCCTACTCGGAGAACACCATGACCACCGCCAACCCTGCAGGTACCGCCATCGAGCCAGAACGACCGCGCGCTCAATTCGCGCTCGGGCTTCTCGCCGTCGTCGGTGCGTCCGGGTACGTCGGCGTCCTTCTCGTGATCGGCCTGTCGCTCGGCATCTACTGGCGCGGGCTCGAGCCACAGGCATACGCCGAGTGGTTCACGGACAACTTCATCTATCTGCTGCCCTCGGTGATGCTGCTGCTCGGACCAGCCCTGATCGGGGTCATCGGCTCACTGTGGCTCGCACGAGGCGATCGCTTTGCGCGTCGACTGTGGGCGCTGGCGCTGGCAGGGCTCGTGCTCTCCAGTCTCGTGACCGCGCTCTACCATCTTCCCGCGAACTTCCGGATCTGGTCCGGCGACCTCACTTCCGCAGAACTGGTCAGCGAGCTAGATGCCTGGCTGGTATGGCACGTGGTCCGCTGGCTCTTTGGGCTGCTCGGCGCCGTGGCTGGGTTCTGGGCGGTCGCGACGTGGGATCGGTCGCGTCCTCGCTAGACCACCTTGGCCCGTAGCGGTCAAACGGCGGGCGCCTCGACACGTGCGCCCCAGGCCATCTCCTCGTGGTAGATGGTCAGGTGCGTGAGGCAGCCGTGGAAGATGCCCACGACCTTGTTGTCCAGCTTGCGTCGGGCAGTCTTGGCCGTGTGGGGTCCGAGGTCGTGGTCCCCCGGGCGCCCATGTCGTACGCATGTGGTGACCGGTGGTCAGCGCCAGGCGGAGCGCCGACGCCTACTCAAAGAGAAGCGAAGTAATCCTCCCAGGTTAGGTGAGGGCGGCCGGTGACGGCGGCGAAATCGCTGGGGACGTCGTAGGCCCCGTTCCGGATGCCTTGATAGATCCCTCCGATGATCGGGCCGATGAAGGGACCCAGTTCCGCGGATCTGTCGGCGATGAACGCTTCGTCGGTCATCGGGCGATAGGTCAGCCGCGTCCCGAAGGTCGCGTTCAGCAACGCGACCAGCCGCGTCTGGGTGATGGCTTCACCGTGCAGGTTGACGGTCCTGCCGTCGTGATCCGAACCGCTCACCAGCCGGGCGTACGCATGGGCCAGTTCGGCGCGGGTCGTGTACCCGCACTTGCCATCGCCCGCGGAGTTGGCGACTTCTCCGCTGGCCTTGTAGGTGTCGATGTACTCCACATCGGGTTCGATGTAGATGCCATTGCGCCCGATGGCCCAGGCCAGACCGCTGTCGCGGACATCAGCCTCGGTCTGCCGGTTGCTTCGCACGACGGGCGAGAAGGCCGTGCCTTCCTCGGCGCCCTGGATGCTGGTGTAGACGATCTTCGCCACGCCGGCGGCCCTCGCGGCATCGATGACGTTGCGATGTTGCTGGACACGGTCGTCCGGTCCATCCATCCCGGAAACCAGGAGCACGGCATCCACCCCAGCCAGGGACACTTCGAGCTGTGCGCGATCGTCGTAGCCGCCCGGGCGGACCTCGACCCCCAGGCCACTGGCGTTCTCCGGTGTGCGCGCCAGCGCGACGACCGACGCCGCACCGACGGTCCGCACGAGTTCGCGAACGATCGCGCCTCCAAGCTGGCCCGACGCTGCGGTCACGGCGATGTTCATCCGGGATTCCTTTCTGCTATGTGTTGCGCATCACGCGGGCTCGTGTCGGATGCGACGCCGTGACAGGGTTTGGCTCGCCTACTCGCGGTCGATCGGTTCGAACAGGCGGATGACGCCGTTGGCGGTGTCAGCGACGTACAGGGTCCCTCCTGCGCTACGCACGGTCCCATGAGGACCGGAGAGACCGTCGCTGACGATCCCTTCGAGGTCGCCGCCCGGGCCGAAGACCCGCACGGTGCTGTCTGCCCACGGAGAAGACACGTAGTAGCCACCCTCTGTATCGAGGGAGATGATCTGCGGCCCGGGCCCCACGTCTTCGACGACGCGCTCGAGGTGCCCCTCCGCATCGAATACCTGGATGCGTTCGTTGCCCGAGTCGACGACCCAGACATCGCCCGCCTCGTCGATCTGCAGACCGATGGGGTTCCGCAGATCCCCGGGTGCCGCACCCTCGCTCCCCCACGAGCGCAGGAATCCACCATCGGAGTCGAAGACCTGGACGCGGTGGTTGCCGAAGTCCGCGACGTACACGTCACCGGCTTCCGACACGGCGATGCCCATCGCCGAGAGGAACTCCCCCGGGCCAGAGCCGGCTCCACCCCAGGCGGTCTCGAACGTCCCATCGGACGCGAACCTCGACACCCGGCTGCTGCCGGACTCCGAAACGTAGATCGTGCCGTCCGAAGCGACGGCCACACCGATCGGGTTCGACAGCATGCCGGGCTCGTTGCCTGCCCCCGCGACCTCGAAGCGCAGCTCGCCGTCTGGCGAGAACCTGCGCAAGTGTCCTCCCTGGAACTCGGTGGAGTAGACGTCTCCGTCGTCGTCGGCGGTCAGGCCGTTCGGTGCCGCGAACCGCACCTCGGATGGGTCGTCGCCCCAGACATCGACCTGTGCGTAGAGCACGTCGGCCTCGGGCGATTGCCCTGCTGCGGTGGCCGGGATCATAGCCATCGTGAGTGCCAACGCCAGCGGCCGGATGCCCCGCCGTATGGACCGTCGTCTCGATCTCATCTCATCTCCTCCATCGATCTGCGTCAGTGGACGATATCCCCCGCTGGCCGAGTCCGATCCCGCGGCCGCGGGTCGAGCTCGGCCATGAGGGTCGGTCGCTACGCTTCGGGGAAGAGGAACGGCGTCACGAAGTCGATGGCAGCGGTCATGCCCAGCTCGGGAAAGGCATCCACGAGGCCCTGGCGGAACGCATCGGCATCGTCCACCGTGCCAAGGAGCTCGCCAGCCGTGGCGAGCCACTCGATGTTGGTGGCGTACACGTCCGGGTCGGCGGGCGCACCGTGGCCCGCGAGCACGACCGGGTACTCGTCGCCCGTGGCGGCGAGCCCTTCGAGCGCGGCCGTCCAGGTGTCGGGCTGACCGGCCAGGATGAGATGCAGGCCGCTGTAGACGATGTCGCCGGTCGCGACCACGCCCTCGTCGGGGAGCCGGATCACGAGCTGGGTCTCGGCCTCGGCATCGGTGACACGCTCGAGCTCGAAGGTCACGCCGTCGATCTCGAGGCTGCCTTCTTCGATGACCTCGGGCACCACGTAGGTCCCGGCGATGGCGTCGCCGAAGTCCGCCTGCTTCTCCTCGACCTCGGCATCGCCGACCTCGGCGATCTCGTCGGAGGTCTCGGCCAGGGCGTATGTCGGGATATCGGCGAAGGCCTCACTGCCGAGGAAGTGGTCCGGATGCGAGTGGGTGATGAAGACGCGATCGATGGGCTTGCCCAGCTCATCGGCGTAGGCACGCACGTCGAGGGCGTTGGGCAGCAGGAACTGGGTGTCGATGAGGACGAGCGACCCGTCCGTCTCGATGAGGTGGGTCGCGTTGGCGAAGACCGCCTCAGGAGCGACGAGGCTGTGTACGGTGACCCCGTCGAGCTCCTGGACGGTGACGGTCAAGCCACTCTCGCGGACCGACGAGGCGTCCCCGTACTCCTGGGCGAAGCTCGCTGTACCGGCGAGCACGGTCACGCTCGTCGCGAGCGCTGCGGCTGTGGCTGCCACACGGAAGGCGTTCCCGAGCGGTCGGTGGGTGCTGGTGTTCATGTCGTGTCCTCGTGATCGCGCCGCGCAGTCGGTCTGGCGGCGTCCGGACCCAAGCCTGCGGTGCATGCGCCGCAGGAGCGACATCGCCCCGCGACCCAGGCTGATCGATCCGCGACATAATCGGCCAGATGAGGCCATCCGAGGATCCGTCCGGGATCGTCGATCTCGGCGACGAGGTGGGCGCCTGGTACCCAGGCCCGGTCCACGTCGTCACGACCGAGAAGATCAGGGCGACCGAGCCGCTATCCGGCACGTACGAGCGCGTCCACGCCCACATCTTCGTCGTTCCCACGAGCGGCTCCGGGCGGCACATGGTCGACTTCGAGGAGCACGCGCTCACCCGGGGCGTCATCGCGCATGTCCAGCCAGGTCAGGTCATGCGCTGGCTCCCGGGTCAATCGTTCACGGCGGACGTCGTACTGATCCGTCCGGAGGCCGCACCAGGCGATCTCTTCTTCCCGTGGACGCCGCGGGTCCGAGTCGAGCTCGGGCCGGCATCGAGGTTCGTCGAGTCCCTCGTCGAGGAGCTCGATCGAAGCCAGCGGACCGATGCCCCGAACGAACGACTGATGGTGGCCCTGGCGACGGCGCTCATGCACGAGGTCGCCTCGGCCATCGCGACCGAGCCGACGGCACCCTCGGAACGCCGTGAGTGGCTGCTGGCATTCCGCCGCGAGCTCGAGCGATCGTTCGCGACCACGCACGACGTCCATGCCTACGCCACGTCCCTCGGGATCTCCACCAGGACCCTCAATCGCGCGACCCGCGACCTCGTCGGGCAGACGGCCAAGGAGCTCATCGATGCCCGCATCGCCCTGGAGGCTCGGCGCTTGCTGGCCCACACGAACGACTCCTCGGCGGAGATCGCGTTCCGACTCGGGTTCTCCGAGCCGACCAACTTCGGTCGCTTCTTCAGTCGCCTGACAGGGATGACACCGCACGAGTTCAGAGCGTCGGGTCGTCGACCGCCGCCGGTGTCAGACGAGTCCACCGAGGACGAGTAGACCGTTGCGATCCGAGGCGGGCTCTCGCGCCGCGACTACGTCACGAACATGAGATGACCGGTGGTCCCCGCGCTGTGGAATGACTCCGGACCCGTCGAGCCGGGATGCCACCGCCGATGGGGGCCTTCGACTCGCCATGACCGACCCAGGCTAGTCATCGTCTGGCGTCTGTTGGTGCAGCGCCAATCTCCACTCGCGCCCATGTCGGACGTACGTGCTGTTGACCCACGCTCGGTACCCGGTGTCGCCACGACGGGCATCGGCGCGATAGGCCAACACCACCACGTCGTCGGAGAGCTCGAGGGTCCGTGCTTCGTCGAGCTCGAAGGAGTCCCAGGACGGCCCCTGCATGGAAGAGACCGCCTGCTGGCGACCTTCGATGACGATGCCTCCCGGCAAGAACATGAGGCAGTGCTCATCGAGGATACCGCCATAGAACGACGCCGCCTCATCACCACCGCTGCTGAGTGCCCGCCATCCGGCCCGTTCGAGATTGAGCAGTTCTTCGCGAATGGGCATGTGATCGTCCTCCTGTACGTGAAAGTGACGGACTGGGCGCGGGAGATGCCGGTCCATGCCTCCTGTCATCGGTCGACGCTGGGGCGTGCCGACGAATCTTCTGCCCAGCCTGCCCTACGGGCCGTGGCGTTGACGATGATCGAGCCGGCACGGCGTGCTTTCAGAGGTCTTGCAGATTGTCCGCTGCGCTGCTGGCAGAGTGCCATCAGCGGTGACGGCATCAGCCTGCGACCAGGGCGACTGCGACCTGGCCTCTTCGTGCCTCAGCGCCGACGCTGGCTCAGCCCGTTGCGCGCGTTGCAGCTTGCGCAAAGGACCCCCGGCTCTGCCGGCAGTGGCTCGCCACCGAGGACGAGCGGGACCGGATGGTCGGCGGCGAGCTCGCCGGGTCGAACCGGATGCGGCTCGCGATGCCAGCCGGGGCAGGTCCAGCCGTGGACCTCGTGGGAAGGTGGCACTGGCGGACTCGAACATCGGCTTTCGTGGCGGTGGCTGCACCTTGGTACCGTGGTATCGTGGTGTGCCACCCCACGCACGGAGGTCCACCATGACGCTCAAGTCCCGCACCCTACGACTGCCCACCGACCAAGCGGAAGCCCTCGAGGCGATCGCCGGCGTCGACGGGGTCTCGGTCAACGAGGAGATCCAGCGGGCGATCGCCGCCCACATCGAGGCGCGGCGGTCCGATCCAGACTTCCGACAGCGCCTGAAGGCCAGCATCGAGCGCAACCGCGAGATCCTCGAGCGCCTCGCTCGGTGATCGTCTACCTCGATCTCGCCGACTACCTGCTCATTGCTGAAGCGGTCCTCGGCATGCCGGCCGAGCTCGTCGCCGACTTCAACCGGATCGGGCTGGCGGACTCGGCTCTGGCTGCTCCGCAGGCCAGCTTCGGCGGTGTCGAGGCCTACCCGGACTTCGCGACCAAGGCGGCGGTGCTCTGCTGGCATCTCGTCAAGAACCATCCGCTGCCCGACGGCAACAAGCGCTGCGCGTTCCTGGTCACGGTCGACTTCGTCGAGCGCAACGGCCGAACCTGGATCCCCGCGCCCGGTGATCCGGATGAGACCGACCGCATGATCCGGGGCATCGCCGGGGCCGAGGTCAGCGAGGCGGCGTTTCGCGACTGGATCGCCCAGCGTTGCGGTTGAGACCCTAAGGAACCCGGGACGAGCCCTCAGCAGGACGGGCTCAGGCCGCAGGCGATCGACCGGACGTCGTCCGAACAGTGCTACGGTCCGCCCCGCTACGGCCTCCCGCCACGTCGAGGCCAGAGTGGTGGAGCCCCTGCGTATCGAGCGCCCTACGACCCGACTCCACGTTCGCGAGCGACTCCGCGTAGGCGGCGTCCCAGTGGCGGGCGCCGGGGCTTGCTGTCTCCAACGAAGGCCACCGCGTCGATGCGTCCGGGCATCCCGTCGAGTCGGCCATCCATGGCGAATGCGAGTCGCTCACCGGCCTTGCGCACCATCAACACGGAGCCGGTGGGGCAGACGTCCTTCAGGCGGATAGCGGACTTGAAGCCATCGACCTCGATGACCGCGGGCGGGTTGCCACGCAGCACTTCATCGACCCGGAAGGTGAACCGAGACTCGTTGCCTCGGTGGATCTCCGTGACGGTCCCGACGAAGACCGTCTTGGCGGTGGGCGCCGCCGCCGTGAAAGATGGCCAGGGGTCGAGCTGGGCGCATTCGGCTTCGGCGCTTGCCGTCTGTCCCGTGATCGCCACCAGTCCGCCCATGAGCACACCGACGACGGCGAGACGGACGAAGCGAAGCATGTGGATCCCCCTTCACGGCTCTCGGATCGAGCCTACGCCCGCCCATCCCGGAGTCGGCTTCGGACCGGTGAAGGTTCCGACATCTTGGCGATGGGCGTGCGGGCTCCTCGACGCTCGATCCTCGAACGCGGTGGACGCGATGGGATCGACCGCTTCTGCCCCAAGACGGGTCACGCCCTCGACTGCGTCGTCTCCTGACGGATCGTCCTCGATTGGCCCGACAGAGCTCCTGCTCCGAGCTCCCCGAGCCCCAGCCAGTACGCCGCCTGCGCCGCGTTCAGGCAGCCCGTCCGCCGGTACAACCCCGAGAGGTGTTGTCGCACGGTCGTCTCGCCGATACCCAGCTCATACGCCGCGGCCGTGACGGACCCGCCCGGATGTACGCGCGCAGGACCTCCAGCTGCCTGCGGGTCGGGCGCTGCTTCGCCATCAGCCGGCCTTCCGCTCGGCGACAGGCCACACCCGAACCTCAGGGGTACGGTTCTCGAGCACGAATCGAGGCCGGAACCGCAGGTGGGTCAAGCTGGCGCGACCCCTCTCGCCCCGACCATTCCCTTCTTGTGCGGTAGTCGTGGTGCCCTGCCCGGACTCAGCCTTCGCGGGGCGTCTTCCCAGTATCCAGTTCCGCGAGCATGGCCTCGACCCGTGCGGCGAGCTCCGGCAGGTCGGTCGTTATGGCGTCCCACACGACCTCGTCGTCAACGATCTCGTAGCCATGGACGAGGACGTTCCGGAAGCCGACGATGCGCGCGATGTCGGGGATCCGGGCGGCGAGCCCTGGGTCCTCGCGGCTGAGCCGGTTCAGAGCTTCGCCCACGATCTCCAGCTTGCGCTCGACTCCGGAGCGGACGAGTTCATCAGAGCGGAACCCGTCGAGGTCGAGGCCATGCTGGAACCGCTCGATCGATCGAGCTGCGTCGAGGACATCGGCCAGGAGGGCTCGCGGGTCACGCGCCATACAGGGGCTCGCGGGTGGCGGCGATCTCCTGGGCGAAGTAGCGGTTGCGCACCCCGGCGGGCATGACCAGGTCGACGCGCCGCTCCAGCAGGCGCGAGAGTTCGTCGCGAAGGCCCATATAGGCGTGGAACGTGTTGAGATCAGGGTCCGGCTCGAACTCGACCAGGAAGTCCACGTCGCTCCGGACAGGGTCAAAATCCTTCCGGATGGCCGAGCCAAAGACGTCGAGCCGCCTGACTCGATACTTGCGGCAGAGAGCCTCGATCTGTGGACGGTGTCGGTCGATGATGGTGCTCATGGCGGCCTCCTGGGGTCGATGTTCGCACACGCTGTGCATGGTCGCCCCTGACGCTCCAGACCACGGTCCGATCGTTGCGTGTCGCTGAGACGGTCGAGGTGCACGTGCACTCGGCCAACTACACCACGTCCACGCGACCTTCCAGTCGCGGTGATCGCCGCTGGAGACGTTCGCTACACGAAAGACCGGAGATGGGGCCGGTTGTGTCGGCTCAAGTCCTCTCGCCCCGACCAAACCCACCTGTGTGACCACCGGTCTCGAGCTGCGCCGGCATCGGGTGTGAGTTCATATCGCATCTCCCGTCGCGTCTGGACGGTGGACCACAGCGAGGGGTCGACGATGGGGGCGATGGCGGCGGGCTCGCCGCTCCGCAGTCTGCCGGCGTAGATGGGGTTGGCAGGACCTCGTGACATGGGTCTTGGCCAGGCCGGTCTGCCGCCGTCGCCCGTGGTTGCCCCGACATTGGCGCCCAGCGTACCCAGCAAGTACGCCGCCTGCGCCGCGTTGACGCAGCCGGTCCGCCGGTACAACCCGACAGATTCTGCCGCACCGTCGTCTCGCTGATGCCGAGCTCATGGGATGGGCAGCGGCGGCGACGGACCCGGCTGCGATATTCGCGCGCAGGACCTCGGCTGCCGCCGCGTCGGTCGCTGGCCCGTCGTCAGCCGGCCTTCCGCTCGACGAGTGGTCAGACCCTCGCTGGCCCGGTCACGATCTCGAGCATGGAGCGAGGTCTTAACGAGGGGTGCAATCCTACGCACACGATGACCAGATCGTGGCCTTCACGGGCTTGAGCGCTTCCTCTCCTTCGCCGGCATCGCCGCCACATGCTCGAGCGAGCGGGCGACCCAGGGCGTCGCCTGCGGATCATCGCGGCACGCTGCCGGCAGTGAGGCGTAGCCCTCCATGGGCGTTCGCTGGGGCCGAAGGGGCCAGCGCCCGCCACGGCTCGCAGCGTCGCGGCATCCTCGTCTCCGAGCTTCAGGCCGATGTCCGAGCCGACAGGCCCATGAACAACGAGTGCGGTCTCGAGGAACGACCCCGTCTGCGAAGCTGGAAGCATCCCGACCAAGGGTCACGATGTGGTGATAGTGGGTGGCTCGTGACAAGTCGTTGTGCGTCTCAGCACATGCTTGACATGCAGTTCGCGGCGTGCGCTGAGGGTCCCATCCAGATATGCTCGAACCTTCGTGCGCAACCCTCGCAGTCATGCGGTGAACGCGTAGTTCTCTGACGAAGCTGAGAAGCAGAGGCCTCAGGCCATGAATCGCGTGGTGACCTTCTACCGGACCCAGATCGAGCTGATGTGGCACTGGCGCCTGGGGCGCGTGGCGCTGCTCAAGCGGGCCATCGTCGCAGTGATCGCCTCAGTGATCGCGTTCAACATCACGGCCTGGATCTTCCCGGGGCTCCTCGTCATCAACGAGCTCGGCGGAGGCCTGCTGGCGGTGCTCTTCATCGCCGCCCTGAACCTGCTCGTGCGGCCGGCCATCCTGGCCATCGTGGCGAGCCGTTCGGTCGTCGCCCTGGTCATCCTCACGCTGCTGTTCCAGGCCTTCGTGTTCCTGCTGCTCGGACCATTCATCCCGGCAGTCTCGTTCACGGGCGGGGTCATCGGGGCGCTGATCGTCTCATTCGTCTTCGGCTTCCTCACCGGTGCCATCAGCCTCCTCTTCGGCCTCGGCGAGGACGACTCCTACTACGGCACGCTGGTGCGCACGCTCGCGAGCCGGCGAGAGGACGTCATCCGCACGGACGATCCCGGCCTGGTCATCATCCAGCTCGACGGCCTGTCACACGACGTGATGAGCCATTCGTTGCGGGCCGGTCGCGTGCCGACGATGGCGAGCTGGATCCGCGACGGCAGCCACAAGCTGGCCCATTGGGACGCGCTCCTGCCCTCGACCACGCCAGCCAGCCAGGCGGGCATCCTGCACGGCAACAACGACGGCATCCCCAACTTCCGCTGGTGGGAGAAGGAGACCGGGCAGCTCCTCGTGGCCAACCATCCCGAGGACGCAACGGAGATCGAACGGCGCATCTCGAACGGCGAAGGGCTGCTCTCCATGGGCGGGGCGAGCATCAGCAACATCTTCACCGGCGATGCCGACCGTGCGTTCCTCGTCATGTCCACGATCAAGGTCAAGGAGCGCGGCCTGGGGCAGAGCGATGCCTTCGCCTGGTTCTTCGTCAGCCCCTACAACTACCTCACGATGATGATGAAGTTCCTCGCCGAGGTGATCAAGGAGAACATCCAGTCACGACGCCAGGCGCGGGCCGGCATCGTGCCGTTCATGGGCCACCACCGCCGGTTCCCGTACCCCTGGGTCCGCGGCGCCACGAACGTGGCCCTCCGTGCTCTGGGGACGTCGCTCGTGGTGCAGGAGATGGTGCGCGGCACGCCCGTCATCTACATGGACTACACCGACTACGACGAGATCGCCCACCACAGCGGACCCGAGCGGCCGGAGGCGCTCGACGCGCTCGACGGTGTGGACCGGGAGCTGGCCACGCTGCGCAAGGCGGCCGAGGATGCCCCCCGTCCGTACCGCTTCGTCATCCTCGCCGACCATGGCCAGAGCCTCGGCTCCACCTTCCTCCAGCGTTACGGCGTCACCCTCCAGGATGTGGTCCGCTCCCTCATGGGCGGCAGCGCATCGGTGGCCGCCGCGACCGCGCAGATCGAGGACTGGGGACAGCTCAACACGTTCCTCGGCGAGGTCTCGGCAACCAAAGGCATCACCGGATCGCTTGCTCGCGCCGTGTCGCGCAGCAGCACCAAGGACGGCGAGGTGGAGATGGGACCGCCCGATACGGAGGTGACCCCGAAGGATGCTCCCGCCAGCGCAGCCAGGGGTGCAGATGAGGAACAGGTCGAGCCGGCGGACCTGCTCGTCGTGGCCGGGGGCAACCTCGCGCTCATCTACTTCAACGTCAGCACCGAACGGCTCACCCTCGAGCAGATCGATGAGGCCTACCCGGATCTGGTGGAGGCCCTCGCCAATCATCCTGGCATCGGCGTGCTCATCGTCCGCTCCGCCGCCAACGGTCTCATCTGTGTCGGTCGGGACGGCATCCACTTCATCGAAGAAGGTCGTGTGGAGGGCGAGGACCCGCTGGCGGTCTACGGCGAGCACGCTGTGGCGGCCATCAAGCGCCTCGACACCATCGATCACGTCGGCGATGTCGCCGTCATCAGCTTCTTCGACCCGGAGATGCAGGAGATCGCCGCCTTCGAGGAGCTCATCGGGGCGCACGGCGGACTGGGCGGCGCCCAGACGCGCCCATTCCTGCTCCATCCGGCCGACTGGGAGCTGAACCTCGCGCCGCTCATCGGTGCGCCCATGGTCTACCAGCAGCTGCGCACCTGGATGGAGCACGAGCTGGGCATGACGTTCGGCTTGACCAAGGCGGGTACGGACCTGGCGGCGACGGGCTCGCCGGTGGTGCCACCTGATCCGGCGAGCGCCACGGCCTCCCGGTAGCCGACGGGCGCATGGAGCAGCACGGTGGATGACGAGTTCGGCACGATCCTGGTTGTCGACGATCGCATCCTGCGACCCCGGCGCCACTCCGACGCGGCCGCCGAGCACATGGTCGAGCACGCCGGGTTCCGGCGAGAGGGTGTGCTTCGAGCCTGGGACGTCACTCACGAAAGCACACCCCTCGACTGCATGGTCTGCTCGCGCCTCCGTCGTGACGGCTGGCGACCGCGAGCGGCACGACGTGTCTGCCCGGCACGGTGATACTCGGACTCGACGGAGCGAAGATGGAGGATGACTTGATGCCCATCGTGGAATACCCGCAAGGCGCTGCCTTCCCAGGCGTCATCGGACGCACGGCCGAGGAGTCGAGCCCCGCGTGGCCTGCCCCGACCCGAGCGCGTGAGGGTGCGCCGAACGTCCTCTTCGTGGTCCTCGACGATACTGGGTTCGGGCATCTCGGCTGCTACGGCAGCCCGATCGAGACGCCGAACTTCGATGCCCTCGCGGCCGATGGCCTTCGCTTCAGCAACATGCACACCACGGCCCTGTGCTCGCCCAGCCGCGCCTGCATCGTGACCGGCCGCAACCACCACAGCAACGGCATGGCCTGCATCACCGAGTTCGCTACGGGCTACCCGGGCTACAACGGCATCATGCCCTTCGAGAACGGCATGCTCTCCGAGATGCTGGTCGAGCGCGGCTACGGCACGTACATGGTCGGCAAGTGGCACCTCACGCCCAGTAACCAGGAGACGGCAGCCGGCCCCTACGATCGCTGGCCACTCGGTCGTGGCTTCCAGCGCTTCTACGGCTTCCTCGGCGGGGATACGAGCCAGTGGTATCCCGAGCTGGTGTACGACAACCACCCGGTCGAGCCGCCCAGGACGCCCGAGGAGGGCTACCACCTGACGGAGGACTTGGTCGACAAGTCGATCGAATTCATCTCCGACCTGCGTCAGATCGATCCCGACAAGCCCTTCTACCTGCACCTCTGCTTCGGGGCCACCCATGCCCCGCACCACGTGCCCAAGGAGTACGCCGACCGCTACGCTGGCCGGTTCGACGACGGCTGGGACGCCTATCGCGAGCAGGTGTTCGCTCGTCAGAAGGAGCTCGGGATCCTGCCCGCCGATGCGCAGCTGTCTCGGCACGACCCCGACGTGCCCGAGTGGGATTCCCTGTCTCCTGAGGCGCGCCGGCTGTCGGCGCGGATGATGGAGGTGTTCGCGGGCTTCCTCAGTCACACGGACGAACACCTTGGTCGCCTGCTCGAATTCCTGCGAGCGCAGGGTGTCCTGGACAACACCATCGTGATGGTCGTCTCGGACAACGGCGCGAGCGCCGAGGGCGGCCCGACCGGCACGACCAACGAGGCGCAGTTCTTCAACAACGCGCAGGAGACCCTCGAGGAGAGCCTGGCGGTCATCGACGAGATCGGCGGCCCCGAGCACTTCAACCACTACCCCTGGGGCTGGACCTTCGCGGGCAACACGCCCTTCCGGCGTTGGAAGCGCGAGACCTATCGGGGCGGCTCCACCGACCCCTTCATCGTGTCGTGGCCCGCGGGCATCAAGGCCAGCGGCGAAGTGCGCAGCCAGTACGCCCACATCATCGATATGGTGCCCACGGTCCTCGACCTGCTCGGCGTGGAGCCACCGCAGGCGATCCGGGGCGTGACCCAGGCGCCCATCGAGGGCGTCAGCTTCGCCCATGCGCTCGACGATGGCGCTGCCCCGAGCCGACATCACACGCAGTACTTCGAGATGCTCGGCCACCGCGCCATCTACAAGGACGGCTGGCGTGCCGTGTGCCCATGGCCCGGGCCCTCGTTCGCCGAGGCCGGCAAGGGCTTCGGTGAGCCGATCTCGGCGGAGACGCTCTCGAAGCTCGACGCCACGGGCTGGGAGCTCTACCACGTCGATGAGGACCCGGCCGAGAACCACGACCTCGCGGCCGAGCGCCGGGACAAGCTCATCGAGATGATCGGCACCTGGTACGTGGAGGCCGGCAAGTACGGTGTCATGCCGGTCGACGGCAGTGGCCTGGCGCGGATGGTCGCGGAGAAGCCGCTCGTCGCGGTGCCGCGTGACCAGTACCGCTACGTGCCGGGTACCCAGTCCATCCCCAACTTCGCCGCACCGCGCCTCCTCAACCGCCCGCACAGCATCACCGCCGCGGTCGAGATCCCCGAGGGTGGCGCCGAGGGCGTCCTCTTCTGCCAGGGAACGGCCGCCGGCGGCTATTCGCTCTACATCAAGGACGGTAGGCTCCACTACGTCCACAACTACGTCTCGCGCGAGCGGTTCACGGTCTCCTCACCTGAGCCGCTGACGGCCGGCCGCCACGAGCTGCGCTTCGAGTTCGAGCCGACGGGCCAACCCGACATGCCGCAAGGCCGTGGCGTGCCGGCACGACTCCAGCTCTACGTCGATGGTGGTCTCGTCGCCAGTACCGATGCTCCATACACGACGCCGTTCATGTTCAACCCGGGGGGCGTCAGCTGCGGCCACAATCCAGGCTCCCCAGTGACCCCCGAGTACACGAGTCCGTTCAAGTTCAGCGGTCGCCTGGACGAGGTGATCGTCGACGTCAGTGGCGAGCTCATCGTCGACCAGGAGGCCGAGCTTCGCGCCCATCTGGCGCGGCAGTAGCCGGACGGCGAGGATGTTCACAGCCGTGTAGGGTCACGCCGCCCGGGCCCCGGACCGCTCATCCCAGCGCCTGCGCATCGGGGGCGGCGTCATCAGCTGTTCGGGCGACTCCTGGGTGGACGGCCTGTAACGCCCACAGCTGGGCGGACGCAGGACGCGGGCGCGCAGCTCGTGGCCAAACCGCCGCCAACCCGACGCTCGGCGCGCCACATGGGCGCCCTGTGGCGCGCGTGGGCACCCACGGCCCCGGTGCCAACCTCCGCCCCGAGGGAGGCGCGATAGCAGAAGGGGGTATCCGCCGTGCGAGTCGTCGCAGCAGTCATCGTGGCCGCGCTCGTCGTCATCTCGTCCCTGCCGACTGATGCGCAGTCAGGCTCGCCGGAGCCGGTCGAGTCGTCCGAGCCGGCAGCGGACACCGAGCCCATCGAGACCATCGGCCCCGACGGGCTCGGCTCGATCCCGTCGCCGCCGATCGGCCCGGTCTGGCAGGTCGGCCTCGGGCGGTCCTTCTGGAACGTGCGTGACATCGACCTCGTCGCCTGCGGTGGCGGTTTCACCCTCCTTGGCTCCGTCGACGAGAAGCTGGCCGGTCAAGGCAGGCGGTATCGGCCGCGTGCCCTCGTGTGGACCTCGCCCGATGGCCTCGCCTGGTCCCGCGGCGAAGCCCTCCGCCCGAGCGGTGATCCCATCGCCGACGACTGGACCGTTTCTGGCCTCGTCGAGTTCGGTGGCGATCTCCTCGCACTCGGTGCGGAGGATCGCCGTCTCGTCGTGTGGCGCTCGCGCGACTGTGGCCAGACCTGGCGCCGCGTGAAGGACCGGCCGGCGTTCTTCGTCGGGCGCAAGGCCGTCGTGCTCAGTGGGGTCCGGGCCGCCGCCACCGACGACACGCTGCTTGGTGCTCGGGGCGCAGGCGGGCGAGTGGATCCCGCGCCGGCGCTGGGCCTGGACCCTCGACGGGGCGCACGGCTGGCGCCGCATCGGTGGTGGTCTCGACGGCGTCGTCGACTACGGCCTCGTGTCGGATGGCCAGCGGTTCCTCGCGACCGGCGGGTTGCTCGGCGAGGACGCGATCGGCGAGGGCAGGCTCATGACCTCGACCGATGGCCGCCGCTGGGAGGCGCACGGTGTGCTTCCCGACGACGCCCGACCGGTGATCCCTGACCCGGCCCGCGACCGGGTGTTCGTCGAGACCGATGTCTTCGACACGGGCTGGACCAGTCCCGGAGCTCCAGGCATCGACCGATGACGAGACCTGGACCCCGGTGCTGCGGGCGACGCCGATGACGCAGTCCTCATCGGGCCAGCTCTACGAGGCCGACGGGGCACTCGTCTGGATCATCGACATCCAGGATGACACCGACACCAATACGTGGAGCTGGATCGGGGTCTCCGAGGACGGCGGCGCCACCTGGACCGTGAGCGCCGGTCAGCCCGGTATGCAGCTGGCCGGGCTGCGGTCGGTGGCGGCCACCGACGATGCCATCGTCCTCGCCTTCACGGGCGAGGGCTTCGATGCGATCGACGCCTGGACTCTCCCCCGTGAGCAGGCCGACGCCGCCACGAGCCCGTCCGACGCCCTGGACGGCTGGGGACCGCTCGCGGTCATCGAAGGCGGTGGCGGGCCCGATGCCCGGACGGGCCCCGGCACCCTCTCGATCGGGGCCGACTGCGTCACGTTCACCGCGGACCGGACGGACGAAGCGGTCACCCTCGTGTGGGGGAGCGACCGGACGAGCTGGCGACCGCAGAAGCGGCTGATCGTCTACTCCGATACGACCAAGGGCACGACGCGGCTGTCGGACGGCGACCGTGTCTTGTTCGGCGGCATGGCTGTGGCTGCCGGGGGCGAGTCGATGCAGGCCTGGCTCGAGGGAGCGTGGGTGCAGCCGCCTGACCCCTCGTGCCCGACGGGCCAGTGGTACGTCGGGGACGTCGATCTGCTCGAGTGATGGTCACTACGAGACCAGGACCGTCGTTCACGCCCGCTGCGTCTGGCGCCTGAGGCGCGAGCGGCATCGCTCGCCGCAGACGATGGCCTGGCGACGGCGACCGTCGAGCGAGACGCCGCAGCCAGCGCAGACGCGTCCGGCGGGCCGGCGGCCGCTGGTGGTGCGGTGGGCCTCGCACCAGACAAGGGGGCGACCCGGGCAGGGTCGGTCCTCCAACTCGATGCCGCACGCGCGGCAGTGGCGGCGCGGGATGACCAGCGCCGCCAGCAGCTGTGCTGTGCTCGCGATGCCAGCCGGGACATTGCCAGCCGTGGTGAGCTACGTGGCCCCACCGGCTCGACGTTGACCTGGCCTGACCGACCGTTCACCATGGGCTAATCCGACGGTCAGGATCTTCTTGGAGGAGCGCCCGAGATCGATGGACCGGGACGATCCCGCCTACGGCGGCCAGCGCGAGTACACCCCGCTCTTTCTCAAGATCTACGACCCGGTGATCCTGGGCTTCTTCACGCGGGTCATGTGGCGCTGCCCGGCCAGCCGACTGGTGGAGCGATACCAGCGGCATATCCGCCCCCCGCACCTCGACGTCGGGCCGGGCACCGGCTACTTCCTGGAACGAGCGGGTCTGCCGGAGGGCAGCCCGGTCACGATCCTCGACCCGAACCGAAACGTCCTCGATCACGCATCCCGGCGGCTGCAGCGGTTTGACATCACGGCCGTGGAGGCCGATGTCCTGAAGCCGCTGCCGCTCGACGGGCCATTCGGCTCCGCCGCCATGAACGGCGTGCTCCATTGCCTGCCAGGACCGCTGTCCCGGAAGGCCGATGCCGTGGCCAACGTGGCGGCCGTACTGGCCCCGACCGGTGTCCTCTTCGGGGCATCGATCCTCGGCGCCTCGGGGCGGCACACCTGGTTGTCGCGCAGCGCCCTCAAGTCCAACAACCGACGAGGCGTCTTCGACAACCTTGACGACACCGAGGAAGGGTTGGCCGATGTCCTCGGGGCATCGTTCGAGCAGGTGGAGCTCGAGACCATCGGCGCGATGGCGGTCTTTGGGGCGACGAACCCTCGCGCGAACCCGTCAGCCACGACACCATAACGACTTCCGATCCGCTCGCCGCTATCGCGTTCGCCAGCGCTTCACCGCCGCCGCTGACTCAACCCGTCCGCGCGTAGCTGGCGGAGGACGCCCGGCTGCAGCGGCCGCCACGAGTTCCGCCTGCCCGGCTTCGAGCAGCTGGGGGACCTGGCATTGACGGGAGCCGGTTGAAGCACTACGACCGCGGGCCCTCACAGCCGTGCCGCAGTGAGGTTGCGCTGGTCTGTAACAGTAGGCCGACCCCACGCATCTTTGAGGTATGGAGGCAGTGACGCGGTTGGCCCAGCCTGACGCCAGTGACCTGATCGCGTCCGCTGCTGCCGGGGACGAATTCGCCTTTCGTCGCATCATCGCGGAACACCACGACGACATGCGTCGAGTGTGCGTATACGTAGCCGGAGATCGCGCCATCGCCGAGGAGGCCACACAGGCCGCCTGGGTCATCGCCTGGAAGAAGATCGGCAGCGTCCGCGAACCCGCGAGGTTGCGACCGTGGCTCATGGCGGTCGCGGTGAACGAGGCGAGACAGCTCCTTCGCAAGCGCCGCAGGCGGGCCGAGATCGAGATCACTACCGACACCTCCCGTGAGCCGGGAGGTCGTGACCCCGCGACGGGGGTGAGCGGCATCGATCTGCGCTCGGCGATGTCGCGCCTTGAGGCCGCCGACCGTGAATTGATCGCGATGCGCTACGTGGCGGGCCTCGACTCGAACGAACTCGCCATCGCGACCGGCTTGAAGCCAGGGACCGTGAGACAGCGACTGCGGCGTCTACTCGACCGGCTGCGAGAGGACCTCGACGATGTATGACGTGAACGCCTTCGAGCACCAGGTCGCCGACGAGGCAGGCAGGATGGCCGGTCCCTCAGAGCCGGTCGATGCCGCCGCGATCCTCACCGCCATCACCGCCACCCAGTCCCCCAAGTGGAGGTTCCAGACCATGTTCGACGCAACCAGATTCGTTGCCGCCGGTGCCATCGTGGCCCTGTTCGGCAGCCTCCTGTTGGCGGGGGTACTGACGGAGCAAGCTCAGGAAGTCCCGTCGTCCGCGGCGCCAGGACTCGGCGTCGCGGTCAGCGGCACCATCGGCGAGCCGTGGGCATCGCCCGAACCCAGCAACGTCTACGAGAGCGACGGCTTCGTGGCGGGATCCTATGTCCTGGATGGCGTGCCCGTCGACTTCGATGACGATCGGCTCGATGGCACCATGACCGGCAGGGCTGACACCGCCTTCTACGGACCGGACGTCGTCGTGCTCGGCGGACCGATCGCCATCATCAACGCGGACGGCACCTGGAGTGGCGACATCAGGGGCGCTGGCGTGGCGGCAGACGAGTGGGTCGTGGTGATCCGGCTCGACGGCTCGGGTGCCTATGCTGGGCTCTCGGCGACGTTGATCCCCAGCTCGGGTTGGTCGGATCCAGGCTCTGCCGCCGGCGTGATCTACGCGCACGAGGATCTTGATCCAAGTCAGCGCTCGGCGGCCACGCCAGTGGCCGAACCGTAGGGTGCGGGGACGGCCGCGACACTGCCAGCGCCGACCACCCCACGCGCGTCCGGCCGCCCTTCGCCAGGACGACCTCCGCGATGAGCAGGACCCACAGGCGGCGCCGAACACGACGAGCTCGAGCGGGCTCACGGGAGCGCGAGTGGACCTCGGAGTCGGCGCTGGCCTCGGCGAGCAGCTCACGGAGCTTGGCCTCGTCGGTGGTGGCCATCGCGGCGAGCGGATCGAGTGAGGCCAGGACGAGTCGCTCTTCCTCCTCCGACAGGTCGACGTAGACGACGGGGATGGTGGTCTGTCCGTGGGAGAGCGCTTCCTCTGCACGGAGATGCCCATCGACCAGATGGCCGGTGCGCTGATTGACGATGACCTGGGCCACGTAGCCGACCGCGTCCAGCACCGCGCGGAGGGCCTCACGTTGGGCCTTCGGATGGGCTCGCCAGTTGTCGGGATGGGCCAGGAGCTGGTCAGGCGCCTCTTCGCCAGAGCCGGTGATGCGACTGCGCCAGGCAGGGGCAGCGGACGCGGCAGGGCTCGACACGTCCAGGTTGTCGCACGTCGGATGGCCCGCGGTCGAGCCCGACACCGCACGCCTGTACGGGAAGCCGAACAGAAAGACTGTGGCGGCCTTGCCCCATGGTCGGGCACCCGCCTTGACCCGACCAGCAGTGCCGGACAGCAGGATGACCCCGGCCGGGCAGTGGCCGAGGGGCTGAGCGGTGTAGCGCAGCATCGGTACTGGGATGTCCCGCCGGGCATATCCGCCTTTTCGGCCGCATATCGATGTGCCGGCAGGGCGGTACCACCTGGCCTTGTCCACACCTTCTCCACAGCTGTGGGGAAAAGGACAGTCGCGCGATGGGTGTTCTTCAGGTTCCGAGGAGCAGCGGGCACCCGAGACGATGGACGAGCACGATACGATGGCGGGGCAGAAGGAGGCCGATGGAGGAGTACCGCGGGGAAGCACGCGCCCGGGCCGAGCGCGCACTCACCGACCTGCGCGCGGCCGCTGGCGAGGTCGATCACGCCCGTCAGGTCCTGACCGACGCCGAGCTGGCGCAGGCCGCCGCACGGCAGCTGGCGCGTGTCACCCAGAGCGCCTCCGATGCTGCGGACGCGGCGCTGGAGGCTGCCATCGCGGCCCAGGCAGCCGCGCGACAGGCCGCTGGCACCGCTCGAGCCACGAGCCAACAGGCGGATACCGAGGCGGTCCAGTCACGTGCGAGACTCGAGGAGGCCCTCGCTGCCGAGCGCTCCGCCCAGGGCCGCTACCGCGAAGCCGAGGAGCAGGCACTCGAGCGCCCGGGAGTCGACCTCGGACTCGTCGCGCCCGACCTCAGCGAGGCCTGACCCGACGCCATCGAGATGCGATCGGCTTGACAGTCAGTGAACCGCACGTCGGCGAGACGGCGTTCACACCTCGCCCCACGGAGGACGTCTCCCAGGCGCTCGCTCGCGAGCTCGGCGGCGACCCTGGCGGCAGAACGATCCGCCGCCGACGTGGACCCCCAGTGCCCTCGCCTTCGTGACCGGATCGCCGTCAGCGGGATCTCCCTCGCGCACCCGTCACTGGAGTCGTTCTCCCACGAAGGCGAGCAGCTCTGCCGCCTGGTGCAGGCTCTCATGCGGGATGGCGAGGACCTGGGGCTCATCACTCGGAAGGTGGGGGACCAGGACGAGCGTGGCGGGGCGACCGGCCTCGATGTCGAACTGGATCCGCCGCAGGCGCTCGTAGGGGATGTCCAGCCGCACATGCCCTGCGCTCGTGACGATGAGCCGTCGGTCGGTGACGCGCAGCTCCTCGTTCGTCGCGGCCACAGCGAGTGCCACCCGCTCGCCGGGTTGCAGCAGGTGGGGGATCTCCTGATCAGGAGCCAAGAGATCTTCAGGTTCCACGTTCCAGCGCTCCTCATCTACTCGCAGCGATCGGGCTCGAGGTTGCCGCCTTCGGGACACAAGTCGCGATAACGCGGCGCGGCGTCGGCTCGCAACTTCGTTGCGAATGAGGCCGCGCGCACCCGCGCACTGGCTGGCAGGTCCGTCCGGTCCCTACTCGCTGGAGGCTCTCGACGCCGGTTGCGAGGGGAGTAGCAGACGCTCCATGACGCGGGCGGTTCGCAGGACATGGGCAGGTCAGCGCCGATGGGCCAGCAGGAGCTGAGCTCACGCACCGCCATTCCGAACGCTTTCCGAACACATGGTGTCGTTCGAGGGTCATCGCGCCCTGACGCCTTGATGTCCCGGCGGGTGTCCCCGCCTTCGATGGGCAGCGGATGGCGGTCGAGGGCTGCCGAGCACACGACATCCTCATCAGCAGCAGGGAAGGGCCCCGCCGATGAACACCGACATGCTCCGCAGTCACGGGTACGACACACGCGGTCCCGGCGCTGACCGCCGCGACGGCAACATCCCCGATACGGCCACCCGCGATGCCGTCGCCGATGCGCTCGAGGCGGCCCGCCAGCTGACAGGGCCCAGGGCGTGTGCCCGGGGCCCCTCAGCCTTCGGCGTTCCCATCGCGTCCGCAACCCGTTTCGCGAGGGCCGGGCGGCTCGAACTCGGACCTCCGTCAGCCGGTCACCGCGCTGGAGGACCGACGCCAGCCACGAGCCACGTCTCCCGGATCGGCCTGAGGCGGCTCGGTCACGCGGGTCGGTAGACCCCGAAGGTGGCTCCGTCCGGATCTCGAAGCACCGCTGCCCGGCCCCAGCCGGGGATGTCGACCGGCTCGACCAGGACGGTCCCGCCGGCGGACTTCGCACGCCCGACGGCAGCCTCCACGTCGTCGGTGCCGAAGTAAGGGACCCAGTGGCCCTCCGGCCCGCCCGAAGGCCAGGTCGCCGAATTGGCGCGTGGACCCGTCATCCCCGCGAAAGGTCGTCCGTCGACCAGCAGCAGGCGGTAGTCGCCTGGTGCGTCGGCGACGCGCTGCACCACGATTCCGGTCACCTTCTCGTAGAAGAATGTGGGTACCGGTGGTCAGCGCCACCCGCCAGTGCGCGAGCGAGGCTCGTGACGGGACCCCGACCCGCGTCGTGGTGACCGCGTGAGCGTGCTTCGGCACTCCGGCCGGTGCGGTCGTATCGTGGGCGCATGGATCTCTGCTACCGCGACATGAGTGCGGCCGAGCTCGAGCGACTTCGCGAGGTGGACCGTGCCGAGCACGTCACCACCGCCTACGAGATGCAGGACGGCACGCTTGTCTCACGGGCCGTCGACTGGGACGATCAGGGCTGGCACGGGGGGAGTGGCGAACACTCGTTCGGGCAGCAGATCGCCTTCTGCCGAGGGCACGCCACGGCGGGTGCTCGGATCCTGGGTTGTCTCACGGCCGATGATCGCCTCGTGGGCATCGCGATCATGACCCTGGACGTCGAGCCGGGCGTGGCCCAGCTGGCCTTCCTGCACGTGAGCCGCGGCTGGCGGCGCCAGGGCATCGCGACCGAGCTGGTCGGACGGCTCGTGGACTGGGCCCGGGAGTGTGGTGCCAGCGAGGTGTATGTCTCGGCCACGCCGAGCGAGTCGGCCGTGTCGTTCTATCTGCGCCTCGGCTTCCGTGTCACCCAGCGGCCCATCGCTGCCCTGCTCGAGCTGGAGCCTGAGGACATCCACCTGCGGCGCCAGCTCTAGCCGTGTGCCCAGCCGACGCGGTGGCGTAGCCGAGCATGGCTCGCCTGAACCCCAGGTCGATGGCGTCGGGCTTCGCGGCGATCGCGAGCTGCACCTCCTGCACTTTGCTCCGGTCGGCTTCGGCGCCGAGCGACCGCGCGACCTGCGAGATGGCGCGCGCGAGATCGACGTGTTCAGGCTCGACTCCCCAGACCTCCCCGGTCAGCCGGACGGTGAGGCGACCCGACACGAGGGTGAGCTGTGCCCGCGTGCCCTCAAGCCCGGGCAGCTGAGCGATCGCTTCCGCGAGCCTTGCCGCAGCTGCGAGCGTCTCGGTACGGAACACGGCGGTTGGACCGCCGAGGACATCGAAGGCCCCACTCGTGGCCGAGCCGATCATCGTCTCCCAGGTGGCGGTGCGCCAAGCGGACGTCCAGCCAGAGGAAGCGACGGACCACTCGAGTCCGGCATCGACGAGGGCGTAGCGTTCGATGGCGCGGTCCTGCTGCTCGCGCTGGGCGTCGGGACCGAAGTTGTCCCACTGGCCCGCCGTGGACTCGCGGAACCATCTGGCCGCCCGCATGCCGGAAAGGTCGTCGAGCTCTCTGGGCAGCGTTCGCTTCATGCAGCGGACCTCCTGTCCGAGGGGCCCCGGACGGTACCTCGTCCCCGCCGTCGTTCGACGTCCCGGAGTGCGGCCACGAGCGCCAGGCGCGGCTTCGGGTACGGTCCCTTTTCTTGACTGAGACGTACCCAAGGTCCACACTTGGGTACGGTCCATATATTCAAGCGAGACGTACCCGATGGTGATCACCAAGGCGGCGCGCGGACGCCCATCCCGCGTCTCGATCTATCAAGCAGTGGACGACGGCATCTCCGAACTGCGACGCATCGGTGGATTACCAGCTCCTGAGGCCGCGGCCGACATCTGGCGTGGAATCTGGTTCGAGGAGACCCATAACTCCACGGCCATCGAAGGCAACACGCTCATCCTCAAGGAGGTGCAGGCGCTGTTGGCGGAGGGTCGGGCCGTCGGCTCCAAGGAACTGAAGGAATACCTCGAGGTCAAGGGGTACGCGGACGCCGCCGATTGGGTCTACTCGCAGGCCAGCTCCGACGAAGCCGAGCGCGACGAACCGTATCTCCTCCTGGCCGAGCTGCGCGAGGTCCACCATCGCGTCGTCGGGCCCGCGTGGGAGGTGGCGCCACCCGTGGATATCCTGCCCGATGAAGGTCCCGGTAGCTTCCGCCTGCACGACATCTTCCCGTTTCCCGGCGGGATGACGCCGACTCCGTTCACGGACGTCCATCCGGCGGTGACCGACTGGCTTCGCCTTGCCAACGACGAGCCGGCCGAAGACGTTCACCTCATGGAACACCTGGCCCACCTCCACGCAGCATTCGAGCGCATCCATCCATTCCGCGATGGCAATGGACGTACGGGGCGCCTGGTCCTGAATCTCGTGCTCGTCCGGCGAGGTTACGCGCCCGCCATCATCTACAAGCGCGACCGACCCAGGTACCTCAAGGCGCTGGAGCGCAGCGACCGCGGCGAAGACGGACCGCTCGCGGAGCTGATCGCCCGGGCTGTCAAGGACAGCCTCGACCGGTTCCTCCTGCCGGCACTCGCCGGGCCGCTGCAGGTCCTGCCGCTCTCGGCGCTGGCACGGCCGGGCCTGACACCCTTGGCGCTCCGCCGGGCTGCCGAGAAGGGCCGCCTGAAGGCGGTGCGACGCTCCCGGGGCTGGTACAGCACCAAGCAGTGGGTGACTGCGTACGCGAAGTCCAGGCGTCGCCGGTCTTCGGGTCAAAGGTCGGGGGATGACGCGTGACCGAACCCCTGAGGCGCATGGTCATGAAAGTCGCTCTGCCCCTCGAAGAGGACGGGGCCCCCGCGCGTGCAGGGCCACGAGCGCCACGATGATGCGTTGGGTCCGCGTCGTGAGCAGGTGTCGGCCGAACAGCCAGGCGAAGCCGAGGAACGCGAGCCAGATGACGACGATCTCCAAGCCCACGAAGCCGCTCCCGACGAGCGGGATGGCGAGGCCCACGAGCGCGAGCGACCAGGGGACCGACCGGACCCACTTGTGCATCGCGCGGCTCCTCTGACTGCGGATGGGATGACTGTGCACCCGGTCGCGTCCCGAGACAAGGGCCATGCGCTGTGCCCGACCGTCGTTGCTCAGCCATCACCCACCACCCGGAGTCGCGGTGGCGGGCCGAGCTCGGCATCGATGTCGGGCGCTTCCGCTCCTGGCAGCAGCTGGAGGCCCGCTCGAGCGGCAGGGGAGAGGCCGAGCTCGCGCGCGAGCAGGCGGATGGCATCGCGGTCGTCGCGGACGATCTGGTGCATCGGGTTGCGCACGAGCTCGCGGCCGCGGGTCCCGGTGATGACGGTCCGCCCCGCATGAGCAGGGGCACGTCGCGCTCGTACGCCGCGACCGCCCGCGCCTGGAGTGATGGCTTAAGCCTGGACGGGTGTCGGCGGCCATGCGCTCCGGCCGCCATGAGCTCCGCACGATCGGGGCCTACCGGGTGGGTACGGCTCGTCCAGGGCGGCGGGCAGTGGCTCGAGGGCTGGTTCGACGAGATCGAGGACGCTCTCACCGAAGGAGACCCACGATGACCACCACCACCGAGCTGCGCCGCTGCACGGGCAGCACCCGCTTCGGTATCGAGCCCCACGAGGCACCGATCAGCGAGTTCCCGAAGCAGCCGTCCCGCAAGGATGGCCTCGGCACGATGTGCACCGAGCACTGGCGGGCGTATGTGAAGGGCCTGCGCGAGGCCCGGAAGGGTGCCGAGTCGACCGACCGACCGGAGGCCGACGCCGCGTAGCGGGGTTTTCGCCGCTCCCCAACGAGCCCCGGGCGAATGTCCGGGGCCCGTTCTCGTCGGGTTGGCCGGGGAACTGGGTTCGGGTACCGGCGTGCCACGTGGCGCCCTGTCACGCCCGTGGGCGGCAACCTCCGCCCACGGCAGTGCTACGGGTCGAGTCGCCAGAGCTCCCGACCATGCACCCCATCGGTCCCCGTGAAGAGGAGGGAGTCGCCCAGCCGGACGAGATCGCGTGGATCCGACGACCCGCTTGGGTTGACGTCGACCGCCTCGACCGTGCCTCTCGTCGTTCCGTCGCTCGACCACAGCTCGTTGTCGGTCAGCTCATAGGCAGCGTCTCCAGGGCCGGCCGCGAACCAGACCCGACCATCGAGTCCTTCGCACTCCCAGTCGTACCAGTCGCCCACGTACCAGTCGCCGGTGCCGCCGTAGACGCGGCTCGTCACGGCCGTCGTCCCGTCGCTCACCCAGAGCTCGTCGGCATCGGGCACGCCCTTGGAATGGCGGTGGGCCCACAGCCGTCCGGCCACGGGCACCATGTCGCGCAGGTTTCCGACCCGTGGTCGGACCGGGCCCGTCCCGTCCTTGGTCCCGTTGCTGTGGAAGAGCCGGACGCTCTCCAGATACGGGGATGTCGAGCCGTCGAACCACAAGGCACCATCCATGCGCACGAGTGCGGAGGCCGGATCCACGTAGGCGGTACCCAGCTGCCTGGTGCCTGCCCTCGTTCCGTCGCTGCGCCAGAGCCGAGGAGGGACGTCCAGGCCCATGGGCGACTGGGGTGAGGCCTCGAAGTAGACCCGTCCGGCGTGCTTCACGAGCCCGGCGACGCTCAGATCCCTCGGTGCCAGCCGCTTCGTGCCCGTGGTCGACCCATCGGTCTTCCACAGCGTCGCCACCCAGCTCGGGGAAGCGGCCGTCACGCCGGAGGTAGCGGTGCGCGTGCCCTCTGCGGGGAAGAACAATCTCGTGCCCTTGACCACGGCGTGCCTGAGGCCGACGCCGCTGAACCCATGCACCCGACGAGTCCCTTTGGCGGTGCCGTCGGTGCGGTAGAGGCCGTCGTAGACGATGTCGAAGTAGGCCGTGTCACCGACGCCGATGATGCCCAGCGTCCAGCTGCCCTTCGAGCCCGTGGTCAGGTCCTTCACCATGCGCGTCCCGGCCGCTCGTGCCGTCGCTCACCCACGGCTCACGCCCATGGCTCCCGTCGTTGGCGCTGAAGTAGACCCGCGAGCCGACCCGGGTCAGCGTGTCCGGCTGTGATCCGGTGGCGCCGGGGCGGATGTCCTTCCCCAGTCGTCGTGCCGGCGGCGGTGCCGTCGCTGACCCACAGTTCACGCCCGCGGCTGCCGTCGTTGGCGCTGAAGAAGACCCGCTCGCCGGCCTGCACGAGCGCCCGTGGGTCGGAGCCTCCGACGGGCTTGATGTCCCGGAGGAGCGTCGCCTCCGAGGCCGCCACGGCCGCGGTAGGCAGGCAGAGCAGGGCCGCGACGGCGATCGCCGCGACGGACGAACGGATGGCGAGCATCGAACATCGTCCCCCGATGGGTCCCGCGGTGACCCGGTGCGGCGGGCTGCTGTCGCGCGGTGCCCTGACGATCGACGCTACGCCGCATCGAACGCCAGGGCAACACGCCGGATGTCATAGATGGCCCAGCATCGAGCACCTGGAGCTCCCGGATGCCGGGCCATGGCGATCCGGAGCCCGATGGATGTCGGGTCTACTCGGTAGCGGCCGTGATCAGCGGCTCGTTCTCGATGCGCCGGACGACGGGCGATCCCTTGCCCGACATGTCAAGGAACACGGTGGAGACGCCGTCGGAGGCGACATCCTCGAACCAGATATCGCTGTCGATCCCGACCCAGTCCTCCGGTCCGTTCACCTGTGTCCAGGTCCGACCGTCGGCTGACTGGAGCAGCGGGTAGCGCATGCACTTGGCCAGGTACCCGACGTCCCCCTTCGGGCAGTCGCCGTAGTCCCGACCCGCGAGCAGGAACCGGTCGCCGGCCCACTCGACCCATCCGAACACGGCGCGTGGGCCGTAGCGCTTCTCGAAGGCGACATCGCCAGACCGCGACGCCCACTCCACGGGCACGGACCACACCTGCTCCCATGCGATCAGGTCGGATGAGCGCCAGATGTCCGCGCCGCCGATGGCCACGACCGTCCCGTCGGGGGCCGCCGCGAGGGTCCGCGAGGGCAGCCCATCGAGTTCCTCCCACGTCACACCATCGGTGGAGTGCCAGTTGGAGGGCTCGGTCTCGTAGTCGCCGTCGCGCCATGCCCCGCTCTGCCCCACGAGCAGGTACCCGTCCGGGACGGCCGTGACCGTGTACCAGATGGCGCCCTCGACGTCGGGCAGCGGAGTAGGCGCCCAGGAGCGACCGTCGGCCGAGTGCCAAGGCGCTGGCCGGCGATGTCCTGGCCGATGAACTTGCCCAGGGCGAGCTGACCCGCCGGCCCATCGCGAGACCGTCCGGGAACGGTCGAAGCCGCGAAGTGCAGGACGTGGACGGATGCCCGCTTCCACGCCATCCCATCGGGCGAATACCAGGCGAGGATGCGGCTCGACTTGGCACCATCGAGCTTTCGCGCATAGCCGAGCGCGACGAAGCCGTCGCTCGTCGGTGTGACCGCGACCATGTGACGGCCTCGGCCCGCCCCGCCGATGCTGGCGCGGTCCCAGGCCATGCCATCGGCGGACATGCGGGCGACAGGACGCTTAGGAGCCGGCGCGGGTGCCGACCGCGACGTACCGTCCATGGCCATCGGCGATCGCCTGGGTGCCAGGCAGCCTGGTGGAGACCACGGTCGCCGAGGGTGCCGGTGAAGTCATCCCCGACTCAAGGACTGCGGGACTCGCCGGCGCCGGCGACGCGTCGGTAGCGCTGGCGGGAACGACGGTTGCGAGGCTTAGCGCCGTCGCGAGACAGGCGGACGAGAAGGTCACCCGAAGACGGGGACTCGGAGCACGGACCATGAAGAACATACCCCCGGAGCCAAGGCCCATCGGCTGGATGCCGGTCGTTCCCTGGCACCGATCAACGTAGTCCTGTTCGCACACGCCGTCGATGCGCACGAGATGAAGAATCCGATATGCGCGCACGAGATGCGGCCGGGGTCGACATCGTTCACGCTCGATGGTGAGCAGCTCTCGCTCGGGCAGCTCGAGGTGACGGACGACCAAGCCGAGTGCACGCAGCGCGAGCAGCGCACCGACGCCGCGCTGGCGGCGGTGCTGCTCAGTGCCGATACGCTCGTCGGCGGTCTGCCGAGCGACCGTCTGACGATCAGCGGCCCGCTCGGCGAGGTCAGCCTCGCCCAGCCGGCGGCACAGGCCGAGGAGCCGGCCGGGTCCGCCGACGCCTGAGGCGGCAGCGGCAGACGCTCGCCGTCGACGACCGTCTGCCGGCGCCGACGGTCGAGCGAGAGCCCGTAGCCGGCGCAGACCCGGCCCGATGGTGCCGGTCGTCGGACATGGTGCTCGTCACGTTAGACACGCGGTCGTCCAGGACGCGGCATCGGTGAGCAGCTCGACATCGCACCACCACCAGCGATCCGGGCCGCCCAGGAGCAGTACCGAGAAAGGGTCCAAGGCGTGTTCTCCACTATTCCTATCCAGACGAGATCACGGGCTACGGACGATTGCCGCGGCTCGGGGGACCTGGACGGTCGTCAGCCGGCACGGGTCATCGAGCGAGCTCCCGCAGCGGAAGCTCAGAGTCCGCCGAGAAGTCACGCGTGCGCTGGGCCCTCGCGAAGACCGTCTGGCCGGCCATGAGCTCGAGCCGCTCCGCCTGCCCCGTCGAGAGCTGGGCCCAGAAGTGCGCCCCATCGCCACGCCGGAGCTCGATCCGCACCTCGAAACCGAGGTAGACGACCCGCTCCACCATCGCGGCCTCCGCGCCGTCGGTCGGTTCGACGGATAGCTCCAGGTCATGCGGCCGGACGTAGCGACCGTCGAGTCGGTTCACCGGGCCCACGAAGCCCATGACGAACTCGGTCGCCGGCTCCTCGTACAGCTCTCGCGCTGACCCCTGTTGCTCGATCCGCCCGCCGTCCATGACCACGATGTGGTCGGCCACATCCATGGCCTCCTCCTGGTCATGGGTGACGAAGACGGTCGTCACGTGGGCCTCGTCGTGGAGTCGGCGCAGCCAGACCCGCAGCTCCTTGCGCACGCGCGCATCGAGCGCCCCGAACGGTTCATCGAGCAGCAGCACCTCAGGTTGGATGGCCAGTGCTCGCGCCAGGGCCATCCGCTGCCGCTGCCCGCCCGAGAGCTGAGAGGGGTAGCGATCGGCGAGATGGCCGATCTGGACCAACTGGAGCAGCTCCCCGACCTTGCGCTCGATCTCGGCCTTGGGTCGGCGCCGGATGGCGAGGCCGAAGGCGACGTTATCCCAGACCGTCATGTGCTTGAACGGAGCGTAGTGCTGGAAGACGAATCCGATGCCGCGATCCTGAGGCGGGACGCGGGTGACGTCCTCGCCGCCGATCCTCACGACGCCGGCGTCGGGCACGTCGAGGCCGGCGATGATGCGCAGGAGCGTGGTCTTGCCGCTGCCGCTGGGCCCGAGGAGCGCGGTGAGCGAGCCGTCGGCGATGTCGAGCGAGACATCGTCGAGGGCGACGAAGCTACCGAACCGCTTCGTCAGCCGCTGCAGGCTGATGGCCATGTCTGGTCCTCCTTCTGAAGCGTCCCGACTGGTACAGCGTCATGGACAGCAGGACGACGAGGGCCATGACGGCCAGGACGATGGATGCGGTGTAGGCGCCCACGAGGTCGAAGGCCTGGAAGCGCTCCTCGACGTGGGTGGTGAGGGTCTCGGTCTTGCCCGAGATCTTGCCCGAGACGATGGCCACGGCCCCGAACTCGCCGAGCGAGCGGGCGGTGGTCAGGATGATCCCGTAGATGACGCCCCAGCGAATGGCCGGCAGGGTGATCCGCCAGAACGTGCGCCAGGGCGAGGCGCCGAGGGTGTAGGCGGCCTGCTCCTGGTCGGTGCCGATCTCGCGCAGCACCGGGATGACCTCCCGCACCACGAAGGGCAGCGAGACGAACAGGGTCGCCAGCACCATCCCAGGCGTGGCGAAGATGACCGTGAAGCCGAGCTCCTCGAGCACGCCGCCCAGCCAGCCATCCTTGCCGTAGACGAGGATGAGCGACAAGCCGATGACGACCGGCGAGAGCACGAAGGGCAGGTCGATGACCGCGTTCAGCAGTCCCCGCCCGGGGAACCGACGACGCACGATGGCCAGGGCCGCGATGATTCCGAAGACGGTGTTGACCGGCACCGCGATGAGCGTGATCTGGAGCGTCAGCCAGAAGGCCGACTGGAAGGCCGGGCGCTGCAACGCCTGCAGGAAGGGTCCCAGACCATCCTCGAAGGTACGCCAGAAGACCATGAGCACCGGGAGGGCGAGGAGCAGGGCCGAGTAGCCGAGCCCGATGCTCCGCAGCCCGAGTCGGGCCGTGCGCGAGCGCGCTCCACGGTCGACGCTGGTGGGCACCGTGCCGGTCGGGGATGTCGTGGAGGCGGTCATGCGACGGGAGGCTCGTCGTGGCGCGTGATGCGCCGACGCAGCAGGTCGAAGGTCGTCAACAGCGCCAGCGAGACCACGAGCAGGACGATGGAGATGGCAGAAGCCGCGCCCGGCCGATCGGCCTCGACCTGGCCGAAGATATAGACCGACGCCAGCTCGGTGCGGTAGGGGATGTTGCCCGCGATGAGCACGACCGAGCCGAACTCGCCGATGCTGCGGGCGAACCCGAGGGCGGCGCCAGTCAACATGGCTGGTGCGAGGTTAGGCAGGACGATACGCAACTGAGGACCGTCGGCGTAGAGGCGCCCAGCGAGGCCGCGGCCTCCTCCATCTCGCGATCGATCTCGGCGAGGACCGGCTGCACGGCCCGGACGACGAAGGGCAGCGTGATGAACAGCAGTGCGAAGCCGATGCCCACCTGCGAGTAGGCCACGTTGACCCCGAAGGGACTCTGTGGCCCGTACAGCGTCAGCAGGGTGAGACCGGCCACGATGGTGGGCAGCGCGAAGGGCAAGTCGATGAGGGCGTTGACCACGGGCTTGCCCGGGAAGTCGTCGCGTACGAGGATCCAGGCGAGGATCGTGCCCATGACCACGTTGATGAGCATGACCACGAAGGAGATCGTGAGGGTCAGCTGGAGCGCCGCCAGCGCCTGGGGCGAGGTGATCGCAGCCACAAAGGCGTCAAGACCGTCCGCGACCGATCGCCACACGATGGCGGCGATGGGGATGAGCACCAGCAGCCCCAGGTAGACGGCGGTGAGGCCGGGGCCCAGGAGGCCCCGGCCGTCGTAGGCACCGAGCCTCGCCCGGGGCATAGCGGACGGCGCTTCCGCGGTGCCGGTCATCCGGCGTCGCGCCCGATCTCGCCGAAGATCTCCGCCACGAGCCCGCTCTCGGGGTCGAAGAATCGCGGGCGTGCTTCCGTCCAGCCTCCCATGTCGGCGATGGTGAAGAGCTGCGGCGGTTGCACGTAGTCGAACTCGGCGAGGACCTCCTCGACCACAGGGCGATAGCCCTTCTGACCGAAGACCCGCTGCGCCTCGGGCGTGTACAGGTAGTCGACGAAGGCCTGAGCCGCCTCGGGCGCGTCGCCGGTCAGGGTCACGGCCACCGGGTTCTCGATGAGGATGGTCGCGTCGGGCACGACGTACTCGACCGCCTGCCCGGCCTGCTGCGCGAAGATGGCCTCGTTCTCATAGGCGATGAGGACGTCCCCCTGTCCGGCGAAGAAGGTGGTCAGCGCCTCGCGCGCACTGCGGTCCATGACCGACGTGTTGGCGATGAGCGCCTTCAGGTAGGCGCGGGCCTCGTCCTCGCTCTGTCCCGCCGCGATCTGGGCCTGGTGGGCGGCGAGCAGGTTCCACTGCGCGCCACCCGAGGTGAACGGGTTGGGCGTGATGACGTCGACATCCTCACGTACCAGGTCATCCCACCCGCTGACGCCCTTGGGGTTGCCAGGCCGGACGGCGAAGACGACGATGCTGTCGCTGACCATCCCACCGTGCTCGTTCTCGTCCCAGTCAGCGGCCACGATGCCCGGCTCGACGAGCCGCTCGACGTCGGGCCACAGCGAGAGTGCCACGACGTCCGCTGGCAGCCCGGCCTCCACGGCGCGGCTCTGGTCCCCCGAGCCGCTGTACGACTGCTCGAAGCCGACCCCGGCGCCCGCCGCAGTGGCCTCGAACATCGGGATCAGCGCCTCGTAGACCTCACGTGGGGTGGTGTAGGCGGCGACGGTGATGTCGCCTTCTGCAGTCTCGGCCCCGTCACCCTCCTGGGCGAGGGCGCCGAGGGGGGTGCACACGATGACGATTGCGGCCAAGGTGGCGATGGTGATGGCAGATCGTCGGGCAGTGTGATGCTGTCTCTCGTTCATCAGGTCGGATCCCCCTTGGATGTGCGACGGGGACGCGACGCCTCATCGGTCCCTGGATTGCCAGGCCGCGGCCGGGCGAGTTCCCTAGTACACCTATGAAGTCCATCGGTTCACTAGGAATAGTGGGGAAGATAGGTCACGCTCCCCATGCCTGTCAAGTACGGTCGGGCTGGCATCCCAATCGGGCGACCGGGGTCGCGGTCGCCAACCATGACCCCGCCCCGGACCCCGAGGCCATCACCTGGGGCACCGTCGGCTCGATGGAGAAGTCGCGCCACGACCTCCAGGCGCTCAGCAACCAGCTATTCAACGAAGGCGAGCACGCGGAGGGGCCGCGATGCGAGTCGGGCTGGACCGGCGATCGGGCGAACGTCCGGGGCCTTTCCACGTGCCTTCGACAAGGGGCGCGACCTGCCAGACAAGTGCGCCACGTGGGCGCCCCGTCGCGCTCGTGGGTGGAACAGGTGGAGGGCAGGGGTCACCCATCGGTATTTGACGTCACCTCGCACTCGTAGGCACGATCACCTCTGATGCCGCCGAGTCGTGTTCGAGGAGATCGGTCGGCCGTACTTCGTGGTGCCGGTGTCGGGGTGTCGGGGTCGGGGTCGTAGGCATGCTCGCCGTACGCGCTCACGAGTAGCTCCCCGGTCCAGAGCGCGTTGCCCGTCGCGACCGGGCAGTCGTAGTCCTCGATGGTGGTCCAGTCGCCGGTCACCGGGTCGAAGGTCGCGTCGGCGCGGGATCCGCCAGCGCGCGCGAAGAGGAGTCGGTCGCCGACCCAGCCAGCACCCGAGTCCAGTCCGTTCACCGGACCCTTGTCTGGCTTGCTCCAGCGGTCGGTGGCGAGGTCGAGCGCGGCGACCTGCACACCGCGAGCACGACGTCGCCGGTCCAGTCGAGGCTGTCGAGGATGCGACCACCGGGGGCGTCGGGCAGCGAGCGCCAGGTGTCGGTCGCGAGGTTGTAGGCGGCCATGCCCTTCTTGCGATCGCCTACGACGGCCTGCCCGTCCGCCCAGGCCGCGACCCACTGCTCCCGCAGGGGCGAGTCGGCGAGCTGGCGCCAGGTGTCGGCTTCGGGGTCGTAGGCGTAGTTGCGCGCGGGCTCTCCACGGTCGAAGACGAGGAGTTCCGTGCCGGTCCAGATTGAGGGACTGAGCTCATCGAACCCCTCGGGTGCTCGCCCATGTCGCGCCCAGACCCTGGTCGCGGGGTCGTAACCCAGGGTGCGGCCGGTCGGCAGGTCCACGATGAGCACCTCGCCGCCGGTGAAGGCCGCGGCCGAGAAGACCGTGCCCCACGGGGCATCGGGGATCGCGGACCAGGAACCCGTGAGAGCGGGAGCCGTCACGGTCGTGGGCGAGGGCGTCGCGTCCTGCCCCGAGACCGGGATGGTCATGACGAGCGCGAGGACCGACACCACCGTCGCTCGGCGGAGCACTCGGGCCATCGACGGACCCCTCCCTGGCTGGTGGCTCTCGGCCGGACGGCGGAGCTGTCAGCGTGCGGATCGCCGCGGACACCGTGAGCGTTCGCATCGATCTATCCACCTTTCGATGAGGAGGTGGATGGCAGCGTCGTCCATAGCAGGGCGTCGCCATCGGCACAGTCCACGACCACCGCGGTGCCGTCGGCGATGGCGACCTCGCCCCGGCAGGAGCCGAGCGGACCGACCCAGCTCAGGTCCGGGTGCCAGGTCCGACCGCCGTCACTCGAGCCGATGACCCAGGCCCACTCGCCGGCGCACCAGCTCTTGCCGGCGACGAGGACCGTGGCCCCGTCGGCAGCCACACCCTTGGCGACAGCCGGCTGACGATCGAGCGTCTCGACCCATCCACCCTCGTCCTCGAGTCGCCACGCACCAAGGCGGTTGCCGCAGCCCTCGTTGCCCGCGGCGCGGTCGTCCCCGAACAGGAGCGCGCCATCAGCGGTCCACAGCAGCGCGTCGGAGACGCCCTGCTCGAAGTCCGACGCGAGCGGGGCTTCGACCCGCCAGCGCAGCCCGTCCCGGCTCGACAGGAGCGCGTCACCGTTCCCCCGGATCGCGAAGATGCGCGTCGGTGCCTGGGCCGTCACGTTGATGAAGCCCCAGCCGTCAGGACCGACCACACCGCTGACCCGCGCACGAGCCCACGCCGAGCCATCGGCGCTCGTCCAGCCCCACGCACGGCCCGGATGGGTCTGCGCCCGGACTGGCGCGGCGCGGTCCCAGGAGACGAAGATGGTGGCATCGCGGGTCGAACCCCCGGCACCACGCGCGTACACCACCGAGGCGAGGAGGGTCAGCCCCTCGTCGGTGGCGATGAGCTCGACCGGTGTGATGCCCCAGTAGTGCTGCTGCTTCAGCCTTGGAGGCAATGATGCGTTGACCGTGCCGACCCGCTGCCAGCTGAGGCCATCGTCGGAGCGCCAGGTGTCGAGCCTGAACCGGTCGGGCGTGTAGCGGCGATCGCGAGTGCTCATGAGGACAAGGCCGTCGCGGAACGGTCGCACCCAGTACACGTCGCGCACAGCCTTGGCCAGTGGTGCCCGCCCCCACGAGCGGCCGTCGGTCGAGGTCAGGACCGCATAGCGGCCGTTGCCGTCCTCATCCCGCCACCGCTCGACCACCGCGAACCCGCCGGCCCAGGCGGTCAGGCGGGACAGCGAGGCGCCATCCTCGAGCGCGGGTGCGACCGCCGGCTGCCAGTCCAGGCCCTGGGTGGCTCCCGTCCCGGGCACGTGCGTGAAGTCGCCGAGCGGGTCGATCGTAGGGCTGGGTGCGGGTGATGCGGCCGGCGCCGCCGCCCCCGACGGGTCCGCTGCGACCGCCCCGGAGACGGTGATGCCCGAGGCGGCCATCAGCGCGGTCAGCGCGCAAACCGTGAGCACCTTGCGCACGCTTACCCCCACGGTCGGGGGGCCGAGCGAACGACGTGCACTCCGCATCGCCATGCGCCTACCGGCTCCCCTTCCGCACCGTCGCCTCGCTGAGGAAGAACAGCCGCTCCGGACAGGATGCATCAGGCTCGGCCAGCCAGGCCTCGTCGAGCGAAGCACCCCAGCGGCGCCCCGGTTCCGATGTCGGCGTGACCCCGCCATCGTGCCCCCCGGGTGGCCACAAGCTCACGCCGCCGCCCTCGATGCGGTCGCCGTCGGAGAGGCGGACCGTCTCGCCGCGACGATCGGTGAACACGATGCGCCGCTTGGCCGGTCGCCAGTCCACGTGGTCGCCCTCGAAGACGAGGGTGGTCGGATATCGGCCCTGCTTCGACTCGATCCAGACGCAGGTCTCGCCGATACGCAGCGTGACCGGTCCGAGCCCGACGCCCGGGCCGAAGCCAGCGGGCTGGTAGACGACCGCGAGCGGACCCCAGGTGTCGGGGCCGGCGGATGGCCGGGGCGGGGCGATGGTCACGTCCAGCTGCACATCCGCGCGCAGCTCCTCGGGCACGAAGGCGAGGATCGCCTCCGGGTCGCTCGGCAGGCCTGCGACAGACAGGAGCGAGACGGGGATGACGCCGCCACTGGTGATGTCGACCCCGGTCGCGACGTTGGGGTAGCCGGCATCGACGAGCGCCTGATGGACCCGGTCCTTGCGTGCCTCGAGCTCGTCGAACGAGTACGGCTGCTCATCGACCACGATGATGGGACCGCCGGCCTCGGCCACGAGGTCGAGCACCCACTGCGGGGCCGGTCCCTTGAGGTAGAGCGACGGCGCGCCACCTGGCTCCTCGGCCAACGCGCCACCGATGTAGATGTCCGGCTGCTCTTCGAAGACCGTGCCGCTGATGTCGTCGATTGCGCGGTTCGCGGCCTGCTGGGCCTTCGCCTGGTCGATCGTCCAGCCGTTGGCCTCGGCGATCGCTTGCAGGTCGGACGTGGCCTTGATGCCCTCCGACGTCCAGGTGCCGAGCGACGGCTCCGTGGTGGCTGGGACGGATGGTCCCGCTCGCGTCCCCGTTGGACCGCCTGCCGACGAGGTCGGCATCGCTGACGCTGAGGGAGCCTGGGCTGGTGCCGCCACGACCTCGATCGCCACAGAGGCCTCGAGCGTCGTCCATGGTCCCCGGCAGTACGAGCCGCGGCCACCGTGGTGGGCATAGGCGGTGATGACGTAGCGACCCTCGGGGAGCCGCAGGACCGGATCGGCGAACCAGCTGCGCCAGCGGTCGGCCCTCGAGTCGTCGGCATCGAAGCCACCCGACTTCGCGAAGGGGATGTCTCGGACGCCGTCGGGCTCGAACTCGTGGAAGCCGCAGCTCAGGCGCCAGCTCGGGCCGGTATCGAATGGCCCGTCCTGTTGCTCGATGCCGAAGGCGACGAGGCCGCCACCTGGGCCACTCACGTTCGCCCGCTTGTTCTTGACGTTGCCCACATAGCGGAGCGTGGTCGTGATGGCGATGGGATCGCCGGCTGTGACCTCGGGACGGTCGGTCGTGATGGAGAGGACGAAGAGCTCGTCCTTGGCCCGGTCCTGCGTGATCGGCTCGAACGATGCGCCGGGGTCGGGCTTGGGGCGGGTCTCGTTGCCGGTCCGCTCGGGCACGAGCAGCGAGAGGGCCTGCCGCAGCGTGTCCACACCGCGATAGACGCGCGGCGCCGTCGACCGTGGTTGATGCGGGAATGGCGCGAGTCGCACACGACCATCGCCGAGGAGCTCGAAGGCGACGGTATCGAAGGCGTCTGCGCCGCCTGGGAACTGGCTGCTGACGAGGTAGCGGGTGCCCTCGCGGTAGCCCGTGGGATGGCAGCCGTCGCCGCTGCCCCAGCCGTCGAGGGGTCCGGGGTTCAGCGGACCGGTGTAGACATCCTCGACCGTCCAGTGGAACGTATGGAAGCCGTCCGCGTCAGCGGTGGCGCCGTCGAAGACGCCCACGAACGTGGTCCCGCGCGCCCGGTCCAATGACGGCCAGACCACGCCACCCTGGCAATCGGCCGCTACGGGGGCCGGGACGAGGACGCCCTGCAGCAGGAGGAGGACCGCCACCATCCGGATGCGCAGAGTGCGCGCTGGTGCAGCGGTCGATCCGGCTCGCGTCATGACGGCCTCGGCACGGCTGACACGTCCCCGCCCGAGACGATCCAGGCCTCCTCGGAGCAGTCCCACGCACCTTCGAGCGCGAGCCCGTCGGGCTCGACCGTGAAGGGACCGAACCAGGTGGCCTCGAGATGCGAGTCCAGCACGCTCACGCTCGGCGAGAGCAGGTGCCACGCCGACCCGACCGGCAGGTCCACCGTCAATGCCTGTCGTCCCGAGACGGGCTCGGCGATGTCATAGGCGATGTCCCCGGACTCGGTGGCCAGGGTCCAGCCCTGACACGCGCCGGCGTCCACGTCGACCGAGACGGTCGCGGAAGCGGCGGCCTCGCTGGGGTCGTCGGCGCGCAGCCGATGCTGTTCGGTCAACGCGAGCGTGGGATAGCCCCGCTGCTTCTCTGGCAGCGCGTCGAGCCATCGCTGCGCCTGCGCGGCGCTGAACGAGCCGTGGTTGTGCAACCACCCGTGGAACGGCTGCGGGTCGCCGAGCGTGCCCGGGTCGCCGCCCTCCGCGACCCGCTTCTCGAGTGGCAAGACCTGCGTCCATGCACCCTGGTCGAACGTGCGCACCAGGGTCAGGTGTACGCCGATGCCGCCCACGAGGTCGTTCGGCGCCTGCTCGAGGACCGCGCCCATGCGGTGGGTGGGGAGCACGAGCCGCGCGTGCAGCGCACAGTCCGCGTCGTCGGGGCAGGGTCGTGCCGCCGCCTGTGTAGGCCGTCCGAACCGGTAGCTCCAGGCCACGTCTCCGCCAAGGTCGCCGTAGGCTCCGAGGGTGGCGAAGACCATGGCTGGTCCGGGCTCGACCGCCAGCCCGGGCGCCGGCGGATCGATCTCGAGCTCGAGCACGAGCCGGCCATCGTCGCGCCGACGGGCGTCGACCACGTCCCACGTCCCGACCCGTTCGGGCACGCTCCAGTGACTCCCCGGCTGCCTGAGCAAGGCATCTCCCGATCTGAAGTTCAGCGGCAGCGTGTCGGCGTCCACGTCGGCCGAGGCGGTCGGGGCCGGGAAGAGTGCGCCGGTGCCGGCGACGGCAAGGACGGCCCCGGCGACGGCGGCGAGGCGAGGGCGGCGCGAGGGATCACTCCCATGGCAAGTCCATCGACTCCCGTGCCAGGGTGCTGCGCCGGGGCAGCATGGCGGCATAGGTGGAGGCCGCATCCGGCGTGGCACAGGCCGCGTCCAGCGAGACGGTCGAACCCTTGGCGGTGAGCGACTCCAGGCACCACTCGATGTCGCCGACCCAGGTGCCGCTCTCGTCCCACGTCCGGCCGCCGTCGTCCGAGGCCATCAGCCAGGGGAGCTCGTCACCGGTCCCGCGCGAGTAGCCATCATTGCCCGCGACGATGACGGTGCTGCCACTCGACACCATCGACGTGGCTCGGCCGCCGAAGCGCGCGAACGTCTGCTGCCATCGCTCCGCGTCGTCACTTCGCCAGAGGGTCATGCGTTCCCGGGCGCGTCCCTCCACCTCGACGACTGTTGCCGAGCACGAAGCCGTCGTCGGTCCGGACCAGCAGCGACGGTGAGTAGACGGTGAACTCGTCGGGCAGATGGCCGATCGTCCGCCAGCGGATGCCGTCGGTGCTGCGCCCGATGGTCCGGTCCGCCCCGCCCCAGCGCGCGAGCAGCTCGCCGTCACCCTGGGTGACGAGGGAGCCGAACCAGTCCTCGGTGTCGCTCGGGATGCCGCGGGTGCGCTGTCGTTCCCAGCGCCGGCCGTTCGGGCTGGTCCAGGCGAAGGTGACGTCGGACGCGCGTCGGTCGTTGGCCACGACCGTCCAGCCCGACGAGCGGCCACAGCAGGGCGTGGTCGTGTACGTCGCGAGCGCCACGATCCGGTCGCCCAGTGACCAGAACCCCTGGACGTTGCGCCGGTAGCCGTCGAAGCGGTCCGGCAGCGGGACCCGTTGGCGGGCCACCCGTCGCCACGAGAGGCCGTCGGTCGAGGTCCAGACCTCGTAGGTCCAGGGCTCGTCGAAGCGCAGCTCGTTGGCGATGAGCACGAGACCGTCACGCAGCGGCAGCAGCGCCGACACCGTGGCGATGTCGGTCGGCAGCTCGGCGCCCTCCCAGCTGCAGGCCGTCGGACGAGACCCACGACGACAGCACGCGGTCGCGACCCAGATGGACCGATGCGAACCCGCCCTTCCATGCCGTCGAGTCGAGCGACCAGCTGTCGGCCGGCGGTTGACGGTCCATGCCGGGCTGCCAGTCGAGCCCGCCCGGCCGGGCGATGTCGGCACGATCGGCCGGTGGGGCGACGTCCGGGACGGTGACCGGACCGAGGCGCCCGATGACCAGCCATGCGCGCTCCGGCTCGGCACCGTCGATCGGGTTCGCCACGCGCCGCAGCAGGTAGGTCGCCGACCCCGGGACCGGCTGCTCCTCCGCCTGGCGCCCATACCGCTCGAGCGCGCCGGATTGGACCGGGATGCCGAAGCCGAGCGGGATAGCGGGATCAGCGGGGTCGGACTCGGTCACCTCGTCGGCGGTCAGCCAGCCGCCGGGACAGCGCACGAAGGGCGAGTCGCGACCACCCGTGTCGTGCGGGTCGAGCGCGCGGGGGACGTCGGGACAAGCTCCACTGGGTGCCAGGCTGGAGAGCCACCCTCGGACCACGATGAGAGCCCCGACGGGCAACTCGTCGGCGGCGGCGACGGTCGACGTCTCGATGGGGGTGAGATATGTGCCGGCGGGCATCTCGACGGTGCCTTCCAGGCGCAACGCGTCGGACCGGCTGTCGGAGATAGCGAGCAGGCCGCGTGACAGGGCTGTCGTCGGCTGGGTACAGCGAACTCACTGCCTTGGACGCGAGCACGAGCGGATCGCCGGGGTGGGCTCCGGCTCGCGGCAAGGCGCCGAAGGCCGAGCCTTCCCCCGACCACTCGTCGCCGGCGCGCAGTGGCCGGTCGCGTTCGAGGACGGTCTCGGCCACGAGCGTGGTGGCTCCCCACGTCGAGAAGCGCTCACGCTCGCCCCGGATCGTCAGCAGTTCCTCGTGGGTCAGCGGCCGCTCCGCGTTGGGTCGGGCATCAGTGGCTTCGGCTTCGGCTTCGACCGCGGCGGCGGGCTGTCCTTGAGCGATCATCCCGGTGAGCAGTACCACCACGACGGCAACCATCGCGAGTGGCGCTCTCGGGGTATGGACAGGCAGGCGAGCGTTGGATCGTTGGTCACTTCCCCGAGCCGGCACAGCACCTCCTGCATGCATGAGGGTCCGCTGTCCATCACGCTGCTGTCAACGGCACACCTTCACGTCTCGATGAAGAAACCGACACGAAGGCCACCCTGGGTCTACGGCACGCGTGCCGTCGATCGCCAACCGACCAGCCCCCAGCCAGTACGCCGCCTGCGCCGCGTTCACACAGCCCGTGCGCCGGTACAGCCCCGAGAGGTGCTGGCGCACGGTCGTCTCGCCGATGCCCAGCTCGTACGCCGCGGCCGCCACCGACCCGGCCCGGATGTACGCCCGCAGCACCTCGAGCTGCCGCCGCGTCGGACGCTGCTTCGGCGTCAGCCTGCCTTCCGGTACGCAGATGGCCACAGCCGAACCACCGGGGACACGTTCTCGAGCACGAATCGAGGCCGGAAGTCGCGGTGGGACGCGTCGGTCGACAGGGTCGCGAGACGGTCCTGCTGGTCGAGCCAGCCGTCCGGGGGCTCCGCTGCGGCCGTCACCACGACGAGCGGGAGGTCGCCGAGGTCCGGCAGCCCACTGACTGCATCCAGGATGCCATCGAGCTGCACGAACTCGTCACCGAAGCTCGCGACTCCCTGGGGCGTGACCTCGTGGGCGTGCCGGCGGGCCGGCAACATCCCCGCCACGGTGCGCATCGGGCCTTCCGCGTCCTGGCCAGCGGCCGATGCGGGCGTCAGGTGCGGCGACTGGGCATCGAGCAGCACCACCCCTGCGACCTCGTCGGGGTAGGCCGCGGCGAAGAAGCGTACGTACACCCCGCCGGACGAGTGGCCCGCGAGGATGTAGGGGCCCGGATCGCCCGAGGCTGCCAGGAGCGCGCGGAGATCACGAGCGATGTCCGCACCGTCCAGGCTGCCGGTCGCCGGCTCGCTCCAGCCCCGGCCGGCTCGGTCGTAGGCGCACACACGCGTCGTCGAGGCGATCCGGAGCACGCCTTCGGAAGGATGATGAGCACCAAGGATGCGTTCACGACGTGGTTCATCGAGCGCGCCAAGGCGATCCATGGCCTTGACCCATCGGCTGCGGCGGCGGGGTCGCCGTCCGATCTCGTCGTGGAATCCGACAGCGTGGTCGTACCGGTCGCTTAGTTAGGGATGCACCCACAGGGACCGGCAACCCCGCCTCTCACGACTCGCCGGCGCGCGTCGACCGCTTCCTCGATCGATACCAGGCCAGGTATTCGATGAGCTCGTCTCGCTCGTCGTCCGTGAGATCCGCGAACAACGCCTCGCCGAGGCTCGCGTGGTCGGGAGGCGCGTCCACGTTCGGCAGCGGGTGGCCGACGAGCGCCATGAGCTCCGCGTAGGGCACCTCGAGGACCTGGCTGAGTCGATGCAGGACCTCGGGCGAGGGACGTTTCACGGCATCGTTCTCGAGCTTGCTCAGATAGGCCGATGAGATCTTGGCGCTGCGTGCGGTATCAACGGACGAGAGTCCACGCACCTCACGGGCCTGTCTCAGGACGGCTCCGATCGAGACCCCCATGGCGCTCCTTTCACACAGTTGGTGTACCAAAACTACAGTTGACACTAGCATGGCAGGGGCGCACACTGCAAGGACGGCAGTGGCCGGCGACTCTCCCGGCGGTGGCACCTAAGCCCCGCTTCCCCGGATGTCCGCACCGACAAGGGGAAGTGATGGCTATCTCGAGCTCTACCGTGCAGGCGCCAGATCCCAAGAAGACCCGCATGCCGTCCAAGTCGACGAAGTCGGCGGCCAGGAACGTGCGGCCGTTGGGCGATCGCGTCGTCATCAGGCCCACCCCGCGCGAGGACATGACCAAGAGCGGCATCGTCCTGCCGGACACGATCGCGGAGAAACCACAAGAGGGCACCATCGTCGCGGCCGGACCCGGCCGTCTCGACGATGACGGCAAGCGCGAGCCGATGGACGTGCAGGAGGGCGACAAGGTCCTCTACGCCAAGTACGCCGGCACCGAGTTCAAGCTCGATGGCGAGGATCTCCTCATCGTCAGCCAGAAGGACATCCTCGCGGTCGTCGAGGGCTGACCCCGACTGGCCGACCACATCCGCCCCGGCGCCAGCCGGCCGACCACATGACCACCTCTAGGAAGGACCTACACCATGGCCAAGCAACTCATCTATGACGAGACCGCTCGTCGGTCCCTCATGCACGGCGTCGACAAGCTCGCCGACGCGGTCCGCGTGACGCTCGGTCCCAAGGGCCGCAACGTCATGCTGGACAAGAAATACGGCGCGCCGACCATCACCAACGACGGCGTCACCATCGCTCGCGAGATCGAGCTCGAGGAGCCCTTCGAGAACATGGGAGCGCAGCTCCTCAAGGAGGTCGCCACCAAGACCGATGACGTGGCCGGCGACGGCACCACCACCGCTATCGTGTTGGGTCAGGCCATCGTGGCCGAGGGCCTCCAGAACGTGGCCGCCGGCGCCAATCCGATGCTCATCAAGCGCGGCCTGGAGAAGGGTGTCGACGCCATCGTGGCCGACCTCGCGCGCCAGTCGAGACCGGTGGAGACCCACGCGGACATCACGGCCGTGGCGACCATCAGCGCAGCTGACCCCGAGGTGGGCGAGATGATCGCCGACGTGATGGACAAGGTCGGCAAGGACGGCGTCATCACGGTCGAGGAAGGCCAGGCCGTGGGCCTTGAGACCGAGTACACCGAAGGGATGCAGTTCGACCGAGGCTACCTCTCGCCGTACCTGGTCACCAACCCCGAGCGCATGGAAGCGGTGCTCGAGGACGTGCTCATCCTCATCACCGACAAGAAGATCTCGGCGGTCAAGGACCTGTTGCCCTCGCTCGAGAAGGCGATGGAACAGAGCAAGCCGATGCTCATCGTCGCCGAGGACGTGGACGGCGAGGCACTTGCCACGCTCGTCGTGAACAAGCTGCGCGGCACGCTCTCCGTGCTGGCCGTCAAGGCTCCCGGCTTCGGCGACCGTCGCAAGGAGATGCTGCGTGACGTGGCCGTCCTGACCGGCGCCAATGTCATCAGCGAGGAGCTCGGCCGCAAGCTCGACTCCGTGACAGCGGAGGACTTCGGTCACGCTCGTCGTATCGTCGCTACCAAGGACGACACCACTCTCATCGAGGGCGCCGGATCGCCCGACGAGATCAAGGCACGCATGAGCCAGATCAAGACCCAGATCGAGGACACCACCTCCGACTACGATCGCGAGAAGCTCCAGGAGCGTCTCGCCAAGCTGTCGGGCGGCGTTGCGGTCATCAAGGTCGGCGCGCCCACCGAGGTCGAACTCAAGGAGAAGAAGCATCGCATCGAGGACGCGCTCTCGACGACCCGCGCGGCTATCGAGGAGGGGCTCGTGGCCGGTGGTGGCACCGCGCTCCTGCAGGCCATCCCGGCGCTCGACCTGGTCGAGCTCGTGGGTGACGAGGCCGTCGGCCTGGGTATCCTGCGGCGCGCTCTCGAGGCTCCGGTGCGTCAGGTCGCCGACAACGCCGGCGCCCACGGTGAGGTCGTGGTCGAGCGGGTCAAAGGGCTCGAGGCCGGCCAGGGCTTCGACGCGCTGAAGGGCGAGTACGGCGACATGTTCGCCAAGGGCATCGTGGACGCCGCCAAGGTCACGCGCTCTGCGCTCCAGAACGCGGCCTCGATCGGGGCCATGGTCCTCACGACCGAGGCGCTCATCGCCGACCTGCCTGAAAAGCACGGCGCGGCGGTCCGTGCCGGTGCGGGCTACGGCGGTGGCATGGACTACTGATCCGGTCACTCCGGCCGCTTCGAAGCCCGGGCCACCAAGGCTCGGGCTTCGTGCTGTCCCGGGTGAACGACTCCCCGCCGTCAAGGACCAAGTGTCATTGTGGCGCGGGTGAGAAGCCCACCATCGAGAGCAGTCCTGATGACATGCGCCGACTGACCGAGAGTGCGACCAAGCTGCACCTTGGGTCTGGCACTGGTGGTACCTCGCGCCCGGTCCTTGAACCACTCGTGGCTACCCGCCGAGCTGTTGACGACGAGGTCGATGGCGGTCGCCAGGACCGGTAGGCCGATGACGACATGGCTCTTCTTGTTCCAGTCGGCCAGATCCGACGGACCTGGCTCGAAGCTCGTCGGATGCCTCCCCATCGTGCTGATGGCGGCGCTGCTGGGGGAGGGGGACTGATTCCGGCGGCGGGTCGCATGGCGGTCGAGCCAGAGCGCTCCAGGTCATCGACGACCGGCCTCGCGGCCTCGGGATAGACGGGACTGGCGCTCGCAGGACGGGTGGCGTCAGAATAGGCTCGTCAACAGCTTGAGCGAAAGGGAGGGTCCTCGTGGGCGACAAGGGACCAGGCAGCAAGAGCGGTAGCAAGAAACCCAAGGGCGGACCGAAGCCCGGAGACAAGAAGAAGCGATAGCGATGCTCGGTGAGGACGGGCGGGACCCGCTGATGGTGGCGCTGCTGGAGGATCGCTGGAAGGAGAGGCCCGCCCTTGCGGGACAGGCCTCTGGTGGACGCGTGAGGCGACCGCTGGTCGCGCCACGATCACGCGTCGGCAGCGGTTACTCGCTGGCCGCGGGTTCCTGGCACGAGATCGCCTGAGGCGACTCCACGAATTGGGAGTAGGTGTTGCACAGCAGGATCGGGGCTTGCTTCAGGGCCTTGTCCGCCCACTGCTGCAGCGCGGTCGCCGCTCCCCAAGGCGAGGCGTACATGTTGTCCTCCGGGCGCCGATGTCCCCGCGCGTGGTTGCCCCACCGCCCTGGGCCTGGGCTGGTCGGGGCCACGACGGAGGGCACACAGAAGCCCGCGAGGGCGAAGCGCTCCCGCGGGCTCGTGTGCGTGTTGACCGACGTCAGGCTATTCGCTGGCCATCTCGGCCATCACCAGGTCAGCACCGTCGAACGTCGAGACCATCGCGGCCATGTACTGACCGTCGCTGATGTAGGCGTCGGAACCACGGTAGGGCTCGGCGAGGAAGTCCGCCTCAGCCACCCACTGGACGGCTTCGGTGCCGCCCACTTCGAAACGGGACTCCTCGGAGAAGGTGATGCCACACAGACCCGTCTCCTCCACCGGCAGTACGAAACCGGCGAAGAGCTCCCCGATGGCCTGACGTCCCGCGACCACGGTGCCACCAGGCAGGTGGACCTCCGCGTCGTTGGGGTATTGCGCCATCAGCGCTCCCCACTCGCAGGCGTTGAGCGCCCGGATATGCTCGACATACGTGTCGTATGCACTCGCCTGCGGGATGAGCGTGTCCGATACCTCGCCGGTGTTCGGGTTCGTGACTGGATCTGCGGGTTGACCGTCCTGTGCGAGTGCGGCTCCCGCTGCCGCGAAGGCGAGGGCCATCGCCAACGCCGCTGACGCCGTGATCGTGGTCCGAGACATGAATCCCTCCTCCATCGATCCTGATGACTGGATGGTCCAATCATCGATTATCGATGGTACGCAATGGCGACGGCGGCCGTCAAGCGGGCCGCGAGATCGATGACGAATGGCCGTATGCGTGCCGACAAGGGAAGCGTGCCTCAAGAGGCGCGGATCACCCGGTAGAGCCGCAGTGGCCGCGCGACATTCCGTAGTCGCGTCGGACCGATCTCCTCGAAGCGAGGCTCGCCCTTGTCCTCCATCGCATCCTTGAGGCTGGCCGTCACGACGATCTCCCCGGGACCCGCCTGCGCGGCTACTCGGGCGGCGACGTTGACGACGCTGCCGAAGTAGTCGCCGTCCCGCCGCACCACCGGTCCCACGTTCAGTCCTATGTGCAGGGCGGGCAGACTCTCGCGCTCGCTACGATCGAGCAGCGACGTGGCCCAGTCGAGCGACCGGATGACCGATTCGAACACGACCATGGCCCCGTCACCGAGCGACTTCACGACCTGGCCACCATGGGCCGAGGCGGACTCCTCCACCAGCCGAGCGAAGCGGCGTGCCACCCGCGCCGCCTCCTCATCGCCGTAGGCATCGGCCACGCGCGTATAGCCGGAGATGTCGACGAACCCGATGCAGGGGTCGCTACCGGGCCGCGCTGGGGAGATATCTGCCTCCGCGAGAGCCTGCTCTCCCATGATGACGAGGTTCCCGAAGACGGCCTCATCGGTGTAGCGAGCCATCAAGGCTATCGCGAGCTCGGCGCCGAGCCGCCGGTACTCATGCCGCATCGCACTCGTCCGGCTCAGGGTGGCGCCGATGGTCGAGCCTGCTGCGAGCTCGGGTGCGATGAGGACTTCGTCGACGAACTCGCGGTAGGCGCGCACCATCGTGCGGACGGCCGTCGCGGCGACCCGGGCGACGTCGATGAGCTGGTCCTCGCTCGCGCCGAGCGCCCTGGCCTGGGCGATGACCTCGAAGATGGCGACGTCGTCGGCGCGGACGCGGTCCTCGTCGGCCGCTTCGATCGTCCCGAGCATGCTGCGAAGGGCGGTCACGGTCGCGGCCGGCAGGTCGAGGCGCTTCGCCAGCGACGCGTGCGACTCGTCGGTCACGGTAGCCGAGGTAGGCATGAGCTCCTCGACGAAGTCCAAGTTCAGCGTGCCGCTCCTGGAACCCTCGGCGAGCGCCTCCAGCTCGATGCCGCCCGCAAGGAACCCCAGCAGCAGTCGGGCCCGCGCGATCGTGGGCGCGTGGTGCCCATCGTCTGTACCGGGCAGGAGGCCAGTCTGCAAGAATCGCTCGATCATCTCGGGAGTCGTGCCGACCGCTGAGGCCAGTTCGTGGTTCCTCGCTGTCGTCACGCCCCCATGGTAGTGGCCTTGGGCTGGCGCTCGCGATCCCCTCAGGTGCCGACCGACGCCAACCCGGCCGTGCGCGCATCTGGGTGAGATCTCCGCCGCCGCTGGCTCAGGCCCTTGCGCGCGTTGCAGTTCGACGTCGGCGTCGGACTCGTCGTCACGCACGACATCGTCGACGGGCAGCTGCGAGATGCAAGGCTTCTGCAAGGACCCCACGGAGCGTCGCTTAGTCGACTGTATCGAGCGACATGGTCGCGCGGTGACCTACATCGCAACAGTAGGCGCCATCGGCGCCCTGATCGACGTGGTGATCCTTGCATGGGCCATGTCTGTCGCCACCACGAGCGGTGCCGAGACCTGATCGTAGCCCGAATGGTTCACGTCCCAGCCTCGCCAACGGTAGCCGGGCGGGCATATCTACTCGAACGCGCCACGTCGGGCCGCGCGTGCAACACGCTACGGGGTCCCCGGGCGCCTATGTCCCCGCCCTGTGGGTACCCCGGGTCAGCGCCGGGGTCAGCGCCGCCGCTGGCCGACGGCCAAGGGTTCGGGTCAGGCCTCGCCGAGTGCTGCGTTGAGCGCCGGGATGATGGTGGAGCCGTAGGCTTCCAGCTGCCGCTCCTCATCCCCGCTCATCAGGTACAGGTTGAACTGGTCGACTCCGGCTTCACTGAGCTCGTTGAGCCGCCGGACATGCTCCTCGGGCGGGCCGACGATGGCGAAGCGGTCGACGATATCGTCCGCGACGAACTCCGCATTGGAGGATCCGACCACGGCATGCTGGCTGTAGTCGTAGCCCTCGCGATCGCGGATGTAGCCGGTCAGGGTGTCAGGCAGCTCCTCGCGCGGATACTTGTTCACCAGGTCGACGACATGGTTGGCGACCATCGCCGGGAACCAGCGCACCCGTTCACGACTCTCCTCGACAGGCCCCACGTGCGCGGGAGCTGCGGCCTGGACCTTGATCGAGGCTGGATCGCGGCCGGCCTTCTCGGCTGCCTCATGCATCGTGCCGACCATCCAGCGGATGAGATCGGCATCGGCCAGTTGCAGGATCAGCCCGTCGGCGATGCGACCGGTCATCGCGAGTGCCATCGGTCCGTAGCCCGCGATCCATACCGGCAACTTCCACTTGCCGGTCCAGGGCAACCCCAGGTCGGCCCCTTCGTACTCCGTCGTCCTGCCCTCGACGAGGTCACGGATGACCGTCACCGCCTCCTCCAGGGTCTTCATCGTCGTAGGTGGCCTGCCCAGCACGCGGACGGCATTGTCACCACGGCCGATGCCCAGGTCCATGCGGCCACCCGAGATCTCGTCCAGGGTCGCGAGTGCGCTCGCGGTCACGCTCGGGTCCCGCGTGGCCGGGTTCGTGACGCACGTGCCCAGACGCATGTCCGAGGTGTTGAGCGCCATGACCGTGAGCAGGGGATAGACCTCCTTCCACAGCACATGGCCGTCGAAGAGCCAGCCATAGCTGAACCCGGCAGCCTCTGCCTGCCTCGTGAGCGCGACGATGCGCTCGATGCTGAACAGCGGCTTGAGGGAGAATCCGAAGTCCATCGTCGGACAGCCTACACCCCGCGGATCCCGCCTCACCGCCGCCGCTGGCTCAGGTCGTTGCGGGCGTTGCAGCTCGCGCAGAGCACGCCGGGCTCCCGTGGCAGCGGCTCCCCACCGAGGACGAGCGGCACCGGATGGTCGGCCGCGACTCGCCGGGTCGGACCGGATGGGGTTCGTGATGCCAGCCCGCACAGAGAATCTCCTAGCGAGTCGGTGATGCGCGTACAGGACGCGCTATCCCCATGGGGTCCCGCCGGAACGGATCAGGTCGTCGAGGCGCATGCACGCACAGGTCAGATGGTCGGTGGAACGGACCTGCCCGGGAACAGCTCCCTGAACTGCTTGGCGTACTGGCGCCTGCCGACGAGGCGCCAGAGCACCTTCACCGAGAGCGGGATACCCGCGTAGAAGCTCTTGCGCTCCTCCGGTGTCGAGTTCGCCAGCAGCATTCCGAGCTGCGGCAGGAGACGACTCTTCGGGATGGCCTCGACACTGTGGTCGCTCATCGCGGCCCACTCTTCCTTGGTCACGACTCGCTCCACGACCGGGACGACCTCCACGACTTCACGGCGTAGGTGCACCTTCAGCACATCGAGCATCCGCTCGTAGGCATCGGCCAGCTGCTCGCCGACCGCCGGGTCGGCCGTCGCGCGCCACTGGGTGAGAACGGGACTCGCCTCATCGAGCAGCTTCGAGACCTGAGCGTGCTGCTCGCGCATCTGGCCGACGTGGAGCGCGCAGGCGGGAGCGCGCTGCTCGAGCTTGTCCCACAGAAGTTCGTCCTCACTCTCGTGATGGTTATGCAGCGTCGCGTCGAGATCTGCGAGCCACTGACCGACGAACTCGCTGCGCGCCACGTCACCGGCGGGAGCGCTGCGCACCAGTCCGGGTGCCTCTTCGTATGCCCACAGGAAGGCATTGTGCAGGATGCGCATGTCGTCGCCGTCGCACAGCTTCGGCCCGTCAGGAACGGGTGGAGCGGTCTCACCGGGCAGGGACTTGTACTCCATGGTCATGAATGGACCTCCTGGGGGCGGAACCGGTCGTTCACGAGTCTATGCTCCGCGACCCTGCGTCCGTCGGCTGTCTGTGTCAGCACCGCCGCTGACTCAGGCCCTTGCGCGCGTTGCAGCTCGGGCAGAGCACGCCGGGCCGACGAGGCAGCGGCTCGCCACCGACGACGAGCGGCACCGGATGGTCGGCTGCGAGCTCGCCCGGTCGCACCGGGTGCGGCTCGCGATGCCAGCCCGGACAGGTTCCGAGCACAGGCCGCCGGTCTTCGGGTCGTAGGCGATGTCGACCATCAGTCCGCTCAGGCCACCGACCTCGACCGCGACCGGATCGGAGACGAGGAGCCCGTCACGAGCGGCGAGGGCAGCCACGATCTCCTCGGCGCTCGTGCCGACGCCCCCTTGCGGTGCGTCCGAGCAGTCGTCGGCGGCGACCGCGACGCCCTGCGCGACGCCGAGGTTGTCGCTGGTCCCGATATCCACGCCCTCGAGGCTGCCACCGGGTGGTACCAGCAGGACGGTACCCGGGAGATCCTCGTAGTTGGCCCAGCCCTCGGGCACGGTGAAGGTGAAGGGGGTCTCGAACACGGTCGTCCGGTACGTGCCTGCCACCAGCGGCCCGAGACACGAGCCACCGTCGTTCGGGTTGGGACAGACTGTCGATGGGCTCGGGGCCGGCCCGTCGACCGGTTCCATGGCCGCCCCCGGGACGGCCAGGGCGGCGCTTAGGGCGATAGTGAGGCCAGCAGTCGCGGCGAGCAGGAGCCGTGGGTGCCGAACGCTCTCCATGGGAAGTCCTCCTTCGAGTCTTCGTGCCGATCGTGAGACGCCGTCTGTTTGCGGTCCTCATGGAATACCGAGTCGGGGAAAGTTCTCCTGAGTGGTCGGCACCGGACGGTGGTGTGCTCCCGCGTACTAGCGTTCGCCCGGTGGCTGGAGACGGGTGGACGGAGCCGGATGAGCAAGTGATGGGAGCCCGCGCCGGGAGTGGAGGATGAGACCCCGACGACTGCCGGGGTCTCATCGCCGGGCCGCTTATCGCCGGGTCAGCCCTGCACGATGACCTTCTCGCACCCGCGGACCGTGTCCACGGGATCGACGAAGGCCGTGTCATCTCCAGTACCGCAGTCGATGAAGTCTGCATCGCCCCCCTGGGCCTTGATGACATCGGCGTGGTTCCCGCCGAAGAGACGATCACGTCCCGGTCCACCGACCAGCTCATCGCGGCCGTCCGCGCCCCGGATGACATCGTCACCCCAGCCGCCGATGAGCACGTCGCCCTCCGCACCGCCGTGGATCACGTCCGCGCCGGCTCCGCCACTGATCTGGTCACGGCCACCCCTGCCGGACAGGATGTCGTCCCCGCCCCTGCCGCTGATCCGGTCCCTGCCGGGGCCACCCGAGTGGTCGTCGGCCTTCGCGGTGCCGACGAACACGTCGTCCCACGTCATGCCCAGCACGGTGGGCTCCAGGTACGCGGAGACGGTCTCGTTCCCGGATACCCCATGGACGAGGGAGCGTGGTCCCTGCTCGAGCGGGACCGGGGCCGGCGAGGGATCCTGGGCGACGACGCCGCTCGTAGGGATGAGGAGGAAGGCGGTCAACGCGACCGCTGCCGCGCGGGGGAAGTGGGACATGGTTGTGGGGTCTCCTTTCGAGGATGTGTGAGAGGGACTGCTGCCATCGAGCACGACGGGAGCATCGAGGGCGACATCGGTGTAGTAGTCGTAGTCCCCGGCCTCGCAGATGCGCACCGCGGCGTCGGGGTGCAGGCCGGTCCAGACCGTCACGATCGGGACATCGGCCGAACGGTCGACCTCGACGCGGGCGAGTCCGTTGCATCCGGCGGCCCCGGTCGAGAAGAAGACGCGCAGGCTCTGCCCGTCAGGGCCGATCTCGAGGCGCTCCCAGGGCGTGGGAGTCGGATCGGTGATCGAGGGATCGGCCGTCATGTACTCGGCCGAGGCATCGCTGGCGGCCAGACCGCCAGCGGGGATGAGCAGGGATGCGGTCAACGCGACCGCTGCCACGCGGGGAAAGCGGGACATGGTTGTCTTGTCTCCTTCGGATATCAGCGAGAAGTCCTCGCACCATCGAAAGACGCGCGAGGGCGGCTCCCGGTTCCTGACCCACGACCCGAACACGAGGTCTGCCCGAAGATCAGGTGGCCGCATCTCTCGATCGGCGTACGGGGCTCGTAGAGTGAGTCGTTCGTGCCTCTCGGCCGGACGAAGGCCATCTCGTTGCCATGGCGCTTGGAGGTCGGGTTCCGTATGACCCCGGTCGGGTGCTCGATGCTGCCGACCACGCTTGGCGTATCGGCCCAGCAGGGTAGGGCAGCCACGTCGCCGGAGCCTGGCCCCGGTCTGGCTCCGCTCGCGGTCGTGGACAGCATGAACAGGCAGATGGTGGAGAGGGAGATGGCCGCCGCAGTGCGGTGGGGGACCTTGGCATGTGCGGAGAACCGGTCGGTTCCATGAGTCTGGTTTCCTCCTGTGGACGTGCGACGTCGCGCGTCACGTCAGTGACATGTGCGCCCGGTGGGGACCGCGCGCATGGGATGCGATAAGCGGTGAGATGGGCCGTCAGGGGGGTCCCTGGGCGTGCCGTACAGGCGGCTGGGGCTCACTCCGCCAAGCCCTCGCGAAGGCGGAACACGTTGGTCGGGTCGACCGCGCTCTTGACCGCAGCCAGGCGTCTGGTCGTGGCATCGTCGAATACCGAGCGCGTCGATCGCTCGACGAAGTTCAGGTATTCGCCCGCTGCCCAGGGTCGCATCGCATCGATGGTGAGACCGAGCCGGTCGTACGACCACGCGGCCCGCTCGCTGTCGTGGGCTGCACCCACCGCATTGAGCAGGTACGGAGCACCGATGTGAGACAGGGCGCCAGCCCCCTTGGGTTTCCTGGCCAAGGCTCCACCGAGATGCCTGACCTCGACCGAGATGAGCCGCTCCTTCGAGTCGGCGCCGGCGACATCGATGAGCGCGTCGATGGCACCTTGCTCCATGCTGCCCAGTAGCGTGTGGTGGGACATCCCGGCCGTTGGGCCCTCCGGATCTCCGTGGAGCCGGCACAGCTTGGCCGCGGGCATGGGCCCGATGCTGTCGAGTGTGGGCGTAGCTATCGTGCGCATGACCTTGATGGACCTTGCAGTCGCGTCCGGGTCACCCACGCCGACCAACCCGAGCGTCATCACGTGGCGGCCCCGGAATGGCTCCGGCACGCCCGGTACGTCGGGCGCATTCAGGAACCGGATGATGGAGGTGATCGAGTCGTCGAGACCAGCCGTCCATTCCGACCAGGCGGGCAGGATGAGTGGAGCCAGCTGCGCATCCCAGACCAGCGTCCCGCCGATCACCGCCGTCACGGGGAACAGGTCCATCTCCACGCCCACCACGACACCCAGACCACCACCGCCTCCGCGAAGGGCCCAGAACAGCTCCGGGAGATGCTCGTGGCTGGTGTGCTGGAGGCGCCCGTCCGCGGTGACCAGGTCGATCGAGCGCACAGCGTTCGAGGCTAGGCCGAAGCGGCGCGCCAGCCAACCGATGCCACCGCCGAGGGTGTAGCCGACGACCCCGACATCGGGAGATGAGCCGCCGAGACCACTGAGGCCGGCGGCTCCGGCCGCATCGGCGACATCACCCCACAGTGTGCCGGCACCGACGCGGGCGCTCCCGTCCCCGATGGATAGCTCCTGGAGCCGGGTGGTGCGGATGAGGATGGTATCTCGCAGCGAGCCATATGCCGAGGCCCCGTGCCCGGTGCCCTGCGTCACGACCTTGGCCCCGGTCGTTCGGGCGATCTCGACGACGGCCGTGACATCGGCCACGGTCCGGGGGAAGACGACCGCCATGGGCTGCTGATCGACGGCCAGGTTCCAGGCTTGGCGAGCCGCATCCCAGGCGGGTTCTCCGGGAACGACTGATGGTCCGGTGAGATGCCAACGATCGAGGGTTGAGCGGATCGAGTCGGGTCGGATGAGGGTCTTCATGGCGGAAGCGTGCATGCCCTGACCCGGCATGTGAAACACCGGTTCGATGTAGGACTGACAAGCGGCGCTGGTGGCTCGCTATCCTGTCGGTGCATGGACATCGAGCTTCGCCACCTGCGGGCGTTCGTGGCGGTCGCCGAGGAACTCAACTTCACCCGCGCGGCAGCGCGGCTCTCCATCGCCCAGCAGGGCCTGAGTGCGCAGATTCGCCAGCTGGAGGAGCGCATCGGCACACGCCTGTTCGATCGCGATACCAGGCGGGTCACACTCACCGAGGCCGGGTCCGCGCTGTATCAGCAGGCTCGTGCCCTGCTCGCGGACGCGGAGGCTGCGGTCGACGCGGCGCGCACCGCCGGCCTGGTCGCCACGCGTTCATTGACCGTCGGCTTCGTCGTCGCCATCGAGCATGGCTCCTTCGCCCATGTCCTCACCGAGTACAGCCAGCGCTTTCCCGAGACCAGGGTGATGATCCGGTTCGGTGATGCGACCGATCCATCGGGCGGCCTTCGGTCAGGACAGGCAGATGTGGCCTTCGTCTACGGACCCTTCGATCGTCACGGGCTCGAGACCCGTCCTCTGTTCGCCGAACCGATGGGTGTCGTGATGGCCGCTGACCACCCCTTGGCGATGGTCGATGAGCCCAGCCTCGAGCAGATCCTGGCCGAACCTACCTTCGAATTCGCCACTGCTGACAGCGCTTGGCGAGACTTCTGGATGGCCACGGCCCTCCGCTCGGGGAGGCCGCCCCGGATCGTCGCCCAGTTCCATGCCCTCGACGGGCTGGTCGAGGCGCTCCGCGCGAGGTTGGGCATCCACACCGGCTCGCGCGCTCTCGGCGAGATGGGCGGGCCAGGTCTGGTGTGGCGCCCCATCGCTGAGCTCGGCGTGCTCGAGCACGCGGTGGCATGGAGAACCGGCGACAGCCGGCCGACGGTGCGGGATTTCGCCGCCGTGGCGCTCGATGTCTTCAGTGCGGACGCGGCTCCTGATCCCGACCCCTCGTTGTAGTCGAGCAGCGCGCGCCGAGCGCGCCAGGTTGTAGAGAGTTCCCGTCAGCCGTTCAAGGCCGTCTCGACGATCGGTCGGGCTCCGGCGGGCGGTGGCTCAGCGTCCTGATTCGACCTTGGCGGTCCAATCGAGGATGTGTTGCAGGTAGACCTCGGTGCTGTCCTCCCACGAGTAGTGCGCTGCGTCGGGGATGACGGCGAACTCGCTGTTGGGAAGCAGCTCGCTGAGACGCTTCGAGTTGCTCATCGCGACGAAGGTGTCGTGTTCGCCGTGGAGCACCAGGACCGGCGTCTGGATCGACGGGTAGGACTCCATCATGCGGGGCACGATGCCCGGGTAGCTGCCGAGGAAGCCCACCTGGCCACGGAGCTTGCCCGGCCCGGTCGAGCCATCGCGGAAATCGTTCAGCACGGCCTTCGACGGCCGCTCCTGGTGGAATCCGACGCCGTTCGCCGAGCGCACGTAGAAGCGGCCACCCAACTGTCGACCGAGCGAGCGCACCGCCAGCCCGAACAGCCGGGAGTTGACCAGCAGCCGGAAGGCCAGTTCGCCCTCGACCGGCGAGACCGTCCCAGCGTCGCCGCCGACGACCGATGCGATCCGCTCCGGGTGGTCCATCAGGAAACGCAGAACGGTGGGCGTCCCGATGTCTGGGCCGACGAAGTGGGGACGCTCGAGTTCGAAGTGATCGAGGATCTCGCCGAGGAACGCCGCGTGCTCGTTCCAGCACCGTCACGAATATCTGGAAAGTGTCGGCGCGAGACCTCTCGCCCCGACCAAACCCACCTGTGTGACCGCCGGTCTCCAGTTGCGCCGGTAAGCCTGCGCCGAGACCGAGATCCACGGCGTCGGGCGTGAGCTCGTATCGCACTCTCCTGATACCCCTCCACTTCGAGCTTGGTGAACAGCGCCGAGGCGAGCTGGACGGTCCGTCGGCGACGTGGTATCCGGGCCTTTGGTGCTGTTGATCCAGTAGAGGATCCTCCGGCGCCGGGACGGCGCAATCCCGCCGGGGTTCGAGTGCGCGCAGAGGGGTCAGGGTGGCGTCAAGCGCGGGCTCGTACGGATGTTCGGGATGTCGTACGGAAGGACTATCGATGTCCCCGGCGGCCATCCGGTCCCTCGACGCTCGGGCCCGGAACCGACCACACAGGACCATCCGAGCACTCCCCTCGAGCTGTCCACTGCGCTACCAGGATCGTCTGGCGTGGATCCGTTTGACAGCGGACTCACCCTCGCGCGACACTTTGCGGCGAAGGGGAGTAGGCCTTCTCCGGACGATCGACACGCTGGCGCGGTGACGCGCCCGGTCGCCGGGTCCGCACTGACGCGGATGGACGAGACCTTCGACTTGTCGACACCACCACAGCGGGTGTCGGGGTCGAAGGCGCTGCCATCGGGACCCGAGCCCACCCACCGGAGACACGATGGACGCCTTCCTCCTCTCGTTCGGGGTCATCTTCCTTGCCGAGCTGGGCGACAAGAGCCAGCTGATGGCGCTGGCCTTCGCCACGCGCTATCGCGCCTGGATCGTCCTGCTCGCGGTGACCATCGCGACCCTCCTCGTCCACGCCTTCTCCGTGGTGGTGGGCGTGGCCTTCGCCATGGCCCTCCCGACGGCGGCCATCCAGGTCGTCGCCGGCGTGGCCTTCCTGGCCTTCGCCGCGTGGACGATCCGGGGCGATCAGCTGGGTGAAGACGATGAACGGCGCGCGACCCGCACTGGAGGCTGGGCGCTGCTGACCATCGGCACGGCCTTCTTCCTCGCCGAGCTCGGTGACAAGACGATGCTGGCCACGATCACCCTGGCCACGACCGAGGAGCCCTGGGGGACGTGGCTGGGCTCGACCGTCGGCATGGTCGCCGCTGATGCCATGGCCATCGGCATCGGCGCGTTCTTCGGCACTCGGCTGCCCGAGCGCGCCCTGAAGCTCTTCGCGGCTGGGGCGTTCCTGCTCTTCGGACTGCTGCTGATCGCTGAGGGGATCGGCCTCTATTGATCGGCGCGTGATCTGGTACACGGCCGATGACATAGCAAGACGCCGGCCCTCGAAGTATCGCCTCGATCGCCGGCGTCGGTGAATGGGGCTCCCTACCCGGTGGGGAGGTTGCCGCTCACATCGGCGACCCACCAGATGTCGTTCACGCCGTGCCCGGTGGTCTCACCGGCCTCGCTATCGCCCTGCCAGTAGTAGAGCGGCCGCCCGTCGTAGGTCACCTGCGTCGAGCCGTCGGTGCGGGTCGTCAGTCCCACCACGCCCGTGACACCATCTCCAGCGGCGACGCTGTTGCCGGGAGGCACGGTGACCGGAGGCCAGGCGGTTCTGCAATCTCCCTCGCAGACACTGACGCCTGGCGTAGCATCGGTGGCGAAGAAGTAGGCCGTCAGGCCGTCACGTCCTGTGAGGAACGTGCCCAGATCCGTGGTGGCGGTCTGCAGCGTCAGGGCCGGCGGGTTCTCGGGCACCGAGCCGTCCTCGAGGGCGACGAACCAGACATCGTTCACACCCTGGCCGGTCGTCTGGCCCGGCTCGGTGTCGGCGGCCCAGTGGTAGAGCGGCCGGCCACGGTAGGTGGCCTGCGTCGTGCCGTCCTCTCGGGGGAACGACGCGAGCGTCCCGGTCACGCCATCACCAGCCGTGAGTCCCTGGCCTTCACCCACGAGTAGTGGTGGCCAGGCCTCGAGGCAGCCGCCGGTGCAGACGCTCTGGCCGGGCGTCACGTCGCGCGTGAAGTAGTACAGCGTCTTGCCCTCGGGGCCGACGAGATAGGTGCCCAGGTCGTCGCTGGCCGTGCTGACGGTGATGGCCTCGTCCTGCGCGAGCACGCCCACCGGGGCAGCCGCCGCGACGAGGGCCATGGCGCCGGCGAGAACGAGCGCGCTGAGACGGTGTCGACCCTTGGGGATCGCGGTATCGATCGAATGCATATCAGTCCTCCTATCCTTTCGGTGGTCAGCTAGACGTTGAACCTGGCCACGCCCCGGCAGACCTCGCCGGTACGTGGGTTCTTGGCGCGGGCCACGATCGTCTCGGCACCGCGGCCGTTGCGGGTGAGGCGGCGGACCTCGAATGAGCCACTGGGTGGCCGGGTCGTGCGCGAGCCCCGCCAGAAGACGTTGCCGTTGCGCTTGAGCTTCACGTTCCAGCGCTGGCCATTGCGGTTCTGGTCGACCTCGAACTCGACCTCGATGCGTCCGTTCTCCGGACTGAGCTTCAGTTTCCAGTCCGTGCTCGCTGTGCAACTGCCGCGACGGATGACGTCGCCGTCCTTGGCGCTCACGGTCATGGGCGCGGCGATGAGTGTCGTCGCCACCAGCACGCCGGTGATGAAGGCCGTCACGCGGCCGATCGAGACCCTCTTCATGTAGTCCTCCGTGTCGCTTCCTGCGCTGGACCAGTCGCCTGCTGCGACCGGTACCCGGCGATGGTGAGCCGCCACGATCGCTCGGGGAACGGGCCTGGGTCGCGAAACGCATCAGACCTTGGTCCGATGTGCCAGCGGCGACGGGCGCCTACCATGCCGCTGATGTCCGACAGCACCGAAGCCAGATCGCACGCACAGGCCGCGCCTGCGAAATCGCAGGCGCGACCGGCGCGTGGGCGGCTGCGACCACTCCACGCGCTCCGCTCGACCTCACTGGCCCAGCGGTTCCTGCTGGCCAACCTCGTCATCCTCCTGGTCGCGGGCCTCGTCGTCGGCGCTTGGGTCGGTGACCAGCTCGAGCGCAGCATCGTCGACCGCACCGCATCGGTCACCGCGCTCTACGTCGAGTCGATCATCGAGCCCAGTGTCGCGTCGATGGCCGACGGTGGCGAGCTCACGCCCGAGGAGATCGCCACCCTCGATGCCCACCTGACCTCGAGTGCGCTCGCCGATCGCGTTCGCTCCATGCGCATCTGGGCCCCCGATGGTCGCGTCGTCTACAGCCCCGATGCCGCCCTCATCGGCAGTCGGTTCCCCATCGACGACCACCTCGCGCAGGCGTGGGCCGGCGAGGTCGTCAGCGGCATGGACGACCTCAGTGGCGAGGAGAACGCGTGGGAACGCGCGCGCTGGGATCGCCTTCTGGAGATGTACCTTCCCGTCCGTGAGCGTGGCACCGAGCGCATTATCGCGGTGGCCGAGTTCTACCTGCCGCCGCGGGACATCGACGACCAGGTCGCGGAGGCCAGGCTCACGACGTGGGCGCTGGTGACGCTCGCGATCGTCGTCGCGGGGCTCCTGCTCTGGCGGGTGGTGAAGCGCGGCAGCGACACCATCCAGCGCCAGGAGGTCGCGCTCTCGCGACAGGTCGATGAGCTCACCGGCCTGCTCGACCAGAACGCCGAGCTCAGCCACCGGGTCCACCAGGCGGCGGAGCGCACGACCACGCTCAACGAGCGATCGATGCGGCGGGTCAGCAGCGACCTGCACGACGGACCCGGACAGATGCTGTCACTCGCGATGCTGCGCCTCGATGGCCTGCAGACGCGCGCCGCAGCCGGCGATCCGCCGACCGCGAAAGAGATCGCCGAGGTGGAGGCCGTGCTCGAGGAGGCGATGAGTGACATGCGCAGCGTCGCGGCCGGTCTGCGCCTGCCCGAACTCGCACCGATGGACGCCGAGGCGGTCGCGTCCCGCGCCGTGCAGGACCACCAGCGCCGAAGCGGCACGCCCGTTCGGCTCACCGCGGACACCGTGCCCCCAGACGTGCCCCTGCCCGTCAAGATCGCGCTCTTTCGGGCGCTGCAAGAGTCGCTCTCCAACGCGACGCGACATGGCCACAGCGAGCGCATCGAGGTCGAGCTCCGCGGCACCCGAGGTGATGGCTGGACCCCAGGCCTGTCGCTGGTCGTACAGGATGATGGTGCCGGGTTCGACCCCGTGACACTGGCTGACACCGACGGCCTCGGCCTCGCGGGCATCCGTGAACAAGCGGAAGTGCTCGGCGGCTGGTTCGAGGTCCACGCCTCACGCGGCGACGGCACCGAGCTACGGGTGTGGTGGCCACTGCGCTACGGGGCGTCAGCTCGTGGCTGAGTCCATCCGGGTGGCGGTCGCCGACGACCATCCGATGTTCCGTGCCGGCGTCGTGATGTCGCTGCAGGGCGAGGAGGGCATCGACATCGTGGGCGACGCTGCTGACGCAGCAGGGGCGCTTGAGCTCGCACGCCGGGAGCTTCCCGATGTGATGCTGCTTGACATCGCGATGCCGGGTGGTGGGCACGACGCCGCCCGCTGGATCGCGGCAGCCTGCCCGGCGACACGCATCGTCATGCTGACGGTGTCAGAGGACGAGGACGACCTGCTCGAGGCGATGAAGGCCGGCGCCTCGGGGTACGTGCTCAAGGGTGCTGGAGCCTCTGAGCTGGCCGCGGTCATCCGCTCGGTCCACGCCGGAGAGGTCTACGTCGCCCCGGCCCTCGCGTGGGGCATGCTGCGCGAGCTCCGCACGCCGCGCAGCTCACCGTACGACGCGCTGACCGATCGGGAGCGAGAGGTCCTCGAGCTCGTGGCCGAAGGGCTCAGCAACCAGGAGGTCGGTGAGCGACTCAGCCTGGCCGAGAAGACCATCAAGCACTACATGACCAACATCCTGGGCAAGCTGCAGGTCCGCAGTCGCGTCGAGGCCGCCCTGCTCGTCGCCCGAGAGGGCTCACCGCAGGCCAAGAGCGACCTCTGATGGCATCCGAGTCCCTCCGGGTGCGGACCCGATCGACGGGGCATCCATCCAGCGTCCAGGCGGTCGCGCGAAGATGCAGGCCGGGGTTGTGGTCTAATCCGCCGATGCATACGCCCTATCGACGTCTGCTTGGCGCCGCGGTCCTGGCCGTGCTCGCCAGCCTGGCGTTCGCGACCATCGCTCTCGGTCAGGACAGTGAGGAGGTCATCATCTCCGACGGGCTCGAGCCGCAGCGGCTGGAAGTCTCGGCCGGCACGGTCGTCACCTGGCGCAACGAAGATGGCGAGCGCCACCGCGTGCGCTCCCGCCAGGGCCCCGTCGGGTTCGACTCGGGCAACCTCGAGTCGGGCGAGCGCTTCAGCGTGACCTTCGTGGTCGCGGGCGAGTATCCCTACCTCGATGAGCGCAACGATGAGGACTCCGCCTACTTCGGCACCGTGGTCGTCATCGACGAGCAGCCGACCGGGGGTCCGCCTCCGATGGCGGCCACCGTCACGCTCATCGACGAGTCGTACCAGCCACCGGCGCTCGAGGTCGCTGTGGGGGCGACCGTGACCTGGGAGAACATCGACGGTGACGACGACCACACCGTGACCTCGGCTGATGGCACCTTCAACAGCGGGGTCCTGCCCGCCGGATCGGCTTTCGAGCACGCCTTCGACACCCCTGGCACCTATCCCTACTTCTGTGCCATCCATCCGGAGATGGAAGGCACGATCACCGTCGTTGGTGACGCTCCGGCTCCATCCGAGGGCGCCGTGGCCGAGTCGCCGGGCCCAGTGGAGTCCCCGGCCGTTGCCGAGTCCCCAGCGCCGATCGAGTCCGCCCTGCCGGCCGAGACGCCGGCCCCAGAGGAGTCCTCTCTCACTGCCGAGCCGACAGTGGCGGCGACCGCCGCGGTCTCGATCGTCGATCTCACCTTCGAACCCGGCACCATCGAGGTCGATGCCGGCGCGACGGTGACCTGGTCCAACGACGACAGCATCCCGCATACCGTGACCGCCCGGGAGGACGACTTCAACTCCGGCGTGTTGATGGGCGGGGACTCGTTCAGCCAGACCTTCTCTGAGCCCGGCAGCTACGACTACTTCTGCGCCATCCATCCCTCCATGACGGGGACCGTCACGGTCACGCACTGAGACCCGGTCCCGCGGGGCCGTCGCCCCCCGTGGATCCCAAGGGCACCTTAGGACGAGTGGATCCCCGTCGATAGCCGGGCATTCAGGGTTTGCCGACCATCGCGTCGCCGCTGGACTGCCTGGTCCCCAACCAGTACGCCGCCTGCGCCGCGCCGCGGGACCTCGAGGCGGCAGGCAGCGGTCCGTTGCCATTCCAATGCCATACGATCGTGGCGTGATCGGAGAGTTGGAGTCGGCCGTGGTCGTGGCATCCCCGCTCCGCGGCGATGGCTGGGTCGCCGTCAACTCGCCCGCCGACCGCATCCCCAGTCATGGGACCGACATGCTGGGACAGCGCTACGCCCATGACTTCCTTCGGGTCGACGGCCGGAAGCGGCTGCACTGGCACCGCGCCGGCTGGTTGCGGACACTGCTCCTCGGCGTGCCGACTCGTGAGTGCTATGCCTGGGGAGCGCCGGTCCACGCGCCCTTTGATGGCCGGATCGTCCGGGCTGTCGACGGCATCGGTGAGCGAGCCCGGGTCCATCCGCTGCGGGAGATGGCGCTCGCACTGAAGAACGCCCTCACGTTCACGCCCGCGCACCTGCCCGCGATCCTCGGTAACCACGTCATCCTCCGCCGCGACGACCTCTTCGCCGCCTTCGTGCACCTGGCGCCGGGTTCCGTGGCCGTGCGGGAGGGTCAGGACGTCGAGCTCGGCGAGGTCATCGGCCAGGTCGGCCACACCGGCAACTCGACGAGCCCGCATCTCCACTTCCAGCTCATGGACGCCGCCGACCCCACGGCGGCCAAAGGCATCCCTTGCGCGTTCGCCTCCTACGATGTCCTGCGCGACGGCGCCTGGGTGCATGTCGAGTCCGGCATCCCCGGCAAGAGGGATCGCATCCGTTTCGCGGACCCGGGGTCGTAGCGCCGGCGTCACGCTCAGACCTTCCTGGAGCCTGGCGAGAAGGTCGGCGTTCGATTTCGCGCTGGTCTCCACGCCTCGACGAGGACACGGATGGCGATCCGCTCGGCGTCGAGCGCCTCGGTCAGGACCGGCCCGCAGTCGACGGGGCTATCCGCCCCGAGCTGCACGATGCGGCGTATGCCGTGACGTTGGACTCACGGTCGTCTTGCACCTCCGCCGAGGTGTCGAGGGTCCGGCGTTGCCGGATGGGCGTCTTCGCGATCTGCAACACATCTGCAAGCCGACCGGGGCGGCCCGATGTTCGCATCCGCTAGTGCCCATCGGGAACGATGAACGTTTGGCACTTGGACGGGCACCGGCAACGTCGCGTCACAGCGCGGCCCACAACCGGCGCCCGAATACACGGAGGTTCTGATCATGGAGATGAAGCTGGCCGTCATCGGGATCCCGGTCTCGGATGTGGAGGCTTCCAAGCGTTTCTACACGCAACGCGTGGGTTTCGATCTCGACCATGACGCCACCCCGGTCGAGGGCATGCGCGTGGTGCAGATGACACCGCCAGGCTCGGCCTGCTCGATCGTCATCGGCGAGGGCATGCCGCTCGGGCCGCCGGGCTCAATGAAGGGTCCCCAGCTCGTGGTCGCGGACATCGATCAGGCCCGCCGGGAGCTGGCCGACCGCGGTGTCGACATCACCGAGATCCAACAGCTCGGGCCAGAGGGCGCCCCGGGATCGCGGTTCGCGTTCTTCGGTGATCCCGATGGCAACGGCTGGTCGGTACAGGAGATCAAGCCCGACTGAGGCATGGGCTCGGCATCCAAGTCGAGGACGTCATCGCCGAGACCCGCCAGCAGCCGGACGTCTTCATGCCCGGTGGCGGCTTCGTCTTCGCGCCAGTCCATACCATCCAGTGGGGGTGGCCCGACGAGACCATGCTTGCGATGTGGGAGGCGGTCCGGGAGTTCGGCACGTACCGCTGAGCCTTCTGGAGCGATTGCGATCCGCACCAGGCCCGATTGGAGGACAAGATGACCAAGGTCAAAGTGGCCGGCTTCGGAGTATCGCTCGATGGCTACGCGGCGGGAACGGAGCAGAGCCTGGAGGACCCGCTGGGCAAGCGGGGCCCAGAACTATTCGGGTGGTACTTTCCCACTCGCAGCTTCCGCGAGATGCAGGGCGAGACCGGAGGCGATACCGGCCTCGACGACTCGTTCGCGCGGCGCGCGATGGACGGATTCGGTGCCTTCATCCTGGGACGGAACATGTTCGGCCCGATCCGGGGCCAATGGCCGGATGATCACTGGAGGGGATGGTGGGGTGACGACCCGCCGTATCACGCGCCGACCTTCGTGCTCACGCACTATCCGCGTCCATCGATCGAGATGGACGGTGGCACGACCTTCCACTTCATCACGGATGGCATCGAGGCAGCATTGGGGTCTGCCAGAGAAGCCGCGGGCCAGAAGGACATCAAGATCGGCGGCGGCGTCGAGACCGTACGGCAATACATCCACGCAGGCCATGTCGACGAGATCCATCTGGCCGTGGCACCCGTGGTGCTCGGCCAGGGCGAAGCGCTGTTCGACGGCATCGATCTTCGCTCCCTTGGATATCGCACCGCGGAACACGTGCCGACCGAGCGCGCCACGCATGTCGTACTGAAGCGGTGAACGACCGCCTTCAGTCTCAGGGAGACGAGCGTTAACAAGGGAGGCGACGACGGTCCGGCTGGAGGGTCAGCCGCCAGCCAGCCCCGAAGACCCACTTGACCGCGAGTTGATACAACGATATGGTTGTACCAATGCAGGTGACAGCGACTGACTACGACCGGGTCTTCGCGGCCCTCTCCGATGCGACTCGTCGGGACATCGTGTTTCGCGCGATCGACGGGCAGGAGGGAGTCGCCGAGCTGGCCGAGCACTACCCCATGAGCTTCGCGGCGGTACAGAAGCACGTCGCGCTGCTCGAACGGGCGGGGCTGGTCACCAAGCAGCGGGCCGGACGGCGACTCATCGTGCGCACCGACCTCGGGGGGCTCACCGTGGCCCGCGATCTCCTCGACCGATACGAGGAGCTGTGGCGGGCACGTATCCATCGCATGGGCGAGATCATCGCCGCCGAGCAGGAGCTGCCGTCATGACCGTTACCGCCGTCCGCAAGGATCCAGCCTCGCTCTCCCTGGAGCTCGAGGCCGAGTTCGAGGCCACACCCGAGCGTGTCTGGCAGCTATGGGCCGACCCGCGCCAGCTCGAGCGTTGGTGGGGACCACCAACGTACCCCGCGACTTTCACAGCGCATGACCTGCGCGCTGGTGGCCGCGTGGCCTACCACATGACCGGCCCGACGGGCGACCAGCCACGTGGCTACTGGGTCGTGGACGAAATCGACCCGCCGCGCACGATCCGCTTCCGTGACGGGTTCGCCGACGCAGCCGGCGAGCCCGACGCGAGCATGCCCGAGTCCCACACCGCGGTGCACATCGAGGATGTGGGGGCAGGGCGTACCCGGATGACGCTGCGCAGCGTCTTCCCCGATCTCGCTTCCATGGAGCGGCTCATCGAGATGGGGATGGAAGAGGGCCTCAAGGGCGCTGTGGGGCAGATCGACGCGATCCTGGCCGAAGATGCCTGAGCCCGAGACCTTCGAACTGGAGGTACCTGGCGCGTCGTTGACCTACGACGTTCGCCGGTCGTCCACTGCCGGTGCGCCGGTCCTGCTGATGGTCGGCTCGCCCATGGGGGCGGCCGGGTTCGGCACCCTCGCTGGCTACTTCCCCGACCGCACGGTCATCACCTACGACCCGCGCGGTGTAGAGCGGAGCCGTCGGACCGATGGTGCGTCCGCGTCGACGCCCGAGGAGCACGCTGACGATCTGCGGCGGGTGATCGAGGCCGCAGGCGGCACACCCGTGGACGTGTTCGCCAGCAGCGGTGGCGCCGTCAACGCGTTGGTGCTGGTCGCGCGGCACCCCGAGCTGGTGCGCACCCTCGTGGCGCATGAGCCGCCAGCCGCCGACGCCCTGCCGGACCGCGCCGAGGTGTTCGAAGCCTGGGAGGCCATCCATGCCACCTACGAGCAGGATGGCTTTGGGCCGGCGATGGCCCGCTTCATGGCCCTCGTCAGCCACCGGGGTCCCGTGCCCGCCGGCTGGGCGGAGACGGTCGCCCCGGACCCGGCCGCGTTCGGGTTGCCCACGACCGACGACGGCACACGCGATGACCCGCTGTTGGGGCAGAACACCGTCACCTCGATCGGTCGCGTTTACGACTTCACGGCGCTGAAGGCAGCCTCCACACATATCGTCATCGGCGTCGGTGTGGAGTCGGAGGGTGAGCTGGCGCATCGAGCAGGGGAGGCCGTGGCCGCCCGTCTCGGGTCGGCGCCGCTGAGCTTCCCCAGCCACCATGGCGGCTTCCTTGGCGGCGAGTACGGGTACGCCGGGGAGCCGGAGGCGTTCGCCACCACCTTGCGCGCGGCGCTTGAGGATCAACCGTCGGGTGGCACACCCGCTATCCGAAGCTAGGGCTGGCCAACGTACCAGCCCTCGGGCGTGTGCTCGTGGGCGGCGGCCCAGGCGGCCTCGAGGTCGGTCATGCGGCGCGGGCACCGAGGGGCACACGAAGATGGACCCAAACCGGCCTCTCAGCCACTCATACAAGGTAGCGGGAGGCTGCGAGGCACGGCCCGTCGATCATGGCCGCCTGGACCGCGTCGAGCCACTGGCGAACCCGGCTCGCTGGATAGTGGGGGGATATCCCATGAAGAGGATGGCAGCCCTGCTGGGGGCGCTGTTCATGGTCTTGGTGCTGGCCGTACCGGCAGCCGCCACCAAGCCAGAAGTCTGGTACTCAGAGGCGTATACGGATGGCCCGTTGGTGATCGAGAGTTGCGACGGCTTCGAGGCCATGTACAAGAGCGAGGGATGGAACGAGGAGACCCTCTACTTCACCGGCAAGACCGTCAAGACGATCTACCGTAATCGCGGCACAGACTATCTCTACAACAGCGAGCACCCGAGCACCATGGTCTCGGGCACCCATTCGTTCCAGTGCCACGTCACGGTCGTGCAGGAAGACCCTCTGACCTACTTCCGCGACTGCAGTGGGACGTATCTCAATGTCCGTGCGCCTGGCTGGGGCACGATTGCGCATTCAGCTGGCCACTCCGAAGAGTACGTGGTCGGCGAGCCGGGAGACCCCGGGGATCTGCTAAAGGACGTCGGCTCTGAGCACTACACCGATGACCTCTGCGAGGTGCTTGCCGACTAGGCCAGAGATCACCTGGCACCAGCTGTGGCCCGTCCCGCGAGGGGCGGGCCACAGCCTGTGTCGGAGGACGTTCGCGGCGACCGGACCTGTCCGCGATGCATCCACGACCCGACCATGCCCCACGCTCAGCCCCACGGCGCCGCGAGCCACCGATACACCGATACCCCGACATACCTCCATCTTGAGCATCGGGAGGCGGTCCTGAACCCCGGCTTTGGGGCTGTGACCTGAGAACGGCCACTCCGACACGCTGAACGGCGCCCCCACCGCACGCGCACCCGACCACCCTCGGCCTGCGGTCTACGATGGAGCCGAGCGGTCATCCCGCCACGCGGGAGCCGGGACAGCCGAAAGGCGGTCGCCGTGAACAAGCGGCATCAGTACCGCGAGCTCGAGCGCGAGTTCATCACCAGCCAGATCAGCCTGCGTGAGCTGTGCAGGCGGCACGGCATCACCGCCCACTCGCTCGTCACCGTCCAGGCCCGCAAGGGCAAGTGGCTGGAGAAGCGCGAGCAGTACCGGGCCAAGGCGGACGAGGCGTACATGTCCCGCTACGCGGCCCGACAGGCTGACCGTACCCAAGGCAGCCACGCTGGTCTCGTCGAGGCCGTTGACGCAACCAGTATCCTTACCGTGTCCACATGGTAAGGAGGCCGAAATCATGGAAGTCACGGCACGACTCAGCTCGAAAGGTCAGGTCACGGTTCCCCGCGCGGTCCGCGATGCGCTCGCCCTTGAGGAAGGGGACCGTCTGGTCTTCCGGGTAGAAGGTGACCACGCCATCCTGGCGCGGACGCCGGACCTCTTGGCGCTGGCCGGTTCAGTGAGCGTTCCGGCGGCCAAGCGGGGCACCCCTTGGGATGAGGTCCTGCGGCAGACGCGCCGAGCCCGCGCAGCCGCGCAACGGTGACCGCCTTCGTCGATGCCAACGTCCTGGTCCGCCACCTGACCGGGGACCCACCCGAGCAGGCCGAGCGCGCGACACGCTACCTGCGTGACGCCGACGAGCTGCTGCTGCCCGATCTCATCCTGGCCGAGGTCGCCTACGTCCTCGAGTCGTTCTACGAGACGCCGCGGGCGCAGGTGGCAACCACGCTGCGGGCGGTCCTGGCGTTCCCGGCCATCCGGGTCATCGACGCCGACCTGCTCCAGCGTGCCATCGAGCTCTACGACCTCCTCCGACTCGACTTCGCGGACGCCTTTCTCGTGGCGAGCGCGGAGCGGACCGGGATCGGGGTCATCGCCTCGTTCGACCGTGGCATCGATCGGGCCACCACCATCCGTCGCGAGGAGCCCCGTTGAACAGCGCGTAGTCGGGCACGACCTCACCCGGCAGCGAGCTCTACTCGATCGCGCGGCTATGGCGCGACGATTAGAGTTGGTGACTGTGTGTCGGCCCGAGTCCTCTCGCCCCGACCATCCGTACCTATTGCACCCGCAACCATCTCGACCGAGATGAGTTGCGGCGTGGTGCCTCTACCGGAGCGGCGATGCGACCGAGCGGCAGGCGCGGTTCCTGTCGGATTTGGCCCGGTCGCTCGATGACCTCGCCATCGACGCCCGCCCATGGCTGGGCACCGGGCCGCTCCCTACTCCCGATATGAGAGCGACGTTGCCATCGCCTGACACAGTTGGCCGACCCCACGCATCTGTTGGTTATGGAGGTGGTGACGAGGTTGGCTGGACCTGAGCAGGCCGGTGTCATCGCGTCCGCCGCTGCCGGTGACGAGATCGCCTTCAAGCAGATCATCGCCGCCTACCACGACGACATGCGTCGCGTTTGTCGCTACGTCACACGCGACGACGCCATCACCGACGAAGCCGTACAAGCGGCGTGGGCCATCGCCTGGCGCAAGCTCGGTAGCGTGCGTGAGCCAGAGCGGCTCAGGCCGTGGCTCATCTCCATCGCGGTGAACGAGGCCAAACAGCTCCTACGGAAGCGACGCCGACGAGCCGAGATCGAGGTGGCGACCGATGCGTCCGCTCGACCGGGGGGCATCGATCCGGGCGCGGATGTGGATGCCATCGACCTTCGGTCAGCCATCGAGCGGCTCGATGTCGATGACCAGGCCCTGCTCGCGATGCGCTACGTGGCGGGTTTCGACGCCACGGAGCTATCAGCGGCGACCGGCATCAGCCCCGCCGGAACGCGCACTCGCCTCAAGCGACTCCTTGATCGACTCAGACAGGAACTGGCAGATGGATGACGTGACCCGACTCGAGCAACGACTTTCCGATGACGCGCTGCGTGTCGCTGGGCCATCACGCCCGGTCGATGCTGCCGCGATCTTCACCGCCATCACCGCCACCCAGTCCCCCAAGTGGAGGTTCCAGTCCATGTTCAGCGCGACCAAGTTCGTCGTCGCCGGTGCCATCGTGGCGCTCTTCAGCGGCTTCCTGCTCACGGGCGTCCTGACGCAGCCGCCCAGCGACGAGCCGTTGCCTGCGGTGGCGGCGTCGGCATCCGTGACGACCTTGGTCGAGCCGACCGCAGAGGCCACAGCTGAGTCAGAACCAGTGCCGGAGGCGACGGTGGTCCCCGACTCGAACCTGGGACCAGGCACGTTCACGCCGACCGGGTCGCTCGACCGAGGCCGTTCAGAACATACCGCCACGCTCCTGTCGGATGGCCGGGTCCTGGTCGTCGGCGGGTCCGACTACTCCAAACCGAACCGACCCGACTGGGTCACATCGGCAGAGGCCTGGGACCCGCTCACGGGATCGTTCAGTTCAGCAGGTGAGCTCACCGAGGGCCGCTATGCGCACACGGCCACGCTCCTCGCCGATGGCCGTGTCCTCGTCGCGGGTGGTTCTGACAACAGCTACGGCGTGACCGGCCTCGCGTCCGCCGAGATCTGGGACCCGGCCACCGAGTCGTTCAGCCCGGCGGGTCCGCTGCTCCAGTCACGCGGGCGGCACTCGGCCACACTCCTGGCCGATGGGCGCGTGCTCGTCGTGGGCGGCGTGGTCGTGGAGAACGATGCGGAACGCTTCCTCGCATCGGCGGAGATCTGGGACCCAGCCACCGAGTCGTTCAGCCCGGCCGGGTCGCTCGATGCTGCACGCGTCGTTCACACGGCCACGCTCCTGCCTGATGGGCGGGTCCTCGTCGTCGGCGGCGCCAACCCTGACGGGGCCTCCCCGGCCTCAGCGGAGATCTGGGACCCGGCCACCGAGTCGTTCAGCCCGGCTGGGTCGCTGCTCCAGCCACGTGGGTGGCACAGCGCGACGCTCCTGCCCGATGGGCGCGTGCTCGTCGTCGGTGGGCGGGGCGGCGACGGCTTTGTCCCGGCTGAGATCTGGGACCCCGGCACGGAGTCCTTCACCTCGGTGGGTTCTCTCGCAGAAGGTCGCTGGCGTCATGCCGCCACGCTCCTGGCCGACGGCCACGTCCTTGTCGTCGGCGGCTTGGATGCAGCACTCGTTCACAGAACCGATGCGGAGATCTGGGACCCGGCCATGGACTCGGTCGTCCCGGCGCCACCTCCCGTCGAAGCCCGCGAAGCGCTCTCGCTCACCGCACTGCCCGATGGTCGTGCCCTGCTCGTCGGTGGGAGCAGCGCGAACGGGGTGCTGGCATCGGCAGAGGTCTGGGAACCGGAAGGGTGGCGGCCCAAGACAGACGGCGTGTCCACGACCACCACCCCCGGCCTCCTGCCGGGCGTGGACCTCGTCGCCGAGGAGGTCGAGCCGGGCGTGTACCGGGTGCTGAGCGATGGGGTCGGCCACGACGTGGCGTCGGCAAAGCCCGTTTGGCACACCGTCAGCCCAGACGGCGACGTAGTCGTCTTCGGGAGCGACGGGGAGTACCTGGACCCACACCTGACCCACTTCTTCACGCTCGGGGTCGAGGGATCTCACGAGTGGGAACGTTCCGATCTCCCGTTCGCAGGGTTCTTCGATGCGGCCGTAGAGGCCGACGGAGCCCTGTGGGCGATCCTCGATGCGGGTTGGGGTGCGGAGAACCGATTGGGCGTGTTCGATGGTTCCTCGTGGACGACGATGGAACGTCCCACGGGATCCGGTCCCGCCGAGGTCGAGATCGGGCCCGACGGAACGGTCTGGGCCGGTCGCACCATCAAGAACGGACGAGGCCCTCGGGTCGGGCGACTCTCCGACGGTGAGTGGTCACGGCTGCCCGGGTCCGATGACCCGGCCCTGCGGAGCTACTACGACGGGGGTCCGTTCGACATCGGCCCGGACGGCACGCTCTGGTTCGCGAACGGTGGCATCGGACCCATCCGGCACGACTTCCGCGGCCTGCTCCGTTTCGACGGCGAGGACTGGCAGGTGATGGTGCCGGACGTCGAGCGCGCGGGCGCCCACGTCAACGAAGTCGCGGTCGGGCCCGATGGCACCGTCTGGGTCCACCTCGTCCCCGCTCCCGGCGGCGTGTCCGAATCGCGCCTCGCCCGTCTGGGCGCCACCGGCTGGGAGGTCTTCACTGCGCAGGATGGGGTTCCGCTCCCTGATGGCGTCGCGAGCCCCGATTTCGCTGTCGATGCGGCGGGCACGCTCTGGATCGCGTGGTCTGATTTCGGCCTGAGCCTCGACGAGCCGGATAGCGACCTCGTCCATCGTTGCCCCGGCGTGCTCTCGCTCGACGGTTCCGAGTGGACGCGCTACCTGGTGGGCGTCTGCGTCAACCACATCGAGGTCGGACCGCAGGGATCCGTCTGGGGCAGCGCACCCTTCAGCGAGGCACCGGTATCCCGTGCCGACGTCAACAGCGAGCCCGCGACCCGCCCAGGCGGTCTCTACGTCATCACCCCCGAGGCCGTGGCGGGCGGCGAGTAGCGGATCACGATGGAACGATTCGGGGCCCTCGACTCCTCTTATGTATAGCGGGCGGGCGGCCCGGCGTGTGTCGCTGTATCCGACGTGGCGACCTGGCTCCGGGGCCGACCGACCATCACATGCATCGAGTGGGGGCTAGCGGGAGTGGCATCTCATGACCAGCACACGCAACTCGATCCTCCTCGCCCTCGGCATGGGCCTCCTCGCAGGGTTGCTGGCAGCACTCGGCCTGGTGCTGTTGTCGAGCTCCGCCACGATGGCGCAGGAAGCCACCAGCCCCGACCTCCTGCCCGGTGTGGACCTCGTCACCGAGGAGGTCGAGCCAGGGGTGTACCGGGTGGATAGCGACGGGATCCGGGACCTATCCCGCATACCCGACGACAGGGATCGCTACGCGGGCGGCATCCTCGACGGCAACATCGTCGCGGGCCTCGATGGATCGGTCTGGTGGTTCGGCCCCGATGGCTTCTTCCGCGTCGGCGAGGAGGGCCTCCATTCGTGGCCTGAGGAACTCGGCGAGTCCTTCCAGCCCGGACTCGCCGACATCGAGGTGGCGGCCGATGGGACCGTCTGGCTGGCTTACACGATCTTCGGAGCCGGTGCGAGTCTCCCCAGTGGCATCTCGTCCTACGACGGGCGAACGTGGACGACCCACTGGCAGGGTGCCAGCGACGACGAGTCGGCCTACGGCGTGGAGGTCCAACAGGACGGCACCGTCTGGGCAGCGTGGGCGTCGTACACGAGACCGGAGTTGGACGAGAACGACCGCTCCCTCGATCCCGGTGCGAGCAAGGGCCCGGTCGCCGTCGCCCGACTCGACGCCGACGGCTGGGCGGTCCTACCCGGCACCCTGGAGCCATGGTCTCCCTGGCCGAACAACGAGCTGGTGGCGTCGGAAGGCGGCGGGAGCGAGGTCTGGCTCTCCGACCCCCTCTACGGACGGCTCCATCGCCACGATGGTGAGGGCTGGGGTCGTCCAGGAGACACCCGACGTCGGCGGCGTGGGGCGGGCAGCCATGGGTGCCGACGGTACGGCCTGGGTCCGCCTCAACGCTCAGTGCGGTTCGAGCATGTCTTGCACCAATGCATCCGACATCCTCGCCCGCTTCGATGGCGATGACTGGGCGGTCTTCGGTCCCGATGACGGGATCCCGCTGATGGGCGACCACTACCAGGGCTTCGAGGGCTTCTTCGCGGTCGGCCCGGACCGCAGCATCTGGTTCAACCCCATCGTGGACTGGGAGCGCACGGGCAGCGACTGCGATGGCGTCGCCAACTTCGACGGCGAGGTCGTGACGCACTACCTGCGGGACCTCTGCGTATTCGGCATGGACCTCGCACCCGATGGGACCGCCTGGCTCCAAGCCGGTGAGTGGGAGTACATCGACCGTGCAGTGCAGCCGGGTCCCATTCACACCTACGTCATCGCCCCCGAGGACGTGGCGGGCGGCCAGTAGGGTTCGCGGCAGCCACCAACTAGACCACCTCCCGACCAGAACCCGACCACCCTCCACGCTCATCGCCGCGAGCCAGATCATTACAGGGATGGACACCGACACGACGGTGCCGCGAAACATCGCCCGCCGCATCCGTTTCCACCACCCTCGAAGGCTCGGTGGCCTTGTCGCGAGGCGGACAATGGTCCGTAGCGGGGGGCTCTGACGCACGGCCCCAGCCCTGGCCGCCTGGACCGCGCCGAGCCACTGGCGAACCCGACCCGCTCGTACAAGGGGGGGTGAACTTCCATGCGTACGTTGCGGTTGACGCTTGTGGCTGTGGCCTTGGCGCTGCCTGTGGGAGGCAACGGTGCGGTCGTGGCTCAGGATGAGGCTGTCCACTTCTCGGGCACCACGACCGACACCGAGATAGTCAGCCCGCCAGAGGTCAGCACGTCGCCCGAGGGTGTCATGCAAGTGCGCGACGTAGTCGGCGTCCAGACCCTGACGATGGGCGATGACCGCTTCAGTGGCACCGAGACGTTCGTCCATAGCGAGGACCACTATGGGGACGTCGTTGGTCCCGTGTGGGGCACGAGCCGGATAGAGAACGATGGTGGAGCGTGGGTCGGTACGTACCGAGGCGTGATGCTCCCGGACGGGTCTGCTACGTACCTCGCCACCTATGCAGGTGAGGACGGCTACGAGGGCTTGAGCGTCACCTGTGCCTCGACCTCGGATGGCGTGAGTGGCTTCAGCGGCGAGTGTGTCCTGTTCCCCGGTTCGGTGCCCGACATCCCGCCCGCCGAGTAACCCCATCGCGCCGCCTCGGCTGCCTGCGGCACTGAAGAACGCGGTGCCGCTATCGGGCGGGCTCTTGCTCATGCCACGCGCTCTAGGAGTGGTGCTCGGCCTGGATGCGAAAGTGCCTGCCCGCTGCGTCGCAACGTGCCGGTACGCTTGGCAGACGAACTGCACTGCGTGCAGGAGAGCGCGGTGCGCCTCGGTGAGCTGCGGGAGGGGCGCTGGCCGGAGTAGTGGCCTGCTAGCGCACCGACCAGGGTCGCGGTCCGACGGAGATGGAACGGTTCGCGGCTCCATCGGTCCCTACATACATGAAGGGACGCGGGGGGGGCTTGGTCATGGGCGCCCACGAGCGGGGGAGAGGGAGGGTCCCTATGCGGACCATCAGGAGCACCACCATCGTCATCCTTGCCGTCGGCCTGCTGGCAGGCTCGGCGGTCGGGGTCGCGGCACAGGACGGGGAGCAAGCGACCGAAGTCACCAGCTTCACCGGCACCGTCTCATTCGCTGACATCCTCCGTGAGTCAACGGACACCGAGCTCCCGAATGCCCTCACAGAAAACGTCGGCTTCACCGTCATGAATAGCTTGGAGTCGAGCGACCCACGCTTCACCGGGGACCATGTCGTCGTCGCCAACTCAGTCGCCGACCCCGACACTTTCAGCGCCGCCCAGCCCGACTGGCTCATTGAGACCAGTCACGTGGTGACCAACGATGGGGGTAGCTGGCTCGGCGAGGGCCCGGCCTTCGATAGTGCCGACCTCGACCTCGCAATCCCCATGGTTGTCTCCTTCGTCGGCCAGGATGGGTACGAAGGATTGACGGCCTACGCCGTCATCTAAGACCCCACGATCAGCGGCGTCATCTTCCCGGCCCCGATGCCGGAGATCCCGGAGCCCTACGCCGAGTAAGCCCATCGCGCCGCCCCGGCTGCCTGCGGCCTGGTGGCGACGACCAGACCGAATCCGCTATTCATGCCGGTTCTGAATGGTCATGCCCGAATCTCAGTCTCCACGATGGAACGATTTGGCGGCGGGGTGTCTCTAGGTAGACACAGGGGACATGTTCCGGTGTCCCGGCAGCGGAGGAGAGCGATGGCGAGGTAACAACTCTCGTGACGGAGGGTCCGCTATCCCTCGGCGGCACCATCCGTGGACGTTCGAGAGGGTCCGGCACCACGCGCCGGGACAGAGGAGAACGAATGCATAGACTGACATCGGGCCGACAGACTCGAATGGCGCTGAGCGTCGTGCTGACGCTCGGACTCGCAGGTGCCGCAGTGGCCCCGGCCTCGGCTGCACCACCCGACAAGTTACAGATCCCGCTCACGATCCAGTTCCCCGACTTCGATCGTGGGTTCGTCGGGTTCCTGAACGCGACGCGTGCGGACTACTGCACGCAAGCCGTGGTCGACTTCGAGGAGGACCTCCTCCAGTTCTTCATCGACTCGGAGGCGTGGGAGAACGGCGACATGCAAGACCCGCCGCCGGAGTTCCCCGTCGAGCCTGAGTTCCCTGAAGGCGAGAAGCTCGTGAACATCCAGGATAAGGTCACGGGCAAGGGCGCGATCGTGAACCATGCTCGGGGGTCTGGCCTCGTAGCCGAACTCTGGCCGATGGTCGGCGATCCGCCGGGCGCTGGTCCGTGCACCGACTCCGACGGCGCCGCGACCCCTTGGACGGGGACTGGGAGTTTCCACGGCAACGACAACGACGTCGAGGTCAGCGAGACCCGCGGGAATGCGTTCGGTGATTGGATCTCCATGCGGTTGAGCCGCAACGGTGACCGCGCACGCTATCAGAGCCGGTTCCACCTGAACGATCGGTGCTACATGCCCGACGACGGACCACCTCGCTGTCTGATCGAGTCCACCCGTTTCGTCCGCGTCGACTAGGTCTGACACCGAGGGCGCCCGCGTTCGTTCGGTGGGCGCCCTCGTCCACCTCATCATGCTCGACCTTGAGCACGAAGCCCCGTGGACGATGGACGTGAACATCGAGCAGAAATGAAGCTGAGCAAGGCCGAGTACCCAGGTCCCTGCGCCATCCATGGGGTATCCGGCCCGTCTCGTTTGGGGGCGGGCCCTCTCATGCCCGATAGCCCCATCGCGCCGCCTCGGCTGCCTGCGGCCCGTCCCGCCAAGGGGCGGGCCTCTTCATGAGTCGGACGAGGTTCGCGGCGACCGACCAGTCCACGATGCGTCCACGACCCGTCCGGGCCTCGCGCTGAGCGCCGCGAGCCAGATCACCCATACACGGATACCTCGACACACCTCCATCCTGCTCGTCCTAAGCATCGGGAGGCGGTCCAGAGCCCCGGCCTTGAGGATGTGCCGCCCTGAGAGCAGCCACTCCGACACGCTGAACAGCGGCGCCACCGCACGCGCACCCGACCACTTGCCCCGTGGGCTACCATTTAGAACAGACGGTCACTCTGCTGTGCGGAGGCCGAGATGTGCGGAGTAGACCGTGAACAAGTCACACGACTACCGGGCGCTCGAGCGCGAGTACGTCACCACCCAGGTCAGCCTGCGTGAGCTATGCAGGCGCCACGACATCTCCGCCCACAGCCTCGTCACGGTCCAGGCGAAGAAGCTCAAGTGGGCCGAGAAACGCGAGCAGTGCCAGGCGAAGGGGTCGGACGAACGCCTTCATGGCGCGTCGCGCGGCCCGACAGGCTGACCGCCTGGCCGAGATCAATGACAAGGCCATCGATGTCATCGATGAGGCCCTCGATGAGTTCCGCGAACATCTGCACGCTACCGAGAAGAAGCGCATCGTCGAGGTGCCAGTCATGCGGCTGAAGCCCGAGGATGTCGCCATCCTCATCGACCGCCTGATGGTGCTGCTCGAGAAGCCTTCCGCCATCACCCAGCACCAGGGCCTAAGCGTCACCTCGGAGCTGTCGGCGGAGAGCCTGCGGGAGTTCATCGAGGCGACACGGGGGAGGAGAGCGCCATCCCCGATGGAGGAGTCACCGCTGCCACGAAGAGGACGGTTGGACGACTGACAAGGACGGATCGCACCGCATCTGCGGCGAGCGTGACCGAGTCCCATCCAGACGAAAAGGGAAAGCGAGGGACTGGACGTTCACTCGTAGGGTGTAGAGGCCGAGAGAGGCTCGGCCCTCAGAAGCGAGAGGGCATGGATCAGGACCTCGTGATCAGGGCGCAGCAGGGCGATCAGCAGGCGTTCCAGTCGCTGACGGTCGCACACCATGCCCGCTTATACCGCGTGGCGCACGGCATCCTCCGCGACCGACATCTTGCCGAAGACGCGACGCAACAGGCGTTTCTCGACATCTGGCGGAACCTGCCCACCCTCGAGGATTCGTCGCGTTTCAGCGGCTGGTCCTACCGCATCCTCGTCCACGCCTGCTATGCCGAAGCACGGCGGAAGCCTGACTGGGCGCACGAGAGTTCCGTCGGTCCAGCTCACGCGCCGGTCGCCCCCGACGAGTACGGCTCGATCATCGTCCGTGACCAGCTCGAGCGGGGCTTCCGCCACCTGTCGATCGAACATCGCACGATCATCGTCCTGCGATGCCTTCTCGAGCTGCCGATGGAGCAGGTGGCCGAGATGCTCGACATCCCTTCAGGCACGGTCGGCTCACGTCTGAGCCGGGCGGTCAAGGCCATGCGGGCCGCACTCGAGGCCGAGTCCAGAGCAAGCACCAGCGCCCCCACCACGATGCGGCAGGAGGTCACCCGATGAACGACGACCGACTGCTGCTCGAGATGCGCCGCTGGCTCCAGGAGGAGCGAGTCACCCTGCCGGATGCTGAGCAGGCCAGCCAGCAGATCGCATCACAGCTACCCGCCATCAGGCAACGACGACGACGCTGGTGGCGACTGCCGTTCCGCGCCCGAATGCCCAAGCCACCGCGCACCGCTGACACAGCCGAATACCAGCCCACGCCCATCCCGGCCACGAACGGCCATACCCCCACCGTCATCGGGAGGACCCAGTCCATGCTCAGTCCAGTCAAGGCCATCACCGCCGGTGCGGTCGTCTTCGCCCTCGGGGGCATGCTGCTCATCGCCCAGCCGTACGAGCGGTCTGGGAACGTTGTCCCAGGAGCCGAGGAACCCCAGCCAGCGATGTCCGAGTTCAGCGGGCGGCTTGGGTGTGGCACGGCCGTGCCAAGCTCGGAGTCGGTGGCGTGGGAGTTCCCTGTCTCGGAGATCAGCGACGAGCGGCTCGCCGGCAGCTACGTCAACCAGCTCGCCGGCTACGAGGACGGCGATCCCGATGTCAACGGCATCGGTGCCTACTCCGCGCTCTGGGAGATCACCAACGAGGACGGCGCATGGGTCGGCCAGACCGCGAGCTTCCGTTTCCCACCCGAGAGCTACAGCACCTTCACTGTGAAGCTCGACGGCCAGGGCGGCTACGAGGGGCTCACCGCCGTCATGGAGGCTGACTTCACCGAGGACTGTGGCTTCGACCTCCGAGGTGTCGTGGTCGATGGCGATCTCCCGGCCACCCCAGGGGTCATCGCGACCGGCGAGTAGGTTCACGGCCACGTTCGCGATGCCACCGGCCCGCCCCTCCAGGGGACGGGCCGGTGAGCGCGGTGACGCTGTGGGAGGGATCCACTCCACGAAGATGGAAAGGATCCCCTTGCGCGGCCCCCTTACCGTCATGAGGCCGAGAGCCACTCGGTCCGCACGAAAGAGAGGCCATGGACGAAGTCCTCGTGGGACGTGCGGTGCAGGGCGACCGAGCGGCGGTGGAGTCGCTCATGGTCAAGAGCCATGCGCGGCTGTACCGGGTGGCCTTCGGCGTCCTGCGTGACCGGCACCTCGCCGATGATGCCACGCAGCGGGCGCTCCTCGCGATCTGGCGCGACATCCGCCGCCTCCGTGACCCCGCGAAGTACGAGGGCTGGTCCAACCGGCTGCTCGTGCGCATCTGCTACGACGAGGCCAAGCAGCAGCGTGGTTGGGTGCCGGATCCCGAGCCCCATGCCGCTGGCTCCCTGCGGTCCCCCGACCAGTACGGCGCGGTCCTCGACCGTGACCAGCTCGAGCGGGGCTTCCGCCACCTGTCGGTGGAGCACCGGACGGTCATCGTCCTGCGCTGCCTGCTCGACCTGCCGATGGAGCAGGTGGCCGAGGCGCTCGACATCGCCCCCGGCACCGTCGGCTCCCGGCTGAGCCGAGCCATCGCTGCCCTGCGCGCCGCCTTGGAGGCCGACGCCCGCACCCCGATCCCGCTGCCCGTGCCCCAGGAGGCCACCCGGTGAACGACGACCAGCTGCTGCGCGAGGTCGGACGGTGGCTGAAGGACGCCGACCCCGAGCCACCCGACGCCCACGAGCGCGTCCGCGAGGCCATGGCCCGTACCCCACGGGTCCGCCAGCGAGGTCGCTGGTGGCCGCTACCCAGCCTCGGTCGACCGAACGACCCACCCGTCAGCGATCAGACCACCATCGCTCATCAGCCCAGCCTCATCCCGGCCACGAACGGCCACACCCCCACCGTCCTCGGGAGGACCCAGACCATGTTCACTCCGGTCAAGGCCATCACCGCCGGCGCGGTCATCTTCGCCCTCGGCGGTACCTTCCTCATCGCCGGGCCATTCGGCCAGCCGGCCGGCACTGTGCCCGGCGCGGTCACAGACAGCGGGGTCATCGCGCCCGTCGAGTTCACCGCCCACGTCAGCCAGGTCACGGACTGCTTCTCGCGGGACTCCGAGGAGATCATCGACGGCGTCGAGCACATCTACGGCACCCGCTGCAGGACCATCGTCGAGGACTCCAGCGACCCGCGCTTTAGCGGGACCTGGTTCGTCGTCAACAGCGAGGACGGCTACGGGATGGGCCCGGAGGTACGCGCTGGCAGTGAATACGGATACACCGTGTGGACCAACGAGTACCGCGTCGAGAACGGCGATGGTGCTTGGCAGAGCGACCCGGTCTCGGGCATCGAGTTCGCCGAGCGCGAGATGATGGTAGCTCCGGTCTTCACCGGCGAGGGTGCCTACGAGGGGCTGACCGCCATCGTGGAGATGAGCGACCGCGAGACCGACGTGGACGGCGCCTCGGATGCCAGCCTGCGCGGAGCCATCTTCGTTGGCTCGCCCCCGCCGCCCTCGGGCTTCCCGACTACCGAGTAAGACGGAGCCGCTCACCAGCGGTCCCTGTCCTCCTGGTACGCCGCCGTCGAGCATCCGAGCGGGCGCCGACGGCTCGGTCGCCCTGCTGCTCAACGGGCAGGTGAAGGCATCGCTCAAGCGTGGGGCGCGGGTCGATGATCGCAGCTCGCGCTTCGAGGACTGCGCACATGGCCTCGTCGGCTTCGTCAGGCCGTCCTGGATCGCCGCCGACGGGGCGTGCTGGTTCATCTCACTCAGCCCGGACTCTGGGCTCGAGCTGACACGCCTCGAGGACGGCGGCAGCGCGGAAACCGTGACTGCCACCGATCTCGGCTTCACCGCCGAGCACACCCTGACCCACATGGCGATCTCCGATGACGGCGCCTTGTGGGTGCTGGTCGCCGGCACGACCGACGGGCGTGTGGAGGGTGCGCTCACCTACGACGGCCAGACGTGGGCTTTCATCCCCTTCGAGAAGGAAGCCGTCGGCTCGCCGCTGGACATCAGCGTCGCACCGGATGGCACCGTCTGGTTGGTGAGTAGCTATGGTGATGACGAGCTGCCGGGGCTGCAGGTCGCGAGATGGGACGGTGAACTCTGGACTACCATCGGATCGCTGGACCTTCCGCGCATCCCGGACCCGGGAAGCCTGGCGTGGGGCCCTACCCACTTCCTCTCCGATGGCACCGTTTGGTTCGGGGGTGCCGCCGCCCGCTTCGATGGAACATCCCTCGAGCGTATCGACACCGGCGACCCAGGACTCTTCCTTGACGATCTGGTCTTTGCACCGAGTGGGGCGGCTTGGGCTCTGGGTGGCGCTGAAGGTGGTCTGTACGTCATCACCCCCGAGGCCGTGGCGGCCATCGAGGGGTAGGTTCGCGGCCACGCTCGCGGCAGCCGCCAACCAGACCACCACCCGACCAGGACCCGACCACCCTCCACGCTCATCGTCACGAGCCAGATCCAAGCACCGACGGACCCCTTCATGACTGACGCCGCCTCGGTGTCTGCGGCTGGCTGGACAGCGCCGATACCATGACAACTGGCGTCGGTAGGCGGGCAGCGGACGGCTGCTCCGACGCCGGATGCAAGCACGGGGGAGAGGGAGGTCCCCATGCGGGGCATCAAGACGACCACCATCTCCATCCTCGCGGTCGGCCTGCTGGCAGGCTCGACGGTCGGGGTCGCGGCGCAGACCGTCGACGAGCCATCGACCGGCAGTGCCGGGTGTGATGGGCCGCTCGTGGAGCCGGGCGTCTACGACGGTGTCAACGAACTCAGTATCGATGCCCGGGACGTGGTGCAACCCTATCGGGTCGTCGTCCCACAGGGCTATGCGGAGCGAGCTCCGGTCCCCCTCATCCTCTTCCCTGCGGCAGGAGGCGGCGGCCTGGACACGGCCTTCGGGTGGTGGAGCCCGTATCTCGACCCGGCCGAGAGCATCTTCGTGGTGGCCGCTCAGGACCGGTCGGGACACTCGGACCCGGTCACCCTCACGGCACTCCTCGACCGGCTGGAGGCGGAGTACTGCCTCGACCTACGGCGGGTCCATGCCTTCGGCAGTTCATCCAGCGGCTGGACCGTGGCGAGGTTGGCCTGCGAAGCCTCCGAACGGGTGGCCTCGTTCCACGTGGGAGCGTCCGGGTTCAGCAGTTTTGGCTGCGTTCCTGAGCGCGCAGTGCCGCTCATGGCCATGAGTAGCGGCCCCGAGCAGGGCTCCATCTCGCCTTCGGTCGAGGACTGGGCCGACGCATACGAGTGCGAGGGCGACCCGACCATCGAAGACCTTGGCGCGGGCGTCACTCGTACCGCCTTCCAGGGGTGCCTGGCGGACATCGTGTTCAACGTCATCGAGGACGCCGGCCACGGGTTCATCCATCACGAGTGTCTGGGCGGCGACTCCGAGTCGTACTGCTACACCAACGAGGTCTTCGACCAACTACGCGAGATGGAATCGTTCTTCGCGGCGCACCCCCTGCCCGCCGAGTAACCCCATCGCGCCGCCTCGGCTGCCTGCGGCCCGTCCCGCGAGGGGCGGGCCTCTTCATGAGTCGGAGGTTGGTCGCGGCGATGAACCAGTCCGCGATGCATCCACGATCCGACCAGGCCCCACGCTCGACGCCGCGAGCCACCGATACACGGATACCGGCTCGATGACGCGAGGGCGTCCTGGTACGACTCGTCGTAGCTCGCCGCCATCCCCGCGGCGATGGCGTTGAGCGCGAGGACCGAGACCACCGTCGCTCGGCGGATCATACGGACGGCGAACTCGTGTCCGATGCGCCTGAACAGCGGGCGACGGCCCGTGGACTGTTCTGCGCCCACGTGACGTTGGCGTCGCTCACCCGAGCTGGGGTCGACGAGGCGATCCTCCTCGACATGGCCACGCAGGCCGTCTCGACGATCGGTCGGGCTCCGGCGGGCGGTGGCTCAGCGTCCTGATTCGACCTTGTCGGTCCAATCGAGGATGTGTTGCAGGTAGACCTCGGTGCTGTCCTCCCACGAGTAGTGCGCTGCGTCGGGGATGACGGCGAACTCGCTGTTGGGAAGCAGCTCGCTGAGACGCTTCGAGTTGCTCATCGCGACGAAGGTGTCGTGTTCGCCGTGGAGCACCAGGACCGGCGTCTGGATCGACGGGTAGGACTCCATCATGCGGGGCACGATGCCCGGGTAGCTGCCGAGGAAGCCCACCTGGCCACGGAGCTTGCCCGGCCCGGTCGAGCCATCGCGGAAATCGTTCAGCACGGCCTTCGACGGCCGCTCCTGGTGGAATCCGACGCCGTTCGCCGAGCGCACGTAGAAGCGGCCACCCAACTGTCGACCGAGCGAGCGCACCGCCAGCCCGAACAGCCGGGAGTTGACCAGCAGCCGGAAGGCCAGTTCGCCCTCGACCGGCGAGACCGTCCCAGCGTCGCCGCCGACGACCGATGCGATCCGCTCCGGGTGGTCCATCAGGAAACGCAGAACGGTGGGCGTCCCGATGTCTGGTCCGACGAAGTGGGGACGCTCGAGTTCGAAGTGATCGAGGATCTCGCCGAGGAACGCCGCGTGCTCGTCGACCGTGATGACGTCCGACGCTGCGTCCGACCCGCCATGGTTCGGCAGATCGACGGCCACGAGATCGAACCGCTCGGCCAGCCGGTCCCACATGTTCCGGTATGTCAGCACGCTCAACGGCTGTGGCGACGTCATCAACATCTGTGGTGCGCCTGGCGTCCGCGCAGCAGCGAAGCGAAGGCGGTGGCCACCCACGAGGGCGTGTTCGAACTGCATCGTCGGGCGGTCTGGCATCTCCACATCGTAGGGCAGCGATCGTGACAACCAAACTCTGCCCTCCCTCAGGGAGCGCGGGGCGTCGTGCTTCGGGCTCTGCCGGGTCATCCACCCGGCCTTCCCTGCGTGACCAAAATGGCGAAACTCGGCCGCGCGTGCAACACCCTACGGGGTCCCTCGGGCGCCCATGTTGTACACAGTGGGCACCCTGGCCTCGTCGACCGAGATGTTTGCTGCAAGCCCCCCGGTGCCCCGACAATGCCCACTGCGAGCTGCCGGCAGGCGGTCGGCCTGACCGATAGGCGGGTGAGTGATGACAGGTTCGGACGGTACGGAGCGACGGACGACCGAGCTTGCGGTCGTGATCGCTGGCGCTGGGCCGACGGGGCTGATGCTAGCGGGCGAGCTGGCGTTGGCGGGGGTCGACGTCGTCATCGTCGAGCGACGTGCGGACCAGGCGGTCGACGGTTCGCGATCCGGGGGACTCCACGCCCGCACCATGGAGGTGTTCGACCAGCGTGGCATCGCCGATCGGTTCCTCGCTGAAGGAAAGAAGCATCCTCGGGTGGGCTATGCGGGGACCTCCGTGGACATCAGCGACTTTCCGACCCGCCATAACTACCTCTTGGCACTCTGGCAGAGCCGTATCGAGCGCATCTTGGCCGGCTGGGTCGAGGAGCTCGGCGTGCCGATCCTCCGGGGCCGCGAGGTGGTGGGCTTCACCCAAGACGACGCCGGCGTCGATGTGGAGCTGTCCGACGACTCGACCCTGCGAGCACGATACCTCGTCGGATGCGACGGGGGACGCAGCCTCATCCGCAAGGCGGCCGGCATCGACTTCCCGGGCTGGGACGCGACGAGCAGCTATCTGATCGCCGAGGTCGAGATGGCCGAGGAACCGCGGATCGGCATGCGTCCCGAGGGCGGCGGCATCGGTCCCATGGACCGGGAGCGCGGCGGAGGACCGTACCGCGTCGTCCTGCTCGAGAAGGAGGTCGAACACGCCAACGAGCCCACGCTGCAGGACCTGCGCGAGGCCCTCGTCACCGCCTACGGGACCGACTACGGTGTACACAGTCCCACCTGGATCTCGCGCTTCACCGATGTGTGCCGCCAGGCGGCGTCCTACCGCCAGGGCCGTGTGCTGCTCGCCGGGGACGCAGCCCACGTGCATCCCCCACAGGGCGGCCAGGGCCTCCAGACCGGCGTGCAGGACGCGGTCAACCTGGGCTGGAAGCTGGCCCAGGTGGTCGATGGCACGTCTCCCGAGAGCCTCCTCGATACTCGCTGGTTCGGAGCGGCCACACCAACGCGATAGAGGGCCGACGAGCGCCCAAGCGGCCAGGTGGGTGCTCACCGCCGCCGCTGACTCAACCCCTTGCGCGCGTTGCAGCTCGAGCACAGGACGCCAGGCTGCGCGGGCAACGGCTCACGCCGAGGACGAGCGGCTCCGGTTGGTCGGCCGCGAACTCGCCGAGTCGCACCTGGTGCGCCTCGCGATGCCAGCCCTGGCAGACCCAGCCGTAGCGGGCGACATGAGCCACGGTCCCCCGGCGCCCATGTCAGCGCCCTTGGGGTACCGCGCGGCAGCGCGAGGCTCAACGCGGCCGGCATGCCCCTCGCACGCGGCGGTCGAACGTGGGATGCTCCCCCGGTGGTCGACGAGACGATGACGGCGGCGAGTCCGAGCGCGCACTCGAGCCGTGCTCAGCGGAGCCTGCTCGTCATCGCGGTCGGCCTCGCTACGGGTGTGCTGACCCTCCTGGGGCAGGCGACTTTCGACGGCGACTGGAACCGCCTCGCGAACTCCGGCGCCATCTGGGTCACCGTCGCCTTCGCGCTGGGCTCGGTCATGTCCTCGGACCGCGAGGCGGCGGTCGCGGGGATGGCGGCGCTCGTGTTCGCCCTCATCGGCTACCAGCTCGCCTCCTCGATGGCTGGGCTGCCGCTGGGTGCCTCGGCCGTAGTCATCTGGACCGGCACCGCGCTCGTCGGCGGACCCGTGTTCGGGATCGCGGGGCGACGCTGGCGCGCCGACACCGGACGACCGCGCCTCGTCGCCATCGCGCTCCTGGGGGCCGTCTTCGTGGCCGAGGGGGCGTACACCCTGTGGGCGATCCCGGACCTCTGGCGCGCGGGTGCGGTCGAGTTCGTGATCGGCATCGCCGTGCCCATCCTGCTCGGTCGTGACCACCGCGAGCGTTTCACCGGACTTGCGCTGCTCGCCGTAGTCGCGCCCCTGGGGCTGCTCGCATACGGCGTCATCGACCGACTGTTCCTCCTTCGCTGACTCACCCCCTTCCGCGCGTATGGTCAGGTGTGCGCCGGAAGCGGTTGGCGAAGCCCGGCCGGCCGCAGCGGTCGCAGCGGCGCTCGTTCGTCGTGGGCCAGCCGCTGGAGGCGGTGTGAGCCTCGCAGCCCCGGCAGGCGCAGACCCGTGAGCGTGCCATGCAGCATCACCCTGCGCCGCCAAGCGACACGGATGGTAGCCAGCGTGATCGGCGCCCGAGTAGACTCGGCGCGATGACCGCCGACGACCTTGGCGCCCTGATCGAGCTATTCGTCAAGCTCACTCCGGCAGAGCGACAGCGGCTGCTGCAAGAAGCTGAGACTCTCGCCGCGGACCGTGCCGCGCCCGAGCGCGCACCGGACACGCCACCACCGTCGTCCGACGAGCATCGCGAGGTCCACCGAGTCGCTGATCCAGCACCGTGCCCCCGGTGCGGGTTGAACCCAGGACCGAGCGACGTCTACTGCGGCCGCTGCGGAAACAGGGTCGCGTTCTGACTCCGCGCTCGGATGTTACCTGCCCCGCCTTCCCAGCCTGACCACGTGATCGGGCAGGTATCCAACGCCATCCTGATGCGTTCGCGTGCTCATCGCCCACCGACGTCGAGCAGCGACGCGAGGTGGTGGCGCCAGGCTCGGCTATCCGGCGTGGGCAGGAGCCGCGAGGTGGTGTTCGAGGGCCTCGGTCGCCTCCTGATACGTGAGCCAACGGACGGCCCGTCCGAGCCCTCGTGGGTAGAGATAGAGACCACGATCAGGGCCATAGAGCGCGAATGATGGTCCAGATGCCCGGACCTCGATGCCGACCGGAGCGGCTTTCCGTCGCAGTCGCCTGGCTCTGGCCCACGCGTAGTCGATGACGCCCGGAGGATGGTCGATCATCGGACGAGGATACGTGTCCCGCACGCACGCGTACCCGGTCCGACACGCGAGCGTGGGTTCCGGTCCTCAGCCCGAGCCGCCTTCCCGACGCTCCGTGGAACCGGAGACCTGCGCCGCCGTCTGGGCGGCGATGCCCTGGGCGGCGATGCCCTGGGCGGCGGCATTGGCGAAGTAGAAGACGAAGGCCAGCTCGGCGAGGTTCCACTGCTGCTCGGACGGGTCGGGCAGCACCTCCAGCGCGGCCTGGAGCAGGGTCATGCCGATGAAGCCGATGGCGGGGACCGAGCGCACCAGTCCGAAGCGCCAGAGCCAGCGGAACGTCGACTCCTCGAGTGGAGCCTGCTCGGTCGCGTTCATGCCACAACACCCTCTCCGGGCTCGCCCTCCGACGCCTTCGCCGCGGGCAGGTAGGGGCGGAGCACCTCCAGGCTGGCACTGAGACCGTCGATGTGGTCCTCGAGCTCACCCGCGGTATCGGCGATGACCTAGAGCAGCTCGGTGACGTCGTGATGGCTCGGGTGGCGCACCATATGACAAGTGTGCTTGACATGGTCGGCGTCACGTGTCATCGTTCTCTTTGTCAAAGACACTTGACTAAATGACAAGAGGAGTTTACTGATGGATTGGAAGACGCGTTTGCTCGTCGGTTGGGCACTCACCGTGGTGGCCGCACTGGGGATGGTCTTGGGGGCGGTCCCCACGGAGGTCGGTCTGGTGGCGGGGACGACTGGGTTCTTGATGCTGGGGACGGCGTCCAGCGCCGGCCGGGCCGGCCGGGAAGAGAATTCGTGAACGAGCGCGGACAGAGGAGCTCCTGGTCGTCGACCGAACTCGACCGGCGAAATCGCACATCGATCGTCATCTGGTCGCTTCTATGGGTCGGGGCCTTCCTTGTCGCCGACGCTGCCATCGATCGTGGGTGGATCGAGGGTGACGCGGGGGTCGTTGTGGTGTCGATCGGCACGGCGCTTGTCGGTCTGGCCTGGATCGTGTCGTACATGCGCTTCCTGAGACACGCCGACGAGTTGATGCGCAAGATCCAGCTCGACGCCATGGCCTTGGCACTTGGCGGGTGTTTCGTCGCCGCGTTCACTCTCATACTTCTGGGCGGTGCCGGACTGGTCCGGGCAGGGATCGTCTGGGTCCTGGTGGTGACTTCAGCCATCTATGTGCTGTCGGTGCTCATCGGGATCCGACGGTTTGGGGGATGAAGAACCGGATTCGTGTGCTCCGGGCCGAACGGGATTGGACCCAGGCACGACTGGCAGATGCGGCGCAAGTCTCGAGGCAGACCATCAATGCGATCGAGACGGGCCGGTTCGACCCGAGCCTCCCCCTGGCCTTCGTCATTGCTCGAATCTTCGGCTTGACCATCGAAGACGTATTCGACCCGGATCCGTGATCCGCCACGGCTGATCGTCGAGAGCGACCTGCCCACGAGCGTCGCGATCTCGCGCATCGGAAGTTGCTCCTTGGGACACCTCCGCGAGTCGCACGCGCTCGTCCTCGGACAGGTAGCGTGGTGAGTAGCGCTTCTCGGGGTTGGGGTTGGACGGTGAATCACGGGCAGCAAGTTCACCATTCGAGAGGCGAGTGTCGTGCGCCGTGGTTCAGAACGCCTCGCTCCAGCCGTGGCGTCACGAAAACGGAACCTTGCGGCAGACTCTGCCCCCATACGCTGTGATCACGCGCCGACGAGGCGCCCAGCGACACACGGGAGGCGGTCGGGGGGACGACAAGCGTACCGATGGATGTGGACCTCATCGTCCGGGCACAGCAGGGCGACCGACAGGCGTTCGCCAGCATCGCTGAGAGCATTGCCATCCGCCTGCGCAAGATGGCGTACGGCGTGCTCCGCGACATGGACCTCGCCGAGGAGTCGGCGCAGCAGGCCATCGTCACCATCTGGCGTGAACTGCCACGGCTGCGCGACCCCCGCCGCTTCGACGCCTGGTGCTACCGCGTACTCGCCCGGATCTGCTACGCGGAGCGCCGTCGCGCCCAGAAGCACGAGGCGTCTCCACTTGATGGCGTGACGATGCTGCCATCGGGGTCAGACATCTCCCATGGCGTCGTCCTCCGTGACCAACTGGAGCGTGGGTTCGCCCGGCTCTCGCTGGAGCACCGGACGGTCGTCGTGCTCCACCACCAGCTCGGCCTCCCACTCGACGAAGTAGCCGAGGCCCTTGATGTCCCCATCGGCACGGTGAAGTCGCGCCTTCACCGCGCCATGGCGCAGCTACGCGCATCCCTCGAAGCGGATTTGCGTCGTCCACGCCCTGTCCCCGCATCGAACGAGGCCATCCGATGAGCACGGAACATCGTGAGCCTGACCTCATCCGGTCGTGGCTGGATGAGTCCTACGAAGCCGAACGAGACCCACACGACTACCTCGACCACCTCCTCGACGAGGTGCCCGAGACACCGCAGCAACGGCGCCGCTGGTGGCCGTTGCCGCTGATCCGCCGCACAGCCCAGACACCGACCGCCATACCCATCGCCACCACCGAGTACCAGCCCAACCCCATCCCGGCCAGCAACGGCCAGACCCCCACCGTCATCGGGAGGACCCAGTCCATGCTCAGTCCAGCCAAGGCCATCACCGCCGGTGCCATCATCGCTGCTGTCGGAGGTGCCTTCCTCATCGCCCAACCGTTCCAGCAGCAGGGAACCGTGCCGGGGGCCACTGCCCCCGCCGCGATCGCAGCACGTGTCGGCTCCTCGTACTTCACGGGGGAGATGACCCTTGAGGGGATGTCACTCGTGGCCGAGCCGGAGGACACCGTCGTGGACGGGGTCCGTCAGAGTCGGGGCGCCCTGGCCGAAGGCGCTGCCATCGAGGCGAGCGACCCACGCGTCAGCGGCTCCCTGACCATGGCGCTCAACGACGACAACCACGAGGTCGCCCAGTTCCGGACACTCGCCTGGCGCATCGAGAACGACGCTGGCGCCTGGTCCGGACAGGGCACCGAACTCGTTCACGGCGATGCGACGGGTGGCTCCGGGACCAGCACCCTCGTACTCACCGGCGAGGGAGCCTACGAAGGGCACACCCTCTACCTCATCATGGACGCGAGCGGCGAGCCGCCGTTCTCTGTCGAGGGTGCGGTCTTCGTCGGTGAGGCGCCACCGTTCCCCGAGGTGCCTGCGCCCGCCGAGTAACCCCATCGCGCAACTTCGGCTCCCTCCTGGGCCCGTCCCGCGAGGGGCGGGCCGTCTCCATGTGCCGGAGCATGGGCAGGGACGCGCCTTGCTCAAGCCACGTCCGGAACCCGGCTGACGATGCTTCTGCCATCCCCATCCAGCACCGTCACGGATATCTGGAACGTGCAGGCGCGAGACCTCTCGCCCCGACCATTCTGACCTTCTCGGGTCCGTTTCGTCGCGCCTGACCCGCGCCGATCGGTCGATCCGATGGCACGGACTGGTCCGACCCGGATCAGCGTGCCTCGAGGCGAACCCCAGGATGCGTTCGACGATTCGTGCGACGAGGTCCGCCGGAGATGCGACCGGAGGCAGTCGACGTCTCGACCGACAAAGGCTCCGGCCGACGGCCTTTGCTGCGAACGGGCCCAGCAGGGGTGATAGACAATCAGCGGCCACGGCTCGGCGAAGTCTTCCAACATCTGGCCTGGTGGCCCTCATACGCTATGTGGGCCTGAGTACGGGCCCGGGGGGTCCAGCGGTCGGACCGACCGTCGGCCAATAAGGATGCGATGGCATGGACCAGCAACTCGTGGTTCGGGCGCAGCAGGGCGACCAGCGTGCCTTCGAGGCGCTGGCGACCGCCGACTATCCCCGGCTGCATCGGGTGGCCTACAACACGCTGGGCGACCCCGCATCGGCCGAGGATGCGACCCAGCAGGCGCTGCTCGACATCTGGCGGAACGTGCGCCGGTTGCGTGACCCCGCCAAGTACGAAGCGTGGTCGTATCGCCTCCTCGTGCGAGCGTGCTATGCCGAGGCCAGGCGCCACCCGAATTGGGCGACGAGCACCGGCTTGTCTCCCGCGGATGAACCACGGGCGGTCGATGACCACCGTGGCGTAGCCGACCGTGACCAATTGGAGCGCGGCCTGGGGCAGTTGTCGATGGACCATCGCGTGGTGCTCGTCATGCGTCACCTGCTGGGCATGACACCCGAGGAGGTAGCCGCCACCCTGGGCATCTCGCGCTGGACCGTCTACAAGCGGCTACAGGCCGCCACCACAGCCATGCGTAGCGTCCTGGAGGCGGATGCCCGCCTGGTCGTCACGAACGCTGACCCGCAGGAGGCGCTGCGATGAACGACGAACAGATGCGATCCCGCCTCGATGCGTGGGGCGCGGACCATGAGGTCCCTCGACCGATGGTGCAGCCAGGAGTCGCCAGCGTCATGGCCCGCGTGCCCTACGTCCGCCAGCGCAGTCGCCGGTGGCCCTTCCCGGAGTCCTTCCGGAGGGGCCCACGAGCCACAGCCAACCCGACCGAGTCTCATCCCGGTCCCACCCCGGCCGCGAACGGCCATACCCCCACCGTCATCGGGAGGACCTCAACCATGTTCAGCCCAGTCAAGGCCATCACCGCCGGTGCCCTCGTCTTCGCACTCAGCGGCGCCTTCCTCATCGCCCAGCCCTTCGACCAGCAAGCCAGCGTCCCGGGGGCGGAGGCCGAGGAGGTCGCCCCGACTTGGGTGACCGGCAACTTCGAACCCATCTCCACGTGCGGTGGTCATGCAACCGAGTTCGACGGAGCCGTCATCCATCAGTGGAACTACGTGTGCACGCCGAAGACATCGACCGCGAGCGACCCCCGCCTCAGCGGCGAGGTGGCCTCAACGTGGAGCGACGACATCTACACGAGCGACAACGGGCCGATGGCCGTCAACGTGGAAGCCCGCTACCTGCGCAACGATGGCGGCGAGTGGGTGTGTTCGTCCGTCAACCTCTTCGAGCAGGGCGGGGTCTTCCCGCGTGCGCTGACCGACACGACATACACCTGCGCCGGGCAGGGCGGGTACGCCGGCCTCTCTGCGGTCCTCGTCGCGATGGATGACTCGGCGGACTATCCGTTCGTCGGGCTCATCTTCTCCGGTGGTCTGCCGCCGCTGCCTGAACCGCCTACTGCCGGATAGGTCTCAGTGCGAGCCAACTGCTGCTGCCACATGGGTCCCTCGGTCTTCGGACGGAGGGACCCACTCACGTGCTGCCGCCGGTGACACTGAAGCGACTGCGGAAGGACCTCAGCGATGGATGAGATGAACGCCTTCGAGCGCCAGGTGGCCGGCGAGTTCGTGCGCCGTGCTGGACCCTTCCGTCGGATCGATGGCGCCGCGATGTTGACCACCAACCAGCCTTCAAATGGAGGTTCCCGTCCATGTTCAGCGCGATCAAGCTCGCCATCGCCGGTGCCATCATGGCGCTCTTCGGTGGCTTACTGCTGGCAGGGGTCGTGACGCAGCCGAGCCGCGAGCAGATGCCCGCCGTCGGTGCGTCAGCGTCGGCCACCACCCAAGCCGAGCCGACCGATGCCGCGACGAGTGAGCCGAAGCCGACCGCAGGGGTCGGAGCCGATGACACCACCACTCCGGTCCTCCTGCCTGGCGTGGACCTCATCACCGAGGAGATCGAGCCGGGGGTGTACCGGGTGGCGAGTGATGGGGCCCGGGATCTCTCCGAGGGTGTCCAAGACGTGACCGTGACGCCCGGAGGCGAGGTGTGGGTGGAGCTCGGGAAGAAGAAGGACTGGGACATCGTCCGGCTCGGGGAGCCGGGTGTCTCGCGGAAGCTCGGCCGAAAGGAGCCGTGGCAACTCTTCACGCTGAACGGCGCGCCCACCGTTACAGGGGGGTTAAGTCCTTGGCGGGCCTACGACGGTGAGGGCTGGGTCGATTTCGAGCCCACGGAGTGTGACCTCCTGCAGTACGGCGCCACCCAGGGAGCGATCGTGGCCGATGGCGGGTGTTGGGTTGCCGATGGAGGACTCGCCCGGGTCGACGATGAAGGCGGCCGGGTCGATCCCGACGGCTGGGTCGATCCCGAGGAGATCGGGCTTGGGCCCGAGGCCATCATGGTGTCAGCCGCCGTGGCCGACGACGGCGCTCTGTGGGCTACCGTCCACTTGCCGCGACCCTTACGATTCGAAGGCCTCGTCCACTACGACGGCCGCACCTGGGAACGGGTTCCGTACGAGCGGGAACATCCGTCCACCATCGACGATTTCGACTCGGTAGGCTTCGCCCATACCGCGGTCGGACCCGATGGCACAGTCTGGGTCGTCGACGTGAACAGCGGGGACCCCTCCTCGCGACCGTCCCTCGTCTTCGTTGTCAGGACATGGGATGGCGACGCGTGGATGACCTATGCCCCAGTGGAAGTAGACGTCCGGACGCTGCCGGAGAGAAGGGGCCTGTCAGTCCTACGATCACTCTTGGGAGGCAGCATGGATGCCCGCTTCCTCGACGACGGTAGGGTCTGGCTGCTTGACGGTCTGCTGCACTTCGATGCCGACGGACTCCGGTCGCAGGAGCTTCCCGGTGTCGGAGACCTCACGTTCGGACCCAATGGGTTTGCGTGGACCGTCGCTGAGGGCGGCCTCTATGTCATCACCCCCGAAGCCGTGGTGGGCACGGAGTAGGGCCCACGGCCACGCTCACGGCTCAGCAGGAGGCCCGTCACGCGAGGGCGGGCCTCATCCCGAGCAGTTCCAGCACCTGAGCGCCGCGAGCGGGCTTGTTCGAGTGGTTGCTCGGGCCCTTGTGGCTGCCGTCGGCTGGATCAGCCGGCTATCGCCACGGTCGGGGCCTCGGTCTTCGCGGCAGCGCCGTTGGGAAGCGCCGCCCGCACCGCGGTCACGACACGCTCAGGGTCATCGACCTCGAGGACGAGCTCGCTGTATCGCTCGTCCTGAAGCTCGACGATGACCGTATTCGCCGGGTTGTGGACGTCGAAGAACACGGATTCGCCGTCCTTGTGGAACGTCCCGGCCTTGATGACCCCCGGGATCCGGGTGCCGGGTGCTTTCAAGCCGCTCCACCACTGCCCGACCCGGTCGGGGTCACGGCGGATGCTGCGGACATTCTGGAGCGGGATGTCGATGTGGCTGCGGAGGGACCACAGCTTGTCGGCGCCGTGCATCTCGACACCGAGAACGCCATCGTTGATCGTCATGCTGACCATGGGGGACTCCCTTCTTGTTCGGATGGACAGCAGCGTCTCTCGCTGCGCATGAAGGAACCGTGAAGCCGAGGCGAGGGGTAGGCCACGAGCTGACTCCGCACTCCGCGACGGGGTTGTCCCAACTCGGCCCGTGGTCGAAAGATCGTGGGCGGCCCTCCACGCTCAGCGCTCGGCGTATCTCCGTGGAACTCGGCCGCGCGAGCAACGTGCAACCCGCGTTTGACGCACGACCTGACGCCCGTCACGCGTTGGCGACGCCAGCTCGCTGGCCTCACGCGTGGCCTACCTCTTTGGGGTTGGGGGGACCGCTCGGGTCCTGCGCGGCCAGGATGAGTACATCAGGGCGCTGCTCCGGACCCTGACTGTCTCAGCGGGTCGATCCAGCGCAGGCCGGGGAAGCGCCCGAAGTCGGTGTCGTTGGAGCAGAGCTCGGCATCCTGCTCGATGGCGTATGCCGCCAGCTGGGCATCGGTCGTCAGGTTCGCTCCGGCCCCGACCGCCTCGAGGAGATCGAATGCGACCTGGAGGTGACTGGGTCCTGGCACGAGGAACCTGACGTTCGGCTGTGCCAGCCACAGTCGAACGCGATCGGTCGCGTCGCCGACCGACATCGCCGACGTGAGCACTCGCCCGCTCGTCGCGATCCGGATGTAGCCGAACACGGCTGGTGAGGTCAGGCCCACCAGGGCCGACCCGTTGAGCACATCTTCCAGCCACGCCCGTGCGGGCTCATGCTTGGGGAACCCGGTGACGGTCGCATAGAGCAGCAGGTTGACGTCGGGGATGATCACTCTGTGTGTCGAGCGGCGTCCAGGATGGCTTCGTCATCCAGCTCGTCGGCGAGCTGGTTCAGCCTGGCCACGTCGAACCCTGGGCGGATGCCCGAATCGTGGGGCGACAGCGTGACCCGTTCCCGCTGCGTCTCAGGGGTGAGGGCACGTCGGAGCGCTTCGTTGACGACCTGCTTCATAGGCCGCCGCTCCCGGTGCACAGCTTCGTCGATGAGGCGTGCCACATCGCTGTCGAGCGTCAAGGTGGTTCGCATAAAGAGCATCATGATGCGCCCCTGGCTTCAGGTCAAGATGTCGTGGTCGAAGTCGCTGGTGGTGTTTCAGCTGTCGACCGACGGCTCCGCGGTGGCTGGGACGGACGGTCCGGCCTCCACCTGCCTCGTCCCTGGCGTGACCCAGCCGGGCCAGGCCGAGGCACCGTCCGACTCGGCGGTCCAGGGGTCGATGATGGCCTCCACCACGAAGGGCGCGTCGCGGTCCGAACCGGCGAAGAACTGCGTGACCTCGAGGATGCCGGCGGGCGCATCACGGGCCCCATCGAGGCGTGGCTGGGGCGGGTATGGCGGCTTGTTCCAGTGGCCGACATGGGCGTTCGCCCACGCCTTCGGATCGGGTAGGCGCTCGAGCGTCTCGACGAAGCCCGGCGTCGAGAGTGCGGCATCGACGATCTCGCCAGGCGAGGCGTAGTCGACCGGGTCACCGTCGAGCTCGACATCGGTCGAGACCGACACGCGGTCCTGGCGACGGTTCCCATCGAAGCCGACGGTGAGGTGGATGGAGCCCGGTGGCAGCGGCTGGTCGCGCAGCCAGTAGCGCGGCATCCCTGCGAGCGGGATGTCCTCGACATCACCCGGCCGCAGCCGACCGGCCTGGCCGACGTCACCACAGCCGTTCCCTCGCGCGTACCTCGGGATCCAGAACCCGGTGCGCGTGAGCAGGCCGTCGCGGAAGAAGCGCTCCTTGTAGGTGGCGGCGGCGCCGGTCCAGGTACGCCCGGGGTCGAAGAGGTCGGTCGTGTCGGCGCGGGTGCTGATGGGCGCGCAGTCGAGGTCCTCGAAGTTGCCGTTGTGGCGGATGGTGCGGTCACCGACGTTGCTCACCCGCAGATGGGCGAGCAGCCACTGGCCCGGTCGGAGGGTCTCGTCCCTGACCCACAGCTCGAGCTTGAGGCCGTCCTTCTTCGTGCTCACGGTGGGGGTGCCCCGGGGCGTGAAGCGCGGGGTCCGCTTGGGCTCACGGATACGCTGTGCGATCGCCGGACGCGGCGCTGCCGGGCCGGCAGGCTCGATGGCGATACCGCAGGCCGGCGGGTCCCAGGCCATGGCCGCGGTCAGCTCGACCTCCGGTCCCTCGGTGGCGAGCTCGATGGTCCTCGCGCAGCCGCCCAGCATCGAGGTCGTGGCGGTCCCGCGTGGCGCACCTTCGGGTGCGGGTTCCGTCACTCCGAGCGCGGTCACGCTCGCGACGTAGGTGCCCGGAGCGAGGGTGGCCTGGAGAGAGCCTTCGGATGACATGGTGTCGGCGGCAGGGTCGATCGTGCCCTCCAGCGCGGGCTCATCGGTCCCGAGCGGTGTCAGCGTGATGTCCGCGCGGCAGCCGAGCTCGAGGTGGCAGGGTTCGCCACCGACGCGGACGGTGAGGTCCACTCCGGAGGTCGGCTCGGCGACCACTGACGCGGCGGGGGATGGCTGCGGCGATGCGGCGTGCGTCGCGAGTGGCGCTGCCGCGGCGAGCGCCAGCGCGCCAGCGAGCGTCCCGGGAATCAGCCGCTTCATCGTTCCTCCTGCGTGTCCCTGACCCTGCCGCCCTTGATGCGCACGGGCACGCCGAGGCGCCGCTCGAGCGCATTCCTCTTGGTCCTCATGCGCCCCGTCATCGGGGGTCGTTCAGCAGACTGATGGCGCCGCCGTCCCGCTGGTCGATCCAGATGCCGCCGAACCCTGCCTGCTTGCGCAGCCAGGGACGGTTCGAGGACGCCCGTCCCGACCACGCGCTGCGGGCCAAGTCCTCGAGGTCATCCATCACGGCCATCATCGCATCGGGCGACCGGGCACGCCGACAGCGGACGACCGGATTGGTCGCCACCACGGAATCCTTGGCACTTGACATGCAAGCTTCGGCTTGCATGTCGTGACGGCGTGGGCGACGACGAGGCGTTCAGGGCTCTGGGAGAACCTACCCGCCGCATGATCCTCCATGAGCTGGCCGAGCGCGACGACCAGACCTTGTTCGAGATCTGCGGGGGTCTTCGTCGAGAGGCGGGGGGACCGCGGGATCAAGTGCCATGCTGAGCTCGCATTGGCCGGGTCGTGTCGACTGCAGGACCCTTGGCGCCTTCGACTCGGGCCGCATCTGTGGGCCGCTCGCCAGCCGGTGCCGACTCCACCCGGCGCACCCGGAGCGCCTGGTCAACCGCGAGCCAATGGAAGCCTCGTTGATCGCCGGCCGTGAAGTGTGCCCCGACCGCCTGCATCGGGACGATCTCCGGCTCGTCGACCGCGTACGTGTGTCCTTCGTGGACGATGGTCGCGGCACCTGCCGCCTGCACGTTCCTGAGCCAGTTCGTACGTGACCCGTACACCAGCGCAATCAGGAACCCGTCATCGGTGGCCACTGCCCCGACGGGCGTCTCGTACGGCTGGCCCGAGATGCGTCCGCGATGTCGGATCACGGCTGCGTACGCTCCCGGCGTGCCTGCCGATCGCATCTGATGCGGATTGATGATGGCGCGCTGGAGCCGGATGAGAGGGGCGAGCACGAGTGGGGACTTCGATCGCATCCCGAGCAGGTAGACGAGCGCGATCGCGGCCAGTCCCATGATCAGAACGCCAACAAGGATGACCAGTTGTATCGACATCGGTGCCTCCGTGGCTGGTTCGCTGAGGCCGTGACCGGACCTCAGACCGTGATAGCGGATCGTCCCGCGTGTGGCTGGATCCGTGTCTCGCTGATGCTACACTGTAAGCCTACGGTGTAAGCTATCATTACGCCGTAAGCCTGTCAAACACCTGAGGATCGGATGACCGATGACCGCGACCACTCGAACGACGACACGCCGCCGGCCGCTTAGCCGGGAACGGATCCTGCGGACCGCCATCCGCTTGGCGGACAAGGGGGGCCTCGAGTCGGTCTCGATGCGCAGGCTTGGCCAGGCGCTCCACGTCGAGGCCATGTCGCTCTACAAGCACGTGGCCAACAAGGACGACCTCCTCGACGGCATGGCCGACCTCGTGACGAGCGGCTTCGAGGCACCAGACCCGGACGTCGACTGGAAGACAGCCATCCGGCGGAGCGCGGTCTCGGCCCACGCGATCCTCCTGCGCCATCCCTGGGCAAGCAGTCTGATCGAGTCGCGGCGCAACGCCGGCCCTGCGAGGCTGCGCTACCTCGACGCCGTGATCGGCGTCCTTGCGTCTGCGGGGTTCTCGATGCCGATGGTCCTGCGCGCGATCATGGCACTGGACAGTCACACCTATGGCTTCGTGCTCCAGGAGCTCGCCTGGCAGTTCGACGTCGAGCAGGTTCCGGAGGCCGCGGCGACCTTCGCGCGGGAGCTTCCCGCGGGCGAGTACCCCAACCTCCTCGCCATGTCCGAGATGCTGACGACCGCGCCGCGCGGCATCCCCGTCGATTTCGGGTTCGGACTGGACCTCATCCTCGACGGTCTCGAGCGACAGCAGGACTCAGCCGCACGCTGATCGGGTCGATCGAGGGGTACCCGATGGCCCGAACGAGTGCCGATCCACTTCTTCCTCCCTGAACACAGCGGTCCACCAGAGAAGGGGTGCTTCAACGACGAGGGCTGCTTCGGGCCGACCGGCTGCCCGTTGATGAGGCCCCGCACGAACGCGCCCGCACGATCGCCCACCGCACTGCGCTGAAGGCCGCTCGTCTGCGGCGGAAAGGGGCAGATAGGGAATCCGTCGCCGCCCACATCGAGCGTAGCCTTGACAGAATCTCCAGCCTCTATGCGGGCACTGCCTCCGAGGTGGAGGCGAGACGAAAGCGGGGATGTCCTAACTGGTATCGTGGCCGCGCGGCTCACTCAGGGAATGGCGCCTCTCGAGGCAGTGGCAGCACCGGCTCGGCTTCACGGGGCGGCAGCCGTGGAATTCGGCTTGGGTTTGGTCGCAGAAAGACCTGCCGATCGCACTGCCGCGCGTGCTGCAGAAGCTATGCCTCTCCGTTCCGGTCGGCGGACCAGATCGCAAATCTCCAGTCGAGTGAGGGATAGCCCATGAAGGCGATGGTACTGAATAAGCCCAAGACTCCCCTCGAATGGACAGACCTGCCGGATCGGCAGCCTGGATCCGGCGAGATCCGGGTGAAGGTTCTGGCTTGCGGGGTCTGCCGCACCGACTTGCACGTGTCGGACGGAGAATTGCCCGATACGAGCTCTCCGGTCATCCCCGGCCACGAGATCGTCGGCCGAATCGATGCACTTGGACCCGGAGTCGAAGGTTTGCGTCTGGGCGAGCGCGTTGGCATTCCGTGGCTTGGCCACACCTGTGGCGTCTGTCCCTACTGCCTGAGCGATCGGGAGAACCTCTGTGATCGTCCCCTTTTCACAGGATGTACGCGCGATGGCGGATTTGCGACAGCCACCATCGCCGATGCCCGCTTTGCCCTTCCACTCGGCGAGGTCGGGGCTGACGTCGCGCTGGCTCCGCTTCTATGTGCCGGGCTGATCGGCTGGCGTTCGCTGACGATCGCTGGAGACGGCAAGAGGCTGGGCCTTTATGGCTTCGGTGCCGCGGCTCACATCGTGGCGCAGGTGGCGAAATGGCAGGGCAGATCCGTCTACGGCTTCACGCGGCCAGGAGATGTCGCCACGCAGGCGTTCGCGCGCACGCTCGGCGCCACGTGGGCGGGCGGCTCGGATGAGATGCCGCCTGAACTCCTCGATGCAGCGATCATCTTTGCGACCGTCGGCGATCTCGTACCGATGGCATTGAAGGCCCTCCGCAAAGGTGGCCGCGTCATCTGCGCGGGGATCCACATGAGCGACATCCCGAGCTTCCCCTATCGGCTGCTGTGGGAAGAGCGACAAGTCGCATCGGTCGCCAACCTTACGCGAAAGGATGGCATCGAATTCCTGCGCATCGCTCCCGAGGTCGGCATCGTCACGACGACCACAACCTATCCGCTCAACCAGGCCAACGAAGCGCTAGCCGATCTCCGGGCCGGAAGATTCGAAGGAGCAGCAGTTCTCGTGCCTTGAGAGAGCCAGGGCCGCGCTCATCGCGCGACTCCGTGGCCCTGTGGCGCTCACGGCGCGGACCCATACCATCGGACCAAGGTGTCGTCGAGGCCGGCGTCGGACACCCCTGATGTGGACACATCGGCATGCTATCGTGTGCACATGGCTGAGGTCGGGATCCGCGAACTGAAGCAGCGGCTGTCCGAGTACCTGGACCGAGCGGAGCAAGGTGAGGTCGTGCAGGTCACCCACCGTGGCCGCCCGAAGGCGATGCTCGGTCCGGTGCCCGGCCGCGCGCGCGTCGAGGAGGGTATCCGCGCCGGATGGATCACCCCGGGTAGCGGCTCGCCGCTTGGTCCTGTGCATCGAGCGAAGGCGTCCAGGCGCGTGCTCGACGTCCTGGCCGGGGATCGCGGTGAGTGAGTACCTACGTCGATTCGAGTGCCTTGCTCAAGCGCTACGTGGATGAGGCCGACTCGGCCGACGCCGATGCCTTGCTGCAGGCCGACAGTGCGCTCCTGACAGCCCGGCACACCATCGTGGAGGTGCGCCGTAACCTCGCCCGCTTGCTCTCGGGGCGCGATCTCGTTGCTGCGCGGGCCGCATTCGCGGCTGACCTGCGCTCCATCTCGATCATCGAACTCGACGAGGCGACCTGCAATTCGGCCGCGTTGATCGCAGAGTCCACCGGTGTGCGAACGCTCGATGCCCTCCATCTCGCGGCCGCGCAACGGGTCTCCGCGCCAGGGGTCGGCTTCCTGACGTTCGACCTTCGTCAGGCACAGGCAGCCCGCGCGATCGGTCTCACCGTCGTGACCGCCTGACCGGACACGCGGGCCGTAGTAGCCCGGCCCGACGCGCGTGGAGGAGGGGAGGACGTACGTGCGCCCTCCCGGTCTACGGTGCGGCTAGACGGCCGTCAAGCGACCAAGCGCACGGATGTTCGGATACCGAACGGAAAGCAGGGCCAGGTCGCTGGCCGAGAGAGGGCCCTGGTCGCTGCCGGCAGGCAGCGCGGCACGCCCACCCTTCGCAGGCGCGAGGTTCGTCACGGCTGTGGAGGTCTGCGGCCCGCTCAGGTCGGACTCGGCCGTCTCGTAGTCTCCTTCCCGCTGGGCATCGTCGTTGGCGCAGCGTCTAGGTTGGCACGGACGGCAAGCCCACACTCCGGAGACGATCGGGGATCTGCTCTCGCGCGGAGCGTCCAGTAGTCTCGCGCCCGGCCGTGGTTGCGGCGGTCACAGCAGGTCCACGGCCATCTTGGCCGCGATGAGCCAAAGCAGGACGCCGATGAAGCGCTTCAGCTGGGCGCTCGTGAGTCGCGTCTGCATGACGTGGGAGCCGACCAGCGAGCCGATGGCGGCGAGGAGCGCCATCGTCGCGAGGAACAACGGGTCGAGCCCACCGACGGCCACGTGACCGAGGAAGCCCGACAGGGAGGCGAAGACGACCACGAAGGCCGTCGTACCCGCGGCCAGCTTGGCCGGCAGCCCGAGCCAGGTCAGGCCAGGCAGGACGATGTTGCCGCCACCGACGCCCAGCAGGCCGCCGAGGAAGCCCGCGAACCCACCGACCCCGGCCCCGATACCGGCCTCGACGCGTGGTCCGCGGTCACGGACGTTCGTGCGCGGTCGGTAGAAGAGCATCATCGCGCCGGCGAACACGAGGAAGGCCACGAAGAGCGAGAGCAGCACGGAGCGGTCGATGTGCGGCGTGAGTGTCGCCCCGAGCGGGGCCAGCACGACCGCGGCGACGAGCACGGGGATGCCCATGCGCCACTCCACGAGCCCGCCGCGGGCATAGCTGACCGCAGCCGCCGAAAGGCTCACCGCGTTGAGCAGCAAGGCCGTGGAGGTGGCCTCACTGAGGGGCACGCCGAGGTAGTAGAAGAGGGGCACGAAGAGGAAGGCCGCGCCGAGGCCGGCCATGGCCATGACGCCCGAGCCGACCAGCACGACCAGGCCGCCGACGAGGTAGAGGGCCATGACTCGATCTCGGTGTCCTCAGTGGTCGGTCAGCGCGGATAGCCCGAGCAGGACATGCAGACGGCGGTGCCCTCGACGACCCGCAGGTACGGTTCCGCGACGAGCTCCTCGCAGCGCGGGCAGACCGCGAAGCGGACGACCTCGTCGGGTCCGCGCCAGGTGTGCGACTCGACCGGGCCGACGGTCATGATCTCGTCCGCCGGCGCCTCCCAGATGAGGTCGACGAGCTCCATCTGCTCCGCGAGGGGGATGTCGGTCGGCGGGATGCCCGCAGCCCGCTTCTGCATGAACGCGCTGGCCTTGATTCGCGGCTGGAGTGTCGGTCGGTAAGCCACGCGTACGGCCTTGCCCGCGGCCTTGTCGACGAGGGTGACCGCGAACTTGCCCTCACCGCTCTTCTCGATGTTGCCCTTGCCGAACGTGCAGCCGGTAACGACTTGGATGCCGTCGCCGAAACACATGGCGCCGTGGGCATCGCCGATCTCGACGACCGCGTGGAGCTGCTTGGCGCCCGAGCGGGACGCGCCGAGTGCGTCCAACGCGGCGAGGCCGAGGCGGACACCGGCGGTGCTGGCCCAGCAGCGGTGGCCGTGGAAGGCGATGGTCTGGTCGAGGATCGTGGCGTCGGTCATGGGTGTCACTCCTTGTTCATGGGTGGGCGGACTCGAGGCGGCGCGTCACAAGACCCTGGCCAAGGCCTTCGCCGCGATCGCGATGGCGTCGTCGTTGCGCTCGTAGTAGACCCAGCGGGCATCGACCTGGTGGCGACTGGTGCGCACGAGGCCCGCCTCACGCAGCTTCGCGAGGTGGTTGCTCAGGTTGTTCTGCCGCACGCCGAGCGCGGCAGCCATCTCGCACACGCAGTGGGGTCCGTCACGCAGGATGGCCAGGATGCCCGCTCGCACCGGGTCGCCCACGAGGGCACCAAGGTGAGCGGCCTCAGTGACATCAGGTCTGCGCAGGTCGCGGCGTGGCTCGGGCAGGACCGGCAGCTCCGTTCGTGGAGCGCTCATGAGCGCACCGCGTTCGCACTCGTCGTGCTGGTCGAGCGCACGTCCTCGCCCGCGCCAGCGCCAGCGGAGCCTCCGAACAGCCGCGGGCGGAGCCGCAGCGCTGCCCAGACGAGGAACAGCATCACCGGCACCTCGATGAGCGGTCCCACGACGGTGGCCAGCGCGACGGTCGGCGAGAACGCCGTGATGGCGATGGCGATGGCGATCTCGAAGTCACGACCGGTGGCGTTGAAGGCCACCGCCACCCCATCTTCGTAGGGGAAGCCCATGCGCGAGCCGATGGTCAGGGCCAGGAAGAACATGAACGCGAAGAAGATGGTCATCGGGATGGCCATCTCGAGGACGATGGCGGGCCGCTCAAGGATGAGGTCGCCCTTCAGCGCGAACATCACGATGAGCGTGAACAGCAGGCCCAGGATGGACAGCGCGTTGAGGCCCGGCTTCAACCGGTCCATGGCCTCTTCGCCGCCACGCCGGACCACCAGCATGCGGGTCAGCACGCCCAGCACCAGCGGCAGGCCCAAGTAGAGCACCACGCTCTCGCCGACCACGAGGACGTCGAACGACACGTCGCCGATGAGCAGGCGCGCGTAGATCGGGATGAGCAGCATCTGGGCGACCGAGTTGAGGGCCACGAACACCAGGGCCATGGGTACGTTGCCCTTGGCGAGGTTGGTGAAGATGATGACCATCGCGATGCATGGCGCGAGGCCATACAGGATGAGCCCGGTCCGCAGCTCCGGATCGGGGACCAGGAGCGTGGCCAGCGCGAACATCACGAAGGGCGCCACGAGGAAGTTCAGGATCAGCACCACGGCAAGCTGCCGGGGCGAGCGAAGCGCTGCGCCCACCCGGTCGAGGCGGACGTTGGTCATCGCCGGGTACATCATCATGAACAGACCGATGGGCACGCCCAGCGAGATGAGCGCCGGCACGCTGGTCTCGAACGTCCCGCCGGCGATCGACTTGATGGCGTCGATGGGTGGGGTGAGTTCGAAGTCGGAGATGGACAGCGCGTTGCCGATGGCGATGCCGATAGCCATGCTCACGATGACGAAGATCGGCAGCAGGCGGAAGTCTTCGAGCTTCTCGAGCAGGCGGCTGGTCATGGTTGCTTCTCCGGGTCGGGCGACAGGATGGCCTCGACATCGAGCGCGACGGGCACGCCGCCGATGGACAGGTTGATGACGAGCGGGCAGGCCTGCGCCAGCGTTCGCGTGATGGTCCCGTAGCGGAGCGCCAGCTCGACCACCCGCCGGATCCGTTCCGGCTCGGCTTCCGCCTCGACGTCGAGGTCGACGATGAGCGAGGTCACCACGGGCGGGTCGTCCGAGCGGGTCGCGGCGACGCGGAGGTCGACCCGCTCGAGCGTGATGCGACGACGATCGGCCATCGAGCGCAGGTTGCGCACCAGACAGCCCGCGAGCGCGGCCATGAGCGCCTCGATGGGCGATGGCGCGTCGTTCGTATCATCCGGCGTGGCATTGAGCACGCCATCCCAGAGCGCGCCATCGGCACGCGTCCGCTCACCACGGACCGCGTGGACGTCGAGTAGGTAGACCGGCGCTGCCGGGTGCTTGGGTCGCACCCGACCGATACGGACGGCCGGTTCGCTCCGCTGCTCGCTCGTCGTGGTCAAATCGAGCTGACCTGGCCCGCGACCGCACCGACTTCCGGACCTACCGTATCGGGCCGGGGGGCGAAGGGTCGCTCGGGATGATGGTCGCAGGCGGCCACACGCTCCACACCGTCCCGGGCGCATTCGTGACAGTACATCGATGATGCTCCGAATGAGTGATGTCTCATCACCGAATGTGACATCAACCGATGAGTTATCACAGGGCTGTGCGGCCCTCAACGGCGGGCCGGAGGTCGGCTCTCCGGCCCACGCGCGCTCGCCGGTCTAGCTCTTGACCTTCGAGTGACAGCAGGATCGGACCTCCGCAGTCCGCCTTGGCAGGAATTGTCAGGCATTGGCCCTTCCAGTCAACCTCTTCAGGCATAGGCAGCTGCGGCTCGTCGTGGAGGCAGAGGAGGTCGACGACGCCGCGCTGACGGACAAGCGGGTCGCTGTCGGCGCGAGCCTCATCCCCGCCCCCACCGAGACGCCCTGGCGATCGTTGAACTCACGACTCGAGGGCCCGGCCGGCCTGCAGCCGACCCCCTTCGAAGAGCTTGAGGCCGCTGGCTGACCCGCTCATGGCCAGCGCAGACAGTGAGCGCGGATCGTGCCGATCGTCAGTCGTCGTGGTTGCCACTCATCGTCGGGCCTCGCGGGAAGCGACGAGTGAGGTGGACCATCGCGTTGGGGCTGACCTTCTTGAACGTGAGCTCGTCTCGCTCGACATCGTGGGCACTTTCGCGTCCACGATGGCTCGACCAGCGCCTCCGGGCGGTCAGGCCGGCTGCTCCTCGGCGGCGTCGGCATCGTCCTCGATCGCGTCGGTGGATCCAGCGAGCTCCTCCCGGCTGAGGTGGCTCATCTCCACGATCGTCGGATGCCCGCCGCGGTCCTTCCACCGGGACTGGATGCGGACCTCCTCGCTCTCACCCACGAGCCGCATGACCACGACGTACGCGGCTCCCCCATGCTCGATCGACTCCACGGTCGCCTCGGCCGCCGGCAGCGGTAGCAGCGCCAGCACTTCGCCCAGGTTCTGCCTCAGCTCATCGCTGATGTCCTCGTTCATGCGTGAGACGTCCCCCGCGACGAGCGCGGCACACACGGCCTCGGCGCGCTCGCGGACTTGCTGCTCATCCATCCTCGACCTTCCTTCCCTTGCTCGGTCCGGTCTTGCCACACTCACGAGGGACTGTACGACCAAGACGCCATCGAGTCTCGGCACGCCGCTCATCGTCGGCAGCACCACGCTGGTGCTCGTGCTGGGCTGACCTAGCAGTTCATGGGGGCCGCATCGGGCATCGGTCACCGGAAGGCTTGCCCCTGTCCCGTCTAGCTCACCGCGACCCAGCCAGAACGCCGCCTGCGCCGCATCGAGTCACAGTCGGTCCGCCGGTACAACCCCGTGAGATGCTGGCGCACCGTCGTCTCACTGATGCCGACCGCGTGCGCTGCTCACTGATGCCGACCGCGTGCGCTGCGGCCGCGACCGAGCCGGCCCGGATGTAGGCGCGAAGCACGTCTCATGAGCGGGAACGGGTCTGGCTCCGCGGCGGAGTGGAGATGGCCTGAAGGGACTCGCCCGGGGTGTCCACTGGAAGCCTGCGTACGATCTCGAGGCCCCGGCTGTTCCTTTCGGCCGAGGGCGCCAGATCGTCCCACGTCTGGATCTCTGCGAGGGTCCGCTCGGTCCAGTCGAGGACCGTGTTGAGCAGGCTGATGAAGAAGTCGACCGCCAGCGCCCGGATGTAGACCTGGTCCTGGGTGACGTTGATGCCATCGAGGAATTCCTGCTTCACCTCTCCGCCGAACTGGAGCATCGCCTGGGCGTCAGTCCGCACCTGATGCAGCGTGTCGATGATCTGTTCTTTGGTCCCCAGCGGAAGCACGAACAGCCGCAAGATCGCCTCGAAGTCCATCGAGAACGGCGCTACCGGGCTGCTCAGCCACTCCCTGAGCGCCTGCCGTCCCTTGTCGGTGATCGAGTAGACCGTTCGCGCCCGCTTGCCGGTGTACTCCTTTTCAGCGCCAATCAGACCCATCGCTGAGAGCCGCTTGGCCTCCCGGTAGATGGCACTCTCGGCGCGGGGCCAGACATACCTGAAGTAGCGAACGCGCTGCTGGGCCAGCTCATACGTGGACCACGGCCGTACCGCCACCTGGGCCAGCACGGCATAAGAGGTCGTCGTCAGCTTCTTCTCCAGCCTTGCCACTTGACATACTCCAATAGCGAGTATCAATATACTCTCAATTGGAGTATATCCTTTCGGCGACTCCCTCACTTCGGCATTTGGCACTGAGGAGGCCACGATGACAGCGACAGGCGTCGAGATCACCCGTCTCGATCACACGACGGCGATGGTTCCGAAGGACGACATCGCCACCCTCGAGTCGACTCTGAAGGGGCGGACGCTCTTCCCGGGCGACGATGACTTCGCCGAGGCTACGGTCACCTGGAACGGGATGGTCGCCCGCCACCCGGCGATGGTGGTTCAGCCACGGGCCGCCGAGGACGCGGCTGCGACGATCCGCTTCGCCCGTGCGCGCAACCTGATGCTCAGCGTGAGGGGCGGCGGGCACAACATCGCCGGAACTTCGATCGCCCCGCGTGGGCTGACGGTCGACATGGGCCTCATGCGCTCGGTCTCGGTCGACCCCGAGCGACTGCTCGTCCACGCGCTGCCGGGCTGCGTCCTGGGCGACATCGATGCCGCCAGCCAGCAGCACGGGCTGGCCACGGTCCTCGGCTTCGTATCCGAGACGGGCGTGGCCGGTCTCACGCTCGGTGGCGGCTGGGGCTATCTGACTCGGCGCTTCGGCTGGACCGTCGATAATCTCGAAGAGGTCGAGATCGTGACTGCCGACGGAGAGGTGCGGACCGCGAGTCGCGACCTGAACCCGGACCTGTTCTGGGCGCTCCGTGGCGGGGGCGGCAACTTCGGGGTGGTGACCAGGTTCACCTACCGGCTTCACCAGGTCGGCCCGATGATCACCGCAGGCCTGATCGCGTGGAGCGCCGACCGAGCTGACGAGATCCTCCGGGCGTACAGGGACGTCACCGCCGCCGCATCGCGGGAACTGACCCTCGCATGCGTGGTGAGGCTCGCCCCGCCCACTCCCTTCGTTCCGCAGGCATGGCACGGCAAACCGATCGTGGCCATGGTCGCCTGCTACACGGGCGACGATCCCGAGCTGGCCCTCGCACCCATCCGACAGCTACCCGACCCAGTGGTGGACACACTCGGCCAGATGCCATACACCGCCCTCCAGACGATGCTCAATGCAAATGAGCCGAAGGGGCCCCATCGCTACTGGAAGACCGAGTTTCTCCCGGGGCTCCCGGATGGCTTCCTGCAGGCCTTTCGCGAGGCTGCGCTGGGGCTCACCACTCCCATGAGCCAATCGGTCATCTTTCACCTGGGCGGCGCCCTCAACGAGCGGGCGCCCGACGACGGCGCTGTGGGGAACAGGGACGCTCGCTACATCGCTGGGTTCTCGGGGACGTGGCCGCCTGACGCACCGGCGCAGCCACACATCGCATGGGTGCGGAATTCCTGGGAGGCGATCCAGTCCTACTCCACTGGTGGCAACTACGTCAACTTTCAGCTCGACGACGACGACGACGAGCGGCTTCGTGCGGCCTACGGCGAGAACTACCGGCGGCTGCGGGACGTGAAGAGGAAGTACGACTCGGAGAACTTCTTCCGGATGAACCGGAACATCACACCTGCCTGAGCGACCTGAGCCACGCCTCCTCCGTGGTCCATCACGGCCCTCTCGCCGGCGGAGGCGACCTCCGGGACACATCGCGGCCGACCTGCTGTCACTGGGCACGAGCGCTCGTGATCGGTGTCGACTCATGGCTCGTCGTGTTCGGGGTCCCGCGTGCGGGTGCTCATCGCACGGTTGCCGGCAGTGGCGTGACTTGGTGGCCCCAGGACCGTATTCACGTACGCTGTAGGACCGCCTCGATGAGGGCATCCAGTGAGCCGTAGTCCTCTACCAGCGATCGAGCATATCGGCCGGCCGCGACGTCGAGCAGCTCGTCGTAGCCCTCGCCGTAGCTGGTGTCGGCCACGCGGAGATGGGCCACCATCGCCCTTTCGGCCGCATCTCCGTCGCCGCGACGAATCGCGTCGAGGCATTCCTGATGCCGCGGATGGCTGAGCTTCGACGTCGTTCCGTCCCCGATCGAGCGCATCATCAATATGACCATCAACGGAGCGATCGAGCGCAGCATCGCCTCCAGCACGGGATTGTGGCTTGCGCGGGCGATCGTCAGGTGAAACGCCAGATCGAGTCGCCCTCGCTCGATCGCTTCTGCGCTCAGACTCAGCCGCTCCAGCGTCGCGCTTAGGATCTCGATTTCACGCTCGGTCGCACGCGCCGCAGCCAGACGGGACGTTTGGGACTCCAGGATCACGCGCGCCTCCACGAGTTGGCGCGCGGTCGATTCTCGCATGACGTCGATCGAGTTGAGCCGACCAAAACCCGTGATTCCCTTGACGAAGGTACCGCGCCCAGGCGAGATTTCGATAAGGCCTCTGCCCGCCAGGTTGCGGAGCGCCTCGCGCACCATGGGCCGACCCACGCCGTTTGCGTCGGCAAGCGCCCGCTCGCTTTGGAGCGTGGCGCCGACCGGTAGGCGGCCGGTCAAGATATCGGACTCGATGGCGTCTCGGATCTCCGCAGCTGTAGGCCTTGCGGCCAACCTTTGCGCTCCTTTCACTTTCGCCTCCGTTGACGAGCAATGTGGCGTGTGTCTCGAGCCGACTCTGCCTCGGCGGACGACTGCACCTAGCCCTTGACCGCTCCGGCGGAAAGGCCCTGAACGATATGGCGTTGGACGAAGAGGGTCAGGACGATGGCTGGCAATGCCATGGTGGCCGCCGCCGCAGTGATCGCTCCCCAGTTAACGGAGCCGTAGCTCATGAAGTTGAAGACTGCGACGGGCAATGTCCGGGTGTCGTTGCCCGAGAGCACGATCGAGAACATGAAGTGGTTCCAGCTGAACAGGAAGCCGAGGATCGCGGTCGCCGCGATCCCACCCTTCGCGACCGGGATCACGATGGACCAAAGGATGGTCCGCGTGCGTGCCCCGTCGACGCGGGCAGACTCGATGATCTCGTCTGGGACGTCCTCGAAGAAGCCGATGAGAAGGAACACCATCAACGGGAGGTTCTGCAGCAGATGGGCGAGGATCAGAGCCTGATAGGTGTCCGTCCAGCCGATGCGACTGAAGATCACGAACCAGGGGATCAGCAGGGCGATGCCAGGCGCCACCCGCCCAGCGAGGATGACCGTGCCGAACAGCTTTACGCCATGCTTCGCGATCGCATACGCCGCCGGAATGCCGATGAGCAGACCCAGCAGCGTGGACCCGAGTCCGATGATCATCGAGTTCCAGAAGAACAGCAGGAACTCGTTTTCGACGAAGACCTCGATGTAGTTGTCGAGCGTGGGCGTGAACAGGAACTTGAAGTCGGGGCTCGCAATGTCGGCTGTCGACTTGAGGGAGGTGCTGATCATGTAGTAGAAGACCCCCACGACCGGCAGAGCCGTCACGAGCACGAGGATGTAGAACCCGGCTCGACGAAGGACCCGCCCCTGCCGGGTGCTCATACGCCGACCCTCCTGAAGCGAAGGAGGAACAGGGCAGACCCGACGACGATCACGAAGAAGACGTTGAGCATCGCGGCCGAGTAGCCAAGGTTCTGTGCCTCGAATGTCTGCTTGTAGATGTAGATGTTGAGGGTCTCGGAGGCAAAGCCCGGACCTCCCTGCGTCATGACCCAGATGATGTCGAAGGTCTTGAGGGCATCGATCATCCGGAACACGGCTGCGATCACGATCGCGGGCCTGATGGCCGGGAGTGTGATCCGCCAGAACACCTGCCAGGCGCTGGCGCCATCGACTGCCGCGGCTTCGTACATGTCAGTCGGCTGGGCCGCCAAGCTGGCGGCGACGATCAACGCGATGAGGGGCGTCCATTCCCAAACGTCGACCACGATGAGCCAACGCAGGACTGCTTCCGAGGAGGCGATGAAGTCATTGGCGGGGATGCCGACCGCGGCAAGGAGATCGTTGAGCACCCCTGCATTGGGCTCGTACATGAGTCGCCACACGAGCGCGATCGCCACCGGGGTGGCCACCATCGGAAGCAGCAGCAATGTCCGCATCAGGCCCCGAGCGAAGAACTCACGATGCAGGAGGACGGCGATGGCCACGCCCAGTACGACCTCGATCCCGACGGCGGCGATGGTGAAAGCCGCGGTCCGCCCCAGCGCGTCGAAGAACCGGGTGTCCCCGCCGATCCGAAGGTAGTTATCGATCCCGACCCATTCCGGGCTTTGCCGGACCCCGCCTGTCCATCGCACGAAGGACAGCCAGACGTTGAACGCGAGGGGCGCGATCATCATCGCGGCCACGAAAACTACGGCTGGAGCGATCAGGATCCGCCCAGCTCGAGTTCGCTCGGCCGCGAGCCCAGCCGAAGCCTTTTCGGGCGCAGCGATTCCCCGCCTTCGGAAACCCGGGGTTTGTTGGCCCATCACTGGGCCCACCGCTCGTCGGGAGCGCCAGTCCCCACAGCGTGCGCTACCGGTCCCGTGACGAGCGGAGGGTCACCTGGCGGCGTCCCGGTTTCGTCGTAGGCAAGGTGATGGGAGCCGGCCGGCACGCGATCGCGCATCGTCCTGCCGGGTGCCATCATCCGGACCAAGACGACGTGGCGCTCGAGTTCCACCGCGTCTCCTTCCCGGCTGTGGATCCGCTCCGAATTGTCGGTCCATCGATGGAACATCGCGCCGTTGTGATGGCTCCGGTTGCTTGCCGCCAGCGGCAAGCAACCGGAGCAATAGGGTCACTCCGCGGCTTCAACCGTTGCGTTGAATTGCTCTTCCGCGGCGGCCATCGCCGCTGACAGATCGCCACCTTCGATGCCCGTGATGATCGGGACGCCGATGACGTCGCGCACCTCGGAGACTGGGATGACGGAGGGAAGCTGGGGGCGGGCCTGAGGAATCGACGACGTGAACGCGTCGACCCATTCCTGCGGGAAGGCGTCGCCAAAGTCTACGGACGAGCGACCGCCCATGACCTGGTTATCAACGGTGATCCGCTCGACCACCTCCGGCGAGGTCGCCCACTCCATGAACAACCAGCTCGGGCCTGCCTTCTCCGTGAAGGCCGACATCGCGAGCGCCCACCCGAAGAACGACTGGTAGTCGCCACCGGGACCGCTCGGCATCGGGGCGAAGCCGAGGTTGTCAACGACCTCGGGCGTGCCATCTGCAAGCACATTCGGGAGGAACGTGCTGGCATCGGTGTACATCGCGACCTGTCCGCTCGAGAACATCGGAAGGGCTTCTTCCCAGCTCATGTTCGTCGTGCCGCGTGGCCCGTACTCGCGCAGCATGCGCGTGTAGAAGTCGAACGCCGCCAGGCCCTCGGGGGTGTTGAAACCTGCCTCGAATGTCCCGTCCTTGGTCCACTCTCCGCCGAAGTTGTAGAGGTACGTCGAGATCTGCGTCACAGCCGCCCGACCCTTGCCGCGGGAGACGAATGCTCTGATCCCGTTGGGGTCATCGATCGCCTTGGCGACCTGCTCCAGTTCGTCCATCGTGGTCGGCACTTCCACGCCCGCAGCCTCGAGGATGTCCTTGCGGTAGTAGAGCATCTGGGTCTCGAGCTGGATCGGGATCGCGACCAGGGTGCCGTCGTAGGTGTGGCTGTCGATGAGGACGTCCCCAAAGTCGTTGAACGCGTAATCAGGGCTGGTCAACGACGGATCGTCGACGAACTGACGAAGGTCCTTGTACCACCCATTCCTGGCGAACTTGGCGCCTTCGTTGAGCAGGCTGGTCATGTACACATCGAGGTCACTGGACCCCGCGGTCAACTCGACCTGTACACGCTGACGGAACTGTTCCTCTGGGAGCTTCTCGACTTCGACGTTGATCCCGGTGAGCTCCTCGAATTCAGGGATCAAGGGCTCGACGGCCTCCTGCCACGGATGCTGGTTGAGCAGCACCCGGATGCTCTCGCCTTCGAATTGACGCCAGTCGAAGTCTGCGTCCTGTGCGCTAGCGACCGCTGCACCAGGGCCGCCCGCCCACGCTGTCACCACGATGCCGAACGCCATCGACACGGCGGCCAACGAGGCCGGCTTGCGCGAATGTTCCCTCATCATGTCCTCCTATGGTTACCGGACTTACCGGTATTACCAGTGCATAGTACACTCGACGCGGAGGCAGTCAAGAGGTAGACATCGGCAGCAGCGGGGACGTGTGGGGGTCTCGAGCGCAGCTACTGGCGCAATCGACCAAGGGCCGGTCCGACGCACTCGATGCTGGCACCGACTTCGACGTTCGGAACGCCTGCGACTCGACGATGTCGGGGCTTGCGCGCCCGGCGTAGGGTGGTGGCTCTGCCGCGGCAGCGGCGGCCAGACCTGAGATATGGCCGCAAGGCGTTCGGTGACTTCCTCCGTGCGGCGCCAGCCGGAGCCACAGCATCCATCGGCTGAGCACGGTCTCGAAGCAGCAGGTGAACGTCTGCACGTCGGTCCGCTCGATGAGCCGATGAGCCCTATGGCAGCTCATAGCGCGCGCGCAGGGTGTCGAGGGAACCCTTTGGCGCGTTGTTGTGCCAAGCCTCGATGAGCAGCGGTTGTTGGCCCTTCGTCTTGAGCAACGCCGCGCGTCGGGCCCCGTCGTTGCCGAACGTGCGCGTGCTCCACTCCTCGCCGAAGGTGGAAGACTCGATGCGCTGCGGCTCGTAGCCGCTGGCTTTGCTGTAGACCCTGGCGGTGGCCACGATGCGATCACCGACGACAGCGATGGACTGCGCTTTCGATGGGTTCCTGGCCCCACCCGTGCGGACCAGCGTGGTCGGGCGGCTGAGGGTCTCGCCCTGGTCCTTACTCACCTTCGCTCGGATCTTGCCGCGCTGGGTGTAGGCCACCACGAGGCGGTTCCACTTGGCCGCCATCTGGGGATGCTGGACGGCCTTCCAGACGACGGTCTTCAGCGGCTCCCCGCTGATGGCGCCGGGCGTGCTCCGATCCACCTCGAACCGCTTCAGGCGGAGGCGGCCGTCACGCACGAAGGACACAGCTACTGATTCGGGCGTAGCGGCCACATCAAGGCCGCTCTTGAAGTCGGCTCGCCCGAGGTTGTAGACCTTCTTGAACGATGGCGGCGTGCCCAGCCTCTCCACGCTGCGGATCATCAGGCGAGCGGTCGTCTTGTTGTTGCCGTTCTTGTTGAGCCAGCCGATAGCGAGGTAACGGTTGCCCACGCAGCTGATCGTCATATCGCGGACCCGGCGGTCGGCGCTCGAGTCGGTCATGAACGCCTGCGACGCACCACCACCGATGATGCGGCTGGTCATCAGGACATCGGAGTCACCGGGCCTGTCCGAACGTCGACCATATCCAGTCGCGGCCCAGACGCGGTTGGCACAGACATCCAGCGAGATGCCCAGCTTGGGGTCACCGACCACCGGGTATCTGCGCAGCCTCCCGTTGCTGCGCCGGTAATCCTTGCCGCCGTCCCGGCTGAAGGCGAGGTAGAGCCGACCGGGTTCGCTGGCCTCGCGCCAGCCGACCGCGACGATTCGGCCCTTGCTGGTGCTGCCGTTGGCGGCGATGTCCTTGACGCGCAGCAGGTTCCCCGTGCGGAGTGGGCTTGGCGTTGCCTTTCGGGTGGCCCCTGCGGCCGGAGCCACCGTCGCCAGCACCAGCGCCAGGGCGGATGCGGCGGCGAGCAGGATCCTTCGCTGGACGATCATGGCGTGTCCCTCCTACGCGGTCTCGTCTTCGCTCATGCCTCCCTCTCGCGAATCACCCTACAACGAGGCCATGACGAGCGCAGGAGACGCCATCGGCAGCTCGCGTTGCTCGACCTTCAGTCGGCCCGAAAGGGGTGGGCAGACTCGATGAACGGCTGCCGCGGCCAGGAAACGGGCTGCCGTTCTGGCAGCGGATCGCGGCCCGTGCGTAGGCTCCGCGACAGGGTGTCCGCTGGACTTTGGCCCCTACCTCTTTGGTATGTGGCCCTGGAACGCCTTCCGCTTGGCGATGTTCGCGTAGGCCGCCAAGGCGCTGCCGTTGAGTGGCTGTACGAGACGCCAGTCAGGATGCCCGAGGCGACCCTGAGCGGCTGGCTGGTTGGTATCGAGGTACAGGATGGCCTTGACCTTCGGGAACTTCCGGTAGGTCTTCAGGTAGCCGTTCCTGATCCACCTCGCCTTGTTGCCGCCCTTGTAGTGCGATGCGACCTCGGCGAGCATGACCGGCTTCCGTCTGCTGACCTTCTTTGCCAACCTGACTCCGCGCCTCACCTGGCCAGGCATCGGCTTCCATTTCTTCTGGGCGCCGAAGTTCAGGATGGTGACGCCGATGTAGTCGACCCATTTGTCGCCCGGATACGACTTCTTGCGCGGCAGGTAGTTGCTCCAGACGAAGCGAACGTGCCTGCGGAAGACTCTTTCCTTCCGGAACAGCTTGACGATGTGCCGCCAAGCTCTCTTGAACTTCCTTGGATTGTTGCTCCAATTCTTCAGCGACCACGGGAACCACCCGCCCGCATTCTCATGCGCGAAACGCACCAGGATCGGCCCTTTGCCCTTGTTCTTCTGGGCGACAGACTTGAGGGCTCGGGCCCATTGCCTGATGTACCTGTCGTGGCGGCCTGAAGCGATGACCCCGTAGTCCGACCAGAACTTCTTGCTGGACGCCGAGTCATCCGTTGGCTGCCACCAGACCACGGGTGTGATGCCCATCTCCATGAGCTTGTCGGCTTCCTCGACAGGGAAGTAGCAGCTGCCACGACCGGGCAGGCAGGTCTTCCGGCCCGTACCATCACGACTGCCCCAACTGCTCCACAGCGACCACATCGCGGGCTTGTAGGGGGCCAGGTGCGCCGGGTAGTACTGCTGGACCTCAGCCAGGTGTTCCTCGAGTGCCCCTCGTTTGGGGTCCGAGACGCCGAGGGCGATCTTGCTGCGAGCTGCTGTCGGCATGGCCGTGAAGAGGACCGCGAGCGCGACGAGCAGCGAGGTGATGGTGATCGAGCGGTGCAAGGCTTGGGCTCCCTCCTGTTTGCGGTGGCCACGGCGCCACTGGCGCACGAGGCGAGGGTCGCTTTCTGTCCGTGGGATGGTACTACGACAAGTTGTCGTAGGTCCAACGCCTTGCCCCACGAGACGCACCAGGGTCAATCCCGGGGCTGGTGGGGCGGCACGTGGGCCCGGCGTGCCGACGCCGCGAACGTCATGGGCTTCGACATCTGCTTCCGCAGACCCTGAGACCCTGATGTGTGCTGGCGAGGCTGCCTACGAAGAGCTCACGGCGAGCCCCAAGACTCACGGCAGGAGCGACAGAGCCTCGATATGAGCCGGTCGCACGGCTCTGAAGTGGCGCTGGTCGAGCGTGGCGACCTTGGACTCGTCCAGGCGCTCGGTGAGTGCGATCACGCTGGCATCGACGACCCCCAGCGTGAGATCGTCGTAGCGAGCCTGTAGGGCACGGCAGCGGGCGAGGTCGACAGCCGTCGGGGGCTCCACGCGGTAGACCCCCGCGAGCACGTCATCGAGGAACACGAACCACGCCCCACCGGGTAGGCGGCGGGCACACCAGTAGTCCAGCTCCGCGAGTACCAGTGCGGGGACGACGAGGTCCTCGTCGGACTCCAGGAGCAGACGCGCACACGGCTCATGGTCGGGATCGGCCGCGTCGAGTGCGGCCAGTAGCGGGCCTGTATCGCAGATCAGCGCCACGACGACCGCGGCTCTTCCGCGATCGGCTCGGACGTGAGCTCCCGCGCGCCGCGCCCGTCCGCCGACCGTGCGACACCCACGTGGGGGCGCCGTTGCCTGCGGAGTGCGCTCGCCTTCTCCTCGACGGCTTCGCGCAGGAGCGTCGTCAAAGGCACTCCCCGACGTTGCGCCTCTGCTTCGAGCGTGCGGAGGGTGGCACGAGGTGCCGTGACCGTGGTTCGACGCAGCTCGGACATGATGCATGATGCTAGCATCGTGATGCGGAAACGGCAATACGCTCCATAGTTGGTCGGAGCGGTTCTTGCCCGCGGACCCGGAGACACCGGAGCGCGACACCGGAGCGTCGGTGTGTATCGAGCATCCCCAAATCGCCGAGGACCCGCGCGCAACACGCTGCGGGGTCCCTGGGCGACTACATCGCACATATGTGGTGACCGGTGGTCCGTGGTGACCGGTCGGTGCGGCTCACCTCACGGTCTCGTAGCCGAGGTACACGACGCCGGACCCGAACGTCCGCGTCTCCAACAGTCGCAGGCCGATGCGCTCCCTGAGGGCTGGGAAGAAGGGCCTGCCGGCGCCGAGGATGACCGGATGCACGACGAGCCGGTACTCATCCACGAGCCCGCGTTCGATGAACGCCGACGCCAGCGTCGCACCGGCGACACCGAGGTCGCCAGGGAACTCGGAACGGATCTCGGCCAGGCGATCGGCCACGTCGCCCGCCACCAGCCGGCAACCCGGTCTCACCGATTCGAGGGTGGTCGAGAAGACGATCCGCGGCATCGCGTTCCAGATGCGGGCGAACTCGCGCTCCGGCTCGGTCGCCGCGGGATCGGACGCGGCCGTCGGCCAATACGCCGCCATCAGCTCGTAGATCCGCCGCCCGTACAGCTCCGCATCGAGCGACCGGGAGCGTTCGTTGAACCAGGTGTGCAGCTCCTCGTCGACGACCGACCAGTCCAGGCCGTGGTCTACGCTCTCGATGAAGCCGTCGAGCGAGACGTTCAGGTTGTAGATCAGCTTGCCCATGGGCGTGGCTCCGATGCGGGCGAGAGGATCGTCAGTATGCGGGCGCGATCGAACGAAGCCCACGTCGCCGCCGCCGCTGACTCACGAGCAGCCAGACCGCCCCTCTCGATGCAAGGTCGCTGCAAGCCTGGCCGCGCCCATGGCCGCGCGACCGTTACCCGCTACGCCCGAGGCTGTCCAACCTCGCCCCTGCAGGTGCCCCAGCGCCTGCGCCGGGCCACCGAACCCCACCCCATCGACACACGAGGTTACGACCATGGCTTTCTCGATGAACACGGCACCCCGCACCCGGGATGGCGACCGGCGCACAGGCTCGGAGTTACGAGACTGGCCGGAGCCACCCGGCCGAGGCCGCACCTTGCTCGCTGCCCTTGGCATCGGAGCTCTGATCGCCATCGGCACGGTCGTCGTCGTTGGCGGCTCCAGCGGCCCTCCAGCAGAGGCGAGTGTGGCCCAGATCGTCGATGAGCCGGCCGCGTTCGAGGGCCATCGGGTCGTCAGCGACGGTGAGGTGGATGAGCTCCTGACTGACCGCACGTTCGTGGTCCAGGGTGAAGGAACCGACGATGAGCTGTTGGTGGTCATCCGCTCGACGGCCTTCGTGAGCGGCTACTCCATGTCCCCCACGGTGCCGTTCGCCATCTCCGATCTCGTCAGCGACGAGGACGATGTGCACTTCACCGGCGTGGTGGACGAGTTCGACCAGGAGCAGATGGCCGACGAGCTCGGCATCGTGCTGCACGATGCCCTGTTCGAGCGCTGGGAGGGCGAGCCCAGCATCGTCGTCGAGCGCCTCGAGCTCGAGCGTGGGGCCGCGACCGCGGCAGGTGTCTGACCAGCGGGTGTTGAGATACCGCTGCCAGGGCGGCGCGCGGTGGTTTGTCGCGACATCGACGGCGGGCGTCACAGGCTGGCGTCCTACCTGGGGCCCCACTCTCGGGTTCCGGGCCACCAACACCTCGGACGAGGGAGTGTCATACAAGGTCGGCGACGGGAACGAGTTCCTCGTCTTCCCTTCGAGCGGCAGGCCGTCTGGCAACCATACCCAGCTCACGTTCCGCGTCGATGACCTCGATCGGGAGGTGCGCGAGCTCAAGGAACGCGGCGTGCGCTTCGAGACGGTTGACATGGAGGGCTACGACCCTGATACATCGATCGTCCGGATGGGCACATTTCGGGGTGCTTGGTTCCGCGATCCCGAGGGCAACCTCATCGCCGTCGGCGAGGCGTGAACGAGCGGTAATCACCGTCGCTCGACGATCGTAGACGAGCATCGAAGACCGGGCGCCGGAGCGCCCGGTCTTCTGGTTCGTGCATGGCACACGGTATCGTCGCGAGCGACCGCGTCTCGAGAAACCGCAGGCTGAGGCGGTCCCTGGGGTTGGGAACACGAAACGAGGCTCAAAGAGAAACGTGGGGTCAAGCCGGAGCGGAGTCCGGCGCTGGTCCGAGGGCATACTGCGGACCGTGGAAATGCAGACGAAGCGACCGGACCAGGACGAGGGTGGCGCGGCAGGCAGCCCTTCGCCATGACGGGCCTCGCGGGGACGCGTCTCGACCTGCTGCGTCGTGGCCTGCGCCTCGAGTACCTCACCGTCGGCTGGAACATCGCGGAAGGCCTCATCGCGGTCGGCGCCGGGCTCGCGGCTGGCAGCATCGCGCTCATCGGCTTCGGCGTCGACAGCTTCGTGGAGACGATCTCGGGCCTCGTCCTCATCTGGCGCCTCTCGGCCGAGGCCCGCGGTCGGCTCGACGAGGAGGCCGTCGAGCGGGTCGAGCGCCGCGCCGAGCGACTGGTCGGCATGGCCTTCCTCCTGCTGGCGGCCTACGTCGGGTTCGAGGCCATCCGCTCGCTCGCCGAGGCAGGAGGCGCCCGACGCGAGTCCGGTCGGCATCGCCTTGACGGCTGTCTCCATCGCAGTGATGCTCTGGCTCGCTCGCGCGAAGCGACGGACGGGTGAAGCACTCGGGAGTCGCGCCCTCGTCGCCGATGCCCAGCAGACCTACGCCTGCTGGTACCTCTCGGTCGTGACCCTCACCGGGCTCGCGCTCAACGCCGCCTTCGGCTGGTGGTGGGCCGATCCGGTCGCGGCCCTGGGCATCGTCGTGCTCCTCGTGCGTGAGGGCATCGAGGCGCTCCGGGGCGAGGACGACGACTGATGCCCCGGCGCGCGCCGGAGGATGTGGCGCCGAACCTTCTCGAGGTCGACGTCTTTGGGGGTGGCCTCCAACAGGACGTCGACCGCGTCCCGCAGAAGTCCCCACGTGCGCGGCAGGAACATGAGCCCGATCGCGGCCGAGGCGATGGCATCAGCCTGCGTGAACCCGGTGAGCGCGATGACGACCGCGGCCACGATCACAGCCACAGATCCGAGCAGGTCCCCCAGGACCTCGAGGTAGGCGCCGCGCATGTTCAGGCTGCGGGCCTGGGGGCCTCGCAGGAGCAGAAACGCAACGAGATTGGCCCCACCGCCCACGATGGCAACGACCAGCATGAGACCGCCGGAGATCTCCGGATTCTGGTTCCAGCGCTGCCAGGCCTCCCAGAGGACGAACGCTGCGACCCCCGAGGAGATGTCGCGCCGGGAGTCGGTCGGTGCGGGCGGGACGGCCGCGCTCGATGCGCCGCGGTCACGCCTACGGGAGGGGCATGCCGCCGGCTACGGTGTAGACCGTACCTGTGATGTAGCTTGCCTCGTCCGAGGCGAGCAACACGTACACCGGTGCGAGCTCCCGGGGCTGCCCTGGTCGCTTGAGCGGGGCTTGTCCCCCGAACTCCGCAGTCTTCTCGGCGTCTGTCGACGCGGGGATGATCGGAGTCCAGATGGGACCCGGTGCCACCGCGTTGACGCGAATGCCGTCATCGATGAGCAACTGGCTGAGGCCCTTGGTGAAGGTCAGGATGGCGCCCTTGGTGGTGGCGTAGGCGAGCAGGTTCGCCGAGGGCGAATAGGCTTGCACCGATGTCGTGTTGATGATCGAGGAGCCGGGACGCAGGTGTGGGTGCGCCGCTTGGCTGAGGTAGAACATGGCATGGATGTTGGTGTCGAACGTTCGGTGCCACTCCGCCGACGTGATGTCCTCGAAGCGTTCGAACCGATCCTGGTGAGCCGCGTTGTTTACCAGGATGTCGAGTCGACCCAGCTCGTCGACCGTGCGCTCCACGAGGGCCCGGCTGTGGCGCTCGCTGCCGATGTCACCAGGTGCATCGACGAATCTGCGGCCGGCCTGGTCGACGATCCCACAGGTGACCTGCGCGTCTTCGTGCTCGTCCAGGTAGGACACGACGACATCGGCTCCCTCACGGGCGTAGGCCAGCGCGACGGCGCGTCCGATGCCGCTATCAGCGCCAGTGATCAGGGCGACCTTGCCGGTCAGCCGTCCGTGACCCTCATAGGTGTCCTCGCCGTAGTCGGGCGACGGCTCCATCCTTGCCTCCAGGCCGGGCGGTGACTGGCGTTGCTCAGGAAATGGAGGCTGCTCGCCGCTCGTTCGAGGATCCTCAGGGTCGGCGCTTGGTGCATCCGCCGCGTGTGTGTTCATAGCTCGAGCGTACGCTTGGCTGGCCTGCAGACGGTCGGACCAGAAGGCGCGATTCCGTTGCAGGCTCCTTGCAGGATCACTGCGGGCACCTTCGACACGAGCGGTGTCCCCGGTATCTGCTCGAGCGAGCCCCGGCGGGCCGACCCGCTCGTCCACGGGGAGTGGTTCGCCGAGCCCGACCTGGCACCGGGGACCTACACCTCGCCGCTCCACGATCCGGTCCCGGGGTTCGACGTGATCGACGTGAGCTGTGACGATGCTGACAGCGCGACCCTGAGCGCCGGCGACGCTACGACCCGGTCGGCGATCATCAACTTCGACCGCGGCGAGCACGTGACCTGCACGTTCACCGTGGCCCAGTGGGGCACCGCGGAGGTGCTGGGGGATGACGACGCATCGGGTCGCGCGGTTCTCGTCCCCGTCGAGGGTCGCTGGCGGGCAGAGAACGTTGCTGGCCGGATCGACTGCGGCTCATTCAGCCGGAGGATCGAGCCGAGCCCGACCGAGTTCGCCGAGGTCGCTGTCCGTCGTCGTGGGGATCGCCTGGTCTTGAAGCGGCTCCTGTTAGACGGCTCGAACACCAAACACCGTCAGAGTCGACCGAGAAGGCGGCTCCGATCGCTTCGTCGGTGCCCGCCGATTGCGTCTCGAGCGTTGCCCGCGAGCACCCGGAAAGGTGCAGGCATCGCGAGCCCTTGTAGCTCCGGGTACGGAGCGACCGCTTCCGTACCCGGGGTCGTAGGAGCCCGGATGGCCCGCCGGAGCCCGTTCGTGGAGCATCCGTCGAGGTAGGCCTCCCGCTGGGACGGTGGGCCTACCGACCACTCCCGGCCGGGTGCACAATGCGGCGAACGCGCATTCCGGAGCCGTGCCCCGTGGACGACCGCCAGACACACGCCAGCTTCCTCGCCTCGATCGACGACGTCCGTTCGTACGGCGAGGGCGGCTTCCTTGGCCTCATGGGTCACCGTGGCGACGCGCCCGCGCCGTTCGATGCGCTCGACGGCCCTCGTCTCGCCGCGCCGGGGCGAGGCCATCCGCTGCCGCTCGTGGACCCTGCCGAGTTGATCCGCCCCACGACGGCCGGCCTCGACGGCGTCATCGAGGTCGAGTCGCCGACACGGGTAGGGGAGGCCATCCGCGGGCGGGTCCGGGTCGTGGCCCGGGAACCCATCGACGGACGGCGGGCGGGGATCCGGCTCGTCGGCGTCCGGCTCTCCGAGGAGGAGCGGAGCCACGAGCAACGGGACAGCAAGGGGCAGGTCACCAGCCGGGAGGAGTGGGTCGAGGTCCGGGGCCGAGTCGTCGAGGCGCTCGAGTTCACCGAGCCGGTCGTGCCCGCGACGCTCGGCGTCGGCCAGGCGCTCGACCTGCCCTTCCTGATCCCGGCGCCCAGGCTCGGGCCTCCGTCGGCTCATGCTGGGAGCGCGCTCGTGGCCTGGGCGGTCGAGGCTCGGTGGGACGTCGAGATGGGCCGCGATGAGCGGGTCGCGGCGCTCGTGGAGGTCCGCCAGCACCGGGACCTGCTGCGGGCCGGGGTCATCGACGTCGGCGCGGGCGCGATGCACGACTCGTGGGATGACGACGGTGCGACACTCGCCGTCCACCCGCCCCCGCCGATCGACGCGGGTACGACGATGGAGGTGACGATCACCTGGCCAGGAGCGGTCTCGGGACGGAGCGCCCGGGTGGAGCTGGTCGCGGACATCGACGCAGCCAGGGACCTGCAGGTCGTGTGCTCGTCGGTCGAGCTGCCGATCGAGGCGCTCCGTGGCGGTGCGCGAGTGTCGCTCACGATCCCATCCGACGCGCCACCGACCTGCGAGACCGACGGCCTCCGAGTCGACTACCGGCTGCGGGCCATCATCGACCGGGCCTGGCGGCCGGATGCATCCGCGGAGAGGCCTATCGTCGTCTGCTGAGATCCCCCGACCAGGCCAGACTGACGACCGACTAGCCGCCGACTCCTTGGCGCGGACTGTCCCGGAGGCCGTCGGCGACGGCAGCCATGACCAGTACGGCCGTGGCGGCTACGGCCAGGCTCACCAGGATGGCGCCGCCGACGGCCAGTGCGTCGAAGCCCAAGGTGACGCCCAGTGCCAAGGTCGTGACACCGCCATTCGCACCAGCCAGCCGGACCGTCGCCGCGCGACCGAGGAGCTGACGCTGACGTGCGTGGGCGAGCGGCCCTCCCGTGCCGACGGATGGCACCAGGTGGGTCGCCGCGGCCAGTACAGCCAGCCCGGCCCAGCCGGCCACCAGCGGGACCACGAAGAGGTCGCTCCGCGTCGCCTGTGGGCCGATCCCGACCCACAGGATCCGCCCGGTGGCGATGACCAGCCCCAGCTCGAACCAGGCGATGGCCGAGATGAGCCCACCCATGGCGAAGCGATGCCAGCCTGCGTCGCCCGTCCAGCGAGCACGCGTCCTCCACACGTCCCAGGCATAGATGCCCAGCGCGGCTGCGCCGGCGAGAGTCGCGAGGGCGCCGAGCCGTGCCAGCAGGTCAGAACGCAGCCCGAAACCCGCCGCCACCGCCGCTGCGCCGAGAGCCAGGCCGGCGATGGTCGCGTGCGCAGCACGCGAGCGCTTCATGCGTGCGCCGATGACCGTGGGGAAGAAGTGCAGCAGCGTGGTGGCGATGATGAGCGATACGAAGCCGATGAGATTGAGCCAAGCGTGCGCCGGCTTCAGGTAGGCCCAGGCGCTCACGATCGGTGGCCAGCCGGCCAGAAAGAGGGTCGCCAGCAGCACACCGAGGCCGACCATGATCAGAGCTGCCCCGTAGCCCAGGGCGACTACCCCACCGCGGGGGCCGAGCCCGCCTGCGAGCGGAGCGTAGGTGCTGACCGCGGTCAGGGCGATGCCCGCGAGGTAGGTGATGCCCCCCAGCGCAGCTAGGGACAGCTGGCTGCCGACGAGGCCGAGGCTGACCATGGCAGCACCGCCCGCCACCGCGGCGATCGAGCTCCAGCGGAGTCGCGCATCGACGGGCTGGGCCGTGGCGAAGGCCGCGCTGAAGAAGGGCATGACGCCGGCGATGGCCACCGACGCGGCACCAGCCATGGCCAGGTGGAGCGGCAGCCACATGCCGAGCCGCTGCGCCGAAGGCAGGAAGAGCGCGATCGCGGCCGTGCCCAGGAACCCGATGGCCACCACGATCGACGTCATGGCCACGAGCCGGTCGGTGTGGCGGTCGACCGCTCTCCGTCCGCTAAGCGGACCGCCGAGGCCGATCACCTGGCGACCGGCCCCGCGACCCAGAGGCTCATCGATGGTCAGCCTGCTGGCTGCGTGGCCTCGAAGATCTCGGGATCGGGTTCGCCCTCGATGACGATCTGTCCCAGGGCGCCCTTGTCGAAGGCGCGGCTGATGGCGTGGTCGACGAGGACGATGGTGCTGGGCACCCGGCCGACGAGCTCGACCACCGTCCCCCCACCGGCCGGAACGAGGGTCGTCTGCGAGCCACGGAGGGGCGGGTTGAGCAGCGCCGCCTCGGGATAGACGACGTCCCAGTGCGAGCCGATGGGATGGAAATTCGAGTCGAGGTCCGGGCCGGCGTCGATGAAATAGATGCGGGTGCGCTCACCGACCTGCATGTGCGGGGCGTTCTCGCCGACCAGGGAGCCCTTGGCGCCGTTGAAGACGACATAGTTGGGCGACTCGTCGGTGAGGGCCTGGCGATCGGTCTCGACCAGCCCGCTCTCGGTCCCGGTCGTGTAGAACTCCGACTGCACGATGTACAGCTCGTGGTCGACCGGGGGTAGCGGCTCAGCGGGGTCGACGAGGATCCCACCGTACATGCCCTGTGCGATATGTAATGGCACGTCACCGAAGGCGCAGTGGTACATGAACATGCCCGGGTAGAGCAGCCGGGCCTCGATGACCGCGGTCTGGCCCGGTGCGACCGAGGTGTCCGCCGCGCCCCCGCCCTGTCCGGTCACGGCGTGGAAGTCGACGTTGTGGGGCATCGAGTTGCTCGCCGGGTTGGTGATAGTGAAGCGGAGCACATCGCCGACACGAGCCCGGATCATGGGGCCCGGCGTGCCCGAGATGACCTCGTCGTCACCCGGAACACGGTAACCCCAGGTGCGGTACTGGACGCTGTTGGTCGGGTCGATGTTGGCCACGCCCTCGACGACCTCGAAGGCGACCTCCACGATAGCCGGCTCGGTGCGGCCGGACGGGGGTGGAACGTTCGGTGCATAGGCGACGTTGATTTCGGACTCGGGCGCCGGGGCGAGTTCGGCCTTGGGCACGAGGACGGGGATGACCTCGTCGATCGGGGCCGCGCCGAGCGTCGAGCCGCTACCGATGAGCGTCGCCAGCAGCAGGGTCGCGAGCATGACCGCCGCCGGGACGGTGCGAACACCTGGAAGCGTGCCAGACCGACGAGGGGTCGGCCCCGACGTCGCATGTTTGGGGGTGAAACCGCATCGATGGATCCTCCGGGCTTCCGCTATGATGACAACAACGCTAATTAACTTAGTGATGGAATAGGGCGGTAGGCAGGGCCATTCGGCCCCTTCTCACGGAAAGGAGCGGTATCCCTGGTGCGACTGCAGCTGACCCGTCGGGCTGACTACGCGATCCGTACCGCGCTCTGCCTCGCCCGCGAGGGAACCGGCCGGCGGCTCTCGGCACCCATCATCGCCGAGCGGATGGGGGTGCCCCCGCGATTCCTGCCCCAGGTCATGCAGGATCTCGTCCGGGCCGGGATCGTCGAGGCCTCCCTCGGCCGGGGAGGAGGCTACCGACTCGCTCGAGCGCCGGGAGAGGTCTCGCTGCTCGAGATCATCGAGGCGGTCGAAGGCGACGCCCGACGTCGAACCTGTGTGCTCAGCTCGTCCAGCTGCGACGCCGGCCGACCGTGCGACATCCATTCCCTGTTCGCGAGGGCCCAGGAAGCGCTGCTCGATCGCCTGGCCGAGGCCACGGTCCTCGACGCCCTCGGTCCTGCTGCCGACCCGCGCGACGCCGTGTCGGCGGTTGGCTCGTGATGCGCCTGATCGCCAGCCGGGCCGTCATGCGTCCAGCCCGCTGTCCGCGCATGATGGCCTGCCGGTGACCCGTCATCGCCTCTCGTCGCGCACGAGTGCCGACCTGGCCGTGCTGCTCATCGTGGTCAGCGCGATGGTCGTCGGCCTCTTGGCCGGGCTGGCTCGCATCGGCTACACCATGCCCGCATTCGTGACCGAACGAGCCGGCCTGCACGGGCCCATCCTGGCTGCGGGCGTGCTGGGGACGCTTATCGCCCTCGAACGAGCCGTCGCCATCTCGGCCGTCGCCGGACGCAGGCTGACCATCGCCTACCTCGCGCCCCTCCTGGGTGGGCTGGGCACGCTGGCGCTGCTCGTCTTCGGCGCGACGTCGCCGGCCCAGCTCCTGCTCGCCCTCGGCGCGGCCGGCCTGCTGGGCATCAACCTCGAGATGGTCCGGCGCCAGCCGACGCTCGACATCGGGGTCATGGCCATCGGTGCCGCCTTCCTGCTGATCGCCGACGCCGCCTGGCTGGCTGGCCGACCCATCCCGCTGCTCGTGCCCTGGTGGATGGCCTTCCTGGTGCTGACCATCGTCGGCGAGCGGCTCGAGCTGGCCAGGATGCGCCGGCTCGGCCAGGGAGCCGTGGTCGGGTTCGGACTCATCGTGGCCGCCTATGTCGGGGCCGAGGCGGTCATCGCGTTCGATGCCGACCTGGGCATCCGCCTCACCGGGCTGGCCATGCTGGCGCTCGCCGCCTGGCTCCTCCGATACGACATCGCCTGGCTGACGGTCCGCCGACCGGGTCTGCCCCGCTTCGTGGCGGTCTGCCTCCTGAGCGGCTACGTGTGGCTCACCGTGGGCGGCCTGCTCGCGCTGGTCAACGGGATGCTCTGGGCTGGCCCGACCTACGACGCCCTGCTGCACGCGATCCTGGTGGGCTTCGTCTTCAGCATGATCTTCGGCCACGCGCCCATCATCTTCCCGGCCATCCTCGGGCTGCGCATCGGCTTCCATCCGCTCGCCTACGTCCCCCTCGCCGTCCTGCAGGTGTCGGTAGCGGTGCGGGTCGCCGGCGACCTGGCGCCCGATGCACAGCTGCGGCAGGTGGGTGGGCTACTGGGCGTCATCGCCATCGCGCTCTACGCGATCGTGGTCGTGCTCATGGTCATCAGGGCACGTCGGCCGTCCGGCCGGCGTGCGAGTGGAACACGTGCCGCGCCATCGAGCCGGCCGAACGAGGAAGGAGTCGAACCCGATGTCCGAAGAGTCCATCTACCCTGACTGGCGAGAGCTGGTCCGCTACGCTGCGCCGGGTCCCGAGCCCGTGCTCCTGCGTGACGAGCCCGAGTTGCGCGTCCTCATCGCGGGCCTTGAACCCGGCGGTCGCATCCCGCCCCATGCCGGGCCACTCGGCGTCTTCCACTTCCTCGACGGCGAGGGCCTCATGACCATCGAGGGTGCGGAACGGAAGGTGTCCACCGGGATGACCGCCATCGCTCCGGTCGGCGCCATCCGGGGCGTCACCGCCACGACCCGCCTGGCCTTCCTGGTCGTCCGTGTCGGGGCGGAGGACCACGGCTGAGAAACCCGCGTAGTCCGCGACCGAGGCCGTGGTGGTAGCGCCCGCACCCACCGTTCGCCGGCCCACCGTTCCTCGTCAGCACGGGGCGTGGGCGATGCTGGCCACGCCGCTGCTGCTGGGAGTGGCGGCCAGCCAGCCTGCGGCCCCGCAGGCGGTGGTGGCAGTCGCGGCCGTCTCGGGGTACCTCGTCTCGAGCGTGGCCCAGGCCTGGTTCCGCTCGCGCCGATCGCCGATCTACCGTCCACGGCTCGCGCTCTTCGGCACGCTCTTCGGCGTGAGCGGCCTCGCGCTCGTCCTGGCCTGGCCGGCCCTGCTGGCCACGCTCATCGTGCTCGTGCCCGCGACCGCCGTCACCCTCGGCGGCGCCAGGCCGGGCACGCCGCGCGACTTGGCCAACAGCCTCGCTTTGGTGGCCCAGGCTGTCGTGCTGGTGCCCGTGGCGGCATGGGTCTCGGGAGCGTGGGAGGCCGCTGCGGTCACCACCATGACCATCGTGGCGGCCGCATTCCTGGTGGGCGAGGTGCTCGTCGTCCGGTCGGTCATGCGTGAACGTGGCAACACACGCTTCGCCGTCCTGTCGCTCGGCTATCACGCGATCCTGGTCGTCGCGGCGTTCCTGCTGCTGCCCCCCGCGTACGCCGCGCTGGCCCTCATCCTGTTGCTTCGCGCCGCTCTTCTGCCGGCGCTGCAGGGGCGCTGGGCGACGACGTCGCATCCTCTGCGACCGGTCCAGGTGGGCATGCTCGAACTCGCCTGCTCGCTCGCCCTCGTGCTGGTCGCCTTCGCGGTCCCGATCTGACGGATCGTCCCCGGGCCTGCCACCGAAGAGGGACTCACGCTAGTCGGATGGCTCTGCGAACCCGGGACTGGCATCCCCGGACGGGGTGGCGTTGCTGCCCTACATCGCGACCGGTCTGGTCATCCCCGATTCCGACGATGACCTGTGCGCCGACGGCACGGCTGACCCGTCGGGCTACGACCCCACACTTGACCTTGAACAGGAACCAGACGGGCGCGGGCTCATCGCACAGCGTCTCGTAGTTGCCCTGGCCCTTGGCGATCACCAGGTCGGCCTGGGCGAACCGCTCGCGGAAGGCGGGGCTGGTGTCAGCCAGGACGGTGCCCGGTGCGTCCGAGCCGTTGTCGATCACCTCCACGAGATCGAGCATCCCGACGAACCTCGCGTCCTCCATCGTGGCATCGTTGAGCACCGGCCCTCCCCGGACGGCTACCGTGACTCTCTGAGGACCCAGCTGCCCGACAAGCAGTCGGTCGAAGGCCAGCTCCCCGGCGTTGTCCGCCAGATACAGGATCCGCTCGGCCCGCCCGACGGCCGACCGGAACGCCTCCAGCGGACCGTCGACCGGCTCCAGGAGCGCCTGCTCGACCGAGCGATGCACGTCGGACTCGGCAAGGTCCCCAGTGGGGCCCAAGTCGATGACGTTGCCCGCGATGGCGAGCCTGACGGCCAGGTCGAAGGGGTCCGCCGCCGCGGCGACCTGGGATTCGAGCGCCGGCAGGAGCGAGACCGCGAGGTGGTTCTGACGTCCCTTCGCTTCGGCATATGGATCAGCGAGACCGGTGAGCTCGCGCAGTCGCCGGTGCATCCCTTGCCCCAAGACCGGTGGCGACCCGCGAAGGTCCGCCTCATGCAGCGATGACAGGACCTCGCGCAAGAGCTGCTCGTGGACCGCTGGGTCGGGCGACGCGACCCGGGCCGCGTCGAGTGTCTGGCGCAGCAGACAGGGGACGCAGTCGAGGGCAGGCTTCATCGACTAGGACTCGGCCCGGTCGTCGCCGTTCGGGGCCGCGGCGTGCCATCCGTGGTTTCGATCGGTGCCTGTCCCTGGCTGACGACGCGGGACACGGCGGCGGCCACCGCATCCTGGTCGGCGAGATAGTGGTGTTCGAGAGGGTCCAGGCGCTCATCCAGTCGGTAGACGAGCGGGATGCCGGTGGGGATGTTGAGCGCGGCGACATCCCGCTCGTCGAGCTTGTCGAGATGCATGACGAGCCCACGCAAGCTGTTGCCGTGGGCCACGACGGCCACGCGCTGGCCGGCCCGGAGCGCCGGTGCGATGGCCTCGCGCCAGTAGGGCAGGACGCGGACGATCGTATCCGCCAGGGACTCGCCACGCGGCAGCTCGTCGTCGGTGAGCGTGGCATAGCGCGGGTCGGAACGCGGCCAGCGAGGGTCAGCCGGCTCGAGCAGCGGCGGCCGAACGCCGTAGCTGCGACGCCAGCGCTGGACCTGCTCCTCGCCGAGCCGCTCCGCCGTCTCGCCCTTGTCGAGGCCCTGGAGGGCCCCATAGTGGCGCTCGTTGAGGCGCCACGACCGGTGCACCGGGAGCCACATCCTGTCGAGGTCGTCCTGGATGATCCAGAGCGTCCGGATGGCTCGTCTCAGGACCGAGGTGAAGGCGAGGTCGAGATCGAGTCCCGCTTCGCGCAAAGCCGCGCGGCTTCGTGGGCCTCGTCGACCCCACGCTCCGTGAGGTCGACATCGGTCCAGCCCGTGAAGCGGTTCTCACGGTTCCACACGCTCTCGCCGTGGCGGACGAGGACGAGGAGGCGCCCAGCATCTCGAGGCGACGCCATCACGCGCCCTCTTCACGTGGCCCCAGTCCTCCGCGCCGCGCGGCTCCGACCGCCGCCACTCGCCCCGCGAACACCGATCGCGCGGTGGGCACGTTCCCCTCATCACCGGCCCACGCCTTGAGCGCCGCCGCTTGCAGCGCACGCCCGTACGAGAAGGAGAGCTGCCACGGCTGGTCGCCAACGCGGTTCAGTGCGCCGAGGTTGGCGGTCGCATCGTCGTCGCTCTGACCGCCCGACAGGAAGACGACACCGGGCACGGCAGCGGGCACATGGCGGCGGAGCGCGCGGATCGTCCAGGCCGCGATCTCCTCGGGGTCCGCCTGCTCCCCGCAGGCATAGCCCGGCAGCACCATGTTCGGCTTGAGCAGCGTCGCTTCGAGCTGGACCCGCTGGGCGACCAGTTCTGCGAACACGGCCTGGAGCGTCCGGCTCGTCGTCTCGAAGCTCCGCTCGATGGTGTGCTCGCCCTCCATGAGGACCTCGGGCTCGACGATGGGCACGAGTCCGGCCGCCTGGGAAAGCGCTGCGAAGCGCGCCAGCGCATGCGCGTTGGCGTGGATGGCGTAGTCGGATGGGAGGTCGGCGGCGATCGCGATGACCCCTCGCCACTTGGTGAACCGTGCCCCCAGCTCGCGGTACTCATCGAGCCGCTCCCGGAGGCCGTCGAGGCCTTCGGTGACCTTCTCGCCCGGAGCGCCGGCCAACGGCTTCGCCCCGCGATCGACCTTGATGCCCGGGATCATGCCACGCTGGCCGAGCAGCTCGGCGAACGGCGTGCCGTCGTCGGCTGCCTGGCGGATGGTCTCATCGAACAGGATGACACCACCGAGGTGCGCCTCGATGCCGGGCGTCGTGAACAGCAGGTTGCGGTAGGCACGCCGGCTCTCGGCGGTCGAGTCCACGCCGACCGCCGAGAACCGCTTCTCGATCGTGCCGGTCGACTCGTCCGCGGCGAGGATGCCCTTGCCGGGCGCCACGAGGGCTTGTGCGATCTTCTCCATGTCGTCTGGCCAGTCAGTCATCGTCATCACCCCCAGGCTCCGTCTCGCGGAGCATCCAGAGCGTCCTTTCATGGACGCCTATTCGCCGCGTCACAAGGTCGAGCGACGCGGCCTCTTCGGCCTGCTCGGCAGCGTGCATCACGGCACGGGCCGTGCGGATGACGGTCTCGTGCGCGCCGATCAGCCGACAGATCATCCCCTTCGCATCAGGCACCCCCTCTTCGTCGTCGATCGCGGTCAGGCGCGTCATCTCGCGATGTGAGCCGGGCGCCATCGCTCCGAGGGCGTGTATCCGCCCGGCGATCTCGTCGACCGCCTCCGCGAGCTCCTCGTACTGCTCCTCGAAGAGCAGGTGGAGCGAACCGAAGTGCGGCCCGGTCACGTTCCAGTGATAGCCGTGGGTCTTGAGATACAGCGTGTAGGTGTCGGCCAGCAGTCGCGCCAGCGCGTCCGCCACGGGACTCACCGCCGCCGCCTGGACGGGATCGCTGGTCTCGACCGCCATCGCGGTCATTTCCATCGGAGTCCGTCTATCGCGGATGCCGCGTCGCGGCTCGAGCGTCGTCGCCGCCCAGCGTCCGAAGTACCAGGTGTCGTGCGGCCCGTAGCCACGGAGGACGCGCCTCGCTTCGTCGACGTCATCGGGGCTGTGGGTGTGGACCGCCAGGACGGTCTGTTCGGCCAGGCCCTGGGATCGATAGGTCTCCTCGAGGGTCCGATCGTCGCTCAGGACGGTAGCCAGGATGGGCGCGAGCGTCGCCGGCACACCCGAGTGACGACACCAGGTGCGGGCTACGACTCCGATGCCCTCCGGCAGCCGGAAGACGTGGATGTCTGCCTCTGTGAAGCCGGCTGCCCGCAGGTGGCCGATGGTGACGTCGACTCGAGCGTCGTCGACGACGGCGATGACGTCATCGGCAGGATGGATCACGGGCGAGACATGGACCGCTGCGGTCATCCGACTACTCCGTTCTGGGTTCGCTGGCAAGGCACGTGCTTCGCCAGCCAGGGACGGCACGGCGTGGGTTTCCCATGCGTCGGGCACGTGCACGATCTTGCGGTGTCCAGCTCGTGGCGTCGTCGCGTTCCTCTTGTGGGCGCCTCTTCGGTAGTACTCGGTAGCATCGTCCGCCTCCTGATCGTGTCACGAGCCCGTTGGCACCCGTTCGACGAACGCCACGGACCCGGCATGGGCGAGACGATCGGCGTTCGTGAGCATCAGGTCCAGGTAGGTCTCGGCCCCCGAACCGGGTCCTCCCAACGAGTCGACGAATACGGAGACTGGCTCGTCGTTGTGGTCGTCCGACCGACCCATGCCCGCAGCCAGCGCCGCGGTGGGCGATGTGACGACGCAGCCGTATCGCTCAGCGAAGTACCCCAGTCCGGGCTGGCTCGTGATGAGCTGACGCGGCCAGGTGTCGCACCGCGACAGGCGCAGGCGGATGACACGGTCGAGGTCACCAAGACTGCTGTCGGCCGCCATCGCGCGCATGACCCACTGCCCATCCTGGACCGAGATCAGGGCGTCCGCGATGAGGCCGACGGCGCCCGCCGCTCGCAGCGGGTCCATCCACCAGTAGGGATCGCATATCCCATCGATGCCACTAGCCTCGACGAGCGGACAAAGGCTCTCCCCGAGCCGCAGCATGGGCACGCCTCGGCGCTCAGCGTCATCGAGAGCCTCGGCCAGGCCCGCCTCGAGGCTCAAGCCGCTCGAGACGATGAGGTCTGCCTCGAGGAGCCGCCTCGTTTGTTCAGGGGTGGGCTCGTAGGCCCGTGGATCGGCGCCGGTGGGCATCAAGACCTCGACCGTGGCCTCTTGACCGGTCACCACGCTGGTGAGGTCACCCACGATGGTCGTGGTCGCCACGACCACGGGCGGAGCGACCTCTCGCGTCCCGGTGCCGATGTCGCCGGCACAAGCCGAGGTCGTCAGCAGCACCAGCCACAGCCCGCAGATCAAGGGTTTGCGCACCAGCATCACCAAGCTCCTTTCTTCGCGGGCTGCGACTCCGTCAAGCGTTGATTTACCCGCTACCGCTCTTCGGTCGCTGGGTCCTCCCGGCCACGCAGTCGAACGATCTGCTCGCCCATCCGTCGGACCTCGTCGCGCAGCTCGGCGATCCGGGCCTCGAGGTCCTCCGTGGTCTCATCGCTCTCGAGCCTCCCGTAGCGACGTCGGCGCGTCCGCGGGGGTTCCTCTACCCAGTCGGCCGGGCCGTACCAGTCGGGACCGTATGCCGGGCCGTACCACGGTCCGCATCCATGCCAGCCATGCCTGCAACTCATCGTCAACCTCCTTCGACTGGTGGCAGCCGGTCCGCCTGGCCGAGGTATGCCTCGACCAGCCGTCCGCGCTCCCGCATCACTGATGTCCATTCGTCGAGCGTCTCTCGACCATCCCGGGTCAGCCGGTATGTGCGCCGGGGCGCACCGTCGTCAGCCAGCCACTGGGAGCTCAGGAGGCCCTCGGCCTCGAGTTCTCGCAGGGTGCGATATGCCATCCCGACATCGACGCCGCTGGGTGCCAGGCACAGCTCGTCAAGCCGTGTGATGAGCGCTCCGCCGTACGCCTCCTCCTCGCCGATGAGGACCAGGAGGAACGGCTCAAGCCAGCGACCGCGTCGACCACCCGCCCGGACCCAGCCGCGATGGTCGTCATGATGATGGTGCGGGTGAGGTTCGGCATCCATATGCCAATAGCATGGACATGCCGAACGCTATTGCCAGTGCCGAGTGGCCCCATCGCGAGGAGCACGCGACCCTTACTGGCCGCGGCGGTGCGCTTGGTGCAAGAAGCGAGCCGTGAGTGCACGACGAGGGTCTCGGAGGACGACCGGCTTGGCCGTCGGGAAGCCCTCGACGGAGACCGTCCCAGTGGTGTGGCCAAGATGGATGGATGAGGCGTTTGTGAGCACCCGTACCCTATAGAGGACCGAGATACGATCCTCAGTCGATCTACGTGGGCAACGGTCCAAAGGTGCGAGGGTATGGACCAGGATCTCGTGGTCAGGGCGCAGCACGGCGACCAGCGAGCGTTCGAGTCGCTGACGGTGGCTGCTCACCCTCGACTGTACCGGCTGGCGCAGGGCATCCTGGGAAACCCGCATCTCGCGGAGGACGCGACCCAGCAGGCCTGCCTCGATATCTGGCGGGACATCCGACGCCTCCGCGACCCAGCGAAGTTCGAGGGCTGGTCCTACCGCATCCTCGTCCACTGTTGCCACCACGAGGTGAAGCGCCGGCCCAAGTGGTTGCCGGAAGTGGCGGTCCCACCTGACCGCGAACCGAGAGACGCGCACGCCTTCGACGCGGTGCTCGATCGCGATCAGCTGGAGCGGGGCTTCGACCGCCTGTCGGTCGACCAGCGCGCCGTCATCGTCCTGCACTACCTGCTCGACATGACGCTCGAGGAGGTGGCCAGGACCCTCGATATCCCGGTGGGCACCGCCAACTCCCGTCTGAGCCGAGCCGTGGCCTCGATGCGGGCTGCCCTGGAGGCGGATGCCCGGCCGGCGCCACCACCCACGGTCCAGGGGAAGGTCCCTTCATGAGCGACGACAAACTGGCTCCCGTCCTGCGGTCGTGGCTCCAGGGCCGTGACTTGGCGCCACCAGACTCGAATCAGAGCGCCAAGCAGGTCATGGCCCGAGTGCCACGGACCCGCCAACGGGGCCGTTGGTGGCCACTGTCCATCTTCCGGCATGCCTCGTCCACACCGCGGACGACCGCCGACACCGAGCGTCAGCCGACACTCGACATTCCGATCCACGGCCAACTATCGAATGTGAAATGGGGGACCATGACCATGTTCAGTCCAGCCAAGGCCATCATGGCGGGCGCGCTCGTCTTCGCCGTCGGGGGCGTGCTGCTCGTCGGCCAGCCCTTCCACCAGCAGAGCGTCAGCGTCCCGGGGCAGCAAGCCTCGCCGGCCGGTTCGCTCGATCTGGGAGATCGCACGCTGATCCTCGCGGTCAGCGACGACTTCACTACGTCGCAGGCCGCGAATATCACGTACGACGGTGACATCGCACAGTGGCGTGACATGGTGTATCTCTACGAGCTACAGGCGACAGACGCGAGACTGGACGGCACCCTCGAGGCCAACATCAACTTCGACATGCGGCCCGACGGCAGCGCGACCATGTGGGGCACAGAGACACTGACCAACGACGGCGGGACCTGGGAAGGCCCGTGGACCGGGGTCATCGCGAGTGATGGCACCAACTACGTCCTCCAGACGTTACTCGGGACCGGCGAGTACGAAGGCTACGTGTTGAAGTGGCAGACGCACTTCGATGAGCCATCCGCGTTCTCCGAGCCCGGCTTCGGGACGGTCAGCACCGGCTGGATCGCACCCCTCGAGTGACCGGCGGCGACGGTGTGAGGGCGCGATGCGCCTCGATGGCTGGACCGGTCGGCGCCGTGCCCACCGCTGGATACGGACCACGAGCATGGATGGATATCGGCTCCGTGGGCACCCGTTCCATGTAGAGGGTCGAGATCGATCCTCAGGCCGGTCTCCATGACTGGCGAGACCGGCCCGCATACCGCTTGCCCCACGGGCAACGGAGAGGGGGTCAGCATGATTCGATCCACGGCACCGCGGCTGTTCGCCGCGATCGCGCTGGCGGCCGTGTTGGCCGCCCCGGTCGCGGCTGCTTCGCCAGCCACGTACACCTCCACCCTGCTCATGGAAGCCGCGCCGATCCCGGGCACCTACGGCATGGCCTTCGATGCTGATGACGTGCTCTACGTCGGGAGCGCGGGCGGCTGGGTCACGGTCCTGGACAAGGAGACCGGGAACATCATCAAGACCTACGGCCCCGCACCCGAATGGGGTGCCGACGATCTGGCCTTCGCACCGGACGGCTCGCTCTACAACACCGCGATCCTCAACGGCACCGTGGGCAAGCTTGCACCCGACGGCACGCACACGGTCATCAACGACACGCCCATCCTGGGTGTCAACCCCGTGGCCGTCTCCGATGACGGTCGGCTCTTCGTGGGCATCGCCCTGATGGGTGATGCGCTCTACGAGTTCGACCCGACCGGTGCCACCGAGCCGCGGCTCATCAATGAAGGCCTGGGACTCAACGGCTTCGATTGGTGGGATGGCTACCTGTGGGCGCCTCGGATGTACACCGGGGAGCTGGTCAGGATCGATGTCGACAGCGGCGAGGCGACCACCATCGCCGATGGGTTCACCTACTCCACGTCGGCCGATGTCGGGCCCGACGGCATGGTCTATGTCAACGACAACGGCGCTCAGCAGATCGTCAGGGTCGATCCGCAGACCGGGAGCAAGACCGTCGTCGCGCCCATCGGCGGGGATAACATGGCCATCTCCTCGACCGGGCGGCTGTTCCTCTCGAACGGTGACAACGCCCGAGTGGTGGAGATCCTCCCCGACGGGACCATCCGTGAGGTCAGCAAGCCCGGGCTCACCACGGGTGGCGCCGGTATCGCCGTGGTGCCGGGCGCCGACGGTGCGCCGGTCGTCTACGTGCCGGACATCTTCGTCTCCTATGCCATCGCGGGGGATAGCGGGGCGGAGGTGCCGACCGCGAGCGGCCAGGGCTTCGGGGCCATGACCGCTGGCGCGTACGGGACGAACGTGGTGACCACGTCGTGGTTCGACGGCACGCTCCAGGTGTGGGACCCGGTCGCCGGTGAGGTGGTCGCGGACTACTCCGAGGCCCTGACGGCGACACCCATCAACGCGGTCGGCTTCGGTGACGACATCGTCGTCGCGGAGCTGTCGGGCGAGGGCTCGCCCGTGGTCCGGATCGATGGCACGACCGGTGAGCTGACGGTCCTTGCGACGATGGCCGTTCCGACCGGGCTAGCCACCAACGGCACGGACTTGTGGGTGGCCGACTGGGCCACCGGCACGGTCTCGCAGCTGATCAAGGATGGTGTGGCCATCGACCCAGTCGTGGTCGCTTCCGGGTTGGCACAGCCCGAAGGTCTGGCTCTGTCGACAGAGGGCGCGCTGCTGGTCTATGAGACGGGTGCCAGCCGGGTCTCGACGGTCGACCCGGCGACCGGCACGGTCACACCGCTCATCGAAGGGCTGGATGCAGGCTTCCCCGGGCCCGCGACCATGCCGCCGAGTTACATCCTCGCCGGTCTTGCGGCAGACGATACCGGCTCCATCTACGTCTCCTCGAACGGGGTCTATCGCTTCGATCCGCAGCCGTAGCAGGCCTGCGTTCAGGCGCTTGGGCCTACCTCACCCGAGGCCGCCCCCGGGGCCCGTCCGCGAGCCCTCGGCTTGGTCAGACCCTACGCGCCGGCATCTAGCGGGTGTGACCAGCGGAGGCTCCGAAACCGGGCGAAGCCCCGGTCGGCGCTATACCAGGTCGCACCGTTCTCCACCGCGATAGCGGCGTGGTAGGCGTCGGGTACGTCATTGCCACGGGCGCCGATCTCGCGGCACAGCTCGATGAAGATGTCCCAGTGGCGCTCTCCGGGGCTGACCGAGATGGCGTTCGGCGACGACAGCAGCGCCTCGACGAAGTCGACCGCCGTCGCCAGGGGCGTCGGCTCCCGGAACACCCGGTGGTGGGTGACGACCCTCAGGAATCCGGACAGGACGAGACTGGACAGTGCGAGCGGCTCGTCATCGCGTCGGACCTGCTCCAGCCAGGCTCGGTACCGCTCGTGGTCCGGGCTCTCGGGGCGGTGGGCGTAGACGAGGACGTTGACGTCAACGCAGCGCATCGAGCGACGCGTCTTCGTCCATGGCCTCAGCGATCGATCGGTTCGATGTCAGGTCGATCCCAGGCATGACCCCGCTTCCCCCGTAGATGGGGAGGGCCGCGATCGACACGTCGTTCCGCGTGGGTCGGAACGCGAGCTGGATGGCGTCTTCGATGACCTGACCGATCGTTCGGTCTGAGCGGTCGGCGACCTGCTTCACCCGCCGATACACCTCGTCATCGATCCGAATCGTCGTTCTCATGTGAGCATCATAGCATCACAAACAAGCATCTTGGTGCTTCTGCGCCGATGTCCGGATGATGGGCGCGCTCAGGAACGCCTCTCGACCCGGTCGCTGGAGGCGACATCGACAAGGACCGACGGGTCGGCGATGCTCGGGGTCGCCCAGGCGTAGCCGGTCGACGCGTTGGAGCAGGCCGTGACCACGAGCTGGCCGCCCGCGGTCACGTGCACGGTCGCCGACTGCTGAGCGGCAGCGGTGAAGGACTCACAGTCGATGTCCAGCACGACCGGCCCCATTGCGTCCGTGGCAGGTGCCGGTGTGACCGCCGGCTCAGCAGCGGTCGTGGCAGCCGAAAGGAGCAGGATCAGGACCGAGCCGAAGATGCCTGATCTGATCGTCGGAGAGAACGCGCGCATGTCGTGACCTCTTGCTTGCGTCGAGATGAGAGACACACCCCGGAACCAGGGCCGTGACGCCACGACCAAACCGCGATCGGGCGATGCTACGCTCGGGCACCGATGGACCCGCTGCCTTTCGATTGCCGACTCTCGCCGCTGACGTTCGATATCGCGTCGGCCGCAGGGTGGTACTCCAGCATCGCCGGAGTGCTGGCCGGATTCGCCCTGCTGGCCATCCTGCTGCCGCTCGACCACATCGAAGACGACAGTGATGAAGCCACCACATCCAATGCGGTCGTGGTCTTCGTCTCAGCGTTCTTCTCGCTGCTGATCCTGTCGTTCGCGTATGCCGTCCTGGCAGGTCGAAGCGGCTCCGGCGACGAGCTGGCCATCGCCGCCGTCGAGCAACTGCTGCTGGGCGGGATGTTCGGGCTCTCGACGCTGCTGCTGCTGCTGGGACTCCACGCGGTGCTGCGCTCCTACGGCGCCAACCGCTTGGTGTTCGCGCCCGCTCGGCAGCTGATCCGCGTCATGATCGCGATCCTCGGTCCGGTGCTCGTGCTCGCGCTGCAGTTCTCCAGCGCGCTCGATCTGGCCCGCTACCGCCTGGCCACGGACGCGGGTGCGCTGGCGCCGTGCGACGTCGCAGGCTTCCCGTCTGGGGTCTGGGTCGACCTCGCCATCGTCGTCTTCGCGACGGTCGGCATCGTCCTGCTGGCCTTGCTCCGTGGGCGGCTCCCGTCCGATCGGTCGGCCGCGCCGACCGCGGCCAAGCTCGTGCTCGGGATGACCGTCGCCATCGTGATCCTGGCCTCCGTTCTCGTGCCCCTGCTACCGCTCGCGGCGGTCACGAGCCCACTCCTGGAGCATGGTGCCCTCCTGGTGGCAGCGACCGGTTCACTCGTGGTGGCCTGGGCCGCGTGGGCCAGCCGTTGAGCAGACTCGTGACCCCCGTGCTTGGGGGTATCGCCCGACCTCAGATCGCGTAGCGCAACAGCGCGGCAGCTGCGGCACCTTCGGGCACGTCCTCTGCGCGGACTGCGAGGACCCGACCGCCGTTGAGGAAGACCCGGCGCGCGATCTCGTCGATGATGCCGTAGTTCGAGGCGCTCGTGCTCTCCTCGAAGGTGACCGCACCACTCTCCTCGTCGATGTTGCCGGGCATCGACTGGTCGATGTCCGCGAAGAGCGTGTCCACCGCCCCGAACGTGGCCGCCCGGGCGACCTCCGCGACGTCGGTCAGGGCCCGACCACTTGCTCGTCGCTCCTCGAAGCGTGCGTGCAGGGCCGTCAACTCGGCGGTGTAGAGACCGTCGAGGATCGGTCGGGCTGCGATCGCCAGTTGCGCCTCCGACGCCTCCTCAGGATTGCCCCGCACGCCCGTCTCGACCAGTAGGGGATAGGTGCAGATACCGCGGAAGATGGCACCGAGCGGCTCGGTCGCTGCGACGATGAGCGGGAGACCCGTGCCCGTGAGGACCGGTCGGATGGCGGCATCGATCTGGCGCGCGTAGCTTGAAAGGTGACGCTTCTGGCCCTCGGCACCCTGGAAGCGGCCGCTATGGGAACGGTCGCCCAGCGAGGCCTTGCCAGCCGCACTGGCGGCATCGGTGGGCAGGTCGTCGACATGGACGGGCCAGGCCGGCAGGTCCGGTGAGATCTCGATGAGGCGCACCGAATTCTGCGCCAGCGCGAGCAGGAACGCGGCGTTGGGGAACGCGGTGGCGCGCAACAGTGGCTTGACGTGGAAACGGTCGGCGACATGGACCGACGAGCCGATGCGACTGGGTAGACGGAACGTGCGGATGCCCATCGGCGTCACGAAGACGGCGAGCGAGTTGGCCTGTGTGCTCCAGAACGCGGCATCCTCGAAGAGGTCTTCGAGCATCTCGCTGACGGCTTGGATGGCGTCCTTGTCTGTCCCGACTGCGCCGAGTTCCCGCACGGCCTCCGAGGTCAGGTTCTTGAGTTCGATGCGACTGGCATCGATCTCGATGCTGACCGGGGTCGTCGCGAGGTAGATGGAGACGTATCCGTCGCCTCGCTCGGTCAGCAGGCCATGGAGGTCATCGTGGCTGGGGATGTCGACATGCAGCATGGAAGGAGGCCTCTTGTTGGTATTGACCGTCGACCAGCGCTGACACCACGCCGGTTCGTGGGCGCTCCTGTCTGCTGTGGTGATCCCGAGGCAGCGAACCGTAGTAACGACCTGCGCGTGTATCGAGGCGTTGGAACGACCATCCTACTGTGGGCTGCAGAAGATGGTGACCGGTGATGCCCCGAACGCCAACGCCGCGTCGCTGCGGGGCCAGGCGACCGCGCCGTAGGGCCAGCCCGAGCCAGTTCGCTACCTGTGCCCTCGGGAGCCTGCCGAGCGGCGGAGATGCTCTTCGCGTCGTCGCACGCCATCGGGTTGCGATTCACATGGTCTTCATGGTCCCGAGGCCACGGTGGCCGGACGGTCGACCCGACGGATGAAACCCCCAGGCGACCGGGTCTCGCCAGTCGGAGGCCGCGAGGTCTGAACAGACCCCGACGTTCGCCTCATCACGTGGAGGTAGTCATGCATCGCAGATCGATAGTCCTGACGATCGGGAGCATCGCACTTCTTGTCGCTGGAGCCACGCCGGTGTGGGCTCAATCGGCATCGCCAGCCCCAGCCGGTAGTCCACCCGTGGTCGTGGCATCAGGGTTGCATAGCCCTCGACACATGGCCTTCGGGCCTGACGGCAGCCTGTACGTGACGGAGGCCGGCGCAGGTGGCACCGCTCCCTGCATCGACACCCCCGAGGGACAAGCCTGTTTCGGTGACACCGGGGGTGTGACCAAGATCGCCCCGGACGGCACGGTCTCCAAGTTCATGGAGGGGCTGCCCTCGATGATCTCCGCTGAGCAGGGCCAGCAGGACACCCTGGGCCCATCAGCCGTCAGCTTCGGGAGTAACGGTGATATGTATCTCACCATCGGTGGCGGGGGTACGCCGGAGCTGCGCGACCAGGTCGGTGCCCCCCTCAACGACACGATCGGGTGGGTCCTGAAGGTGGCAGCCGACGGGACTTGGACCAAGTTCGCGGACATGGTGTCCTGGGAATCGACCAACAACCCGGATAAGGACCAGCCATCCTGCATGGGAACCGAGTGTGGCCCCACGACCGTCGCAGACTCGGACATCGCCGGTGTGGCCGCGACCCCCGATGGGGGTGTAGTGGTCGCGGACGCGGGCGGCAATACGCTGGTCGCTCTCGACAGCTCGGGTGCGGCGTCCCTGTCCGCCATGTTCCCGGTCTCGATGAACCCACTGCCGGCCTCGGCGCTTCCCTCGCCGGCTCCCGACGCATCGCCTGCAACACCTCCTGATGTGCCCACGCAGGCCGTCCCCACTGCAGTCCAGGTGGGGCCAGACGGCGCCTACTACGTCAGCTTCCTCACTGGCTTCCCGTTCCCGCAGGGTGGTGCCTGGGTCGCTCGGGTCGAACCGGGCCAGGAGCCGACCGTCTATGCCTCCGGCTTCACCAACGCCATGGACCTTGCCTTCGCGCCCGATGGCAGCCTGTATGTGCTCGAGATCGCCCACAACGGGATGCTCTCAGGCGACATGACCGGCGGCCTCTGGAAGGTGCCACCGGGCGGTGGCCAGGCGGAGCTGGTCATGACCGATGGGCTCGTGATGCCTGGCGGCATCGCGGTCGACAAGGACGGCAACGTCTACGTGGCCAACATGGCGGTGTCACCCGGCGGCGAAGGGACCGTCATCAAGATCGCTCCGTAGCCGCGACTCGACCCGCGCCTCGGCCCCCGGCGGCACTCCTGCCCCGGGGGCTTGGACGTGAGGGCCGAAGCAGCTGATGCCACCCTGGCCGTCTCACCCGGATGGTCGGCGGCTCGTCCGACAAATGTTGACAGCGGCAAGTTGACACCGTAAAGTTTTCCATTACCGACACGGAAGCCCGACCCGCCGGACCTCCCCGGCGACCAACCAGAATCGACAGGACCCGATGCCCATGGCCTACCAGACGGAGTCGTCGCCCATCCCGTACCACCACGGCGATCTGCGTGCTGCCTGCATCCAGGCCGGGATCGACCTGGTGGAGGAGGGGGGCCCGGATGCGGTGACCATCCGCGGTGTGGCCCGTCTCGCCGGTGTCTCGCATCAGGCGCCCCTCCACCACTTCCGCGATCGCGACGCGCTGGTGCACGAGATCGCGGAGCGCGGTTTCGAGATGCTCGTCCAACGGCTCGACCGGGAGATGCCGGCGGGGGCGGGTTCCACCGTCGCGCTCCGTGCGTACGGGCTCATCTACGTGTCGCAGGCTGTCGAGCATCCCGGCCTGTTCCAGCTGATGTTCGCACCTTGCGACGAACCGACCGGCGAGGCGGCGTATCGCCGTCTGGTCGACCTGTGCGCCACCGCCCAGGTGTCAGGCGAGCTGGCCGGCGATGACCCGCTCCGCCTGGCGATGCTCTTGTGGGGCCTGGTCCACGGCATCGCCGCCCTGTACACCTCGATCGGCCTCGAGAGTGGTCTGTCCGGCCAGCCGACCGACGCGCATGCCGCCGCGGAGCATGCACTGGACGATCTTCTCCGCGCCCTGCGCACCAACGCCTGAACCCAGCCAGGCCATCCTCCAGCCGCTTCGAAAGGGACCAACCGCATGTCCGTCCAACACCTCATCCTCGGCGCCGGCCAGGTCGGTCCGGAGATAGCACGCCAGCTCGCCGCCGCGGGCGAGTCCGTTGCCCTCGCCACCCGCAGTGGTCGCGACCCCGGCCTCCCGGGCGTGCCCAGCGTCCGCGTCGACGCGTCTGATGCGGCCCAGGTCCGGGCCGCCGCCGCGGGCGTGGCGGTCGCCTACTTCGCCTGCCAGCCGGCCTACACGGATTGGCCGAAGGGTTTCCCGCCGCTCGTGGAAGGCGTACTCGGCGGCTTGAGCGGTACCGGTACGCGGCTGGTCGTGGTCGATAACCTCTATGCCTACGGGCCGACCGGGGGGCTCCCGATCACCGAGGATCTACCCTGGGCGGCGACCACGCGCAAGGGCGCCGTGCGAGCCCGGATGGCAACTCGGTTCATGGAGGCGCACCGCGCCGGCGACGTCAGGGTCGCGATCGGCCGGGCCTCTGACTTCTTCGGTGCCGGGGCCGTCGACTCGAGTGTCGGTGAGCGGTTCTTCGATCCGATCCTGGCCGGCAAGACGGTCCGGGTGATCGGCGATCCAGACGCGCTCCACAGCCACACCTACGTGCCCGATTTCGCGCGCGCGCTCATCGAGCTCGGCCGTCATGACGAAGCGCTCGGGGAGGTCTGGCACGTGCCCACGGCCGAGGCCGTGACCGTGCGTCGGTTCGCCGAGCTGGCCGCATCCGCAGCGGGCACGACGCCGAAAGTCGCGCGAGTGTCGAAGCCGATGCTGCGTCTGACCAGTCTGTTCATGCCGATCCTTCGCGAGCTCCCCGAGATGTGGTACGAGTTCGCCGAGCCGTTCGTGCTCGACTCGTCGAAGATCGAGCGTGCCTTCGGGTTGCGACCGACGTCGCTCGAGGAGTCGGTTCCCGCGACGGTCGCGTGGTACCGCGATCGGGCTGGGTGAACCGCGTCCAGGAGGCGCCCGGCGCGTCGGCCTGATCCGGCCTGGCGCGTCGGGTCACTCGACGACGGTGGCGGACGCTGCCGATCCGAGGCGACCAGCGCCCAGCCTTAGACCGGCTGCGACCCAGGCACCTCCGTCGATGCATCGCTCGCGGCGGGATATGCGCGGAGGGCCTCCTGCAAGGTCGCGAAGATGTTGGCCGCCCCGATCTGCTTGGTCAGCCCGTAGGCGTCGAGCAGCGCCCTGACGGCTGGGGCGACGGAGCACAGGACCATGCGTGTGCCACGGCCATCCAGCTCGCTCTGGACCTGGCGTAGGGTGTCTGCTCCCGAGTAGTCGAGGTCACCCATCGCGGCGGCATCGAGCACGAGCCACCTGAGCGGCGGATCAGCGCCCTCAACGATGCTCATGACCTCTTCGGTGAAACGGGTGGCGTTCGCGTAGAACAGCTCCGCGCCGAACACATAGACCACGAGGCCAGGTGCTGTCTGGACTGGCTGGTCGACCGGGCCGAGCGTGCGCGTGCCGTCGGGTGCGATGGCGATAACCCCGTCGTGGGGCTTGTAGACATGCATCAGCACGAGGATGAGCGACAGGATGACAGCCAGGATGATGCCCTGTTCCACACCCACGATGACGACCGTCGCGGCAGTGATGAGCGCGACCACGAACTCGCCAGTGCGGACCCGGGAGATGGACGTCATGCCCAGGTAGTCGATGAGCTTGAGGCCGATGAGGAAGACGACCGCCGACAGGACGGCGTTGGGCATGTAGGAGAGTGGGACCGTGAGGAATAGCAGGGTTGCGATGACGATGACGCCGGTCGTCACCTGCGCGATCTGGCTCCGGCCACCGGCGCTGTCGACCATCTCCGTCTTGGTCGGGCTGCCGTTGACCACGAACGTCCCCGACAGGCCCGCAGCCAGGTTGCCGACGCCCAGGCCGACGAGATCGACGTTCTCATCGAACCTGTCCTTGTACTTCATGGCGTACGCCCGCGAGGTGGCCGCACTTTGGGCCAGGATGAGGATGAACATCGCGAACACCGTCGGCAGGAGCGCGGACATGTCGCTCACGAGCTGGTCGAGCTGGATATCGGGCAAGCCGATCGATGGCAGACCGCTCGGCACCGTCCCGACGGTCGTGATGCCGCGGCCGGCGAAGTCGAACACGTAGCTCAGGGCGATCATCCCTACCACCGCGATGAGCGCACCGGGAGTCTTCTTGTTGACGCGCCCGAGGCCCACGATGACAGCCAGGACGGTGATCGACACGGCCAGGGTAGGCAGACTGGTCTGGCCGTCCGCGATCGCCTGGAGTGCGTTGCCGAGCTTCTGGAGGGTCGTGCCGCTGCCCTCGCTGACGCCGAACAGTCCGCCGAACTGGCCCAGGGCCACCTGGATGCCGACGCCGGTCAGGAACCCGATGAGGACGCTGTGGGACAGGAAGTTGGCGACGAACCCGAGCCGCAGGAGGCGAGCGGCGATCATGAACACGCCGCACATCAGGGCCGCGAGTCCGGCCATGGCGACCCACTGTGGGGACGCTGGTGCACCGGCCGCAGCGATCCCGCCGAGGCCGACTGCCAGGACGGCAGCCGTCGCCGAGTCGGCACCCACCACCAGGTGGCGCGACGAGCCGAAGATGGCGAAGGCCAGCATGGGCAGGACCAGGGTGTAGAGCCCGGTGATGACCGGCATCTCCGCGATCTTCGAGTAGCCCATGACCTCGGGCATGGCGAGCGCGGCCAGGGTGGCGCCGGCGATGAGCTCGGTTGGCAGCCGCGAACGGTCGAAGGGCAGGATGCCCTCGAAGATCGGCAGCCGCCGCTTCGGCTTCGCGGCAGGGGTGCCGACGGTGGCGTGCAATTCCTCACCCTCCGTTGAGCGTGGCTCGCCGCTGGCCGGACCTTCCTCTAGCCACGTGCGGAGGTCGATGGTTACGGCCGCACACGCTGGCGGATCTCGCTGCGAGGTCCGACGCCCGCAGTCAGATGACGCTCAGTCGTTGGCGCGCATCGTATCAGTCCAGCTCACGGGTCAAGGGACGTCACGAGTGAGCTTGCTACGTTCCCGCCAGCGGAAGGCTCAGGCTGAACGTGGCGCCGTTGCCCGGTGGACTGCTCACCGAGAGGTCCGCGCCCTGACGTCCGGCTAGCTGGCGCGCGATGGCGAGCCCGAGACCCGCCCCACGCTTCACTCGCTGCGAGCCTGGCACCCGCGCGAACGGCTCGAAGATACGCTCCAGCTCCGCCGCGGGAATGCCCGGCCCTTGGTCAGCCACGAGCACCCGTGCCGTTTCGGCGCGACGGTCGACCGCGAGATCCAGCCGCACCACCCCGCTTGGCGGTGAATGCTTGATGGCGTTGTCGACCAGGATGAGGATGAGCTGATCGAGGCGGTCCCGATCGCCCATCACCTCGACACCGGATACCTCCCCGGCCACCGACGACTCCAGCCGGAGACCACCGCGAGCCACGACCGTGGCGGCCCGTCGCCTCACATCCTCGAACCAGCCCTCGACGGCAACCGGCCTGAGGTCGAGCGTCACGGCACCGGTCTCAGCCGAGGCCAACGCCAACATGTCACCGACGAGGCGTCCCAGCCGATCGGTCTCGCCGATGATGTCCTTCACGAGCGTGGTCCCGTCGGCTGACACGAGTGACTCGCGCTCCAGGATCTCGGCCGAGGCGCGGATGATGGCCACCGGGGTCTGGAGCTCGTGGGAGGCCGCGGCCACGAACCGTCGTTCGGTGGCGAAGGCTTCGCGGATCGGGACGAGGGCGCGCCGAGTGATGAGCAAGGTGACGATCATGGCGCCGGCCACGCCGATCGAGCCGATGATGATGATGCCCAGGATGATCTGCCGCTCGATCTGGTTCTGCAGGGTGAGATTGAAGCCGGCCTGGAGATAGAGTGGGCTCGTGCCGCCGCCGCCATCGTCCTCGAGGAGCGAGCGGTCAGCCTGCAGCGTCAGGAGGCGGACCTCGATCCCGCCATACGTCCCCTCACGGCGATCGATGCCGCCCTCGACGGCGGCCTGGAGCGCCTGCGGGTCAGGGAGCCCGCTGAGGATGGAATCGTGCGTGCTGCCACGGACCCGACCCTGGGCATCGACCAGGGTGATGAACGTGTCGGCCTCCCCGAGCGGTCCCGCGACGCCGTACTCGTCCTCACCTTCGATGAGCCGAGAGAGCATGGTCTGGTCCCGGACGGCGCGGTCGAGGGTCCGGTCGATGCTCTGCGTCATGAGGGTGATGGCCGTGAATGCCGTGGTCATCCCGACGAGGATGACGAGCGCGATGACCAGCGCGAGCGTGACCAGCGACAGTCGGAGGCGAGTCCGCCGCAGCAGCTCCTCTGACGGGTCGGCATGGCTCTGTTGGGGGCTCATCCCGACGCCTCGACACGAAGCATGTAGCCGACGCCGCGGACCGTCTTGAGCACGTCTCGACGGCCGAGGGCTGCGAGCTTCCGGCGTAGGTAGTGGATGTACAGGTCGACGATGTTCGAGTAGACGTCCGGGTCGGCTCCCCAGACCGCGTCGAGGATCTGTTGCCGCGTCAGCACCTCGCCGGCATGGCGGACGAGGTAGCCGAGCAGCGCGAACTCGCGTGCGGAGAGGTCCTCGCTGCGGTCGCCGACGGTGACCCGGATCCGCAGTGGGTCGAGTGAGATGTCGCCGATGGTGAGCGGTTCCTGAGAAGGCGCCGGCGTGCGGCGGGCGAGGGCCCGGATCCTCGCGAGGAGCTCGCTGAAGGCGAAGGGCTTGGCGAGGTAATCGTCCGCACCGGCATCGAGCCCGGACACCCGGTGGTCGAGCGTCCCGAGGGCCGTGAGCATGAGGATCGGCGTGGTGACGCCGCGGGTGCGCAACAGCCGGATCACCTCGACGCCATCGAGGTCGGGGAGCATCCGGTCGAGGAGGATGACGTCGTAGGCCTGCTGGTCGGCAAGACCAAGCGCCGTGACCCCATCAGCGGCCAGGTCCACGGTGCTGCGTTCGGCGACCAGCACACGCTCGATGGCCTTCGCGATCTTCTCCTCGTCCTCGACGATCAGTACACGCATGAGCGCACTGTGTGGCCTCGGGTGTCACGAGCGCAATGGCTGGGCGGCCTTTCTTTGAGAAGTCTCACGCAGCACACACGAAGCACCAACGGACGCGCTCGACACTGTGAAGCCTGAGCACCACCGTTAGAGAGGCCTTCTCCCATGAGCCAGCGTACCCAACGCATCGCCATCACCGGGGCCGGAGTCGTCGCGACCGTCGTCCTCGCGTCCGGACTCGTGGCCGCCGGCTTCGGCCCGCAGTCCACGACGCCGATCGCCGACACGGTCGCCGGTTCCACGATCGAGGCGTCCACGTCCGCCACGACCGGTCCCGAGGTCGAGACGGTCTACGTGAAGCCGGCACCCGCACCCAAGACCGTCGTCGTGCGACGCGGGTCACAACCGAACTCGGGTGGGGCCTCTGCGACTTCGGGACGAGCGGGGGCCGTCCGCGACGAACGCGACGACGACGACCGCTACGAGCGGGACGACGATGACCGCTACGAGCGGGACGACGACTGATGGCACCCCCAGCGCAACCACGACCGACGCCGGAAGTCGGGCGGAAGGTGGGCGGCCGCGCGCGAACCCGCCCCGATCCACGGCCCGCGCGGCTGATGGTGAGTGCCGGCGCCGTGGCGGCCCTCTCGCTCATCATCGCCGGCCTAGCTCGCCCGCCAGCAGCCGCCGACACGGCCGCTGGGGTCACCCTCGCGCAGGCCGATCCTGCCAGCAAGGCCAAGGTCGAAGCACGGGTGCGGTACGTCCACCTCAAGCCCGGCCAGAAGGCTCCCCCCGGCGCAAAGGTCATCCGGGCGGCTGCGCCGGCACCGAGGGTCGTCGTCAAGCACGTCACTGCGCCGAGTCAGGTGACGACCCGCGCGCCGGTCGCGCGAACACGGCAGTCCGGCGGATGAGCACGCCGATCGGGGCGGGAGTCCGCCCACTGCAGTCGCCGCCGCCGCCACCCAGTCCCGATGATCTCGCCGAGGCAGATCGGGGGCTCTCCTTCCCGGCGATGGGTGGGATGGTCCACGTCCTGGTCTCGACCGGGACGATCGAGGTCGAGCGGGCCGACCGCGACCTGGCGCTCGTCGCCTCTCGTATCGTCGGCTGGGCCGGGCACCTGACTCGTTTCGATCGGAACTCGGACCTTTCCATCCTCGATCGAGACCCGGGCCGGGCTCGCTCCCCGGTCCGCCCGATCCTGGCCGACGTCCTGGCTCGAGCTCGCGAGCTGTCCACGCGTACCGATGGGATCGTGGACATCACGCTCCTGCGGGCGCGCGAGGCTGCGGAGGTCGGGGACGAAGTGCCGACTCACCGCGGCATGTGGTGGCTCGAAGGCGCAGGTCGGGACATCTCCGTGCGACGCGAGGGCAGCGTGGTGTTCGACCTCGATGGCGTCGGCAAGGGCTGGATCGCCGATCGGGCGCTCAGCCTCCTGCACGCGTACCCGTCGGCCCTCGTCGATGCCGACGGCGACATCGCCATCCGCGCTGGCCTCGGTCGTCGCTGGGAGGTCTCCGTCGCGGATCTGCGTGATCCGGTCAGCGATCTCGCCAGGTTGGTCATTCCCGAGACGTGGGCGTTGGGCCCACTGGGTATCGCCACATCGGGGACGAGCGTCCATCGCTGGGAACATGCCGGTGGCGCGGCGCATCACCTCATCGACCCGCGGACATCCCGTCCGGCGGTAACGGATGTGCTGCAGGCCACGGTGGTCGCCGACAGCGCCCTGGTCGCTGAGGGCCTCGCGAAAGCGGTCGTCATCAGCGGATCGGAGGAGGGGCTGGACCTCCTCGATCGTGCCGGGGCATACGCCGAAGTCCTGGTCCTCGCGAGCGGCGAGGTCCTCGCCACCCCCAGAAGCCTGGACTGGTTGAGCTGATGTACCAGGGACTGGACCCCCGCACCCGGCCACTGCGCTGGCTGCTGTTCAGCGCGGCCGTCGCCATCGTCCTGCTCGGGACGGGCGGGACCGCGCTGGACACCGCGACGAGCTTGCTGCGAGACGAATACGAACGCCTCCCGTGGTACGCGACCCGCATCGCAGCGCTGCTCTCGTACCTGGCCCTCTCCGCGTCGGTCATCTACGGGCTACTCCTCTCGACCAAGGTCCTCGATCGGATCGCCCATCGGGCAGTGTCCTTCACGCTGCACCAGGACCTCGGATCCATCGGCCTCGCCCTGGCGCTCGTCCACGCGGCCATGCTGATGATCGACCGAAGCGTTCCCTATAGTCCGACGGAGCTGCTTATCCCCTTCAGCGGTCCCTACCGCCCGATCTGGGTGGGCGTCGGGCAGCTTGCCATCGCCATCACCATCGTGGTCGTCGCGAGCTTCTACCTGCGGAAGCGCACGGGCCAGAAGACCTGGCGCCGCATCCACTATCTCTCGTTCCTGGCGTTCCTGGGCGCCACCATCCACGGCATCATGGCGGGCTCGGATAGCGGGTCCGCCTGGGCCGCCCTGGGCTACCTGCTGGCGATCACGCTTGTCGCGTTCCTGCTCACCTATCGGCTGCTGCTGGCAGTCCTGGAGCGGCGCGCCGTGCCTCCTCGCGCTATGCCGCGGTCGGGTCCAGGGCTGGACGAGCGCGCGGCCCCAGGCCCTCTTGGGCCGCGTCGTCCGACCGGAGCGAGCGCACTCGCGCCCCTGAATCCTCCGGACCCCGGCGTCCAGCCTGATGGTTCGTACGGGATGTGAGGCTTCTCATCTGCGGCTCATCGTCGGCACAAGACGCGGCCAATTCGAGCCTGCATCGTGGCCAGACCGGCCGACAGACGGCCGCCAACCTGATGGAGGACACTCATGGCCTACGTGATCGCAGCCCCCTGCGTCGACCACATGGATCGCGCCTGTCTCGACAGCTGCCCAGTCGATGCCATCGCCACCGAGGACGGCATGGACCGCAAGCTGTTCATCGACCCCGATGGCTGCATCGACTGCGGCGCCTGCCAGACCGTCTGCCCGAACGAGGCTATCTTCCGGGCAGACCAGCTCCCTGGAGCGTGGGTCGATTTCGCCTGGACGGACATGGCCTGGTACCGGGACATGGCAGCTGCGCGCAGGGTCGTGGACCAGCTCGTGCCCCGTGGAACGGCATCGTGACATCCGTCCTGTCGGGCCAGGCGGTGAAGCTGGATCTCTCCGCCCTCGCGCCCCGCCCGCGGCCTCCCCGCCGGGCGAACGCCACCCTCGTGGCGCGCGAGGGCCTGGGAGATGTCATGGCCCGCTTCCGGTTTCGTCATGACGACGGACCCAGTTCCTTCGTCCCCGGTCAGTACGCGCCGATCGCGCTGGCGGACCACACCGTCAGGCCCAGGCCCTACTCGATCGCCTCCAGCCCGGGCGCGCACGAGCTCGACTTCATCATCTCGCTGGTGACGGACGGCGCCCTCACGCCAAGCCTCTTCGGGCTTCGTGTCGGCGACCGCGTCCACGTGGGTGAGGCCCGCGGCCTCTTCCGACTCGAGGACGCAGACGATCGGGACCATCTGCTCATCGGCACGGGCAGCGGCATCGCCCCGCTGCTCAGCATGGTCGCGGCCCTGGGCTCGAGATCCGTGCCACCACGGACCGTCCTGCTCCATGGCGCCCGGGTGCGCGAGGAATTGGTGGGCCAGGACGTGGCTGCCCCGGGGGATGGAACGGGCCCGTCCTATCGGCCGACGTTGTCCCGCGCCCCGGCCACGAACGCCTGGGAAGGACGTCGGGGTCGCGTCGGGGAGCATCTCGACGCTCTCATCGCGGAGGGCGAGCTGACACCCGAACGGACGGTGGCGTACCTGTGTGGGAACCCGGCCATGATCGAAGCTTGTAGCGCGAGATTGGCAGCGTTCGGGATGCCGGATGGATCGATCAGGAGCGAGCGCTTCGTCACGTCGTAGGCCGGCGATCGTGAGCCTATGTGCCCATCACGGTCGTGAGGATGGCAAAGCCTTCCTCAGTGCCCGGCCAACGCTCTCGCAGGTCCGCTGCGCCAAGGCGATGCCGGATGTAGCGCAGGGCGAGGACGATGATGATGACCTCGTCGAGCAGCCCGATGACCGGGATGAACTCCGGGACCGGGTCGATCGGGCTGATGACCCAGACCAGCGCTCCGATCACCACGAGGCGGACATCGAGCGGGACCGAGCCATCGGTCACGACCGAGCGGGTCAGGCGCAGCAGGTCCGGCACGATGCGCAGCAGCTCCCGGATCGGCACGCCCCTGGGGCGGAGCAGCCAAAGCAGAGCGAGCAGCAAACCCCACACCACGAGCAGGCTCACGATGATGCCGACGAGGAGGGCGAAGGGGTCCATGGCCGCTCATGTTGTCACGGTGGTCGAATCAGCCGGGCGGTTGGACGCGGAGTTGATTGATCCAGGGTCTCGAGTGTCTGCACCGCTGCTACGCTAGCCGTGCCGGCCTTGCGGGCCGTCTGCTCGTCGCTGAGCGGTGCGGGTCGGTCAGCGCCTCCGCGGTCTTGTGTGGAGGCATGCCATGCCCAGCGCCATCGTCGTCGCCCTCGTCGTGGGGTCCGCCATCGCTGTCCAGGTCGCCGTCGTGGGACGGGCGAGCCGGGCGCTGCACCCGCTCGTCATCTCGCTCGCGCTGCAGATGGCGGGCTTGCTCGTCGGGCTCGGCTGGCTTCTCTGGTCCCGCACCTGGTCGCAGCTGCCGCAGGTCATCGGCCAATGGTGGTGGCTGCCGCTCGGGATCGTCGGCTGGGTCGTGGTCGCGGCCCTGGGCTTCTCGGCCGCGCGGCTCGGCGCGAGCGCCACGCTGGCCATCGTCATCGGGTCGCAACTGATCGCCGGGCTGCTCCTCGACCGGGCCGCAGGTCAGCTCGACCTCGGTGCTCCGCAGGTGCTCGGAACGGCACTCCTCGTGACCGGTGTGGTACTCGTCTCTTGGCGCTGATGGTGGTGACGCTGCAGGGGCCTGTGTTTCGAAGACCAGTCTCATCGCACCGAGTGCCGTTGCGCTACGGTGGTCTTTCGACAGCACTCGATGGCGTGGAGGGCCACGCCCCCACAAGGCGATCAACAAGGTAGGTAGAGGAGAACACGCGATGGGTTGGCTGCACAGATTGCTCAAGGGTGATGACCAGGAGTCTGAACAGGACCATGATCCCGAGTCCCTGCCGGCCCCACTGGACCCGGCCGACCTGGTGCCTCCGCCCTTGCCGCATCTGGGCAACCACGACCCGGCAGCTACGCACGCGCGGACCTACGCGTCCAAGGTCTGCCCCTCCTGCCAGGCTCCGGTCGAGCCGCTTCCCCGCGAAACGGTCACCTGCAAGGCGTGTGCAGAACCGATCGTCGTGTTCAGCGGCGAGGACGGGCAGTGGCATCTCCTGCGCGAGGCCGACGTCAAGGCGTTCTTCGACGAGCAGGAGCAGATCCGAACCGATCGCTACAAGCAGGACGAGACCGCCCTGCTCGAGGCTGGTTTCCTCATCGGCGATCAGCAGGTAGATGTGGTCGAGGAAGCCGACTACCAGGAGGTGCTCGAGCGGTTGGCCGGCGGACGCTCCCACACCGGCGCCATGAAGCCCGTGGTCGCGCTCCTGACGCGTGAGCCAGACCACCCGCACGACAAGAACGCGGTGCGGGTCGATGTCGACGGTGAGACTGTCGGCTACATCGAGAAGTGGAACGCCAAGTCCATCCAGCCACTCCTGCTGAAGCTGCAGAGTGCCAGGCGACCGGCCTGGGTCCGGGGCACGATCGTGGGTGGCTGGGAAGACGACAGTGGCGACGATGCCTTCCGGATCCGACTGGATGGGCTGCCCAAGGTCTGAGCGTCTCAACGGCGCGCGGCGCGCTGCTCCTTCAACGGTACCGTGGGCACGATGGCGAGGAACTTGCCATCGCGGTTCGCGTACGAGCCCTCGGGCCGTTTCCAGGGCAGGTAGTTGCGCTGCATCTCGGCCTCGTCCTGGAACGTGCCGGGCGGGTCAGACGGACCCCAGATGGTCGAGATACGTGGATACCAGGGGTCGTAGATGTAGGCGCCGGTGACCTTGGCCTTGGGGAAGACCGTTGGGTCTGCCTTGGCGCGATAGCCCGTCATGACCCACGTGTGAGCGCCCCGCCAGGCGATGAGGATGACGGGCGAGCGGGTCTTGGCGATGGCGATGGCCGAGTCGCGCAAGGCCAGCTGGCGGCTACCGTACGAGCGGATCTCGTAGCCCTTCAGGCCATATGCGGCGAGCGCCTGGGCGATGGCCGACGGACCCCAGCCGCCGTTGTGGCTGTCGCGGCGGCTCTCCCACTCGTCGAGTCGACCAGCGAGCCGGCGTTGGGTCGCGTCCGAGTTGTCGAGGATGCCGTGCATGGCCAGCGTCATCTGCGTGCCGGCCACCGCGCACCAGTCATTGGTGACCTGCGAGGCGAAGGCCTTCTTGGGCCGCAAGGACAGCTTGACGTCGACGGGCTTCCGCTTGGGCCGTGGCGTCTTCTCCACTGTGGGCCGCTTGGGTGTGTCCGCCGAGGAGCGATCCGGCTGTCTGGCCACATCCTTGCCCGACTCGGTCACCTCGATGACCGGCAGGATCTCGCGGTCCGGAGGTGGGTCGAGGGCGAGGTTCACCCGCTCGATCAGACCGTTGAGGCGGTAGCCGGCCTCGAACGTGTTGGTGGCTACGGCGGCCGCGACGAGCGACCCGACCAGCGCGTACACGAGGACACAGACGAGGACGACGGTTCTGGTCGAGGTGTGGCGCTGGTTCTGCATCGTTGCTCCCGAGCATCCCGACTCTACCCCGGTCCGTTCCGGCACCCGGATAAGGTTTCTTCAGCCTTGCCGTTGACGCCAGAGCCGTACCCTACGGACGATGCACGCGCTCAGCTCACGCCAGCGGCGGCTCAGGTCCCTGCGTGAGCGCTTGACGACGCTCATCCCGCGCGGCGCCATCCTGCTCTCGGCGCTGACCTTCGCGAGCTACGTCATGGGCCTTGTCCGAGACCGGGTGTTCGCGCGCACCTACGGAGCTAGTGGTGACCTCGACGCTTACAACGCCGCACTCGTCCTGCCGGAGCTCATCCTCGCGATCCTCGTGGTAGCCGGCCTCTCGTCCGCGTTCGTGCCGGTCTACTCGCGTATCCATCACGACGACCCCACCGCGACGCAGGGCTTCGCGCGCACCGTGCTCACGGTGTCGGTGCTGCTCATGGCGGCCACCGCGGGTGTCCTCTTCGTGATCGCGCCGCTGACCGTGTCCTTCGTGGCCCCCGGCTTCGACGCTGCGCAGCAGCAGCTCTACACCGAGCTCTTCCGGGTCACCTGCGTGACCGTCATCATCTTCGCCGCCTCGTTCGCGCTGGGCGAGATGCTCGTGGTCCGACAGCGCTTCCTCGGCTATGGGCTGGCGCCCCTGCTCTACAACACCGGCATCGTCATCGGGGTCGTGGTGCTGGGGCCGAGCCTGGGCATCATGGGGGCCGCCATCGGCACGGTGCTTGGCGCGTGCCTGCACCTGGGCGTGCGGGTGCTGGACATCGTGCGCACGGATTTTCGCTACCGACCCGCGTGGCACATCCAGTCCGCCGGCTTCCGCGAGTACGTGCGCCTCTCGATCCCCAAGGCGCTGGCCGCGCCGGTCGAGCCACTGACGTTCCTCTTCTTCACCTCGGTCGCTTCCACGCTCGTCGTCGGCGGGATCAGCGCCATCAGCTTCGCGCGCAACTTCCAGAGCGTGCCGGTCAGCCTCGTCGGCATCGCCTTCGCGGTGGCGGCCTTCCCGGTCATGGCCAAGGCAGCCTCGGACGGTGATCCGGCACGCTTCCGGCGCGTGGTCCTCTCGAACCTGGTCACCATCGCGGTGCTGACTACGGGCGCCGCGGTAGGTCTCGTCGTGGTCGGTGGCTTCGCGATCGACCTCTTCCTCGGCGGCGAGGCCTTCGACGCCGATGATGTCGCGCTGACCACACAGCTGCTCGCGGTCTTCGCCCTGGCCGTCCCGTTCGAGGCCACCTCGCATCTGCTGAGCCGCGCGGTCTACTCCACGCTCAACACGGTCCTGCCGGTGGCCGCTGCGCTCATCGGCCTCGGGGTCACGGTCGCGACGGTGCTGCTGCTGGTCCCGGGCATAGGCATCGTGGCCTTGCCGCTGGGGTTCGTCACGGGACAGGCCACCGAGGTGGTCCTGCTGCTGGCAGCGTTCCTCATCCGCGTCCGCACCGTCGGTGCCGAGGTGCGCGGCAGAGATGCCGATCACCTGGTTCGCCGTGGGTAGACTTGAGCTGCCATGTCCAAGCTGAGTCAGGATCTGCCTGACGAGCGATATCGCGAACTCCGGGGCGCGGTGTTCGACAGCGACGGTACACGCGTGATGGAAGCCCTCGCGGGTGAGGTCCCCGTGGCTGTCCTGCAGATCGCCGGTGATGGGCTGCTCGTCGCGCTGGACCAGCACGTCGAAGGCACGGCTGAGCTCGCGTCCGCCGTCAGCGCGGCCTTGCGCGAGCGCTCGAACGAGGGTGACACGGAACTGGCCGACCAGTTGGACGCTGCGCTGGGGACCGCGCCGACCCCGATGCTCCGACCTCTGCCCGTGGATCTCGACGATCTCTCGTCGGCTCTCGAAGGCGATCCCATGCTCAGCGGCGGCCGGCTTGACCTGCGCACGGGCGACGTGATCGAAGAGCCGCCGATGTTCCGCTCGTCCTTCGAGGACGAGGACGAGGACCTCGCGGACCCTGGCTCCTGGCTGCATATCGAATTCGGAGGGCTCACGCCCGGGCTATGGCGACTTGGTGGCGTTCCTCGACACGATCGACGACGATGCGATCGCCGGGCGCCTGGGCGAGCGGCTCCACGGACGCGGCGTGTTCCGGCGCTTCAAGGATGGCCTCGCCGAGATCGGCGAGCTGGAACGGTTCCATCGCTTCGCTGACGATCGTAGCCGGGGCCGGGCGCGTGCCTGGCTGGCCGCCTACGACTACCGTCCCACACGCCGGCGACGCGTTTGATCGCTCTGCACGCGCTCTGGTCGGACGATCGACGCCTGCACTTCTGGGCCGAGCAGGGCGCATCGGTCCAGTCGGCGAGAACCACTGTCAGGGCCCGAACGAAGCGGACGCTTCGTCATCCCTTCCCACTCGATCCCGACCTCCTTGCCGAGCAGGTCGCCTCGCGTTGGGGTTTGAGCGGGGAGCGGGCGGAGGTGACACTACGGCTGCCTACCGCTGCCGGTGTCCCGCTGCCGTCGCCCGACCTCCACGTCTTCGTTGCGGCGGAGTCTCCACAGCGCGTGGTGCTCAGACCGTGGGTGCTGCCGACGGTGGCATTCGAGGCGAGCGAGGCGATCGATCTGCTCCTGGCCAGGGTCCTCGCCGATCGCTCGGTCGGGGATGTGGCCGCCCGCAGCGCGGCTGCCACCGATGTCGTCTTCTCAGCATCGGTCCGAGCCCTCGAGGACACGGCTGTACTGGCGTTCGACCTGGTGGTCCGAGGCCGCTTCCTGCCTGGCGTCGAGCATGACTTGGCTGGTGACATCGTTTCGCAGTGGCTGCCCGTTCCGGGCAGCGCGGACCTTGAGCGACTCGGCGTGCTCGTGCGATCACTCCCTCCGGTCCTGCGAGCCGGCCTGTCTGGTGGTACGGACGCGTCCGCTCCAGCGGTCGTGGCTCGTGTCCTCTCCGACTTGGTCGATGGACTCGCACGGCGCGGTGCCGCGGGCATCTCGGTCGCAGCCCGACCGTCCAAGTCGCCCACTCGCATCCGCCGTCCACGTGATGCCGCGACCGATGGCTGGCTAGCGGGCCTGGCCAGCCCTCGGCCACCGGTGCTGGCGGATGTCCCGCCGCAGCTCCTGGCGCGACTGGCAGCCTGGCACAGGTCCGCCGCGGTCGAGGCGCGTGGGTCGCGTGCCTGTTTCCAGCTGGTCGAGCCTCCGGACGATTCCGGCTCCTGGCACTTGGCCGTGTTGCTCCAGTCGGCCATCGACCCGAGCCTGCGTGTCCCGGCCGCGGACGTCTGGTCCGGGCGGGGTGCTGCGTCGGCGATTCCCCGCTCACTCGGCGACCCGCGCGATCAGTTGCTCGCGGAACTGGGACGCGCCAGTCGTCTATACCCACCCCTGGTCGAGGCGCTCGACGACTCACACCCCATCGGGCTCGACCTCGACACGGCCGGCGCCCATGCCTTTCTGCGTGATGCGGCGCCGCTGCTGACAGAGGCCGGCTTCGGCGTGCTGCTACCGGGCTGGTGGCGCTCGGGGCGTCGGCGTCTCGGGGTTCGCGCCCGCGCCCGCTCGAAGGGCCATGCAGGGAGTGCCAGCGCTGCCGGCCTGGGCTTGGAGTCGCTCGTGCAGATCGAGTGGGAGGTGGCTCTGGGCGAGGCGACGCTCAGCTCGGAGCAGCTGCGGCAGCTGGCGGCCGCCAAGGCGCCGCTCGTGCGGGTTCGGGGCGAATGGGTCGAACTGCGTCCCGATGAGATCGAGGCAGCCATGCAGCTCCTGGATTCGAGGTCCGGTCGGGATGCACCTGAGACGATGCCTGCGCTCGACGTCCTACGTCTTGCTGCTGGTCTCGAGGCCGCTCCGAGCGGACTGCCGGTCGAGGGGGTGACCGCTGATGGCTGGCTGGAAGCGCTGCTGCCCACAGGCGACGATAGGCGCAGCCGTGCTCGCCGCCCGCGTCATGAGCCGACGCCCGAGGGCTTCGCCGGCACCCTTCGCCCTTACCAGCTTCGCGGGCTTGGCTGGCTGGAGTCGCTGAGCCACCAAGGCCTCGGCGCGTGCCTGGCCGACGACATGGGTCTGGGCAAGACCGCCCAGCTCATCGCCCTGCTCCTGGCGGAACGGGAGCAGGCGGGGGCAGCACTCACGGACACGACGGCGGCCACACCCCGACCGACGCTGGTCGTGTGCCCGATGTCGGTGGTCGGCAACTGGCAACGCGAACTGGCCCGCTTCGGGCCCGGTCTGAGGGTCCACGTACACCACGGACCCGGACGGGTAGCCGAGGATCTCGCGGCGGTGGCGTCGAGCGCCGATGTCGTGCTGACGACCTATGCCTTGGTGCACCGGGACCGCGACGTGCTCGCTGCCATCGAATGGGGCCGGGTCGTGCTCGACGAGGCTCAAGCCATCAAGAACAGTGCGTCGCGTCAGACGCAGGCGGTGCGCTCGCTCCGGGCGCGGTCGCGGGTCGCGCTCACCGGAACACCGGTGGAGAACCGACTGACCGAGCTGTGGTCGATCATGGAGTTCCTCAACCCGGGTCTGCTCGGCTCGGCCACCACGTTCCGGCACCGCTTCGCCATCCCCATCGAGCGCTACCGCGATGCCGATGCCGCGGCGGTGCTTCGTCGGGCGACCGCCCCCTTCATCCTCCGCCGGCTCAAATCCGACCGCTCGATCATCCGCGACCTGCCCGACAAGATCGAGACGCAGGTCGACTGCCGCCTGACGCGCGAGCAGGCGAGCCTCTACCAGGCGGTCGTCGACGAGATGCTCGAGCGCATCGAGTCGAGCGAGGGCATCGAGCGGCGCGGCCTGGTGCTGACGACGATGCTGCGCCTGAAACAGGTCTGCAACCATCCGGCTCACCTGCTCGGCGACGGCTCGGCCATGCCTGGACGTTCGGGCAAGTTCGCGAGGCTGGACGAGCTGCTCGAGGAGGTCCTGGCCGAGGGCGACCGGGCACTGCTGTTCACCCAGTTCGCCGAGTTCGGCGAGATGCTGCGGTCATACCTGCGCGACCGGTTCAGGCGCGACGTGCTGTACCTCCATGGCGGGACCGGGCGGTCCGAGCGGGACTCGATGGTGGCGCGCTTCGAGTCGGCCGAGGGTCCTTCGCTGTTCGTACTCTCGCTCAAGGCCGGCGGCACGGGTCTCAATCTGACCGCTGCCAACCATGTGTTCCACGTCGACCGCTGGTGGAACCCTGCCGTGGAGGACCAGGCCACCGATCGCGCATACCGCATCGGCCAGAGGCAGACCGTCCAGGTGCACAAGTTCGTATGCACCGGCACGCTCGAGGAACGGATCGCATCGGTCATCGCGTCGAAGCGGGAGCTCGCGCGTATGGTCGTGGGCAGTGGCGAGCGCTGGCTGACCGAGCTGTCCGACGCGGAGCTTCGCGAGTTGGTCGCGCTCGGCGCCGACGCGGTCGGGGAGGAGGAGGGCCCCCTATGAGCCGGTCGGGTCGTCGCCGCAGGGATGGCAGCGGGTCCCGGGCGTGGCAAGGGAACGACTTCCCGCCGCCAGGCCCGCCCATCCCGGTCGAGGACGGCTTGAAGGTGCGGAGTCGGCGGGGTCCTATCGGCGAGACCTGGTGGTCGAGGCGTTTCATCGAGGTGCTGGAGCGGTTCCACGAGGGTCCGCGCCTGGCGCGCGGGCGCGCCTACGCGCGCAAGGGTCAGGTCATCAGCCTGGACCTCGAGCCTGGGCGCGTATCGGCCCGGGTCCAGGGTTCGCGACCGCGCCCGTATGATGTCGTGGTCCGTGCTGGCCAGTTCGAGGACGCGGAGTGGGCACGGGCCGAGGCCACCATCGCCGGGCGTGCCGTGTTCCTGGCGCGGCTCCTGGCCGGCGACATGCCTGACGAGATCGAGGAAGCGTTCGCCCAAAGCCATCTCTCCCTCTTCCCCGGCCGAGATGATCTCGCGGCCGACTGCAGCTGTCCCGATTGGGGCGACCCGTGCAAGCACATCGCGGCCGTGTACTACCTGCTGGCGGAGCGCTTCGACGCAGACCCGTTCCTGATCCTGGCCTGGCGTGGTCGTCCGCGCGAGCGCCTGCTGGCCGAGCTGAGAGCGCTCCGCGGCGATGCAGACGCCGCCAGCGCGGAGCGCATGCCGATCGCGGAGCTGGAGAATGGGCAGTCGCCTGGCGTGCCCGGCTGGGTCACGCTCCTGGGCGAAGCGGACCTGCCCATCGAGGCCGATCCCGACCGCTTCTGGGGTGCGGCAGAGCCGGTGCCCTTGTTCGAGCAGGCACCGATCCCGACATCGCTGCCCGGCGCCATCCTCCGCGAGCTCCCCGCCAGCGGTCTCACCGGCCACGACGGTCGCCCGATCGAGGCGTCACTCGAACGGGTCTACGAGGAGATCGTGCGCGCTGCGACCGAGCGGCTCGATCCACGGGGCACGTGAGGGCGTACACTCCCTGCCCCCACACGACCAAGGAGAGACTCGATGGACCATATCGCGACGATCCGGCGCTTCTACGAGCTGATCAATGCCGGAGAGATCGAGGCGTTCGGCGAGCTGCTGGCTGACGACTTCATCGAGCACGAGGAGACGCCGGGCCTGGCGCCGACGAAAGCCGGTGTCATGGGCTTCTTCCGCGCCAGCCTCGTCGGGATGCCTGACATGCGCATGGACGTGGAGGACGTCTTCGCGAGCGGCGACAAGGTGGTCGCCCGCGTGAGACTCACCGGCACGCACCAGGGACCGTTCATGGGCATGCCTGGCAGCGGCAAGCGTGTCGATATCCAGCTGATCGACATCATGCGGCTCGGCGACGACGGTCTGGCGCATGAGCACTGGGGCGTCCTCGACTCGCTCGCGATGATGCAGCAGCTCGGTGCCATCCCGGACGGCCCTCCCGCCTGACCAGCGAGCGCCGGCTGCCGCCAGCGGGGCCAGGGCCGCGCCGCCCGCGGCTGACGGTCCCCGGACAGTCCGCTCAGGGCCCGCGGCCACCGCCGTCCGCGGAGTTCATCGCTGCTCCCGCCGCGATCTCGTCCGCGCGGATGCAGGCCACCGCCGCCTCCTGGTCGACCACGGTGAGCTCCGGGGCGGTGTCCGCGCAGGCTTCGATAGCCCACGGGCAGCGGGTGCGGAAGCGGCAGCCCGAAGGCGGGGAGATGGGCGAAGGGATCTCGCCCTCGATGAGCATCCGCTCGCGCTCTGATACACCCGGCTCCGCCGAGGGGATGGCCGAGAGCAGCGCCTTGGTGTAGGGATGCCGCGGGTTCTCGTAGAGCGCATCGCGCCCGGCCCGCTCCATGATCTTGCCCACGTACATCACCAGCACCTCGTGGCTCATGTACTCGACGACCGCGAGGTCGTGGGCGATGAAGAGGTAGGTCAGTCCGAGCTCTCCCTGCAGCCGCTTGAGCAGGTTCATGATCTGCGACTGCACGGACACGTCGAGGGCCGACACCGGCTCGTCGAGGATGATCAGCTCCGGTTCGCAGGCCAGCGCCCGGGCGATGCCGACGCGTTGTCGCTGGCCGCCCGAGAGCTCGTGCGGGTAGCGATCGATGAAGCGTGAGCTCAGTCCCACCAGGTCCAACAGCTCCCCGACGCGTGCCTCACGTGCCTCACGCCCCGGATGCAAGCCGTGGATCTCCAGCGGCTCACGTACGCTGGCGCTGACCGAGCGGCGGGGGTTGAGCGAGGCGTTCGGGTCCTGGAAGACCATCGTGGCCTTCGTGCGCAGCTCACGGAGACCGGCACGAGACCAGTCAAGCTCCTTCCCGTCGAGCAGCACCTGGCCGCCGGTCGGCCGCTCCAGACCCAGGATCGAGAGCCCGATGGTGGACTTGCCGCTGCCCGACTCGCCCACCAGTCCCAGCGTCTTGCCGCGCTCCACGGCGAACGAGACGCCATCGACCGCGCGCACGGTCCCGCCGCCAGGCACGGGGAAGTGGACCTGCAGGTCCCTCGCCTCGAGCAGCGGCCCGCTCACGTCTTGACTCCGCGATGCGGCTCGAGGTCGTAGAACGTGCGTGACTTGTGTCCTGGCGCGATCTCGCGCAGCGGCGGCATCTCCGTCTCGCAGCGGGGGTCAGCACGGTACGGGCAGCGTGGATAGAAGGAGCACCCTGCCGGCAGGCGCCGTGGATCCGGCGGCACGCCAGGGATGGTGGCCAGCTCCACGTCCGGCTCACCGAGGCGCGGCCGCGCCGTGAGCAACCCGCGGGTGTACGGATGCGAAGGGGAGGCGAAGAGGTCGCGCGTCGAGGCCTCCTCCACGATGCGCCCGGCATACATCACGGCTACGCGGTCGGCGAAGTCCGCCACCACGCCGAGGTCGTGGGTGATCCACACCACGGCCATGGAGAAGCGCTCCTGCAGCCGCTTCACGAGGTCCAGGATCTGCGCCTGGGTCGTCACATCCAGCGCCGTGGTGGGCTCGTCCGCGATGAGCACCTCCGGATCGCACATCAGGGACATGGCGATCATCACGCGCTGGCGCATGCCGCCCGAGAGCTGGTGCGGGTATGCCTTCATGCGTGCCTCGGGCTCGGGGATGCCCACGAGCGACAGGAGCTCCACGGCCTTGGCATCGGCCTCGTCCCCCGGCATCTCGAGATGCTGGCGTGGGGCTTCGGTCATCTGCCGACCGATGGTCAGGAGGGGATTGAGCGAGGTCATGGGCTCCTGGAAGACGTAGCCGATGTGTCGGCCACGAAGCGCTCGGCGCGCCTTCTCGCCAAGCGCGAGCAGGTCCTGGCCGTCGAAGCGCGCCTGGCCTTCGAATTTCGCGGGCGGGGAGGGCACCAGACCCGTGGCCGAGAGCAGGCTCATCGACTTGCCACTGCCCGACTCACCCACGATGGCCAGCGTCTCACCCCGATCGACGCCCCAATCCACGCCGTTGACGATGTTGGCCGTGCCCGTGCGCGTGCCGATGCGGACGTGGAAGTCGGCCAGCTCGAAGAGCGCGCTCACAGGTTGCCGCGCCGCAATTCGATGGCTGAGCGTTGCCGCGGGTCCAAGGCGTCGCGCATGGCATCACCGACGAGGTTCAGTGCGAGCACCGTGAGGAAGATGGCCGCGCCGGGGAACACGGCCATCCACCACGCCTGGGTCACGAAGCCGCGACCGTCGAAGAGCATGCGGCCCCACGATGGTGTCGGCGGCTGGACGCCCAGACCCAGGAACGAGAGCGCGGCCTCGGTCAGGATGGCGAAGGCCAGGCTGAGCGAGGTCTGGACGATGATCGCGGCCATGATGTTGGGCAGCACGTGCAGGCGCATGATGCGCAGGTTGCCCGCACCGATCGAGCGTGCGGCCTTGATGTACGTCTCCTCGCGCACGGACAGCACGCTGGCGCGGGTGATGCGCGCGAAGAAGGGCGTGTAGACCACAGCGATCGCGAGCATGGCCGGCACGATGCCGGGACCGAGCATGGCCACGATGGCCAGCGCCAGCAGCATCACCGGGAAGCTGAAGACGACGTCCATCATGCGCATGCCGGTGACATCGACCCAGCCACCGAAGAAGCCCGAGAAGAGGCCGATGGAGACGCCGGCGAGGAGCGCGAGCGTGACGCTGACGATGCTGACCATGACGGAGGGCTGCGCCGCGATGATGACGCGGCTGAAGACGTCGCGACCCAGGTCGTCGGTGCCGAAGAAGTGCGTCAGGCTGGGCGGCTGCAGCTGGTTCATGACGTTGATCTCGTTAGCCCCGTAGGGCGCGATGATCTCGCCGACCGCGGCGAGCACGAGGATGAGGATGATGAAGGCGACCGCGCCGATGGTGACCTTGCTGTCGAAGAGCGCGGAGAGCAGGGCGAACCGCTGACGTTTGTCGGGTGGCTCCTGCATCTCGACCGTGGGCTCGGCGGGGCCTGTCGCTGCTGTCATCGGTAGCGGATCCGGGGGTCGATGAGGGCGTAGAGCAGGTCGACCACGAGGTTGGCCACGAGGAAGATGGCGGCCACCAGCAGGACCGCGCCCTGGACTACGGTGTAGTCGCGCGCCAGCACGGCGTCATACGTCAGGCGGCCCAGGCCCGGCCAGGCGAACAGCACCTCCACCACGATGACGCCGCCCAGCAGCGAGGCCAGCTGGATGCCGGCCACGGTGATGATGGGCACCATCGCATTGCGCAGGACGTGGTCGCGCATGACCACCGACTCATGCAGGCCCTTGGCTCGAGCGGTGCGGGCGAAGTCCTGGTCGTTGGACTCGAGCGTGGCCGAGCGGATGAAGCGGGTCAGGATCGAGCCCGAGATGAGCCCCACCGCGAGCGCGGGCATGATCACGTGGCGCAGCCAGTCGAGCGGGTCCTCGGTGATGGGGGTGTAGCCGGACGGCGGCAGCAGTCCCAGCCAGCTGGTGAGCACCAGGATGAGCATGATGCCCAGCCAGAAGTCGGGTACGGAGATGCCGATCTGGCTGCCGATTCGGGCGAAATGATCGACCATCGTGCCCCGGCGCATGGCGCTGACGATGCCCAGCGGGAACGAGATGAGCAGGGCGATGATAAGCGCGGCGACGGCCAGCGAGATGGTCGCGGGCATGCGTCCCACGACCAGTTCGAAGACGCTCTCGCCATTCCGGAACGAGACGCCGAAGTCACCGGTGGCAGCGCCGGCGAGGTAGTTGATGAGCTGCTCGTGCAACGGCCGGTCCAGTCCGGCGGCGGCACGCAGCTCCTCGTAGACCTCCGCGTTGAAGCGCGTGCCCATGGCTGAGCGGACAGGATCGCCCGGCACCAGCTGGAGCAGCAGGAAGACGAGGATCGCTGCTCCGACAAGCACGACCAGTGCCTGGACGGCCTGCCGGAGCAGATAGCGAAGCATGTGAGCCCGTGGGTGTTCCCGGGTCCTCTGGCCGGAGCTACTCGCTCAGGCTGGTGTCGCGGAAGCGGATGGCAGCGTCACCGCGAGCGGTGTAGCCCTCCACGTTTGGGCTCATGCCCTGGATGATCTGCGGGTTGTAGAGGTAGACGTAGCTGGCGTCGTCGACGATGATCTTGGCGGCCTGGTCGTAGAGCGCCTTGCGGGTCTCACGGTCCGTCTCGGCCGCCGCCTCGTCCAGCAGCGCATCGACCTCTGGGTTGCTGTAGCTCTGGGCATTGAACCCGCCGCCGGTGTGGTGCTGGGCGTAGTAGAAGTCGCTCGGATCCAGGTTGCCGATCCAGGTCAGCAGGTAGCCGTCGAAATTGCCGTCGGCCTGGTCAGCGAGCCAGGTCGAGAAGTCCAGCTGACGGATGTTGACGGTGACGCCGATGTCGGCGGCGTTGGCGGCGATGACCTGCGCGGCCGTGACCGACTGCGGGTGATCGGTGGAGACCATCAGGTCGACCTGGAGGTCACTGACGCCGGCTTCCTCGAGCAGCGCCTTGGCCTTGTCGAGATCGCGCGTGTAGGGCGCGTAGTCGTAGTACCAGCCGCTGGTCTCGGGGATGGCCGTCTGGTTGACGGTGGCGTTGCCGAAGTTGGTGGCCTGGGCGATCGCTTCGCGGTCGATGGCATAGGCGAGCGCTTGGCGCACACGCGCGTCGTCGAACGGCTCGCGCGCCTCGTTCAGCGCGAAGTACCAGTAGTCGTTGCTGGGCACCGCCTGGACCACGATGTCGCTGCTGTCCATGAGGCTGGCCACCTGCTGCGGAGGCAGGTTGCTGGTCCAGTCGGCCTCGCCCGACTGCACATTCGTGACTGCGACCGTGGGGTCGGGCACGAAGCGGTAGGTCACGCCGTCGAGCGGGACGTCGCCGCCCCAGTAGTCGTCGTTCCGCACGATCTCGATGGAGTCGCCCGAGTTCCAGGCGGCCATCTTGAAGGGGCCGGTGCCGATGGGCATGGTCGTGATGTCGCCGGACTCGACGTTGGCTTCCTGCACGATGGCGAGGCCCTTGTAGGCTCCGATGTTCGAGAGGAAGTTGGGGGCGGGTGCGGGCAAGGTGAACACGACGGTGTCGTCGTCCGGCGCCGAGACCTCGGTGCCTTCTGCGAAGCGCCAGCCATTGTTGGTGGCCCAGCGGCCATAGCTGTAGACGACGTCGTTCGCTGTGAATGCAGACCCGTCGTGCCAGGTCACACCGTCGCGCAGGTCGAAGGTGTAGGTCATGCCGTCGTCGCTGACTTCCCACGACTCGGCCAGGGCCGGAACCATCTCCAGGTTCTCGTCGGGCTCGACGAGCGTGTCGACCACATTCTCGAGGACCTGGAAGGAGTTGTAGGACGATGTCACGTGCGGATCGAGCTGGTCGGGTTCTGCGCCGATGGCTGCCACCAGCGTCCCTCCGGCTCCATCGTCCTGGGCCATGGTGGCGGCGGGCACACTGACCGCGAGTAGTGCGGCGAGCGACAGGGCAAGGCGTGTTCGTTGCTTCACGATGTCTCCTCTTCGGGCCTACGCGTCGTCACCGGCATGACGCTCGTTCACCGCGGTGGCGCGGCGGCGCTCGTCGCACCCGAGTCCTCGTGATCGTGCTGCGAAGCGCGACCTCGGAGCCCGGGCTCGATGGCGACCACAGGCGTGGTCCTGCCAAAAAGCCTACCAGCACACCAGTCCTTGGGATGGCATCCGGATCGCAGCGGCTGCCTCGGGGCGACCCGGATGACTATGCTGGAGAGCATGGAAACGAGGGGGACCGTGGCATGACCTACTCGATCGTCGCGCTCGATCCCGACACCGGCGAGTTCGGCATCGGCGTGGCCACGAGCGGGCCATCGGTGGGCGCCAAGGTGCCCTGGGTGGAGCCCGGCGTCGGGGCGGTGGCCACGCAGTCCTTCACCAATATCGACCTCGGGCCGCTCATGCTCGACCGGCTGCGTGCAGGGCAGGCGGCGCCGGCCGCGCTGCGTGAGCTGGTCGCGGCCGATCCCAGCCGCGAGGTGCGCCAGATCGGGGTGGTCGACCTGGCGGGCGCGTCGGCCGCCTTCACGGGTCGCGACTGCGTGGCGTATGCCGGACACGTGTCGGCGTCAGGCGTCAGCGCCCAGGCCAACATGGTCGAACGTGCCGATACGTGGCTGACCATGCAGCTGGCCTACGGCACCGCCGACGGCGACCTCGCCGAGCGGCTCCTCGAGGCGCTGCGGGCCGCGGAACGCGACGGTGGCGATATCCGTGGCACGCGCTCGGCTGCGCTGGTCGTGGCTCCCGGTGCACCGGCTGCCAAGCCCTGGCTCCGCCGCTTCGACCTGCGCATCGACCTGTCGGAGCAGCCCCTCCAGGATCTGGCACAGCTCCTGCGCACGGCCCGTGCCTACGAGGCCTTCGATGCGGCCATGGACGCCAACAAGGCCGGAGATCTCGCGGTCGCACTCGAGCGTATCTCGGTGGCGCACGAGCTGGCGCCGGACGACGCCAAGATCGCCTTCTGGCACGCCATGGCGCTGGCCTGGAGCGGGCGGCCCGAAGAGGGTCGGCCGGTGCTGGAGGCGGCACTGCGGGCGGAGCCACGGATGGCGGAGTTCGGCCACCGCTATGCGGATGCCGGGCACAGTGCCGTCCTCGAGACGGCCCTGCGAGCGGTGACACGGCCACCGAAGCTCGAGCGCCGAGCACGGTGAGTCGTCCAGAGGTGGTGGTCATCCCGACCCCCGGGTTGGGCAACAGCTCGTACCTGGTCGGCGCCGGTCAGCAGGCCGTGGCCATCGACGTCCCCCGCGACGCCTGGCGTCTCCGGGACGTGGCCGAGGCTCGTGGATGGCGCATCACCCATGCTCTCGAGACGCACGTTCACAACGACTATCTGTCCGGCGCGCGCGAGCTGGCTGCCGACGGCGGAGCGACCGTCGTGGCCCCGGCCGACGGCGGCTACGCATTCGCCCATCGGCCCGCCGGTGAGGGTCTCGAGCTGGATCTCGGCGACGGTGGGCTGGTGGCACGTGCGACGCCGGGTCACACGCCCGAACACCTCAGCTGGGAGCTGCAGGACGGCGCTGGACACCCGACGGCGCTGTTCTCGGGCGGCTCGCTGCTCATCGGGGGCGTGGGCCGCACGGACCTGCTGGGCCGGGCGCGCATCGACGAGATGACGGGCCAGCAGTTCCGCACCATGCGCCGGCTCGCGGAGCTGCCCGACGATGTCGTCGTCCATCCCACCCACGGGGCGGGTTCGTTCTGCGTCGCGGGCGACGTCGACATCGGCGGGCTGGCCACGATCGGGGCATTGAAACGCTGGAACCCGGCGTTCGCGGCCACCGAGCGGTCGACCTTCGATACCGAGCTGGCCGCCGGTCGCACGCTCTATCCGGCCTACTACCGACGGATGGCGCCCCTGAACCGGCGTGGGCCTCGGCTGTTGCGGGGAGCCCCGAGCTCCCATGCCATGACCACCGAACAGTTCATCGAGGTGCGGGCGGCCGGCGCGTGGGTCATCGACGCTCGTGACCGATGGGCCTTCGCCGACAGCCACGTCAAAGGCTCGTGGAACATCGAAGCGGGTGACTCGTTCGCCGCCTACGCCGGCTGGCTGCTGCCGTTCGACGCGCCGCTCTGCCTCATCGTCGATAGTCCGCAGATGGAGGTCGAGGTGCGCGAGGAGCTCCTGCGTATCGGTTTCGACCACGTGCTGGGCCACCTCGCGGGCGGCATGGACGCCTGGCTGGCGGTGGGCGGCGAGACCAGTTCATATGCGGTCGCCTCGTGGGAGGAGTTGCGTACGAGCGGGCCCCACGAGGTCCTCGACGTGCGCCAGCCGTACGAGTGGCGCGAGGGTGCGATCCCAAGCAGCATGCGCATCTTCGTGGCCGACCTGCCGCGCCAGCTCGACCGGCTCGACCGCGGCACACCCTACCTGGTGGCCTGCCGCACCGGCGTCCGGGCAGCCATCGCGGCCAGCCTCCTCGACGCCGCCGGGTTCGACGTCCGGCCGGTAGCCGATGGCGGCATCCCGGCACTGTCGCCCGCACTGCTGGAGCCGATGCCAGCGGGCTGAGTTGTCTGGCTCAATCGCGGTTCTGGCCGGCGCATCGCTGCGCGGTCGAACCCCCGCCCTCACCCTACCAGCCGGGATGGCTGGTCCGTGTCTCGCAGGTCGGTGTACAGCCTTCGTCATCTAGGCGTTACAAAGGTTAGACAAACTCTTGACATTCCTCCAGTCAACTCTTGAAAGGATCTTTCCATGCGTCGCTCCAATCGGCTGATCGCGGTCGCCCCCGTCACCGCGGCCCTCGTCGCTGCGACGGTTGGCCTGGGACCGACCGCACTCGCCCAGAACAGCGCCGGCTTCGACGAAGCCAACGCCCTGCTTGCCAATGAGCGCAACACCATCGACGTCGTCGCCGCGATGGGCGACAGCGTCGTGGCCGTCAGCATCGCGCTCCGCGTCGACCCCAACGCGCCCTTCGCCGAGTTCGTCGACACCGATGAGGCCATCCCGTCGGGCAGCGGCAGCGGCTTTCTCATCGAGTACGAGGAGGATCCCTACCTCGTCACCAACTTCCACGTCGTCGAGTCAGCGCTCGAGCCGGCCACCGCCGATTTGATCGATGGCGCCCAGGTCAGCGTTACGTTCCCCGACAGCGACGACGCCGTGCGCGTCGATATCGTGGGCGTCAACCCGTCCTTCGACCTCGCGCTCCTGCAAGCTACGGACGAGTCCGATCTGCCCGACACGGAGCCATTCGTCATCGCCGACTCCGACACCCTCGAAGTCGGCCAGAAGACCATCGCCATCGGTAACCCCTTCGGCCTCGCGTCCACGGTAACCAGCGGCATCGTCAGTGCCCTTGAGCGCTTCGTACCCACCATCGGCGAGGTGCCTGTGCCCATGATCCAGACCGACGCTGCCATCAACCCCGGCAACTCTGGTGGCCCGCTGCTCGACTCCGCGGGCCGGCTCATCGGCATCAACACCGCCCTCATCAACCCGCAGGGGCGCTCGTTCGCGGGTCTTGGCTTCGCGGTGCCCAGCAACCTGCTGGTCGAGTCGCTGGGCAACCTCGAGACCGGCGGTGTGACCGACATCAGCAGCACGCGCCCGCGCCTCGGCATCTCCGCACAGGCACTGGACTTCGTGCCCTTCGCGCTGCGCGAACAGCTCGGGCTGCCCGACTCCGGTGTCGCCGTCATCGACGTCCAGCCCGGCAGCGTGGCCGACAAGGCCGGCCTGCGCGGCAGCGACGGGACCGTCGCCCTCGAGGATGGTTTCGAGGTCCCGGTTCCGGGCGACATCATCGTGTCCATCGACGGCCGTTCCGTGGACTCGGTCGAGGACATCACCGAGCAGGTGACCTACGGCTCCGAAGCCGGCGATGAGCTCGACTTCCGCGTGGTGCGCGCCGGCGTCGAGATCGACGTACGCGTGCGGCTGGAGGTCTCGACGAACAATGCCTTCCTGGCCGATGTCGGCTAGGCGGTACGCACGGCGGCGGCCATCGGCGCGGGCCCAGGTCGCCTGGCCGCGCGAGCGAGACCGCCGCCGCATGCACCGCCGCCGGCGTGATCCTGCTCAGCCGTCCCCAGTTGCCCAGTCGGCGACGATACGTTCCACGAACTCGAAGGCCGGGAGCGCATCGTTGCTCGTGAGCACGACGACGATGTCAGAGGTTCCGGGAGCCACGATCAATGCGCCCGAGTAGCCCGAGATGAGCGAGCTGCCCATCGAGGGTTAGCGAATCCCGAGGTCGTCGGATCACCCGGGGCGACCTCGTGGGTGTCGAAGCCCATGCCGTGGAGCTGTGCCTCCTCGTCGAATGCGACCGCCGTCAGTTCGGCCGACAGCAACTGCCCATCATCACAGCCATTCCTGTGCGACAGAGGCGGTTGGTCTGTAGACGCCGACCGCAACTCATACCATGCTTGGCGGCATGGTCCTGTCGATAGCACGAGGGGCCGCCAGGAGCAGACGAGCCTCGCCACTGCGGCGAGCCGAGGCCCAGGGAGGGATCGACCATGAAGGGAAAGCTCGCGGTCGCAGGTCTGCTGTCGCTGGCACTTCTTTCGGGCGCCGGAGCCGCGGTCGCGCAGGACGCAGCGGACGATGGGCTCACCACGCCGACGAGCATCAGTCGCGAGGACGCCGTCGCGCTTGTGCTCGCTTCCGACCCGCGCTTCGCGGACCTGGTCGCCTTCGAGACGCTGGGCCGGGAGATCGCGGCTGACTACAGCTTTGAGCGCTGGTTCACGTCAAGCTTCTACCGCTTGCTCGGTCCGACCTTTGGCGACTACGCCGACACCTTCGTCACGTTCCGCGCGCCGATGGGACGGCTCATCGAGGTGAACCTCGCGACGGACTGCGCCGAGGTGGAGCTCGTTGACACTGCGCTGCCCATCGAGGACCCGTGCGCCTGGCGGCACACGTGGCTCTTCATGGTCGAGCCTGACGGCACGGTGGCTCGTATCTACGATGCGGGCGATCCTGAGCCGGTGCAGTAGCTCGGGGGCACGCGAACTCGGCGAACGCCGATCCCTTTACCAGCCGCGCATGTCGCACAGGCAGCCAGCGGCCCGCGGCCCGCGGTCCGCGGCGGCTACTCGACGACGGAGCGGGTGAAGGTGATGCTGCGGCCGAGGAAGAAGATGCCAGGATGCGTGGAGAAGCCGTCACCGGTGTTGTGGCGCAGGACCGAGTCGCGGACCCTGACTTCGCCAGAGCGGTCGTTGCTGACGAAGAAGACCGCACTGCCACCCTCGCCGTTGGAACGGTTGCGCATGAGCTGTGAGCCGATGATGCGCAGCGTCATGCCGTTGCCGTCGTTGTAGATGGCGCCGCCGTTGCCTCCACCCGGGGTGCCAGGCTTCGGTGGGTTGGCACCGTGACCAAGCGCCTTGTTCGAGATGAACCGGCTGTCGATGAACGTCCACGACACGCCGATACTGCCGACGGCCCCGCCGTTGGAGCAGCTGTTGGCCTTGCTGCCCCGGCCACCGAAGGTGCTGTTGACCACGTAGACGGGCAGCCCCTGGAACTGCGAGAACACCGCGATCGCCCCGCCCGCCACATCCGGTCCGGTCGCGGCGCAGCGGTTGCCATAGAACTTCGAGTTGACCACCTTGAGCCGGCCGCCACGCACGAAGATGGCGCCGCCGCCGTCCATCGTGCCGCTGCCGTGGGCACGGCCGTTCCTGAAGGTCAGGTTCTGGACGGTCAGCGTGGGACGAGCCTGGTTCTGGCAATGCGGCGTCGTCCACACCTGCTGCGGGTCACAGGTGTTCATGTACAGGATCCGCCGTCGGCCCATGCCACTGAGCGTGACCTTGCCGCGCCCGTCGAGCACCACCGGCGGGCGGTCGTTGCGGACCTTCGCCGTGGCCTGCAATCGGATGGTGATCGGCTTCTTGCCGCAGCGGAAGCGGATGATGCCGCCCTGGGCCACCGCGGCCACGACACGCTTGGAGGTGCAGCTCCAGGGCTTGCCATTGCCGATGTAGCGATCCGGCCTCGAGGTATCGACGGCACGCGCCTTGAGCGGGACCGCTGCCGCGACACGGACCCCCTCGGCTGCCACCGGCGTGCCCGCGAGCGTCGCCGACAGGGCCGCAAGCAGGAACACCGAAGCCAGGGACCGATACCGGGTCGTCATCGTGTCCCGAAGCTAGCGAGCGCGCCGCGTCGGGTCATCGCGCCAGTCGTACGGGGGTCACCCGGCCATCGGGAACCAAGGCAGCGAGCCAAGTGGGGCGACAGGCGGGCGACGCCGGGGTTAGACGGTGCCCTTCTCGTCGAGGACCTGGCCGTCGGGACCACGGAGTGTCAGGACCACCGCCGCCTGTCCCATCTGGTGCGTGGAGCACGAGAGGCAGGGGTCGAAGGCACGGACCAGCGCCGAGACGCGGTTGACGGCGCCCTCCTGGATCTCGTTGCCATCGATGAACTTCGTGGCCACGTCGTGCACGCCGCGTCGGATGGCGAGGTTGTTGTGTCCGGTGGCCACGATGAGGTTGGCCCAGGTCATGGCCCCGTCGTCGTTGACGCGGTAGTGGTGGATGAGCGTCCCGCGCGGCGCCTCGATGATGCCGACGCCCTCGAGGTCGTTGACGCCGGCATGGGCGCGGACCTTCGCATCGAGGATCTTCGGATCCTCCAGCAGCTCCTTCATGCGCTCCAGGGCGTACAGCGCCTCGATGAGCCGGGCGTAGTGGGTGTGGAAGCTCGACTGCACCACCCGGCCCAGCCGGTCGCGCATCTCCTGCAGCTCGGCGTTCGCGAGGGGAGTGGAGATGTGGTCGCAGACGTTGAGCCGCGCCAGGGGCCCGACCCGGTAGATGCCCTCGGCCAGGCCCAGCGGCTTGTAGTACGGGGCCTTGAGGTAGGAGTCGGCCATGGTGGCCTCGCCGATGTAGTCGGCGTAGTCAGCGGCCTGCACCTGGTCGGCCACGATCTCGCCGGTCGCGTCCCGGAACCGGAGGGCCCCGTCGTAGAGCTCGAGGGCGCCGCCGGGTGAGACGGTGCCGCAGTACATGGTGGGGAAGTTGGAGAAGCTGGCGACCTCATCGGGGAAGGCGTCGAGGGTGCCCTTCCACAGCTCGAGCGTGCGTTGCAGGATGGCCAGCGCGTCCGGCCACTCCTCGAGCATCTTCTCGCGCGCCGCGGGGTCCAGGTCGGCGTTGACGCCGCCGGGTACGGTCCAAGAGGGGTGGATGCGTTCGCGACCCAGGCGCTCGATGACCTGTTGGCCGAACTTGCGCAGCTTCACGCCGTCGAGCACCACCGCGGGATGCTCCGCGAGCAGGCCGGCCACGTTGCGCTTGGCAGGGTCGTAGTCCATGCCCAGGAGCAGGTCCGGTGCCGAGAGGTGGAAGAACGAGAGCGCGTGCGACTGCACGATCTGCGCCATGTGCATCAGCTCGCGCAGCTTGGCCGCCGTCGTCGGGATGCGCACGGCCATGATCGCGTCACAGGCCTTGGACGATGCGAGCAGATGGCTGACCGGGCAGATGCCGCAGATGCGCGCGGTGATGGACGGCATCTCGTAGTACGGGCGACCCTCCACGAACCTCTCGAAGCCGCGGATCTGGGTCACGTGGAACTGCGTGTTGGCCACCTTGCCCGAGTCGTCGAGGTCGATGGTGATCGAGGCGTGGCCCTCGATGCGCGAGACGTGGGGGATGTTGATGGTCGCCATGACCGGCCTCCTAGCCGAACCGCTGCTTCGAGCCGAGGTCGGGCACCCGGCCCTCGAGCAGCTCGTTGATGACATAGAGGATCGACTCGGCCGATGGCGGGCAGCCAGGCACGTGGACATCGACCTTGACATGGGCCTGCAGCGGCCGCACCTGCCTGAGCAGGGGCGGCACGCCGTCGGTCGGGATCTGCTTCTGCTCGTCGCTGCCCTCGACGTAGATCCGTTCGAGCAGGGCTCGGGTCGGGATGCCGTTGCGCATCGTGGGCACGTTGCCGGTGACCGCGCAATCACCGAGCGCCACGACGATCGAGGAACGCTCCCGTGCCTCGGTCAGGAGGTCAAGGTCAGCCTGGCTGCTGACGGCACCCTCGATGACGGCCACATCCACGCCCTCGGGCCACTCCTGCGCATCGACCAGCGGGCCGAAGACGATGTCAGCCTTGGCCAGCACATCGACGATGGCCTCGTCCATGTCCAGCAGCGACATGTGGCAGCCGGAGCAACCGTCGAGCCAGCAGGTGCCGATCCTGGCTTTGCGCACTTCCTGTTCCATCACTGGCCCTCGCGCATCGTGTTGAGGGTGCTCACCACGTTCTTCTTCTTGGTCATCTCTTCGACGGCCCAGCCCTTCTCGGCGAGCGCGCCGGTGGGGCAGGCCTGGACGCACTTGCCGCAGCTGGTGCAGCTGGCCGCCTCACCCCAGGGGCGCTGCAGCTCACTGACCGGGCCCGAAGCCACGCCTCGACCGGCGATATCCCACACGTGCGCACCCTCGATCTCGGCACAGGTGCGCACGCAGCGCGCGCACAGCACGCAACGGTTGGGATCGAAAACGAAGCGCGGGTGGGTGGTGTCGGGTGTGAGGTCCGGGAAGCTGTAGCTGAAGCGCACGTTGGTCACGCCGTGTTCCTGCGCCAGGTTCTGCAGCTCGCAGTGCCCGGAGCTGACGCACACGGAGCAGATGTGGTTGCGCTCGGCGAAGAGCAGCTCCAGGGCCATCTTGCGGTAGCCGGAGAGCTGCGCCGTGCGGGTGGTCACCGACAGCCCCTCGGCCACCGGGGTGGTGCAGGCCGGCTGCAGCTTCTTGACGCCCGAGACCTCGATCATGCATAGGCGGCACGAGCCCTGTGGCGAGAGGCCCTCCATGTAGCAGAGGGAGGGGATGTACTTGCCGTTGTCTCGCGCAACCTCGAGGACGCTCTGACCGGCCACCGCCGCGATCACCTCGCCGTCGATACGGACCATCACCTTGTCGTTCACGACGGTCTCCTAGCTCTCGACGCTGCGGACGTCGCAGCGCAGGCAGCGGTGTGCTTCGTCGAGCGCCGCCTTGGGTGTGAGTCCGACCGAGACTTCCGCGTAGGAGCGCACGCGCTCATCGGCCGGGAGCTCGGCGGCGATGTGCCGGCGGAAGGGGGCCGGTGGGTGGGGTGGCTCCATCTGGTAGACGAACTCGGGTAGCACGCTGGGCGTCAGTCGGTCCATCAGGCGCCGATCGATGACCCGCGCCGCCTTCTTGCCGATGCCCATGGCGTTGGACACGTTCGAGGCGCCGGTGATGAGGTCGCCGCCGGCATAGAACCGGTCGCGGCTGGTCTCGAGCGAGTAGCGGTCGACCTGGAGGGTCTCCTCGTCCTCGTTGAGCCGCAGGCCCGAGGCGTTGGCGAAGTCGGGATCGACCCGCTCGCCCACGGCCAGGATCACGGTGTCGCACTCGATACGCATGATCTCGCCGGTCGCGACCGGGCGGCGTCGGCCGGACTCGTCGAACTCACCTGGTCTGGTGCGCTCGACCTCGATGGCCCGGACCTTCCCGTCGGCGCTACCGAGGATGCGGTTGGGAGCCGCGAGGTAGGCGATCCTGGCGCCCTCGTTCTCGGCAGCCTCGACCTCCTCGGCGATGGCGGGCATGTCCTTGCGCTCGCGGCGGTAGACGATGGTCACCTCAGCGCCGAGGCGTCGAGCCGAACGGGCCGAGTCCACCGCAGCGTTGCCGCCGCCGATGACGACCACGTTCCTGCCCACCGGCACCTCGGCTTGTCGGGCCATGGCCTCGAGGAACGGTAGCGCCGGGATGACGCCACGCAACTCGGTGCCCGGGAGGTGGACCCAGGCTTCCTTCCAGGTGCCGATCGAGAGGAAGGTGGCATCGAAGTCCCCAGCGATCTCGTTGAGGCTCAGGTCCTTGCCGACCGAGACGCCGAAGCGGAACTCGACGCCCAGCCGCTCGATGATCTCGATCTCTTTCTCGAGCACCTTCTGCGGCAGCCGATACTCGGGGAGCGCGTAGCGGAGCATGCCGCCCGCTTCGGGACGGGACTCGTAGCAGGTGACCTGGTGGCCCTGCAGCGCGAGGTAGAAGGCGCAGGTCAGGCCCGTGGGTCCGGCACCGACGACGGCGATCTGTTTGCCGCTGGGCTCCATCCGCTGCTCGAGCACGCGCGCCACCATCGGCTCGAAACGGTCGCTCAACAGCACCTGGTCGGCGATGGTGCGATGCACCTCGCGCATGTTCACGGCCTCGTCGATGGCCTCCCGGCGGCAGCGATCGTCGCAGGGGTGCTGGCACACGCGGCCGGTCGAGGCGGGCAGCGGATTGTCGAGGATGACGCTGAGGAACGCTTCGTCGAGGCGGTCTTCCTTGTACAGCTGCAGGAAGCGCGGGATGTTCATGTGCAGCGGGCACGAGTTCTCGCAGGGGCTCAGCGCGAGGTCCTCGCAGACACCGGCGCGGCAACGCTTGGCGAGGACGTGGTCCTCGAACTCGTGACGGAAGTGCCGCAGGCTGGTGAGCACCGGGTTGGGCGCGCTCTGGCCCAGACCGCAGAGGGACATGTCGCGGGTCATGCGGCAGAGCTCGTCGAGCTTGCCGATGTCCTCGAGCGTGGCCGTGCCGTGAGTGAAGCCGTCGAGCATCTCGAGGGACTTGTCCAGGCCCACTCGGCAGGGCACGCACTTGCCGCACGACTCGGAGTGGGTGAACTCCACGAAGTAGCGGGCGACGTCGACCATGCAGTTGTCTTCGTCCATCACGACCATGCCACCCGAACCCATGATCGAGCCGATCTGGGCGAGCGTCTCGTAGTCGACCGGGGTGTCGAACATGTCGAGCGGGATGCAGCCGCCCGAGGGACCGCCCGTCTGGACGGCCTTGATCTCACGACCGTCCGGGGCGCCGCCGCCGACGTCGTAGATGAACTTGGTGAGCGGCGTGCCCAGGGGCATCTCGACGAGGCCGGTGTTCTTGATCTTGCCCACCAGCGAGAAGACCTTGGTGCCGGCGCTCTTGGCCGAGCCGGTGTCGCTGAACCAGGCCGGTCCACGGGCCACGATCGGCGCCACGTTGTACCAGGTCTCGACGTTGTTGATGTTGGTAGGCGCCCCGTAGAGGCCCTTCTGGGCGGGGAACGGTGGACGTGGCCTGGGTCGGCCGGCCCGGCCCTCGAGGGAGGCGATCAGGGCCGTCTCCTCGCCGCATACGAAGGCGCCCGCTCCCTCGACGATCTGGATGTCGAGGTCGAAGCCACGGCCCATGATGTCCGTGCCCACGAGACCGTACTCGTGAGCCTGGGCCAGGGCACGTTCGAGGCGCATGACCGCGATGGGGTACTCGGCACGGACGTAGATGATGGCGTTGGTGGCGCCGGTGGCGTAGCCCGCGATGAGCATGCCTTCGAGCAGCGAGTGAGGGTCGGACTCGATCTCGTTGCGGTTCATGTAGGCGCCGGGATCGCCCTCGTCGGCGTTGCAGATGAGGTACTTCTCCGGGCCCGGAGCCGAGGCCAGGAACCCCCACTTGATGCCGGTCAGGAAGCCGGCACCGCCACGGCCACGCAGCTTGGCGGCCTTGACCGCCTCGATGACCGCTTCGGGCTTGCCGTCGATGAGCACCTTGTACAGCGCCTGGTAGCCGCCGACCGCGATGTACTCCTCGATGTCGTCGGGGCTGATGAGGCCGCAGTTGCGCAGCGCGATCTTGTGCTGGCCCGCGAAGAAGGGGATCTCATCCCAGGCCGGAACCTCGGCGTAGCCATTGCCGTAACGGACGTGGCCGGTGATGTGGTCCCACTCCTCGATCTTGCACATGATCAGGTCGGCGGTCGGCAGCACGCCGCGTTCGATCGCTTCGAGGATGTGGTCGACGTGCTCGGGCTGGACCCGGTGCAGCATCAGCAGTGGCGAACCCGGGACCCACACGTTGACGAGAGGTTCCTCGGCACAGAAGCCGAAGCAGCCGACAGGTGCCAGCTGGACGTCGAGCCCGCGCGCCTCGATGGCCGACTTGAACGCGCTGTACACGCCTTCGGCACCGTTGCCGCTGCCGCAGGTGCCCATGCCCACCGCGACGCGCGGACGGTCCGGCATGAGCTTGGCCAGGCCGGCCTCACGGACGGCGCTGAACTCGGCCAGATCGGCGATCCTCATCGGGGACCCTCCCGTCGCAGCTCCTCGACCTCGCGGATGAGGGCCTGCTCGGTGACGTGGCCGCGGATGGCGTGATCGACCTCCACCACCGGCGCCAGCGCGCACTGGCCGAAGCAGGCCACGGTGCGAACGGTGAACCGGAGGTCGGGCGTGGTGAGGGAGACCTTGTCGGCGTCGATGCCGGCGTCCCGCAGGCCCAGCTGCAGCTTCACGCGTTCGAGGAGCGGGCGCGAACCGCGGGTGTGGCAGGCGGTGCCGCGGCAGATGGCCACGATGTGATCGCCCTGGGGATCGAGGTTGAAGAGCGCGTAGAAGGAAGCGACGGAGAAGACCTGGGACTGGGGGATACCGGTCCGTGTAGCCACGCGCTCGAGCGTGTCCATGGGCAGGTACTTGTTCTGGCTCAGCTCCTGGAGCTGCTGCAGGATGCCCAGCAGGGCTCCGGGCCGGCCAGTCTGCTCCGAGATGATGCGATCAAGGGAATCCTGGTCCACGATCCCCCCGACCACCGTTTCTCCCACGGTCGCCACTGCACGCTTCCCCCACGAAAGGCACCCCGCGTCGCGGACCGGCTGTGAACCCGGCCTGCACGTCGCGCGGTGTTGACTCCACATAACGCCTTCTCCGATGGTCGCAGGTAGAGCCAACTGGCCCCGTAACGCGTGGGCCGGTGTGGCCGACTGGAGCACGTGTGTCCCTCCTGCCCCTCGGTACCCGCTCATGCGTCCGCTCAGTCTCCCCGGATGGCGAAGTGGACAGAGCCACATCGCCGGACCGCGGCGTTGCTTGCCACATCGGCGCTGGCCTATGGTTGGCGCTCCTCGGCCACCCCGGCCGAGCGGTCAAGGAGAGCGCGATGGTCAAGACGCGGTTGGCCGCGGCGGTGCTCACATCGGTCCTGGTGGCGCCGTCGGTCGCGGCGCCTGTGACGGCGCAGGACGAGCCGCTCGACTTTTCCGACGCTCCGTTCGTCATCTTCGCGCCGGCGCCGTCGCTGCCCGATGAGATCAGTGACTACCCGCTGCCGGATGGGGCGGAGGATTACTGGGAGCTGTTCGATCACGACGCACCGTGGGCGGACGCGGCGGAGCACGTCGACGCCTTCGCTACCCACGGGTGGATCTTGCGCTACTCGTCCACCGATGCGGATCTGCGGCGGATGATCGCGTGGCTCGAAGAACACGACATCCCGCTGGGTATGGAGGTCGAGCCGTTGACCTGGCCAGGGCCGGACGTGTGCGACCACCGTGAGGGCTTCGAGGGGCCGTACGAGCTGGACGAGGCACGGCGGGTTCGCGCGCTCGGCGGGCACATCGAGTTCATCTCGCTCGATGAGCCATATGTGAACGCACACGCGTACGCAGGGCCCAGGGCATGCAGCTACCCGGTCGAGCAGGTCGTCGACGAGGTCTGGGACTTCGTACAGGCGTTTCGCCGCATCCACCCCGACGTCCAGGTGGGCACGATCGAGCCGGTCGTGAGCGACCCACGTCTCACGAACCGTGATTTCGAGATCTGGCTCGATACGTGGGAGGAGCGGACCGGCGAACCCTTCGCGTTCCTCAGCATCGATGTCGACTGGCGCCAGGAGGACTGGCCCGAGCGCGTCGCTGGCGCAGAGGCGGTGGCGGATGCGCGTGGCGTGCCCCTCGGCATGCTCTATCTCGGAAGCGAGTTCACACACGAGAACGACGCCTGGCTCGAGGACATGGCACAGCATGCGGCGACGCTCGAGCAGGGTCAGGGAGTGACCCCGGACGTCGTCGGCTTCTACACCTGGCACCCGCAGCCCGACCGCCTGCTGCCCGACGACGACCTCGACGCCTATACCGGGCGCATCAACCAGTACTTCGGCATGCGCACGCGGCTCGATGCACCCACGCTCGGGGGCAAGGCGGCCAGCGGCCGGCTGACCACCGTCGAGGGCGAACCCATCGCCGGCCAGATCCTGGCCGTGACGGCGGACCCGCTGGGCGGCGCGACGTCCCGGCACCGGCTCTCGGGCACGGTACCCGCCGGCGCGCGCAGGGCGCTCATCGCGGTCCGGGCGAACATCGAGGGCGGGGATCCTTCGCCCGTGGACGTCCGGGTCTCGGATGTCCGCTACCACGAGGATGGGGGCAGGAACAAGGTACCGAACCCGCGCTTCCGGGAGGGCCTCGAGCACTGGGGTCCCTACGGCAGCGGCAAGGTGACGGCGGTGCGCGGCAACGGCAGTCCGGCCATGCGTCTCAGGGCGAAGGCCAGCCAATCGATCCTCGTCGACGGCGAGCAGTTCAGGGTCACGCCCGGAGCGCCGTTCGAGTTCGCAGCCACCATCGATGTGCCCGGCAGGTCACTGGGTTCGGGCTACATCTCGGTCATCTTCCTGGGCGATGAGGAATTCGCGCGCGAGAACCTCTGGTTCACGGCGCTGCCGATCGAGCTGGCTGACGTCACCACTGACGAGGCGGGGCGCTATCGCATCCCATTGGGGAAGCTTCGGAGCGGCCGCTACGACCTCGTCGTGACCTATCCCGGGGATATCGATCACTGGGCGGCGAACGCACAGGCGCGCGTCCAGGTGAGATGACCGCTCCGGCGCACGTGCGTAGGGCTGTCCTGGGTGATGCGGAGGCGCTCGGCGATGTGCATGTGCGCGTGTGGCGATGGGCGTATCAGGGCCAGATGCCGGACGAGTACCTTGCCCGCATGCGTCCGGAACGGCGCGCGGAGATCTGGCGTAGGGACCTGACCGAAGGCTGGATCGATACGTGGGTCGCTGAGATCGACGGGGCCGTCGTCGGCTTCGCCGGAACGGCCCCGACGCGAGACCGTGATCTGCCGCCGGGGACCGCCGAGCTGGTGATGATCAACGTCCTCGAGGAGCACGCCGGCCAGGGTGTCGGCCGGGCGCTGATGGAGGCCGTGGAGGAGCACTGGCGCCGGATCGGTGCCGAGGCCGCGGTGCTGTGGGTTCTGACCGGCAACCACCGTGCGCGCTCGTTCTATGCGCGGCTCGGATGGACGCGCGATGGTGCCACCGGCGAATACGAGGTCCCCGGCGCTGCCATCCCGCAGCTGCGTCTGCGCAAGTACCTGGGCTGAGGCCTCATCCGCCGGCCCCGTGTCTTGGGGCCGTGTGGACCTAGGCGCGCTCGCTCGTGCCCCCGAGCCTGACGCTCGGGACCATGGCCGAGGGCATCTTCGTCAACCTGCACACGCACACGCTCCATAGCGATGGGGCGTTGACACCCGCTGCCCTGGGTGAACGGCTGGCCGGGGCCGGTGTCCGATTTGCCGCGCTCTGTGATCACGACACGGTCGAAGGCTGGCCGGCCTTCCGCGATGCGCTCGACGCTCGAGGCGTGTCGTCCCTGCCGGGTATCGAGCTGACCACGCAGCACGAGGGACGGATCGTCCACCTCGTGGCCTATGGCTTCGACCCGGAGCACCCGGAGCTGCTGGCCACGCTGGCTGCCATGCGTGCGCACCGTGCGGTCGATACCCACAGCATCGAAGGCTCGCTGCGTGCCGCGGGCAACGGTAGCGACCATCACGACGCTGACAACGCCGCTCCCGATGGCCGCCTCGAGATCGGCGACGCCATCGCGCTGCTGCATCGCGCCGGGGGCACCGTCTTCCTGGCTCATCCGCTCGTCTACGAGCGCGATCCCGGGAGCCTCGAGCGGCTCGTCCTGGAGCTGCGAGCGAAGGGGCTCGACGGCATCGAGGCCGTGTACGAGGAGTTCGACCCGGACGAGCGCGAGGCGTTGCGGAAGCTCGCCAGCAGCCACGACCTGCTCGTCTGCGCCGGCACCGACTACCACGCGGTCAAGGGGCTCGGCAGCGAGGCTCTCGGGATCGAGATGCCCCACCAGGACTGGGTCCGCTTCCGGGCGGCGGTCCTCGAGGCTCCAGGTCTCGCCGAGAGCGCGGTGCCGCACGACGGCCGGTCGGCTGCGCCGGCTCCGGCCGATGCCGCCGACGGCGCCGGACACTTCAGTCGTCGGCCGTTCGTCCTTCGCGTCGTCGTGCCCACGGTCGCTGCGCTGGCCCTCTTCCTCATCGCCTTCTGGGGGCTGATCCTGCCGTCGTTCGAAGGGACGCTCATCGACCGTAAGCGCGAGATGATCCGGGAGCTGACGAACTCGGCCTGGAGCGTGCTGGCTGCCTACGAGGCGGACGAGCGGGCCGGCCTGCTCACACGCGAGGAAGCCCAGGCCGCTGCGGCCGGTGTCGTCTCCGAGCTGCGCTATGGCGAGGACCGGCTCGACTACTACTGGATCCAGGACACCACGCCCACGATGATCATGCACCCGTATCGCACCGAACTCGACGGTAGCGATCTCTCGGGTTTCACCGACCCTCGCGGCGTGCCCATCTTCGTCGAGTTCGCCGACCTGGTGAAGGCCGAAGGCGAGGGCTACGTCGACTACGTCTGGCAGTGGTTCGACGACGAGGAGCGGCTCGAGCCGAAGGAGTCCTATGTCAAGGGCTTCGAGCCCTGGGGCTGGGTCATCGGCACCGGCCTCTACGTCGATGACGTCCAGGCCGAGATCGGCCGCATCGAGCGCGACCTGCTGCTGGCCGCGCTGGGCATCTCCGGGGTGATCGCGCTGCTGCTGCTGTTCGTGCTCCAGCAATCGTTCCGCATCGAGCGCCGCCGCGAAGAGGGCGTCGACCGACTGCGCGATTCCAATGCCCGCTATCAGGCCCTGGTGGAGGCCACGTCCGAAGGGACGCTGCTGGTGGTCGACGATCGCCTTCGCTACGCTAACCCCACCTTCCTCGCGCTGCTCGGCTACAGCGCGCGTCAGCTGGCGTTCCTCGATCCGGCAGACGTGCTCCCTCGCGCGGGCAACGAGGCCCTGTGGGACGTGCTCGAGGCAGGCGACCCGGAGGAGACGCTGTTGGGTGTCGCGCGCGAGGGCGTGCTCACCCGCTCTGACGGCAGTCCGCTCGAGTGCCTGCTCACGCTCGAGCCGGTCGAGTTCGGCGGCCAGACGGGCCACATCCTCCTGGCCCGCGATGTCACAGCGACCGCGACCGACCGGCGGGACACCTCCTCGCTGGGGACGTCGGTGGGCGTCTTCCGGGCGGTGGCCGCCCGCCGCGGCGTCTTCGTGGATCTCAGCCCCGCGGCACGGGAGTTGCTCGTGCTGGTCCCGGTCGAGGAGGGTGGGCAGCTGTCCCTGGCCGACTGCTTCGCCCACCCCGACGAGTACGAGCGGGTCTATCAGCGGCTGCTCGAATCGGGTGAGGTGCGCGACCAGTTCCTGGCCATCGACACCCCGTCGGGACCACGCTCGGTGCTGCTCTCCGGCGTGCTCGTCCGCGACGAGGAGGGCCAGCCGGCCTGGATCGACGGCCTGCTGGTCGATGTGACCGCGGCTCGCAGCGGTGCCGCGGACCGCGAGATCCAACAGCTGCGAGCATCGCTCCTGTTCTTGCACGAGCCGATCGAGACACTCGGCGCGAGACCCATCGTGGTGCCCCTGGAGGAACGGCTCGGCCAGGTCGCCGCGACGATGACCGAGCGGGGCGTGACGGCGGCGCTGGTGGCCAGTTCGTCGGGCGTGCCCATCGGCATCGTCACCGACCACGACATCCGTGCCCGGGTGGTCGCGACCGGCAAGGCCGCCGACGACGCGGTCGAGACGGTCATGACCGCGCCGCTTATCCGTTTGCCCATGAGCGCGCCGGTGTACGAGGCCCTCCTGCACATGGAGCAGGCTGGCGTGCGGCACCTCGCGGTGGAGGATGCCTCGGGCAACATCACCGCGGTCGTCGACAAGGAAGCGCTCATCCGGTCACCGCGGTACGCCCCGCTGGTGGTCCTGCTGGACATCAGCCGCTCCGCCTCGGTCGACGAGGTGGCTCGCCGCTGCGAACGGACGGTCTCGCTGGCGGCGAGCCTGCTGGGTTCGACCTCGCGGCCTCGCCCGGTGACCAGCACCCTGACGTCGGTGTTCGACGCGGCTACCGTGCGCATCCTCGAGCTGGCGCTCGAGGAGCTCGGTCCGGCGCCTGCGCCGTTCGCCTGGCTCGCGTTCGGCAGCCAGGGTCGAGGCGAGGTCCACCTCATCAGCGACCAGGACTCCGGCCTCGTCTTCGATGTGCCCGAGGGGGCAGATACGGATGAGCTCGGGGCCTGGTTCCGGAGCCTGGGCGCGCGCGTCTCCGAGGGCTTGGCCACGGCAGGCTACCCGACCTGCCGGGGGGCGGTCATGGCGAGTGAGGCCAAGTGGTGCCGCTCTCTGCCCGATTGGATCGCTGCCTATGACGCGTGGCTCGGGCACATGGACGCCCAGGACGTGGCGGACCTTTCGATCTTCCTCGACTTCCGGCTCGTTCGTGGCGATGCGGCGCTCGCAGGAGAGCTCCGCCGTCACGTCCATGACACGCTCCCTGAGCAGCGCGGGGTGCAGTATCTGCTGGCGCGCAACGCATTGACCTTCCGGCCGCCGCTGCGCCTGCCCGGCAACATCTACCTCGGCGGAGCGGCCGAGTCGAGCGGGCGTTTCGATCTGAAGGACGCGCTGCAGCCGATCGTGGCCTTCGCCCGCGTGTACGCCGAACGCGAGCGCATCACCGCCACGCACACCATGGACCGGATCGCCGCCCTCGCCGACCGCGACCTGCTGCCCAAGGGGAGTGGAGCGGAGATCGCCGACGCCTACGACTTCCTCATGGGTCTGCGCCTTGAAGCACAGCTCGATGACATCCGAGCGGGTCGCGAGCCCACCTCGGTGGTGGAGGCATCGGCGCTGACCTCGCTCCAGCGTGAGCTCTTGCGCGGTTCCTTCGCTGCCATCGCCGATATCCAGAAGACCGCCGAACGCGAGTTCCCCGAGATCGGCTAGCCCCGCATACGGCGTCTGGACGTCGCCGCCATGGCGCAGCAAGGGCTGCGCATCATCCTCTCCGGCCAACAAGCCGGCTGAGCCCGTCCATCGGTGCCGGCCGGAGGCAAGGGTCAGGAGGTCACGTCAGACGGCATGTACAGCTCGGCGCTGGATAGCGCACGCTGCGAGGTCGAGCCTCCCGTGACGAGGACCCGTCCGTCTGGCATGGTCGTGGTCGTCTGGCCCCAGCGCACGACCGACATCGGCTCGACCTCGGCGAACTCGCCCGTCGCTGGATCGTAGATCTCCGCGCTCGCGGTTGGCTCGTGCGTGGCTGCGGTGAGGCCTCCTGTCAGTAGCACCTGCCCATCCTGGAGTAGCGCGGCCGAGTGGTGGAACCGCGGGACCATCATCGATCCGACAGGCGTGAAGGTCCCATCTGTCGGATCGTAGAGCGCGTTCCACGTCCCCGCGATCAGGACCCGACCGTCATGCAAGAGCGTGGCGGTGTGGTGGTCGAGCGCTCCACCGGCAACAATGACGGGTTCGAATGCTCCAGTCGTCGGGTCGTACAACTCGGCGGTCGGACTGCCCCCTCCGACCACGAGAACGCGCCCGTCCAGGAGCCGGGTCGCCGTTTGGCCCGAGCGGGCCGATGCCATGCTCCCAGTCGCTGCGAACGTCCCGGTGGCTGGGTCATAGGTCGATGCCGTGGCGGTGCCGCCGCCAGCGACCAGCACCGTGCCGTCGGGCAGCAGGGTGGCCGTGTGCTGCGTTCGCGCGTCGAGCATCTCTCCGGTGAGCTCGAACGCGCCGCTCGTCGGGTCGTAGAGCTCGGCGATGCGGTCGCGCCCGCCGGCCACAAGGACTCGTCCATCGTCAAGTAGCGTCGCGGTGATCGGCCGGATGCGCACCATCTTGCCGGTAGCTTCGAACGAGGAGGTGGCTGGGTCGAAGAGCTCACTGTCAGCCCATCCGCCTCCGGTGACAAGGACGCGGCCGTCAGGCAGCAACGTCGCCTCGTGGTCGGCACGACCCTTGGCCATGTCTTCGACCGCCATCACCAGGAAATCCGGACCCGCAGCGCCCTGTGTGACCGCCGTACCCCCTGGGGCACCGACGAGCATCAGAGTGATGATCCCGACCAGCGACAATCGCAGCACGTGCATGACATCCCCCTTCGAGCGGCCCGGGTTCGCCAGTGGCTCGGCGCGGTCCAGGCGGCCAGGGTCGAAGAACCGCGCGTCATCGCCTCCCGCTACGCTGATTCTCGCGCGTGTGTCCATCGACCTGTTGGGGATCGCCATGAATAGCGGGTTTGGTCTGGTCATCGCCGCCCTGGCTGGGTGTGCCGCCGGGCCAAGCCGTGCCGGCTGGTCCCGCGACGCGGAATGATGAAGTCGGCCATGAACCGGACGGAGTCTGGTACAGCACCGTCTACAACCTCGTCGCTCCCGACGGCATGGTGTGGCTGAACTGCAGTGGTGCTGTTCGCCCCGATGACCACTGGCTCTCCATCGCCGAGACCTTGGAATTCCTGCCCGCCGAGCGACGGGCCGAGTCGCCATGACTTGCCGGTCTGATCTGCGTCGTGGCCAGGGCGCGTTGACGTCCGGCCCTTGACCGGCAGACCGGAGCGCAGGGGTTGGATGTACCGAGGTCGCTCCGACTTACAGATAGCTTCCGGGTCGACCCTGGTGAAGGTGTAGCGATCGCGGACCAGAACCTCCGGGAACAGCGGGTGGTTCGAGTAGCGCCCCTGGGCAGCGGTCACGGCAATCTTCAGTGGCACCGAGCCGCCTTCGTCGCCGAGGGCGTTGCTCGTTGAGCGTTGCGTCGGGACACGAGAAGAGGCCCGCCCCTCGCGGGACGGGCCTCTTCCTTCGTTGTCTCGGACGAGCGTCAGGCAGCGTCGCAGGAGTACGTCACGTTCGAGATGAGCGTCGAGCTCCCGTCACCGTTCGGTACGGCCTGGTTCGTATCGAGCTCGTCGATCGTGGCCGTGACCGGCAGCGTGCCCCCGGGTACGGACGTGAGCATGTTCGTCTCCCAGACCGGGGAGCCGGTCTCGTCCAGGATGCCTGCCCCGGCGTAGTCGAACAGGACGGTGCCCTCGCCACAGCCCTCGACCGCGCCCGCGAAGAACACGGAGCCGCTGACCTCGAACGTGGCCTCGGCGAAGTTGCCGACCATCGTGCCGTCCAGGACGGAGATGCCGTCGAACGGACCGGTCCTGGTCTGCGGGTTCAGGAACGTGAGGGTCAGGATGGTGCCGTCTTCACTGGCTTCGCAGGCCGGTAGCCCTGCTGCGGAGCCCTGGCCGAACTCACATGTGATGTTCTCACCGAAGGTCACGGCGCCCTCGGCTTCGGTCTGCGCCAAGGCGGCGCCCGGCAGCAGGGCTGCCATGAGTCCGCCCGCGACCAGGCTGGTGATCGTTCGCTTCTCCACGAAGCACTCTCCCATCCCCCCGGCCAGCCGCGCGGTGTTGGAGCGGAAACCGCGCCTCGGCGCGACTGTGAGAAGTGAATGTACAGCGCGTAGGTACGAGATGTCGGACACTCTCGTCCGCGCACCAGGAGGCAGCGCACGTGCGGCGATCCGACTTCATTCCTGAAGTAGACGCTCCATCCTGATCCTCCTTCGGAACGTGACCCGAGCCGGAGACACGGGAGTGCTCTAGAGTCAGGCCGTAGACGTGCTTGTTCGGCGCACCGCAGACGACCGAGGCCAGGTCTGCGGGATGGAGAACGCCCGATCAACGACGACACCCCCGATCTCATGAGCGTACGCACGCCGCTGGGCTGGCGCGACTTCCTGGGCTGGCGCATCGCGCTGCTCGCGACGATCACCGCCGCCCTGACCGGTCCCGGCCAGACCATCGGCGTCTCGGTCTTCGTCGACCCCATGATCGAGACCCTCGGGCTGACCCGCCCCGAGCTTTCCACCGCCTATCTCATCGGCACCCTGCTGGGGGCGGTGGCGCTCGTCCCGGTCGGTCGTGGCATCGACCGGTTCGGCGCGCGCCGGGCGATGACGCTTATCGGCGTCGCGTTCGGCCTGGGCCTCCTGGTCATGAGCGGCGTGCAGGGCTTCATCACGCTGGTGGTGGGTTTCACGCTCATCCGCTGGCTGGGGCAGGGCTCCCTGCAACTGGTGAGCACGCTGGCCATCACGCCCTGGTTCGCGCGCCGCCGTGGCTTCGTCTTCGGTCTCGTGACCACGGCCACGGCCGTGCTCATGTCATTCGCGCCGATCCTGCTGGGCGCAGCCATCGGGCTCTTCGACTGGCGGCTCGCCTGGATCATCGCCGCGCTCGCCGTCTGGCTGGTGGTGGTGCCTATCGCCCGCTTCGGGATCATCGACCGCCCTTCGGACGTCGACCAGTACCCTGACGGCGATCCTGCGCCGCTCCCGACCGACGAGCCTCGGCGCGAAGCCGCCTCACGCACTCGGCGCGAGGCACTCAGGCAGCCGCGGTTCTGGTTGCTGGCCATCGTCATCGGCACGACCTCGATGCTGGTGACCGCGCTCAACTTCCACCAGATCTCACTGCTCGGCGACCAGGGGCTGACGGTGACCGAGGCTGCCGCCATGTTCCTGCCGCAGGTGCTGGGGGCGTTGACGGCGGGCCTGGTCGTGGGTGCTCTCGCCGACCGATTTCCTGCCCGCTTCCTGCTGATGGCGTCGATGGCGCTGCTGGCCCTCAGCCTGCTACTCGCCGCACGGCTGAGTCCAGGCCCGATGATCCTCGTCTACGCCGTCATGCTCGGCGCGGCCGGCGGTGCCGCCCGTCCGCTGGTCGCGACGCTGCTCCCACGCTGGTATGGGCTCCGACACATCGGGTCCATCCAGGGTGTCGCTGCCCTCGTCGCGGTCGCGGCGTCGTCGATGGGGCCGGTGATCCTGTCGCTCCCGAACGAGGCGCTCGGCGGCTACGGCCCCGCGGCCCTGGCGCTGGCGGTGATCCCACTGCTCATCGGCATCGCGGCCCTCTTCATCTCCGAGCCGGAGTTCACGCCAGCCTCCTAGTCACGCTCGGCGATCTACCTGTCCGGTACCCCTTGACAAGTGCTTGAGGCTCCCTATACTTCTACAAAGCCTCTACAAAGACTACACAGACGTGTATGGGCGATGGACGAAAGAAGGAGTATCACGTGTTCGAATGGATCGCGAGCGGTCTCGCTCGGTTCACGACTCGGCGGCCGTGGCTCGCGATCATCGCGGTCCTCGCCGTCGCTATCGGCCTCAGCGCCATGGGGCGTCCAGAGATGTCCAACGACAGCTCGGAGTTCGCGCCTGAGGATCCCGCCATCACCGCCTCGGAGCGAATCGAGGCGCTCTTCGGTGAAGAGTCGGCGGTGCAGCCATTGCAGGTCGTACTGGTCGCCGAGTCTGGCGACATCGTCGGCACTGACGGCCTCGCTGCGGCCACGACCGTGGTCGAGACCCTCCAGTCGGTCGAGATCGACGGCGTTCGCCTGACGGACTTCCTCGTCGAGCAGCCCGGCACCGGCTCCATCACCTCCTTCATGTCTCCCGTCGAGCTCGCCATCGCCAATGGCGCGCCCGCTCCTACGACCGATGCCGAGGTCAAGGCGCTCCTCGAGTCCGGCCTCGCGTTCGCGCCGCCGGCCCAGGCCGAGCTGCTCAACGGTCTCTTCGAGGGTGGCCTCGAGGAAGGCACCGCTGCCCCCGCGGGCCTGATGCTGGCCTTCTTCGAGACGCCTGAGGACACCGCCAGCTTCGAGCTGCTGTCCCAGCTTCAGGGCGAGTTCGACACGGCGCTGCAATCGGCCGCCTTCAACGGTGTCGAGGCCCTTCCGTTCTCCGTGTCTCTCATCTTCCAGTCCGGCGAAGATTCAGCCATCGAGATCCCCCTTCTCCTGTTCAGCGCCATCGGCATCATCGGCCTGGCCCTGCTCTTCGTCTTCTGGACCGCCGCCCCGCTGCGCCGCTTCCAGCGCGTCCGCCGCACCCTCGCCGATACGATCCTCGCGCTGCTGGTGGTGATGTTCGCCATCACCACCACCGACGGCATGGCCGTCATCCTCGGCCCCGATGGCCTGGGCCTGATCGGCAACGTGTCGGGCCCCAGCTCCATCGTCTCCATCCTGCTCGTCGGCCTCGGCGTCGACTACGTCATCCACCTCAACTCGGCCTACCGCAAGGGCCTGGGCGAGGGCGCGGCCGTGGAGACGGCCATGACCCGCAGCGGCCGCATCGTCGGCGGCGCGCTCGTGCTCTCCGCCCTGACCACCGCCTTCGGCTTCCTGACCAACGTCTTCGCCGGCTCTACCGCGCTGCTCACCTTCGGCGTGCTCGCCGCGGTCGGCATCGGTGCCGCCTTCCTCTACGCCAACCTGCTCTTCCCGGCCGCCCGCGTGCTGCTCGACCGTCGCGCGGCCAAGGCCGAGAAGCTGCCCGCAGCTGCCTTCGCCACCACCGACCGCAGCTGGATCGATCGCCTCACCGGCGCCACCGCCGTCATCCCCCGTCGCGCACCCTGGGCCGCCGTGGGCCTGGCCGGCCTGGTGCTCGTGGGCGCGGCCCTGACCGCGACCAACCTCCGCTCCGGTTTCAGCTTCCTCGACTTCGTGCCGGAGGGCGCGGCCGTCCGCGCTGCGGCGACCGAGCTCGAGGAGCGCTTCGATGGCGGCCTCGGTGAGACCACCAGCGTCCTCGTCGAGGGCAATCTGGCCGAGCCCGCCGCCTGGAACGCCGCTGTCGCCGCGACTGCTGCCGCTGGCCAGCTCGACGACGTCGTGGCCATCAACGGCACCCCGCTGGTCGAGTCGGCGCCCGACCTCGTCGCCTCGCTGGCGACCGAGGGCTCACCGGAATACGACGCCACCGTCGCCGCAGCGGTCGCTGCTGCCGGGCTGGATGCCTCGCTCCAGGCCCCAGCCGGTACCGACGTGGCGGCGATCCTCGAGGCCGTCCGCGCCGCCGCCCCCGAGGCGCTGGCCGCGGTCTACACGCCCGAGGCCTCCCTCTACACCTTCACCACGCAGGCCGGCTCCGACGGCGCCCTCCGCCTGGCCGTCGAACTCGAGGATGCCTTCGGCGGGGCCTCGATCGCGACCTCCACGCAGATCATCGACGCGGCCGTCGTCGAGTCGACCTCGATGACCCAGCTGCAGAGCCTCATCCTGGCCCTGCTCGGCGCCGGCGCGCTGCTGATGCTCAACTACTGGGTCTCCGACCGCCGCCCCGTGCTGGGTCTGCTCACGATCCTGCCGGTCGGCGGTGTGGTCATCCTGCTCTACGCCTTCATGGTCATCGCGGGCTTCGAGTTCGGCCCCGTCACGGCTACCCTCGCGGCGGTCGTCATCGGTGTCGGCGTCGACTACACCATCCACGTGACCCATCGTTTCCAGGAGTTCCTGCGCGAGGGCAAGAGCATCGACGTGGCGGTGACACGCACGCTGCAGACAACAGGCTCCGCGCTGCTCGCGTCGGCCGTCACCACCAGCCTCGGCTTCGCCATCCTGACGCAGTCGTCGCTGATCCCCTTCCAGCAGCTGGGGTGGCTGACGCTCGTGGCCATCATCGGCTCGGCCCTCGTGGCGGTGCTCGTGCTGCCATCGATGCTGGTCATCTACGCCCGCCGCTCGGAGCGCTCCGAGTCAGAGCCGGAAGGGGAGAGCATCCCCGTCCTCGGCAGCGGCGCCCGCCAACCACAAGCCTGATCTGCCTCCCTCTCGTCCCAGGCCCCGGTGTCGTCGATGGCACCGGGGCCGTTTCCTGTCTGCCACGAAGTTGGGGAATATCGAGCGCTCCACTTCCCCTTTACCCGTAGAGCCGGGACAATCCCGGCCACGGCACGAGGGAGAGACGTGGACGAGCGACTCGTTCGTCAAGTGCAGGAGGGGGATCAGGAGGCCTTTCGGTCGCTGGTCGTCTCCGAGCACGCACGTCTGCTGCGCGTGGCCCAGGGCGTCCTGCGCGATTCGCACGTCGCCGAGGACGCGGTGCAGCAGGCCTTCCTCGATATCTGGCGGGACATCCGCCGGCTGCGCGATGCCAGCAAGTTCGAAGGCTGGAGCTACAAGCTGCTCCTTCGGGTCTGCTATGCCGAGGCCAAGCGCATGCCGAAGTGGGTGCCCGACAGCCAGATCCCAGCGGCGGCCGAGCCACGTGCCGGTGACGTCTTCGGCGTCGTCGTCGACCGTGACCAGCTGAGCCGGGGTTTCCAGCACCTTTCGACTGACCACCGCGCGGTCATCGTCCTGCGCTACCTCATGGATCTGTCTCCGGAGCAGGTCGCGGAAGCACTCGACATCCCGCGCAAGACCGTCTACTCCCGCCTCGGCCGAGCCATGGACGCGCTGCGTTCTGCGCTCGAGGCCGAGTCTCGCACTCCGATGCCTGTGCCGGTCCGGCAGGAGGCCGCCCGATGAACGACGAACGATTCCTCAAGGACTGGCTGCAGGACAGCGCGAACCACACCGACCCGTTCGCCACGGCCGAAAAGGTCCTGGCCGACGTTCCCAAGACCAGGCAGCGAAGCCGCTGGTGGCCACTGCGGCCTGCGCGGCGAACGCGTACCCACGACACCATCCCCGACCCCACAGGGAGGATCCGACTCATGCTCAGCCCAGTCACTGCCATCAGCGCCGGCGCACTCGCCGTCGCTCTCGGAGCTGCGATGCTGATCGCCCAGCCACTCGATCGGTCCACGTCGGCACCCGCCGCAGAAGGACCCACGACGCCGACTGTGGTCGAGGTGACCGGTACGTCGGCGGCCGGTCCGTGCGACAGGGTCGCCGATTACCAGCAGACAGCATTCGGCTATCGGTTGCTCGGTAGATCCTGCCACCCGGAGTGGGAGTTCAGCGACGAGCGGCTCAATGGCGCGGGCACGAACTGGCACAACGTCCACGGATACGCCGGGGATGACGGCGTGGTCGTGGAGAGCTACTCGTTCATGATCGAGAACGACGATGGCGCCTGGAGGTTGCGGCCGCAGATCCTGCTCGGGAGCAACGGCGTGGCCGAGCCGTCGTGGCCCGCGGTGTGGGTCCTCGACGGTGAAGGTGCCTACGACGGGCTCACCGCGGTGCTCACGGTCGACGACTACATCCCGCACGGGTACATCATCGACGGCGAGCTGCCGCCGGCTCCGGAGATCGCCTCGCCGAAGTCCTGACCTCTGGCGGAACGACCGAATCCCAGATGCCCCGGACGTTACTCCTCCACCACGTTCGGGGCATCACCCTTGCCCAGGCACCCCTGGGTGCCGGGCCCTGGAGGCAATCAGAGCGTTCGGTTTACAGCCTCCGCCGTCAACTGGTGCGGTACTGGAGGTTCGTCGAACGCAGGCCCAGCTGCTGCGCCAGCGGTGTGTCGATGTGCACCCGCTCGTCGCCCAGCTCGGAGCCGAAGATGAAGCGGTACTGGAGCTGCCGACCCCCGTATTCGAGCGCGCGTCCCTCGAGCCGCACATGCGGGCGCACGTGGGGGTCGAGCTTGGCGAGCTGCGCGGGGGCGAGCCGCAGCCGGTCGAGGCGCCTGACGAAGTCATCTTCGAGCAGCTCGGGACCCCAGACCGTGATCGACCACAGGAAGTCCTGCGGCCGGAGCATATCGGGCGCGGGATGCACCACCGAGCTCGGCCGCGACGCCGACGTCACCAGCCCGCCGGTCGAGCCCACATCGACATACGCGAAACCGGCCTCCAGACGCTCGGCCAGGGCCGCCACGAGCTGACCCAGGCGGGCGCCATGGGCGGCTCGATCGGCCATCGCAGCGTCGGCGCCGCCGCCGTCGTAGGCCGGTCCCATGAACACGCCCACGTCCGCGACGACCGCCAGCTCCACGACCGACTCGTCGTACCAGGCCACGCCGGCCTCGTTGCCAGGGTTGTGCAGGTCGAGGCTGAAGCGCCAGCCGCCCGCGTCATACAACGGCAGCGTCGCTTCCTCCACGAGCATCTGCGCGTAGGCGCGACTGGCCGGCATCGGCCGTCCGCTCGGCAGGGTGCGGTCCGCGAACTGCGACTGCCACGAGATACGGCCAGCCGCGCGCTGATCGAGCACGCTCAGGTGATACGCGGCTCGTTCTTCGTCCGCGCCCAGGTCACGCAGGAAGGCTTCGACGCCGGAGCGCCAGTCCGAACCGGCCGGGACCACGACGACCGCGTCCTTCGTCCGCCCAGGGATGGCCAGTGGCATCGTCGGGTCGGGGCCTAGAACTCGGCCGAGCCGGGAGTGCGCGGAAAGGGGATGACGTCGCGGATGTTGGCCATGCCGGTGGCGTAGGCCAGCGCCCGGTCGAAACCAAGGCCGAAGCCCGCGTGCGGCACCGTGCCGTACCGACGCAGGTCGCGGTACCAGCCGTACGGCCCCGCGTCGAGGCCCATCTCCCTGATCCGCCGATCGAGCACGTCCAGGCGCTCCTCGCGTTGTGAGCCGCCGACGATCTCGCCCATGCCCGGCGCCAGCACGTCCATCGCAGCCACCGTCTTCTCGTCGTCGTTGAGACGCATGTAGAAGGCCTTGATCTCCTTGGGGTAGTCGACCACCACGACCGGCTTCCTGGCGACCTCCTCGCACAGGTAGCGCTCGTGCTCAGCCTGCAGGTTGGCACCCCACGACACGGGGAACTCCCAGTCGCGTCCCGATCCCTCGAGGATCGCGATCGCCTCGGTGTAGGTCATGCGCTCGAAGTCGGACGCCACGAACGCCTCCAGCCGCGAGACCGCTTCAGGGTCGATGCGCTCGGCGAAGAAGGCCATGTCGTCCTCGCGCTCGTCGAGCACGGCTCGGAAGGCGTACTTCAGCAACGACTCGGCCAGATCGGCGTTGTCCGAGAGGTCCGCGAAGGCGATCTCCGGCTCCACCATCCAGAACTCGGACAGGTGCCGGCTGGTGTTGGAGTTCTCGGCCCGGAAGGTGGGCCCGAAGGTGTACACCCGGGTCATGGCCAGGCAGTAGGTCTCCACGTTGAGCTGGCCCGAGACCGTGAGGAAGGTCGGGCGGCCGAAGAAGTCCTGGCTGTAGTCCACGGCGCCGTCCGGCGTGCGCGGGAGGTTGGCCGTGTCGAGGGTCGAGACGCGGAACATCTCGCCCGCGCCTTCGGCGTCCGAGGCGGTGATGATGGGCGTGTGGATCCAGTAGAAGCCGTGCTCGTGGAAGTAGCGATGGATCGCCTGGGCGAGCGCGTTGCGCACGCGAGCCACCGCCCCGATGGTGTTGGTGCGCACGCGCAGGTGCGGCACCTCGCGCAGGTACTCGAAGGTGTGGCGCTTGGCCGCGACGGGATAGGAGTCGGGGTCGTCGACCCAGCCCACCACCGTGACCGACTCGGCCTGCAGCTCGACCGACTGGCCCTTGCCCTGTGACTCCGCGAGCGTGCCGCTGGCGGTGATGGCGCAGCCGGCGGTCAGGTGCTGGATCTCCTCTTCGTAGTTCGGCAGCTCGTTCTTGGCCACGATCTGCAGTGGGGCGAAGGACGAACCGTCGTGGACCTGTACGAACGAGAGGCCGGCCTTCGAGTCGCGGCGCGTGCGCACCCAGCCCTGCACCGTCACCTCTTCGCCGGCCGAGCGCGCTCCGCCCAGCACGTCGGCGATCCGGACCACATCTGTCATCGCGACCTCCCTCTGTCCCGCGAGGGTAGCGCGAACCGAAGGTGGTAGGTCGCGCAGGGCGTCACAGGACCTTCATGCCCGCGTCATCGAGCGGCGCCATCCTGCGCAGTCGCGGTTGCACTCCCTGCAGCCGCAACGAAGGATGAGGAGAACGATCGATGCGAAGAATGACGACGATCGGCGCTGCTGCCTTGCTGGCCCTCGCGCTGGCTCCCGGTAGCGCACTCGCACAGGACGATGCGTCCGACGACATGTCGGGCGACGACATGATGATGGGGACGATGGTGCCCCACCCTGCCCATATCCACGCCGGGCTGTGCCCGGGTGTCGGCGATGTGGTCGCCCCCCTCAATGACGTCACGGTCGTGGGCAATGAGGCCCAGGGCGCTGCAGACTCCATCCACGTCGACATCAGCCAGTCGACGGTGCCGCTGGGTCTCGCAGACATCCTCGCCGCGGATCACGCCATCAACGTCCACCAGAGTGCCGACGACATGGGCACCTACATCACCTGCGGCAACATCGGCGGCCACGACGTCGACGGCTCGTTCCTCGTGGGCATGGGCCCGGTCGGCGACTCAGGCTACTCGGGCATCGCCTGGTTGACCGACAACGGCGACGGCACCACGGACGTGCTGGTCACGATCTCGCACTCAGGCGCCACCGAGTCGATGGGCATGGATGACGACATGTCCGACGACGGCGACATGAGCGCTGACGACGACATGTCCGATGACGGCGACATGGGTGGCGACGACGACATGGACAGCGACAGCTAGTCCCGCCGCCCTCGACACCGACCCACCACGCGGGTCACTAAACGGAGCAGGTGCCGCATCCGCGCCCTGCTCCGTCACTCGTCCTGCTGCTCGGTCATCTCCACGGCCGGCTCGAGGCCCGGGTCGACCTCCGCGGCGGCGATGTTCGAAGCACCGACCCCGGTGGTGGCCATGGGCTGCACGCCCGGTCCTTCGATCAGCCGCCGACCCAGGTCCAGCTTCCGCAGCTGCGGTGCGAAGACGGCCACACCGCTGACCACCATCAGCGTCACGACACCACCGAGGACCACGCTGGCCACGACGCCCAGGATCGACGCCGCCACACCGCTCTCGAAGGCTCCCAGCTCGTTCGAGGCGCCGATGAAGACGTGGTTGACGGAGGCGATGCGCCCGCGCAGGGCCTCGGGTGACTCGACGCGCAGGATGACCAGGCGGATGACCATCGAGACGCCATCGACGAGCCCGGCCCCGAAGAGCGCCAGCATCGACAGCCAGAAGCTCGTCGAGAAGCCGAACACGATCATGGCTACGCCGAACAGCGCGACGCACACGAGCAGGATGCGTCCCGCGTTGCGGCGGGGCTGGAAGCGGCCGGCGGCGAGCATGGCGATAAGGGCACCGGCTGACGGCATCGTGCGTAAGGCACCCAGCCCGACCGGACCGGCCCCCAGGATGTCGGTGGCGAAGACTGGCAACATCGCCATGGCGCCACCAAAGAAAACGGCGAACAGGTCGAGCGCCATCGATGAGAGCAGCACCTGGTGGTGGGCGACGTAGCCAACGCCGCCGGACAGGCTCTTGACGATGCCCTCTGATCGTTCGACCCGGGGCATCGGTTTGCGCGAGATGCGCGAGATGAAGAACACGGAGAGGCCGAGCACGATCGCGATGGCGAGGTAGGTCAGGGGGATCCCCAGGAAGGCGATCGACAGGCCACCCGCTGCCGGGCCGACGATGGCCGCCGCGGTCCAGGCGCCTCCGCTCAGCGAGGCGCCGCGGGTGGCGTGCTCCACGGGGATGACCTGGGTCTCGAAGGCCACCAGCGCCGGACGCTCGAACCCCGCAGCCACCCCGACCAGGAAGACGACCACGAGGATGCCGGCGAACGTGGCACCCTCGCCGGTCAGCGAGATGATGGCCAGGACCAGGGCGCCGAGTGTGAGCAGGGTGCCGGTGGTGAGCACGATCGAGCGCCGGTCGCGACGATCGGCGACGTGTCCGCCGAAGAGCATCAGGCCCAGTGCCGGGATGGCCTCGACGAGACCCAGCAGCCCCAGCGCCAGCGGCTCGCCGGTGACCTCCCACGTCTGGAAGGCCACGACCGTGGCGATCGCGCTCATGCCCAGCGCCGCCAGCCCGCGGGCACCCAGCAGCGCCCGGAACTCGGGCTGCGAGAGGAGCGCCCGCGCCGGATCGGTCGAGGAGGACAGGGTCACCCCGAGAGCGTAGCGACCCCGGCTTGACCGAGACGGACTAACGGTGTAAGGTTCACGCCATTACAGTGTAAGTCCAGCTCAGGGCCAAGTCCTGGGGCGCGCACGTGACGGGCGTGTGCAGTACGCGCAACCTCGAGCTCGTGCAGTCGCTCGGCGTCGATGCGGTCATCGACCACACACGAGAGGACTTCACCGATGGCGACGAGCGCTACGACCTCGCCTTCCAACTTGGGGGTACCACCTCGCCTTCGGCTATCCGCAAGCTGCTGACCGAGACGGGGACGCTGGTGCAGTGCGCCGGCGACGGAGGCCGCCTGCTCGGACCCGTGCCCAACATCATCAAGGCCGTGATGGCCAACCGCTTCGTGAGCCAGACCCTTGGCCTGGTCAGCACGGTCGAAGACACCGCGACGCTCGATGCGCTTCGCGAGATGGTGGAAACGGGCGCGCTGCGTCCGGTCATCGACAGCACCGTCCCCTTCGAGGAGGCAGGGTTCGCGGTCGACCGGGTCGAGACCGGTAGCCCCGGCGGAAAGATCGCCATCAGCGGCGTCGCCCAGGGATCCGGCTAGGCTCCGGGCTTCCGGCCGGTGAGCAGGAAGAGCGGGTAGGTCCGGCCGTTGTCGTGCTCGAGCTCGTGCACGATCCGAACGCTGGCCTCTTCGAACCCGGCCGCGGTCGCGAGCGCCACCAGCGAGTCGCCCGCGAACCCCTGGTGGTGGATGCCCGGCTGGTCGGGATCGTGGAAGGAGCCGTCCTCCTCGTCGAGATCGATGAGCCCGATGTAGCCGCCGGGCACGAGTGCCGCGTTGATCGAGCGGAGGGTGGCCGCGGTGTCCTCGACATGGTGCAGCACCAGCAGTGACACGGCCAGGTCGAAGGGCGCGTCCTCGGGCGGCTCGTCGGCCGGGAAGTCGAAGACGATGGCCTTGGCATCGACGATGCCTTCGGCCTCGATCTTCGTGCGGGCCACCTCGATCATGCCCTCCGATGGGTCGGCCAGGACCACCGAGCCGATGTCGTGCAGCAGGTCCAGGCCCAGGAGTCCGGTGCCGGCACCGATGTCGATGGCGCGCATCTCCCCGTTCAGAGGCACGTGCTCGCGGATGGTATCGGCCAGGACGTGGGCTCGCGCGCGCCGCTCAGGGGTGTCCCATTCGGCCGCCTTCTCATCGAATTCGCTCATCTGCCCATGGTGAACGATGGCGCTTCGCGGCGCAGCGCCGACCGTGGCACAGTTGCCCGATGCGATTGATCACCTCGGAGAACGTCAGCGCCTTCGTCAAGGATGGCGTGCTCCACGTCGACGACGGCTGGACGCTGGCGCCGTCTGCGCTCGAATACCTGCGCCGCAACCGCGTGCGCTTCGAGGGCGAGGAGTCGCGGGCGGCCGCCGCGGCCGCGGCCGAGAACCTCGTGGTCATCACCGTCCAGGGCATCGACAAGCCCGGCATCATCGCCACCGTCGCGAGCGAGGTCGCCCGCCAGCACGGCAACGTCACCGACCTCTCGCAGACCATCCTCGCGGGTGTGTTCGTGATGGTGCTCGTGGTGGACATGAGCAGCACCGATGGCTACGACTCGCTGGTGGCCGGCCTCGAGCGCGTGGGCGAGGAGCTGGGCATGGAGATCTCCGTGCGCCTCTACTCGGTCTATGAAGCGATGCACCGCATCTAGCGGGCAGGGGAGACAGCGATGGCCCGTGGACTGCTGGGCATGGACGAGATCCTCGAGTCGGTGGGGATGGTCGGCCGCGATCACCTCGACATCCGCACCGTCACGCTCGGCATCAACCTGCGTGGCTGCCGCACGCCCGGGGACGTGGTCCGCCACATCACCGACACCGCTGGCGATCTCATGCCCATCACCGACGCCATCGCGGCTGAGACCGGCATCCCCATCGTCAACCGACGCATCGCGGTGACGCCCATCGCGTGGGTCGCCGACCGGCCCGACCAGGAGCTGCTGCTCGACCTGGCGCGTGCGCTCGACGAGGCCGCCACGACGGTCGGGGTCGACTTCATCGGCGGCTTCAGCGCCATGGTCGAGAAGCACGCTTCGCGCATCGATGAGGAAGTCATGGCCGCGCTGCCATACGCGCTCGCGGAGACCGAGCGAGTCTGTGGCTCGGTCAACGTGGCCACCACCGGCGCGGGCATCAACATGGATGCGGTGGCCTTCATGGGCGAGGTCGTGAAGGAGACCGCTGCGGCCACCGCCGAGCGGTCCGCCATCGGCTGCGCCAAGCTCGTCGTCTTCGCCAACGCCGTGCCCGACAACCCCTTCATGGCTGGTGCCTTCCACGGCTTCGGCGAAGGCGATGCCGCCATCTCCGTGGGCATCTCCGGGCCGGGCGTGGTGGCCAATGCGTTGCGTCGGCTGCCCACGGGTGCGCCCATGCACGAGCTGGCCGAGGAGATCAAGCGCACCGTCTTCAAGATCACCCGCGTGGGCGAGCACGTGGGTCGCGAGGTCTCGCGCCGCATGGGCGTGGCCTTCGGGGTGGTCGATATCTCCCTGGCACCGACCTCCACGCCCGGCGATTCGGTGGCAGAGATCCTCGAGCTCATCGGTGTCGAGCGGGTGGGGCTGCCCGGCTCCACCGTGGCCCTGGCCATGCTCAACGACGCGGTCAAGAAGGGCGGGGCCATGGCGACCTCGCGTGCGGGCGGCTTGTCCGGCGCCTTCATCCCCGTGAGCGAGGATGCGGTCTTCGCCTCTGCCGCAGCCGATGGACATCTCGTGCTCGAGAAGCTGGAGGCCATGACCGCGGTCTGCTCGGTGGGCCTCGACATGATCGCGCTACCGGGAGACACCTCGGCCGACACGATCGCCGCCATCATCGCCGACGAGGCCGCCATCGGCATCATCAACGGAAAGACCACCGCGGCGCGGCTGATCCCGGTGCCCGGTGCTGTGCCCGGCGACTGGGTCGACTGGGGTGGCCTGCTGGGGCGAGCGCCGGTCATGCACGTGCGCGACCGCGCCACGGTCGGTGTCGTCCAGCGCGGCGGCCACATGCCCCCGCCACTGCGCGCACTGGGCAACTGACCGGGGCCTCATCGTCGAAGCGAGTGCTACCCCGCGGGGGTCTTGTCCCGCGACTTCGGTGCGTCCGCCAGCAACTGCTGCGTCAACAGCGCGCTGAGCCAGCGCTCATAGTCGTCAGCTGACCAGCCGTGGATGTCCAGCAGTTCCGACCACAGCTCGGGCAGCGTCAGGGCATCAAGGACCGCGGCTGCCCGGACCGGTGAGAGCCCTCGGGCCAGGTCGGGCTCCAGCGCATCGGCCAGGGAGCGCAGCCCCGCCCGGCGTCGCTCCAGCACCCGCTCGACGCCGGCCCGCACGGCCGGATCGGTGAGTGCGGCGTCACGGTGGATGATGATGATGCTGGCGCCATGCTCCCAGCGCACCCGGATCGACCGCGCGAACAGCGCCAGGCGATCTTCCGCCCGCGGCTCCGACATGGCGGCCGTGAACAGCCGTTCCGCTTCGGGATCGTGCACCACCCGCGCGAGGAGCTGCTCGAGGATGCCGCTCTTGGAGCCGAAGACGGCGTACACCGTCTGGACCGCGACCCCGGCTTCGGACGCGATCTTCCGCAGCGGCGTGGCGCCGTAGCCGTCCCGCGCGAATAGCGCTAGCGCGGCATCGGTGATGCGCCGACGGGTCACCTCCGCGCGCTCTTCACGCAGGCTCAAACGATGCTCTTGTGCAAACTTGGACATGACGATAGAGTAGCGCTACTGCTTGATAGAGTCAGACTCTATCTGAATAGAGAAACACTCTATCGTCAACGGGCAGGATGGCCATCAAGGAGGTCGGCAGATGTCGGTCGAGGACAACATCCGGATGTTTCGCAGCCTCATCGAGGACGGCATCAGCAAGGGTGACCTGACGATCGTGGACGAGCTCGTCGCGCCCGACTGCGTGGAGCACCAGCGTGGCAACCACTCTGGATCCGACGGCGTCAAGGAGGTCATCGGCACGCTCCACCGCTGGATGTCCGAGTTCACGCTCACCATCGAGGACCTCGTCGCCGACGGTGACATGGTCTGGACGCGTAACCGGGCGAGGGGCGTCAACACCGGTTCGGTCATGGGCAACGCCCCGACCGGTCGTGCCATCGACATCGACGTCATCGACATCGGGCGCTTCGAGGACGGTCGCCTGGTGGAGCATTGGGGCATCGCCGACCAGCTCGGGATGATGCTCCAGCTGGGGCTGATCCCAGGTCGCGACTCAGCCCCGCGGGTGCTGGCTGAGCCTCAGCGCGCGTAGCCTTCGGCAGGTTCGGCCGGCTCGTGGCCGGCCGACTCCGGCCGACCGATCCGCGACTGGGCCACGACGGCGTCTCGCCGCAGGCCCCGGAAGTCCTCGAGCGTCGTCCAGCCCCGGTCCGCGTGCTGCTCGAAGAAGGCCTCCATGCCGTCGATGAGCCCGCGCACCACGTTGGGCCCGATGGCCTTGTCGAGCATGGCCGCGGTCGCCACCTGGACCGTGCCGCAGCCGAGCAGGAAGAACGAGAGCGCATCGGCCCAGGTCGAGATGCCGCCAACACCCGAGAACGAGCCGTCGGGATAGGCCTGCGTCATCTGCGCCATCTTGGCCAGCGACTGCATAAGGATGGCCGGTCCGCCGAGCCCGCCTGGTGAGACGAAGCCGTCGACGTTGATCTCGAACTCGAGCGTCTCGGGATCGATCGGTGGCAGCGACGGGAAGGTGTTCGACGAGACGATGGCATCGGCCCCGCCGCGGAACGTGGCGCCGGCCTCCTCCGCGATATCGGCCGTGGCCGGCGTGAGCTTGGCCCACACCGGGACCCGGGCCACCTCCTTCACCGCCTGCGTCGTGGTCGATACCAGCGCCGCGTCCTTGCCCAAACCGGAGCCCATGTCATCGCGGTCCATGTGGGGACAGGAGTAGTTCAGCTCGACCGCGTCGACGCCCTCGTCCTGCACGGCCTGCACCAGTGTCTGCCAGGCCCGCATCTCTTCGTCCGAGCCCGACCCGGCCATGACCGAGGCCACCAGCACGTGGTCGGGATAGTCGCGCTTGATGGCGCTGAGCTTGCCGATCCACCAGTCGAGCGGCTTGTCGCTGATGAGTTCCCAGTTCCACGAGGCCATCACCGTCGAGTCGGCGCGCTTGGACATGGATTTCAGCGAGCCGCTGTGATCCAGGCGCAGGAACTTCGTCTTGGGGCCGCGCACGTTGGTGACCTGGTGCAGGCCGATGGTCTTGGTCACCACACCACCCCAGCCTGCGTCGTAGGCCCGACGGATGTTCGATTCCGACTCGGTCGGCGGCGCCGAGGCGAGCATGAAGGGGTTCGGGAACTTGATGCCGGTGAAGGTGGTCGACAGATCGGCCATCGTGGTCTCCTCGCGTGTGGGGAAGCGCTCACCGTAGTCAACCACGGCACGAGCGGAAGAGCCACAGGTCACATCTCACCTCAACCGTCGCCGAACCGCTTCCGAGCCGCACCCGTCGTGCAGGGCGGCCGCCACGAAGACCCTCGTTGGTGTGACAATTCGGGCATGACCGAACTCGCACCCTTCCGTCTGGACCCCGTGCTCGTCGAGCGACCGTGGGGTGGCTCTCGCCTGGCCGACTACGGCAAGACGCTCCCGCCCGGCACCGACATCGGCGAAAGCTGGGAGCTCTGTGACCTGCCGCAGGAGGTCGCGCCGCATGTCGACGATCCCAGCAGCGGCGTGCTCGACGGGCCCTACGCTGGCGCCAAACTGCGGACCGTGGTGGCTGAACGTACCGAGGACCTGCTCGGGCCCGTGGCGCCCACGAAGGACGGTCGCTTTCCACTGCTCTTCAAGCTGCTCGACGCGCGTGAGCACCTCTCGGTGCAGGTCCATCCGAACGAGGCCTACGTGGCCCGGCACCCCGAGGCCCGACTCAAGACCGAGTCGTGGTACATCGTCGATGCCGACCCGGGTGCCGAGCTCTATCTCGACGTCACCGACGGCACCACTGTCGAGGACGTGGAAGCGGTCATGGGCACGCCAGGCATCGTGCCCCTGCTTGGGGTGCGGCCGGCGATTCCGGGCGCCTTCCATCATGTGCCGGCGGGGCTCATCCACGCGCTCGGCGCCGGCACGTTCGTGGCCGAGGTCCAGACGCCCAGCGACACCACCTATCGCATCTACGACTGGGCCGTGGAGTACGGGCGCACACCCCGACAGCTCCACGCCGCCGAGTCGCTGGGCAGCATCATCCTCGACCCCGAAGCAGCGTTCTCGCTCGACGCCACCGTCGCCCAAGGCGTGCGTGGGCTCGTCGCGACCGACTACTACTGGATGCGCGAGCACCGCGTCGACCAGGGCTCCAGCGAGCTCGCCCGCACGCTCGGCCCGGTCGTACTCAACGTCACGCGAGGTTCGGTGCGGCTGGGTGACCTCGTGCTGCCGAAGGGCACGACCGCGATCGTCCCGGCGTCCTCGAGCATCACCGCTGTCGAGTGCGACGGTGCGGTGGTGCTGGAGATGGGGTTCTAGGGGGCACCGGCCTCGCGCAGCATCGAGCCTCTACCCGTGGTCCCGGCACGTCCGACGCAGCGCGGCCCAGGAGGGTCGGTAGTCCACGTGCCTGCTCGATCGTCCGGGGCTCGAACGTCGCCGTCGCGTGTCCCGTGCGGGATGCCAGGCGACCGGCGAGGACCTCCCCGGTCGCCGGCCGTCCCGGGCGCAGGGACATTCGGATGCGGAGACACGGCCGACGACACCCCGGACGGTCACGTGGCATGCGGGATGGGACAGGCGAACCAGCCGATGGGCCAGCCGGACACCAGCGCCCGCGGCGACGCTCGGTGCCCGCGGCGACGTTCAGCGCCAGGACGATGGCCTCCCAGATGCTCGCAGCGCGGACGCTCGACGCGCGCGGGAACGCCCGATGCGCGCGAGAACGCCCGGCGCGTACGGGGACGCTCGGCGCAAGACGTTCGGCGCAGACGCTGGGTGCAGATGTCGGGCGCCGCGAACGAGCAGGGCAGCCGTGGCCGCTCGGCCGTGCTCCGTCTAGAGCTCCGCGAATGTCTCCTCGAGGATGCCCAGCGCCTGCTCGACCTCCTCGGCCGTGGTGACCAGCGGTGGGACGACCCGCACGACGTTGCCGTAGGGGCCGGCCGACAGGAGCATCAGCCCACGGTCGAGCGCTCCCGCGAGGACCTGCTTGAGGGCCGCCGGGTTGGGCTCGCGTCCGTCACCCACACCGGGCTGCACCAGCTCCACGGCCACCATCAGGCCGAGGCCGCGGGTGTCGCCGATGACCGGGTAGCGCGCCTGCAGCTCGCGCACGCCGGCCAGCAGCTGCGCGCCGCGCTCGCGGGCGTTGTCGATGAGGCCTTCGCTCTCGAGCACGTCGATGGTGGCCAGGGCCGCGGCGCAGGAGACGACGTTGCCGCCGTAGGTGCCGCCGTGCGTGCCGGGCGGCCAGGCCTCGATGAGCTCGCGGCGGGCCACCAAACCCGACAGCGGCAAGCCGGAGGCGATGCCTTTGGCCACGATCATGATGTCGGGCTCCACGGCGGTGTGCTCGTGCGCGAACATGGCACCGGTGCGTCCGAAACCCGTCTGCACCTCGTCGACCACCAGGAGCATGCCGTGTTCGCGGGTGATCTCGCGCAGGCGCGGCAGGAAGGTCGGCGGCGGCACGATGTAGCCGCCCTCGCCGATGACCGGCTCGATGAAGATCCCCGCGACCTTCCCGGGATCGACCATCTGGTGGAAGAGCAGCTCGAGACTGGCCTCCCACTCGCAGGAGCAGTCGGTCGGGTCGTGTGCGCCCCCCGGTGCCCGATAGCAGTACGGGAAGTCGGCGAAGTAGACCGAACCTGCGATCGGCTCGTTGGCCGAGCGGATGGAGTGCTTGGCCGTGGTCAGGGCCATGGCTTGCGCCGTGCGCCCGTGGAAGCCGTAGCGGAAGGCGATGACCGGGATCCGACCGGTGCTCACACGGGCCAGCTTCACGGCCGCTTCGACCGCCTCGGCCCCGGAGTTGCTGAGGAACGCGCCCCACGGTCCGCCGGGCAGCATCTGCGAGAGGCGCTCGTGCAGCCGCAGGCCGGGCTCGTGGTAGACGATGTTCTGCTGGCCGTGCAGGAGCTTGGCCGCCTGCTCCGCGATCGCCGCCACCACCCGCGGGTGGGCGTGCCCGGTGTTGGTGACGCCGATGCCGCTGGTGAAGTCGAGGTAGCGGGTGCCATCGCGGGCGACCAGCCACGAGCCTTCGCCGTGGTCCGCCTCGATGTCCGTGAAGCGAGCCCAGACGGCGGGCACGACGGAGTGGTCAGGCCAGGGCGCAGCTTCAGCAGCTTCGGTCATGATCTCCCCTACCTTGGATCTTCCTGTTCGTCCTTCGGAACGCCGGTGATGGCCAGTGGGCCCAGGCCGCGCATGACCTCGCCGGCGGCGAAGCCCTGCTCGTAGGCCGGGAGGGGAGGCGGCGGCGCGTCACGCAGCTGCTGCCACATCCGGATCATCCCGTACGTGCCGTGCTGTCGGACCGTATCGACGCGGCCCAGGTCCAGCACCTGGTTAAGGTACTCCTCGCCGTGGCCGCCCGAGGTCAGCACATGTCCCTCGGGGTCGACCATCAGCGAACGGCCGGTGCCCATCAGCCCGCCGAGGTTGGGGCTGACCACGAAGACCTGGTTGGTGATGGCGTTGGCCCGCGTGAGCACCAGCTCCAGCTCGCGGTCGTTGGTGCGCGTGTAGGTCGGCTGGAGGATGACGTCGGCACCCATCCAGGCGAGGTTGCGGGTGATCTCCGGCACCCACGCGTCGAAGCAGATGATGAGCCCGAAGCGGCCCACGTCGGGGATGTCGAAGACCGTCAGCTGGTTGCCCGGCTTGGTGGTCTCGTAGGGCATCCAGGGCATGATCTTGCGGTAGGTCGCGACCAGCTCGCCCTCGGGTGAGAAGGCCAGCGCGGTGTTGTAGATGTCGCCGCCGGAGGCCTCGTAGATCGAGCCGGGCACGATCCACTTGCCGACCTCGCGTGCCAGCTCCGAGATCCGCTGCGTGAGCGTGCCGCCGATGGGCTCGGCCACCGACTCCACGTAGCCCGGCCGGATAACCGTCGTTCCAGCTGCCGAGGCCGGTGAGGTAGACCTCCGGGAACACGTACAGCTCGAGGTTGGGGAACACCGTTGCGAGCGTGCGCACGTGATGCTCGAAGGAGCGGAAGGTGGCCTCCCGGTCGTAGGGCACCGGTGCCACCTGGGCGGCCACCACGCCGATGCTGCGGTTCATCCGTTCACCTCCCGTTCGAAGCGCTCTGTGGTCTGGTCTGCGAAGTGGCAGGCGGCAGGGCCTGCCGCCGTCGGGGTCGATGGTGGGCACGGTCGTCTCGCACTCCTCGGGTCGGTCCAGCTGCTCACGCAGCCAGCAGCGGGGATGGAAGGCACAGCCGCTCGGCGGTGCGGTGGCGCTGGGGATCTCGCCCGATAGCAGCAGGCGAGGCGGTCCGTCGGCGTCGACATCGGGGCGGGCCAGGATCAGGGCACGCGTGTAGGGGTGCTGCGCGTCCTCGAAGATGCGCTCGGTGGGGCCTTGCTCCACGATGCGCCCGAGATACATCACCGCCACCCGTTCACAGAGGTAGCGGATGACGCCGAGGTCGTGGCTGATGAGCAGATAGGTGAGGTCGTGCTCCGCCCGTAGCCGCACGAGCAGCTCGAGCACCTGCGCCTGCACCGAGACGTCCAGCGCGGAAGTGGGCTCGTCGAGGATGAGCAGACGCGGCTGCAGGGAGATGGCCCGGGCGATGGCCACGCGCTGGCATTGACCGCCCGAGAGCTCGTGCGGCCGCCGATCGCGTAGCGCCAGCTCAAGGCCCACCTCGTCGATGAGGCGCTCCACGGTCGTGCGCAGCTCGGCACGGCCCAGCTTGCGGTGGGCACGCAAGGGCTCGGCGATGAGGTCGAAGACGCTCATGCGCGGGTCGAGCGAGCCGACGGGGTCCTGGAAGACGACCTGGATCTGTGGCCGCATGCCTGCGCAGCTTGTTGCCGCCGAGGTGGGTGATGTCGGTGCCCTCGAGGCGGATGGAGCCGGCCGTGGGCTCGATGAGCCGCAGGATGTTGCGCGCCAGCGTCGTCTTGCCCGAACCGGACTCACCCACCAGCCCGACGGCCTCGCCGGGCAGGATGTCGAGGTCGACCTCGGTCACGGCCTTGACCAGGCCCGTGCCGCGATGGCCTTTGACCTCGAACTCCTTGACCAGGCCGCGGACCTCGACCAGCGGTGCCGCGTCGCTCACGGTGTTTCCTCCCCGGCCAGGTGGCAGGCGACCTGTTGGCCATCGATCCGACGCTGCGCAGCAGCGGCCGTTCGGTGGCACAGCGATCGAAGGCCAGCTCGCAGCGATCGCGGAAGGCGCAGCCCTCGATGGCCCCCGGATCCGCCGGCACCGAGCCCGGGATGGTGGCCAGCAGACCGGCCGAGCGATGGGTCCGGGGCACGGCCGCGATGAGGCCCCGCGTATAGGGATGCTGCGGGGCACCGAAGAGCTCGGCGGTGGGGGCGGTCTCGACCACCCGCCCGGCATACAGCACGGCCACTCGGCTGCACACCCGCCGCACCACCCCCAGATCGTGGGTGATGAAGAGGACGCTGAAGCCCATCTCCTGCTGCAGCCGCAGGAGCAGCTCCAGGATCTGGGCCGCGATGGTCACGTCCAGCGCGGTCGTCGGTTCGTCGGCGATGAGCAGCTTCGGCCGGGACAGCAGCGAGAGGCCCAGCATCGCGCGCTGGAGCATGCCGCCCGAGAGCTGGTGCGGGTAGCTGCCCATGACGCGGTCGGGGTCGGGCATGGCGCACGAGACGAGCACCTCGCGGATGCGCGCATCGGCCTGCTGCCCTTGAGGCCCTCGTGCTGGGCCAGCACATCGCGCAACTGTGCAGCCGAGGGTGAACACCGGGTTGAAGCTGTTGGTCGGGTTCTGGAAGACCATGGCCACGTCGGTGCCACGCAGCTCGCGCCACTCGGCGTCCGAGAGCGAGAGCAGGTCACGCCCCAGCAGGCGCAGCTCGGTCGCTTCCACCTCCGCGGTGTCCGGCAGCAGGCCCAGCACCGAGAGCCCGGTGACGGTCTTGCCGCAGCCGGTCTCGCCGACGACGCCGAGGATCTCGCCGGCCCCCACCTCGAGGTCGATGCCGGCCACCGCAGTGGTGCGACGGCCCGGGGTGCGGAAGCGGATATGCAGGTCGCGGATGCGCAGGACGGGCTCGGGCGCGTGGGTGGCATCAGTCCTCCTGCCGCGGATCGAGCAGGCGCAGCAGCAGGTCGCCCACGAGATTGAACGCCAGCACCGTGAAGAAGATGGCCAGGCCCGGGAAGGTGGACAGCCACCACTGCTCGAGGATGTACTGGCGACCCTCGGCCACCATCAGGCCCCAATCGGGCGCGGGCGGCCGAGCGCCGAGGCCGATGAAGGCGAGACCGCCGGCGGCGAGGATGACCGTGCCGATGTCGATCGTGGCCTGCACCACGATGGGGCCGATGGAGTTGGGCACGATGTGGCGGAAGATGATGGTGGTCTCACGGATGCCCATGGCCCGGGCCGCGTCGACGAACGGCCACTCCCGCAGGGAGACGGCCAGGCCCCGGGCGATACGCGCATACCACGGCCACCAGGAGATGACCAGCGCCAGGGTGGCGTTCTGCAGCCCCGGGCCCAGGGCCGCCACGATGGCCATCGCCAGCAGCAGCGGCGGGAAGGCCAGGAACAGGTCCGTGACCCGCATGATCAGCCCATCGACCCAGCCGCGGTAGTAGCCAGCCATGGCACCGAGGGGCACGCCGATGAGGATGGCCAGGCCGACCACGATGAGCGAGACCTCGCACCGCGATGCGGGCACCGAGGATGACGCGCGAGAGCACGTTGCGACCGAGCCAGTCGGTGCCGAAGGGGTACTCGGCGCTGGGCGGCTGCATGCGCTCGCTGACGTTGACGACGCCCGCGCCATCGCCGGGAGATCGGCGCCAGCCAGCGGCCCCAGCACCGCCATCACGAGCACGATGACGATGACGACCAGGCCGAAGAGAGCCAGCGAGTCGGCCGCGATGGCCCGCGCGGCCCGGCGCGCGAACCCGGGACGCTCGGAGATCTGTGCCGGTATCTGGTTGAAGGTGGCAGCCATCAGCTCAGCCGGATGCGTGGGATCGACCCAGGCCTGAGCCAGGTCGACCACGAGGTTGATGACCACGTAGGCCGCGGCACCGAAGAGGGCGATGCCCATGATCGCGGGGTAGTCGGTGGCGAGGATGGAGTGCACCGCGAAGGTGCCCAGCCCGGGCCAGCTGAAGACGATCTCGACGAAGAACGTGCCGGTGATGAGGTAGGCCAGGGTCAGGCCGATGATGGTGAGCACCGGCACCAGCGCATTGCGCAGCGCGAGGCGGCTGACGATCAGCCGTTCGCTCAGGCCGTATGCCCGGGCCGTCCGGACGTAGTCCTTGCCCAGCGTCTCGAGCATCGACGAGCGCGTCATCCGCGAGATGAGCCCGATGGGGTAGGCGGCCAGCGTGATGGCCGGCAGGACGAGGTGCCAGGCCACGTCTTGCAGTGCGGTCCAGTTGGCGGTCACGCAGCGCATCGAGCAGGTACATGCCCGTGACCTCGTCGATCGGGCTGGTGAAGCGCAGGTCCGAATCGACGCGGCCCGAGAGCGGCAACAGGTCGAGCGACCGGAAGAAGAGGATCTGCAGCAGGATGCCCAGGAAGAAGGCCGGCAGCGAGACGCCGATGATCGACACGATGCGCACGCCGGCATCGACCGGGCGGCCCTGCCAGCGCGCGGAGAGCATGCCCAGCGCGAGGCCCAGCGGCAAGGCGATGAGCATCGCCGCCACGATCAGCTCGATCGACGCCGGCAGCCGGCCCATGATCTCGGCCAGCACCGGTTGCTTGGTGGCGATCGAGGTGCCCCAGTCGCCCTGCAGCATGTCGCGCATGTAGACCACGTACTGGGTGGCCAGGTCCTCGTTGAGGCCCAGCTGTTCGCGCACGCGCTCGATGTCTTCGGGCCGCGCACGCGGTCCGATGTACATCGCGGCCGCATCGGTGGGGATCAGCCGGGCCAGTGCGAAGACGATGACCGAGACACCGGCCAGCACGACCATCGAGGAGGCCAGCCGACGCAGCAGGAAACGGGTCACGACGCAGTGAACCTCAGGGGGTGAGCGAAAGAGATGGGCGCGCGGAAGGCGTCCTGCCTGCCACGCGCCCGATCGCGCTGGGGCCTACTCGGCTGGGTGCAGCGGGTAGATGAACTGGCTGAACGGGTAGTTGAGGTTGTACTCGTAGCCGGCGATGCTGGTAGGCACCGGCAGCGATCTGCATGGTGTCGAAGAAGAAGACGCCGGGAGACTCGTCCACCAGCAGGTTCATGGCCTCGGTGTACTTGGCCTGGGCCGCCTCACGGTCGGTGCCGGTCAGCGTGGTGGCCTCGTCGATGAGCGCGTCGAAGTCATCGTCGGCCCAGTAGCTGAGGTTGAAGAAGGGCGCTTCGCTGGACTTGAAGAGCGAGGCCAGGTTGTCCGAGCCGGCGTCACTGTAGGTCGGCCAGTAGAGCACCACGAACATGTCCTGGCGGCCCGCAGGGTCACCCTTGGCGCGATCCCACTGCTGGCCCCAGGGCATGGGCGTGAGCGTGACGTTGATGCCGATCTGGCTGTACGCGTCCTGGAGCAGCGGAGCGAACGCCTGCTCGAGGGTGTTCTCGGCGGTGTAGCTGATCTCCATGTCGAAGCCGTCCACGCCGGCCTCGGCCATGAGCTCCTTGGCCTTCTCGATGTCCGTCTCGTAGACGGGCACGCTCTCGTCGTAAGGGAAGACGCCGATGGGCACCGCGGCGCGCGACTGCGAGCCTTCGCCCTGGACCGCGACCTCGATGATGTCCGAGTAGGGCGTGGCGTAGGCGATGGCCTGCCGCACGAGCGGATCATCGAGCGGCGGGTTCTGCGTATTCAGCAGGCCGACGTAGTTGAAGAGGGCCGGGTCGCGGACGACATCGAAGTCAGGGTTGGCCTCGTAGTCGTCGATCGACTCGGCCGGCACGCGTAGTGCGATGTCGATCTGGCCACCATCGAGCGCCTGCTGCTGGCCGACCGCGTCGGCGATGGTGAAGAGCACCTTCTCGTAGTGGTCCACGTCGTCCCAACCGCCCCAGTAGTCCTCGAACTGCGTGAGCAGGACTTCCGTGTCCGGGGTGTAGTCCTCGAGCATGTAGGGGCCGGTGCCGAACGACGGCGCCGCGGTCTCGAAGTAGCTGTCGTCCGCGGCGGCAGCCTCGAGCGCAGCTGGGCTGACCATCCAGGCCGCGTAGGTGGAGGCGGCGATGAGGTCGATGGCGGCGGGCGTGCTGAGGTAGATGTCGAGGGTGTAGTCGTCGACCGCGAGTGACGTCGGTCACGGGCCACCAGATCCAGGATGCACCGGCGCGCTCGCGGGCGGCATCGATCGAGGCCTTGGCGGCTTCAGCGTTGAAGGGTGCGCCGTCGTGGAAGGTGACGCCTTCGCGGAGGTTGAAGGTCCAGGTCAGGCCGTCGTCGCTGACCGACCAGTCGGTCGCCAGCGCGGGCTCGAAGTCCTCGTCCGCGCCCTCGGGGGTGGCGTACAGCAGGGGCTCGTACATGTTGGCCATGTACAGCGCTTCGGTGGAGAAGGACTTGACCGGGTCCCAGGTGGTGATGGTGGCGGTGGTGCCGACCTTCAGGACATCGAGATCGCCATCCTGCGCTGCGACCGAGACGGCCGAGCCGGCGATGGCCACGCTGACCGTGGCAGCCGATGGCGATGCTGCGGCCGAACCGGCCGACAGTGCGCGGATGGGGAGTGGTTCCTTGCATGCGTCCTCCTCGAGAGTGCCGTGGGCAGGCCCCGACCAGCGGGCGTCTCCTACCGCTTCGATCGGCACAGTCTTGCCGTCCTTCACTATTCCGTCTAATACTTGGAACGTTCATGAAACATACCTCGGAGGCATGATGGAGCTCCGCCACCTGCGCTACTTCGTGGCCGCCGTCGAGGCCGGTTCGATCACCCGCGCCGCGGCCGTCGTGCGGGTGGCGCAGCCCTCCCTCTCGCGCCAGCTGCGCCAGCTGGAGGACGAGTCGGGGAGCCACTCTTCGATCGCAGCGGTCGACGCGCACGGCTGACGCCGGCAGGTGAGGTGTTCCTGCCCCTGGCGCGCGACCTCGTGCGGCGGGCGGATCGCGCCGCGGCCCTCATGCGCGGGCTGGCCGCTCCGGACCAGGTCACGCTGCGCATGGTCGCGCCGGAGACGACCGTGGCCGACGTCATCGCGCCGTTCCTGGCGCATCTGCCGAGTGACGCGCCCATGATCGATGTCCGTGAGGCGGTGCCGGCCCGGGTCCACGAAGAGGTGCTCAGCGGTGGCGCTGACGTGGGCATCACCTCGGTGCCGCCGCCGACGACGGTGGCCGAGCCGGCTGCTCGTGCATTTCCCGGTCTGGGCCTACGTGCCGCCCGGATCACCGCTGGGCACGGCGTGGCACCGTCACCATCGCGGGAGCTGGCCAGGGAGCCGCTTGCTGGTGCTTGGCTCTGACCACGGCACCCGCCGGCAGCTCGATGCGGCCATGTCCGATGCCGGGCCTCTCCTACGGCGTGGTGGCCGAGACCAACGTGCCCCAGGTGGCCCAGGCCCTGGCCGCGGCCGGCCGTGGCGTGGCCGTCGTCTCCGACGACGCCCGCTATGGCCTGCACGGCGTGCGCATCCGGCCCGCCGGCGGGTCACTCGCGAGCTGCGGGTGCCGCTCTTCGCGGCCTGGGACTCGAGCCACTACGCCGAGCCGGTCATCGGGAGCGTGGTGCGCGGCCTCGCCACCTACGCCCAGGAGCGCTACGCGGTGTCCGCCTCAGGCTGAAGGTGCCTGCTCGTGGTCCGGCTGCTCCGGCGCGTCCGCCTCGAGGTCGGTGGACAGATCCTCCGCGCTCGATGTCGCCCCGCTCGAAGGCCTGCACTCGGTCACGTACGCGCATGGCCATGGCCACGAACGGGGCCGAGAGCGTGGCGCCCAGGATGCCGAACAGGACGGAGCCGATGATGGTGGAGCCGAAGCCCGCGATGGGGTGGAGGTCGAGCGCGTTGCGCTCCATCTGGCGCTGGACGATGGGCTGGACCACGTTCTGGGCCACGAGGATGACGATGAGCATGACCAGGGCGGGCACGATGCCATCGGCGCCAAAGGCGATGAGCACCGCGAAGACCGACGAGATCAGCGCGCCGATATAGGGCACGTACGAGGTCACGAAGGTGACCAGGGCGATGGTGAAGCCGAGCGGCACGCTCATGAGCACGGCCGCCAGCCAGACCATGCCGGCGACCGGGAGGCTGGCCACGGTGAGCACGTAGAAGTAGTCGCGGAACGAGCGCGTTGCGTCCTCCACGATGCCGGCGCCCAGGTCCGGCGGGACACCGAGGTGGGCACCGACCCAGCTCGCGAGCGACTCCCACTCGGCGATGACGTAGTACAGGATGAAGAGCGCGATGAAGGTGCCCACGAGGAAGCTGCTGATGCCGGAGAAGGCGCCGGGGACGTAGGACAACAGCCCCGGCAGGACCTCATCGCACGAAGTCGGAGAGCTGTGCCTGAGCGTCATCGATGAGCGTGACCGTGATGCCCTGGTCGGCGAGCCAGTTGCGGCCGGTGTCGATGGCTGCCTGCGTCTGGTCGACGATCTCCGGGGCTTTGGTCGATGACGCCGATCACCACGACCGCGACGATGATGATGGCCAGCACGAAGATGCCGGCGAGCACAAGCAGCGCCGCCGCCTGTCGCGGCATGAAGCGGGCGAAGAGCGAGGCCACCGGCTCGAAGATCATGCCCAGCACCACCGCCACCACCAGCGGCAGGATGAACGTGCTGAACGTCGAGAACGCCGTGTAGGCCACCACCGCCACGGCCACGATGCCCACGATCGACCAGGCGCGGATGCCGGCTGCCCGCAGCTGTCGGTCACGCTCGGGGCTGAAGAGGACGGAACCCCGCCGCTCCTGGCTCATCGGGAGCTCCTCGTGTGGTGGCGTCCTGCCCATGGTGACCGACGCGGTCTCGGTCTGCGCCGTGGGGATGCGATACAGGAACGCCGCGAGGATGAGCCCAATAGCGACGAGGGCGAACCGGACAGCCAGCGCATCGACGAGGATCACCGACAACGTGAATGTGACGGCCACCACCATCAGGGCACGGGTCTTGACGCCGGGCGGCAGCGACCGTGAGCGTCGCCACTCCGTGATGATCGGGCCCAGCGACTTCTGGCCCACGAGCCAGGTATACAGACGTGTCGAAGCTCGGGCGTAGCAGGCCGCCGTCACCAGCAGGAACGGCGTGGTGGGCAAGAGCGGCAGGACGATCCCGATCACGCCGAGGACGAGGCTGGCCGTGCCCACGATGAGCAACAGCGCACGCCACACCGGCGAGATGGTCGACGGGTCGGGCGGTGCCCCGGGCTCGGTGAGGTGGGCGTCGGCGCTGCGGATCATCGCGCCAATCATGCCGCTAGACAGAGGTGGGCGCTTTGGTCACGATTCGGGCGATGGAGCACATCACGCCTACCGCGGTCGACTCGGTGACCGTCACCACCATCATGGACAACAGCGCCGACCTGCTGGCACCAGCCGCGGGCAGGGCGCGCACAGTGGCCTTCACCGGCTCACACCCGGTCTCGCCGGTCATGGAGGACGGCGAGCAATTCGATGGCCTCGTCGGTGAGCACGGCTTCTCCACGCTGCTCGAGATCCGGCGCGGCGAGCGCACGACGCGGGTCCTCTACGACGCAGGCCTGACACCGTTCGGGGTTCGCGACAACCTGCGGCGGCTGGGGATCGACCCGCGGGACATCGAGGCCCTGGTCATGAGCCACGGACACTTCGACCACACCACCGGGCTCGAAGGCGTCCTGGCCGATCTGGGTCGCTCGGGCAGGCCCATGGTGCTGCACCCGGATTTCTGGTCGCGTCGACGGCTGAAGCTGGAGGGGACGGAGTACATCGAGATCCCCACGCCGTCGCGAGCGTACGTCGAGGGCTCCGGCGTTCGCGTCATCGAGGAAGGGGCGCCATCCCTGCTCTTCGACGCAGGATTGCTGGTCACCGGTGAGGTCGACCGGACCACGGACTACGAACCCGGCATGCCCAACCAGCAAGCCTGGCGTGGCGGTGAATGGGTCGATGACCACCTCGTCGCTGACGACCAGGCCGCGCTCATCAACGTGGCCGGGAAGGGTCTCGTGGTCATCACCGGCTGCGGCCACTCGGGCATCGTCAACATCGTCCGCTACGCCCAGAAGCTGACCGGCATCGAGCGGATCCATGCGGTCATCGGTGGGTTCCACTTGAGCGGCCAGGTCTACGAGCCGGTCATCGAGCGCGTGGCCGAGACGTTCGCAGGGTGGTCCCCCGACCTGGTCGTGCCGGCGCACTGCACCGGCTGGAAGGCGCAGGTCGCGCTCTCCGAGCGCCTGCCGGAGGCGTTCTCACCCAACGCGGTCGGGGCGACCTTCGAGCTTTGACGCTCAGGCCAGCGGTACCTCTCCGGGGGCGTGGTCGCGGGCGTAGGCCACGAGCGCGTGCAGGTTCTCCGGCGGTGTCTCCGGGGCGACCTCGCAGCCGGTGCCGACGACGTGGTTGGGGCCACAGATCCGGTGGCACTCGGCTGCCGCGGCGTACACCTCCTCGGGTGAGCCGGTGAGCATCTCCTCGACGGTGTTGACGTTGCCCAGGATGACCGCGTCCCGGCCCAGCACCGCGCGGGCGTGGACCAGGTCCACGGGGAAGTCCAGCTCGAAGATGTCGACGGGGAGGCGCTTCATGGTCGGCAGCAGGTCGTCGGTGCGGCCACACATGTGCAGGCGCACGATGACGTCGGGTCGAGCGGCCTTGATGTCCTCGACCACGCGCAGCTGGGCCGGGAAGATGAAGCGCTCGTAGTGACTCGGGCTCATCATCGAGGCGGCCGCGTCCGACATGCCGATGGTGTCGGCACCGGCCTCGACCTGCGGCCCCCAGTACGCTCGCCCGACCTGCGAAGTGAAGTCGAGGAGCTCGTCGAGGAAGACGGGGTCCTCGTAGGTGTCCATCATCAGCACGCTCAGGCCACGCATCTCAGCGGCCAACGCCAAGGGCCCCTCGACCCAGCCCACGATGGAGGTGTCCGGACCGGCGGCCTCGCGCATGACCTCGATGGACTCGATGCGGTCGCGCATGCGTCCCGGAGCCAGCGGATCGGGCACGAACAGGGTCGAGAGTACCGCCTTGTCGAGGACCAGCGCTCGGCTCTCGACGATGGCCGGCCCGGTCGCGGCCCACTCCACGCTGCTGTCGTCTCCACCGGCGATATCGATGAGCTCCCGGGCAGGATCGGAGCATTGCATGAGGCAGTCGATGCCGTATTCGTCGGCCATCGACATCTGCGCCTCGGCCAGGCGCCGGCCGTCGGTGACGTAGTCGTTGTAGTCGAGGCCGGCGTGCCGCGCCGCCAACTGCATGATCAGCGGTTGCGCCGGCAGGTGATCGATGGGCTCGCCGGCGATGAGCCCTCGGATGCGCTGCAGACTTCCCATCGGCTCAGCCTGCGTCAACTCCCGGCTATCCGACAGGGCTCTTCGTCCCGTTCTCCGGCACTCAGTCCCCGAGATCGAGGTCCTTGATGCTGAAGCCGCCGGTGACCTGTAGCTGCTTGAGCACGAGGCTCTCCACGTCGTCGTCCACGATGACGCGGGCGAGCGTGGCCGGCCCCGAGTCCTCCATGCTGGCCTTGCCACCGCCCAGCTGCATGCTCGAGATGGCGATGCGCCAGCCGGACACCTGCAGGTCCTTGTCGATGACCGACTCGCCCGCGCACGTTCCGCGGAGCGAGAGGTGGTCGCCCGCTGAGGCCGCTGGCAGGGCCGCCCCGCTGAGCTGGTACTCGTCGCCGGTCTCGTCATCGCGCAGGTGGCAGGAGTTCAGGCTGGGGGTCGCGATCGAGGCGTCGAGCGACGCTTCCGAATCCGCCCAGGCTGGAGGCGCCGCGCCATCCTGCCAGGCGGCGATGTCGTCGATGACGATGCCACCGCTGACCCGCAGGCCGGGGTTGATGTCGAAGCCGTCCACGCTGGGATCGATGACCAGGGCCGGTCGTCCGTCGCCGCCCCGGATCTTGCCCCTCGGATCGATGCGGTACTGCTTGCCAAGCGGCATCGAGGTGCCGGGCCAGCCCATGTAGCTGATGTCGAGGCTCTTGTCGATGAGGGTCGTACCGGTGCAGGTGCCCTGGACGAGCAGCGCATCGCCCGGGTCGGCGGCCAGCACGGCTCGCTGAAGCGAATCGCGGTCGATGCCCTTGGCGAGGTCGTGGACCTTGCAGTCGTCCTTGGCGGCGGTGGCCACGCTCGCGGGCAGCGCGGATACCAGCATCGCGGCTGCAGCCGCTACCGCCAGTACCCGGATGAGCTTCCCGCTCCGCCTGTGCATGGATGCGTGTCCTCCTGCGCTGGTCGCACCGGACCCCTCCGGGCGCACCTGAACTTCCACACGGTGCCACATCTTCAGTACTAGTCGAGGCCCCGTACCAAGTTCCCGGTGCCGGTCGGCACCGGGACCTCGGATCAGTCGGCGACGGGCTTGAAGGCGACGACCGTGCTCGTGTCGGCCAGCTCGCGGCGCATCTGGTCGGAGAAGTCATAGCCGTCGAGCATCCGCGGCAGGGTCCGCCTCGCTGTGCCGCGGTGCTGCGTCTCGTAGGCCTCGATGACCGTGTAGGCCTCTTCCGGGTCGAGGCAGCGGAACGTCGCACCGCGATAGCGTTGGCGGCCGTCCCACAGTTCGTCGACCCCGCCGGCCTCGATGTTTCGGAACCAGTCCGCTCGTTTGCCCCAGGCGGAGAACACGAACAGCTCGCCATCGCGGCGGATGAGCACCTCCAGGCCGGATACATACCGTCGCCCGGACTTCCGCCCGTGGTGGACGATGGCGAAGACTCGGCCGCCGAAGATGAACCCGAGATGGGCCTGATAGAGCCACACCGGGATCTTGAACCCGAGCTTGACGAGGCTCGAGGGACGTCCTGTTCGAGCGCTCATGTGACACCCCCTTCGAACCGATCATAGGCCGACGCCGACTGCGTTCCTCAGCCGGAGAGACACCAGAGGTCTGGTTGTCGTTCCTGAGGGTTGTGAGACATCGCCTCACGCGGCTAGCGGCCAGCGGCCCACCGCGACGGCCAGCGGCCAGCACCGCGGCGGCCAGCGGCGCATCTCCTGGCGCCGGCCCTGCGGCCAGCGGCCAGCGGCGCATCTCCTGGCGCCGGCCCTGCGGCCAGCGGCCAGCGGCGCATCTCCTGGCGCCGGCCCTGCTCCCTCGACGCGGGAGGGCATGTCTGCGCAGTCATTGCACAGAGATCATCGCGGCCGGGCGTCATGGCGGTACCTGGGCCGACGGCTCCACGCCTGCCGCTGCTGTGCCCACTCATAGCGGGCATGGATCGTGCCACCGCGGCGTGCCCCGTGGCTCCAAACGCCGCTGATCCCGGCCCGCCGTGCAATGGCTGCGAAGACCTGCGCGGGCACCGGGTCGACCGCCAGACATGGACCGCACGGTCGGCCGTCTGGGTCCGTGGGCTGCACCGGCAGGCGCCCGTCGACGCGGCCGGTCGGCACCGATGTCTCGGCAGACCCGGGGACTTCAGCTAGCATCGAGTCCGTGGCCCGCCTCGGTCGGTTCCTCGACGTCTCGCTCCCCGTCCTTGCCGCGGTCGTCTTCGTCATCCTCTGGGTCTACGTAGCGCTGGCAGTCCTCACCGACAGCTCGCTCCCGGCCGATACCTGGGACTGGCTCAGCGGACTCGAGCTGGTCCCGGCGGTCATCGTCTGGCTGGCGCTGCTGCCCCTCGCGGTGTTCCTGTGGGCCTGGCAAGCCCAGCTCGCGCCGGTGATCTTCGGGCTGGTCATGGCGCTGCTCGTCGGCTGGAGCTTCCTCGCCTGGTCGGGCTTGGTGCGGGCCGTCGCGCGGCGGCGTCGCCGGTCACACTAGGCGTGCGGCTGGCGGACCACCACCGCGAACTCGGGCAGCGAGGCGTCGTACGTTTCGCCGGCCACGTCGCCGAAGACTTCGTCCACGACCAGCCCGGCAGCCTCGACCTCGGTGGTCAGCGACTCCAGCGAGTAGTGCTGGAACCAGTTGAAGTACTCCGCCTGGCGCTCGCGCTCGACGATGAGATAGTGCTCCAGCACGACCTTCTCCTCGTCATAGCGGAAGGTGTTGAGGAAGCCGTAGTAGGGCTCGGACGACCAGAAGCCATCCATCATGTTCTGGCTGTAGGCCACCGTCTCCTCCCACGTGTCGTAGAACGCCAGCGAGTTGACGTCGAAGAGGAAGGCGCCGCCCGGGAACAGCAGCTCGCCCACGCGCCGCAAGAGCCGGCCGCGCTGCACGGGCGAGAGCGCGCAGAAGTCGCACATGATCATCATGGCCAGGTCGTAACCGGTCTCGATGTCCAGCGCCAGGTAGTCGCCGAGGCGGTAGTCGACGACGAGGCCTTCTCGCTCGGCGCCCGCACGCGCGTAGTCGATCGACCGTGGCGAGAAGTCGACGCCGGTCACCCGGGCGCCCGAGTGTGCCAGCTGATTGACGTAGAGCCCCGGGCCACAACCCAGGTCGATCACGCGCTTGTCCGCACCGAGCCCGAACTTGGCGACGATCCAGGCCAGCGAGCGCTCGACGAACTCGGTCCGACGCGAGGCCAGGTCGACCTCCCCGTCGAGGTGATAGCGCAGCATCATCTCGGAGATGTCGGGCGAGGTCCACAGTGCATCAGCGGTGTAACGCGAGTACACGTCGGGCCGCGTGTTGATGCGCTCGAGCGTCTCGAAGAGGCTCGTGGTGGTGTCGCTCATGTCGTCTCCAGCGTCTCGAAGGGTCGTTTCTGCTTGAAGCGGTGCTCGGGGATGGGGCTGCCGGTGCGCTCGAGCGCGATGCGCCAGCGTGGTGAGGCGCCGAGTGCCCAGCGCATGACCGCCATCGAGCCCAGGCCGACGGCGTGGGCGCCGGGGCGCGGCTTGAGCGCCAATGCGGTGCGGACCCGGGGCGGGATCGTCGTCACCGCAGCGCTGGCCAGCACGCGGTAGGCGAAGAGGACGGCCGGGTCGAGCGGCGGCTCGCGCAGGAAGTCGACCGCTTCATGCATGCCGGGGGAGGGCCCGACAGCCGGATGCTCGGCGACCCAGCTCGAGAGCTCGGCTGCGGTCTCGGGGATGGGATCGGCGTCGAGCAGCCGGCCGATGCGCGCCTGTTCGGCCACGAATCGATCGGCCTCCTCGGGGCTCAGATGTCGGGCGCCGTATTCGCGGAAGGCGACCAGGAAGGAGTCGGTCAGCGAGTTGTGGACCCAGGCCGCCAGCGCCGGGGCGTCGGCAGCGTAGGGCAGGCCGCGATGGGAGACGCCCTCGACCGGCCGGTGCACCCGACGCACGATGGCCACCGCCGCGTGCACCTCGGGCATCGCGCCGAAGGAGGTGGCCGTGACATAGGCCGAGGTGCGCGACAGCCGGCCCAACGGGTCCTCGCGGTAGCGCGAGTGGTCGGCCACCCCGGCCACGACCTCCGGGTGGGCGGCCTGCACCAGCAAGGCGCGGATGCCACCGATGAAGCCGGAGACGTCGCCCATGACCTCCCAGCTGATGGAGTCCGGCCCGAACAGCCCGGGATCGCCGGCGTAGTCGAGGGTGTGCTCCATGGGGTCACCGGCGTGGGCGAAGAGGCTCACGGTCCGGCTGACCATGGTGATGCGGAGGCGTTCGAGTGGGTTCCTGGTGGGCACGACCACAACTGTAGCCGCGGAGACGGGCATACTCCTGCCCATGCTTGTCGGAGTCGATTGGGGCGGTACCAAGATCGAGGTCGTGGCCATGACCGAGGATGGCCTCGAACACTTCCGCCAACGCGTCGATACGCCCCGGGGTGACTACGCCAAGTGCCTGTCCGCGATCGCCGAGCTGGTGGCTCGGGCGGAGTCGGAGGTCGGGCGCGTCGAGCGCGTGGGCATCGGCATCCCGGGGTCCATCGACCCCGAGACCGGCCTGGGCAAGGGCGCCAGCTCCACCTGGATGATCGGCCAGCCGGTCGAGGAAGACCTGCGAGCAGCGCTGGACGGGCGCCAGGTCCGGGCCGTCAACGATGCTGACCTGCTGGCCGCGTCAGAGGCGCGTGACGGCGCCGGCGTCGGCTACCGCGTGGTCTATGCCGCCAACTTCGCGAGCGGTGTGGGCGCCGGCGTGGCCATGGACGGGCGGGCTCACCACGGACCCAACAACAACGCGGCCGATTGGGGCCACAACCCACTGCCCTGGCCGAGCGAGGACGAGATCCCCGGTCCGGCCTGCTGGTGCGGTCTGAATGGCTGCATGGAGACGTGGGTCTCGGGCCGGGCCTTCCAGGCCCAGTACGAGGCCGCCGCCGGCAGCCGTCTCCACGGCTCCGAGATCGTGGCCCTCGCCCGCACCGGTGACGCGCTCGCCGCAGACCTGCTCGATCGCTACATCGATCGGGTGGCGCGCGGCCTGGCGGTCATCGTCAACGCGCTCGACCCGGACATCTTCGTGCTCGGCGGCGGCATGTCCAACGTGGACGAGCTCTACCAGCGCCTGCCGACCGAGATCCTGCAGTACACCTTCACCACCGTCTTCACGACGCCCATCGTGAGGTCGCAGCATGGCGATTCCAGCGGGGTCCGCGGCGCCGCCTGGCTGTGGGCGGAGGACGCGGAATGAGCGATCCGATCGCCGAGCGCTACGCCTTCGGGCAGGAGCTCATCGTCGAGGCCGCCGCGCTGGCCCAACGCTTCTTCGAGAGCCAGGAGTCGCTGACCGTGCGCTCCAAGGGCACCCAGGACGTGGTCAGCGAGGCGGACACCGAGGTCGAGCGGCTCATCCGCGACGCCATCGAGGCGCGCTTCCCCGACGACGCCTTCTTCGGCGAGGAGTTCGGCCACAACGCGGTGGACGCCGAGGACATCTGGATCGTCGATCCCATCGACGGCACGCAGCCGTTCCTGAAGGAGCTCTCCTCGTGGTGCGTATCGATCGGCTTCGCGCACCAGAACGTCCTCGAGCTGGGCTTCGTGGCCGCGCCCGCCCGCGACGAGATCTTCGTGGGACGCGTCGGGCACGGCGCGACGCTCAATGGCCGGCCGATCCGGGTCTCGGACAGCACCAGCCTCGACGACGGCCTGCTCTCGATCGGCATGAGTCCGCGCATCGGAGCGGATGAGATCGTGCCCATCGTGGACAAGCTGCTGCGCCAGGGCGTCGTCTACTACCGTGAGGGCTCGGGTGCCCTGTCGCTCTGCTATGTCGCGGCCGGTCGGCTCATCGGCTACATCGAGTCACACCTCAACTCATGGGATGGGGCCGGGGGCGTGGCCATCGTGAAGGCCGCCGGTGGCAGGGTGAACGACTTCCTCACCGCGGAGTCGCTGCTCAAGGGTGCGCCCATCATCGCCACCAACGAGGCGCTCTACCCCGCGCTCGAGGCAGCCCTGCCGGACCACGTGCGTCAGCGCTGACACCGCGGCGGCCTACCGGCAGCGCACCAGCCCACCGCGGCAGCCTTGTCTACCTAGGCTGCTCATCCCGTGAGCGATCTCGACCGGGCTGACCGTAAGTTCGTCGATCCTGCCCGCTGGGTGGCCAGTGGCGACACCGCTGCTCACCCGGCGCACAGGACCAGCCAGGAACCGCGCAGACACGTCGGGATTGCTCGCGTCGTGAGCAGTCCGGCTCGCGACCCGGTGCCGGGGCTGGTGCGAGGTGACGTCGGTCGGCCGACGGGCTACGAAGCCAGGAACCGCGCAGACACGTCGGGATTGCTCGCGTGGTGAGCAGTCCGGCTCGCGACCCGGGTGCACCAGGGGCTGGTGCGAGGTGAGCAGCCCGGCTCGGGACTCGGCGTACCAGCGACTGGTGCGTCGAGGCAACAGTTCGCTAGACTGAGAATGCCCCCAATGCCCATACCCGTCGTGCCCTCGGGAGATCGCCCCATGTCCTCCGCGCTTGACAGCGTCGGCGTGTCCACCGGCTCTGCTGCGTTCACTCCACCAGCCATCGATGGCAACCTCACCGGCAAACACATCGTGTCGGTCGAACAGTTCGCCAGGCCCGATCTGGATGACTTGATCAGGGTCACCGCGGATCTTCGGAACCGCGTGAGGACCGGCGACCAGTCGGTGCTCAAGCTATGCCGGCGGCGCATCATGGCGACGCTCTTCTTCGAGGCCAGCACTCGTACCGACATGTCCTTCCAGGCGGCCATGCTCCGCCTCGGCGGCGAAGTCGTGGCCACCGCCGGTGGCGTCAAGTTCAGCTCCGTCTACAAGGGCGAGAACCTGGCCGACTCGGTGCGCGCCGCCGGTAGCTACGCCGACGTGGTCGTGCTGCGCCACCCGGAGGTCCGCTCCTCGTACGAGGCGGCCTACCAGCTCGACCAGCTGACCACGCGGCTCGGCACCCGCGCCGTGGTCGTGAGCGGTGGCGACGGCGTGGGCGAGCATCCCACCCAGGCGCTGCTCGACCTCTTCACCATCGTCGACCACAAGGGCACCGCCGACGGCCAGACCGTCACGCTCGTGGGCGATCTCGCCCACGGCCGCACGGTCCACTCGCTGGCCAAGCTGCTTGCGCTCTACGGAGCAGAGGGGCTGCGTCTGGAGCTGGTCTCGCCCGAGTCGCTGCGGACACCGCAGGGCGTCATCGACTTCGTCAAGGCGCGCGGCGTGGAGGTCCACGAGACGAGCTCGCTCGACGAGGTCATCGGCAGCAGCGACGTCATCTACTGGACCCGCGTCCAGGAGGAGCGTTTCGAGGACAGGGCCGACTACGACGCCATCGCGGGCGACTTCGTGATGACGCCCGAGGTCCTGGCCGGGGCCGGCGGCGATGCCATCCTCATGCACCCGCTGCCGCGCAAGCACGAGATGGGTACCGAAGCCGATCACGCCATCCTCGACAACGACCCGAGGGCGGTCTACTTCCACCAGATGCAGAACGGCATGTACATGCGCATGGCCCTGCTGGCTGGTGTGCTCGGAGCGCACGAGTAGCGACCGAAACGACGGGGAGCGACGGGCGTGACGACTCTGCGGATCCCGGGCGCAGTGGACCCGCATGTCCACCTGCGCGACATGGACTGGGCCCACAAGGCCACCGTCGAGCGCGAGACCGCGGCGGCCCTCGCGGGCGGCTACTGGGCCGTGCTCGACATGCCCAATACACCGCCCAACACCACGACCGCCGAGCGCATGCGTGCCAAGTGCGGCTTCGTCGCTGCCCGAGCTCGTTGCGACTTCGGGCTGTACCTGGGCGCCGACGCTGCGGCTGACGGCTCCGAGTACATGCGCGGTGCGCCGGACGCGGTCGGGCTCAAGATGTACTGCGACCACACCACCGGCTCGTTGTTGCTCGCCGACCAGGAGAGCCGCCGCCGGCACCTGCGCGCGTGGGCCGCGGCGACGGACAAGCCGGTCGCCGTCCACGCCGAGGGGGACACGCTGCGAGCGGTCTTGCAGCTGGTCCGCGAGGAACGAGTCCGCGTCCACTGCTGCCACGTCAGCCTCGCCTCCGAGATCCTCCTGTTGCGCGAGGCCAAGGCGGACGGCCTGCCGGTCAGCGTGGGGGTGACGCCCCACCATCTCTACCTGGACGCTGCCGACCGTGAACGGCTCGGCGGCTTCGCCATGGTCAAGCCGCCGCTGAAGACCGACGCCGATCGCGAAGCTCTGTGGGCCGCCGTGCTCGACGGCACCGTCGACACCATCGAGAGCGACCATGCGCCGCACACCCGCGAGGAGAAGTCGTCGGCGGACCCGCCCTTCGGTCTGCCCGGCCTGGAGACGACGGTGCCATTGATGGTCACCGCCATGCGCGACCGCGGGCTGACCGAGCAACGGCTCATCGAGCTGCTCGCGAGCAACGCTCAGCGGCTCTTCGGCCTCGTGCGCCCGCCCGAGACGGAAACGCTCATCGACATCGAGTCGAGCTACGTCATCAGCGACGACGAGCTGCGCTGCAGCTCTGGCTGGTCGCCCTTCTCGGGCATGCGTGTCCGGGGCCGCGTGACAGAGGTCAGGGTGCGGGGTCGCGTCGTCTTCGACGGCGAGGACGTCATCGCCCAGGCGGGTGAGGGGAGGCGCCTGATCCCGTGATGCTCGAGCTCTACGAGCTGGCTTGGCGACCGGCAGCCGCGCTCATCGCCCGCACCGATGCGATGACGGCGCACGCCCTTACGGTCTCGATGATGCGCACGTTCGATGGGACCGGCCCGCTGCTCGGGGTCGTCCGACGGCTCAGCGCAGCCACCTTCCCGAAGCGGCCCACGCGGGTCGGCGGCGTGGACTTGCCCTACCCGCTCATCCTCGCTGCCGGCCTGGTCAAGGGTGACGGCTTCAGCCGCGAGGAAGAGGCGCTCGCCGCGGTCCGTGCAGGACAGGACATCATCCCCGGCTGGCGGTCGGCTCCGGCGTTGGTGGGGCCGGTCGAGTTCGGCTCCTATACCCGACACCCTCGTCTGGGCAACAGCGGACGCGTCCTCTGGCGCGACAGCGCGGCTGGCTGGATGCAGAACCGCGTGGGCCTGCGCAATCCCGGTGCCCGCGCGGCCTCCGCTCACCTTGCCCGCCACGCTGCCGAGCTGCCGGGGGTGTGGGGCCTCAACCTCGCGGTCAGCCCGGGCGTCTCCGATCCGGCGCAGAGTCGCGACGAGATCGTCGAGGCCGCCGGCTTCTTCCGCGACGCCTTCGCCGGTCTCGAGGCCGGCCCCTCGTGGTTGACGCTCAACCTCTCGTGTCCCAACACCGAGGACGACCCGCGCGGGGTCGGTTCGGCGGAGCTGGCGCGCGTGCTCTGCGGCGCCCTCGTCGAGACGGCCAAGGTGCCGGTGTGGGCCAAGATCGGTCCTGATCTCTCGGACCAGCAGCTGGCGGGCCTCGTCGCGGCCTTCGCCCAGACCGGTGTGCGCGCGGTCGTGGCCACCAACACCCAGGCCCGTCCCGTGCCCGGCGGCCACGGCTTGGCCGGTGTCAGTGGCTCGCGCCTGCGGTCCAGCGCGCTCGACGTGGTCGCGCGACTGAACCGGACCATCGATGTGTCCGGGCTGCCCCTCGACATCATCGCCGGCGGCGGCATCCTCGAGGGGACCGACCTGCGCGCATTCCGGGCGGCCGGTGCTCGAGCCGCGATGCTCTACACCGCGATGGTGCTGCGCGGTCCGCTGGCGGCGGCGCTGATCCTGCGAGAAGCCGAAGAGGGAGAGCCAGATGCCTGAGGACACGCGGGCCGCAACGGTCGCCCGCGCGCTGCTGGCGGCCGGCACGGTCATGCTCACCCCCCACGAGCCAGTCACCTTCAAGTCAGGCCTGCGCTCCCCGGTCTACGTCGACAACCGACGACTCATCTTCGAGCCCGATCCGTGGCGCGTCGTCATCAGCGCCTTCGCAGCGGCGCTGCCCGAGGGCCAGCCGGTCATCGCCGGCGTGGAGAGCGCCGGTATCCCCCATAGCAGCGCGCTGGCCTTCTCGACCGGCCTGCCCTCGGTCTTCGTGCGCAAGACAGCCAAGGGACACGGTCTCGGTCGCCGTATCGAGGGCGGCGACGTCGCAAGGGCGCCGGGTGATCCTGGTCGAGGATATGGTCACCACCGGCGGCTCGAGCCTATCAGCGGTGAAGGCCTTGCGAGCCGCGGGCGCGGAGGTCACCGACTGCCTCGCCATCATCACCTACGGCTTCGCCGAAGCGATCGCCGCGTTCGATGCGGCCGGCGTGACCCTGACCACGCTGACCACCTTCGAGACGGTCGTGGCCCAGGCCCTTGAGGCCGGCGCCATCGACGAACCGGAAGCTGGGCTCGTCCGCTCGTGGCTGGCTGCTCCTCATGGCTGGGACGGCCGATGACCGCTGCTGCGCTGGCCAAGCTCGAGGCTCGCATGGGCAGCACCGGTTCACTGCTGTGCGTCGGTCTCGACAGCGCCCATGGCCGCCTGCCGGCTCGGTTCGATCGCGAGAACCATCCGCAGCTCGCCTTCAACCGCTCGATCATCGAGCAGACGCTGCCCTACGTCGCTGCCTACAAGCCCAACCTCGCCTTCTACGAGGCGCGGGGCGCGGCCGGCTGGAGCGAGCTGGCCAAGACCATGGAGCTGCTGCGGGCCCTGGCCCCGGACGTCTTCACCATCGCCGATGCCAAGCGCGCGGACATCGGCTCGACCAACGCCGGCTACGTCACCGGCCTCTTCGACGAGCTCGGCTTCGACGCCGTCACGCTCCACCCGTACCTGGGCGCGGAGGCGCTGCGGCCGTTTCTCGACCGGGAGGACAAGGCCTGCATCGTGCTCTGTCGCACCAGCAACGCCGGCGCCGGCGAGCTGCAGGACCTCGACGTCGGTGGCGTACCGCTGTGGGAGGTCGTGGCCGCCAAGGTCCGCGACGAGTGGAACGCGAATGGTAACTGCCTGCTCGTGGTCGGCGCTACCTATCCCGAGGAGCTGGCCCGTGCGCGTGAGCTGTGCCCCGATCTCGCCTTCCTGGTACCCGGCGTGGGCGCCCAGGGTGGCGATGTCGAGAGCGTCGTGGCCGCTGGACTCGACGCCCGAGGCCGCGGGCTGCTCATCAACGCCTCCCGCTCGATCATCTTCGCGGACGACCCCGGCGCGGAAGCGAGGGCCTTGCGCGACGCCATCCGGGAAGCGGTAGCCCGGGCGGTTGCGGTGTGAGGGAACCGGGGCTTGCGGATGACATCACCGCCCTAATCGACGCTGGTGGTGGGCGGTCCCCTGTGTCGATCCAGGGAATCTGGTGATGGTCAGTCCACGAGGTACTCGTAGGTGATGACCATCTCATCGCCGGGCTCGACGCTGATGGGCCAGCGCATGATGTTGCCCGGGTCGCGCTGCGGGTCGATCGATGCCTTCAGCTCCTCCGCCTGGGGCGGCAGGTAGTCGACCACGTCCATGTGGACGGTGGTGGGAGTGAAGTTCTCGATGCTGAGCGTGACCTCGTACTGGTAGTCGAAGCGGCCCTGGGCGATGGCGTTCTGCGTCTGCTCGCGCTTGACCCGCACGTCCTGCAGGTGGCCGATGGTCACGCTGCCTTCGCCACCGACGGGCGTGAGCTCGATGAAGTCGCTGCCGATGAAGAGCCCGTCCTGGTAGTTGCGCACGACGCCTTCGCTGAAGGGCTGGTCGCTTTCGTTCTTGACCTTGTAGATGACCGTGACCTGCTGGTCGGTGGGCGCGTTCCAGAGGTGGAGCCGACGGGCCGGCAGCTGCTGACCCACGAGCTGGGCATAGATGGTGTCGCCCGGCTCCGCGGTGAGCTGCCCGATGTCGTAGGTGTGCTGGATGTCGACCTGGCCCACCGGTGCGCTGAGCGACAGGGTGTCCGCCTCCGCGAAGCCCGCCAGCTTCTGGTTGGCCGACAGCTCGGCCGCGGGTGCGATGGGCTGGTTGAGATCGACCATGCCGGCCACGAGCTGCGTGTCCACGTCGTCGAGTTCGAGCGAGCTGTCGCTGATTTCGGCGAAGTAGTCGAAGCCGACGGTATCGTCAGCGTCCGCGCCGAGCCACATGTCGTACGTCGGACGCCAGCTGACACCGCCGAGCAGGTACTCCATCGAGATGTCGCGCAGCTCCGAGTCGGTGGCCGACTGCCACTTGATGGTGGGCTGACCAGCGCCGTAGTTGAGCCGGTAGTTCGAGACTCGCTCACCGTTCTCGCGCAGCACGAGCGTGTCGGGGTAGACCGTCTGCGGCAGCACGATGCGCACGTCGACACCGCCGGGCAACGCGACCTCATCACGCGCGTAGGCCACGTTGTTGAGGAAGACCGCGACCCTGTCAGGAGCGCTGGTGTAGCTGATGGAGTCGTCGATCGCCGCACTGGCGGCGCCAGCGGAGGCACCGACGAGCAGGCTCGTGGAGATGGCCGCAGCGACCGAGGTTCGGATGGCACGCATGTGGGCTCCTTCGCATGAAGGCGTGCCGCAACACGGGCACGCAGCACCCCTGAGACGCATGAGGCGCCCGGCTGGTTCCGGCCGCGGTATCGGCGGCGTCGCTCGATGGTCCGCGCGCCGGAGTGCTCACCCCTCCACCGTGCACGGCTCGACCACCCGAATGTCCTACTGACACCGTGGAGGTCGCCCGCGAACATGGTGGCAGGTCTGCCGTGAGGCAGTCTCATGTAGCTAGCCACTTCCGTAGCCTGTCCGTCGGGCGGAGCCCGACATCGGAGTCAACCGGCATGAATGACATCCCCATGGCACCGCCCGTCGGGGTGGCACCACCTGGGATAGCGCAGATCGGCAAGACCGCCGCCGCGCTCGATCTGGGCAGTGCCAGGGTCCTGATCGCCGACCGGGACGTCATGAGTCACCGTGTCGTCTCCTCGATCCTGGCGCAGGCCGGCTATGACATCGTCGATGTCGATGGTGAAAGTGGGGCCGTGCTGGCAGCGCTCGAGGCGAACGCGGTCGATGTCGTCCTGCTTGACGTCATGGTCGCCGACTCCACCGGCGGCGATGTCATGCAGAAGATCCATCGCGACCGTCGGTACGTCGATCTGCCCATCGTCCTGCTGAGCAGCCCGTCGAACCACGATGCCGCGATCGCCGCGCTCAGCAAGGGCGCCGACGACGTCATCCTGAAGCCGGTCGATCCGCACGTCCTGGTGGCCCGGATCAAGGCCGCGCTGCGCACTCGCCGCGCGATGCTGGGCATGGAGGCCGCCCACCAGGTGATCACCACGCTGGCCAAAGAGATGAACGCTCGTGACAGCGACATCCAGCGCCACACCGAGCGCATCGGTGAGTACGCGGCCGAGCTCGGACGGAGGGTCGGGCTCTCAGCCGCTGACCTGAACGCGGTCGCCTACAGCATCCTGCTCCATGACCTCGGGCGCATCGGCATCTCCGAGTCGATCCTGCTCAAGCGGGGACCGCTCAACGACGAGGAACGAGAAGCGGTCAAACGACACACCGAGATCGGCGAGCGCATCGCGGCGCCATTGTCCGGTGCTGAGCGCTTCGGCCCCATCATCCGCCACCACCACGAGCGCTGGGACGGACGGGGCTACCCCGACGGGCTGGTTGGCGAGGCGATCCCGACGGGCGCGCGCATCATCAGTATCGTCGACGCCTTCGACGCCATGACGCAGTTCCGGCCGTACCGTGAACCAAAGTCGGTGGCCGAGGCCATCGCCGAGCTCCGACGCGAGCGTGGCCAACAGTTCGATCCGCAGCTGGTGAACGAATTCGTCCAGGTCATCGAGTGGGACGGCCTGGCCTAGCCACGACCTCCGGTCACATCGATGTCGATCTTGATCGCGATCGGTATCGACCGTTCGAGTGCGTCGTGGATGGGGCAGTGGGAGATGCCCCACTCGGCCAGTTCGCGCAGGGCAGCCTCCTCAACGCCATCTGCCGCAAGATGGACGCGGACGCGGGCGCTGAGCGGGCCGGCGGGGACCGAGTCATCGAGTCCCAGGATCCCGCGGTCGTCCGAAACCGAGTCAAACTCGACCTTCAAGCTCGTGAGCGAGATCCCGAGGACGGCGGCGCGCATCGCTATCACCGTGGCCACGCAGCTCGCTTCGGCCGCCCGCAACAGCCAGCCTGGCGATGGGGCCGAGTCGGCCCCACCGACTGACCGCACCATGTCGGTGGTCAGTTCCTCGTCACCAGGTCCCGTGACCCGCACTGCGAGTCCATCGAGGAGCGTCGCGGTGGCGATGCTGTCGACAGCCTTCGCATCGGCAGGGTTGTTGCGTAAGTAGGTGGAAGCCACCTCGATCGCGTCCGCGATGCGCTCGTTCGCCATGATCGTCCCTCGTAGCTCCTGGCGGGCCTGGGCGTTGACGTCAGACATGGTACTCAGCGCGCCGACGGGTCAGGACCAGGACTCTGGCAACTCCCCGTTGGGCAAGGGCCACGGACCAGCTACGCCTCGGCGGGCAGGAGCTCGAAGGTCTCGGCGATGGAACGCCAGCCATCGTGGGGTGGCTCGTCGGACTGACAGAGGAGCGCCGCCGCCGCGTCTCGACGAGCTCGACGGTCTGGTGGGCTGCTCGTTCGGCGGAGGGCGACTCCCTCCATGCGTGCGAAGTGGCAGACCTGTCGAGCGGCCACGTCGGTCGGCCAGATCCCGGTCGAGTGTCGAAGCTGCTCAGCGGGCCAGATGCGCCACGCCACCGGGAGCGTGACGGCCAGGCTGGCCCCTGGGGTCTCGAGGATCTGAGCAACCTCGTCCTCGGCGGTCGACCATCGAGGTGCGGCGGTCGATGTCATCCCGGCTGCCTGAGCCGGTGGGACCCAACAGCGGGTAGCCACCTCGCCGAGGCTCAGCGATGGCGGCGCGGGGCTCGACGCGCCGTGCACGCCTCGGGCCACGATCGCTAGGCTCCCTGCTCTACCTCGAAGAGCGTGTGTGCTTCGAGTCCGTGGGCTTCTCGGTGCACGCGCGTGGCGGTCTCGCGATCGGGCGCGTCCACGAGACAGAAGATTTTGCCGGCCTCCTCGTCGACCCAGTAGTGCTTGTACTCGACGCCGTACTTCTCCTGGACTCGGACGTCCTCCTCATGGGCTTTGGCGACATCGGCCGCCTTCACGCCGGGGATGTCATGCATGTCCATATATGAGGCCAACACAACCATGGCGATGTTCGACTGCCACTCCTCGGACTTCGCTCCCGCTCTGGAGCTGCGGACTCGGTGACGCGAGGCATGTGACATCCTTCGCAGACCGGGCTCGGTGGAGGCCACGGCGAATGACCCAGATGAGGCTGCTGAAGGTCCGCCCCCACATGGGACGGACCTTCGTCGCTGTCTTGGGCAGTGCGCTCCTCGGAGAATGGCTCGAACTGTGGCGACAGCCTATTCGGCCGAGGCTTGCGGTGGGCCCGGCAGCGCAGGCAAGTCGCCTTGCCAGGTCAAGCCCACCCAGTCGAGGCCGACGTCCGCCTCTTTCGTCAGCAGCATCTGCGCCGCGTAACCTTCGTAGCCGCCCTCACCGACACACCACTTCATGACCGGCACCTTCATGAGTGAGACTTCGCCGCCCGACCAGGTGCACTCCCAAGCCCCACCGTCGTTCTCGATCCGCTCGGTGCCCCACTGGGTCACGGCAGGCTGGCCCCAGTCCGGCGGCACCAGGTGGCTGTCCTGGTTGAGCGTCCCGGTCAGCGTTCCTGCCAAGCGTGGGTCAGAGGCCTCGATGATGCCCTCGTACACCTGGCCTCGCAGCTCCTCCAGGTTCCTCCCGTCTTCTGGGACCGTCTTCTCTCCGAAGTCGGGGAAGCTCAGGATGCGCACAAGGCCCTGCGAGTACTTGGACTCGTAGCCGGTCGGCTCCGCGGCGGCAGCCTCCGCCGAGTCCTGCAACGGAGAAGTGCTCGGCTGCTCCGCGCCTGGTGGGGCGACGACGCCGTCGTCTGGCGCGAGCCCACCAGGTGTAGCGAGGAGGAAGGCCGCTCCGGCGGCTGCCAGGATGCTCGCGGCCGCGGCGAACTTGATCGGACTTGACATGTTGATGTACCTCCAACGGGGGGATGTGGTCTTGGCTTGGCGCGTGATCGCCAGCGCATCGACGTTCCGAGGGGGCCCGACCTCGTAGTCGATCTCGTCGGCGAGCTGGCGCTCGAAGGCGTTTCGGTTATCCATCGCTGAGCTCCTGCCGGAGTCGGTCGTTCAGTCGTTCGAGTCGGTTGCGGATGCCTGACGGTGTGATGCCGACGACTGCCGCCAGCTCAGTGGCGTTGAAGCCGGCCACGTACCGCAGCGCCAGCAGCGCGCGGTCGTCGGGCTCGAGTCGCTTGAGTGCTTCGCGCAGGTCGAGCGCATCGATGCCGGTCTCGGGATTGCGGCCGCTCGGCGCACCGAACCCGGCTACGAGCAATTCCACCTCCCAGCGTCGTCCGCGCTTCTTGAGACCACGTTTGGCCTCATTGACGGCGACGCGCATGAGCCACGACCGCAGTTTCGTTGCTTCGCGGACCGAGCCGAGCTTGCGCCAGGCGATCGCCCAGGCTGCCTGTACCGCGTCCTCGGCCAGGTCGTTGTCGCGCGTGATGAAGACGCATACGCGGCGCATGTCATCGTGATAGGCATCGACGATCTGGGCGAAGGCGAACTCGTCACCCTCCGCGGCCGACGCCAGGGCCCCGACGAACTGTTGCTCAGCCACGGCCGTCTCTGCTTCCCATGACAACTAGACCTCTCGCGAGAGGGAAGTGTCCCATCCCGGTTCCGATCCAAGGTCAGGGACGCTGTGGCGAGGTCGGCGAGTCCGCAGCCTGCGGTCCTGGGCTCGGAACCGTGTGTCCTCCTCGCCAGGGAGCACCACGAACCTCTCAGAGAAGCAAAGTCGGCCCGCCGCGCGAAGGTCGGACGGCCCGGCTCCCATGGCGGCGACGACCGGACATGAACCGCTATCGGTGGCGATCCCAAGCGGCGGTCGGTCGTGGCTGGCGATGGACGTCCGCGAGAGAACCAGCGGTAGCGGTAGGTGTTTACGCGCGGCCGGCGCGCTGGCTCCCTACGAAGGCTTCACCTTCGAGGGCGAGCCACCTCGGTACCCCGACCCCATCGAGCCGCCCGCCGACCAGGTACGTATGACGCGTTGAGCACGAACCGGGGGCCGTCGGGCGCGTCCTTCGGCCTGTAGGCCACTCGCACCGCGTTGCCCGCTGGGACGTTCAGGAAGGTGCGCTCCACAACCTCGTGCTGCGGCTGGCCATCGACGGCCCGGACTGTCTCGTGCGCAGCCCTCTCAGCGGAGGAGACATCCTCCATCAGCGAAGAGTCGCAGATCTGTCCAGCGGCCACGTCGGTCCCCGGGATCGCGGTGGAGCGCGTGGCCACGTCTTCGTCGGAGGCCGGCTGGGCGACGGCCGCCACGTTTGTCGTGATGATGACGAACCAGGCCAGAGGCACTCCCCGCAGGAGTCGATGCACCTTCTCATCCTCCGAGCGGACGCTCTCCAGCCTCGCGCCCCGCTCAGCGGGTCAAGGGCCGGACGGCCCGGCGGCGTGCGTGGGCATGGCGATGGCGACCAGACATAACCCCCTATACATGGCGACTGTGCAGAGATCCACGGAGCCCATGGACGTCGGCGAGAGAATCAGTTGGTAGCGGGAGGCTCCGACGCACGGCCCCAGCACTGGCCGCCTGGACCGTGCCGAGCCACTGGCGAACCCGGCCCGCGTGAGTGAAGGGGGATGCCATGCGCACGTTGCGGCTGTCTCTGGTCGGGACGGTCATCTTGGTGCTGCTCGGCGGATCGGGCAGTGTGGCGCTGTCCCAGGACGATGCGTCCGGCGAGATCGAAGCCCTGTCCGAGGTGATCTGGGAGCTGGTGATCCCACGCGAGGCGCTACCCGACGACTTCGTCAAGCTGGTCATGGAGGACTGGACGCTCGCGCCCGGTACCGACACCAGCGACTCCCTTGCCTCGGCCCTCGGGAACGAAGCGAACCGCGGTCGAGGCCTCGTCATCGAGAGTGGCGAGCTCGTCATCACGCCCGCCACGGACGCCCTGCTCTGGCGTGGTGCCACCGGTGACGCGGAGACGAGTCCCGCTGGCGAACCGGTGACACTCGCCGTCGGTGACGCGATCTTCCTACCCGCGATCCCCGTCGACGAGGTGGACGACGAGGCGCCGATCGCCTTCGTGAACCCGGGTTCGGAGGCCGTCACCGCACGCTCGTTCCACACGCACCAGGAGGGCGGCACGTTCTACGGCTACCTGCCCGGCCTCGTGCTCGGTCCTTGGGACATGGCCGGCCCCTTCGATCCTGCCGCCATCGAGGCGACGGCCGGAACTGACGTCCGCTTCCGTCTGTCCAGGATCATCGGCGGGCCCGGCGCGCAGTTGCCGACCATCGCTCCTCCGGGCGTCGGCTTGTACTTCGTCGAGAGCGGGGACCTGGAGCAGGTGAGCGCCGGTCCGGATTGGGAGGACGTCTACGACTGGCCCACTGGGAGGAACGGCCTCCTACCGGCGTGGGAAGGCGTCGAGCAGACCGTGCGCGTGGCGGGTGATGAGGCGGCCACGTTGCTGGAGTTCGCAGCCATCCCCCAGCCCTCGTCCTCGGAGTAGGCGCCGGTGACCTGGGAGGGCTACGCCGACGACATCCGCGGCACCGTCGTCGCAGCTGGGATGACACCACCTCCCGAACTCGCCGAGTAGCCCTGTCGCGCCGCCTCGGCTGTCGGCGCCATGGCGGCGATGACCATCAGGTGGATCCGGGCCGGGCCTGACGCGCCGGACCGGCCGCTCACGCAAGACCTGACCTTCACCTCATAGGAGAACCATGCGCCCGATGGGCCTCGGCCGAAGTCGGAGGCCCATCAGAGGCGGCATCATGACCATCTGGGCTCGGGGCGCGTCCCACCAGACCTGAATCCGCCCAATGCTCGAGCCGCTCGCCGAAGGGCAGGATGGAAGCCGACGATGGCTGAACCGCTGGCGGTCGGTCCTCGTGGTCAGAACCCTCCGCGGTCACGCTGGTCCGAGCACCAGACGCTCAGCCGATCCCGTGATGGACGAGACCGACGGCGCCCCGCTGGGCGTCGGACGTGTGTAGGTGCCGTCGAAGGTGAGGTTGCCCCCGTCAGACGCGACCTTCAGATCGAAGTCGAGGGTGTGCCAGCCGGCCTGCCCCTCGGCGGGTCCCAGCGGAGCGACTGCCCGAAAACGCGCCGAGCCCAGGTTCGCCGCTCTCCAGACACCATGGGCGGTGTAGCCCGAGATCGTGATGGTCATCGTCCCATCCGGATGGAACGACGCGGTCGCGTAGTCGGGGCCGAACCTGCTCGTAGCCTTGAGCAGCACGGTCCAAGCGCCGATCGCTGGATGGTCCATGTCGATCCCTCCGTTCGGGTGCAGGCCGGAAACCCTACCTCAGAACAGCCGCCAGAGGCTGGCCATGCCCGCGTTCCAGAGGCGCTCGAGCGAGCCTGTGCTGGGCGTCCCCGGGCTGGACATGAATGCGAGCTCGTCGAACACCTCGTCGTCAGCCTGGTCCGCCATCTCGTGGCTGTAGCACAGGACGTCGAGCTCCTCATTCTGGAATAGGCTCAGGTCATCGAGGTTGCAGCCGCCGATGAAGACTTCGTCATCGACCGTCGCGACGTTTGCCTGCGCCATCTCGGGGGTGCTCGAGGATCGCCGCGCAGGGCCTTCTCCATGTAACAAGGGCGACGACCAGACGTCGTACGCCTGGCGCCACGAAGAAACGCGGCACCCTCCTCCAGGTGCCGCGTCCGTCGTTGGCGTGTGTGCGGGGATCAGCCCATGGTCAGGGCCATCACCGCCTTCTGGGCATGGAGTCGGTTCTCGGCCTCGTCGAAGGCCGCCGACTTGGGGCCGTCGATGACCGCATCGGCCACCTCGACACCACGGTCGGCCGGCAGCGGATGCATCCAGATGGCATCGTCCGCCGTCATGGCCATGCGACGCTCATCGGAGATCCAGTCGGTGTACTGCGCCGCGATCTTGGCGCCTTCCTCGTCGTCGACGCCGAGGGTATGTGCCCCCCATGACTTGGCGTAGACCACGTCGGCGCCGTCGAAGCCGGCATCGAAGTCATCGAGCTGCTCGAACTTCCCACCGGCCTTGGCCACGTTGGCCCTGGCCTCTTCCATGATCTGCGGCATCAGCTTGAACTCGGGTGGATGAACCAGCTTCACGTCCATGCCGAAGCGGGTCGCGGCCAGCAGTAGTGACTGCGGCACGGAGATGGGCTTCTGGTAGCTCGAGGCGTAGGCCCAGCTGATGGTGATCGACTGACCCTTGAGGCGGCCCTTCTTCTCGATGATGGTCATCAGGTCCGCGAGGATCTGGAAGGGGTGGTACGTCTCGCACTGCATGTTGAGCACGGGCACGCGAGAGGCCTCGGCCACGGCGCGGATGTACTCGTTGCCCTCACCCGGAGGTGACGTGGCGGATGGCGATGCCATCGTTGTAGCGGCCCAGGATCTCGCCGATCTCCGTGGCCGTATCGCCGTGGGCGATCTGTGTGGTGCGGCTCTCCATGAACATGCCGTGCCCGCCGAGCTGGGCCATGCCCGCCTCGAACGAGGCACGCGTGCGGGTGCTGCTGAAGAAGAACAGCATGGCCAGCGTCTTGTCCAGGAGGTACGCGTGGCGCTCGCCGAGCGCCCGCTTGCGCTTGAGGTCGAAGGCCACGTCGAGCGCGGTCTCGATCTCCTCGTTGGTCCAGTCCGAGAGCGCGATCAGGTCGCGCCCGCGAAGTCCGGTCTGCATCGCAGGCCCCTACTCGGCCTTGCCGAGGACCAGGGTCAGCAGCGCCATGCGCATGACCACGCCGTTGAAGGCCTCGACCCAGTAGCGGCCGAAGCGCGTCTCGTCCACGTCCTCGGTGAGCTCGTCCATGCGCGGCAGGCTGTGCAGCACGAAGGCGTTGCGCTTGGCCTTCTCGTGCAGCAGCTTGAGGTTGACGACGGTACTCGGGCGGGGTGAGGCCCTTCTCGACGTCCTGCTCGTCCACGCGACCCTTGGTGTAGTCGGCCTGCACGACCGGCTCCATGTAGATGACATCGGCCTCGCCGATGACGTCGCGGATGTCGCCGACCTCGCGGTAGTAGGTGGAGCGCTCGTCGAGCTCAGCCTTGAACTCGGGCAGCAGGCTCATCTCGTCGGGGCCGATGATGATGGCTTCCATGTCGAAGCGCGACATGGCGTAGAGGATGGAGTGCATGGTGCGCATGCGCATGTCGCCCACGAGGATGACCTTGAGCCCGTCGAGGGTGCCGTGCTCCTTCCAGATGGTGTAGAGGTCGGTCAGCACCTGCGTGGGGTGCTCGCCCCAGCCGTCGCCGCAGTTGATGACGGGCACGGACGACCACTTGGCGGCCTCGTGCGGGGCGCCCTGCTGGAAGTGCCGGATGGCGATGACGTCGCCGTAGTACTCCAGCATGTGGAAGGTGTCCTTGATCGACTCCATGTAGAAGTCGCCGGCGCGGGTCATCTTGGCGTCGCTGAAGCCGAGCACGTGGCCGCCGAGGCGGTGCATCGCGGCCTCGGTCGAGAGGCGCGTACGGGTGGACGGCTGGTAGAACGCGGTCAGCAGCGTCTTGTCGGCCAGGAGGTCGGTGTTGCGGCGGTCGCGCGCGATGGGGGCCAGGTCGTCGCAGACCTGGAAGATGCGCAGGTACTCGTCGCGGGTCATGTCCTTGAGGGACAGGATGTCGCGGCCCTTGAAGCTTCTCATCGGGGGTGTTCGTCCTCCTGCTGCTTGTGCGGCACGACCGACGATCGTCGGACGCCGCTGAAGATCACTGCCACGGTCTCGTCCGGGCTGACGAGTCCGTCGCGGGTGAGCTGGATCAGGCCGGCCAGGCCGGCAGTTCCGGTGTGGTCGGCATCGATGCCCGTCTCGCGTCGGGCCAGGGCATTGGCGGCTTCGAGCGTGGCCTCGTCGACCACGACCGAGCGTCCGCCGGTGATGAGCATGGCACGCACGACGGCTGCCCAATCGTACGTCTCGTCATCGAGGATGCCATGGGCGACCGACACCGGTTCGGTCTCCCAGGCCCACATGTAGTCCGAGCGGTGATGCACCGCCTGTGAGATGGCGCCGGCGACAGCCTCCGGGTCGGCCGGTGTGCCCGCGGCGACCAGCAGGTGCTCCAGCGCGCGGTCGTGTGCCCGCTTGAGCGGGTAGCCGCCCTGCGTCTGGACGGTGTCGATGACCGGCAGCTCCGCGAGCTGACCGAAGGCGACAGCCTCTTCGAGCGCCTGCGCCGCGGCCGAAGCGAAGGCCCCACCGCCGACGTGGATGATCAGCCGGTCCAGCGCCGAAGCGTCGTCGGCCAGCTCGTCGACGAGCTCCCAGGCCAGCGTCTGCCCGCCCTCGATGGCGAGCCCGTTGAGGTTGCCTTGCACGGTGAAGGGCACGGCTCCTTCGGCGATGGCCTGCATCAATCGATGGACGGTGGGGTCACCCGACTGGCCCGACTGTCGCTCGCAGACTTCGAGCTCCGCTCCGAGCGAGTCGAGCCGGGCTACCACGGCTGGCTCGGCACTGGGCGGCACGAAGACCAGCAGGCGGCGCTGCGCTGCCCGGGCCACGACGGCGGCGGCCAGCGCGGCGTTGCCGCAGGAGGCGATGGCCAGGGGTGCGCTCGGGTCAGCGGTGCCGATCGACTCAGCCACCTTGAGCGCGAGCATCACGCCCATCAGGTGACGCGCCTTGTGCGAGCCCGAGACGTTGCCGGTCTCGTCCTTGACCCAGACACCGCCAGCAGTCGCGAAACCGAGCTCGGCGTCGAGCCCGGACGAACGCAGGATGGGTGTGACTCGGAAGCCCTTCCCGTCGACCGCAGCGACAGCGTCGTCGAGCTCGCCGACCAGGTCCACGTAGCGTCCGTCGCTCCAACCGGCAGCGCGGGCCACGTGGTACGAGTGGAACCGCCGCCGGTAGCGCACGAAGGGGTTGGCGCTCGGTTCGGCATCCGGCTGGCCATCGGCCGCGGCCGGGTCGAGGACTCGCCGCAAGACGTGGTCGATGTCATCGCCGGGGCGTGCCGCCGGGCAGGCCCAGGTGATGGGATCGTCGGCCGGGACCTCGGCGCCGCAACCGGCGCACACGAGGCGGGAGGCCGGTTGGCTCACGCAGACACCGCCGCGTTGAACTCGTCGATCATGTCGTCCCATTCGGTCACGATCGAGCGGGTCTCGACCCAGAAGTCCTGGCTCTCGCGAGCGGTGAACTCCTCGAAGGTGACGCCCTGCTGCTCCACCCAGGTGTAGTAGCCGAGATTGAACATGCGCATCCGGTCCTCGTGCGTGCACTCGAGCATGTGCGCGGTGTCGACGCCCTCAAGGAAGGCGGCGCGGACCTCGCCGGCAGCGGCCGCGTCGAACGTGCCCCGATGGTCGCGCTGCACGATGCCGTCGATCTCGGAGGCATACATGCCGGCACCATCGGTCGCCACCGTGGCGATCACATCCTTGGGACCCAGCCGCTGCTGCACCGCCACCTTGATGGCCGCGAGCACGTTGGCGATGGAGCTGTAGCCGAACGAGCAGAGCTGGTCGACCACCTCCTGCGGCACGCCCATGCGCTCACGGAGGTGCTGGTGGCCGGCTTCGGTATTGAAGAGGACCAGCAGGTTGTCGGTGGCCTTGTCGGTGATGTCGACGATGAAGTCGGTGTTCATGGCGTTGTGGATGAGCGGCACATGCTTGTCGCCGATGCCCTGGATGTTGTGCTCACCGAAGCCGTTGTAGAGCAGCGTGGGGCACTCGAGCGCCTCCACCGCCGCGATGCGCGTGCCGTATTCCTCCTTCAGGAAGTCGCCCGCGGCGATGGCGCCGGCCGATCCGGTAGCGGAGGTGAAGACCGCCAGGCGCAGCTCATCGTCCTCCTCGGCGAGGTGATCGAAGACGCGGCCGATGGCGGCACCGGTCAGGTAGAAGTGGCCGATGTGGTTCCCGAACTCGCTGAACTGGTTGAAGATGACCGTCTGCGGGTCCTGGTCCAGCTCCGCGCACTTGTCGTAGATCTCCTTCACGTTCGACTCGGTGCCGGGCGTGCGGATGATGTCGTCGGGTGCGGTGACCCACGACGCCAGCCAGTCGAAGCGCTCCTGGCTCATGCCCGCCGGCAGCACGGCCACGCCGTGGGCCTGCATGATGCGGCTGACCGCGACGCCGCCGCGGCAGTAGTTGCCCGTGCTCGGCCAGACCGCGCGCTGGCTGGCCGGGTCGAACTGGCCGGTGACGATGCGCGGCGCCAGGCAGCCGTAGGCGGCGATGAGCTTGTGCGAGTGGATCATCGGGAAGCGGTCGCCGAGCAGCACCACGATGGGGGAGGGCACGCCCGTGAGCTCGGGCGGCAGGACCACGTGGGCCGGCAGCGGGACCGGCATCGACTCGCCGAACTCGTTGTGCCAGTGGGCCCGGAAGAGGTTGCGCGGGTCGGGCGCATCGGGATCGGCCTCGGCCACGTCGGTGAGCAGCTCGCTGGGCATCGAGCGGGGGTCGGCCAGCTGGGCGAAGGTAGGCATCACGATGCCCGCCTCGCGGAAGCGCCGCACGGAGCTGTCGTAGACAGCCTGGTCAACCACTTCGCGTTCGAGTCCAAGCCGTCGCATCGTTGCCTCCGTCATCGTCTGTCTTTGCCGTCGTCGAAGCAGGACTGCGCCTCATCGTGCGACTGGCCTGGCGGCATGTGCCCTGATCTTCCGGGCGGCAGCGTTGCCAGCAGGTTTGCCTAGCCTAACGGTGTCCGATAAGGGTAGGGTGTCGCTAGGGCCACATGGCCCCGCGATACGCACGGATGGCAGGACTCGTGGACATCAACCTCAACGGCCAGAGTCGCTCGGTCGACTTCACCCCCGGCACCTCGCTGCTGCAGCTCTTGCGCAACGAGCTCGGCCTCCGCTCGATGAAGGACGGCTGTGCTCCCGAGGGCTCTTGTGGCGCCTGCACGGTCATCGTCGATGGCCGTCCGGTGGTCTCCTGTGCCCAACCCGCGGAGCGCTTCGCGGGCAAGGACATCGAGACGCTCGAGGGCCTGCCCGAGGACTCGCGTGACCTGTGGGCGGACGCCTTCAGCGCCACCGGTGCGTCGCAGTGCGGCTACTGCACCCCCGGCATCGTGATGAAGGCGGAGGCGCTGCTGCGCCGCGAGGCCGAACCCGGGCGCGAGACCATCACCAAGGCTCTCGCGGGCAACCTCTGTCGCTGCACCGGCTATCTCTCGATCATCGACGCCATCGGCCAGGTGGCAGCTGCGCGGGCCGGTGGGCCCCGACCGGTGCCGCATCCGGGCGCCGCGGTCGGCGACCCCGCGCCCAAGTACCGCTCACGCGAGCAGGTGCTGGGGATGCAGGAGTACGTGGCTGACCACGTGGTGCCGGGCATGCTCCATGGCGCACTGCGCTTCAGCGACCACCCACGCGCGGTGGTGGTGTCGATCGATACGACAGCAGCCGAGGCGGCCGAGGGCGTGGTCGCGGTCATCACCGCCGCCGATGTCCCGGGCAAGCGCAACCAGGGCCTCATCACGGACGACTGGCGGCAGCTGGTGGCGGTGGGGGAGACGACGCGATACGTAGGCGACGTGCTCGCGGCGGTGGCGGCCGAGACGCGCGCCCAGGCACGTGCGGCGGCGGAGCTGATCGAGATCGAGTACGAGGTGCTGGAGCCCGTGACCGATCCGTTCGAGGCCATGGCCGAGGGTGCGCCACGCATCGCGCCCGAGGGCAACGTGCTCTCGGAGTCGGCCTACGCCCGGGGTGACGTGGAGGCTGCCCTGGCCGCCTCTGCGCACGTCGTGAGTGACACCTTCAGGACAGCTGGCATCGAGCATGCCTATCTCGAGCCCGAGTCCTCGCTGGCCGTGCCCCAGGACGGGAAGGGTCCGCGCATGCACGTCCTCTCGCAGGGCCAGGGTGCCTGGGAAGACCGTCGACAGATCGCCTCGCTGCTCGGCTGGGAGCAGGCTGACGTGCTCGTCACACAGGTGGCCACCGGTGGTGCCTTTGGTGGCAAGGAGGACCTCAACGTCCAGGGCCACGCGGCGCTGTTGGCACTGGCGGCCGAGCGCCCGGTGCTGCTGGCGCTGAGCCGTGCCGACTCGCTGCGCTTCTCCATCAAGCGCCACCGTTTCTGGATGGAGTACACCGTCGGCTGCGACGCCGAAGGAAAGCTCACCGCGGTCAAGGCCCGCTTCATCGGCGACAACGGCGGCTACGCGAGCGTCGGTGCCAAGGTGCTCGAGCGCGCCGCCGGGCACGCCTGCAGCGCCTACGAGGTGCCCAACGTCGATGTCCAGGCCAACGCCATCCTGACCAACAACCCGCCCTGCGGCGCGATGCGCGGCTTCGGGGCCAACCAGGCCAACTTCGGCATGGAGACGTGCCTCGACCGTCTCGCAGAGTCGGTCGGCATCGACGGCTGGGAGATCCGCTGGCGCAACGCGCTCGAGACCGGCAAGCGATTCGGGACCGGCCAGAAGCTGGGTCCAGGCGTGGGCCTCAGGGACACGCTGCTGGCGGTCAAGGACCAGTACCGGAACGCCAAGTACGCGGGCATCGCCTGCGGTGCCAAGAACACCGGCATCGGCAACGGCATGAAGGAGTACGGCCGTGCGGTCGTGCGTCCCGAGGGCGACGGCCGATTGACCGTCTTCCACTCCTGGACGGAGATGGGACAGGGCACCCACACGGTCATGCGCCAGATCGCCAGCGACGAGCTCGACCTGCAGCCAGAGGCCATCGAGGTCCGCGTCGATACTACGCACGAGCTGGACACCGGCATCACCACCGCCTCACGCGCCACGATGCTCGGCGGGCGTGCGGTGCTCAAGGCCTGTCAGGCGCTCCGCGCCGAGATGGTCAGGCGACGCTGCCTGCTCGACGACCTCGCCGGGGAGGAGTTCCCCGCCGAGATCCTCATCGACTGGACGACCAAGCTGGGCGATGACGTCGAGGAGCCCATCACGCACTTCGGCTACGGCTGGGCCACGCAGGTCTGCATCCTCGACGAGGAGGGGGCCATCGAGAAGTTCGTGGCCGCCCACGACGTGGGCAAGGCGCTCGACCCGCTGATGCTGGAAGGCCAGGTCGTCGGCGGCGTGCACATGGGCCTGGGCCACACGCTCTCCGAGACGTTCGAGACCGAGGGCGGCTTCCCGGTCACCGACACCGTCAAGTCGCTCAACATCATCCCCGCTGCGGGCATGCCGCCGGTGGAGACGATCCTCGTCGAGGAGTTCCAGCCCGAGGGTCCGTACGGTGCCAAGGGCATGGGCGAGGCCGTGCTGGTGCCGACCGCCGCGGCGGTGGCCGGCGCGCTCTACGCCTTCGACGGCATCCGGCGCACTGACCTGCCGATGCGCGATTCGCCCGCGGCCCTCGCGGCCGTGCCGAAGCTCAAGCGCCTGCTGGCCAAGGGCTGATCCCGCGCGCCTCAGCTCACCGCTCGCCTCACGAGCTCGGTGATGGCCGCCTCCTCGGTCTCGGTCAGTGCCTCGAGCGCGAATGAGGTGGGCCACATGTGGCCCTCGTCGAGGTTCGCGTCGGGCTGGAAGCCGAACGTGGCGTAACGCACCTTGAACTTCTCCGCACTCTGGAAGAAGCACACGACCTTGCCATCCTTGGCATAGGCGGGCATGCCGTACCAGGTCCTGGGCATGAGCGTGGGCGCGGCCGCCGTGATGATGGCGTGCAGGCGTTCGCCCATGGCGCGGTCGTTGCCGGTCATCTCGGCCAGCTTGGCGAGGACATCAGCCTCGCCCTCGGCCCGCTTCGCGCCCTGCCGCGCCTCGGCCTTCAGTTCCTTCACGCGCTCCTTCATCGCGGCGCGTTCCACATCGGTGAGTCCATCGGATCTCGTCGTACCGTCCTTGGCGGACTGCTGCTCGTCTCCCATCGGGGGCTCCTCGTGCGATCGGGGGAACTGCATGCTACGAGAGGTGCCGGCGGATGGACACGCTGAGACCGCATCGCCGCTGGGCGGTACCGTGTGCCGGTACGTCCACGGACTCGTCGTCGACCGGAAAGGGGCCTGACGCTGGCTTTCACCCAACGCTCGCTATTCGGCCGCAGGGCTCGCCGTGGACGCGGGCGCTCTGCCGACGGCTCCGCTAACACCGCTGACGACCAGGACGATGAGGCCGGCCCCACGCGCCTGACCGGCATCCCCTGGCGTCGCCTGTTCGGCTACCTGCGACCGCACTGGCGGCTGTTCGCGGTGGCACTCGTGGCCCTGCTCGTCTCGACCGTCTTCGGGCTCTTGCTGCCGCTCGTCATCGGTGGCCTGGTCAACGAGGTCGTGACCGCCGGCGATGCGGCCGGGCTCGACCAACTGCTGCTCCTGCTGGTCGGCATCACGCTCGTGCTGGCCGTGGCGGGCTTCGCCCAGACGTGGTCGCTGGGGGTCATCGGCGAACGCATCGTGGCCCGTCTGCGGGCCCAAGTGTTCGACCGGCTGGTCTCGCTGGAGCTGGACTTCTACGTGAGGCGCCGCGTCGGCGAGCTCATCTCGCGGCTCTCGAGCGACGTGACCCAGGTGCGCACGATGCTGACGCAGACGGTGACCTCGCTGCTCTCGTCGCTGCTCAGCCTTGTCGGCTCGGTCTTCGTGCTCTTCCTGCTCAGCCCGGACCTGCTGCTGGTCATCCTCGTGCTGGCTCCGACCATGGTCATCGTGGCGGTCGTCTTCGCACGCCCGCTGCGGCGGCTCTCGACGCGTGTGCAGGACTCGATCGCGGCTTCGACCACGACCGCGGAGGAGGCACTCAGCGGCATCCGCGTGGTCAAGTCGTTCGGCCGGGAAGAGTGGGAACGCCATCGCTACGGCGAGGACCTGCGTGGGGTCGTGGCCATGGCCACGCGCCTGGTGACCTATCGCGGGCTCTTCGGCTCGATGATGCTCATCCTCGGATTCGGCACCCTCATCATCCTGCTCTGGTTCACCGGCCACCGCGTCATCGAGGGCTCCATCAACCTCGGCGCCTTGACCAGCTTCCTGCTGTACGGCATCACCATCGGCACCAGCCTCTCGAGCATCGCCGGCATCTACGGCCAGTTCCAGGAAGGAGCCGGCGCAGTCGTGCGCGTCTTCGAGATCGTCGACGAACGCCCGTCCTTCAGGGATGCGGACGACGCGGTCGACCTCGAGCACGTCGGTGGGCGCGTCGCATTCGAGGGCGTCACCTTCGGCTACGACGCCGAGCGGCCGGTGCTGCGCGATATCTCCCTCGAGATCGCTCCCGGCGAGGTGCTCGCGGTGGTGGGCCCATCCGGCGCCGGCAAGACCACCTTCTGCAACCTCATCCCACGGCTGTGGAACGTGACCGATGGCCGTGTCCTCGTCGACGGGCAGGACGTGCGCGACCTGCGGCTGCGGTCGCTGCGGGAGGCCGTCTCACTGGTGCCACAGGACGCGGCCATCTTCGGCGGCACCATCGAGGACAACATCCGCTACGGCCGGCTCGAGGCCAGCGACGAGGAGCTGGAGGCGGCCGCGCGAGCTGCCAACGCCCACGACTTCATCAGCGCCATGCCCGATGGCTACCAGACGATCGTGGGCGACCGCGGCACGCGACTCTCGGGAGGTCAGCGCCAGCGTGTGGCCATCGCCCGCGCGATCCTCAAGGACGCTCCGATCCTCATCCTCGACGAGGCCACCTCATCGCTGGACAACGAGTCCGAGCGGCTGGTGCAGGACGCCCTGGCGCGGCTGATGCAGGGACGCACCACCGTGGTCGTGGCCCACCGTCTCTCGACCATCCGCGCCGCCGACCGTATCGCCGTCCTCGATGATGGCTGGCTCCTGGAGCTGGGCACGCATCAGGAGCTGCTCGCGAGCGACGGGCTCTACGCTCATCTCTGGCGCCTGCAGGCGAGCGAGCGTCCGGCCCCAGCGTCGGGTGTCGCCTAAGCCGGCGGATCTCCACCCTTGAGCGGCCAAGGACGAGGCTTTCGACGCCACACAGCCAGTACCCGGGGCCGTCTACGATGCGCCCATGACTGCCCCGAGGGTCGCGCCGCGTTCATCCCTGCCTGCCACCGCGAGCGGGACGAACCTGCACGCCTACACGCTGCTCGACTGGGGCCTGCTCGCGGCGATCGCCCTCATCTGGGGCTCATCCTTCCTCTTCATGGAGATCGGTCTGCGCGCGTTCGAGCCCGGCGTCATCACGCTCGCACGCGTCGGTCTCGGCGCGGCGACGGTGGCGCTGTTTCCCAGGGCCCGAGCTCCAGTCCAGCGCGAGGACTGGCCGCGCATCGCGGTCCTCGGTGTCGTCTGGATCGCCGTCCCGCTCCTCATCTTTCCCGTTGCCCAGCAGTGGACCACTTCGAGCGTGACGGGGATGATCAACGGCGCTATGCCGGTCTTCACCGTGCTCTGGGCTACCTATCTCATGCGCAAGCTGCCCGGCTGGCGACAGCTCCTGGGCATCGGCCTCGGCTTCCTGGGCATGCTGCTCGTCTTCGTGCCCGAGCTGGAGGCCGGCTCCGACGAGCTGGTGGGAGCGACACTCGTGGTCGTGGCCGTTGCCTTCTACGGGTTGGCGGCCAACCTCTCGGTGCCGCTCGCGCAGAAGTACGGCCCGCTGCCGGTCGTGTTCCGGGCCCAGCTGGTAGCGCTCGCGATCGTCGCGCCGGTGGGTTTGCTGCAGATCCCCGCGTCGACCTGGTCATGGGAGTCGGCCCTGGTCATGATCCCGCTGGGCATGCTGGGCACCGGCGCAGCTTTCGCGCTGATGGCAACGCTGACCGCACGGGTCGGTGGCCCCCGCGCCTCGGTGGCGATCTACTTTCTGCCCATCGTGGCCATCGTGCTGGGCGTGCTCGTCCTCGGGGAGACGGTGGCGCCCATCGCCATCGCGGGCGTGATGCTGGTCATGATCGGCGCCTGGATCGCCTCCCGTCGCGAGTCCTAGGGGCGAGCATGGCCACGCGCGTGGCGTCCCCGGTGGTGCCCTGCCACGACCTGCTTGCCGTTCCGCCTGTAAGCGCTCACATGGATGGTGTAGTTTCTTGACAGCCCGATGGCATCAGGCATCATGGTGGGTCGGGGGACGAGAGAACGTCCGACCAACTACGGAGGAGGAGTACATGGGTACAACCAAGCGAGCTTTGGTGATGGCATCTGCGGTAGCAGTTGTCAGCGCCGGCATGGTTTCGAGCGGCGCAGTGGTCGCGCAGGATGACGGCGTCTGTGACGTCGGAGTTTCCTGGAACAACTTCGAGCAGCCCCGCTGGGCGGCCAAGGACCGGCCGAACATGGAGGCCACGATCCTTGAGGGTGGCGGCACCTTCACCGACCTCGACGCCAACCTTGACAGCGCACAGCAGCAGACGGACGTCGAGACCCTCATCAACGGTGGCGCCGATGTGCTGGTCCTGCTCGCGCAGAACCAGGATGCGGCCATCGCGGCCATCGAGGTGGCCCAGAACGCCGAAGTCCCGATCATCGCCTATGACCGGCTCATCGAGGACCCCAGCGTCCTGTACGTCACGTTCGACAACGTCGGCGTCGGCAAGGCCCAGGCTGAGACGATCCTCGGCGCCGTTCCGACAGGCAACTACGTGCTTATCAAGGGCGACCCGGGCGATGCCAATGCATCCACGTTCCTGCCCATGGGCTGGGATCAGGCCGGTCTCCAGGACAAGGTCGATGCTGGTGAGATCACCATCCTCGCCGACCAGTTCACTGACGGCTGGAGGACTGAGACCGCACAGAACAACATGGAAGCCATCATCGATGCCGCCAACGCCAATGGCGACACGATCGATGCCATCCTGGCCGAGAACGACAGCACCGCACTCGGTGTGGTCGGCGCACTCCAGGCCAAGGGTCTCGACCCCATTCCCTTGAGTGGCCAGGACGGTGACACCGGCAACCTCCAGAACGTCGCTGCCGGCTGGCAGTACGTGGACGTCTGGAAGGACGCCAACCAGCTGGGCAAGGTCGCCGGTGCGGCCGCACTGCAGCTGTGCGAAGGCGTGGCCATGGCGGATCTCGTGATCCCTGATGGCCTGATCACCGACGCGACCGTGCCGATCGCTGGCACTGGGGCTAGCGACTTCGTTACCCCTGGCGGAAACACGGTGACATCCTTCATCCTGCAGCCGCAGCCGGTCACGCAGGACAACCTCAACCTCATCCTCGATGCCAACTGGCTTACGCAGGACGAGCTCTGTGCACAAACGGCCGACGCCCCGAACCCCGCGGCGATCTGTCAGTGATTTGAGCCGCTCCAGCACTAGCGGCTAGCACACGCCCCGCGTCCTCGAACACCGAGGGCGTGGGGCGTTATTCGTCTGTAGACGGAGAACGGGACGATGAGCGGTACCGCCGAAACCACGCCTGAGCAGGCGCCCAGCGAGCAGCGCCCATCGCTGCGCGGGCTCTTCGCCGCTACCGAGATCGACGTGCGCCTGTTCGGCATGCTCATCGCGCTGGTCGTGATCCTGGTGGGTTTCCATTTCCTTTCGGGCGGCAAGCTCATCAACCCAGCGAACATGCTCACGCTCGGCGTACAGGCGAGCGGCACGGCCATCATGGCCACGGGCATGGTGCTGATCATCGTATCCCGCAATATCGACCTTTCGGTCGGCTCGCAGGTCGGCGTCATCGCGATGGTCTACGCGGTCCTCATGACCCATTTCCTGCCCGACGTACTGGGCTTCCCGGAGGTCGGGAGCCCGCTGATGTGGATCGTCGCGCTGGGACTCGGGATCGGGGTCGGGGTCCTCATCGGCGGCCTCCAGGGTTTCATCATCGCCTACATCGGTGTGCCCTCGTTCGTGGTCACGCTCGGCGGTCTGCTGGCGTTCCGCGGGGTGGTCTGGGTGCTCTCCGAGGGAGCGGCAGTCACGGGCATCGACAACACGTTCCGCGTGGTCGGCGGCGGAGCCAATGGCTCGCTCGGCGGCACCTGGACCTGGGCCTTGGCCGTCATCGCCTGCATCGCTATCGTCGCCATCCTCGTCTACAACCGGCGGCAGCGCATCAGGTTCGACATACCGGCCCGACCGCTGTGGGCTGATGCCCTGATCGGAGGCGTGGCGTGCGCCGTAGTGCTCGTTGTCGCCTACGCCGCCAACCAACAGTTCTTTCCTGTCGGCCTTGCCAGGCGGATGGCCGAGGAGCAAGGCATGGCCTGGCCCGAAGGCGGCCTCCAGATCTCGATGGGGATCTCCTGGCCCATCATCCTGCTCATCGGCGTGACCCTGGTCATGTCGTTCATCGCCACGCGACGCCGCTTTGGCCGCTATGTCTATGCCTACGGCGGCAATCCTGAGGCGGCAGATCTGGCCGGCATCAACACGCGCTGGACGATCATGAAGACCTTCATGCTCATGGGCGTGCTGTGTGCTCTCGCGGCTGCGATCGTGGTCGGCCGCCTCAACGGTGCGGCCCAGGACCTGGGCACGACCCAGGAGCTTCTTGTCATCGCAGCTGCCGTGGTGGGCGGGACCTCGTTTGCCGGTGGCGTCGGGACGATCACCGGTGCGGTCCTTGGCGCCTTCGTGATGCAGTCGCTCGCCTACGGGCTGGCCTTCATGGGCGTGCCCTCACCAGTGCAGTCCATCGTGGCCGGCATCGTCCTGGTCGTGGCCGTAGGCTTGGATACTTGGAACCGCCGGCGAGGCGGCGGCCGTCGGAGGGCAGGCACGTGACCAACGAGAAGCGAGCTCCACTCGTGGAGATGCGAAACATCAGCGTCTCCTTCGGGGGAGTGCAGGCCGTGGAGGACGTGACCATCGATCTCCACGAGGGTGAGGTCATGGGCCTCGTGGGTGGCAACGGCGCGGGCAAGACGACCCTCATGCGCACCCTCTCGGGTGCCCACCCTGCGGATTCCGGAGAGATCCTCATCGACGGTCAGCCGCGCCCAATCAACAACACGCGAGACGCCAAGAACCTCAAGATCGAGACCATCTACCAGACGCTGGCCCTGGCTGACAACATCGGTGCGCCCGGCAATGTCTTCCTGGGCCGTGAGCTCACCACCCGCCTCGGGACCCTCGACGATGGCGCGATGGAGAATGCGACCCGCGAGGTGATGGGGCGCCTGAACCCCAACTTCACCAACTTCACGCAGCCGGTGATGTCGCTCTCCGGAGGCCAGCGCCAAGCCGTGGCCATCGCTCGCGCGGTCCACTTCAACGCGCGCATCCTCATCATGGACGAGCCGACGGCGGCGCTGGGCCCGGCAGAGACCGCGCAGGTACGCGATCTCGTCAGTCAGCTCAAGGAGGAAGGGCTGGGCATCTTCCTCATCAGCCACGACATCCACGATGTGTTTGACCTGTCGGACCGCATCAGTGTCATGTACCACGGCAAGATCGTGGGCACGGTCAGGCACGACGAGGTCAGCACCGACGATGTCCTGAGCATGATCATCCTGGGCAAGTCACCCGACTCGCTCACGAGCGAGGAACGCGCCGCACTCCACTGACCCCGGTGCGCCGAGGCCTCACGACGCGGCAGGCAGACCACCCGTATCGCGCTCGGCGGCTCGGTCGATCGTGACGACCTGATCGGCGGCGACGGTCCGCCAGTCTCCGAGGGTGCCATCGGGCCAGATGACGCGCACCTCGGCCTGCTCGTGAGTTCCCAGCCCGAAATGCACCGGCCCCAACGCACCACTGGCGTGACCGCCGCCGACGGTGTTCTCGCGAACGGTGCGGGCCTGGCCGGCCTTGACCTCGATCCAGGCTCCGATGGCATCGGCGTTGGCCTCGTCCTGCGAGATGCGCACGTCCAGCCAATGGCCCATGGCCTTGGGCTTGCTGGCCGTCCCTCGCCCGACGTTGCGACGGATGGCGACATTCTCGTAGCGGTTGACCTCGACGAGGTCGAGCAGGCCATCGCGGTTCAGGTCGACCAGTGCGGCGCCGCGAGTCCGCACCGGGCTGAGGATCCCGGCTTGCTTCGCCGCCCGCACGAACGTCCCGTCGGCGCGTCGCAGGAATAGCTCGTTGGGGTCTTCGATCGCGCTGTCCGCTGCTTCGTCGACGTTGCCCTTGGAGACGTAGAGATCGATGCGACCGTCGTTGTTGACATCATCGAACTCGGGGTGCCACGAGGTCGATGGGTCGATCGGCCGGCCGATCGATGGCGTGGTCGCGGAGATCCCATGATCGAAGGCGATGTCGGTGAAGACCGGCGCGGATGGGCCTGTCTCCAGGGTTTCGAGGCGGTTCGACCCGATGCTCGTGAGGTAGTACTCGGGGAACCCGTCGCCGGTGAGGTCCTCCACGGCGATGCCCATGCCGAAGATGCGGACCGGCTTCCAGCCATCCTCCACGGATGTGTAGAGCCGCGGAGTGGCGTCGGGGGCCACCATCCAGAGTTGCTCGCCCCCTTCGTTGTAGTAGTAGTGGCGGTCGTTGGCGACGCGCAGGTCCCGACGTCCGGAGCGGTCCCAGTCGCTGAAGAGCATCGAGAGCGCGCATCGTCCCGGCTCCAACGTCGTCGGCGGCCCGAAGCGGCCTCCCTCGCCTGCAGGCCGGTACAGGAACCCCGGCGCACAATGCGCGAGGTTCTGGTCGTCGAAGTAGTCGACGTAGTTGCCGAAGGCCATCGTCGGCCAGGTCTGGCCGGCCTCCCAGGTCGCGCTGAAGGCCGTGGTCCAGTCGCTGCCACCATCGAACCCCCAACCCTCGTTCGCCCGCTCGAAGGTGCATCCGCCCAGTCCGCGCAGGAGCACGTTCTCGCCGTGTCGCAGGACCACGAGGTCGGTCTCGCCATCCGAGTCGATGTCCAGCGGGTAGGCACCCGTGACCGCAGTCAGGTCGGTGTCCTCGCTCCTGAGCTGTTCGAAGCGCAGGCGCTTGCCGGCTCGGCTCCGATTGAGAAACAGTGCCGCAGGTCCTTCGCCACCCGCGAAGAAGAGCTCGGGCCGCCCGTCATCGTTGCAGTCGAGGACCGCCACGCCGCCGCCGACGTAGAACTCGAAGCCGCCGCTGTACGAGTGCGTGACGCCGGCGGACGCGGCCTCCTCGACGAACGTCGGGACCACGGGCTGCCCCTTCGGCTCCTTGGCGGCCTCCACGGCCGCCGGCATGGCCAGAGCCAGACACGTAGCCAGGGCGAGGGCGGCTGGAAACGTCTGTCGCACGATGGCGACAGTCTACGCGCCACGATCCTGTCATTGGCATGCCGGAGTAGCATCACGCCTGAGGAGGAAGCAGATGTCGCATCGCATACCGCTGGCCCTGGGTCTGGTGCTGGCGTTGCTGTCTTCGCTGGTGCTGGCCGCGCCCGCGGCCGCTCGGGTGAACGAAGCAGGTCAGTGTGTCCGCAGCGCGGACCCGGCGAAGTCGGTGGCACGCCTGTGGGACGAAGTCCTGCTCGACGCGATCCGGCGTGACTTCCCGGCCCCCACGGTTCACTCGCGCAACCTGTACCACGTGTCGGCAGCGATGTGGGACGCATGGGCCGCTTTCGACCCGGTCGCGCAAGGTGTCTTCGTTACCGGGAAGGTCGAGCATGATCATCCGGCTGCGGCCCGCGACCGGGCCATCAGCTACGCCGCCTACCGGGTCCTCAGGCACCGCTACCGGAACGCCGTGGGTGGCGCCGAAAGCCTGCGAGAGTTCGACGCCTTGATGGCGAGCCTGTGCCTCCCGACCGACCGCACCGACACCAAGGGTGGGTCGGCCGCAGCGCTGGGCAACCGCATCGCCGCGCGCATCATCGACGCCGGGCTGCACGACGGCTCTCGTGAGCGCCGCGGTTACGTGTCGGCGGACTACTCGCCGGTGAACGAACCCATGGTCGTCCGGGCACCGGGCACCTTCCTCACCGACCCCAACCGCTGGCAGCCGCTGGCTCTCGATGTGTCCGTGGCCCAGAACGGATTGCCCTTGCCAAGCGGACCACAGAAGTTCGTGGGTGCCCACTGGGGATACGTCGACGCCTTCGCGCTGCCGGCCGCAGGGACCAACGGTGTACCGATCGACCCGGGGCCTCCGCCCCGGCTGGGCGATCCTCAGACGGTCCAGGCGTTCAAGGACAACGCGGTCGAGGTGATCGGGTTCAGCGGGCTGCTGGACCCCCGGGATGGCGTCATGATCGATATCTCACCGCGTGCCATGGGGCACAACTCGCTCGGCACCAACGATGGTCACGGTTACGACGTGAACCCCGCCACGGGACTGCCGTATGAGCCGGTGCTCGTGCCGCAAGGCGACTTCGGTCGGGTCGTCGCGGAGTTCTGGGCCGACGGCCCCGCTTCCGAGACGCCGCCGGGTCACTGGAACACACTGGCCAACGCCGTCGCGGACGATCCCGGGTTCGAGCGGCGGATCGCCGGTGAGGGACCCGAGATCGATGCGCTCGAATGGGACGTCAAGATGTACCTCGCGCTCAACGGTGCCGTCCACGATGCGGCGGTCGCGGCGTGGGGTGCCAAGGGCTACTACGACTACGTGCGGCCCATCTCGATGATCCGCTACATGGGCGGGCTGGGTCAGTCGAGCGATCCGTCGCTGCCCTCGTACCATCCCGATGGTCTGCCGCTGATCGATGGGCAGGTGGAGCTCATCACGGAACAGTCATCGGCACCGGGTGAGCGCCACGCGCACCTTGCCGACCACGTCGGTGAGATCGCCATCCATGCCTGGAGCGGCAGTCCCGAGGACAGCGAGCACGAGCTCGGTGGCGTGGACTGGATCCGTGCCGTCGAATGGGTGCCCTATCAGCTGTCCACCTTCGTGACACCGTCATTCGCGGGCTATGTCAGCGGTCACTCCACGTTCAGTCGGGCAGCCGCGGAAGTGCTCGCGGCCATGACCGGCACGCCCTACTTCCCGGGGGGCATCAGCGCCTGGACGATCCCCGCCGGCTCGCTCGACTTCGAGGCGGGGCCGAGCGTGGATGTGCCGCTGGAGTGGGCGACCTACTACGACGCGGCCGACCAGGCCGGTATCTCACGCCTCTATGGCGGCATCCATGTCGAGGCCGACGACCTGCAGGGTCGGATCATGGGCGCCCAGTGCGGCATCGATGCCTGGGAGACCGCGCAGCACTACTTCGACGGCAGCGCCCGACTGTAGCCCCGACCGTCGGCCGACTTCGCGGGTCTACTGCCGTGCCAGCGCGATGCGGATCTCCGCCTCGTGATCGATCACCGAGTCACCGCCGGCCAGCCCGACGGTGTCTCGGCGAGACTCCGCACGAACCCTGTCGAGGCGCGGTAGCCTCCGGGTCGTGAGACCGATCCGCTTCGTCCGGGCGCATCTCGATGCGATCGTCGCGCTGCTGCTGACGGCGGCCTACCTCGCCGAGGTCTATCTCGCGGACTCGGCCTTGGCCGGTGAGCCGATCGTCGCGGGGCTGCCGGTCGACGAGGTCGTGGCCGTGGCCGCGGGCGCCGTGTTCCTGCTCTCGCTGGCGCTTCGCTCACGTATGCCGGTCGTGCCCCTGGTGCTGGCCATCGTGGCGGTGACGCTGATGGGCCGCGGACCGGTCGACGCGACGACGACGCTCCTGCTGGGCCTGGTGCTGGCCGCCTACTCGGTGGGCGCCTGGAGCGGTGGGGTCGCCGCCGTCATCGGGCCGCTCGGCCTGGGCGCGCTCACCGGCCTGCTGGTGCTTCGCGGTGGCAGTAGCCCCCTCGAGGTCCGTGAGATCGCCGGACCGGTGCTCGTCCTGTGGGGCCCCTGGCTGGTCGGCCTCGCGGCACGCCGGTTGCGCGTGGCCCGCCGAGACGAACGCGTGGGCGGAGCCCGCGAATGGGCCTGGTCGGGTGACTACGGGGCGCCGGATTCGGCCGGTCGTGACGAGACCGTACGCGAGCTGCGTGACGTGATCGAGCGGGCCATGAGCACGGTCATCCTGCAGGCGCGGGAGGCGCGGCGGACCCTCGAGCGTGACCCGCGCGCTGCCCACGAGGCCCTCATCATCGTGGACGCCGCCGGCACCGAGGCGCTCGAGGAGACGCAGCGATTGACAGGCTTGTTGCTGGCGCCCGACGGCACACCGCTGCCGGGGGCGGGTCCCGGCCTCGGTGATCTCGACTACCTCATCGACGAAGTCATCAAGGCCGGGCTGCCCGTGGACCTGCAGGTCAGCGGCCGCCCAGTGCCACTGACCTCAGACCTCGACGCGGTCGCTTACCACGTGGTGCACGAGGCGCTGATGGCGACGCTCGCGGGTGCCACCGACGCGAGCGCCACGGTCCTGGTCCGCTTCGAGCCGGACGCGCTCGAGATCGAGGTCAGCGACGACGGTGTCGCGACCGGCGACGAGGCCCAACAGACCGCCGGGCTCGAAGCTGTTCGCAAGGAGGTGGCCGCGCTGGGCGGCACGCTCGATGCCGGCCCGCGCGAGAAGCGGGGCTACTGGGTGATGGCTCAGCTGCCCTACGAGCCGGACTGGAGTTGAGCGTCGGCACTCGCTAGGCTGTGGCGCCCAAGCACAGTGGAGGTGATCGATGGCAGCGACCGGCAGCGGCACCAAGGAGGACCCCTGGGTCCTGCAGACCCCACCAGGTTCGTCGGAGTACACGATGTACCGCGACGAGGATTCCGACCCGCCGACGCTGATCTGCCAGGTCGGCTCGACGAAGCTCTCGTACCAGCTCCGCTGTATCGATGATCTGCACGCGATGCTCAAGGCTCGCGGTGACTGGATGGATCTTGGTGCGGCCGACGAGAAGAAGGAGCCGAAGTCGGACACCGTCGAGGCCTGGGGTCGCGCAGCCGACAACCCCGTGGGCGGCTTCTACGGCTTGCGCAAGGGCTATCGCGGTCGCTTCGGCATGTATGTCCCGCCGCTGCTCGAAGCACTCGGCCTGGCCGAACTGACCCACGAGAAGCGGGGCAACCGCATGCGCGCCACCTGAGCGGGAGGCGCCGGAGAATCGCGAAGGCCGTCCGGTCACCCGGACGGCCTTCGTCGTGTGCTGTTGGCGCTAGGCCGCGGGCGACTCGGCAGCCTCCTGGACGTCCGACTCGGCAGCCTCCTCGGCGGCCTGGACGTCCTCGGCAGCCATCGACTCGACGGCCGCCATGGTCTCCTCGGCGGCCTGGACGTCCTCGGCAGCCATCGACTCGACGGCTTCGGCCGGGGTAGTCGGCTCGGGCGTGGCATCGTTGTTGTCGCAGGCGACAGCCACGAGGCTCATGCTGGCAACCAGCGCAGCAGTGATCAGGGTCTTCTTCACGGCAGGGTTTCCTCTCGCCTTCTGTTTGGTTCTCGCGTTCCTCATGGTTCGAGAACGTTCCGTATCGTATGCCAGATATGACTTGTGTGTCGTGTTCGCGCGCGTCGGCCGTCGTACCATCGCTCGGCTGGGCAGTCGATAGGCTACCGCAGCCATGACGTGGAGCAAGGAGTCGGACCAGCATGGCCATCGAGTGGCGACCAGGTGAGCGACAGCTGCATCTGTACAACGAGCAGATCAGCTACGTCATGCGCGTGCTCGAATCAGGGATCCTCGCGCATCTCTACCTGGGCCCGCGGCTGGCCATAGCACGCGACTACGGGCACTTCGTACGCAGCTCGTTCGTGGCGCGCTACAACCAGGTCCTGGACCCCATTCCCCGCGAGCTGCCCACGGCTGGCCGCGGCGACTTCCGCCTGCCTGGCCTGGCGGTCCGCCATGCCGATGGCAGCACGGTGCTCGAATTGGTCTACCGCGAACACACCATCAGTGCGGGCAAGCCGCACCTAGATGGCTTGCCTTCCACCTACGTCGAAGACGGCTCCGAGGCCGAGACCGTCGAGATCGTCCTCGTCGACGGCCACTCCGGCCTCCAGGTTCGCCTGCTCACGACCATCTATGCCGCACGGCCGGTCGTCACCCGCAGCATGCGCGTCATCAATGACGGCACCGGTGACGTGAAGCTGACCACGGCCATGAGCGCCGTCCTCGATCTGCCCGACCCTGATTGGCACCTGCTCCAGCTGACCGGCGCGTGGGCGCGCGAGACGCACATCGTCGATGCCCCGCTGGTGACCGGCACGCGCGCGGTCCGCAGCCAGCGTGGCTCGACCGGGCATCAGCAGAACCCGTTCATGCTGCTGCGTCGGCCCGCCACCACCGAGGCTGCCGGCGAGGCCATCGGCATGTCGTTGGTGTACTCGGGCAACTTCCTCGCCGAGGTGGAGGTCGACTCCACCGACGCCGTCCGCGCACGCCTGGGCATGGATCCCGAGACCATCCGCTGGCGCATCACACCGGGCATGGACCTGCAGATCCCCGAGGCCGTGCTCGTGTGGTCCGACGAGGGCATCGGCGGCGTGTCCGACGCTTACCACCGGCTCTACCGCGAGCGGCTCGTCGGGGGAACCTGGCGTGACCGCCCGCGCCCGGTCCTGTTCAACAGCTGGGAGGGCGTCTACTTCGACTTCGACGAGGACGCCCTCGTCGAGATGGCGGCCGAAGCGAGGGATCTGGGCGCCGAGCTGTTCGTGCTCGATGACGGCTGGTTCGGCCAGCGCGACGATGACACGTCCTCGCTCGGTGACTGGACCGTGGACCTGCGCAAGCTCCCGTCCGGGCTGCCTGACCTGGTCAGCCGGGTCAACGAGCTGGGCCTGCTCTTCGGCATCTGGATCGAGCCCGAGATGGTCAACCCACGCAGCCGTCTCTTCGAGAACCACCCCGAGTGGGCCGTCGGGTTCCCGGGACGGCCGCGTTCCGAGATCCGCAACCAGTACGTGCTCGACCTCTCCAACCGCGAGGTCGTCGAGTACCTCGAGCGAGTCATCGGCAACGTCCTCTCGAGCGCACCCATCGCCTACGTGAAGTGGGACTACAACCGTGTCATCACCGAGCCCTTCGGGGCCTCGTTGCCACCCGAGCGCCAGGACGAGTTCTTCCACCGCTACATGCTCGGCGTGTACGACCTCTACTCCCGCCTTACCGAGCGCTTCCCGGACGTGCTCTTCGAGTCCTGTGCCGGCGGGGGCGGGCGCAACGACCCGGGCATGCTGGCCTTCGCGCCCCAGGCCTGGATCAGTGACGACACCGACGCGGTCGAGCGTCAGAAGATCCAGTACGGCACCTCGCTGGTGTACCCGCTGGTGTCCATGGGTGCTCACGTCTCGGCGGTGCCCAATCACCAGGTCGGACGCGTGACCCCGCTCGAGACACGTGCCGCGGTGGCCTTCTTCGCCAACCTCGGCTACGAGCTGGACCCGCGAGCCCTCGACGAGGTCGAGGCCGAGCAGGTGCGAGCCCAGATCGCCTGGTACAAGGAGCGCCGCGAACTGCTCCACCGTGGCCGCTTCCATCGCCTCACCAGTCCCTTCGAGGGCGATGGCAACGAGACTGCCTGGATGGTCGTCGACGAGGACGCGGGTCATGCGCTGGTGGGCTGGTACCGCACGCTCTCGACGCCGCTACCCGGGCCCTCGCAGCTGCGCCTTCGAGGCCTTGACCCTGCTGCGCGCTACGCCGTCACCGTCTGGCCCGAGACCGAGGATTGGGTCGCCCGTGCGAACGTCATGGAGCGTGGCGGCGATGAGCTCATGAGCCAGGGCCTGTTCCTCGACGACCACGCCTGGGAGTCACAGGCGCGCGGGGATTTCCAGGCCCGGGTCTTCGAGCTACGTGGGGTGACCGCTTGAGCCTATCCGACCTGGCCGTCGGCCAGCCCTTCCCGGTGGGCGTCAACTACTGGCCCCGGCGCAAGGCCATGTACTGGTGGAAGGACTTCGACCGCGACGAGGTCGCCGAGGAGTTCGACGTCATCGCCAGCCTGGGCCTGCGCCTCGTGCGCCTGTTCCTCATGTGGGAGGACTTCCAGCCCACGCCCGAAGCGGTCGCGACCGAGGCGCTCGATCACCTCGAGGTCGTGTGCGACGTGGCCGCTGAGCGCGGACTGGGCCTCGATGTGACCTTCTTCACCGGCCATATGAGCGGGCCCAACTGGGCGCCATCATGGCTCCTCGGTGGGACCGAGCCGGTGCCCGAGGGCCGCCAGGTCATCAGCGGCGCCAACGAGGATGCCGGCGCGTACCGCAACCCCTTCACCGACCCGGTCGCGCTCGACGCTGCCGAGCGACAGCTGCGCGCGGTCGTGGGTCGGCTGCGCGACCATCGCGGGGTGTGGGCCTGGAACCTGGGCAACGAGCCCGACAACTTCGCCTTGCCGCCCGATGACGCCGCTGGCGCGGCCTGGGCGGCGCGGATGTTCGCGGTCATCCGCGAGCTCGACCCCGGGCGCCACCGCACCGTGGGACTGCATTCGCCGTCGCTCTCGACACGCAACCACCTGCGTGCCGACCAGGTCTTTGCCGAGGCCGACTTCGCGGTCATGCACACCTACCCCATCTACGCGAACTTCGGCGCCACGGCGCTCGATCCCGATACCGTGCCCTTCGCCACCGCGCTGACCGCGGCGCTTTCGGGCCGACCCACGATGATGGAGGAGTTCGGCGCCTGCACCGCACCGCCCGGCTCCGAGACGGTGGACTGGCATTGGCAGGCGGGACGCCGGGCCTTCGACCAGATCATGCTCTCGGAGCAGGCACTGGCCGATCACCTCGCGGAGGTCCTCCCCCGGCTCCTCGACGTCGGAGCCACCGGCGCCATGGTCTGGTGCTACGCCGACTACCACGAGGACCTGTGGGGCCGGCCGCCGTGCGACGACCAGTGGCACGAACGGCACTTCGGCCTGGTCCGCCCCGACGGCTCGCTCAAGCCGCACGCGCAGGTCATCCGCGAGTTCATCGACGCCGCGCCAGTCATCCGTGAGCCATCCGCCCGTGCCCGCATCGAGGTCGACGCCGAGGACTTCTATCGAGATCCCGCCGCCGCCTTGCCGGAGCTGTTCGCAGCTTTCAAGGCGGCCCCGTGAGCGAGCCACAGACGATGCACCCGGAGCGCCCCGAGCTGCACGTGCTCGACGTGCCCGATCTCGAGCGATACGAAGCGCGCCTGGGCGACGAGCGGGAGCTGGCGGGAATCCTGGACTACCGACTGAGCGACGACTTCATCGTGCTTTCCCACACCGAGGTGCTCGAAGGCTTCGCGGGGCAGGGCCTCGGCAGTCGCCTGGTGCGGGCCGTGCTGGAGGACCTGCGCGAACGTGGGATGGCGGTCATCCCCAAGTGCCCCTTCGTGGTGGCCTGGCTGCACAAGCACCCGGAGCAGCACGACATCCTCTTCCGGCCGCTCGAGAACCCGAAGCCCGACCAGCCGTCGCCGGCCTAGCGACCCGACGCTAGCGAGTGGTATCAGCGAGATCGCGGACGTGATCGGGGACCTCGATGTCCTCGTGCAGCCGTGGGTCGGGCACGGGCCGGCCGATGTGCATGGTGACCGGCAGCACGCCCGCCCACACCGGCCAGTCGTAGTCGGCTTCTTCGTCGCCGGGCGGACCCGTCCGCACCTTGGCCGAGGCCCGCTCGAGCGAGATGCGCATCACCGCGGTCTGCTTCAGCTCCTTGGTGCTGGTCGGCCGGAGCTGCTCCTGGCGCCCCGGCGCCAGTCGCTCCATGAGCACCTCCAGCGCCCGTTCGCGCTCGGACGCGTCGGTGATGAGCTCGGCCTCGCCGAGCACCACCACCGAGCGGTAGTTGAGCGAGTGGTGGAAGGCGGACCGAGCCAGCACCAGCCCATCGAGGAGCGTCATCTCGACGCACACTTGCTGGCCCTGGCCTCGGCGCATGGTCCCGGCCGCCGGCGACCCGTGCAGCAGCAGCCAGTCGCCGTCGCGAGCCGCGAGCATGGGGATGACCACGGGCGCGCCGTCACGGATCGTGCCCACGTGCGCGATCAGTGCTGCGTCGACGATCTGATGGACCGTCTCGCGGTCGTAGTTGGCGCGTCCGGCGACGCGACGGATGCGCAGGTCCTTGTCGGTCATGGTGGACGCACAGCCTACGCGAGGTGACCGTCGCCGACGTGCGAACATCTACCACGACATGAGCGCCACCGTCCGGGCCAACGGGCTCGACATCCACTACGTCAGCGAAGGGCAGGGACCGCCGCTGCTGCTGCTCCACGGGGCCACCTCGATGGGCACGCACGACTGGGGCGCCCAACGTCCGCTGCTACGCACTGATTTCACGCTCTACATGCCCGACGCGCGCGGCCATGGGCGCACCTTGTTCGACGCGCGCGAGGGCTGGTCGCGCTCCGCGCTGGTGGACGATGCGCTGGCCTTCGCAGATGCCCTCGCGCTGGAACGGTTCCACGTCATGGCGCTCTCGATGGGCGCGCGTACCGCGGTCGAGCTGGCCGCACGCCATCCCGAACGCGTGCTCTCGATGCTCGTCATCGCCCCGTCACTGCGCCCGGAGCCGGCTGCCAGCGTGGCCCGACGTCGCCTGGACCCCGAGGCCATCCTGCGCGACGATCCTGCCTGGGCCGGGGAGCTGGCGGTGCGCCACGACAGCTACCAGGGGGCTGGTGCCTGGCAGCGCCTGGCTGCGGCGATCCGCGACGACAGCCAGCAGCTGACCGAGATCCTGCCCGAGGAGCTGCGGCGTATCCGCCTGCCGGTCCTGCTCGCCTGTGGCGACAACGACCCCTGGATGCCCCTCGACGAGGCCGTCCGCGTCAAGCGTCAGCTGCCCGAAGGGGAGCTGCTCGTGGTGCCCAGGTGCGGCCATGTCGTGGAGGCCGAGCGGCCGTCGATCTTCAATCCGGCGATGACGCTCTTCTTCCGGCGCACACGAAGGAGCGCCAGCGCGTGAGCCGCGACCTGCACCGCCCCCTGCGCGAGGCCTGGATCGTGGCCGCCATGCGCACGCCGATCGGTCGCTTCGGCGGGGCCCTGGCGCGCGTTCGGCCCGACGACCTCGCAGCCATCGCGATCCGGGCCGCGGTCGAGCGCAGCGGCGTGGACCCGGGGGCCATCGACGACGTCGTGCTCGGGAACGCCAACGGCGCCGGCGAAGACAATCGCAACGTGGCTCGCATGGCGGCGCTGCTGGCGGGGCTGCCCGTCGAGGTCGCGGGCCAGACGGTCAACCGACTGTGCGGCTCTGGCTTGCAGGCCATCAACAGCGCGGCTCACGCCATCATGGCCGGCGACGGCGAGATCATGGTGGCCGGTGGGGTCGAGTCGATGTCGCGGGCGCCGACGGTGGAGCTCAAGCCCGATCCGGACGAGCCCGAGGCGCCGCCGCAGCGGGCAGACTCCACGCTCGGCTGGCGCTTCGTGAACCCGCGCCTCGACGCGGCCTACCCGGTGGTGTCCCTGGGCGAGACGGCTGAGATCGTGGCCGACCAGTTCGGGGTCAGCCGCGAGGAGCAGGACGCCTTCGCTGCCCGCAGCCAGGCGCGCGCCGCGGCCGCCATCGCTGCCGGTCGCTTCGACGACCAGCTGGTGCCCGTGGCGGTGCCGCAGCGTGATGGCCGGACCATCGTGGTCGATCGCGACGAGCACCCGCGCCCGGGCACGACGACAGACGTGCTGGCCGGGCTGCGGCCGGCCTTCCGCGAGGAGGGCACCGTCACCGCCGGCAACGCCTCGGGCATCAATGACGGCGCCGCCGCCCTCGTGCTCGTGGAATCCGTGCTCGCTCGCTCGCTGGGCCTGCGTCCGCTGGCGCGAGTCATCAGCACCGCGGTCGCGGGGGTGCATCCGTCGGTGATGGGCATGGGCCCGGTCCCGGCCACGCGAACGGCCCTCGAGCGCGCTGGCCTGCGTCTCGACGAGGTCGACCTCATCGAGCTCAACGAGGCCTTCGCCAGCCAGTCGCTCGCGTGCATCCGTGAGCTGCACCTCGATCCCGACGTGGTCAACGTCAACGGCGGCGCCATCGCCCTGGGTCATCCCTTGGGCATGAGTGGGGCGCGCCTGATGACCATGCTCGTGCACGAGCTGGTGGCGCGCCGCGCGCGCTACGGCCTGGCCACCATGTGTATCGGAGTGGGGCAGGGCATCGCGACCATCGTGGAGAACGTGGCGGAGTAGCTCGTCAGCGGTTCCCGTTGAAGTCCCACACGACCATCACCCGACCGCCACCGGTGGCCACGCCGATGCCGACGCTCCTGAACGCGGGGTTCTTGATGTTCTTCCAGTGCCCGCCGTTGGTCGACTTCTCGGCCTGCATGGCACGGTGTGTGGCGAGGACCACGGCCATCGCGTCGCCGGTGCCCCAGCCGCAGCCGATGTTCTCCCCGTAGTACCAGTCTCGGAAGCCCGTCCGGCGCATACGGGTGGCCAGGCTCGGCTTGCCCGGGATGACGTGCTCGCAGGCGTTCTTGCGGACCATCGTGCGAGCCCAGGGCCAGGAAACCCTGGAGCTGATGTTCCTGTGCAGGCGGACCGGCTTGCGGTACGTCGAGTACTTGCCGCTGCCGCGGGCGAGGCACGCGCCGTCGGCGTTCACGAAGCCGCCGGTGCGCGTGCAGTTGAGCAGCCGTTGGGCGTACTTCTCGGCTGCAGGCACGCGGGTCACGTCGGTCGCCGCAGAGGCCGACCCGGCAGCCACGATCGCGAGCAGCATGGCCACGGCCGTGGCGTAGGCGACAGAGCGCGCGAGTGCACTGGTCATGGGGCAAGCCTGCCCCTCGGCCAGCTGTGGACCCATCACCCGGCCGTACGGCGCCGCTCCGCACCCGGCCCCACCAGCCCGCACCAGCGCCCGCCGAGATGGCGCTCGCGGAGACCCCTGCGAGCCTCGGCTCTTGCCCAATCCTTACTTCACCGGTAGGATTTAGCCCTAGCGCGCCCACCGGGGCGCGTCCATCGTCGATCCACTCCCGGAGGTCCAGCTCGATGCTCGAGACGCAGCCCCAGACCCCAGAGACCGTCCCGGCTCCCGAGACCGAGACTCCGCTGGTCACACTCTCGGATGCCGCGGTCACCAAGCTCACCGAGCTGACCAAGGAAGAGTCCGACCCCAACGTGGGCCTGCGCGTCTACGTCTACAGCGGCGGCTGCAGCGGCTATCGCTACGGCATGATGCTCGAGGACCAGCCCGCCGACGAGGACGTCCGCGTGGAGTCGAAGGGCATCAACGTCTACGTCGATCCCCAGTCCACCCAGTTGCTCCAGGGTTCGGAGATCGACTACGTGGACACGCTCATGGGTGCCGGTTTCACCGTCAACAACCCCAACGCCGTCTCCGGCTGCGGCTGCGGCAGCAGCTTCCGCACCGAAGAATCGGCGGGCGCCCCCGGAGCCTGCGGCCACTGAGCCGCTGACGGCCAGACGCACCGCGAAGGCGGGCCCGTCAGGGCTCGCCTTTCCGATTCCGTGCGACCATCCGACCTGTGAACGAGATCCCGCTGTTCCCGCTCCGTTCGGTGCTCTGTCCGGGTGTGGCCCTGCCGCTGCATATCTTCGAGGAGCGCTACCGCCTCATGGTCAACCGCTGCATCGAGCGCGGTGAGCCATTCGGCGTCGTGCTCTTGCGCGAGGGCAGTGAGGTCGGGCAGACCCGTGGCCAGGTGGCCGCCATCGGGACCACCGCCGCCATCCGTCGCGCCGGGGCCTACCCCGACGGGCGCCTCGACATCCTGACCGTCGGGGAGCAGCGCTTCCGGCTGGAGGCCGTGGACACGGTCTCGGAGCCCTATCTCGTGGGTCAGGTGAGCCTGCTCGACGAGCCCACCGGTTCCGCGGCGGAGGCGACCGACCGCGCCGAGCGCGTGGGCCGCCGCTTCATCGAATACCTCGAACTGCTGCAGCCCGAGGGCGTCGACGATGGGCCCGAGATCGAGATCGAGTTCGAGGTCGAGATGGACGACGAGGACACGCTCGACGATCCCATCGCCGAGTCCCCGGCATCGGCGACGGAGCCCGATACCGAGGACGGGATCCTGGCCGAAGTCTCCGACGCCCTCGTGCAGGAGATGGAGGTGGCTGACCTCTCGTCGGAGCAACGGCGTGAGCTACTGATGGCGGCCGCCCACCGCCTCACCGGCACCGACGATCCGACCGCGCTCTCCTATGTGCTCACCGCGCTCATCCAGGTCGACCTCTCCGCCCGCCAGGAGCTGCTCGAGGCGCCCGACACCGTGGAGCGGCTGACCCGTCTCGACGGGCTGCTGACGCGCGAGAGCTGGTTCCTGCGGCAGGGTCTGCGCCCGATCATCATCGATCCCCGGCAATCGTCAGGACAGGGCTAGCCACCGCCCGGGACCGGCCCACACAGCAAGAAGCCCCGCCGTCCGGTCGGTGACCGAGCGACGGGGCCGTTCATTGGGAGCTAGCCCTGGGGCCAGCTGCTGGGCGGCTGGCCACCCTGCGGAGGCCAGGGTCCACCCGGAGGGGGCGGCGGGGGAGCGTAGGGCGGGGGCGCGTAGGCCGGAGGCGCGACGTACATCGGCTGGCCCCAACCCTCGCCGTAGCCCGGGGGCACGGGCGGGACACCGCCACCGCGGAGCATGCGCCAGCCGGCGAGGGTCACCGCGCCCGTGCCGAAGATCCCGGCAAGGAGCGGCACGATCCCGGTCCACGAGAGCAGGATGAGGATGATCATGCCCAGGAAGGCAGCGCCGTACGGGCGGTTGGTCGTGCGCGCGCGGGGCAGGATCCGCTCGCCGATCCAGGTAGCGACCACGACCTGGCCCAGGAAGACGACCACCGACCACAGCAACCAGAGGATGATCGCCAACGGGAGGCCCACGATGGTGATGCCCAGTCCGACGAAGATCGCGTAGGGCACGAACAGCGCGAGCACGCCCACCACGATCGTCTTGAGCACGTCGTTGCTGATGGTCGCAGCCGCGCGTCGCGTCTGGGCGGTACCGAAGGCGATGACCAGCAGGGTCAGTGCCAGCGAGGCGATGGCCACGCCCACGAGCAGGAGCAGGATCAGCCCGATGAAGAGGGCCGCGATGCCCACGAACGCACCGGCGAACTCCTCGCTGGCGTCGACGTTCTCGCCCTCCACGATGACCGTCTCGTCGATATCGACGGTGGTGCCCGCGTAGTAGAGGTTGCCGACGGTCGCGCCGTCGGCGATGTCGAGCGTGCCACTGAGGGCGATGATCTCGTCGATCCGCGCGGTCGAGCCACTGACGGTGACGTCGGCATCGACCGCGAACAGGCGCTCGACGTTGCCCTCGATGACCCCTTGGCCGCTGACTACCACGACCCCTTCAGCGCGGTCGGCTGGGCCCACGGCCACGTTTTCGTTGATGCCGATGAGGACGTTCTCGTCCTCGCTGACGAGGAGCCAGCCCTCGTCGTCGATCTGGGCTGCGGCCGGCAGCGCCAGCAGCATGAGTAGGGAGATGGCGAGCAGCATCGCTCGCACCAAGGTTCGTTGCATCTTGTCCTCGTGCTCTCGATTGGGAGGCAAAGCGTACCCGTCGGCGCGGGGCGCTGCCAGCCGGGAGACCCCCTTTCGGCGGTGGGGCTAGCCCGAGTCCTGCCCCTCGGGCAGGCGTCCGCGCAGCCCACGCGTCGCGGCGGATGGGCTGGGCTGGCCCCGATCGGTCCGGGCCTGGGGCTTGTCGTCCGCGATAGAGGTGACGGCTCACCCGCCCGAGTGGGGGCCTAGTGGCCCTCTACTGTCGCCCCCGTGCCGCGCACACTGATGGTCGACCCGCGACCACCGCCTCGGCCGCGGCTGCCAACCTGACCCGAGTCCACCCATGACAGCGGGTGATCCAAGTCCATACCACCAAGGAGGCCCGGCACATGGCCCAGCAATGGGAGTGTCTCGACGGGAACGAGGCCGCCGCCCGTATCGCGTATCAACTGAGTGAGGTCATCTCGATCTACCCGATCACCCCGGCCTCGCCCATGGCGGAGCACAGTGACGACTGGGCGGCCCAGGGCCGGCCCAACATGTGGGGCATCACCCCGGATGTCGTCGAGATGCAGTCAGAGGCCGGTGCGGCCGGCGCGCTCCACGGCGCACTGCAGAAGGGTGCCCTCGGCACCACCTTCACCGCATCGCAGGGTCTCCTGTTGATGATCCCCAACATGTTCAAGATCGCGGGCGAGCTGACCCCATCGGTCATCCACGTCTCGGCCCGCACCGTGGCCACGCATGCGCTCTCGATCTTCGGCGACCACAGCGACGTCATGGCCGCTCGTCCATGTGGCTGGGCCATGCTCGCGTCGGCCTCGGTCCAGGAGGTCCAGGACATGGCGCTCGTGGCCCATGCCGCCACGTTGCGTTCACGCATCCCCTTCCTCCACTTCTTCGACGGTTTCCGGACCTCACACGAGGTCGACAAGATCGCCATGCTCGAACCGGCAGACCTGCGCGCCCTCGTGCACGAGGAAGACATCCTCGCCTTCCGCTCGCGCGGCATGTCGCCCGAGGACCCGGTCGTTCGGGGCACCGCCCAGAACCCCGACGTCTTCTTCCAGGCCCGTGAGGCTGCGAACCCCTACATGGACTCGGTCAAGGGCATCGTGGCGGAGGCCATGGCTGAGCTCTCCGAGCGCACCGGTCGCCAGTACGACCTGGTGACCTATAGCGGGGCCCCGGATGCCGAGAAGGTCATCCTGGTGATGGGTTCCGGCACCGGTGCGGTCAAGGAGACCGTGAAGGTCATGACCGACGCCGGCGAGAAGGTCGGCATGGTGCAGGTCCGCCTCTTCCAGCCGTTCCCGTCCGAAGAGCTCGTCGCTGCCCTGCCGGAGAGCGTCAAGTCGATCGCTGTGCTCGACCGCACCAAGGAGCCCGGCGCGGTCGGGGAGCCGTTCTATCTCGAGACCGTGGCAGCCCTCAACGAGGCCATGGACGCGGGTACCGCGCCCTTCGCCATGCCGCGGGTGCTCGGTGGCCGCTACGGCCTCTCGTCCAAGGAGTTCACGCCGCAGATGGTCAAGCCCATCTACGACGAGCTCGGCGAGGACGCGCCCAGGAAGCACTTCACCGTCGGCATCTTCGACGACGTCACGAACCTCAGCCTGCCCATCGACCGCGAATTCGTGCGGCCGCGCCCGGAGGGCCAGGTCCAGGCCATGTTCTTCGGCCTCGGCTCCGACGGCACAGTCGGCGCCAACAAGGCCTCGGTCAAGATCATCGGCGAGGGCACGGACCTCTACAGCCAGGGCCACTTCGTCTACGACTCCAAGAAGTCTGGCGCGGTCACCGTCTCGCACCTGCGCTTCGGTCCCGAGCTGATCGAGTCCACCTACGAGATCCAGGACGCCGACTTCGTGGCCTGCCATCAGTTCGGCCTGCTGGCCAAGATGCCGGTCCTCGAGCGCGCCAAGGTCGGGGCCACGTTCCTGCTCAACAGCCCCTACGGACCGGATGAGGTCTGGGACAAGCTGCCCACCAAGGTCCGCCAGCAGATCGTCGACAAGGAGATCCAGCTCTACGTCATCGACGCCTTCGCGGTGGCCGGTGAGGTCGGCATGGGCAACCGCATCAACACCGTGATGCAGCCCTGCTTCTTCAAGCTCTCGGGCGTCCTGCCCGAGGAAGAGGCCATCACCGCCATCAAGAAGTTCGTCGAGAAGACGTACGGCAAGCGTGGCGAGAAGGTCGTGCAGCGCAACTATGCGGCCATCGACCTCTCGCTCGAACGCCTGCACAAGGTCGAGACCGGCCCGGCGCCCTCGTCGGTCGAGCTCGCGACCATCGTCTCGGACGAAGCTCCCGAGTTCGTCAAGAACGTGACTGCCAAGATCATGGCCGGCGAGGGTGACCTCCTGCCGGTCAGCGCCTTCCCCCCGGACGGCTCGTTCGCGACCGCCACCACCAAGTGGGAGAAGCGCGCCATCGCCCAGGAGATCCCCATCTGGGATGAGGCCATCTGCATCGACTGCGGCAAGTGCGCCATGGTCTGCCCGCACGCGGCCATCCGCATGAAGGTCTACCCCGAGGCGGAGCTGTCCAACCTGTCCGCTGACTTCAAGTCCAAGGACTTCCGCTCGCGGGAGCTCGAGAACCACAAGCTCACCATCCAGGTGACACCTGATGACTGCACCGGCTGCGGCGTCTGCGTCGACGTCTGCCCGGCCAAGTCCAAGAGCGAGGTCAAGCACAAGGCCATCAACATGGCGCCCTACATGGCGAACGCGGACGCCGAGCGGGCGCGCTGGGACGAGTTCCTCTCGATCCCCGAGCTCGATCGCTCCGCGCTGCCACGCGACACCATCAAGGGTTCGCAGGCCCTCGAGCCGCTCTTCGAGTTCTCGGGCGCCTGTTCGGGCTGCGGTGAGACCCCCTATGTGAAGCTGGTCAGCCAGCTCTTCGGCGATCGCATGATCGTGGCCAACGCCACCGGCTGCTCGTCGATCTACGGCGGCAACCTGCCGACCACACCGTGGGCCACCAACGCCGCCGGTCGTGGCCCCGCCTGGAACAACTCGCTCTTCGAGGACAACGCCGAGTTCGGCCTGGGCATGCGCCTGGCGCTCGACATCCAGACCAGGACGGCCAAGCAGCTGCTCACGAAGCTGGCCCCGGTCGTGGGCGAGGCGCTCGCTGACGAGATCCTCGGCAACGAGCAGGACAGCGAGGCCAGGATCGCCGAGCAGCGCGTCTCGGTCGAGAAGCTGCGCGAGGCGCTCAAGGGCGTGAGCGGCGAGCAGAAGGCCGATGCCGACACGCTCCTCTCGCTGACGGGTGACCTCATCCGCACCGGCGTCTGGATCATGGGCGGCGACGGCTGGGCCTACGACATCGGCTTCGGCGGTGTCGATGCGGCCCTGGCGTCGGGTCGCGACATCAACGTCCTCGTGCTCGACACGCAGGTCTACTCCAATACCGGCGGCCAGGCCTCAAAGGCCACACCGCGCGGTGCGGTGGCCAAGTTCGCGGCTGCCGGCAAGTCCAGCGGTCGCAAGGACCTGGGCGCCATCGCGCGGGCGTACGGCAACGTCTACGTGGCCCAGATCGCGCTCGGTGCCAGCGACGTGCAGACCAACAAGGCGATGCTCGAGGCCGAGGCCTGGCCCGGACCCTCGATCATCATCGCCTACAGCACCTGCATCGCCCACGGCATCGACATGTCGACCTCGATGACGCATCAGAAGGATGCGGTGAAGTCCGGCTTCTGGCCGCTCTACCGCTACCAGCCCAGCGAGGCCGAGGACGGCGTGCCCTTCAAGCTCGACTCCAAGAAGCCGACGATGCCCATCAAGGAGTACGTCGAGACCGAGACCCGCTTCGCCATCCTGGCGCGTACCCACCCGGAGCGCGCGGCCGAGCTAGCGGCCCTGTCGCAGGCCGATGCCGACGAGCGCTGGCGGTACTACAGCCAGCTGGCTGACGTCCAGCGCAGCATCCCGACCCTCGAGCACGAGCCGAGCGCGGCTCCTGCCGACGGGCCGACCGCCAGCACCAACGGGAAGGGAGAGTCCAAGTGACCGTCGATCTCAGCACCCGCTACCTGGGGCTCGAGCTTCGTTCACCGCTCGTCGTCTCGGCTAACCCGCTGACCCGAGACCCTGCCGTGGTCGCCCAGTTCGAGGAGGCCGGCGCTGGCGCGATCGTCATGCCCAGCCTCTTCGAGGAGGAGATCGAGAACGAGGAGATCGAGCTCGCCGCCTCGCTCGACCAGGGCACCGAGGGCTTCGCCGAAGCGCTCGACTACTTCCCCGAGGTCGACACCTTCGTCGGCGAGGGCGATCGATACCTGCGCTCGCTCGAGCAGCTCAAGCGCCAGTCGTCGGTGCCCATCATCGCCAGCCTCAACGCCAATTCCGTGGGTGGCTGGGTCCGTTTCGCGAGGCTCATGGCCGACGCGGGTGCCGATGCCCTGGAGCTCAACCTGTACCGCATCAGCGTCGATCGCACCAGGAACGCGCTCGAGATCGAGGACGACGACCTGGAGCTGATCGCTGCGGTGCGCGCAGCGGTGGCGGTGCCCCTGGCTGTCAAGCTGAGCCCCTACTACTCGGCCTTCGCCAATTTCGCCGGCAAGGTCGTGGAGGCCGGCGCCAACGGGCTGGTGCTGTTCAACCGGTTCTACCAGCCGGACCTCGACCTCGATGAGTTCGCGGTCGTGCCACGGGTGAGCCTGAGCCACCCCTCGGAGCTTCGCCTGCCGATGCGTTGGACCGCCATCCTGCGGCCGCAGCTGGGGCCCGAGGTGTCCATCGCAGCGACCTCCGGCATCCACAGCGGCAGCGACGCGATCAAGGCGCTGATGGTCGGCGCTGACGTGGCCATGATGGCCTCGGCGGTCCTGCGCGACGGGCCGGGCGCGATCTCGGCCATCGAGGAGGAGATGCGGACCTGGCTCGACGAGAACGAGTACAGCTCCGTGACCCAGCTGCGTGGCTCCGCCAGCCAGGGCAGCGTCGAGGATCCGGGTACGTTCGAGCGTGCGCAGTACATCCGCACGTTGCACTCCTGGAGCGCCCCGCCACGTCTCACGTCGACCGCGTAGTCCACAGCGCGACCCAACGAACACGGGCGTCCGGCCTCGAGCCGGGCGCCCGTTCTGATCCTGCCCGGTTCGCTACAGGAGCTCAGCCGGCCGGGGTCACCGTCTCGACCGAGCGCAGCACGAAGCGGGTCTCTGACTCGGCTACGAGGCCGCCGCGCTTCAGCTCGCCGAGGAGGTCATCTACCGCTTGCAGATCGCCGAAGTGGCCCTCGAGCAGGTAGTCGTAGCGACCCGTGACGTGATGTGCCTCGGTCACCGCTTCGTGCAGCCCAAGCTCCGCCTCGAACGCGGCGCTGTCCGCCCCGCCATGGCCACGATTATCGCAGTTCAACAGTGGCATGACAGAGACATCAGTGACAATCGAGCCAGCATCGGTACCAGGCTATCGGTATGAGTCAGGCTGCCGTCCTCGGGTTCGCCGCCGTGTCGCTCGCGGTCATCGCCGTTCCGGGGCCCAGCGTCCTCTTCGCGGTGAGCCGTGCCATCGCCTCCGGACGCCGAGTGGCACTGTTGACCGTGCTTGGCAATGCCTCCGGATTGTTCGTGCAGGTCCTCTTCGTGGCCTTGGGTCTGGGCGTGGTCGTCACTAGCTCCGACCTTGCCTACGCCGCGCTCAAGCTGACTGGTGCGACCTACCTGGTCTGGCTCGGCATAGGGGCCGTCCGCCGCCGGCACGACGCGGCTCGGGTAGCACACGCCGGGACACCCACGACCACGGCTACGCCCTGGCGCGACGGCTTCGTGGTGGGGGTCAGCAACCCCAAGTCGGTCGTCTTCCTGGCAGCGCTCCTGCCCCAGTACGTGGATCCCGCTGCCGGCTTCGTGCCAGCCCAGATGGTCGTCCTCGGTGGGCTCTTCTGCCTCATCGCCATCGTCAGCGACGGGGCCTGGGCGGTGCTCGCGGCTCGGGCCCGGCGGTGGCTGGCGAGCGATCCCCGGCGTCTGGTTTGGACCTCGGTCGCCGGCGGGCTGATGATGGTCGGCCTGGGCCTGCTGCTCGTGCTCGGCTAGCGAGCAGATGTGTGGCTGGTCTGGCCCTCGAGGATCCGCTTGAGCGTGGCCACGTCGGCCCGATTGCGGCGTCGGCCGATCCAGCCGAACAACGGGCCCAGGAGTCGGTAGGCGCCTTGCGGCTGGATGTCGGCCAGGAGCGTGAAGCGCGTGGCCGCTTCGATCCGTTCGAGCCGGTAGCCGCCCTTGCCCGAGAACGGCCCGTCTAGCATCTCCCAGCTGATGTGCTCTGGCTCCCGGACCTCGAGGATCCGCCAATGGATCAACATGGGGTCACCCTGACCCTCGATGCGCGAGTAGCCCACCACCCCGGGCGTCGCGGGCACGTCGTCCTCGATGCCCGACTCGAGCACGCCGGCGCGCCACCGACCGTCGTTGCTCAGCTCCGCCACGAACTCGTAGACGTCCTCGACGGGACGGTCGATGTCGATGCTAGCGCTCAGGTCCACGGTCCTGCCCTCCCTGGGTCGTCACGTCAGCCTTCGTTCGAGTGGCGCGAGCCCCACTCCGAGGCAAGGATGCCCATGGTCAGCTCATCGTGGCGCTCGCCGTCGCGCAAGATGGCGTCGCGGTGCCGCCCCTCGATGGTGAAGCCGGCCTTTTCGTAGGCGCGGATGGCGCGCCCGTTGAAGGCGAAGACCGACAGCGCTACTCGGTGCAGGCCGATGCGCTCGAAGGCCAGCCACAGCATCAGCTCGGTGGCCTCGGTGCCGTAGCCGTAACCCCAGGCATCAGGTTCGCCGATGCTGATGTGGAACAGCGTCGAGCTGTTGTCGGGATCGAGGTTGCTGAACGTGGTCGAGCCGATGAGCCGGTCGGTGTCACGCACGGTGATGGCATAGCCCACGTGCTCGGGCGACATCAGGCGAGTGTGAAAGAAGCGGTCGATGTCCTCGTCGCTCATGGGTCGCAGCGAGTAGCGCGTCAGCCGCGCCAGCTCCGCGTCCCGATACCAGCGCCGGACCGCGCCCAGGTCTTCGTACCTGTGATGGCGCAACGCCACCCCCTGGCCCTTGATCGAGGCCGGGTGCCATGCCTCGCGCTGCCGCTCCATGGTGACCATCGCCGCCGATGCTAACCCACTCGGAGACCGTGAGGACCGGTGCTCCGCCACTCTAGGATGTGCCCATGACCGAGCCCCACACCGACCACATGTGGCGCTGGGCCGAGACGGCCGAGCGGATCCGGGCCACCCGTGCGACATCGGAGAAGTCGGCCATCGTGGCCGAGTACCTGCGCTCGCTCGAGGACACCGACCTCGCGACCGCGGCGGTGTTCCTCAGCGGCCGTCCGTTCCCCGAGCGCGACCAGCGAAAGGCCGGACTCGGATGGCGTGCCGTCACGACCGTGGTACAGGAGGTGGCCGGGCTCGACGAGGGTGCCATGGGTCGCGCCTACGACCGCTCGTCCGACGTGGGCACGGCCGTGGCCGACCTCCTCTCCGAGGCCGGACACGCACCTCCTGCGGGCGTGCCACCGCTGAGCCTGGCCGCTGTCGCGACCAGTTTCGACGAGCTCGCGCAGGCCCGCGGTCGCGACACCAAGGCCCGCGTCTTCGCCGACCTCATCCGCCGCGCCGATCCGCTGAGCGCGCGCTACATCACCGCCATCCTCGGGGGCGAGCTGCGCATCGGCCTTCGCGAGGGGCACCTGGAGAAGGGCATCGCCGCAGCCTTCGGCCAGCAGCTCGACGCGGTGCAGTGGGCGGGCATGCTCACCGGCGACATCGGGCGCACCGCCGAGCTGGCCCGTGCCGGCGAGCTCCGTCGTGCACGGCTCTCGCTGCTCCATCCGCTGAAGTCCATGCTGGCCAGTCCCGTGGCCGACGAGGCCGAGGCATTGCGGCGACTGGGTGCGCCGGTCTGGGTCGAGGACAAGTACGACGGGATCCGCGCCCAGCTGCATCGGCAGGGCGACGAGGTTCGGCTCTTCAGCCGCGACCTCAACGACATCAGCGGCGGGTTCCCCGAGGTCGTCGAGGCGGCGCGCTCGAGTGCCTGGGACGGCATCCTCGACGGCGAGCTCCTGGCCTGGAAGGACGGGGCCGTGCTGCCGTTCCTGCAGCTGCAGACCCGCATCGGGCGGAAGAAGCCGTCCGCGGAGGTCCTGGCCGCGGTCCCCGTCATCTACGTCGCGTTCGACGTCCTGGCCCTGGGAGAGGGAGCGCCGCCCGAGCCGCTGCTGCGCGAGCCCTTGCGAGAGCGCCGCCGTCGACTCGAGGCTCTCCGCCTGCCCGATACGCCCGGGTTCGGCCTGTCCGCTCTCGTTGACGCTGCCGACGAGGTCGAGCTGGAGCGGATCTTCAGCGGGGCACAGGAGCGCGGCAACGAGGGTCTCATGCTCAAGGATCCCGAATCGATCTACGCGCCTGGCCGGCGCGGGTATGCGTGGTTGAAGCTGAAGAAGGCGCTCACCACGCTCGATTGCGTGGTGGTGGGCGTGGAGGTCGGGCACGGTCGTCGTCACGGGGTGCTCTCGGACTACACGTTCGCCGTCATCGACGACCGGCCCGGCGCGACCGTGGGGGCGCTGGTCACGGTGGGCAAGGCCTACAGCGGCCTGACCGATGCCGAGATCGCCGAGATGACTCGCTGGTTCGAGGCGCACACGCTCGAGCGCCACGGGCGCTATCGCGTGGTGGAGCCGAGCATCGTGGTGGAGATCGCCTTCGACGTCGTCCATGCCAGCTCGCGCCACAAGTCCGGCTATGCCTTGCGCTTCCCGCGAATCGTGCGCTTGCGCCGCGACAAGCCGGCCGCGGAGATCGACCGCCTGAGCACGGTAGCCGCGCTCCACGAGCAGCTGCAGGTGGCCGGCCGCTACGGCGTGCTCACGAGCGGTGGACGGACCGGGGCCGGCGGCGACCCGTCATGATGGACCGATGAGCCCACACGAGATCCGGCCTTGAGCGACGGTCACCGGCGGTTCGACCGTGTCCGCGGGTTGCGCGAGGTGCTGACGGCCACCGGGGCCGGCATCTACCTCGCCACGCACCAGGCCGGACCTCTGCCGGCAGAGACCCTCGCCGCGGTCCATGAATCCGACGAGATGGAGCTGCGCGTGGGACGAGCGGGTCCCGACCGTGTCGAAGACCTGCATCAGCGCGAGCGTGAGGCCGTGGCCGTGGTGGCAGCCGTGCTCGGCGCCTCAGCGGAGCGGATCGTGCTGACCCACGGTGCCGCCGAGGCCGCCCGGCTGGTGGCCTTGGAGGTCCTGGAGCGTGGTGAGCAGCAAAAGGTGGTCCTGCTGGCGGGCGTGGACCGCGCGGTCGCCGCTGCCGTCCGTGACGTGGCCGATGTCGCAGGAGCGCAGGTGGACGCACTCGCTGAGGTCCCGGGTATCTTCGAGGCCGATGTGGCGCTCGTGGTCATGAGCCACGTGGACGCCGATGGCCGGCTGACCGATCCCGCTCCGGTGGCGGCCGCGGCCCGCGCCGCCGGTGCTCGCACGCTCGTGGACGTGGGCCGCAGTGCCGGTGCGCTGCCGATCGACGTGGGGGAGCTGGGAGCCGATTTCGTGATGAGCGAGACCCAGCGCTGGCTGCTGGGACCGGACGCGGTGGCCTCGCTGTGGATCACACCAGAGCTCGACCGTGAGCTGCCCGAGTGGTTGCGCCAGGGCTCGGCCTCGTTCGCGCGCGGCTCACTGCTGGCGCTGGCGCGCAGCGTGGGCTGGCTGCTCATGTACGTCGAGCTGCCGTGGGCGCTGGCCCGCACGGTCGCACTCGCCGACCAGCTCTACGACGATCTCGCCGCCATCGAGGGCGTGGAGCTGCTGGCCGATCACGACGCGCACGGGGCCGTCCTCGCGTTCCGTATCAGCGACTGGGATGCCGAGGGCGCTGCCGATGAGCTGGGTCGCAGCATCTTCGCCATCGTCGAGGCCGATGCGGAAGCGGACCTGATCCGTGCCAGCGTGGGAGCCTGGAACCGCGAGAGCGAGTTGGAGCGTTTCGTGGCGCGCGTGGCTGAGCTCGCGGCCCACACGCCCGAGACCCTGCCCCGCCGGCCGGCGTTGACGATCCTCAGCGGGCCCATCGACCCCGAGGAGGACGCGTGACGGACGCCCCGCACGAGGACGGCCCCGAAGACGGGTCGCCGACGCCAACCTCACCTGGAGAGATCAGGCAGCGCTCCGAGCTCGAGATCCGCTGGCGCCAGACGCGTAACGCACCCCAGCCGGTGGTGCGTGCGGTCGTGGCCAACGTCGTCGTGGCCGCGATCGGTGGACTCATCCTGCTGGTGATCGACTGGCTCGCCGATCACGGAGAGCTGCCTGCGTTCTTCTCCGGAGCCGGACCCGCGGCGATCTACGTGGCTGTGGTCATCATCAGCGGCAGCCTCTTCACCTATCTGTGGGTGGAGCTGCCCACAGGCGTCCCCGGCCAGAAGCGCCGCTCGCTGTGGGCCGGCATGCTCGGACTCTTCGCGGCCATCCCCATCACCTACCTCGCCCTGGTGCTGATCTACCAGGTCCTGCGCCCGCTCCTGTCGTAGCCGCCTGCTAGCATCGGCGGTGACTCCTGCCCATGGGGGAGTAGCTCAATGGTTAGAGCGGTCGGCTTATATCCGGCTGGTTCCAGGTTCGAGTCCTGGCTCCCCTACCACCCCTGAGCACACGAAGGCCGCGCGGCCGACCCTCGCTGGATCGGCACACGCGGCCCGGAGGAGGAGGAGTCAGCCGGCGCCCTCGGAGGGCAGCCGGCCGAGACTGAAGATGACTGCTGCTACTGGCAGTTCGGGCTGGTGCCCGGCTCGACCGGAGCGAACTGGTAGTAGTCACAGGCGTTCTCGGGGGTCAGCAGGACCATGCCGATGGACTGCTTCTCCGGCCTGTCGGTCGTACCGCCGGCCTTGATGTACTCGTCGGCCTGGATCGCCGCCTGCAGCGCCATGTCGGCGACCGGCTGGAGCGAGGTCGCCTTCAGCTCACCAGCGTTGATGGAGATGATGGCGTCATCGCTGCCGTCGAAGCCGACCACGATGATCTCGGGCTTGCCGGCGGCCATGACGGCAGCCTGAGCGCCGAGCGCCATGGTGTCGTTGCCCGCGATGATGCCCTTGACATCGGGGTACTGCTGCAGCAGCGCCTCGGCCACCTGGAAGCCCTCGTCCTGGCTCCAGTTGGCGGTCTGCTGGGCGACCATCTCCATCTCGGGGATCTCGTCCAGTACGTCGTGGTAGCCCTGCGAGCGGACGTGCGCGTTGGTGTCGGTGTCCTTGCCCGTCAGCTCGATGTAGGTGCCCGACTCGTCCATGAGCCTGGCGAACTCCTCGCCGAGGATGGTGGCGCCCTGGTAGTTGTCGGAGACGATCTGTGCCACGGCTACGCCATCAGCGGTGATCTCACGGTCGACGAGGAAGCTGGGGATGCCAGCATCCTTGGCTTCCTGGACCGCTGCCACGGTGGCGTCCGCACCAGCGTTGTCAAGGATGATGGCCACAGCGCCCTGCGCGATGCAGGTCTGGAAGAGCTCCAGCTGCGTGTTGGCATCGTCGTTGTGGACGAGGCGGGAGGTGGTGTACCCGAGCTCCTCAGCCTTGTCAGCAGCGATCTGCTGCATGGCGCCGAAGAAGGGGTTCTCCACCGGGGGCACGATGACGCACATCATGCCGCCTTCGTCCTGTGCTGACGCGACCGCGCCGGTCGAGGCCATCATGGCGACAGCTGCGCCCACTACGAGCGCGCTGCGCATGCCAGTCTTGTTGAACATTCGTTCCTCCACACTGTTGATTCCCGCACCAGCGTCTGCGGTGCGCTTCGAACCCTCCGTTTGCGTCTGATCTGAGCTTGCCCCGTCGGCTCCTCCTTTCGTTGCTGTTCGATGTCGGTCGGGTCAGTCGTCTGAAGCACCGATCTGGGCGGCCTGCTGCTGCAGGGCCAGCCGACGTTCGGCGCGTTGCTGGAGTTGGTCGATGATCAGCGCCAGCACGATGACCGTGCCGGTGATGATCAGCTTGGCGAACGAGGAGATGCCCATGAGCGTCAGGCCGTTGTTGAGCGTGCCGATGACGAGGGCGCCGATGATGGTGCCCACGATCGTGCCGCGGCCACCCGCGAGCGAGGTACCGCCGAGCACGACCGCGGCGATGGCGTACAGCTCGAAGTACTGGCCGGTGGCGGGGTGTGCTGCGACCAGCTGGCTGGCGATGATGAGGCCCACCGTGGCGGCACAGAAGGCGCTGATCATGTACACGATCATCTTGGTGTGGTTGACGCGCACGCCCGACAGCTCGGCGGAGCGTTCGTTGCCACCGACCGCATAGACGGCTCGGCCGAATGGGGTCCTCGAGGTCACGAACCAGGCTGCCAGCGCGAAGATCACGAGGATGACGATGGCCCAGGGCACGAGCTCGAGCAGGCTCCCCGTTCCGAGCTCGCGGAAGCCGGTGTTGCCCAGCTCTTCCTTGCCCACCAGGTTGGGGTACGTGCCGCCGTTGTTGATGAGACCGGCCAAACCGCGCGCCACCATCAGCATGCCCAGCGTGGCGATGAAGGGGGCCACGTTGAAGCGGGTGATGATGAAGCCGTTGATGAAGCCCAGCGACGTGCCGGCCGCGAGTGCGATGACCAGCACCATCCAGGTGTGCGGGTAGATGACGAAGTCGCCGACCCGCAGGCCCTCGTTGATGAGCAGGCCGGCGATGATGCCCGTGAAACCGACGATCGAGCCGACCGAGAGGTCGATGCCGCCGGTCAGGATGACGAAGGTCATGCCGATCGCGAGGATGCCGTTCAAGGCCGTCTGCTTGATGAGGATCTCGATGTTGGCGCCGGTCAGGAACGAGGTCTCAGCCCAGGCGAAGAAGAGCACGAGCACGATGAGCGCGATGAGGGCACGTCCCTGCAGCAGGAACTGGGCGACCTCGGTCCGGGACATGCCGCGGCCCGTGGTCGCTTGCGCGTTGGCCGTCACTGGATCACCTCGACTGTCTCTCTCTCATTGCCGACTTCATTGCCGATCGGCTGCGCCGCGCGGCCGTATCCCACCGCCGATGCATCGACGAGCTCCTTCTCGGTCGTCTGGTCCGCGGCGAACTCGGCCACGACCTCACCTTTGGAAAGCACGAGGATGCGGTCGGACATGGCCATGACTTCCTTGAGCTCCGAGGAGACGAAGATGATGCCGAAGCCCTCCTGGGCGAGGCGGCCCATGATCTGGAAGATCTCCGACTTGGCGCCGACGTCGATGCCGCGGGTGGGCTCATCGAGCAGCAACACCTTGGGCTCCGACAGCAGGCCCTTGGCCACGACCACCTTCTGCTGGTTGCCACCGCTGAGCGAGCCGATGTTGTTGTTGGGGTCGGCTACCCGGACCGAGAGGTCGCTGATCATCTGCCCGACCGCGCCGCGTTCCTTGCTGCCGGACAGATAGAACCGGTTGAGGTAGCGCTTGAGGCTGGCCAGGACCATGTTGTGGGCCACCGAGAGGGTCGGCACCAGGCCGACCGTCTTGCGGTCCTCGGGCACCAGCACGATGCCCGCGTCGATGCGCTGGCCGACCTTGGCGTGGGCCAGGTCCTCGCCTTGCAGCACCACCTCACCGCTGGCCTCGGGTCGTACGCCGGCGATGACCTCCATCAACTCGGTTCGGCCCGCACCCATGAGCCCGTAGAAGCCCAGGATCTCACCGGCGTGGACTTCGAACGAGACGTGGTGGAGCAGGTAGCCGCCGCCGAGCCGCGGCAGCGTGATGTCCTTGACCTGCAGCAGCACCTCGCCGACGTCGTGCTCGGTGCGCGAGAACAGCGATGCCGGAGAGCGGCCCACCATCTGCTCGATGATCCAGGCCACGTCCACGTCGGCAGCCTCGGCGTTGCCCACGATCCTGCCGTCGCGCATGACCGTGATGTGGTCGCCGACTTGCAGCAGCTCCTCGAGCTTGTGGCTGATATAGACGATGGCCACCCCCCGCGCCTTGAGGTCGGAGATGATCCGAAAGAGGCCCTCGACCTCAACCTGGCTCAGGGCAGACGTCGGTTCGTCCATGATGAGCACGCGGACGTCGTGCGTGAGCGCCTTGGCGATCTCGACGATCTGCTGCTGGCCGATGCGCAGGTTACCGACCACCTCGTCGGGGTCGATGTCCTGGCCCAGGCGTCGCAGCAGCTCCTCGGCCTTCTGCTTCTCGGCTCCGCGGTCGATGGCTCCGCCGCGGGTCATCTCCTGGGCCAGGAAGAGGTTGTCCAGCACCGTCAGGTTGGTGCACAGGTTGAGCTCCTGGAAGATGATGCCCACGCCCTTGGCGGCGGCGTCGGTGACGGTGGGCAGGATCACCGGCTCGCCGTCGATGAGGATGCGTCCGCTGGTTGGCTGTTCGACCCCGGCCAGCACCTTCATCAGCGTCGATTTGCCCGCACCGTTCTCACCGACGAGCACGTTGACCCGGCCCTCGAACACGTCGAAGGTGACATCGTCGAGGGCGGTGGTGCCGGGGAAGACCTTGGTGATGTGCTCGGCGCGCATGGGCATGCGCAGCGACATCGGGGCGACTCCGGCCGCGGTCGCCACGGTCACCGCTCGATGACCTCGATGGGCACGATGTCCAGCTCGCCGACGTCGAGGGTCGGCCGGTTGGCGACACGCAGCCCGATGGCACCGGTGAGCTCGATCTTCTGGCCGGCGAGGTTCTCCTTGTCCAGGTCTGCGAGGTTCTCGACGACCTTGCTGTTGATCTCCTTGGCTACCTTGCCGAACTCGGTCTGGTCGCGGAAGTCGCCGAAGTCGATGAAGCCCGCGGCATCGCGGACCGAGGAGTTGTCGCTGGGGATGCGGGTCCCGATCCAGGCGCGCACCTTGATGGGACCGTCGTAGCCGTCCACGTCGATGCCGATGCTGCCCTTGCTGCTCTCGACGTCGACATCGGTGACGGTGCCGGTGCCGGTCACCCGGTAGACCTGCGCCTCGCCGCTGAGCTCGGAGCCCATGGCGGCCACGACCGGCACGAGATCCGCGGCCGCGACCTGCCCGTCCGCGCCGGGTTCGATGGCGTTGAGCAGATCAGCCAGCGGCACGGAATCTTCCTTGATGGCCAGTTGCACCGCGTCCCAGTTGTCCTCGACGTAGGCCGCCGGGTCGAACGAGACCGTCAGCGCGGCCTCATCGTCGGTGGAGATGACGGTGAAGCCGAACAGCAGCGCCACGATGGCGAAGACGGCCACCGCCACGATGGCCACCGCTGTGCCCGGAGTGACTCGTTCCCTCATGGCCTCCCTGCCCCCATGGCGTGCTCCACGATCTCCTCCTCGAGTCGGTCGGTCTTGACCGCTGCGTCGCCCATCCGCAACAGGCGCGCCGCGGTGTAGGTGTCCGTGATCAGGCAGTTGATCCAGCCGCCGACCAGGGCGGCGTGGATGGCCTCGGCCTTGCCCGGCCCGCCGGCCACGGCGATCGAGCGCGGTGCTCGCTTGAGCTGCTCGAGCTCGATGCCGATGACCCGGTCGTGCAGGGGAGTGTCCACGGGGCTGCCGTCTGCGCACAGGTAGCGCAGGCCGATGTCACCGACGCCGCCGGCCTCGCGGACCGTGCCCAGCTCCTCGGGCGAGAAGACGTTGCCGCTGCTGGCGAGCAAACCGGACGGCTCCTGGCCACCGATGCCCACGTAGGCCACGTCGAGCCGATCGAAGAGTGCGGTCGCGCGTTGCACGAAGGGATCGCTCAGGAGCACGTCTCGCGCCGCTCGCGAACCCACGCTGCTCGGTGCCGGCAGGAACGTACCTTCGCCATGGAGCAGGTCGGTGAGTCGCCGGATCAGGTGCGTGGCGTGGCCCTCTGCGGCGGGGTCGCCGCCACCGCCGAGGATCTGCACGACGCGCACGTCCCGGACGCCGCTGACCGGATGCATGGCCTCGACCATGGCCAGCAAGGTGGCACTCCAGGAGCTGACGCCGATGAGGTCGCCCGAGCGCACCGTCGTCTCCATGTGGTAGGCGGCTGCGGCACCGAGCTCGCGCACCGCAGCGTCATCATCGTCGCGCGAGATCTCGACGATCTCGACCTCGGTGAGCCCGAAGCGCGCTTCGAGCGCCTCTTCGAGCGCCGGATCGGTGTCACTCGGCGCGCGCACGCTGATGCGTACGATGCCCTCCTCCTGGGCGCTCTTGAGCAGGCGGCTGACCTTCGGCTGCGAGAGGCGCAGGCGCGAGGCGATCTCCGGCTGCTTGAGACCCAGCTCGTAGTAGAGCCTCGCGACGCGGGTCATCAGGCGCAGCTCGTCGGCTCGGGCCATGTCAACCGGCCATCACGGCGCGCGCAGCGGTGGCGATGCCCTCGGGCGTGAGCCCCGCCTGCTCGAAGAGGAATGCCGGCGAGCCGGTGGGGCAGAAGCCGTCGAAGCCGAGGATGCGCATGGGTGCCGGTGCTGTCTGGACCACCACCTCCGCGACCGCGCCACCGAGCCCGCCGCGGACGATGTGCTCCTCGACGGTGACGATGCCACGCGTCTCGCGGGCGGCGGCCACGATGGCCTCGCGATCGATGGGTGACACCGTGGACATGTTCAGGACCCGGGCCTCGATGCCCTCCGCACTGAGCGCGCCGGCGGCCTCGAGGGCGCGCGTGACCATGACGCCGTTGGCGATGAGCGTCACGTCGTCACCATCGCGCAGGCGAGCGGCGCGGCCGATCTCGAAGCGGTAGTCCTCGGGGTGGACGACGGGCACGCCGATGCGGCTCGTGCGCACGAAGATGGGGCCTTCGTACTCGTACGCGGCCCGGATGGCTTGCGCGGTCTCGACCGGGTCGGCCGGGACCACGACCACCAGACGGTCGATGGCCCGGGTCCAGGCGAGATCCTCGATGGAATGGTGGGTGGGTCCCAGCTCGCCATAGGCCACGCCGCTGCTGACACCCACCAGCTTGATGTTGGCACCGCTGTAGGCTGCGTCCACCTTGATCTGCTCGAGTGCGCGACCGGTGAGGAAGGGACTGGCACCTGCGACGAAGGGGATCTTGCCGCCGTTGGCCAGGCCGGCCGCGACGCCCACCATGTTCTGCTCTGCGATGCCCACGTTGATGACCTGGCCGGGCAGCACCTTGTCCAGCTTGCCCACCTTGGTCGAGCCGAGCGAGTCGTTGACCACGGCCACGACACGCGGGTCGGCGAGGGCCAGCTCGGTCAGCGCGTCGGCGAAGGCGTCGCGACAGTCGTAGAGATCGACCGCGGCTGCGGTGGTCATGCCCGACCTCCTTCGAGTTCGGCCACGGCCCGCTGGTACTCGTCATCGGTGGGGATGCGGTGATGCCAGGCAGCGCTGTCCTCCATGAACGAGACACCCTTGCCCTTGGTCGTGTTGGCGATGAGGCAATTGGGCTTGCCGGTCTCGAAGGGGACGGCTGCGAAGGTCTCGAGCAGGGCCGCCGGATCGTTGCCGTCGACCTCGCGCACGGCCCAGCCGAAGGCCGTGAACTTCTCGGGCAGTGGATCGAGGCCCATCGTGGTCTCGGTACGGTCGCCCTGTTGCAGCCGGTTGCGATCGACGATGCAGACCAGCTTGTCGAGGCCGAAGTGGCCGGCCGCCATGGCCGCTTCCCACATCGAGCCTTCCTGCAGCTCGCCGTCGCCGGTGAGCACGAAGGTGCGCCGTTCGGCGCGGTCCATCTGGCCGGAGAGGGCGATGCCCACCGCCACCGGGAAGCCGTGGCCCAGCGGTCCGGTGTTGGTCTCGACGCCCGGCACCTTGTTGCGATCGGGGTGGCCGTTGAGGCGCGAGAGGGGCGCCAGGAATGTATCGAGCTCAGCCTCGTCGAAGTAGCCCGCCTTGGCCAGGATGGTGTACAGCGCCGCTGCCGAGTGGCCCTTGGAGAGCACGAAGCGATCGCGCTCAGGGTCATCGGGATGGGCGGGGTCGTAGCGCAGCACGTCCCCGAAGAAGAGCGTGACCAGGATGTCCGTGGCGCTGAACTCACCGCCAAGGTGACCGAGTCCCGCACCATGCACGATCTGCATGTCTCGCAGACGCACCTCGATGGCGCGCTGGCGGAGCTGCTCTGCCTTCTCAGCCGTGCCGATCCCGACCGCCGGATCCCTCGTCATCCTGCCCCCGCGTCGTCTGCTGGCCCGCCGCCTGAATGCCTATGCACTAGCGTATGGACACTCCAGCAGCATAGCGATGCACCGGTGCATATGTCAACGCCGGTGGTGTCGCCTACGCGGCGCTACGGGTGCAGGGTCGTCCTCGCGACGGCGTCCTCCCAGCCGGAGATGAGGCGCGCACGCTCGGCGGAGGCCATCCTCGGCTCGAAGCGCACGATGGAGCGCGGCAGGACGCCGATCTCATCGGTCGAGGACCACACGCCCGTCGCGAGGCCGGCCAGGTAGGCGGCGCCGACAGCTGACAGCTCCGCGGTGTCGTTGCGCTGCACGGGCACGCCCAGGATGTCCGCCTGGAACTGCATCAGCTGCTCGTTGCGAGTGACACCACCGTCGACCATGAGCACGCTCAGCGCGCCGCCGGCCGACGACTGCATGGCCTCGAAGACATCCCGCACCTGGTAGGCGATCGACTCGATGGTCGCCCGCGCAAGCTGCGACATCGAGGAGCCGCGGGTGAGCCCGCTGATGAGTCCGCGCGCCTGGTCATCCCAATGAGGCGCGCCAAGCCCCGTGAAGGCCGGCACGAGGTACACGCCGTCGGTCGACTCGACCTCGCTGGCCAAGGCGGCCACGGCGACCGGGCCGTCGAGACCGATGAAGTCGGCCAGCCACTGCACGGCAGCGCCGGTCATGTTGATGTTGCCCTCGAGCGCGTAGGTCGTGGCCTCGAGCCCCCAGGCCACGGTGGCTGCCAGTCCGGCATCGGAGGTGAGCATCGTGGGTGTCGGCATCATCAGCGAGGAGCCGGTGCCGTAGGTCGCCTTGATGGCCCCGTGCTCGAACCCGGCATGGCCGAACAGCGCCGCGTGGGAATCGCCCACCAGCGACCCGACCGTCACCCCCGAGGGCAAGGCCCCGAGTGCGACCGTCTCACCAAAACGCGCGCTCGAGGGACGGATCTCCGGCAAGGCTGCGAGCGGCAGGCCGAACGCCTCCGCCAGCCACGGATCCCAGGCGACAGCGGCGAGATCCATGAGCTGGGTGCGCGATGCGTTGCTGGCATCGGTGGCATGGACGGCGGCGCCGGTCAGGTTCCACAGCAGCCAGCTGTCGACCGTGCCCAGCAGGATCTCACCAGCCGCGGCCCGGCTGCGGCCGTCCGGAGCCGCGTCGAGCAACCAGCGCCACTTGCCGGCGGTGAAACCGGGGTCCAGCGGCAGGCCGGTCCGGGCCTGGATCTCATGGGCTCGACCGGCCCCACGGAGCCAGTCGCAGATCTCCGCGGAGCGACGGCACTGCCAGGTCACGACCGGCCCCACTGGTGTGCCGCCGTCACGCTCCCAGGCCACGCCTGATTCGCGCTGGTTGGAGATGCCGATGCCAGCGAGGTCAGGGGAGCCTGCCGTCTCGAGCACCTCGTCGATGCAGTCGAGGACCGCGGTCCAGATGGCGCCAGCATCCTGCTGCACCCAGCCCGGCTGCGGGTAGTCGATGTCCATCGGCCGTGACGCCAGGGCCACGACGGAGCCCTCGCGGTCCACGAGGATGGCCTTGGTGTTGGTGGTGCCCTGGTCGATGGCCAGGATGAGTGGCTCGTTCGGCATGGTGGATCGAGGATACGCGGGGCGCGCCGCGGACGTAGGGTGTCGACACCAGCGCACGCCAGGAGCACTTCGATGACCACCCAGTACGTCGCCGTCTTCGGCGATCCGGTCGAGGGCAACCCCACCTCGATCATGCAGAACGCCGCCTTCGAGCATGCCGGGCTCGATTGGCGCTACCTCGACATCCGTGTGGCCGCCGATGATCTGCCGGCCGCCATCGAGGCGGCACGCGTGCTCGGCTTCGGTGGGCTCAACTGCACCATCCCGCACAAGGTGGCGGTCATCCCGCTGCTTGACGACCTCGAGCCATCGTCGGAGATCAGTGGCGCGGTCAACACGATCGTGCGCCAGCCGGATGGCCGGCTCATCGGCTCCAACACCGACGGCTCGGGCTTCGTCTGGTCCATCCGCGACTCCGGCTATGACCCGGCCGGTCTCGACGTCGTCATCCTGGGTGCGGGTGGCGCTGCCCGCGCCGTGGCCGTGGAACTCGCGCTGGCCGGCGCGAAGCGCGTGACCATCGCCAACCGAACCGCGCCGCATCGTGACGAGCTCGTACACATCCTCGACACCAAGACCTCGGTGGAAGCGGTAGCCCTGCCGTGGGCGGGCACGCTCGCGGTACCACCCTGCGACGTGCTCGTGGACTGCACGCCCGTGGGCATGGGCAGCGGCGCGGCCGCCGAAGCGCACGTCGACGTCGACCTCTCGGCCCTCGCGAGCGACACGGTCGTGTGCGACCTCAACCCCGAGACCGCGGAGTCGGCCTTCCTGCGTCTCGCTGCGGCCCGTGGCCATCGGACGCTCGATGGCCTGGGCATGCTCGCTCGCCAGGGGGCTGCCGGCTTCAAGGCCTGGACCGGAGAGGACGCGCCGCTCGACGTGATGATCGAGGCCCTCGGCGGCTAGGAATCACGACGCCCGCCCGACCCGATGGGTCCGCAGCGGACGTCGATGCTGTGTTCGGCGGCGTTACCCGGCCGCCACGGGGGTGCTGGCTAGGAAGCGGCAGGCGGATCCGCGGGCGGCTTGGCGGCAGGGGCTGCATCAGCGGGCGCGCCCATGCCAGGGGGCGGCTTGGCGGCAGCAGCGGCATTGGCCGCATTCAGCGCTTCCATCGCGGCGATCTGCTCGGGCGTGAGCCTCGACTTCTCGTTCTCGATGAAGGCCTGCTGGACGCCCGGGTAGCTCAGGTACAGGAAGATGAAGCCTGCGAGCAGCCAGGGGATGGTCTCGGCCTCGACGGTGGAGCCGAAGAGGAGCGCGAAGAAGCCCCAGATCAGCGTGAAGAGGCTGATGAAGATACCGAACTGGACCGCGTAGGCGCGCAGGTTCCAGAAGCCCAGGGCGACCCAGGCCCAGATGGCCGCGATCAGCAGGGTCCACAGGGCGGCGCCCCACTGCGCCTCGTTGAACGACACACTCTGGCTACCGATGGGGAATTCGACGATCCCCATGTACACCAGCATCTTGTAGAGGTTGTACAGCGCGGCCAGGCCGGCCCCCGCTGCCAACAGGATCACTCCGATAGGTCTATGCATAGATTCACTCACCCTCTCATGTCTCGACGGACGGTCAAGCGGAACGCCCTGGCGCGGGCACAACCGCCCCAATAGCGTGAGCGTAGCAGCACAGGCCAGCGGGAGCATCACCAACTTCGCATTGATGTCGCGCCCCGCGGGCGGCCGCGAGCCGGCATCACAGGGGCCACTCCGGGGTGCCTGGGTGCCCTCCGGGGAGCACAAGTGTGGCGTTCGGTCACCAGAACGCCGTGTCCTGCGCCGCCCGATGCGGGGACCGGGCCGTTCCGGCACCTACACTGGCGGTCCTACTTCCAGGAGGGATCGATGTTCAGTCAGTCCGCGGACAAGCCAGCAGCCGACCTGTCCGATGCGCCTGCCGGCATGCGCGAACTGCCGCCGCAGCCGGCCAAGCCGGCGATGCCCGGTTACGCCCCAGCCAGCCCAGCCATCTCGACCGTCACCGGGCCCGAACCGGCCGCCGACAGTGACGCGCCCGGCCCGGATGACTCGGTCATCGCGGTGGACGATCATCTCGAGGGCACCTTCACCTCGCGTGGCACCGTCGTGGTCAAGGGTTCGGTCAAGGGTCGCATCGAGGCCATCCAGATCCGCGTCGAGGACGGCGCCAAGGTCGATGCCGACGTCATCGTCGACGAAGCCATCATCGCCGGCGAGTTCACCGGCAACCTCACCTGCCGCGAGCGTCTCGAGGCGCGTTCCAGCGGCCGCATCAGCGGTCGGGTGGAGACCTTCAAGCTGATGCTCCACGAGGGTGCCTCCGTCGAGGGCGAGATGCACATGCTCACCGAAGCCCCCAAGGACGCGGCCGGCACCATCCGTGGCAGCGCCCCGCTGCGTGGGGAGCGAGACTCCGACGAGCCCAGGACGCCCGCGAAACCGGCAGCACCGGTGGCCAAGCCGGCGCCCAAGACCAGCCCGTCGTCGAGCGGCACGCCCACGCCCGCGGTCGGGACCAGCAGCGGCACCTCCGGGACATCGCCCAGCAGCAGCCCTGAGGCCACAGCCGTGCGTTCGTCCGTGGTCGACATGCTCAGGGCTGAGAGCGTCCGCGTCGTCACCCCCCGCACCACCGCGACGCGTGGCTACGGCTATTCGGGCGCTCCGGCCGACAGCGGCCGCAACGGCACGGTCGCCCGCGACAGCAAGGGCACGACCGGCTTCTAGCCTCCGGTGGGCACCCCACCGACGCCTCCGGCCCGGCGTAGACTCGGGCACATGACTGACGCGAACGCCTCGGCGCGAGCGACGCTCGAAGCTGCCCATCCCGGACTCATCGAGCTTTCGCATCGCATCTATCAGAACCCGGAACTCGGCTTCGAGGAGGAGCAGGCCGCGGCCTGGCTGGCCGAGGCACTGGAGGCAGCCGGATTCCGGACACAGCGCGGCTACGGCGACATGCTCACAGCCGTGGTCGGCCAGGTCGGCTCCGGTCCCTTGCACATCGCCATCTGCTCCGAGTACGACGCACTGCCGGGTGTCGGGCATGCTTGCGGCCACAACGTCATCTGCACCGCGGGTCTCGGTGCGGCGCTGGCACTGGCTCCGCTGGTGGATGAGCTGGGCCTCACGCTCTCCTTGCTGGGCACGCCGGCCGAGGAGGGTGGGGGCGGCAAGATCGGCTTCATCGAGGGCGGCTTCTTCGCCGACGTCCACGCCGCCATGATGGTGCACCCCTATCCCGAGGACGTGGCCACGCCGGACATCATCGCCGTGCAGCAGTTAGCGGTGACCTATACCGGCGTGGAGGCCCACGCCTCGGGCTTCCCCTGGGGCGGGGTCAACGCCGCCGACGCGATGGTCGTGGCCCACACCGCCATCGGCCTGCTGCGACAGCAGATGATGCCCAGCGATCGCGTGCACGGCATCATCACCAAGGGCGGTGAGGCGGCCAACATCATCCCGCGCGAGACCAAGGCCGAGTTCATGGTTCGTGCCGGCACATCCGCGCGGCTCGAGGAGCTGCTGGCCAAGGTGCGCGCCTGTTTCGAGGCCGGCGCGTTGGCCACCGGCTGCACGCTCGAGCTCGAGCTCGATACGGCCTATACCGACCTGCAGCACGACCAGGAGCTGGCGGCGATCTACCAGAAGCACGCCGAGTCACTCGGGCGGAAGTTCGTCGCACCGCCCGCGCCCGTCTCCACCGACATGGGCAATGTCAGCTACGAGGTGCCCACCATCCACCCCTTCATCGGCGTGGAATCGAACGGCGCGGTCCCGCACCAAGCAGCCTTCGCCGATGCCTGCGCTACCCCCTCGGCCGACCAGGCCATCTTCGACGGCGCGCTGGCGATGGCCATGACGGTCATCGAGGCCGCCACCGACGAGGAGCTGCGCGCGCGCCTGCTCGCGAAGTAGCGCGGCCTACCCGTTCCGCAGCACCAGCACGTGCTGGTGGACGATGTTGGGTACGAAGGCGCTGGGATAGCCGTAGGGACGGAGCCGTGCCCCGGCCTGGTACCAGATCAGATCCCCCTTGGGCACCAAGCCGTGTCCGCTGGCGCGCGCGGCGAGGTCGGAGGCCACGAAGCGGTAGCTCCCCTCCTGGTAGGCATCCCGCACGATCACCACGGCATAGCACCTGGGCCGGAGCACCCGCTCGAGCTGGCCGAAGAGTGTCCCCATGCGTTCGAGGTACTCACCATATGAGGCGCTGTTGGCGAAGTCGGCGGGATCGTCGGTGATCATGGCGTAGTCGGTGCGCCGGTTGGCGTGCGCCTCCGCGAGGGCCCCACCGGACATGGTGATCTTCAGCTGCGGGTTGTAGGGCGGGTCGGTGGCGACCATGTCGACCGAGTCATCGGCAAGGTCGGCCAGGAGCTCGAGTGCATCACCGACCTCGAGGCGACAACCCGACGGGTCGAAGCCACGGACGCCTCCGGGGTCCGCCTCACCGAGGTCGCGCAGCTCGACGCCCGCGCCATCGCGCTCCGCGGCCGCAGCTTCCACGACCGCTCGATAGACCGCTGCCCAGCGTGGTTCGATCTCGAAGCCGAGGGCCCGGCGTGGCGTGCGCGCGACGGCCGCCCCGAGCAAGGTCCCGCCCACGCCGGCGAAGGGATCGAGCACCAGCTCGCCGCCCTTGGTGAAGAACTCGATGAGCCGCGCCATCAACCGCGGTGGCTTGTTGGCGCCGTGTGCCTTGCGCAGGGCATGGCCGAGCTCGGAGGGATACGCCGTGGTCAGCAGCGACTTGGTGAAGTAGAGCCACTCTTCGCCGCTCAGCTCATTGAGGGTGTTGTTGGGATGCACCGGCACGAACCGAAGTATGTGACACCGGACGTCGGGGTGTGGCCCGGTGCGTCTATGCTTCTGGGATATGGCGTTCCTGGGTCGAGAGCACGAGTTGGCCCAGCTGGCCGAAGCCGTGCGTCGAGTCGCTGAGGGGCGGCTTGGTCGTGTTGTGCTAACCGGGCCGGCCGGCATCGGCTGCACGCGCCTTCTCGACGAGCTATCGGCCCGTGTCTCGGGCGTGCCCGGTGTCCTCGCCTGCCGCGGTCGCGCCTACGAGCCTGCGCTCGGCGTGCCCTACGCAGCCGTCGGAGATGCCCTCGCCCCCGCCTTCGGGCAGCTGCCTGACGAGCGCCTCGTGGAAGTCCTGGGTCGCGCGGCCGCGGACCTCTGCGTGCTCGTGCCCGGTCTCGCGGAACGCCTCGACCGGCTCGGCATCGACCGTGAGCCGCCGGCCCTCGAAGCTCCCGACCTCATCGGCCGGCGGGTCCTCGAGTCGTTGCTCGGCGTGCTCGAGCGCATCGCCGGCGGCGGGGTGCTGCTGCTCATGCTCGAGGACATCCATCATGCCGACCCGGCCACGCGCAAGCTCATCGAGGCCCTGCAGCACGTCGGTCGCACCCTGCCGCTGTGCCTCGTGGTCACCTACCAGCCCGAGGAGGTGCACCGGCGTCACCCGATGCAGCGACTGGCGGGCCTGCTGACCACGGACCCGGAGGTCACACGCATCGAGCTGGGTCCGCTCGAGTCCGCCCAGATCGAGATGCTGGTCGTCGATGCGCTCGGCGAGCCGCCCGCCCGCAACGCACTCACCGCGGTCGCGGTCGGCGCACAAGGCAACCCGCTCATCGCGCTCGAGCTGGCCCGCAGCGCGAGCTCGCTGGTGGATGTTCGCCTCTCCGACGCCTTCGAGCAGCTCTATGACGCGCGCCTGGCGTCCCTCTCGGCCGATGGCTCGCGAGCGGTGCGCGTCCTGGCCGCGGCCGGAGTGCCGCTGCCGCCGGCCACCCTGCTGGAGCTGCACCCCCCCGACGGGCGCCTCACCGTCAAGGGCCTCGACGAGGCGCGCGCTTCGGGGTTCATCGTGGAACTCGGTGAGCGCCTGGCCATCTCGCATGAGCTGTGTGCCGAGGCCGTCGAGGCACTGGCCCTGACCCCCGAGCGACAGGCGATCCACGCCGCCATCGCGGGGTCGCTGGAAGACGAGCCTGCGCTCGCGGCGTGGCACTGGGAGCGTGCGGCTCGGCCGACCGAGGCGCGTGAAGCGCACGAGCGCGCGGCGATCCGGTCCTGTCGACTGGATCCTGCCGAGACCGTGTTGCTGCACTATGAGGCAGCGCTCGAGCTGCCCAGCATCGACCCCGCTGATCGGCGTTCGGAGGCGGCCCTCCTCGCTGGCGCGGCCCGCGCCTCCGCGCTCGCAAGCGCCTTTCGGAAGGCCGTGGCGCTCATGCGCCGGGCCATCGAATCACGGGCGGCCCGGGAGGCTTCGGCCACGCGCGGCTCGCGTGATGCGGCCACGCGGGTCGCGCTTGGCGAGATGTACGAGGAGCTGGGTCGCTACCAGTGGAACGCCGGCGATCTGGGTGGTGCCATCGATTCCATGGAGCGAGCCCTTGGCGTGATCCCGCCCGCGCCCTCCAGCAGCCGCGCCCAGGCGCTGGCCTCGCTGGCGCAACATCTCATGATCGACGGCCGTTTCGACGAGAGCATCGCCCTCGTCAACGAGGCCCTCAAGGTCGCCGACGCGGCAGAGAAGAGCGGGCAGGATGTGCTCGAGATCCGCGCTCACGCGACCTGTACGCTGGGCGTCGACGTCGCCACGCGCGGGGACAGCGAACGTGGACTGGCCCTGCTCGAGAGCGCGGCCGCGCTGGCCCGCGAAGCCGGCCGACTCGACGATCTCATGCGGGTGGCTGGCAATCGCACCTACCTGCTCGACCTCGAACTGCGCCGCGAAGAGGCATTGGCGGTCGTGGTGGAATTCCTCTCCGACGCTTCGGCCGGCGGCTTGGAGGCGACCTATGGTGCGTTCCTGCGGGGCAACGCTGCCGACATCCTCTTCCAGCTCGGTCGCTGGGAGGAGGCCGAACGGGAGTGTCGGCGCGACCTCAAGTGGCAATGGTCCGGGTCATCGGCCACCGGCGGCCGCCAGATCACCTGGCTCTCGCTGATGGTGCTGGGCCTGCTCCTCGCGGAATCGCGGGCCGATGACGAAGCCCGCAGCCTGGTCGGCCAGGCCCTCCTCGAGCTGCAGGCCGTGCAGCCGGGCGAGTGGACCGGCATGGTCATCCGTGCCGCCATCAGCCTGGCCCTCTGGAACGGCCAGGTCGATGAGGCGCTGAGCGTCGCAGAGCGCGAGTGGTCGCGCGCCATCGAGAGTGACGAGATGAAGGTCGTTGCGTACGCCGCTTCGGCCTCGCTGGAGGCTGCCGCCGCCGCGGCCGAGCAGGGACGCGCCAGCAGCGATGCGGGACTCATCGCCCGCGCCCGCGCGATGATCACGACGGTGCTGCCCGAAGCCGAGCGCTACGTAGCCGCGTCGTCGATCGGGCCGAACGTCGGCGCTCGCCACGAGGCGGAGCTGTTGCTGCGCGTTGCGCGCACCCACGCCGATCGTGTCCGTGGCGCGGTGGACCCCGAGGACTGGCGGCAGATCGCAGAGCTCTGGCACGAGCAGCAGGTGCCGTTCCGTGAGGCCAAGGCGCGATGGTGGCAGGCCTTGGCCATCCTGGCCAAGGCCGGCGATGCCGACCGTGAAGCGGCCCGGGTGGAGGCGAGCGAGCCACTCTCGGAGGCCTACCGACTGGCCCGCGAGCTGCCGTCGTTGCCGCTGCTCCGCGAGGTCGTCGACCTGGGCGCCAGGGCCCGCGTGGCGCTGCCAGTGGTTCCCGCTGCCGGCGACGACGCGGTGGCTGTCGGTCCCGGCGCGCGCCGGCCGGTGGCGGTCGGACCCGGCAAGCCCGGGTCGCTCGGCTCGGGCTCGGACATCGCCAGGGCCATCGATGAACAGGTCATCGCGACCCTGCGCAAGGGACCGGCAGAGAGCTACGGGCTCAGTCCTCGCGAACGTGAGGTGCTGAACATCCTCGCCGAGGGACGCACGGACCGTGACATCGCCGCGCGCCTGTTCATCAGCGAACGCACGGTCCACGTCCACGTCCGGCGGATCCTCGCCAAGCTCGGCGTGTCGAGCCGTACCGAGGCTGCCGGCGTGGCCATCCGCCAGGGCCTGGTTCCCGAACGTGCCTCCGGGGCGAGTTCATCGAAACGGGCCGACTGACGTAGCATCGCTCCCATGAAGACCTCCCTTCCCAGGGTCCTGGTGGCCCTGCTTGCCCTCGCGTTCGTGCTGGCGGCCTGCGCCAGCGAGACGGGTACTCAGTGGACGTTCGCGCCCACCGACAGCACGGGACAGCCGGAAACCACATCGGCGCCCGAAGCGTCCGCCGAGCCCGAACACTCGATGGCGCCCATGCCCTCCGCCGAGTCCGAGTCCCCCGCCGAGTCCGTGCCCCCCGCCGAGCCGCCGAGTGGCGAGGCCCGGGTCATCGACCTGCAGGCGGACGCCGCCTTGCGTTTCACCGACCCTGACGGCCAGCAGGTCCAGGACATCGAGGTCACGCCTGGTGAGACCGTCGTCTTCCGCGTCGACAACACCGCCGGGTTCGAGCACGACTTCTGGATCGGCACTGACGATGAGCTATCGGCGCCGAACGGCACGACGGACGTCGGGATCCCAAAATGGACGAGCGGCGTGCAGGAGCTCGAGTGGGTGGTCCCCGACGACGTCAGTGGCCTGAAGTTCGGCTGCACCGTTCCTGGCCACTACAACACGATGCAGGGCACGTTCACCGCGACCGCGGCTGCAGGACCCGCAGAGCCGGCGGACGCGGCCGAGCCCGCGCCGACCGCCGAGGCCGCTGCGCCGGTGGACGTGGTCGAGCCTGCGCCGACGGCCGAGGCCGCACCCGCGCAGACTGCCGCAGAGCCCGCCGCTGAGCCCGCCGACGGCGAGGCACGTGTCATCGAGCTCGAAGCCGATGCTGCGATCCGTTTCCTGCAGGACGGACAGCAGATCCAGGACATCGAGGTGACGCCCGGCGAGACGGTCATCTTCCGCGTCGATAACACCGCGGGCTTCCTGCACAACTTCTACATCGGTGCGGACAGTGACCTGCAGGTCATGGGCGGGACCACCGACACCGGCATCCCTGACTGGGAATCCGGTGTGCAGGAGCTCGAGTGGGTGGTGCCCCAGGACGTCAGCGACATCCGCTTCGCCTGCACGGTGCCCGGCCACTACTACACGATGCAGGGCGACTTCACGGTCTCACCGTAGCGACCGACACGAGCGCGAACCGAAACACCCTGGCAGAGCGACCCGCCAGGGTGTTGTCGTTCATGGAGATGTCGAGCCTGCGAGGTGCGCCTTCGCGCTCGCCGGTCTCGCTCACCTCGGCCTAGACTGCCGACCCATGAAGCCCCTTGACCGACCCCGTCCTCGTGCACGTTCGATGGGAGACGACGGCCTCGTCGAGGCACTGGTCGCACCCGGCTGCCCACTGTGCACGCACGTGGCCCGGGTCGCGCCGCAATACCTCGACTCGCTGCTCTATCAGCACACCACCGACCGCGCCTATCGTGATCGGTTCCGGCAGGGCGGTGGCTTCTGTGGCCGGCACGTGCGCGCCGCTCTCGTCGCCGACACCGCCGGCAACGGTGATGGCGTCGGTGGTGGCATCTTCCTGCGCTCCCAGCTGGGCGCTCGGCGGCGTGCCCTCGAGAGTGCCGGCGGCCTCCGTACCGCCAAGCGCATCCGCGAGGCGTCGCGCTCGGCCTGGGATTGCCCGGTCTGCGAGAACGAGCTGACGCTGGCTGCGGCCGCAGCCAAGCGACTGGTCGATGTGTCCCGAAGCGACGAGACCTGGCGTGAGTGGATCTCGTCTGCACCGTGGTGCCTGGCGCACCTCGGGGAGGTGCTGGCGGCTGCCACTGACGCGGGTCGCGGCACGCTCCACGAGCTGCGCGACCGTCAGCTCTCGCGGATGGCCGACGTCGAAGCCCGCCTCGATGCCCTTGCGCACGACTCCGCCCACGGACGGCGCGACGCGCTCACGCCCGAGGTCCGTGCCTCGGTGGCCGAAGCGGCTGACATCCTCGCCGGCGACGACTGACGCGAACGGCTCGGCTCAGTCGGCCGGGATCTCGGCCATGAACTCGGCAAGCGTGGGGTAGATGACATCGGCGCCGGCCTCGCGGAGGGCCTCAGGCGTGGTGGCACCGGTGAGCACCGCGATGGCGCGCATGCCTGCCGCCTTGGCCGCGACCATGTCCCACCTCGAGTCGCCCACGTACCAGGTCTCAGCCGGCTCGACCTCCAGCAGCCCGGCGGCCTTGAAGAGCAGGTCGGGTGCGGGTTTGGCGTGCTCCACGTCCGCACCGTCGCAGATGAGCGGCATGGCCCGCAGCCGCAGTGACTCCACCGACTCGCGGGCGTCATCGGGCAGGCTCGAGGTGGCCACCGCCCAAGGCATGCCGCGGTCGGTCAGCGACTCGAGGATCTGGTGCGCTGCCGGCAACGCGCGGGGGTGCTTGTTGAGGACGCGGAACTCGTCGCCGGCGAGCTTGTCGATCATGACATCGTCACCCGGCCGGAGCTCGACGCCGTAGCGCTCGGCGACCATGCGGGCGAGGAGCTTGCCGTCGGAGCCCATGAGCGGCGCGAGGAACTCGGGGTCCGGGTCGATCCCGAACGTGGGGAAGACCGCCATCCACGAGTGGACGCGAGTGCCGACCGTGTCCACGAGGGTGCCGTCGAGGTCAAAGATGATGGCGTGAGGGGCGCGGGAAGTCGTCATGCGACGGTGTCGGAGTGCATGTCCCTAGCCTACGATGCGCGCGCCGCCTCGAGTTGGCTGGCCAGCTCCGCCGGTTCGGTCGTGGGCCGCCGGCAGGCGAAGCCCCGGCAGAGATAGGCGGTCGCGGCACCTTCGATCGCGGTGCGCTCATGGAGCAGTGGCACGGCACTAGCCGCGGGTTCGGCCGATACGGCGATGACCTGGGCAGGCCGGAAGCCTGAGCGTGCCACCGCGATCAGTGCCTTGGTGTCGTCCGCCTCAGGGTCGCCGACGATGGCCACCTCGTCGATGGGCCAGCTCGCGAGCCCATAGGCGATGAGCCACTGGGCGAAGCCGGTCGGATGCTGGGCGGCGATGCCCACGATGGGCGCCAGGGCGCGCTCGGCGGCATCGCGATAGCGGTTCTGCCCAGTGAACGCAGCCAGGCGCAGCAGCACCGTGGTGGCCATGGCACCGCCCGATGGCATCGCGTTGTCCTGCAGGCTGCGCGGCCGGGCCATGAGCGCCTCGGCGTCGTCAGCAGTGTCGAAGAAGCCGCCTGCGGGTGCCTCGAAGTGGTCGATGACCGCATCGGCAAGCTCGCGCGCGGCCACGAAGAAGCGCTCCTCGAAGGTCGTCTCGTAAAGCGTGAGCAGGCCCTCCGCGAGGTTGGCGTAGTCCTCCAGGGTGCCGCTGTGCTGGGCCTTTCCATCCTTCCACGAGCGCAGCAGTCGCAGGCTCATGCGACCGCCTGCGCGTGTTCTGCGAGCAGCTCCTCGAAGCGGGTGGTGGCGGCCGCGTAGAGCTTGACGTCGGCGGCGTTCAGGCGCTCGATCGTGGTCCGCACAGCCGGGTCGAGGTCGTAGTGGTCACCATCGCGCTGCGGGTTCGCGTTGGTTCGCTCGGTCTCGGGCGCGAGGGCTGGATAGAAGGCGCGACGGAAGAGGTCCATCGACGCTGCGTAGCGCTCGGTGAGGCCGACGAACGCGAGGCGCTCGGGCGGCACCTCTCCGAGGAAGCGGGCCTGGACATCACGCATCTCCGGCAGCGCGGCGAAGGCCTCGAGCGAGAGGTCTTCCTCGATGAGTCGCCGGCAGGTGGGATTCTGGCGGTCGGGCTTGCGCTTCCAGTAGTGGTAGTGCGACGCCAGTCGCTCGACCGGCTCGCGGAACCAGGCCATGTAGCGCGCCTCGGGGTAGTGCCGCCAGTACTTGGTGGCGATGAAGTGGCCGTGGACGGCCCGCGTGCCAGGCTCGAGGTGAGGCCGGCTGGTGGCCAGCCGGAGACGCTGGCGGAGCGTGAGCGGGGAGAGGGGCCGGTCGCCATAGTCGCGCTGGAGGTGACCGTCGGTCATCTCCTCGAGCACGTCGCGAAAGGTCTCGCCGCCCGTCTTGGGCACGTGGATCGAGACGATGAGCTCGGTCGCCTGGCTCATGCCTCCGCCTCCGCCTCTGCCGTTGGCTCGGGCGCCCGCAGCTCCTCGAGGACGAAGTCGGCCGCCTCCATGGCGACCCGCACGAAGGAGGGCTCGCCGAGCGTCCGGCCGGCGTCGGCGAAGGCGCCGATCATGAGCCCGTTCCAGGCGGTCAGCACCTTGTCGTCGCGGGCCGGCTGGGGACGTTGGTCCCGTACCCGCAAGAGCTCGGTGCGCGCCTGCGCCAGCGCCTCGGCGATCTCGTCCCTGGGCCGCTCGAACTCGACCGCGAGGTCGGTGTCGCTGCGCACGCGATTGAGGATGGTCCGGCCTTCCCAGTTCCCGCTCTCGGCCACACCGTAGGCGGCCTCGAAGAGCGCGGCGTCCTTGCCAAGGATCTCGCGGACTTCGGCTGCGTCCCACGTGTAGGTGGCCCCTTCGGTCCCCTCGGTGTCGGCGTCGAGGCTGGCCGCGAACGCGCCACCCGGGGGGTTCCGCATCTCGTGGGCCACGAAGTCGAGCGTCTCACGCGCGATGTAGGCATAGTGCGGATCGCCGGTCAGCTCCGCCGCGTGGGCGTAGGCGCGGGCCAGCAGGGCGTTGTCGTAGAGCATCTTCTCGAAGTGGGGCACCAGCCAGCGCGCGTCGGTGGAGTAGCGCGCGAAGCCGCCGCCGAGGTGGTCGTAGATCCCGCCCGCGGCCATGGCGTCGAGCGTTCGCTCAGCCACCAGGCGTGGTTCCTTGGCGCCGGTGCGCAGGTGCTCGCGCAGGAGCAGCTCGATCGACATCGCCTGCGGGAACTTGGGCGCCTCGCCCCAGCCGCCGTTGACCGGATCGAAGCCCTTGGCCATGGCGTTCGTGGCGTCGTCGAGGCGGTCGTCCGGGGCGACCTCGGGGAGCTCGGCGAGGGCGGCCATCAGGCGGGCGGGTGCGTCCTGCTCATCGCGAACGTGCTTGGCCAGGTTGGCCGCGGTCGACTCGACCCACTCGCGCCGATCGTCCCAGACCTCGGCGATGCGCGCGAGGAGCACGCGGAAGGCGGGGATACCATGGCGCGGCACGTCCGGGAAGTAGGTGCCGCCGTAGAAGGGCAGCCCTTCGGGCGTGAGGAACATGCTCATGGGCCAGCCGCCCTGGCCGGTCATGGCCTGGAGCGCGTCCATGTAGATGCTGTCGAGGTCGGGCCGCTCCTCACGATCGACCTTGATCGAGACGAAGCGGGCATTGAGATCAGCCGCGGTGTCCTCGTCCTCGAACGATTCTCGTTCCATGACGTGGCACCAGTGACAGGCGGCATACCCGATCGAGAGGAAGATGGGCTGGTCCAGCTCCCTGGCGCGGGCTAGCGCTTCCTCACCCCACGGGTACCAACTCACCGGGTTGTGAGCGTGCTGAAGCAGGTAGGGGCTCGTCTCGTGGACGAGCCGGTTGGTGTACTCGGGCATGTGCTGCGCATGGTAGGCGTTGCTGGTGTTGGCGGCATCTCGGCCGTTTTTGGAACTTCGATCGCACTCGGCATGACGACCTCGCTCGTGCCCCTGTGCCACGAGCGGAGGGGCATACCATCCTCCCGAGACTAGCCGGACGCTCGAGGGGGTGGCTGTAGCGTCGGGCCATCCCCGGAGCACCCAGATGCCGCTGCAGAACGTCCTCTGAGCCTACCGGGATGGCTCGACGCTCGAGCAGCGATGCCGGCTGGCACTTGAGCGTCCGACTAGTCTGGAGGGGATGGGCGGTCCCAGGATGCGGGCCGAACGAAGGCGATGCCATTCGCTCGCGGTACGACACCTGCGCGCAGCGCCCCGAGCACGTCGCGGGATTCCAGCGGAAGCGTACTCACCAGCGCGCCGCGGTGCTCATGGATGACACGCCGGTTGTGCCGTGTGGGCGACACGACCAAGACCAGACGCGGTGCGCCGCTATCACGCCACTTCAGCTCGAGCTTCCGCTGCAGCGCCTGCATGTCCCGGATCCTCGTCTCGGCGTCGATGGCCACGTTCCCAGGCCCATCCAGCCACACGTCCCAGGCGCGCCTGTCGCCGGGGATGGACAGGCCCACCTCCGTACGCCAGCGGAACGAGTCGCTGACGATCGAACGCAGCCCGGCGAGCAGGTCGAGCTGAGGCGCGTCGCGGACCGGGGAGCCCTCCGGGAACGGCCGCGCGTCGAGTCGATGACCCAGCGCCGCACAGTGTCGGGCAAGCTCGTCGATGCGTGCCAGGGGTAGCTGACCGCGCTCGGTCCGACTGATACGAGACTGGCTGAGGTCCGCTGCCCGAGCCACGCTTCCCTGGCTCAGGCTCGCCGCCAACCGTGCTTCGAGCAGTTCCTGTCCGATCGAGTGGGCGAGAGATCGTGCACGTCGCATCCCACGGTCGCGCGCTGACTCACGAGTACCCATGATCCGAGCGTGGCACGAGCCACTTCTCCCCGGCTTTGCTCGCGTGTACCGTTGGGGTATGGACGGACGACGGCTGAGCCTGGGAGTCGTGGTGCTCGCAGCCGGAGCCGGATCCCGCTTCGGGCAGGGCCCCGGAGCCAAGCTGCTCGCCACACTTGACGGTGAGCCGTTGCTGCAACGCGTGCTCCTCGAGGTGCGAGCCGCGCGACCAGCCGCCACGGTCGTCGTCCTGGGGCACGGCGCGGACGAGATCGAGCGAGCTGTCGCCTGGCACGACGAGATTCGCGTGCGCAATCACGACCCCGAGCGCGGCCTCGCGTCGTCCCTGCAGATAGGCATCGACGCCCTTCGCGCCCTGCCGGAAGTCTTCGACGGCGCCTTCATCGTGTTGGGCGACCAGCCACTCCTCCGGGCGCAGACGATGCAGGCGCTCGCGTCAGCGGCCGCGCAGGCCGGCCCCGTCGACCGACCCGCCGTGGTCCCGCGGTACGAGGCGCCCGGCCCGCGCAACCCGATGCTATTGCTGCGCCCGGCCTGGAGCTGGGTCGACACGCTCGAGGGCGATCATGGCCTGGGGTCGTTGATCGTCGAGCGGCCGGGCATGATCCTCGAGGTCGCGGTCGCAGGCGAGATGCCGGATGTGGACAGCCTCGCCGACCTCGACCGTTTGAATGATCGACGCTGAGGCGATGGCTACCTCGGCGAGGGACCTACCAACCGCCTTCCTCGCGCAGCAGCCGATGCAGGACGCGGCCGCTCACCGAGCGCCGGTACCCGGCGGTCGAGCGTACGTCGTCGATGGGCTGGATCTCCTGAGCCAGGGCGCGTGAGGCCTCCTCGGCCACGGCCTGGCTCGGCCGGGAGCCCTCGAGCACGGCCTCGGCAGCGGCGGCACGGATCGTCGTGGGCGCCACCGACCCCAGGGCCACACGCACGTCACGCCAGGTGCCATCGTCATCGCGGTAGCTGAGTGCGAGCACGACCTTGGAGATGGCCTGCGCGGCACGCGTGCCGACCTTGCGGAAGCGTGTATGCCGGGAACGATCGACCGCGAACCTGAGTCGCAGGAGCAGCTCGTCCTCACGCAGCGCGGTCTGCCGGTATCCGGTCCAGAACTCGCGTGCCGGAACCTCGCGGATGCCCTCTGTCGAGACGCACTCGAAGATCGCGTCGACCGCCAGCAGGACCGGTAGCGTGTCGCCGGCGGGGGAGGCATTGCAGATGTTGCCGCCGATCGTGCCTCGGTTCTGGATCTGTGCTGCCCCCACGGTCGCCGCCACCTGCGCCAGCGCGTGCAGGCGCGCCGAGATCGATCGGTGAGTGCCGCAGCTCCGTGTACGTCGTCAGGGCGCCCATCGGAAACCTCGTAGCCATCGGTCCTGATGCCCTTGAGCTCGTCGAGCCGCGAGAGGTCCAGCACACGCTCCGGAGGCTCTCCAGTGTCCGCCTCCAGCTGGACCATCAGGTCGGTGCCGCCGGCGATGCGGGCGCCAGCCACCCTCGGCCATCAGCGCCAACGCATCCGACCAGGGTAGCTGGACTAACGACCGGTGGCTCGACCGCCATCAGTCCGCCTCACGCGAACGTGCCGCCGCTTCGATGGCGTCGATGATCTTGGTGTATCCGGTGCAGCGGCAGAGGTTGCCCGCGATGGCCTCGCGGATGTCCGGCTCGTCAGCCGACCCGCCGTCGTCGAGGTACGCCTGCGCGGCCATCAGCATGCCGGGCGTGCAGATCCCGCACTGGGCACCACCGTACTCGAGGAACGCCTGCTGCAACGGGCTCAGGACCTCGCTCTCGGCGTCTGACAGGCCTTCGACCGTGCGGATCTCGGAACCGTCGACCTGGCACACAGGCACCAGGCAGGCGTCGACGACCATGTCGTCGAGGATGAGGGTGCAGGCACCACACTCGCCCTCGCCGCAGCCTTCCTTGGTACCCGTCAGGCCCAGGTCCTCACGCACCACGTCGAGCAGTCGACGCATGCCCGGCACCGTTACTTCGCGAGGCTCACCGTTGAGTGTGAAGCGGTAGGTCGTCCCGGGCCCCACCGGGCCCTCCTGAACAGCTGCTGTCACTCGTTCGACTCCATGGCTGCGAGGATCTTCTCTGCCGTCGCAGGCAGATCCGTGATCCAGACGCCCACCGCGTCGTGGATGGCGTCGATGACCGCCGGCGCGGCCACGTTCATGGGCAACTCCCCGACGCCCTTGGCGCCATGGGGCGAACCGCTGAAGGGCGCCTCCACGAGGATGGACTTGATATCCGGCGCATCGAGCGAGGTGGGGATGAGGTACGTGGCCAGGCGATCGTTGAGGTAGCGCCCGTCCTGCATCTTCATCTCTTCGATGGTGCCGTAGCCCACCGACTGCAAGGTGCCGCCCTCGATTTGGCCCTCGGCCAGCAGCGGATGGATGGCGCGGCCCACGTCATCGGCCGAGACCACCGAGCGGACCCGCACCTCACCGGTGTCGAGGTCCACATCCACCTTGGCCACCGCGCAGGCCCAGCCGAAGGCGGGATAGGCGTCGCCGGTGTATGTCTCCTCGTTGAACTCGACCTCCACCGAGGACTCGTACGGCTGATCGACGCGCGTGGCGCCGTGGGCAGCAGCGTCCGCTCGGTAGACCTCGGCGAAGTCGCCACCAGAGCGTTCCTCGACCAGCGCCCGTAGTCGAGCCGCTGCCTTCGAGACCATGCCGCCGACCACCATGACCGTCCGCGATGCGACGGTGGGGCCGCTGTTGGGCACGATCGAGGTATCGATAGGCGCCAGCTCCACCGCTTCGGGTGCCACGCCCAGCACGTCAGCCACGATCATGGGCATGACCGTGTTGGTGCCTTGGCCGATCTCCGTGCTGGCGATGAGCAACCGGATGACCCCGTCGGCGCCCAGCTCCACCCCGGCGGTGCTGGCCATGGTGACCTCGCCCTTGCCGGTGAAGCCAGCCCCGTGCCAGCCCATGGCGATACCGATGCCCGACGCCGAACGCACACGCGTGGAGTTGAAGCCCGCACCGGCCTCGGCTGCCTCGCCCCAGCGCAGCGCACGTGTCCGGCGGCTGACCTCCAGCACGCCTTCGTAGTCGGCAGCCTCCGTGGCCTCGCGCAGCACCTCATCGGCCGCCACGGACTCGCGCAGGACCTGGCCTGACGGCGTGGTGCCGCCCTCGCGGTAGATCCAGCGACCACGGAGCTCGGCCGGGGAGAGCCCCAGTTCGTTAGCGATGCGGGCCACCTGCATCTCGTGGGCGAAGCCGACCTGCGGCGCTCCAAATCCGCGGAAGGCGCCGTTGGGCGGGGTGTTGGTGGCCATCGAGCGGCCCTTGATGTGGACGTTGTCGCACTCGTACGGACCGCCCGCGTGAAGCACGCCGCGCGAGAGCACCACCGGCGAGAGCGTGCAGAACGCGCCGCCATCCATGATGACCTCGATGTCCTGTGCGATGAGCTCGCCCGCGGCCGAGACCCCCGACTTGTAGCGCACGATCGCGGGGTGCCGTTTCGTCGTGGAAGCGATGTCCTCGTGCCGGTCGTAGATCATGCGCACGGGCTTGCCTACGCGCTGCGCCAGCAGAGCGGCATGGACCGCCACCGTCGAGGGGTACTCCTCCTTGCCGCCGAAGCCGCCGCCGGTCTCTGCCTGTGTGATGACCGCCTGTTCGTCGGTCAACCCGAGTGCCTGCTTGAGGGCGCTGTGGACGTAGTAGGGGCACTGCATCGAGCCGGTGATGGTGATGCCGCCGTCCGGGCGAGGCTCCGCGATCATGGCCTGGTTCTCGATGTAGAGCTGTTCCTGATGGCCCACGCGGTACTCGCCCTCGACGATGAGCGTGGCCTGCTCGAAGGCCGTCTCCGCGTCGCCCTTGGTGATCTCGTAGGCCGCGAACTGGTGCTCGGACTCCTCGGGGTCGAACACGGGCCGCAGTGGCTCCGTTCGCGGTCGGATGCGCTTCCGGGCCTCGCGCAGCGTGGCCTTGTCGGGCGCCGCGAGCAGGGCCACGGCCTGGCTCACGTGCTGGATCTCCCCCTCCGCCAGCGCCGGCCAGTCGTCGATGATCACGCTGACCACGTTGTCGCCGGGGATATCGGCGGCGGTCATGACCACGACCCTGGACCAGTCGAAGTCGGGATCCTGCTCCAGGCCGAGGAGCCTGGCGTGCGCGTCGGTCGAGCGGATCGCGGCACCGTACCAGGCACCAGGGAACACCAGGTCGTCGGTGTAGAGCGCCTCGCCGGTGAGCTTGGCCCGTCCCTCACGGCGAAGCGGGGCCGGTACCGCGATACCGAGGGTGGGTGCCGCGACCTCTCCGGGGGCGGGCGGCGTCAATACGACCGGACCTTCGGCCGAGGCACGCGGATGGCGATCGGTTGCGCTCAAACGACGGCTCCTCCCTTGGCTGGCTGACCCGCGTATCGTACTGCTCGCGGACTGCGAAGGCGCTTCTCCAGTGGAGTGCGGCAACGCTACTATCTCGCCATGTACCAACTGTGGCTGTTCCTGCACATCCTGGGCGCCATCGCCGCCTTCGGTTTCGGCTTCTATGCCCCCATCTTCGGTCGTGCCAGTGCCGCCGAGCCCCAGCATGGCAACTGGTATCTGCGTGCCGCCAAGCGCGTCTCGAACGGCGTCATCATCCCGGTGGCTATCACCATGTTCATCACCGGCACCCTGCTGGTCATGGACAGCGGCGGCATGGAGCGCTTCCAGGAGCTGTGGCTGTCGCTGGCGCTGGTCCTCTATGTGATCGCCCTGCTGGTCGTCTTCCTCGTGCAGCGGCCCGTGCTCAACAAGGTCATCGAGCTGACCTCGCAGCCGCCGGGTCCCGACGGTCCGGCGCCGGAGCTGCCCGCGCTCGTCCGTCGCATGCAGCTGGCAGGTGTGGCGCTGCTGGTCCTGATCATCGCCATCGTGGCGCTGATGGTCTGGAAGCCGACGCTCTAGGCGTCAGGCGTCAGGCGTCAGGCGTCAGGTGCGCGAGGCGCGCCCTTCCTCAAGCAGCATCGTCGACAGCCTCGAGTAGCGCTGGTAGACGGCCTCATAGATGCGCACGCGCTCGGGATCGGGCTCGGTGGTGTGCAGCGATGGCGTCGCAGCCGCAGCGGCTTCTTCGTAGCCCGCGTAGGTGCCGGCCGCGATGCCCCCGATGAGCGCCGCGCCCACGGCCGTCCGCTCGGGCGCCGCCACGAAGCTGAGGGGCTCGCCGTAGACATCCGCGAGGATGCCTCGCCAGATCGGCGAGGCCAGGCCGTTACCGACCGCCAGCCACCGGTCGCACTGCCCACCGGCGTCGATGACCGCGTCGCGGGTCGCGCGCAGCGAGCAGGCCACACCCTCCATCACGGCTCGTGTCAGCTGCGAGCGGCGGTGAGCGTAGGTCAGGCCGATGAATGCCCCCGTCGCCTCTGGCTCCATGATCGGTGAGCGCTCACCCACGAGGTAGGGGATGAAGATGAGCCCGTCGGCGCCGGGCGGCGCCTGGCTCGCAGAGGTGCCCATCGTGGCGTAGGGGTTGCTCGAGGTGAGGCGGAAGCGGTCGCGCAGCCAACGCAGCGAGAGTCCGGCCGACAGTGTCGCGCCCAGCTGGTACCAGCGGCCGGGAGCGGCGTGGCAGAAGGTATGGATCCGGCCCTGCGGGTCGGGCATAGGCTGCGTCGTGACCACCACGATCTGGCCGCCGGTCCCCAGCGCGACCGAGCCGCTGGTGCGATCGACGAGCCCGTTGGCGGCCGCCTGTGCACATTGGTCGGAGCAACCGGCCGCGACCGGGATACCCGGTGCCAACCCGAGTTCTGAGGCCGCCTTCGCCGACAGACCTCCGGCGACGTCGGCTGCTTCGAGCAGGGGCGGCAGGATGCTGGCGGAGGCGCCCTGGCGCTCGGTCAGCTCGGTCGACCAGGTGCGTGCCCCCACGTCGAACAGAGCCGTGCCTGAGGCGTCGCTGATGTCGGTGGCGACCGTGCCGACGAGGCGCAGGCGCAGGTAGTCCTTGGGCAGGATGAAGGCGGCCGTGGCATCGAGGCGGCCAGGCTCATGGCGACGCAGCCAGGCGAGGGTCGGCCCCATGAACCCGGCGGCCGGGCGGGTCCCGGCCACGCGCAGGAAGGTCTCGATGCCGATGTCAGCCTCGAGCTCAGGGATCAGCTCCGCCGCGCGTTGGTCCGCCCAGGTGATGGCCCGGCCCAGCGGCTGGTTCGCCCCATCAAGGAGCACGCCACCGTGCATGTGCCCGTCGCAACCGATCCCGCGGATCTCGGGCTTGTCGGCCTCGTGCAGGGCCTGGCGCACGGCCAGGACCGTGTTGGACCACCACGCCTCCGGGTCCTGTTCAGCACGACCAGGGGCAGGCACCTCCATGGGGATCTCCCGGAAGCCCGTACCCAGCACGCGCGTGCTGGACTCGTCGATGACGACGGCCTTGACGCCCGAGGTGCCCAGGTCGATGCCCAGCAATGCCATGGCGCGATGCTACGCCAGCAGGGGACCCTCGAGTCGCCGTCCACGCACCCACGCGGCCCGGACCATCCCGACCCGCTCGCGGAAGATGAGTCGGCCCGCGACCTCGTCCACGTCCCGGCACGGGTCCGCGGTGGGCGGCCGCCCGAGTTCGGGGTCGACCGCGATGAGGTCGGCCTCCTTGCCTGCTTCGAGCGAGCCGATGACGTCGCCGAGCCCCAGTGCCTCCGCGCCGCCGAGCGTGCCCAGCCGCAGCCACTCGAGTGGACCGGGCACGGGAGCATCATCAGCCACCAGCACGGCCCTGGAGTTGTGCTGGAAGAAGCCGAGGCGCATCTGGGTGATGACCGAGAGCTCGGGCGCGCCGGCCACGTCGGTGCCCAGACCCACCCGCAGGCCCTCGTCGAGGTAGCGCGCGAGCGGCATCACGCCGCTACGGATGAACATGTTGCTGACCGGGCAGTGCGCGACGGCCGAGTCGGTCTCGACCATGCGTGCGATCTCGCGTTCGGAGAGGTGGATGGAGTGGGCCAGGAGCGCCTTGCGGCCCAGGCCACCCGCCTGGTCGTAGACGTCAAGGTAGTCGGCTGCCTCGGGGAAGTGCCCCGCGACCGTGGCCATCTCGCGGGCATCCTCCGCGAGGTGCGTCTGCCAGATGGCGCCGTAGTGCTCGGCCAGTGCGGCCGACTCACGGAGCATGTCAGCCGTGCACGAGACCGCGAATCGAGGCGTGAAGGCGTAGCGCAGCCGGCCCTCTGGCCGCGCCGTGCCAGCGCTCGCAGAGCTCCCCTGACGCACGGATGGCGTTGTCGAGGATCTGGTTCGGCGGGGTGCGATCGTCGTAGGTCAGGCGGTCCATGAGCACGGCCCCGATGGTCGCCCGGATGCCGTGTTCCTCTGCCGCGCGGAAGCAGGCATCGGTGGAGTCCGGCCAGACTGCGGCGTAGCCCGAGAAGGTCGTGGTGCCGGCCGCGGCCATGGCCTGATACACCTGTGGCGCCAGCTCATCCGCTGTGGCCACATCGAAGGCGCGCTCCAGGGGGAAGACGTAGCGCTCCAACCAGGCCAACAGGTCCATGCCCGCGCCCAGGCCCGCGGCCGGCACCTGTGGGATGTGGACGTGGGTGTCGACGAGGCCGGGCATGACCACCAGGGGCCGCAGGTCGATGGCGGTCTCCGCTCCTGATGCATCAGCGGCAGCTCGGACCGAGCGGATGCGGCCCGCCTCGTCGACCTCGATGACGCCGTCGGGGAGCCACAGGGAGTTGCCGTCGGGCAGCGCGCTCAGGAGGCGCGCGCGCAGCGCGAACGGGGGTTGTGCGGGGATGGCGAACGACGACACGTCGCGAGCCTGGGGCTCAGGCGCTGGCATCGTCAACGCTGGCACGGACCGTCCTGATCCGGAGGTCGAGCACCAAGCCCAGCTGCAGCACGACCAGGACGGTCGAAGTGAGCGCCGTGACCTGGGCCGCGTAGAAGGTCACGAGCCCGCCGGCTACCAGGCTTGTGAGCAGGGCCACGAGCGCTGCGTTCAGCCCCCGCCACGTGCGACCGCGAGCCAGCAGCACCAGCGCGACCACGGCCGCCACGCCGACGACGACGTTGACCGCGAGGGACAACAGGATCCAGATGGGCTCGCTCGGGAACTCCAGGCGTCCGGCATCCTCCACGAGCTCGTTGATATCGCCCAGCTCGATCTGGGTGCTGGCCACCAGGACGAGTGCGGCCACCAGCGCGGTCACCACGGCCATGCCCAGCGAGAGGTAGATGAGCCATCGTTCCAGGCGTGTGGGCAGGAGGCGCTCGAGCAGCCGGCGGGCGTCACCGCGGGCCACCCAGCCTTCCGCCGTCAACCGCTCATCCATGGTCGGAGACGTCAAGGCTCGGACGAGCAGCTCCGGGACGCTGTCCGGATCGCCGGGCCGGCCCTCCTCGGCCTCGCGCTGCAGGTCGATGGCCCGCTGGCGGTCGACCGCTGTCAGGTTGCCATCCACCCCGTCCTGTAGCGCTTCGAGGAGCACGTGCGTGACGTCGTAGTCGGTGGCGCTCCGGCGCCGGATGATGAGCCAGAGCAGCACCAGCAGCAGGATGCTGCCGTAGATGATGGGCGCGGCAGGCGCGTAGAAGTAGTCGTTCGTGGAGGTCAGGAACTTGCCCACCTCGTCGATGAACAGGCCGGCCCCGATGCCCGCGAGGAGCGCCGAGATCAGCAGGGCACGCCGACCGGCGAGGAGCAGGGGCAACAGCGCGGCGATGAAGAGGGCCAGCCCGCCCCACAGCACGTGCGCGACGTGGAGCTCGCCGCCGCCGACGGTCGGATAGCCAGCCGTGTCGAGGTACCAACGCACGCCACCGACGGTCACCGCGAACGCGGCGATGGTGATGACCAGGTAGCGCTCGGCGCGGTCTCGCTGCGCACCCAGGCGCCAACGTCCGCTACTCATGGTGAACGGGAACCGGGACCGTCACGATATCCAGCCCCTCGATACCTTCGAAGTCACGAGGGTTGCAGGTGAAGAGCGGCAAGCCGTTGGCCAGGGCGACCGCAGCGATCATCGCGTCGTACGTTCGGGCGGACGTCTTCTTGCCTGCACGCCGCAAAGACGCTGCCACCTGGCCGAACGCGCGTGCGGCATTTGCGTCGAATGGCAGCGGCTCGAAGTCCGACTCGACCCGCTGCAGCCGCGCCAGCCGCTCCGATCGTTCCGCACCAGAGGCCACGAGGGGACCGACCGTCAACTCAGCCAGCGTGATCGCGCTGATCCACGATACCCGCGGGAGCTCGACCGTCGCGCTGAGCCGCTCCAGCACGATGACCACGCTCGTGTCCAGGAGGCCGGATCCTCGGTTGCTCACCACAGAGACGGATCGATGATCTCGTCGATGTCACGGCGGAGCGAGTCGTAATCCATGGGGGGAAGGTGCTTCCATCGCTCCTTCAGCGCAGCGGTCGTCAGCGGTCTGTCGCCGACCGGGATGAGCTGCGCAACGGCGACGCCGTCGCGTGTCACCGTCAGAATCTCACCCCCGATGACGCGGTCGATCACCTTGCCGCCCTGGTTCCTGAGTTCGCGAATGGTGACGTCTGCCATGTCTCACAGCGTATCACCGGTGATACGCCAGCTCAAGTGGAGTCATCTCCCGCTGGACGCGACTCATACCCTGTGAAGCGCCGACACTCGCCGGCGCCACGAGGCACGGATATGGACACCGAGCTCGTCATAAGGGCCCAAAGGGGGGACCAGGCAGCGTTCGCTGAGATCGCATCGGCCACGTACGGCCGGTTGCACTCGCTCGCGTACGGCATCCTGCGTGACCGCCCGATGGCGGAGGACGCGGTGCAGCTGGCCATGCTCGAGGCCTGGCGCCACCTGCCCAAGCTGCGCGACCCCGCGCGCTTCGAGGCCTGGTCGTACCGGCTGACCGTCAACGTCTGCTACGCCGAGGCGAAGCGGGCCAGGCGCTGGCTCCCGAACATGCCCATCGACACACTCGGCGAGCCCGTCGCGCCCGACGAGATCGGCCCGCTCGCCGATCGTGAGCTGCTGGACCGTGGGTTTCGGCAGCTGCCGGTCGAGCAGCGGGCGGTACTGGTACTGCGCCACCTGGTGGGCCTGCCGCTCGAAGAGGTCGCCGCGACGCTCGACATCCCATCGGGCACCGCCCGCTCGCGCCTCTATCGCGCACTGCAGACGATGCGCGCCTCGATCGACGCCGACACGAGACAGCCGAGTGGTGGTTCCGCGGCCATGAACGAGATCCGTATCGAGGGGACGTCATGACTAACGACCGCGACCTTCGACCCGACCAGGCGATGGAGGGCCAGCTCAGCTCGTGGCTGACCCAGACCGACCTCTCTCCCGATGAGGCGGTCGCAGGCCTCGATCGACTACTCGACGAATTCCCAGTGACCCCCCAGGCCCGGCGCCGGTTCCTGGGGCGGTGGCTCGACCGTGACGAGGGTGCGGGACGCCGCGCCGACGATCACGACCCCCCACCGAACACGAACCGGAGGAACCGAATCATGCTCAGCGCGACCGGCATCACTGCCGCCCTCGCCATCCTCGCGATCTCGGTCAACGTCACCGACAGCGACCCGGTGGTCCCGGGCCAGATGGACGCGACCCACGTCGTGGCCGCGGATGGCAGTGGCGACTTCCAAAGCATCCAGGCCGCCATCGACGCTGCCAGCGACGGCGACACCGTCGCGATTCGGCCCGGCATCTATGCCGAGGCCGTGGTCATCGACAAGGACCTGACCCTTTTCGGCGACGGTCCGCGCGAAGAGATCATCATCACCGCGCCCGAGGGCGGGCCCGAACAGGACGTCGACTTCTCGTGGATCCTCAGAGCGCCGTACGCGATGCTCCTCGTCGAGACCGACGCCGAGGTGCAAGACCTGACGTTCGCCGGCCAGGCCTCTCGCCTCTTCGTCGAGGGGGGCGCTCCAACGGTCCACGGTGTCCTGTTCGATCAGGTCGGGCAGGCGTACGAAGGATCTGGCGCGACCACCGGAGCGGTCGTCGTCCAGGGACTGGGCAAACCGGTCTTCACCGAGAACGAGCTCATCGGAGGCGGCGGCCTCTCCGCATACGCCGACGCCGATCCGGTCTTCGAGGGCAACACCCTGCACGAGAGCGGCGCCATCCACGGCGACTTCGGGGCTGACGCGGTCATCCGCGACAACACCATCACCGGTGACGGGCGCCAGGGCATCACGTTCCTGGGTGCGACCGCAGCCACGGTGGCGGGCAATACCATCGAGGATAAGGACTGGGGCATCACCACTGGCGAGGGCATCAACGTCACCACGTCCGCAGATGGCTCTACCTTCGAACCCACCATCGTGGGCAACTCCATATCGGGCTCCAGGTTCTTCGCCATCAACCTCTCGGGCGGTAGCCCTACCGTCGACGACAACGCCCTCGCCGGCGGTGGCGTCGGCATGAGCCTGGCACGGACCTCGGGCATCGTCAGTGGGAATGACATCAGCGGGTTCGCCGACGGTGTCGTCATCAACGGCGGCGACCCCAAGCTGATCAACAACTCCATCACAGGGAACGGACGAGGGTTGACCGTCAACGGAAGCAGCACCCAAGCGACCCTCAGCGGCAACACCATCTGCGACAACGAGATCAACCTCGACGACCCCGGTGACGCAGGCTTCGAAACCGAGGGCAATGAGATCTGCGAGGACGCACCCGCCCAGTAGCTGGCGCACTCGGGCGCTGTCGTACCGGGTCGGTCGCAAGGCCGGCCCGGTACTCCGTCCCCGCTCGGCGATATCGCTGACGCCGCCAGGTCGTAGCTGATGCACTCGCCGAGGCTTCTGCCGGCGAATTGGGAACCCTTCCGGGCGCTCAGTACCCATAGAGGTGAGAGCGGCCTTCGCGGCCGCCTCGCCGCGGCAACAGAAGAGTTCGAATGCAGGGGGGGATAGAGAGGTACTACGCGTGAAGAAGCGATTTGCCATGAGCGCTGCGCTGGCTGCGGCGGTTTCGATCGTCGGTAGCACGGCCGTCTTCGCACAGGACGACGCGATCGGGTCCGAGGAGGATGGCGCCTGCCCGTACTGCATCGATGCGCTCGACGCCAGAGACTTCGGCGTCGTGCCCATGGGTGAGCTCGTGGCTGGCGAGCCCATCTCGCACTGGGTGCAAAAGCGCGACGAGTGGTTCTTGGGCACGCCGCTCGACGAGCACTACGCGACGCAGAATGATTGCCAGGCGGGGCAGGGTGGCCCGGTCTTCCACCTGAGCAACGGCATGTTCGGCACGACCGCGCACTACGAGTGTGAGATCCAGCCCGATCAGTACGTGCTGATCGGACCCGGCGGTTGCCGGAAACGGGTCGCAGGACATGCCCGTCGAGGAGCTCACCGCCATGACCCTGGATGAAGCGATGTTCATGACGAACCCCCGGATCAACGTCGATGGCAGGGACATCCCGGTCGGCGGCTCGGCCTGGGTCATGAATGACCCCTTCACCCTCGATATGCCCGAGGACAACCTCTTCGGCGTGCCCGCAGGCGAAACCACCTGGCAGACGATGGGTTGGTTCGTGATGCTCGAGCCGCTCGCCCCCGGCAAGCACACCATCGTCATCAGCGACGACTTGCTGGCGACGGCCATGGCGTCCGCGGACATCGACCCTGAGACTGGCGTCCTGAACGAGGAGTTCGTGCCCGTCGGTACCACGATCCAGGCGACAGCCTTCTTCGACATCACCGTCCCGGGTGGTGAGGATGAGGCCGCAGCCGAGTAGTCCGAACCCTTCGGCTCTCCTGCCCCTGTCCCGGGAAACCGGGGCGGGGGCGTTGTCGTGCGTCTTGAAGAGGCGTATGGTGCGCGCCTTCCGGGGGGCTTCGGCAGATCCGCGCAAGGGAGGGACGACCATGCGAAGCGTCCGACACCTGAGCATGGCCGGGGTGGTCGTCGCCCTGCTAGTGGGCACGGCGGTGCCATCGTCGCCCAGGACGGTGCCCCGATCACGGTGGCGCAGGATGGCAGCGCCGACCACGAGACGATCACCGAGGCGATCGAGGCAGCCTCCGACGGCGACACCATCCTCATCGCGCCCGGCACCTACGTCGAGAACCTCCACATCGAGAAAGACCTCACCCTCGTCGGTGACGGGCCTCGCGAGCAGATCATGATCCTGCAGGACGAGTCCGACCGGCAGATCGTGGACATGGTTCGAGCGCGGCCCCAAGCGAGGCGTTCAAGCCCTCGGGACAGGCCCATTGAGTCGAGCGTCGTCACGATCCACATCGAGGATGCCGACGTGACGATCGAGAGCCTCTCGATCATGGATGAGGACGATGTCCTCTATACCTCCCTCCTGCTCGACGGCGGGACCTCGACAGTCCGCGACATCGACACGAATGGCTTCGTCGGGGTGCGCGGCGACGCATTCGTGACCGTCGAGGACTCATCCATCGAACGGCTGGGCACGTGGGGCACGTCCAGCCACACGGTCGCGACCGGCAATGAATTCCGCGATCTCTTCCTCGGTGGCGAAGGCGCTACGGGCCGGCTCGAGGGCAACACCGCCTTCGGCATGGGCATCGTGATCGAGAGGGGCGCCAGCTTCGAGATCGTCGGGAACCGGGTCCTGCCCGATGGGGACGAGCCGGGCATCGCCATCCTGGATCCCGAGACGATCGCGAACGTGACTGGCAACGACGTGGATGGCGGCCTCTTTGGCATTCTCGTGGAGTTCGTGAGCGAGTGCCTCGTGGAGGGCAATACGATGTCCGGCAGCGAGTTGGGCCTTGTCGCGGTCGAGACTACCGGCACGTTCGTGGGCAACACCATCCACGACGTGACCGAGGTCGGCATCGCCACGATCGGCCAGGGTATGACCGTAACCGGCAACGACATCAGTGGCGGACGGTTGGGCATCCACGCGCGCTCCATCAACTACGACCGCGTCCCGCCGGGCACCGTGCGTCGCGACGAGCCGCCGCACATCGTCGACAACTCGGTCGCCGACGTGTCGCACTTCGCCCTCGTCATCGAGGATGCTTCGCCGTCCGTGACCGGGAACCAGCTCTGCGCTGGACGGCAGGCGATCAGGATCGTCGGTGACTCGAACCCTTCGATCGGCACCAACGAGATCTGCGAGCTCGACCGATGAAGGCGGAACCATTCGTCGATGAGGGTCCCCTGACTGGGTGAGCGCGGCCGATTCACGGTCGAGCGAGGAGCGGAGAAGTCGATGCAGCGCGAGCTCGTCGAACAGGCGATCAAGGGGGACCATGACGCGTTCAGCGAGCTCGTCCGGCTGTCCAGTCGCAAGCTGTTCGGAGTCGCGATGCTGATCCTCCGAGACAAGACCCGCGCGGAGGACGCCACGCAGGAGGCGCTCGTGGCCGCCTGGCGTGACCTCTCCGGGCTCCGCGATCCCGACCGCTTCGATGCGTGGCTCCACCGCGTGCTCGTCCGCGAGTGCTACCGCGAGGCGAAGCGTGAGCGCCGTCGCATCGAGGTCGAGGGCCAGGTCCGAGCGGTCACCGCGTCGGCCGACCTCAGCCACCAGAACGCCGATCGTGACGAGCTCGAGCGCGGGTTCGCCCGACTACCGGTCGACCAGCGGACCGTGCTGGTGCTGCACCACTACGTGGGCTACTCGTTCCCCGAGATCGCCGAGACCCTGGGGATCCCGGTGGGCACGGCCAAGTCGCGCGTCAATCGGGCGGTCGCTGCCATGCGCGCCGCCCTCACCGCCGACGCCCGCGCGACGACGCTCGGGAGGACGACGTCATGACCGACCGTCGCGACGCCCCCTGGGATGAGCAGGTGCACGAGCCCGACACCGAGCGGCTCCTCAGCGAGTGGTTCGAGGATGAGGCCCCGACGCGTGAGCCGGCCGTGCTCGCGCCCAACGTCATCGCCCGCACCGCGCTCACCCGACGCCGCTCGCGCGTCTTCGTCCGCGATTGGTGGCGCGATCTCTTTCGCCTCCATCAACGGCCATCGCTGAGCCCGATCCTCGCCGTCGGTGGCACCGCCGTGGTGGCGGTCCTGCTGGTGCTGGGACTGGCGCTGCCCGGGGGCTTCCTGGGCCAGTCCGATGGCACCGGCGAGATCCTCGTCCCGGGCGAGGCCATCGTGGTCAACCCCGACGACGAGGACATGAAGCAGACGATCGCGGAGGCCATCGAAGCGGCCGAGGACGGCGAGACCGTCTTCATCTTCCCCGGCGAGTACGTCGAGAACCTGCGCATCATCGACAAGACCATCGAGCTCGTCGGTGGCGGCAACGTGGGCGACGTCATCCTGCGGCCCGCCAACGACGACGAGCCCATCCTGCTCATCGACGGCGGGCAGTCGACCATCAGCAACTTCACCATCCGCGGTCCCGGCAACAGCGTCCGGATCACCGCCGCCGAGCCCACCATCACGGGCATGGTCTTCGACGGCGTGGGCGACCAGTGGTGGACCTATACCGGGGCCGACTGGGACGGCTTCCAGGAGGCCGCGCAGTCGATCTTCGTGGAGCTCTTCTCCAACCCCACCATCTCCGGCAACACCTTCATCGGTGGCGGCGAGATCGAGATCGCCGGTGCGTCTGACGCCACCATCACGGACAACACGCTCATCGAGGGCGCGGCCATCTTCCTCAGCGACACCGGCGACGACACCGTCATCAGCGGAAACACCATCGACAACTCGGGCCGGTACTCGATCGAATCGGGGTCCTGCAGCGAGCTGGTCATCGAGGGCAACACCATCGTCCAGCCTGACCCCGGGATCGCCATCCTGGCGGCGTGCCTGAAGGGTGCGATCCGCGACAACATCATCGATGGCGCCGCCACCGGCATCCAGATCCTGGAGGGCACCACCGCGCAGATCACGGGCAACGTGATCGACACCCAGGGCGTGGCGCTCGAGATCAACGCAGATGCGGCAGCCCAGCGTCAGCGGCAACGAGCTCTGCGGCGACAACGCCATCATGGCCGTGACCCGCGGCGCGATGCCGCTGGACCTCTCGGACAACGAGCTGTGCGAGGGCGTGCCGCTCATCTTCGGCAACTGACGTTCTGCGGCCCGGGTGGAACCTTTCCGGGGTCGGCGGAGACGCAATAGGGTATGAGCGCGGCGAAGTGCGTCGCGCCGAAGTGGTGGCCCACATGACACGAGAGCTCGTCCGGCGAGCGATCGAGGGGGATCACGACGCCTTCTCCAGCCTGGTGGACGTGTCGGTCGATCGCCTGTATCGCGTGGCCACGCTCATCCTGCGCGACTCGGACCGTGCCCAGGACGCGGTACAGGAGGCGCTCATGTCCGCCTGGAAGGACGTGCGCGCGCTCCGTGATCCCGACGCGTGGGACGCCTGGCTCCACCGCATCACGGTGTGGGCCTGCTACAAGGCGGCCAAGAAGGAGCGGCGACGCAAGACGGTCGAGCTGAAGGTCGTTCCCGGCCCTGAGCGTGCCGTCGCCTCCGACTCCGCCGCCGCGCTGGCGAACCGCGACCTGATCGAGCGGCAGCTGAACGACCTGCCCATCGAGCATCGCGCGGTCATCGTCCTGCGTTTCTACCTCGACCTGCCTCTCGATGAGGTGGCCGACATCCTCGATATCCCCGTCGGGACCGTGAAGTCCCGCTTGCATCGGGCCCTGGCCTCGCTCCGTGAGTCGATGGCTGCTACACAGCCCGTTGCCGACGCTCCCCCGGTCGGCGCCATGAAGGAAGGCACGGCATGAACGACGAGTTCCGCCTCGAGCGGCTCTTCGCTGACGGCCTGCACGAGCTCGCGCCTCGGCGTGCGCCCGACCGGCTCCGAACCACCATCAAGGCCGAGACCGGCGAGACGCGTCCGCGCGCTCGTTGGCTCGCGCTCATCAAGGAGCCCCCGATGCGAACGAACAACCGAGTGGCGGTCGGATCCCCGACTGCCCGAGTGGCGGCCATCATGGCCGCGACCCTGCTGGCGATGATGATGGTCATCGGCGCCGGTGTAGCCGGTGCCCAGCTCTTCGCGGCCGATGGGCCGATCATCGTCGACGCAGTCCGGTGGCGGCGACTTCACCACCATCGCGAGCGCGGTCGATGCCGCCGAGGACGGCGACGAGATCATGGTCCGGCCCGGCACTTACGCCGAGGCCGTCGTCATCGACAAGGACATCACCTTGCGCGGCGATGGTCCCGGTCGAGGAGATCGTCATCACCGCACCCGAAGGCGGGCCCACTTCGCCTCTCTGGGAGCGCATCTTCAACGTCGATCCGTACGCCCTGTTGCTGATCGACGCGGACGCAACCATCTCCGGACTGACGTTCACCGGCCTCGGCTCGGAGGTGATCGCTCGATGGCGGATCGCCCACGCTCGAGCAGATTCGGTCTTCGATGAGGTGGGTTGGTCCTTCGACGGTTCGGACACATCTCCGAACGGCAGCTCCGTCGTCATCACCAACGGCGGGTCAGCCACCGTCCGCGGGAACGTCATCCGCGGCGGTGGCCCCATCGCGCTCTTCGGGGGTGCCAATGCCACGATCTCGTCCAACACGCTGGCGGGCGGTCCGCACATCTACCTCGCCAACCACGGCCCAGCGACGGTGATCATCGGCAACACCATCGAGGACACGCACAGGTGGGCCATCGGTGCCTTCTACACGGATGGCGACGTGGTCATCGAGGACAACATCATCTCCCGGCCAGGACGTCAACGGCATCAACCTGAGCTCAGGCTCCGCGGACATCGTGAACAACGAGATCGTCGGCGCCACGCAGGCCGGCATCATACACCGGGCTGCAGCCATCGGTGATCACCGGCAACACGCTGACCGACAACGTGATGGCCATCAGCGCTGGCTTCGGTGAGGGCGCGGTTCGCGGACAACGTCGTCCGTGGCGGGCAAGTCGGCATCCGTCTTTCTCGCGACCCACTGCTCAGTGGCAACGATGTGGAGGGAGTCGAGAGCAGCGGCATCGTACTCAGCTACCGGCTCGCCGGTCCTTCGCAACAACCGCTCCTGTGGCAACGGCGAAAACCTCGTGGTCGGTGAGCGCGCAGATCCGGACATCGACGACAGCAACGACATCTGCGAGGACGCAACCTCGGACTGATCGACGGTATCTCCTCCGCACTGCCCGGGTCGGCTCCAGGGTTGGCCCGGGTCCGCTCACAAGGCGGCCCAGGCAACGCTGCGCCGGCGCTCGAGTTCGGGGCGCCGGTCCCTGAGCTGTCGCGTCCCCGCCGGGGTGGGTGTTCGCCGGGGCCGCCGTCAGTCGAGCGGCGGCGGGAACTGCTGTTCGACCGTCTCGAAGGTGCGCACGACGGTCTCGCCTTCGACTTCCGGCTCGCCTTCCGCTTCGGTGTCCGGCGGTGGCACGGAGTCAGGATCGACCAGCCGCGTGACGAAGAACTCGTAGCCGTAGGCGTCGCCATGCTCTCGACGGATCCGCTGCTCCTCTTCTGAGCCCTCGATGAAGCGCATCGCCTGCGGGTCGCCGCGGAAGCGCTCGCGCAGCGGGGCGAGTTTCGCCGCCAAGGGGTCGTAGTAGTCGGACCACCACGACGCGTCGGGCAGGGTGAAGTGCCCCACGACCTCGAAGCCACAGCGCTCGATACGAGCGATGTTGCCCGCGATGTCGGTGATGCCCGGGTAGTCGCTGCGGAAGAAGTCAAAGGCGTCGCGCGGGACATCCGCCTCGGGCACCAGCCAGCTGATCTCGGTGACCACGAGGTAGCCGCGTGGGCGAAGGAACTCCTGCCACCCGGTGAAGGCTTCGGTGATGCCCATGATGTAGGCCGCGCCCTCTGACCAGATGAGGTCGAAGGAGTGCTTGCCGAAGGGCAGGTCCCTCATGTCGCCGCGCATGATCTGGATCCGGTCGCGAACGCCGGCCTCGACCGCCCGTTCGCGCAGCTGGTCGAGGAACTGCTCGAAGAGGTCGATCGCGGTGATGGTCCCGTCGGTGCCGCGGGCGAGCGCCATCGTCTGCATGCCGGGGCCACAGCCGATATCGAGCACGTCCGGGCGCATGGGCAGGTCCGTGCACATGCCGAGGGCGCGCAGGGTCGACTCGTCGTCCCCGGGCCCTTGGCGCGGCAGCCCGGAGTGGACCTCGAGCAGGATCTCCATCATGCGGTCGTTGTCGGTCATGGAGCGCGTAGCGTAGCGGTCGTGTCCAGCCCGCGAGCGGCCGATGTCGACGACGACTGCACGCCGCCGGCGACGCGGGGCCGCTCCGCGTCAGGCGGCGACATGGGACCGCTCATCCCGGGGGGCGACATGGGACCGCTCATCCCGGGGAGACTGACCGCGACGCTCGAGACCCCGCAGGTCGCGCCATTCGAGCGTCTCGCTGGCCTGTATCGGCCAAATCGACGTGCGGCAACGTCATCCGAGTTCCCCCGGGATGGACTGGCGCTCCAGCGACCGTCCCGAGCGTCCGATGAGTCTGGGTGGGATGGCGGAGGCCCCGCGGAGGTCCCGCGAGCTGAGCGGGATCAGCCGCCGTCGTGGTCACCCCAGGTGTCGCCCTCCGCCGCGTGCTCGGCGAGGACCGCGCCCAGCCAGCGGTAGGTCCACTCCTCGGCGAGGGGTCGCGTCTCGAGAAAGACGATCGGTGTCTCCGGGTAGCGCACCTGGACGCGGGCGAGCAGGTCGGGCAGGTAGCCAGCAGGTGTGTGGGTGTGCTTGAGCAACGCGGCGTAGCGGTCCTCCACCACCAGCGGCCGAGCGCGGCAGGCTCGACAGCTTGGCCAGCTCGAACGCGAGCGAGCCGTCGTTGAGGCTCCCGGCGAGGTCGCCGATGGTCTTGCGCTCGACCGCGGCGACGATCGTGCTGTTTGCGTCGCGAACCGCGTAGTCGCCCGCGACGAGGGCCAGCCGCTCCGTTTCGGCCTGCTGCTTCGCGAAGCGATAGGGGTAGCGCTCGCGTGTGTCGACGAGGATCGTGAGCGTGCCCGGAAGGTCGCTGATGCGACGACCCGGGATGCGCGCACCGGGACGTGCGGTCGACGCCACCTTGCGGGTTTGCCAGAAGATGCCCTCGCGTCCGCCGGCCATGCGGGTGAACACGAACTGCGAGCGGTACTCCCGCTTTCGATCCAGCACCAGATCGACCGCGACGCCACGCCGGTGGCATTCCAGGACCGGCACGTCCTCGATGATGTCGGCATCATCGGGCCATTCATCGAGGCGGTGACAGTACACGCGACTGGTCCGTGGCCATGAGTCGCGGGCCTTCAGGGCGAGCCCATCACCGACCGGCACGAGCAGCAGGTAGGGCAGCGTGCTCGCCGGGTCGGGATTACGGGCCACGAGGAAGCGCCGGCTCATGAAGAGATGGTGCCACGTGCGTGGTCGTTGGCTCGTGATCTATGGGCGACCAAAGATCTCGTGTCCGCCGATACGCCGCCAGCGGATGGCCAGCTTGCCATCGATCTCGATGAACTCGAAGGTGGCGCGTCCGTCAGGCCCGGCGAAGCTCCATGTCATCTCCCAGATGCCCAGATTGCCGCGCACGCGCTTGACACGAAGGCCCCGTGGCCACGGGCTCGCCGGGTCCTCCGAGAAGCGCTCGCACGCCGGGTGGAACTCGTGCTGTACGACGTCGGCGAACATGTCGCGTTCGCCCTGGCTCAGTCGATGAAGATCCCGGATGAAGGTGTCGAGCTCCTGATGCTTCAATCGTCGCGGATCTGGCGGATGTGCTCGAGGAACTCATCGACATCCATGGCTCGCGACACCCGACCTGCAGCGACGTCCTCGTCCGCTTCGCGTTCCATGGCCTGCCAGCGCTCGGTCCAGAACCAGCGCTGGTCAGCCGGGACGGGCAGCATCGGCTGAAGCTCGATCGAGCCGTCCTCGGTCTCGACGATCCTTACCTGGGCGCCGGGCTCATCGAGATGGTGCCGGCGGCGCAGGTCAGCCGGGAGGGCGATGGTGCCGCGCGACTGGACCGAGACGTGGTAGCTCTTCATGCGTTGCAGCCTAACGCCGGTGCAGTATTACTGCAATACCGTAATGTGCCTACAGCCCCCAGAACGGGCCCGAGAGACCGACCGAGCGGAAGTACTCGAGCGCCTGTACCGGCTCGCGGCGTTCGTAGCCTTCCTCGAGTCGACCGTCGTACCAGTGGGCAGCGAGACGCCAGAGCGTGGCCAGGTCCATGACATAGCCCGGCTCGACAGCGCTTGACTCGGTCCAGCGCTGGACGCACTCGACGCTGCAGAAGAGGCGCTGGTTGTTGCAGGTGTGGACGACGTCATCCCAGCACTCATGCATGGGCACGAGGAAGTGCGCGACCTCGTCTCCGACCGGCGGTGCCTCGCGGTTCACGACCCACGACAGCGGCAGACCGCAGCCGGGGCACTGGGTGGCCACCAGCACCTCCGGATCGTCGGGGCAGAGCTGCGGGATGGCGAACGCGTCCCAGGCGCAGCCGCCCCACCAGAGCGTGTCGCTGCCCATCACGCTGAAGCCGAGCGGGATGCTCGCGAACGGGTGAGCCATCACGATCTCGCCGTCACGCAGGACCAGGTGGCGGGTCTCGTGCAGGTGTTGGAGCGACTCACGAACGGCCTCGGCCGAGAGACTCAGCTCGACCGCCATCTCTTCGACGCGCGGGGGTCGCCCGTCCTCGACGTAGCCTCGATAGACGGCCAGTCGGACGGCTTCGTCGTGGTTCATCGGCGTCTCCCTTGTGCTTGGTCGTGGTCGGATGATGCCAGCACGGTTCAAGTGGTCGAGCGGTTCCCGGTCGGACTTCGACGCCTGGTCCAGTCCCTCGATGATGAGGTCCAGCCCGAACTCGAAGGAGTTGCCGAAGTGGTAGCCGGGTCGCAGGACGTGCTCGGTCGTGAACTCGGTCAGGTGCGGATACCCGCTGAAGTAGTCGGCCGACATCTCTGCGGCCATCTCGACGATCTCCGTTCCGCCCCCGCCAGGAAGATGCGCCTCCTCGAGCGCGAAGCCGTAGACGTAGCTGTCGATGATCGCGTAGGCGTGCGCGGTCAGCTCGAGTGAGAGTCCACCGCCACGGAAGCAGCCGAGGACCGCGTCGTGGTGGCCCAGCGTCGCCGGTCCCGGGGTGGTTCGCGACTCCATCAGGGGAGGGGCCCAGGGGTGTCGGTTCAGGACCTGCCGGGCGGAGATGCAGCGGGCGCGGATGGCGGTTCGCCAGTCGCGTTCGACCGGCGGCAGCTCGATCTCGCTGAATACCCGTTCGACCATCCCGTCGAGGATCTCTTCCTTCGACGCCACGTGGTGGTAGATGGTCATGGGCTTGACGCCGAGCGCTGCCGCCAGCTTGCGGATGGTCAAGGCCTCGATCCCGATCTCGTCGGCGAGCTCGACGGCCCCAGACAGGACGCGCTCGCGCGTGAGGGTCGATCGGTGCGTTTCGGTGTTCATCACTTCCTCTGTTGACGTCTCGTACTTAGTACGTTAGGCTGACCACATCATACACCCGTACAAAGTACGAGTCACCCCCACAGGCAGCTTCGCTGCTCGGAAGGAGAGGTCAAGTGCAGGCACAGACACGTTCGAACCCGGTCGAGGACAACATCACTCGCGCTCGGGAAGGCGCTCAGACGATGCGGGCCGTCGTGCAGCGAGCATACGGATCGACCGAGACACTCAAGCTCGACCAGATCGCCTCTCCGCAGGTCGAGGCTGACCAGGTGCTGATCGAGGTCCACGCTGCCGGCCTCGACCGCGGTGTCTGGCACCTGATGACCGGCAAGCCATATCTGCTGCGGCTCATGGGCTTTGGCGTCACGCGGCCGAAGAACCCGGTGCCCGGCGCTGACGTGGCCGGACGTGTCGTGGCGGTCGGTCGCGACGTGACGCGGTTCGCGGTCGGCGACGAGGTCTTCGGGATCGCCCGGGGCTCGTACGCGGAATACGCCGTGGCTGACGCGAGCAAGCTGACGCACAAGCCGGAGTCGGTCTCGTTCGAGCAGGCGGCGGTCGCCTCGATCTCGGGCATCACGGCGCTCCAGGCGCTCACCGAGGTCGGGCAGGTCGAGGCCGGCCAGCACGTGCTGGTGATCGGGGCATCCGGCGGTGTCGGCAGCTATGCCGTCCAGCTCGGCAAGGCGCTCGGCGCCAGGGTCACCGGGGTGGCCAGTGCTGCCAAGGCTGAGCTGGTGCGGTCGCTCGGCGCGGACGACGTCATCGACTACGCGACGACCGACTACCTCGATGGATCGACCAGCTACGACCTGATCGTCGATATCGGAGGCCGCAACCCGCTGCGGAAGCTGCGCCAGGCGCTCACTCGCAGCGGCACCCTCGTCATCGTCGGTGGAGAGGGCGGAGACCGTTGGACCGGCGGGATCGGCCGCCAGCTGAGCGCCCCCTTGCTCTCGCTGTTCAGCTCGCAGCGTCTCACGATGTTCATCAGCGCTGAGCGCCAAAGCTACATCGAGCGGCTGGCCGAGTACATGGATCGGGGCGAGGTGACGCCGATGGTGGGCCACACCTACCGACTCGAGCAGGTCCCGGAGGCGATCGACGACCTCGTGGCCGGACGGGCCCAGGGCAAGTCGGTGATCGTCGTCCGCTGATCACGGACCGGTGCGGCGGACCAGCGGTCAGGAGCCAACAACGAGGGATGGTAGATTTGTACCATGCGAACTACCATCGACCAGGCGGGACGGATCGTGGTGCCCAAGCCGATGCGGGATGAGCTCGGCCTCAGCGGCGGTCAGGAGATCGAGATCACCGCACGTGACGGACACCTCGAGGTGGACGTGGCCCCGGTGGCCATGCGACTCGAGGAGCATGGTGGGGTCCCCGCCGCCATCCCGTCCGGGCCGTTGCCCCCGTTGACGGCCGAGCAGGTGCGCGAGGTGCTCGAGCGGACACGACGATGATCGCCGTCGACACCAGTGTCGTCGTCGCGGCATTCGCATCCTGGCACGAGGACCACGCACTGGCCGCCGGCGTCATCGCTGCCAGACCGGACTTGCCTGCGCCCGTCGCGCTCGAGAGCTATGCGGTGCTGACCCGGCTTCCACCTCCCCACCGGGCTGAGGCAGCGATCGTCGGAGACTTCCTGGCCAGGGCCTTCCCTCGTGAGTGTCTGACGTTGCCGGTCGACCGCTGGACCAGGGTGATCGATGACCTGGTCGGGATGGGTGTGAGCGGTGGCGCTTCCTACGATGCGGTCATCGCCATGACGGCCGCGCATCATGAGCGCGAGCTGCTGACATTCGACCGTCGAGCGCGCCGTACGTATGACCTGGTCGGCGTACGAGCGCGTTTCGTCAGCTGAGTCTGACCTCCCTTTGGTCGCGGATGCGACCCCAGGCTAGTGGACCTCGACCTCGATCCGTTGGACCGCGTTGTTGCTCATGCCCTGGTAGTTCCACGCTGGCTCCAGCGGCTGGCTGTCCCCGGTCGAGTCCGTCGCCCGGCACGCCAGCTCGTGGGCGCCTTCGACCGCGTCCCACCCGAACGACCAACCCCGCCACGCACGCTCGCCGATCGGTTCGAGCAGCTGGGCCTCGTGCCAGACACCATCGACCCCCACTTCGACGCGCGTGATAGTGCCGACTCCGGACCAGGCTCGGCCGCTGATGGTGTTGTGGCCGCGTTCGACGAATCGACGGTCGCTCATGAACTCCGCGACACCGGGCGGTGCCATCAGTGACTTGACGCGCATCCTCGTGACCGGCTCCCCGGGATCGTCAGCGTCGGCCTGGTAGCGATAGGCGACGCGATTCTGGAAGCCGTCGAAGGGATGGTCGAGTACCTCGATCGCGGTCAGCCACTTGACGCTGGCCATGCCGTACCAACCCGGGACGATGAGCCGCAACGGGGCGCCATGTTGCGGCTCCAGCGGCTGGCCGTTCATCTCGTAAGCCAGGAGCACCTCCGAACGCATGGCCTCGTCCACCGGCAGGCCTCGAGCGTAGTCCTGCTCCTCTTCTCCCTGGACCCCGCGGTCCGCGCCGACGAAGGCGATGTCCACGGCCCCCGACCCCAGTCCGGCCTCGTCGAGGAGTGGAGCCAGCGGTGTACCCAGCCACTGTGCGGTCGAGACGCCCTCGCTGAACCAGGCAGCGCTGACCGGTCGCGGCCGCATCAGCGCTCGGCCGTTGCCGGCACACTCCAGCGTCACCGGCACCGACATCGAGGGGCGAGATCGGATCTCGTCGAGCGAGAGGCTCAGTGGTCGTTCGACCAGGCCGCCGATCTCAAGACGCCAGGCGCCGGTGTCGACCGCTGGGATGTCCCAATGGACGACCTGGTAGTGCAGCCCGGTCGGCGTTCGCTCGTAGCGGAGCGCGTCGAGGGGCATGCCCGGGCATCGATAGGCCATCCTGAGCTCTTCGAGGGTGATGGGTCCATTCGTCGGCTCGACGCGATGGGCGCCGGGAGACGCATGCGCTGCGATCGTATCCATGCTGCCCATGGTCACGGCCCGCTCGTGGGGCTGTCTGGAACCTTGGTTCCACGGTCACGCTTGCTCGTGCTGCAGGGTCGGGTCATAGGTCGAGGCATGGAGCTTGACCGGGTCGAGGACGACGACGGCTCCACGGGTCGTCTCGAGGACGCCCTCGCTGCGGAACTCGCGCAGGGTGCGGACCACTACCTCTCGGCTGGTCCCGGTGGCCTCCGCGAGATCCTGTTGAGAGAGGCGCACCACCAGCTCCGCACCCATCTGCGCGTCGGAGCTGAGGTCAAGCAGGTGGCGAGCGATCCGCTGTTTGACCGTCGAGAAGGCACTGCCAGCGATCTCGGCGATGAAGGCCAGCACGCGCTCTGATAGCTCCTCCATCAACGCTTGTGCGACTCGCGGGTCGGTACCGATGAGGCGTCGGACGCGTCCTGGGTCGAGGACCAGGAATGTGGTGTCGACGAGACACTGGATGGAGGCCGGCATCTCGAACGACCGGGCGTAGAGCGAGATCGCTCCGAGCATGGAGCCCTGACGGCAGTAGCGGATGGTCATCGTCCGCCCATCCGGCCCTGACACGAAGACCCTGGCCAGCCCGTCGACGACGATGTGGAGGTGCAATTCGGTGTCGCCCTCACCGTAGGTGACCGCACCCGCGGAACGGGTGATGCGTGTCGCACCACCGAGCAGCTCCACCAGCTCGTCCGCTTCGAGATCTCGGAGGACGGATGCGGCGAGGGTCGCTCGCACGTCGTCGGCTCTTAGCAGTGACGGGGCGTGGCGGCGGGCCACCCGGCTCGCTCCTGCGGTATCGCCCATCGCGAACACAGCGTACCGCGCCTGTCTGCCCTGGATGCTCTCATTTCAGCGCGCGCGGCCAAGATCCGCCAGGCAGTCCGCGATGTGCTCGAGGCTCTCGGCCAAGTCTTCGCCCGGCGGGAGCGGACGGGTGGACAACGCCCCCCGGATGAGGTCGCGTCGTTGCTCGACCAGCGCGGTCCGCAGCCGTTCCCCGGCCGCCGTCAGCCGGACCAGCGTCGCCCGTCGGTCTGATTCGTCGCGCTTGGCCTCGACCAGCCCGCGTTCCTCGAGGCGTCGCACCAGGCGACTGGTCGATGGCCCCGAGCTACCCAGGCGAGCGGCGATCTCGCCGACGCGGAGGCCCGACCGGGTCGACTCGATGACCACGAGGGCGCGCCACTGGCGCAGCGTGAGCTCGAGGTCGGGGTCGACGCGCATGAGGGCGAGGGTGGTCACGCCGACGGCCTCGACGCTCAGGCGTTCGACTGCCTCCACGATGCTCGTGTCAGTCATATGCACTCCAGCATTATATGTCGTATGGTATCTATATTGCAGCATTCGACGTGCCCGAGCAGGCGCGGCGAGCGTAGCAGCGGAGGTCATCGTGTCGACGACATGGCAGGCCCGCGACGGGGGGCGCCGGCCAGAACGTAGACGTCTGGAGTCCTGCCCTGACCACGGCACCTGCGGCCGGAAGCCATGGGGCCCTGCGCGCACGCGAGCACCACGATCGGACCGCCACCACACCTGGACACGGTGAAAGGAGTGCCGTCATGGCCACCACGTACCAGAACATCAGACAACGCGATCGGGCTGCCTCGGCGACCGATGTCCGTTCGCGCGTGCTCACCGCCGCGGCCCTGATCGGGTCAGGCCTGCTGTTCGTCGCCTACCCGCTGCTGCGTCCCTTCTCCCCGGAGACCGGCCTGCAGGGCGCAGCGGCGTTCGCATCGAACGACTGGATCGTCGCCCACTCGCTGGCCATGGCCGGCTTCATCCTCCTCGGCCTCGCCCTCTTCGGGGTCTACGCTTATCTGCGAGGCACGCGCGGAGAGCGACTCGCCACGTGGGGCCTCGTCCTCAGCTGGATCGGTGTCGGTCTGACACTGCCGTACTACGGTGCCGAGGTCTTCGGGCTGCACGCCGTCGGGCAGGCGGCGGTCCAACAGTCCGACCCCGGGCTGATGTCGATCGTCGATGACATCCGCTGGGAGGTCGGCATCTTCTGGATCATCGGCGGGCTGTTGAGCCTGGCTCTCGGCGTGGTCCTGTTCGCCGTCGCCATCTGGCGCTCCGGTCGCGTGGCCAGGTGGGCCGGCATCGTGCTGGCCATCGCCTTCGCGCTCTACATCCCGCAGTTCGCGGCCGGGCAACCGGTCCGTGTCGGACACGGCGTCCTCGTCCTGCTCGGCAGCCTGTTGCTGGCCTGGGCCGTGTGGCCGCGAGATGTCGAGGCGGTGCGGTCATGAAGCTCGCGCCGCACATCCACCGCATCGGCGACGACAGCCGGGTCAACGCCTACCTCATCGAGGATTCCGGCGAGGTGACCATCATCGACGCCGCCATGCCCGGCTTCTACGACGATCTGCCCCGGGAGCTCTCTGCGATGGGCCGCACCGTGGCCGACGTGCGCGCGGTGGTCCTGACCCATGGCCACTCCGACCATCTCGGTTTCGCCGAGCGGGTGCGCGTCGAACAAGAGGTCCCGGTCTGGATCCACGAGCTCGACGCCGGCCTGGCACGCGCCGAGGAGGATCCGGACAACCCCATGGGCAGGATCCGCCCGATGCCGCTGCTCGGGTTCCTGTGGCTGGCCTTGCGCAACGGCGGCCTCAAGCGGCCAGTCGTCAAAGTCGTCTCCACCTACGGTGACGGGGCCACGCTCGACGTGCCCGGCAGCCCGCGCGTGATCCTTGTCCCGGGCCATACGCCTGGCAGTGCGGCGCTCGAGGTGCCGGACCTCGACGCGGTCTTCGTGGGCGACGCGTTCGCGACCTACTCCGTGACCGATGGAGGCTCGGGTCCGCGCATCGCACCGTTCACGGCCGATCGCCGAGAGGCGCTCGACTCGCTCTCGAGACTTGAGGATTTGCCTGTGGGCCTGGCGCTGCCGGGTCACGGGCAGCCCTGGACCGGTGGCCTGGGCGAGGCGGTCTCCCAACTGCGCGCCAACGATCCGGCCGCGGCATGATCGGGCCTGCGGCGAGCCGCCGCCCGGCAACCGGGACAACATCGTGGTCGCCCACGGGACCGTGGCAGGTGATCCGGGATGTCTGAGCTCGAAGCCGCGCTGCCGACATGGCACGACTTCTTCGTTGCCTCAGCTGGCGCTGCCGCCGTGTTGCTGGGCCTCACGTTCGTCGGGCTGACCGTCCACGTGGAGCGCCGCAGGCTCGACCCTCTTCGTCGGGGCCTGGCCATCGGCTCCGCCACGAGCCTGGTCTATGCGCTCTTCACGTCGTTGCTCATGCTCGCGCCAGGTGGCGTTCCGTACGTGCAGGCGGTCGGCTTGGTGCTCATCGGCCTGTTCGGCCTCATCTCGTCGACGTCGGCGCTGGTGAACGCCCGCCGGGCCGGCCTCAGCCAGCCGGCGCTGGCCTTCCAGTTCGTGTTGCCCTTCCTGGCCATGGGGCTGCTCCTGCTGGCAGGCGTTGCCTTCGCTCTCACCCTCGAGCTCGCGGTGTGGGGCGCGGCCGCGGTGGCGTTCCTGCTCATCGCCGCGGGGATCCAGAGCGCGTGGGACCTGCTCTTCCGCTTCGCGGCGACCGAGGGCGAGCCGTCGAGCTGAACGAGGACACTGATCAGTGGGTCGGGGCGGTTCTTCGGAATGACTGGGGCACGCCGACGGCGGCCGTGAGGTGGCCGTCGACGAGGGCGAGGGGCGGAACGTCGAGGGCATTCATGTCCACATCCGCGAACTCCTCGAGCAGCCAGTGGGCGAACTCGCGCTCGACGTCGAGCGGCAGCCTGATGATCAGGTCGCGCATGGGTGCCAGGATCAGGCCGTTGCGGCTGCCCAGCACGCGGACCAGCTCGTCGGGCAGGAGCAGCAGCTGCGAGGCCCAGCCCTCGCGCGACTGGAAGGCGAGCGTGGGCACATCCGCGATGCGTTCGTGGACCAGCGCGAACTGCCGGCGTGAGCCGACTCGCTCACGGACGTTGTCGAGCGCGCGCTCGAAGGCCTCGTCGGGGCTGACCTCCCACTTGGCCAGCTGCTCCGGCGGCACGAAGAGCATGGCCGGGCCGATGTCGAGCCCGAGGACCGTCTCGAGGCCCGGCGGGTAGACCTGCATCGGCAGCTCGTCGGGGTCGACCGGCAAGGCTCGACGGCGGGGGAGGGCGACGCAGAGCTTGGGTGCCATCTCCTCCCAGGGGGCTTCGAGGTCGGCCGACTCGATGGCCGCGAGGACGTCGGTGACCGAGGCTGTCGTGACCAGGGGCTCGTCGAGTGTCGTCATGGCGCCACGATGGCGACGAGGCGTTGGCCCGGGCTCTCTGCGGGCTTATCGGGGACTTGTGGCCCTGCGACCGGCTGTGGACGACGAATAGGCTGAGAGCGTGACCACTTCCCATGCGCCCGTAGCCGAGGTGCGGCGCGCCTACGTCGACCAGGCCGCGGTCAGCTACAGCTTCTACGTCGTGGGGGCATCGGCCGCCTTCATCGCGGTGGCGCTGTCGTTGTCCGAGACGGAGGCGGGGCTGCATTCGTCGGCCATGGCCGCAGGCATGATCGTGGCCGGCGTGGCCGGGGAGCGGTTCGACCGGCTGGCCGGTGTACGTCGGGTGCACTACCTCGGGATGGCCCTGCTGGCGGTATCGCTGCTCTTCCTGGCGTGGGCGCCCGGGGTGGCCGTGACGCTCGGCGCGTCGCTGGGCGTGGGCCTCGGTGCGGGGGCCATGTTCGGCCACGTGACCCACACGCTCGGTGCCGGTGGTGGACCGGTCACTCGGCTGCAGCTGACGCGGGGGGCGTTCGTGGCCAAGGCCTCGCAGCTGATGGCGCCGGTGGCCATCGCGGCGGGTGCGGCCTTCGGGTTCGACTGGCAGTTCGTGGTCGTGCCGGTCCTGCTGTTGCTCGCTGTGCTCTTCGTGTGGTCACGCTGGGCCGAGCCGGCGGCGGTGGTGGGCGAGGCGCTGGGTTCCTTGCCGCGGGCCTACTGGCTGCCGTGGCTGCTGACGGTGCTGGTCATCGGCCTGGAGTTCTTCGTGGTCGTGTGGGGCGGTTCGCTGGTGGCGGCGCGGACGGGCGAGTCGTTGCACGACGCCACGCTCACGATCTCAGCCTTCATCGCGGGCATGATCGCGGGCCGGGCGGTGATGTCGATGGAGGTCACGAGCCGGATCGAGGCGATGCGCATCATCCGCGGGGGCCTGGTGGTGACCTTCGTGGCGGTGCTGGCGGTGTGGGCCTCGGGCTCGTGGTGGCTGAGTGCGGGGGCGATGGCGGTGGCCGGCTTCGGCGTGGGCATCCTCTATCCGCCGTGTGCGGCCATCACCATGGCGACGGCACCCGGGGCACCCGCGGCGGCGTCTTCGCGCCTCGTGTTGGCAGCGGGGCTGGCGATCCTGGTGGCGCCGTTGCTGCTCGGTTTCATCGCGGACCTGAGCGACATCAGCTCCGCGTGGCTGCTGGTGCCGGGCGCGTGCGTTGGCGTGGCGCTGCTGACGGTGCCGGTGGACCGGGCGCGGCAGGCGAGGGAGTCGGCGTAGGTTCAGGCGACCGCGGCTGCGAACGAGCTGAACAGGTCGCCTGGCAGCGGTTGCTCTAGTCGCCAGGTCACTGCCAAGGGGCGTTCCCCTTCGTGGCCGACGTAGGTACCCGGGCCCAGGAACCAGAACGCTCTTTCGTTTTGTTGCAGTCTCGCGAACAACATCACGGAAGACCCCTGCTCGACGTGCTGCTGATAGCGAAGACCCGTCTCTGAAGCAGCGCGTGTCACCGACTGGCTCTCCCAGTGGATCAGCTCTGGACTGATGGCGTAGTCGCGATAGCGGGTTGTCGGCGAAATCTCCCGTTCGTCTTGTCCAGCGTGAAGGCAAGCAGGTCCGCCTGCTCCTCCTCGATCCACTGAACCCCGGTCTGCCACGGGGGCGCCTTTGCGCTATTTCGGTGCTGGAATGCGGCGAGGATCTCGAGACGCGTGTAGCGCGCGTGGATCTGCAAAGGAACGTTCGGATGGCTTGAGAGACGGAAGTGCTGGTGGTCGATCCGATCTGCCAAGAGCGCGAACAGCTCCGACAGCTCCGCGCGAACCTGTGGATGGTCCCAGATCAGTTCCAGGCCTTCGTCGAGCGTTGCTCCCTTGCTGATTGACTTGTTCAGCAACGACGAGACAAGCATTCGGGCGAGTCTTGCGGGTCGATCACTCCTGTCCCCAAACACCGGTGGGCCGTCTCGCTGCAGCAACTGTCGATAGGCATCCAAGCGCTCGCGATCGTCGACGTGAAGCATGCGTCCGCACGACCGGCGTAGCGCAGACTCGGCAGGGCCACTTGCCAGAAGTGAGCCACCCAAATCCTCCTGGAGATCCGACCAGCTCTTCGTGCCCGCATAGACATCGTCGAGTTCAAGGCCGCTGTCCTCCAGGAAGGCAACGAGGTCGCCTCGACCCTCCTCGCGTAGCCGACGCAGCTCCTCAACCTTGGCATCCCAACGAGATGGCACGGCCCGTCGAATGCTATCCAGGATGATCTCACTCGACTCACGATCGAGCTCCATGTGACAGCCCGCTGGCAGGAACGGGAAGCCCTGCTCGACCTGGCGCTCGACGTGCTTGCGAGAGCCTCCGAGCAGCGCACGAAGTCGCCGGTCGAAACGGAACTCCTGTCGGTGCGGGCCGACGAAATCGAGAACGAGTGCAGCTGTTCTTGCCTGTCGGCTTTCGTAGTCCACGCCCGAACTGCTGGAGGAAGAGCGTCGGCGCTGTCGGTCGGCCGCAAGAGAAGGAGCGTGTCCACCCTAGGGATGTCGACGCCCTCGTTGAAGAGGTCGACCGTGAACACGACTCGAGCTTGCCGAGCCGAGAGCGTCGCGGAGCGCGACCGCGCTCATCTTCGGTCGGAGCTCGCCACAGCGCGACCGCAGCGGACTCCGGGCTCAGTGAAGCACTCGCGCCATGAACTTGGCGTGCTCGACGCTCACGCAGAAGCCGAGGCCGCGCATATCCTGGATCGGTCGACATGCTGCTTCTGATCTGCTCGAGCACGAGCTGAGCCCAGGCGTCGATCGGCCGTGTAGACGTTCGTCGAGCGCGGCGATGTCGTATCCATGGCCGCGCCGCCAAGGGACGCTGCGCAGGTCCAGCCTGTCGTGAACGCCGAAGTAGACGAAGGGCGACCAGGTACTGCTGATCGATGGCGTCCCAAAGGCGGAGCTCAGCGGCGATGCGGCCGTCGACAGTGCGAGGACGTCAAGGCCGTCGGTACGCTCAGGCGTCGCCGTAAGGCCAAGCAATTCGTCCGGCTGGACATGGTCGAGGATCGCCTGGTACGACGGTGCAGCTGCGTGGTGGAACTCGTCGACGACCACGACGTCGAAGTGATCCGGTGGAAGTCGTGTCAAGACGTCCCGGCTCAGGCTCTGGACCGAGGCAAAGACGTGTTCGCAGTGAGCGGCCTTTGTCCGCGCACCCACAGCTCACCGAAGCTGGGTCCTGGTCGCGTGGCGGAAGGTGCTCGGCTCTGGCGCAGGATCTCTTCGCGATGGGCAACAAACAGGATGCGGTCACGCGCGAGGCGCTCTCGAAGCCGTGCGTAGTCCACGGCTGCCATGACGGTCTTGCCTGTGCCTGTTGCCGCGACGAGGAGGTTGCGGTGGTGGCCGCGTCCGCGAGCAACCTCGACCTCCTCGAGCAGGCGCTCCTGGAACGGCTCCGATCGGATTTCGACGGGCGAGAGCAGCGTGTCTGAGTCATCTCGGGTCGACTGCGTCCGCGCTTGCGAAGTCGTCTGGCGTCGAACGGCTCGAAGTCGCGGCTTTCCCAGTACGACGCGAACACCGCGGCGATCTTCTCGAGCACGTCCGGGTTGCGAGCCTCGGAGGCCCGGACATTCCACTCGAGCCCGGTTACTTGAGCAGTGTGTGTGAGGTTCGACGATCCAACGTAGGCCGTTGAGAAGCCGGTTTCACGCGTGAAGACCCAGGCCTTTGCATGGAGGCGCGTAGAGCTCGTGTCGTACGACACGCGGACGTCCGCGCCTAGGTGTTGGAGCTCCTCGAGGGCGGCTTGCTCGGTGGAGCCGGTGTAGGTCGTAGTGAGTACCCGGAGCTTGCGGCCTTCTGCGCAGTGTCTCCTCAGTGCCTCGATGAATGGCCTCGTCCCGCTGCGACGGATGAACGCCATCACGAGATCGATCCGGTCCGCGCTGTCGATCTCGGACATGATCTGATGCCGAAGGGTCGTCTCTCCCGGTGAGTTGGTGAGGAGAGTGGTGTCGAGGAGGGGGATATCCGGGGTCCGGATAGACTCCGACGAGCCATCCGGACGAAGACGGGCGATGGAACGCAGGAGCGTCTCCGCACGGACGGGTGCGTACGCTTCAATCGCTCGGTCGTCGAGCTCCCGCGCCATGGTGGCGATCACTGCCTTCGCGAGCTCAAGCCCTCGGTCTAGGCGATCCGCCTCCCCCATGCCTTCGATCGTTCGCGCAATCAGGCGTCCGATGTAGAGAGCGAGTCGATCGCCGGCCTCCGCTGGATCGAGTGCTTCTCGCTGGATCGTCAGACCGTCGGCAAGACCGGCGAGTTCCTTCTCCAGGGCTTCAGAGATCAGTCGCTCGTAGAGACCTCGGGCTGACGTCATGCATTTCTCCTAGCGGTTCACTCGTAGCCATTGAAGGATCTCTGCCATGACCTGGCAATCCACGCGGTTGTAGTCGGCGACCTCACGCATCAGCGGGTCGTCGAGCAGCACGCCGCCTGACTCCTCGATCGCCTCGTCGACGCGCCAGGCAGCGACCATCGCGCCCAACCCGTCGGTGGGCCCATCGCCCCAGGCGGTCTGGATGAGACCCATCGCCTGCATCGCCTTGGCGATGTCCTTGAGCCCGTAGCCGAACGCGCCCGTGACCGAGATCGGCCCAGCCTCCACGACCCGGTCGAGCAGGTCGAACCACGGCAGCAGCGGCCACTGGTTCTCCGAGTGCCGCTTGCGGGCCGCGTTGTAGGCCGTGGTCAGCGTGGACCGCTCCGCCGGGCTCCAGTGGTACAGACGAGCCTCCTCGATGCCGATGCCGCGCTCGTCACACAGCTCCCGCACGCGCGCGACCCAGGCGTCGATGATGGCCACCTCCGACGCCTCGGTCAGCCGATCCACCGTCCACTGGTCGAAACGCCACGCCCCATCCTCGATCCGACCGCAGCCGATCTGGAAGATGAGCGGTAGTCCGCCCTCCATCGGCAGCGCCGCGAAGTCATCGGCCATGCTCGAGACCGTCTCGAAGTCGACGTACAGCTCCAGCGGCGCCACCTCGCGCCACGAGTCGTCCTCCAGTTCCAGGCGATCGGGCAACATCACCGGTTCGGGTGCCCGGTTCGCATCCAGCACGGCCGTGCACATCCGTGCCGCGATCCCCTTCAGGCCCAGCGATGGAGCCGATACGGCCGAGTCCGTCCAGCGTCTCAGCCCGCGCTCGTGTGCCGCCCGTCGCCGCGCGGGGTTGACCCCCGGCAGCAGTGTCAGCTCCTGCAGTTCCGCCGCGATCCTGGCCTTGGCAGCGTGCCAGGGAGCGTCGTGCTCGTTGCCCATGTGCGGGTACAGCTCCGGCCGCGTGGGTACCGGCAACACCTCCCACCCGGCGCCCTCGGTGCGAACCTCCCGGATCCAGGCGTGCGCCTGCAGCGTCAACGAGGTCAGGCTGGCCCCGGCGTAGCGGTCGAAGGTGTTGTCCATGTCGATGCGCCCCAGCCGATCGAGGCATCCGTTCCCGCGCTGCCGACTGCGTTTCCAGTTGCGTCCCAGCAGATACCCCGCCGGCGGCACGTAGCCCTGGATCCGCCCCAGGGCGGTGTTGTAGGCCCACACCTGCGCCTGGTAGGCCAGCGTGTCCGCCGTCCGACCGACCGAGCCATCGGCCCGCAGATCGAGCGCGCGCATCTTGATGTCGACCACGCGGTAATGGCGATCGGGCAGCCACAGGCCGGGCGCCCCGACCGAGACCTCTTCCGCGCCCAGGTCGGCAGGGAACAGCTCCGCGAGCACGTCCGAGCGGACCAGCAGATCGGCCATCCCGTAGGTCCGGTGCTGCGGATCACGCAACACCGCCTGGGCGATGATCGGCGCTCCGTCGCGCATGGCTTCCACAGTGGCCGCGGCCGCATCGATCGAGCGGCTGTCCTCCCAGTCCGTCGCGATGGTCACTATGACCGTGTCCCGGGCGAGCAGTCGGAGCACCCCGGCCTCGAAGGCATCGCCCTGGCCGAACACGTACTCGCGGAAGTCGGTCCGGGGGTTGAAGCCCGCTGCCTCGTCGTCGCGTTCGAAGCCGTGGTCGGGGCCGTAGCGGTCCAGCCAGTCGAGCAGCGGGTCGTCGTTGAGCCAGTTGCGCGCCTTGGTCGCCGACACCCACTCGCGCCAGGCCTCGCGGTCCTCGGGGATGACCAGCGTGCCGTCGTCCGCCCGTGTCAGGGCCTCGAGGCCGGTGACGACCGTCATGTCCGCGGCGCCTGTGCCGCAGCCACTTCGTCGAGCCGGCAGAGCGCGTTGGCCAGGATCATCTCGCGAGGGGTCCGCGCGCGGGCCGCCACGAGCGCGGGCGATGCCACCACCAGGGTCAGGCAGCGTGCCCGCGAGGTGGCCACGTTGAGCCGGTGGAGCGAGTAGAGGAACTCCATGCCGCGCGGCGCATCCTCCGGTCGCGAGGTGGCCATCGAGTAGATCGAGACCGGCGCCTGTTGGCCCTGGAACTTGTCCACCGTCCCGACCGGCACGCGCCCGTAGGCCGCACCCCGCCTGGCCAGCTCCGCGTTGATCCGCGTCCGCTGTGCGTTGTAGGGCGTGATGACGAGGATGTCGGCAGGCGTGATGGCCTTCGTGTCGAGCTCCCGGTCGATCCAGCTGGCCCGGCCGTCGAGCAGGTCGCCCACGATGTCCGCGATGACCCGCGCCTCCTCGATCGAAGCGTTGTCGTTGCGCGCGTCGGCGTGGTCGACGGGCACGAAACGGATGCCCACGCCATCGGCCCACCCGGCACCCGCGAGCGACTGTCGCTCGTTGCCCTCCTGCGGGAACAGCTCGCTGCGATAGAAGACCTCCGAGGTGTAGTCGCAGATGTCGGGGTGCAGCCGCCAGGTCTTGTCCATGAACAGGCCACGGTCGGCCGGCATGATCTCGTCGTCGCCCAGCAGGTGGCCCAGCGCGCTGCCCTCCGCCCCCGGAGGGTGCGAGCCCTTGATGGGCTGGTCGAGCTGCTGCGGGTCGCCGAGCAGGACCACCGACTTGGCCACCGGCGACACTGCCAGCGCATTGGCCAGTGAGAACTGGCCGGCCTCATCGATGAAGAGGACGTCCACGAGCTCATTGGGGATCTTGTCGCTGGCCCACAGCCAGCTGGTGCCCCCGACGACATCGACCGAGCCCTCGATGAGGGCAGCTGCCACGTCGTCCGCGTCGCCGATGGGTTCGGCGTACTGGCACGTGGGATCCTTGGTGCCGCTGGGCTTCTGGCGGATGCGCACGGGCCGGTCGGCGAGCTCGGGGTAGTCGGACTGGGCCGTCCACACGTTGTCGAGCAGGTTGCCCACGACCTTGTGGCTGTTGGCCGTGACGCCGACGGTCTTGCCCTGTCGCACGAGCTCCAGGATCATGCGCCCGCCGATCCAGGTCTTACCGCTGCCGGGCGGCCCCTGGATGGCCAGACAAGAGTGATCGAGCTCCTTCACGAGTCGCAGGGCGGCCTCCCCGGCCGTCTCGCCTTCGCGGCGCAGCGGCTGGCCATCGGTGTGGCCGAGGACGCGTGGCGGCCGGCGGCGCAGCATGTCTCGTGCGGCCCGATACTCGCCATCTCCCTCCAGTCCGTGATCCCGCACGTAGGCGCCGACTTCCAGTAGCCGGTTCTCCTGCCCCGTGGTGCGGATGATCGACTGCGGCACCAGGGCCGCGGGGTGTTCGATCTCGCGCTTGGCGGGGAAGCGCAGGACGATCTCTCGCCGATCCTCGTCGAGCGCTTCGACCGGCATGTCCTTGCCGTTGAAGGGGTTGACCATGGCCAGGCCGAGCTCGAACTCCTGCTCCGGAAAGCGGTAGCGATACGTGCGGGCGGCGCCATCGACCTCACCGATGAGCTCCAGTCCGCCGAGCGGGGAGCGCTCCGTGAGCATCTCCTCCTCCGGCAGCTCCATCTGGCTGAAGAACTGCCACCACTCGGGCTTCTGCTCGCGCCGGTGCCAGCCGAGCACGCCGGCCAGCAACTGACGTGCACGCTGGTCGCCCGTGAGGTCGCCTGGCGCGGCTTCGTCGGGGATGTCGACGGTCAGTGGCTCGGCGATCTCCTGGATCCGGCGCAGGTACTCCTTGAGGTCATCCTTGGGCTGGCCGTCCTGCACCTCCGGGCGAGGCAGGATCTCACCCCGGCTGGCCGCCAGCTCGTCGCGGCGTTCCTCCAGCCAGCGGTGCAGCATCAGCGTGGAGACGACGTCGTCGCGGTTGTAGTCCTCGATCTTCTGCAGGATCTCGTCGCCCACGCCGTCGCCGTGGCTGCCGAGCTCCATCCAACCCTCGAACTCCACGATGGACTCGTTGGCGGCGCGCAGCTCGACCTCACGCCTGAACCCGTAGAACGGCTCCAGCTTCTTGATCGAGTAGCTCTCGACCGAGGCCTGCAGCCCTTGCCGCACGACCCCGTAGAGGTCGACGAGGACGTCGCCGCGGAAGAGTCGGTCGACCTCATCCTGGCGCGTGTTGTAGCGGCCCATGAGCCGTCCGAAGTGGCTGGGCTCGTACGGCGCGTAGTGGTAGACGTGGATGTCCGGGTCCACGGCCAGGCGCTCCATGATCTTGTCGATGCAGGCCTCGAACGCGGCCTTCTCGCCAGCCGCGGTGACCTCGCCGACGGCGTCCCTGCTCCAGAAGGCATGGAACAGCGGCCTCCCGTCCGCGCCCGTCTCCTCCGGCTGCAACAGCCCGAAGAGGTAATCCATGCCGTCATCGCCGATGAAGGGGTCACCCTCCAGGTCCAGGTAGAGGTCACCCGGGCGGGGCTGCGGCAGCGCCAGCAGGCCCTTGGTCGTGTCGAGCGTGCCGTCATCCCGCGTCTGTGGCTCCAGCAGTTCGTAGATGTGGCGCCGCTCGTCTTCGCCCTGGACCTGGAGCTGCGCCTGCCGACGCACCCGTGCGAGCACCTCCGGTCGCGTGCCCTCGAGCGGCGGTGCCATGGGCAGTTCCAGCCCCGCGAGGCCACGCCGCGTCTCCACCTCGCGCCCGACGAGCGACGCGCGCGTCTTGGCCGTGATGTTGGCCACCAGTGAGAGATGGTCGTCATCGCGGCGCCGCTTGCGGCAGATCTCATCCCAGGAGCAGACCCCGCAGTGCTCGACGGGCTCCGGGTACGACGGCGAGGGGGGAGGGTAGACCGGTGCCGGACCAGCCACGTGCGCCAGGAAGCGCTGACGCACCGCTCGGAAGTAGGCCCGGAAGTCGGCCGTGCGGAAGGCCTGCGTCGCCTTGTCCTTGCCGCCGAGCGCCACGTACATCGTGTCCGGGTACACGCCCTGGATGGCCGCCAGCATCTCGTTGTAGACGCAGATCTGGAGCAGCGCGCCGGCCTTGACCGAGTGCGCCAGCTTGGTGTCCGCGACCTCGTACGACCAGCCCAGCGGCGCGCCCGGATCGTCCTTCCGCAGCAGGAAGTCCGCGAAGCCGAGCCAGGTGCCGTCGAAGAAGCAGGCCTGGAAGATGACATCGTCACCACGCTCGATGGCCGCCCGCGTGGCCGCCGCCAGGGCCCGGTAGTGCTCGGCGCGATCGATGCCCTCGGGGCGTTTGCCCGAGACGTCGTGTACCTCCCGCCCCTGGGCTCGGAGGCGGCCGATATATGCCTGCTCGTGCTCGAAGCCGCGCTTGATGATGATCTCGAGCTCAGGGTCCGAGCGCTCAGGTTTCTGCACCAGGCCCAGCTGCTTGGCACGCTCGAGGTCTGTGAGGTGGCTGCAGGCGAGGTATCCGACGAGATCGGTCGCGCTGTAGACGGGTCTCCCGTCGAGGAACTGCATCGTCTCGATGGTACGCGGGTGTCGTGCCAGCTCGCGTGGCAGGCATGCGGTCGGCGGCTCCCTCGTCCGAGCCGGTCGGCGGAGTAGGCTGAGGTTCCATGCCCATCTCGCGTCCCGATCTCGGCAACCGCATCTCTGCCTGGCTCCGGCGCTGGCGTCCACTGCTGCCCATCTTCGCGGTGCAGATGATCGTGACCGTCGGCTTCGGCGCGCTGCTGCCGGTGCTGCCGCTGTACATCGAGGAGCAGGGCATCGACCCTTCCGGGCTGGGCGTGATCGTCGCGGCCTGGGCCGTGGCCAAGCTCATCTTCGAGCCGATCTTCGGCTGGTGGGCCGACCGGCACGATCGTCGCGTCCAGATGGTCGGCGGCCTGCTCGTGCTCGCCGTGGTGAGCGTGCTGCCGGCCTTCTTCACCGCCTTCGCCGCCTTCGTCGTGCTGCGCTTCCTCGCCGGCCTCGCGGCCGCTGCCTACGATCCGGCAGCTCGCGGCATGGTCGTCGATGCGACCGATCCCGACGAGCGTGGCGAGGCCTTCGGCTTCTACGGCGCGTTCCAGATCGCCGGCTTCGTGGTGGGCCCGGCCATCGGCGGCATCGGCTCGACGATCATGGGCGGTTACACCTTCCCCTTCTTCTTCACGGGTGCCCTCTCGCTGGTGGGCGTGGCCGTGCTCTTGCGCTACCTCGAGCGGGACCCGCACGCGGTGGAGTCGCCCGAGTTCGAGCACGATCCGGAGGCCAAGCCCATCCCCGCCGGCGACCCCTTCAGTGCCTCCCAGACGTTGGCGGTCCCGACCGAAAAGCCCGGCCGTGTCGTCCAGGCGCCGATGCGCGCGGTCTTCAATCGGACCGTCATCGCCGCGCTCGTGCTGGCCTTCGGCTTGCACCTCACCTTCGGCACGTACGAGGTGGTGTGGTCGATCTACCTCATCGCGCTGGGCGCTTCGGTGGCCTGGGTCAGCCTCACCTTCGTCATCTTCGGCATCCCCGAGATGATCCTCGGCCCCATCGCCGGGCGCGTGGTGGATCGGCGTGGGCCGGTGGCGGTGACCATCGCTAGTGGCGTGGTGATCCTCTTCGCGGGCGCGGTCTATGCCACGGCCTCGAGCTACATCGTGCCGACCGTGATGGTGCCTTTCGAGGCGGCGGCGACCGCGGCCATGGCTCCCGCGCTCTACGCCATGCTCGCGAAGGGCACGCCGGTGGGCCGTTCGTCGACCGCGCAGGGCCTGTTCGGCGCGACCGCGACGCTGGCCCTGGTGGTGGCTTCGCTGGCGGCCGGCAACCTCTTCGAGATCGGCATCGGCTTGCCCTTCTGGTTCTTCATCGTCGGCCTCGCGATCTCGCTGGTGGTCGGGTCTGCTCATCTACCGCTCGGCCAACCCGTCGAGTGGTGGGTTGCCGGTCGCCGAAGTCTGCTGCCACCGACACGGTGTAGTCCCGCCGCCACACGACACCGTTCCCGCCCACTTCTTCGCAGACATTGCACGATCAGCTTGATCGGGCGTGGTTCGAGCGACGAATCGCTCCCTGGCAGCCCGATCCATGCCCAACGTGACTGGCACCGCACTCGGATTCGCGGAGCAGTCGGCCAGCCACCTCCACTGCGCCTCACCCGCGGCGGTTTCGTCGAATGTTTGCGAAGACATGCACCGTCGTCGCCGCTGAGCGACGGAGCAGGGCTGCGCGCCCGTCTCGCCGAGGGAGCAGGGACCGCACCCGTCTAGCCAAGGGCAGCAGTCCACCGCGCCACTGACCACCGCGCCGACCTCGCCGAAGGAGCAGGGCTGCGCGCCCGTGGCGCCACGCTGTCGACTAGGACCACCGTTTCCAGAATCCGTCCATTTGGCCCTTGGACGAGCGATGTAAACGTTGTCATGCTATGGCTACAAGTTCAGAAGGAGGTTCGGGAGATATGTCCTGGGTCTTCGTGGTGTCGGTCGCGGTGCTCCTCACTGCGGTCGTCCTCGTCGAGGTGCGCGCAGTGCGTGCGGGCGACGAGCGCTGGCACCATGCCCCTGGCTACGCCCTCGTGATGGGCGGCCTGATCGCGATCGGCATCGGCATCGCAGCCGCGGTGTCAGAGCAATCGGTCATCGCACTGTCTATGTCGTCAGCCGGTCTCCTCTCGGTGGTCCTCGGGGCCACTCGGCAGAGGGAGACAACAGCGCACTAGCGAGCGACACCCTCCTGGCGGTCGATAGCGCGGCCGCCGCTCAAGCGGAGCCCGTCCGGCCAACCACCGGACGGGCTCGAGTCTTGCCCGCAACGCGGCCTGCCCGCAACGCGGCCTGCCCCTACAGCGTCTGGTTGGCCAGCTCCAGCTGGTGCAGGGTCCGGCGTTGGAGGGCCTCGAGTCGGGTCGGGTCCAGTACCTCGCAGGCCCAGTCCCAGTGCAGCGAGACCACGTCGCCCACCTCTACGTCTGCCACGAAGCCTGAGCCGTCCAGCCAGCGCTTGACCGACTGCACTTTCGGCTCCACCAGCGCTAGCTTGCCCTCGACGAGCCCCAGCGGCACCGCGTTGACCACCAGCGAGTCGCCGGCGATCTCCTGCACCCGCCCCCAGCGGATGCGGCAGGTGTCCATGAGCCCGACCGCGCCAGCCACCGAACCGCGGCGCTGCGTACCCACCATCGGGAAGACGTCGAAGACATGGAACGCGTGTGTGGGCCGAGCGCCGGCTTCGGGCTTGCCCTGCAGCCACTTCCAGGTCTCGGCCGGCAGCTGCGTGCGGAAGCGCTCGTCGATCGACCTGGTCATGAGCACCGGGTCCACGTGATCGGACAGTGCGTTGCCGATCCAGTAGGCGTCGACCACGCGCCGGTCCAGCGGGTCGTCGATGGCGTTGGCGGCAGCGATCAGCTCGAGGTACGGATACGCGCCCTCGAACCCGGCCGCAAGATCGCGCAGACCACGATCGATCTCGAGCGCCTGCTTCTGGCTGGGCTCCTCGGATCCGGCCGGGCCCAGCGCCGCCGCTCCCAGCTCGAGCAGGGACCGCCAGTCTTCCGGCCCGCACAGCCCCAGGCGGTTGGGCCCGAAGGCGTAGCGCGCGAACAGCACCGGCCCTGTGGGTATCGGGCGCGCGCGCTCGGAACGGTCGGACGAGGGGAGGGTCACGGACATCGGCAGCAGTAGAGGGTCAGTCGGCGCTCTCGGCCGGGACGGACTCCTGTGGCGGGGCCATGAGGATGCCGAACGCGTGGCTCATCTCGGCGGCCTGGTCCTCTTCGAGGACGCGCACGACGGTGCCGCTGTTGACCAGCACCCAGTCGCCGACCTGTAGGTCCGGCTCGAGCATCATCGAGGCCTTGTCGACCTGGCCGGCGGTCTCGACCTGGCAGATCTCGCCATCGACCGCGACGACACGGCCGGGCATCATCAGGCACATGGGGCTACCTCCCGACAGACGACGGCGGGCCCGGGCACCTGGGGCAGGGGAGCGCCGCATCGATCGCAACGCGGCTCGTCCGGCGAAGAGTGGATCGCCAGCTCGCCACACTGCGTGCAGTGGACATCATTGGTGGTGATGGTGAAGGTGGTGGAAGCGAAGCCGTGGTCCACGAGATAGTAGGCAGCGTCAAGTGCGACCGACTCCGCCTCCGCGCGAGTGGCGTCCCGAATCTCCAGCTCGAGCTGGCCACCGCAACCGGTCGTGGGCCAGTCGTGGATCACCTTCTCGATGGCTCCGCCGACCTCACCTGCATCATGCATGGCCTCATCATCTACCTCCTCGTCCAACGGCGCCGATGCCGAGCGGCCCCTCCGGGCTGGGTCCATCTGCCCCTGAAGCGCGGCGGGCCATCCGCTAGGGTGGCGCCATGAGCGACCCCGACGTCCTGGCCGAGCACATCCGCGCAACCTGGTTCGGCTCCGACCTGGTCGCTTCCTCCCTCGAGCGGATGGGCGCCATGGCCCGCGAGTACGAGGCCCCGGCCCGGACGCGCCTCCTGCGCGAAGGCGACAGCACCGACGAGCTGAGCATCCTCGTCGACGGTCGTATCGCGCTGACCGAGCACGTGGCCGGCCGAGGTTCGGTCACCCTGATGAGCGCCGAGCCCGGCGACGTCTTCGGCTGGACCGCCATCATCCCGCCCTACCGTGCCACGGCCACCGTCGTCAGCCTGGAGCCGGTCAAGGTCATCGCCATCGAGGCGGAGGCACTGCGCGCCGAGCTCAAGGCCGACTGCGTGCTCGCGGCCGGGATCTACCCACGCCTGGCCGAAGCGCTGGCCCATCGCCTCGAGGCCACCCGGCAGCAGCTGTTGGATCTCTACGGCTCCGAACAGCGGCCACCCTGGTGAGCGGTCGCGAGATCCTACCCGGCGGACCGCCCGAAGCGCTCACCGCGCAGCGTGCCGGCATCGTCGTCTTCGCCTGTGGCGATCCTGCCCACGCCGAGCACGAGTCGATCGCCATCGCGGCCTGCACGACCCTGCCGGCAGCGGTGCTGGACCGGATCGATCTCAAGCTCGTCGGTCCCATGCGCCCGGAATATCTACGGGACCTCGAGCCAGGCACGCAGGTACTCATCGTCGATACCGTCCCTGGCACGCCCGCTGCGATCGTCGAGATCGCGTTCCTCGACCTCGTGGGCCGAGAGGAGCCACTGGTGACCAGCTCCACGCCCGATCCGTCGCTCGACGAGGTCATCGCCATGGCCGAGCTGCTGCGCGATGAACCGCTGCGCGGCCGGCTCATCGGCCTCGCGGTCGAGTCGGTCGATCTTCGCGCCGAGCCCGACCCGGCGGCGGTCGCGACACTCCGTGCGGCCGTAGCCGCGGCCATCGAGGCGCTCGAGGCGAGCTAGCTCGAGCCACGGGGCTCCGCAGCGCGCATACCTTGACACTGCGCCCGATCAACGGCCACGCTGCGGCCATGCCCGATGTCCACTTCGCCGAGAGTGGCGACGTCTCGGTTGCCTACGCCGTCAACGGCGACGGTCCCATCGATATCGTCTATGTCGAGGGCGCGTACACCCACCTCGAGGTCTCGTGGGACATGCCCATGTATCGCGCGTTCTGCGAGCGCCTGGGCGAGTTCGCTCGGGTCATCCGCTTCGACAAGCGCGGTATGGGCATGTCCGACCGCGTGCCCGGGGCCACCACGCTCGAGACACGCATGGACGATATCCGCGCGGTGATGGACGCCGCCGGCAGCGAGCGGGCCGCGGTCATCGGCGAGTCGGAAGGTGGCCCGCTGGCCATGCTCTTCGCCGCGGCCCATCCTGAGCGGGCGCAGGCGCTCATCCTCCAGGGCGCCGAGGTGCGTGAACGCAAGGATGATGAGTGGCCCTGGGGCGAGGGCACGCCCGAGGAGTTCGAGGTCTCGGTCGCGGCCATCCCCGAGCGATGGGGCCTGGGCGGCAGCTTCCAGTTCGTCCTGCCCAGCCTGGGCGACGTGCCCTGGGGCCGCGAGTACATGGCCCGCCGACAGCGCAATGCCGCGACGCCCGGTGCATGGGAGGCCTTCGCGCGCATGGCCTTCGACATCGACGTCCGGCACGTCGCGCCGACCATCAAGGTACCCACCTTGATCTTCCACTCCCAGGGCGACCAGGTCTGTCACGTCGAGAACGCCCGCTACCTCGCCCGCACCATCGAGGGTGCTCGCTACGTGGAGACGGCCGGCGCCGACCACCTGCCCTGGGCTGAGGATGCCGACCGCTTCATCGGCGAGGTGCGTGAGTTCCTCACCGGCGAGCGGGAGCCGGTGGTTCCCGATCGCGTGCTGGCCACGGTCCTGTTCACCGACATCGTCGGCTCGACCGAGCGAGCGGCCGAGGTCGGGGACGTCCGCTGGCGCGAATTGCTCGCGGAGCACCATCGCATCATCCATGACGCAGTGTCAGCCAACGGCGGGCGCGAGGTGGACATGGCCGGCGACGGGGTCCTGGCCACCTTCGACGGGCCCGCGCGCGCCATCAGCTCTGCGCGCGCCATCCAGCACGACTCGGCGCCGCTGGGTATCGAGATCCGCGCCGGCGTCCACACTGGGGAGGTCGAACGGCTGGACGACAAGGTGGCCGGCATCGCCGTCCATCTCGGTGCGCGTGTCGCGGGCGCGGCCGGTCCCGGTGAGGTGTGGGTCTCGGCCATCGTGCCGCAGCTGACCGCCGGCAGCGGCATCGCCTACGACGACCGTGGCTTGCACACGCTCAAGGGCATCGAGGGCGAGCAGCACCTGTTCGTGGTGGCGTGACAGACTCCGCGCATGCCTGAGCGATATCTGGCCGTTCCCGGCGGGCGACTGGCAGTCCATGACTTCGGCGTCGGCCCGCCGATCGTGCTGCTACACGCGAACATCGTCGACTCGTGGGCCTGGGAGCCGCTGACGCCGTTCCTGCTCGACGCCGGCTACCGGGTGGTCGCCTTCGACCGGCGCGGTATCGGCGGCAGCACCACCGACGACGTCGAGTTCAGCCATCGCGCCGACACGCTCGCGGTGCTCGATGCGCTGGGCCTGGAGCGGGCCGCGCTGGTGGGCAACTCCGTCGGCGGCCAGGTCGCGCTCGACACGGCCATCGAGGCACCGGAGCGGGTCGTCGCGGTCGTGAGCATCGGCTCGATCGTGCCCGACTTCTGGCCCGGCATGACCGCCGAAGAGGAAGCCATCGAGGATGAGCTGGAGGCGATCGTGCAGGCCGGCGATCCCGACGCGCTCGCCGAGGCCGACGTGCGTGCCTGGGTCGACGGCCCTGGCCAGCCGCCCGATCGTGTGCCCGAGGACATCCGCGAGCTGGTGCGCGAGATGGACCGCGCCATCAATGAGCCGGGCCGGATCAGCGGCCGCCCGATCCGACTGCAGCCACCCGCCTCGGAGCAGCTGGAACGACTGACCATGCCGGTACTGGCGATCGCCGGCGAGCTGGACTTCTCATACCACGTGGCCAGCGCTCGCTACCTCGCGGACAGCGCCCCGGACGCGCGTGCCGAGATCCTGCCCGGCGTGGCCCACATGATCGGCCTCGAGGCTCCCGAGGAGCTGGGCCAGCTCATCACCGAACTCCTGGCACCCCTCCCGCGCTGGCGCTGAGCCCGGCGCAGGACGACTGCGATGCGCTATGCGGCGAGGGGTACCATATCCGGGCCCTGTAACCCGGCTCTCGCCGGGGGCTTTGGAGGAGGCGTGGGCGATAGGCGTGGGCTGTGCGGCTGGGAGACGCACAGGCGGGTCTGGAACGTGCGTGCTCCTCACAAGACGAAAGGAGCAAACCCCAATGAGGATGGGCAAGCGCGCGTTCGGCCTGGGTATGACCGTCGCGCTGACCGCAACGCTCTTCGGCGGCGTGGTCGCAGCTCAGGACCCGGTGGTCATCCTGTCGACGCAGATGGTGCCTGAGGAAGAGGCCGCCAAGATGCGTGACAGCATCATGGCCAACTACGACGGCTCCTTCGACTTCATCGGCAGCGAAGGTGGCCCCTTCGTCGATACCATCCGGGCGGAAGCCGAAGCCGGCTCCGGTGACACTGGCGTCGCGCTGGCGCTCCACGGCGAGCTGTCGACGCTTGGCGCCGAAGATCTGCTCATGGACCTCTCTGACGTGGCGGCCGAAGTCGACGTCGCACCGGCCTTCATGGAGCTCGGCAAGCTGGGCACTGACCAGCAGCTGTACATCCCCATGATGCAGGCGACCTACATCATGGCTGCCCGCACCGAGGCCCTCGAGTACCTGCCCGAAGGCGCAGATATCAACGCCCTCACCTGGGAGCAGGTCGCCGAGTGGGGCGCGAACATGCAGGAAGCCACCGGAGAGCGCCTGCTTGGGTTCCCCTTCGGTGAGGATGGCCTGCGGCACCGCCTGTTCCAGGGCTACCTGTACCCGTCCTTCACCGGGCGCGTGAACAACGAGTTCGCGACCCAGCCGGGCGTGGACATGTGGAACTGGCTGCTCGACACGTGGCAGTACGTGAACCCGCAGTCGACGACGTACGGCTTCATGCAGGAGCCCCTGCAGAGCGGTGAGGTCTGGGTGGCCTGGGATCACACGGCCCGCCTGATCGACGCGCTCAACGCCGATCCCGAGGGCTTCGTGGCCTTCCCCAGCCCGGCCGGTCCCGCCGGTCGTGCCTTCATGCCGGTCATCGTCGGCCTGGCGGTCCCCAAGACCGCTCCGGATCCCGAGGCCGCCAAGGAAGTCATCAAGTACCTGCTCCAGCCCGAGACCCAGGGTGTCACGCTCGCGGAGGTCAGCTTCTTCCCGGTCGCGACCGGTGAGGTCCCCGCGGACGTCGGACCCGGCGTCCAGGCGGAGGCCGCGGCCATCAGCGGCCAGTCATCGGCGGCTGACGCCTTGCCGGCGCTGCTGCCGATCGGCCTCGGTGACCAGGGTGGTGCCTACAGCGATGTCTTCAAGGACGCCCTCTCGGCCATCGTCGTCGACGGTGGCGATCCCGCTGACGTGCTGGCCGGTCTGGCGCCTACGCTCCAGGGCATCTTCGACTCCACCGGCGCTCCGTGCTGGACGCCCGACGAGGTCGTGGAAGGCCAGCCCTGCGTAGTCGGCACTCCGTAGTCGATCGAACCTAGCGCGCGCGGCGCTCGTCGCGCGCACCGCTCCGGGCGGACCCCTGCGGTTCGCCCGGAGTCTTGCCTCTGCGTCATGCGTGCGGGAGGGACGCTACTGACATGACTGCCGAGACCGTGGAGTTCACGGGCAAGCGGAAGCGCAACTGGGCGCCCTACATCCTGCTGGCGCCGTCGCTCATCTTCCTGTTGTTCTTCTTCGCGACGCCGATGTTCTCGTCGTTCGTGCTGGCCTTGCAGACCCCCGACGGCCAGTGGTCGCTCGAGTCCATCCAGACGATGGTCAACGACGCCAACTTCACGCGTGCCATCACGAGCACGCTCACGCTCGTCATCATCGTGATCCCCTTCCAGCTGGCACTGGCCATGGCCATGGCGCTCGTCGTCAACAAGCGCCTCAAGGGGACCAGCCTCTGGCTCTACGTCTACGTCCTGCCCCTCGCCATCAGCGAGCTTGCGGCGGGCATCGTATGGGTCTCGATCTTCACCCAGAAGGGCTGGTTCAACAGCATCCTCGAGACGCTCGGCATCGTCGAGCGGGGGATCATCTGGCAGTCGGCTGAGTCGTACTGGACGCTCATCGGCATCATCGTGGTGGCAGAGATGTGGCGTGCCACCTCGATCATGATGATCATCCTGGTGGCCGGGCTACAGTCGATCCCCGACGAGTACGTCGAAGCGGCAGAGGTCTACGGCGCCACGCTCTGGCAGCGTGTGCGACGGGTCATCATGCCGATGCTTCGCCCCAGCCTCCAGGTGGCCCTCATCCTGCGCATCATCCTCGCCATCCAGGTGTTCGCCACGGCCATCGCGCTGGCCGGCACCGGCCTGACGGTGATGTCGCAGCAGACCCTCGAATGGGCCAACGACATCGACAACGACAACGTGGCTGCGGCCTGGGCCGGCCTGATGCTGATCATGAGCATCATCGCCACCATCGGCGTGCTGTGGTTGTTGCCGGTGAAGGATGAGCAGCAGGTATGACCGCACCCGCCGTGCCCGCTGAGGGCACCCAGGCCCCGCCACCTTCGCGGCGCAAATGGACCCCACGCAAGGTCCTCAACGTCATCCTGTGGTACGCGGCCGCGGTGGTCATGGCGCTTTTCATCGTCGTGCCCATCTACCTCATCTTCGTCAGCGCCACCACCCCGGACGCCAACACCTACGACTATCCCAAGTCGGTCATCCCGGCTGGCTTCGCGTTCGACAACATCGAGTCGTTCGTCACCGCCTCAGGCGTGGTCGATGCCTTCTGGCGCAGCGTCGCTGCCGGCGTCGTCACGGTCATCCTGGCGCTCGGTATCGGTGCTCCTGCGGGGTATGCGCTCGCGCGCTATGTCTTCCGTGGGCGCGACGGCTACCGCTTGGTGGTGCTTGCGACCCGAGCCTTCCCGATCGTCATCCTCTCCATCCCGTTGGCCGTCATGTACCGGAACTTCGGCATCTATGACTCGGTCCTCGGTGTGGCACTCATGCACACCGCCCTGGCGCTGCCCTTCGCGGTGCTCATCACCAGCTCGGTCTTCGTCTCCATCCCCAGGGAGCTCGAGGAGGCAGCCCAGACGCTGGGCTGCTCCCCGGCGCGAGCGTTCCTCAAGGTGTCCCTGCCGCTGGCCCTGCCGGGCTTGACGGCAGCCGCCATCTTCACCTGGGTGCTGTCGTGGAACGACGTCTTCGCCGCCGCCGTGCTGACGTTGCGCAACCCCACCTTGCCGGCTCGCATCCTGACCTCGCTGACGCAGGCTTCGCTGCCCTGGCAGTTCGCGGCTGCGTTCGTGATGCTCGTGCCCAGCCTCATCGTCATCTTCATCATCCGCCGCTATCTGCTCGGCCTGTGGGGCCGGGTCGTCAAGTAGGGGAGCCACGTGTCCGAGATCCGCCTGGAGCGAATCCACAAGATCTACAAGGAGGCCCGCGCGGTCGACGACATCTCCCTGACCATCAGCCAGGGCGAGTTCATGGTCCTGCTGGGACCGTCGGGCTGTGGCAAGACGACGCTGTTGCGTTCGATCGCCGGCCTCGAAGAGATCGACGCGGGGTCGGTGATCATCGGTGAGCGCGATGTCACCGAGTTGCCGCCGCGCAATCGCAAGATCGCCATGGTCTTCCAGTCGTACGCGGTCTTCCCGCACATGTCGGTGTACGAGAACATCGCCTTCGGCCTGCGCATGCAGAAGCTGGAGAAGGCCGTCATCGACGAGCGCGTCAAGTCGTCCGCCGAGCTGCTGCACATCGAGAGCCTGCTGGAACGCTACCCATCGCAGGTCTCGGGCGGTCAGCGCCAGCGCATCGCGGTCGCGCGAGCCATCGCCATGGAGTCGGAGGTGCTGCTCATGGACGAGCCGCTCTCCAACCTTGATGCCCTGCTCCGTCTCGAGATGCGTGCCGAGCTCAAGCGACTGCTCTCCGAGATCGGCACGACCACGGTCTACGTGACCCACGACCAGGTCGAGGCCATGTCCATGGGGGACCGCATCGCGGTCATGCGCACGGGCAAGATCCTGCAGCTGGGGGCACCGCTCGACATCTACCAGACCCCGGTCGACCGCTTCGTCGGCGGTTTCATCGGCAATCCGCCGATGAACTTCCTGGCCGCCAGGCTCGAAGGCGGCACGGGCTCGCTGCTGGCCGGGGTCGAGGGTGCAGGCACCGTCAAGATCGAGCCGGAGGCTGCGGCCACGTTGGCAGACTACGCGGGCAAGGACGTCACCTTGGGCATTCGCGCCGAGAACATCGAGGTTCGGCGCGAGGCTACCGAGGGAGACACGCTCAAGGCGAGCGTGCTCGTGGTCGAGCCGCTCGGATCGCACGATCTGCTCACCTGCCAGATCGGCAACGAGCTGATCAAGGTCGCCACGCGGCCAGACATGAACGTGCAGCGCCATGAGGACATCCATCTGGCGCTCGAGCATGAGCGAACCGTCTGGCTTGATCCCGAAACCGAACGTACTATCGGGATGTGACAGCTCCGCGCAAACCTCGTGACATCGGCAACGGCCTGGTCGCCGCCTCGTTCGGACGAGGTGGCGAATGGCTGAGCCTGTCGACCGTTCATCCCGACGCCGGCTTCGTCGAGCTCAACGGCTTGCCCTTGTTCGCCCCCGAATGGCGCGGCCAGCCCGACGCCACCCGCCGCTACCGCTCCTGGATGCGGCGCGAGGAGCACGCCTTCCTGCACGTGGAGGCCGGCCGGGCCACGGTCGCCACGCGCCAGGATGCGCCTCGTGGCACCCGCGGCGTGGTCCAGCGCATCACCATCTCCGCCTCCCATCGCGATCGGCCGGCGGGGGTCCGCATCCGGGCCAACGGACGGCTGGGCCCGCCGGCCCTCGCGGAGATCAGCGAGGTGGACCCGCCCACCGAAGAGGGCGGGAAGTCGCGCATGAAGGCGCTCGAGGGCACCTTGCGCGTGGTCGGGGACGGTGGCCCCGTCATCGTCCAGGCCTGGCTGCGCAAGGGTGGCGAGGGCGGTCGTGGCTCGGCCGAACGGCGCTCGGACATGCGGGTCGGCTGGAAGATCCTGCGTCGCACGATGCCCTCCGCGGTGGCCTGGGTCGAATGGCCCGGCGAGGCCGAGGAGATCCACATCGATATCGCCTGCACCTTCGATACGCCGCCGCCCGAGCCGCCGGAGTGGGCCGACCGCACACGGCTCTCTCCGCCCGAGCGCACGGAGGACACCGTTCGCGATGAGCTGCGTCCGCTGCGCGTGCCGGCCCGGCTGGTGAAGCCGCTGGGACGCATGAACCAGCGAGCCGCGACCTATACCCGCCGTTGCACGGCCCTGCAGGTCGATGGCACCGAGCGTGCCATCCTCGCCGATCACCGCATCCTGCCGCTGTCCTGGACCCGCGACGCCTACTGGCAGGCGCGCCTGCTGTTGACCACCTGGTCGGGCGGCGGACATGACGAGGACGAGCAGATCGTGGCCGATCACCTGCGCTGGCTGTTCCTGCGCTGCGAACGACCCGACGGTCGCTGGCGGCGCAGCCACCACGCGGACGGCCGACCGAAGGACCGGCCGCTGCAGGCGGACCAGCAGCTCTACCCACTGCTCGAGCTGGCCCACTACGTCCGCCTCACCGGCCGCCTGCCGCAGCTCCCGCCCGAGATGGAGTGGGCCGATCTGGTAGCCGAGGCCTGGGCGGTCACGCTCGGGGACATCGACGACGAGCTGGGGCTGCTGGCCACCGACGAGAACCCGGCCGACGACGTGCCTACCAACCCCTACCTGCTGTCCGACCAGGTGCTCTTGTGGCACACCGCGATCGAGCTGGCGGGGATGGCCCCGCAGGTGGGCCTGGAACGAACCGACCTGCAGGCTGTGGCCGACCGCGTCCGATCCTCGTTCAAGCAGCACTTCCGCATCGAGGGGCCGCTGGGCGAGATGTGGGCCTACTCGGTCAACGGCCGCGGCGGGGTCGAGCGCTACATGGATGCCAACGACCTGCCCGTGGCGCTGGCTCCGTTGTGGGGGTTCTGCGCGCCCGACGACCGCCACTGGCAGACCACCATGCGCTTCGCCTTCGATCGCGAGAACCCGGGCTTCACCGACGGCCCCATGGGCGGGCTCGGCTCGCGACACACGCCGGGCACGTGGACGCTCGGCGACATCATGGGCTGGGCCGGTTTCGGGCTGATGGGCGAGGAGTCGCTCAGCGAGGCTGCTCTGGAGCGGCTCACCCGCTCGGCCTTCAGCGACGGCATGCTGCCGGAGGCCTACGACCCCGAGGGCTCCGGGTCATCGGTCCGGCACTGGTTCGCCTGGCCGGGCTCCGCGCTGGCGGCCCTGCTGCTGGAGCACGCGGCGCGCGAGACCGGCGACGCGAGCTAGGGACTGGCGCGAGGGCCGCGCACCGGCTGGGCTTCGTCAATCGCCCGGCACTCCAACTCGACGCCTGCCGCGCGCATCGGCCAATGGTGCTCGCCCGGCCGACCTCGCGCATCGGTGGCCCGATATCGCCCGCCACCCGCGCACCGCGCAACGCAGCCCGACACCGCCCGCCGCTCGCGCAACGGCACAGGACTTGGTCATATGGGCCTGCAGGGGGCGCTAGCAAGATGGGCGGTCCTTGGATCGCCATACCCACGCCCAGCACCATGCCCTATTTGACTGAACTACCCACGATGGGCATGGGGGAGGCGAGGGAGACGTGCACGACGGCCCGGGTCATCGGTCTAAGGCGCCCTGAGAACCCATATGACCAGGATCGATCCCCACCGATGACCAGGATCGAGTCACCGACGTCGGTGCCGTCGTTCAGCGGTTCTCGAGCCGGATGCCGGCGCCCCGCAGGTCCTCGGCGAAGGCCTCCAGCGCGTCCTTGCCGTCCGCGAGGCCATCGACGTAGGTCTGTACCCGGCTGAGGCCGAGGTCACGGTAGGCACCGAAAAGGTCCACGCGAGCCTGCCCGCGGTCGCTCACGCCCGGGTCGGCGTACCAGGTATGGACCGACACCTTGAGCGAGGCCGGGTCACGGCCGATCTCCTCGCAGCGCGCACGGATGACCGGCAGGGCCTCGGCCACGCCAGCCGGGTCCAGGCCGTCGAGGTTGAGCTCATCGGCATGGCGGGCCGCCAGTCGCCAGGTGACCTCGGGGCCGTTGCCCCCGACCATCACCGGGACGCGCGGATACTGCAGCGGCTTGGGCTGGTTGATGGCACCGTCCACCCGCGCCCGCCGGCCCTCGAAGGTGGCCCGCTCGTCGCTCGTGGCGTCGAGCATGCGGGTGATGATCTGCAGGTGCTCCCCGAGCGTGGCCAGTCGCTCGCGGGTGGAGGGGTAGTCGTAGCCGAAGGCCTCCCACTCCTCCTGCTTCCAGCCCGCGCCGATGCCCAGCTCGGCCCGCCCGTCGCTGACCACATCGAGCGTCGAGATCATCTTGGCCACCAGGGCCGGGTTGCGGAATCCGGTGCAGATGACGATGTGCCCCAGGCGCACCTTCTCGGTCAGCGTCGCCAGCGCCGAGAGAGCCACGAAGGGCTCGAAGACGATCACGTCCTCGGGTCGGGGCCAGGTGTGGAAGTGGTCGTACAGCCAGACCGACTCGAAGCCCATGCGCTCTGCGGCCTGGGCCACGGCCACGGTGTTGGCCCAGGCGTCCCGGGAGCCGCGGTCGCGGTATTCCTGCATCCAGCCCTGCGGCAGGACCAGCCCCACCTTCATGACGCTACCGGGACTCCCGGTATCGCTGGGCCGCTTCGGCCCGCTTGCGGACGTTCAACTTGTGCAGGATGTTGCTGACGTGGGTCTCGACGGTGCGGGGGCTGATGACCAGCGCCTGCGCGATCTCACGGTCGGTGAGCCCGTCGGCCAGCATGCGCAGCACGTCGTTCTCGCGCGGGCTCAGGCCTTCGAGGCCCCCCGCGTTCCCGGAGCGCCCCTTGCGCGCAGCCTCGATGAAGTGACGCATGACCGACGCGGCGTGCCGGCGCGACATCGCCAGCTCGCCCTGCTGGGTGCCGCGCAGCGCCCGCAGGAGCGCCTCCGGGTTGAGGTCCTTGGTGAGGTAGCCGGCTGCGCCCCGCGCGAGGGCATCGATCATGTCGCGTTCGGAGTCCGAGACCGTGAGCATCACGATCTTGGTGTCAGGCAGGCGCGGGCTGAGCTCCTCCAGCATCTGGATGCCGTTCATGCCCGGTAGGTCGATATCGAGCAACATCACGTCCGGTCGTACCGCGAGAGCCAGCGCGAACGCATCCTCGGCGCTGCCGGCCTCGCCCACCAGCTCCACGTCGGGCGAGCTGATGGCCTGGCGCACAGCCGACCGCACCAGCGCGTGGTCGTCGACCAGCATCACGCGCAGGATGGCGCGGCGGCCCTCCCGGCTGGGGCCCTCGGGTGCCGCGACGAGCGGTCGTTCGGTGGTCATGATCTCGCTAGGTTTGCACACCCGTGGGCTTGGTGTCCGGGGTCTCGCCACCGGCCACTCCCGGGAAGACCCCCGGCAATTCCAGTTGGTCCCCGTCGACCGGCTCGTCGAGGGCCATGGCGGTGCGCTCGGCGGTCTCGGTGACGCTGCGCACCCCGGCCGTTGCGATCGGCGCCCGTACCTCGACGGTCGTGCCACCCGACAGCTCCGACATCACCAACAGCGAGCCGCCGATGAGTCGCGCGCGCTCGCGCATGCCCTGCAGCCCCATGCCCTTGTCGAAGGCCTGGCTCTGATCGAAGCCACGGCCGTTGTCGGTGATGGTCATGAGCAACTCCCCGTCGCTGACCTCGGCGGTGATGCGCACGATGGTGGCGTCGGCGTGCTTGCGTACGTTGTTGAGGCCCTCGCTCACGATGCGCAGCAGCTCCACCTGCACCCGTGGTGCGAACGACGAGGGGATGCCGGTGGAGGCGGTGAACTCCGCGCGCAGCCCTGAGCTCGACTCGAAGTCGTCCACGGTACGCACGAGCATGTCCGTGAAGGGCACGTCCTCCTCGAGACTGGAGCGCATCGTGACCAGCGCCTCACGGGCCTCGATGATGGCCGCGTCGAGGGCCTGGGTCACCTCGGCGGCGAGCGGCCGGTCCTCGTCGGAGAGAGTAGAGCTCAGGCGTTCGAACTTCAGCTTCGCGAACCAGAGGTGCTGGGCCAGCCCGTCGTGGATCTCGCGGGCCAGGCGAGCGCGTTCCTCCAGGGTGGCTCGTTCGGCCTCGTTCAGGCGCATGCGGTCGAGGGCGGTGTAGGCGGATCGAAGCGACCGCAGGTCGCTGCGCTGGTCGGCGAACGTGCCTGCCAGCAGGACCGTGTAGGCCACCAGCCGCATGATGTCGGAGATCGTCACCAGGTTGGTGTAGACGCTGGGCCAGAGCGCGTACTGCACCTCGGCCACCGCCAGGATGACCAGTCCCAGCGCGGTGAAGGAATCGCTGGTCGGGCCACCGCGACCCCATGTCAGGCGATAGAGGACCACGCCGGCCACGAGGCCGGTCACGGTCATCACCACGATCACCAGGGCCAGGCCGGTGAAGCCCGGCAGCAGTGCGAAGTCGCCCGGCTCCGCAAGGAGCGCCTCCATGCCCTGCGGCTCGATCAATGGTGGTAGCCAGTCGCGGAACGGATACACCACTACGGTCGCGACCGCGATGACCAGGACGGGTAGGAAGACCGTGCGGAACCGGCGCCGGGCTCCGCCGTAGATGCCCATGATCGCGGCCACGCCACTGACCATCAGCAGGCCCGACACGCTCATGCGCACGACTCCCGAGACCCACAATGGCAGCTGCTCGGGAGCACCAAGGGTCATGCCGACCTGGCCGTCGAGCCGGAAGACCATGAAGAGCAGGGTCACGAACGTGAACATGGCCCACAGCGCGAAGGCGGAAGACTGCACGAAGGCGGCCAGGCGTCCGGTCTCGCGATAGCGCAGGAAGGTGAGGATGGCCAAACCGGTCACGGCCACGAAGGTGAGGGCCGACAGCGCCACGTCGAGCGTGCGGTCCTTCATCACGATGTTCAGGTCCGGGTCGAGCTGCGGCAACAGCGTGGCCACCAGCAGGGTGCCCGCGGACGCGAGCAGCATGACGTCGAGACGGATCGTCCGACGCCGCTGGTGGCCCGCGCGTGGAGACTGCATGAAGGCGATGATAGTCCCGCAGAAAGTGCGAGAGCCGGACGCGCCCCAGCGCAGTCCGACTCTCTAAACGCTCAACTCCGACCCCGCCGTGAAGGGCCAAACGAGCGATGCTGTATTCGACGTTGTGCTCAATATGATGATGCGGGCGCCGAAGCCAGACATCCGTGCGAGTACGGAACCGACTACGGAGCAGGGCATCCGTAGCACCACGTAGTGTGACCGGATGTCGACGCGAGCGGTGCTGTGCGGATCGGTGTCCGAACGCACCAGGCCCGCAGGGAACCCCGCCGGACCGCACCACCTCCGGCATGGCCAGCGTGACCCTCGCGGAATCGCGTCGGGGGGGTTACCGTGGAGCCCGTGAAGCCCTCACGCGCCCCCCTCGGTCTGCCATCGGTGGCTGCCGCTGTCCTGACCCTGGTCGTGCTGGCGGCGCTGGTGCCCGCCTCCACGGTCTCAGCTGCCAACAGCTATGACCTCGAGGCCCGCTACACGGTGGACCTCCACCTCGACTGGGACACGCGCTGGGTGGACGTGGACACGACCATCGCCTTGCGCAACACCAGCGGGCAGTCCATCGACCAGCTGGCGCTCAACACCGTGGCGGCCAAGCTGAGCCGGCTCAGAAGGTTGCGCGCGCAGGTGAATGGGCTCCCGGGCAAGGTCTCGAGGATCGGGCAGACGCTGAAGGTGCGGCTCCCCGGGGGCCTTGCTGATGGTGACACCGCGACCGTGTTCGTCGGCTACCGTGCTCGCCTCGCCACCAAGGCAGCCGGTCGCTCGTACCTCTTCGCCAAGCTCGGCGGCGTGGTCCAGCTATACCGCTTCATCCCCTGGCTCAGCCGCCGTATCGCCTTCGGCACCAGCAACCACGGCGAGCAGTTCGTGACACCGGTGAGCCCGCGCGTGGAGGTCACGGTCTCCGCCGACCGCAAGCTGGTGTGGGCCACCAGTGGACGCCAGATCGAGAAGCTGGGCGCCCGCAAGTTCCGCTATGTGGCCCGGAACGTGCGCGACTTCAACATCGCCGCCAGCCCGGCGTATCGAACGGTCACGGGCGTGACCAGGAACGGCAAGACGAGGATCTTCGCCTACGTTCGAACGCACGACGGCAAGCGTCTCGTCCAGCTCGCTCGCGCCGAGCTCGCCCGCTATCGGAAGCTGACGGGCGTGCCCTACCCGTACCCGACCTACCGCATCGCCGAGACCGGCGGTGGCCTGGCCATGGAGTCGCCGGCGCTCATCTGGGTCCCGGCCTCGCGCCCGGCCCCGGACCATCCATACCTCGTCTCGCACGAGACCGCCCACCAGTGGTGGTACGCGATGGTGGGCAACGACCAATCCACCGACGCCTTCGCAGACGAGGCGCTGGCCGACTACTTCTCGCGCAAGAAGCACCTCTCGATCCGCTCGAGCCGGTGCCAGACCGACAGGCTCGACCTCGAGAGCCAGGCCTATTCGGACCTCTGCTACTTCGAGGTCATCTACGTGCAAGGGGCGCGCTTCCTCGACAAGCTGCGGTCGGACTACGGCTCGGCCAGGTTCATGGCCGCCATCCGTGCCTATACCCGCAGCAACCGCCTGGACATCGCCAACAACGCGCGGCTGCTCGAAGCCTTCCGCGCCGAGATGGGCGATGGCGTGCTCAAGCGGTACCGCAGCCGCTTCCCCAGCCTCTACTAGGCTCGTCGTCATGCCCGCCCCCGGCTACCATGGTCGTGTGATGCGTCTGACCGAGACATATGTCTGAGACCACTGAGCGCATCGCCGCGCGCGCTGCCGACGGCACTCCTACGCACCGAGGCTGGAACCCGCTGGCAGCTCGCCGGCGCTGGGTCGAGCCCTTCGTGCTGGCCATGCTGGCCCGCGGCGACACCTACGGATACGCCGTCCTCGGGCGGCTCGAGGAGATGCACATCAGCAATGGCCCCCTCGACGTCGGCCTCGTCTACCGCACCTTGCGGGACCTCGAGCACTCGGGACTGGTGAGTTCGACCTGGGCCGGGGAATCGGCCGGACCGCGCCGTCGGGCGTACCTGCTGACCGAAGCGGGCTTCGCGGCCCTCGACGACTGGGCCGTGGTGATGCGGGAGCGGGCGCGGCTCATCGGCGAGTTCAACGCCGACTATCTGCAGGCCGTCAGCGTCCCGAACGCCGACGACGAGGGCCCGAGCGGCTAGAGCGGTTCGGCGACCGCGTGATCCAGGCCCTTGATGAGCTCCGCCTGCTCGCCCTCGGACAGGTTGTGCTCCAGCACGCGCAGGTACTCCTCCTCCTCGGCCAGATGCACCTTGAGCAACGCATAGAGGCGGTACAGCACGCGGCGCAGCCCGACGGTCCCGGCGGGCCCCAGGGCACCGGCCTCGATGGCCTGCTCGAAGGTACCGAGCCGCTCGACCAGGCTCTTGATGTCGTCGTGCTCGCGGCGCATCTGGGCCATCGAGTGGCGGTTCTGCATGAGCCGGTCGAGCTCGGGGTAGATCGTCGCCTCCACGCTCTCGATGTGGGGTAGCAGCGTCTGGGTCACCGTCGTACAGACCGTGCGGTAGCGATCCTCGAAGCGCGTCGGGCGCGGTCGCACGTCGAGCATGTCGGCCAGCGCCGGCAATCCGTCGAGCATGGTGTGGATGCGCTCGTGGTGTTCATGTCCGGCTGTCGATACCGAGGTCACGTCGATCGTCCTCCTGGGGCCCGTAGGGAACGATAGCTCCGTCCACCTGTCCGCAGCATGCCTGCGATGGCATGTGCGCATACAGGTCCAAGTGGCCCGTGTCGCAGGTACGCTATGGCCCAAGCATATAGATGAACCAACCATCTAGACTTGTGGCAACACCGCGGCGACACGATCGACCGCATACGTAGCAGGAGGAGGCGAACGCGCCACATGGAAGGACCCGAGAAGCTGGTCATCATCGTCACCCACGGACCTGACGAGCCCGAGCTGGCGACTCTGCCGTTCGTGATGGCCGCCGGCGCCCTCGTCTCCGATACCGAGGTCTTCATGGCCTTCCAGGGTGAGGGCGTCCGTCTCATCACCAAGGGTGGCGCCGACGGCGTCCACGCCGAGTCCTTCCCGCCACTTGCCGAGCTCATCGACACGGTCGCCGCCATCGGTGGCCTGTTGATGCCCTGCTCGCCCTGTATCGAGAGCCGCGGCATCACCGAGGACCAGATGCTCGACGGCGTCGAAGTCATCGGCGCCGCGCGGCTGGTGTCGGAGATCACCTCCGCGACAGCCACACTCAACTACTAGTTCCACCAGATCATCACGGAAGGTACCGACATGGACGCCACTCTCGACCCCACCGCCCTCGGCGCTCTCGAAGCTGCCAAGACCGCCGACGCGCGCGGCAGCGCTTGCCCCGGCCCACTCCTCGAGGCCAAGAAGTCGATCGGCGGCGTGCCCGTCGGTGGCGTGCTCGAGATCCTGACCACGGACCCCCAGACCAAGTCGGACATGACCGCCTGGTGCAACAAGGTCGGCCATGGCTTCCTCGGCGTGGCTGAGGCCGACGGCTACGAGCGCGTCTTCATCAAGCGCGCCAAGTAGCGCCGCTTCAGCAGGACACAAGGGAAAGCGACGGGGTAGCCCGCACATGACGTCACCAGCGACCAGCAGCGCCGGAGGGACCCAGACCCGGCCCACGCGAATGCTCGTCCTCGCCACTCTCCTGTGCTCCTACCCGGGCATCGACGCCACGGGGCAGGCGCACATGGAGTACCCGCCCAACACCTACGTCATCCCGACGCCCGACCCGGTGATGTTTCCCGAGTCGTTCTATCTCTACTGCTTCGAGCAGGGGATCGACGCCATCGTCATCGCCTCCTGTGGCACCGACAGTCCCTATGAGGGCTCATTCGACCAGTTGGCCAAGCAGGTCGACCGCACCTATGTCCTGATGAAGGAACGCGGGATCGACATCCGCCGCCTGAAGCTGACGGCCATCTGCTCGGTCTGCACCAAGGCCTTCATCAAGGAGGTCGCAGAGATGGAGGCCGTGCTCGCCGACCTCGGTCCGGTGGGGCCGCCCGCGCCGGTACTGGCAGGGGAGATCGCGGCATGAGCAGCGGACCGGCCGTCGCGGACTACGACGTGCTCGTCGTCGGCGGCGGCATCGCCGGGCTGCAGACCGCGCTCGACCTGGCCGATCGTGGCCGTCGGGTGCTGGTGGTCGAGAAGGAGCCCAGCATCGGCGGCAAGATGATCGCGCTCTCGAAGGTCTTCCCGACCATGGACTGCGCCTCCTGCATCACCACCCCGCGCATGTCCAGTGCGGCCCACCACGACAACGTCGACGTCTGGGTCCACTCGGAGGTCGAGGAGCTCACGCCAGATCCTGCCGGTGGCTTCAGCGCCACCATCCGGCAGAAAGCCACCTACGTGGACCAGGACACCTGCATCGGCTGTCGGCTGTGCGAGTACGCCTGCCCGGTCGAGGTGCCGCACGAGTTCGAAGGGAACATGGGTGTGCGCCGTGCGGCCTACATCCCCTTCGGTACGGCCATCCCGCAACACGCGCTCATCGATCCCGATGAGTGCATCTTCTGTGGCAAGTGCGAGAAGGTCTGCCCCACCACCCCGACCGCCATCGACTTCGCCCAGCAGGATCGCGTGAGCCCGCTGCATTTCGACGCCGCCGTGCTGGCCACTGGCTACCGGACCACGCCGGTCGATGCCAAGGCCGAGTACCACGGCGAGGCCAGCAACGTGCTCAGCGGCCTGGACATGGAGCGGCTGCTGTCGCCCAACGGCCCCTACGGCCGCGTGCTGCGACCGTCGGACGGCAAGATCCCCGATCGCGTGGCCTATGTGCAATGTGCCGGCTCGCGCGACGAGACCTTGGGCGTGCCGTACTGCTCACGGGTCTGCTGCATGTACGCCATCAAGCAGGCGATGCTGCTCTCGGGCTCGCTGCCGCTGGCCGACATCACCATCTACTACATGGACATCCGCTCGTTCGGCAAGGGCTACGAGCAGTTCTATCAGACGGCCAGGGCCATGGGCATCGAGTTCGTCAAGGCCAAGGTCGCGCGCATCGACGAGCAGGAGGACGGCGACCTGCGGCTGCGCATCGAGCGCATGGACGGAGACGGCTCCGTCGACGAGCCGCTCCATGACCTGGTCGTGCTCTCGGTCGGCATGCAGCCTGGCACCGATCCCCGCTCCTTCGTCAGCGTGGACCTTGACCGGGACGGTTTCATCGCCCCGGCCGATCCGAAGCTCGACACCACCCGCACCAGCACCCCCGGGCTCTTCGCTACCGGCACCGCGATCTCACCCAAGGACATCGTCGACACCGTCGTCGAGGCCAGCGCGGCCGCGGCCAAGGTCGAGGGATATCTCGCGCGCACCGTCGGTGCCCGCGTCCAGAAGGCCCAGCCGCTCGTGGCGGTGACCGAGATGGGCCCCGAGCAGCTGGCCGCCGCCGGCGCCATCGAGGAGGCTCACCATGGTCAGTGAGGAATGGCCCGCTTCTGAGCAGGGTCCCGACTGTCCCGAGCCTGCCGGCGACGAGGACATCGGCCCCATCGAGCTGAGCGCCGAGGAGCGTGAGGCTGGCCCCGGCGAGAGGCTGGGTGTCTACGTCTGCCATTGCGGCGGCAACATCAGCGACGTGGTCGATGTCGATGCGGTGGCGGAGGCCCTCAGCCGCGAGGACGGCGTCTCGGTCAGCCGCCACCTCGCCTTCATGTGCTCCGACGAGGGCCAGGGTCAGATCACCAAGGACATCGAGGAACTCGGTCTCGACCGCGTCATCGTCGCGGCCTGTACGCCCTCGCTGCACGAGACCACCTTCCGCAAGGCCGTCATCCGCGCGGGCATGAACCCGTACCTCTTCCTGCCGGCCAACATTCGCGAGCAGGTCAGCTGGGCCCACCCTCATGACGCCGAGGCGGCCACGGACAAGGCCATCTCCGTCGTGCGCGCCGCGGTCGGCAAGTCACGTCTGCTCGAGCCGTTGGAGCCGCTGCGGGTCGATGCCGTCCACCGGGTCCTCGTGATCGGCGGAGGCGTGGCCGGCCTGCGGGCTGCGCTCGACGCCTCGGCCATGGGCCAGGAGGTCACGCTCATCGAGAAGACGCCCTTCCTCGGCGGCCGCTCGATGCAGCTGGGCTCGGTCTATCCCACCGATGAGCCGGCCGTGCCGCTGGTGCGCCGCCTCATCGACGAGGTGCTCCTCGATGAGCGCATCGACATTCGCACCAACACGCGCATGACGGCCCAGAGTGGCTTCCTCGGCGACTTCAGCGTGACGCTCACGACCGAGCCGCGCGGCGTGGACGAGACCCTCAAGGACCCGGCACTCGCGGTCGAGGCCTGCCCCACGGTCGTGCCCGACGAGTTCAACGACGGCATCTCGATGCGCAAGGCCTTCTACAAGCCGCATCCCCAGGCTGTGCCCGAGCTGTATGCCATCGACTGGGCCAGCTGCACCCGCTGTGGCGAGTGCGTGCTGGCAGCCGGCGCCGGCATCGAGATCGACGGCGTGCCCGAGGACGAGGTCGTCGAGGTCGGCGCCATCATCGTGGCCACCGGCTATGACCACTACCAGCCGCGCGAGGGCGAGTACGGCTACAAGTCGTCCGAGCGGGTGATCACCTTGCCGCAGCTGGAGCGCATGCTCGACCCAGATGGCCCCACCGGCGGAAAGGTGCTGGTCGATGGCACGACGCCCCGGTCGATGGCCTTCATCCACTGCGTCGGCAGCCGCCAGATCGCCGGCGTCGACGAGCCCGGCTCCAAGGGCAGGCTGAACGAGTACTGCTCGCGCGTGTGCTGCACGGCCACCCTGCAGGCCACCAACGAGGTGCGCCGGCGGATGCCCGAGACCGCCGTCTACGACCTCTACCGCGACATCCGCACGTACCAGAAGGAGCAGGAGGACTACTACGTCGACGCCTCCAAGCTCGGCGTGCGCTTCCTGCGCTTCGGTAACGAGGATCGCCCGGAGGTCCGCCTCTCCGACGACGGCGACTATCCGCTCACGGTGAAGGTCACCGATACCCTCACCTTCGGCGCTCAGCTGGAGGTGCCTGCCGACCTGGTGGTGCTGGGTGTGGGCATGGAGCCGCGGGACGTGGGCGACATCGTCGACATGACCAAGGCACCGGTGGGCAACGACGACTTCCTGCTGGAAGTCCATCCCAAGCTCCGCCCGGTGGAGACGGCCATCGCCGGCATCTATCTGGCCGGCGCCAGCCAGGGGCCCAAGGACATCACCGAGTCCACCTCATCGGCATCGGCCGCTGCGGTCAAGGCCGCCATGGTGCTGGCCAGGGACTATGTCGAGATGGAGCCGTTCGTGGCCCGTGTGGACCTCGCCAGATGCATCGGCGCAGGGGATTGTGTCGAGGCCTGTAACTACGACGGAGCCATCAGCCTCACGGAGGTCGAGACCGAGGAGGGCGTGTTCGAGCAGAAGGCCTATGTCAATCCCGTCGCTTGCGTCGGTTGCGGTGCCTGCGTGGCCGCTTGCCCCAGCGAGGCCATCGACGTACAGGGCTGGGAGATGGACCAGTACCGGGCCATGATCGACGCGATCACCAGCGCGCCGACGCCACCGTCCGAGCGCGAGACCGCGGCGGTGCCGGCATGAGCGAGCAACCGACCGTGCCCACGCCCCTGGAGATCTTCAAGCAGCGACAGGGCCCGGCATCCACGGAGCTGCTGAGCCAGGTCAAGGCCCAGAACAAACGCAAAGCTGCCATCAAGAAGGTCCTCAAGGACGGACCCATGACGGTGCCGCAGATCGCCGAGGCCACCGGCTTCGAGCCGAAGGACGTGCTCTGGTCGCTGACGGCCATGCGCAAGTACGGCTCGGCCGTGGAGGCCGGGACCGACGGCGACTACCCCACCTACGAGCTGCCCGAGAAGGAAGTGAAGCGATGACCGCCCAGAGCGAGACCGTGGCGGTGCGAGTCGATCCGGCGCTGTTGCCCCAGATCAAGGCCTACGGCGCCTTCGACGTCGACGCTTGCTTCAACTGCGGCAATTGCACCGCCATCTGCCCGCTGTCGGAGGGGAACGCCACCTTCCCGCGCCGCATCATCCGCTACGCCCAGGTGGGCATGAAGGACGAGCTGCTGGCCTCGAAGGAGCTGTGGACCTGCTATGCCTGTGGCGAGTGCAGCGAGACCTGTCCCCGGCAGGCTGAGCCGTCCGAGTTCATGGCCGCGTCACGGCGCTTTGCCACGGCTTCCTACGATCGCACACGTATCGCGCGGTTCCTCTACCTCCAGCCGCTGCTGGGCACGGTCGCAGCGATCGCCTTCGCGGTGCTTCTGGCCGTCTTCATGTTCGCCAATCGTGCGGGACCTGCACCCGCGGCCGAGATGGCCTTCTTCGAGTGGATCCCGGCCGGGCTCATCCATGACCTGGGCATCGTGGCTATCGTCCTCGTCTTCCTCGCGGGTGCCGCCGGTGTGCTGACCATGATCGGTAAGACGGCTCCGGCCAGCGGCATCGCCTGGCGCCGCCTCGCGGACCGGGAAGGCTTGCGGTCGATCGGTTCGGCCCTCTGGGCATCCCTGGCCGTGGAATCACTGGGGCAGAAGCGCTATCGCGAGGACTGCGAGAGCGAGGAGTCGGCGGTGCCGTGGTACCGACGCACCTGGGTCACCCATGCGGCCACGATGTTCGGCTTCCTGGGTTTGCTGGCGGCAACCACGCTCGACTTCGGGCTGGAGATCGTCGGCGTGCGCGAGACCGGTGAGGCGGTGCCCATCTGGTACCCGGTGCGCCTGCTCGGCACGGTCGCGGGCCTGCTCATGATGTACGGCGTGACCATGCTCATGATCCGCCGCTACCGCAAGGAGGCGCGCACGGTGCGACGCTCGTTCACCTCGGACTGGATGTTCCTGTGGCTGTTGTGGCTGGTCGGGCTGACCGGCTTCATCATCGAGCTGGCGCTGTATCTGCCGCAGACCCCGATGTGGGGCTACGCCCTCTTCCTCGTGCATGTCGGGATCGCCATGGAGCTGGTGCTGCTGGTGCCCTTCACCAAGTTCGCCCACGTGGTCTACCGGCCGGTTTCGCTGTTCCTGCAGTCGCTCCAGGACCGCCAGGCAGGAAGCGGCGTCTAGGCCGAGAGCAGGCGCGACACGGTCCCGGTTCTCGTGCGAACGTCGACCGCTGGGTACGCCCGGCGAGCCCCGAAGTGGGTATTCCTACTACACTTGTGTCCCGGTGCCCGGCCTTCCCGCCGTCGCGCGCCCAATATCACCTTTTCGACACTCGGGGTTCCTGGATGAGGATTGCCACCGTCAAGGAGACCGCGCCTAACGAACGGCGGGTCGCACTCGTGCCTGAGGTCATCGGCAAATTGACCGGTGCCGGGCACGAGGTCCTGATACAGACCGGCGCCGGTGACGGCGCTGCCATGCCCGACGCGGACTACACCGCGGCCGGGGCCAAGGTCGTGAGCGCAAACCAGCTCTACACCGACGCCGACGTCGTGCTGCGCGTGCAGAAGCCCACGCCTGAAGAGGTCGGCAAGCTGCGCTCAGGGCAGGTCGTCATCGGCCTCTTGCAGCCACTCATCGACCCCCAGATCGCGAAGTCGCTCGCGGGTGCCGGCGTCACGGCCATCAGCCTTGACACCCTGCCGCGAACACTGTCGCGTGCTCAGACCATGGACGCGCTCTCGAGCCAGGCCAACGTCGGTGGCTACAAGGCGGTGGTCATGGCCGCGGATGCCTACGGACGCTACTTCCCGCTGCTGACCACCGCTGCGGGCACGGCCAAGCCGGCCAACGTGCTCATCCTCGGGGTGGGTGTGGCCGGGCTGCAGGCCATCGCCACGGCCAAGCGCCTCGGCGCGCTGGTCAAGGCCTACGACGTGCGGTCGGAGACCAAGGAGCAGGCCGCGTCGCTTGGCGCCCAGTTCCTCAAGCTCGAGTCGGTCGCCGACGCGACTGGTGAAGGTGGCTACGCTCGCGAGCTCAGCGACGATGAGAAAGCCGCCCAGCAGGCGGAGCTCAACAAGCACATCAGCTCCATGGACGTGGTCATCACCACAGCCCAGGTGCCGGGCCGCCGGCCGCCGCTGCTGGTCACCGCCGACGCGGTACGCAACATGAAGTCCGGCTCGGTCATCGTGGACATGGCTGCCAGCGCCCTCGGCGGCAACGTCGAGCTCTCCGAGCCGGGCGACACCATCGTGACCGACAACGGCGTCACCATCATCGCGCCGACCAACCTGCCGGCCACCATGCCCGCGGGCGCCAGCGGCTTCTACGCCCGCAACATCAGTGCACTGCTGACGCACTTCATCAAGGAAGGGGCGATGTCGTTCGATTTCGAGGATGAGATCACCGTCGGCACGGTCATCACGCACGACGGGAAGGTCGTGCATGAACCTACCGCCAAGCTGCTCTCCGAGGGAGGTGCCGCATGAGCGGTGAGATCAGCCTTCTTGGCTCACTCGTCATCTTCATCCTCGCGGTCCTGGTGGGCTTCGAGGTCATCAGCAAGGTCCCCGCGACCCTGCACACCCCGCTCATGTCGGGCGCCAACTCGATCCACGGCATCGTCCTCATCGGCGGCATGATCATCGCCTCTGAGGCGGACGACATCCTCGGCTACACGCTGGCGGCGATCGCGGTCGTCTTCGGCGCGGTCAACGTGGTCGGCGGCTACGTCGTCACCGACCGCATGTTGCAGATGTTCAGGAAGAAGCCCACCGCCCCCAAGGCCGACGGTAAGGAGGCCTAGGGGTGGATCAGGCAACACTCAGCACGCTCTTCATCCTCATCGGTGCCCTGGCCGCCGGCAGCTTCGTCATCGGCCTGCACTTCATGAACAGTCCGGCCACCGCGAGGAACGGCAACCTCGTCTCTGCCGCGGGCATGACCGTGGCCGTCGTGACCACCTTCCTCTATCTGCTCCTGCGTGACTGTCATACCGACAGTTGCGCCGTCGGTGGTCTCTCGACCCCGGCCCTGGTCATCATCATCGGCGGTTTCATCGTCGGCGGGTCCATCGGCATGCTCATGGCGCTGCGCGTGGCGATGACGGCGATGCCGCAGCTGGTCTCGCTGTTCAACGCGGTCGGTGGCGGCGCGGCTGCCCTGGTCGCGATCTTCGACTACCTCAAGATCGTGGGTACGCCCGCCGAGTCGATCTCGACGACGATCTTCGTCATCCTCGGCGTGCTCATCGGCTCCATCACCTTCACCGGCTCGCTCATCGCCTCGGGCAAGCTGCAGGGTCTCATCCGTGGCCAGCCCATCCCCGTGCCCGGTGGGATCTACACCACCATCGGGTTGGGCATCGTGGCCCTCGTGACCACGCTCCTGCTGGTGTTCAGTGCCGGCGACGCACCCGTGCTCGAGCTCGGTAGCGAGATCAAGACGGTCGTGCTGCTGGTCCTGCTGGGTGCTTCGATGACCTTCGGTGTGACCATGGTGCTGCCCATCGGCGGCGCCGACATGCCCGTCGTTATCAGCCTCCTCAACAGCTTCACCGGCACGGCCGCGGCGATGTCCGGCTTCGTGCTCGAGTCACCGCTGCTCATCATCGCCGGTGCCCTCGTGGGCGCGGCCGGCGGCATCCTCACCAAGCTCATGGCTGATGCCATGAACCGATCGCTGCTGAACATCATGGTCGGCGGCTTCGGCGGTGGTGAGGGCACCCAGGCCGATCCGGCAGCGTCCGGCGGCACGGTCCGCGAGATCGGCGTCGACGACGCGGCCATCCAGTTGGCCTACGCTGAGAACGTCATCGTGGTGCCGGGCTACGGCCTGGCTGTAGCCCAGGCGCAGCATGCGGTCCGTGAGCTGGGCGACATCCTCGAAGAGCGAGGGGTCAACGTCAGCTACGCCATCCACCCGGTGGCCGGCCGCATGCCTGGTCACATGAACGTGCTGCTCGCTGAGGCCAACGTGCCCTACCCGCAGCTCAAGGAGATGGAAGACATCAACCCCGAGTTCAACCGCTGTGACGTGGCCCTGGTCATCGGGGCCAACGACGTCACCAACCCGGTGGCTCGGACCGATCCGGCCTCGCCCATCTACGGCATGCCCATCCTCGATGTCGACCACGCCAAGTCCATCGTCGTGATCAAGCGCTCGATGGGCCGCGGTTACGCCGGCATCGACAACAGCCTCTACACCGACCCCAAGACGGGCATGCTCTTCGCGGACGCGAAGGCCGGCCTGGAGAACCTCATCGCCGCGGTCAAGGAGCTCTAGCGCCAGCGATCGCAGCGGCGCCGTCGGGCGCCACATCCGCCGACAGAGCAAGGCCCCTGGTCATCGAGACCGGGGGTCTTCATCGTGTGGGAAGCTGGCGCCGCGCCTGCGGACGTGGTCGGCTATCGGCGACTACCGGACTTGAGGTCCGTGGCGCCGGCGCGGCTGACGCTGACGGCCCTGGCCAGCGGCGCATCTCCGGACGCCGGCCCTGCGGCCAGCACCGCGGCGGCCAGCGGCCAGCGGCGCATCTCCGGACGCCGGCCCTGCGGCCAGCACCGCGGCGGCCAGCGGCGCATCTCCGGACGCCGGCTCTGCTCCCTCGACGCGGGAGGGCAGGTCTGCGCAGTCATTGCACAAGATCACCGCGGCCGCGCGCCATGGCCGTACCTGGGCCGACGGCTCCAGGCCTGCCGACTGCTGTGCCCGCTCATAGCGGGCATGGATCGTGCCACCGCGGCGTGCCTCGTGGCTCCAAACGCCGCTGATCCCGGCCCGTCGTGCAATGGCTGCGAAGACCTGCGCGGGCACCGGGTCGACCGCCAGATGTGGACCGCACGGTCGGCGGCCTGGGTCCGTGGGTGCGCACCCGGCATGCGCCCCGCTCGGAACGGGGGCTACTACTCCGCTGTCGTCCCGCAGAGAGGGCCACTCGACCGGCGGACCCTGCAACAGTGGGCTGTACCCAGTCGTTCGTCTCCCCGGACGGGACGCCCGGCGACCGGGAGCGCCGGCGGCGGTCGATCGGCATCCTGCAGGGGACAGGGGCTCGAGGAGGGTCAGGCCACGGGCGATTCAGGTGCTCCGTTGCGGCGACCGGCTATTCCCGGTAGCGGGCGGCGGCCGCTGCGTGCTGCTGCGCGACCCAGATGCGCAGCTCGGGCGGCTCGAGGACCTCTGCGTCGGGGCCCCAGCCGAGGATCCAGGAGCGGATCTCGAGGAGCCCCGCGACGCGGGCACGCCAGAGCAGGGAGCCATCGTCCTCGAGCTCTTCGACCTGGCTCTGATGCCAGCGGGTCTCGTGGACGCGCTGCGAGACAGCCGGATCGAAGCGGATGACGATCTCTTCGGGAGCCGCGTCACCGATGACGTCCCAGGCCGCCAGCATCTCGCGCGCTACCGATGCGTCGGGAGGCTGGTACGTCTCGGGCGTGACCGAGATGGAGCGGATCCGCTCGACCTTGAAGGTCCGCCGGTCCTGACGCTCCTCGTCCCAGCCGATGACATACAGCGCCCGGGTAACGGCAGAGGGCTCGATGGCGTAGGGATGCAGGCGCACGTGGCGCATCGGGCGGCTGGCGTCGTACACGCCCGACTCGTACTCGATGGCGACCACGCGCCGCTCGGCCAGGGCCACGGTCAGCCCCCGCAGGACCTTGGTGAAGTCCTCGTTGGCAGGTGTGTCGGCGAAGGCGTCGGCGGTCTCGTGCAGTTGCTCGGCCAGCACCGGCGGCAGCACCTGCGCCAGCTTCACGAAGGTGCCGATGATCTCGGTGTCGAGCTCGTCGGTGGCCTTGGTCAGCAGGCGCGCTGCGAGGAAGAAGGCCATGGCCTCGTAGAGGGTCAGCGCCAACGGCGGCAGGAAGGCGTCAGCGGCAAGGCCGTACTTGCCCTTCTCGTTCCAGATGGGCAGGCCGCCGTCGAGGTCCATGCCCTCGAGGTCGCGGTAGATGGTCCGCTTGGACACGCCGATCTGATCGGCGAGGGCCTGGGCGCTGATGCCGGCTTCGCCGTGCGCGTGGAGGACGGTGGCGATCTTGAGATAGCGAGCGGCGCGATCCCACTTGGTCCCGCCGCGCTCCTCGAAGGTGTTCATGGCGCCTCCGACTCTATCGCGGTCGGCCGTGGCGTGGACGATACCGGCGCCGCGACATCGAACGGGACGTCCCGCTCCACGGCCTCGAGACGTGCCTCCAGCACGGCCCGGACGCCATCGTCATCCCACGAGGTGTCGCCGCGCGGACCGGAGACCTCCACGCTGGCGAGGCCCAGCTGACCATCACCGAAGACCCACCAGTCGAGCTCGCCCCGCCAGCTATGGAAAGCGGCGCCATCGACCATCGAGCCATCCACCAGCAGCCAGCGCAGGGGCAGGAAGGTGTCGAGCGCGGTGGAGCCGTCGATGAGCGTGCGGCAGTGGCGGGCCCGCGCACCCTCGATGTGCTCGATGCCCAGGTCCTCGGCCACGATCGTGCCGCGTGGAGCGTCAGCCACCGCGTGCGGCGGCCCGTCCATGGTCAGATCCAGGTCCTCCAGCAGGCCGAAGGGATTGGGCACCGTTTCGTCCCACGACGTACCCGGGGCCTGCACGTCGTCGCTGCTGTCGTTGATCCAGGCCAGGCCACCGCTGCGCAGATAGGCCTGCTGGCCACTGCCATCGGGTCCATCCCAGGAGCCGCCCCAGCTCTCGTCTCGGCCACCACGCTGCCCTGCGAGCACGGCGCTGCCCCGCTCGACCGTGTCGACGCTCGACGTGGCCTCGATGGTGATGTCCGCGTTGGGGCCGAGAGCCACGCCTTCGTCGCAGAACGGCGGCAGCAGCTGTGGGTCGGTGGGGCCGAAGCGCGACGACGAGCCCGTCTCGCTGCGCAGCTCGTGGTCGTTGACCACGGCCACGAACACGAAGGCCAGCCCAGAGACCACGGTGAGACCGGCCGCCACCACGGCCGTGGTGAGTCCAGCTCGACGCTCGAGTGCTCGGGCGTGCAGCCGCTGGTGGACGAAGCCGACGGTGCTGAAGTAGGACATGGCGAAGAGCGCGATGGCGCCCGCGTAGGCCGCCTCCGCCGAGGGCAGCAGCCCCTGGGGGCCGTCCTTGGTGACGGTCGTGGCGATGCCGTAGATCACGGGGATGACGAAGAGGACCGCGATGATCCAGACCCAGATCAGCGCGATGCGGTGGGGCCGGCTGAGCTTCCTGGCCGGCCGGATGACGCCCAGATCAGCGATGGCCACGGGCACGAAGCAGGCCAGCGCCACGAACACGTCGATGGGCCCGCCGGGCCGATAGGCGGTGGCGATGACGACCGCGGTCACCGCCCACAGCACCGTCAGGATCACCGCCAGCAGGCGCATCTGGCGGCGGTCGCGCACGTGTTTCGTCATCGGGACGGCAGCATACCGCCGCCGCGCCCTCGGTACGGTCCACCTCACCCGAGCGGTGGTCGCGCGCGTACCATCGTGGCCGATGCGGATCTACACCGACACCGTCACGACCTCGGCCAACGCCTCCACCAGCGGTGGCTCGCGGGTGCCCTTCGTGAGCCTGCTCAGCGACTTCGGTGCGCGCGATCCCTCGGCCGGCATCATGCGCGCGGTCGTGGCCGGCATCTGTCCATCTGCCAACGTCGTGGACATCAGCCACGAGGTCGACAAGTTCGCCATCCGCGATGGCGCGCTGCTGCTCTGGAGCGCGGCGCCCTACCTGCCCATCGGTGCTCACGTGGCGGTGGTCGACCCGGGTGTCGGCACGGCTCGCAAGGGCGTGGCCCTGCTGACCGCGCGCGGCGACTACCTCGTGGGGCCCGACAACGGGCTGTTGATGCCCGCAGCCGCGCGCCTCGGTGGCATCACCGCGGCACACCTGCTCGAAGAGGCGCGCTACGCGCTACCCGAGGTGAGCAGCTCCTTCCATGGGCGCGATCTGTTCGCTCCGGCCGCCGCCCACCTCGCCGCGGGCGTGCCCATCGAAGACCTGGGCCGGGCCGTGGACCCTCGCCGGCTGCTGGACCTCGAGTGGCCGCGCCCGGAGGTCCGGCCCGGCGTCCTGCGCACCCACGCCATCTACCTCGACAGCTTCGGCAATGTGAAGCTCTCGGCGCTCGAGGATGATCTCGGCTCGGCCCTGCCGGCGCTCCGTTTCGGCGAGCGGCTGCTCCTGCGGATCGGATCAGGGAGCGACCGCCGAGAGGTGCCGGTCACGTGGGCGCGCACCTTCGGCGAGGTGCCCGAGGGTGCCCCGCTGCTGACCGTCGATTCGTATGGGCGCGTGGCGCTCTCGGTCCACCAGGGCTCGGCAGCCTCGGTCTACGGACTGTCCGTGGATTCGTCGGTGGAGGTCGCGCGCCCGAGTGCGCCACGGCCGCGGCCGCGCCCGCCGGCACCTGCGGGCACGGTCCCGCCGCCATCGCCCCAACCGCCTCGACCCAACCATCGTTAGGTCGTCGGGACGGGCTCCGGATCCTCCACCGGCGTGCGTGGCGGCACGGTCTCGCTGGCCAGGGTCAGGCCCTCGGTCGCGGTGCTGATGCGGTCACGCCCGGCACGTTTGGCGGCGTAGAGCGCGCGGTCGGCAGCCAACAGCAGCTGGGCGGGGTCGGTCGCATCCGCGGTGAAGGTGGCCACCCCGACCGAGCAGCGGATGCCCGGTTTGCGCCCTCCGTCGCCTCGAACGCCACGGACAGCCTCGCGGATCCGTTCGGCCACCTCGAGCGCACCTTCCTCGCGGGTGCCGGGCAGGATGAGGCTGAACTCGTCACCGCCGTAGCGGTAGACCAGGTCGCTCTCGCGGCAGGCCGCGTCGATGGCTGAGGCGATGCCCTTGAGTAGCAGGTTGCCGGCCTCGTGGCCGTGCCGGTCGTTGTAGGCCTTGAAGTCGTCGAGGTCGAGCATCAGCAGGGCGAAGGGCTGGCCCTTGGCCACCGCCGCGCGCAGGTCCTCGCGGAAGGTGCCGTGGTTGCGCAGCCCGGTGAGGGCGTCGGTCTGGGCACGCAACTCCACGGCCCGGTGGGCCAGGGCATTCTGCAAGGCGATCGAGACGTGGGCGGCGAACAGACGCACGATCTCGAACTCGCGCTCGTCGAAGCGGGCGCTCTCGCCGAGGCGCTTGAGATAGAGCACACCGATGACGCGTTGCGGGCCGCGGAGCGGTGCGAGGATGAGCGCCGCCGCATCGGCCCGGGTTCCGCGCGCGGCTCGAGTGACACTCCGCGCCTCCCCCCTCGCGAGCACGGAGGAGATGACCTCGCCCGAGTCGGGCAGCCGCCGGGACATGAAGATATCGGCGCCGATGCCTCGGGCCAGCAGCGGGTCGAGCGTCCGCGAGGCCGGCTCGTGGACGTAGACGCCGAGGGTATCGATGGGGATAAGCCCCGCGAGGCTGTCGGCGATCTCGGCGATGACGGCGGCCGGATCGAGCGTGGTCAGGATGCGCTCGGTCACGCGCAGCAGCTCGGCCTGGCTGCGCAGCTGACGGTCGAGCGTGCGCTCCTGGGCGCGCAACCGCTGGCTGATGTCGGCGTTGACCATCGCCTGCGCGGCGATCGAGGCGTAGATGCCGAGGTAGCGCAGCTCATCGCCCGAGAAGCGGCCGATGCCCAGCTTGGCCAGCACGATCACGCCGATGATCTCACCCTCGTAGAGCATCGGGGCCACCAGCAGCGACTCGGCCAGCTCGTCCTCGGTGCCGGGCACGTGTGAGCAGCGCGGATCGGCCATGGCATCGGGCAGGTACTGGGCCACGCCGTGCTCTGCCACCCAGCCGGTGATGCCCTCGCCCACGCGCGTACGCAGCTGCTCCCGAGCCTCGTGGGTATAGGCGTCGGCCTCGCCCCGCCAGGCGACCGGCACCACGTCGTCGCCATGGACCCGGTAGACGCGCACGTTGTGATAGTCGATGAGCTCGCGCAGCCCGTGGCAGATGGCGGTGCCGATGTCGGCCACGGAGCTGAGGTGGTTGAGGTGTGTGCCCAGCCGGGCGATCGAATCGACCTGGGCCTCCCAGTCGGTGTCACCGTCGCCGGAGGACGCACTGTCCTCGGCCTGGGCGGCGCGCATGAAGGCGTGCAGGTCGTCGACGAGGAAGCGCCGGTCGCCGCGTTCGTTCACCCGTAGGCAGCGGACGCGCCCCTGGTCGGCCCAGGCCCGCAGCGTGTTGGGGTGGACTCCCAGCAGCCGGGCGGCCTTGGTGACAGGCAGCGAAGTCGCAGCCGAGGCGATGGTCATCGGGTCCCAATCCTGCCCGCACCTCACAACTCCTCATATGGGAGTTCCGTACCAAGCACGTGGGACGACGGTGCTTGCACGCACCCCCCGGATCAGTCGCGGTGTGTCAGGCGCACCACGAGCACCGTCACCGCGGCCGTGGCCAGGCCCAGGCCCAGCACCGCGAGCAGGATCAGCAACGGGTTGCCGACCAGGCCCGGACCCTCACCGTCGGAGCGCAGGTCGCCACCCTCGAAGACCGCTGGCGCCGCCGTCGGATCGGCGCCGAGCACGACGGCGGCCACGATCAGCAGGGCCAGCAGCGCGAGGACGGCCGCGATAGCCGTGGCCTGCAGACGGCTCATAGTCCGAGCACGAGGGCGATGAGTCCCACCAACACCACCACCGGCGCGGCGATGAGCAGGCCTGACGCCACCAGCAGCTCGGTGCGGCGGCCGCCGGCCAGGACCCGCATGGCCTCGTCCGGTTCGAGCGTGGTCAACACCAGCGGCCGGCCGAGGCCTGGGCCGAGCACGACCGCTCCGTCGGCGGCCACCCGCGGCACGCCCACGGCGGTGGCATGGTCGACCGCGGAGACCTGTTCGATCCGCAACCGCACGGGCGTGTCGGGGTCCATCTCCGGGAGCGAGCCGCTCACGGCCTCGGCGGTCACGTCGGCGGCGACACCCTCAGATTCGCGGGGCACGACCACCAGGCCGTCGCCCAGTGCCTCGATGTCGAGGCCGACCCGCTCGCCCTTCACGCTGAGCCGGAAGGGCACGGCCAGGCGTTCGTCGTCGAACGTCTGCCAGCCCGAGCGACCGATACGCTGCTGGAGCCGGCGGCGGCGATAGACGAGGGGCTTGCCGTCGTCACCGGGGAACTCCTCGTCAGAGTCGATGCGACCGTGGAGCCGGACGAGGGCCTCGTCGCCGGCCGCGGCCAGGGCAGCGGCCTCGGCCAGCGTGCGCTGCGGGGCGGCAGCCAGCAGGCGCCCCACCCGCCAGCCGCTGCCGCTCCGTCGGAGCAAGAGGTAGCCCACCACCCCGGCCACGAGGCCCAGGACGATGATCCCCAGCCCGGTCATGCCGACGGCCAGGTGGCGGACAGGCAACGACCCGAAGGAACCTTCCACGCGACGTGGGCCGTGATGTCATCGTGGCCGTTAGTCGGTTCCCAGGCCCCTCCGGGTCGAGGCCGACGGTAGGCCTGTCTGCGGGCGGTGGTCAACGGTACCGATGGGTTATGTGGTGTGTGCACGCACCGTCCTGTCCACCATTCATCCACATCACGCTCGAGCGAAGTCGTCATGCTCATGACAGCTGGCGGCCGCTGGCAGGATCGAAGGCGACCACCTCGCCACCGTAGGTCTGCAACGTCAGCATCCCGGCGGTGAGTTCGGCGCCGGCGATGACGTCACTGTGGGCGACGCGCCAGCGCACCTCGCCGCGGGGGTCGAGCGCGACCGTCACCACCTCGCTCTGGACGATGACGTGATCGAGTCGTGGCGAGCCGAGCACGGCCACGATGGGCGTGCCCGAGAGGTGCGACCAGCGCAGCTCGCCGGTGCGGCCCGCGAGGCCGTACACCCGGAAGCCGTACTTGACCACCAGCTGGGCCTCGGTATCCCAGACGACCCCGGTGGGCTCGTCGAACACGGGTGAGGCGAAGCGCGCGGTCCAGGTGCCCGACGGTCCTTCCACGCGCAGCTCCGCGCGGCACATGCGCACCGGATCGCCGCCGGCCAGCGCAGCGTGGTCAGTCAGGGCGCCGCCGCTCTCCGACAAGGCGAAGACCGCATCAGCCGAATCGCTCCCGCCCCAGCGGTAGCGCGCCGCGAGCCCACCGGGGTAGCCGACCGTCGCACGACCGACCTCGGTCACCGTGGCGCTTCGGCCGGCAGGTGCTCGGCGCAGGGTGCGACGAGGGCGTCAGCGAGCATGGACAGCGTGGCTGGTGCGACGGGGAAGACGGTGGTGGGCGTGCCCGCCGCGGCCCAGATCTGCTCGTAGCCGTCGAGCGCAGGATCCATCACCACCTGTGCCTGCTGTTCATGTGCGAACGGCGGCACACCGCCGATGGCGTAGCCCGTGGCGAGCCTGACCTCCTTGGCCGAGGCACGGCGCAGGCGCGGGTGGCCCGAGGCCGTGGCCAGCATGCCCGTGTCCACGCGGTCGCTGCCACGCACGAGGGCCACCACCGGCAGCAGCTCGCCATCGGGGTCGGCCGGATCGACTGGAGCCATGAACACGAGGCTCTTGACGATCTGCCCGAGGGCCACCCCGATGGCATCAGCGGCTTCCTGGGCGGTGTGAGTGGACTCGTCGAAGGCGGTGATCTCGATGGTCACGCCGCGTTGCTGGGCGTAGGCGCGCACGCGTTCGTTCGCGGGCTGGAGTTCGTTGGGCATGGCCCGGAGTCTAGGGGTGTACGATTTGGTCTGCCAATCACATATGGGACAGGGGAGCGCCACGGGCGCTGAGAGTGCGGGGCACCGCAGACCCTCGGAACCTGATCCGGTTCGTACCGGCGAAGGGAGTCGATGACGCCGCCTCCGTCCCAATCAAGACGGAGGTCGTTCCGTTCCATGGCCGCTACCACCCACGTGCTCGTCATCGCCGATGGCGACATCGACGCGTCCCTGCTCGCGGAGCTCGCGGCCGGCCCGGACCGCCCGCGCCTGGTGGCAGCCGATGGTGGCGCCGCCCACGTGCTGGCGGCCGGCCTCGTGCCCGACGTCGTGGTCGGGGACTTCGACTCGCTCGCGACGGCCGATCGCGAGCGTCTCGAGTCGCTGGGGGTGGAGCTGCGCGTGGCCACGCCCGACAAGGACGAGAGCGACATGGAGCTCTGCCTGTTCGCGGCGCTCGAAGGCGGCAGGACCCACGTGACCATCGTGGGTGCGCTTGGGCTGGTGCGGCCCGAGCACAGCGTGGCCAACCTGCTGCTCCTGGCCGACCCGCGCCTCGACGGCGTGGACGTCGTCATCGCCGGCCGCGGTTCACGGATCTTCCGCACCGGCATCGTCGATGGTCCGGGCGCGGCGACCATCGAGGGGGAGCCGGGTGACTTCGTGTCGCTCTTCGGGCTCGATACCGTCGTCGAAGGCGTGGCCACTGTTGGCCTTCGCTTCCCGCTGGTCGACGAGGCGCTGCCCATCGGTCCCTCTCGCGGTCTCTCCAACGAGCTCATCGGCCGGCGCGCGAGCGTGACCACCAGCCGTGGCCGCCTGCTCGTCATCCACACCAGCCGGGCGATGGCCGATGCACCACCCGCAGGAGGTATCTAGATGGTCCGATCCGCAATGGTCTCAGCCGCGCTCGCGCTGGGCCTGGTCGCCACCGCGATGGGGCCGGCCACCGCTGACGACAGCACGCTCACGCTCATGACGCACGACTCGTTCTATCTGCCCGAGGGCGTCATCGAGGCCTTCGAGGCCGAGCACGGGGTCGAGGTGCAGCTGCTGCCGGCCGGTGATGCCGGCGCCATGGTCAACCAGGCCATCCTCACCGCCGACCGCCCCCTCGCGGACGTGCTCTTCGGCGTTGACAACACGTTCCTCTCGCGTGCCCTCGAGGCTGGGGTCTTCGAGCCCTACGAAGCGGCGGAGCTGGGGGCGGTGCCCTCGCGGCTGCAGCTGGACCCCCAGCTGCGGGTGACGCCCATCGACCTCGGGCATGTCTGTCTCAACCTCGACCGCGCCGCCTTCGAGGAGGATGGCTTGCCTTGGCCCGAGACGCTCGAGGACCTGACCGATCCAGCCCTCGCGGGGCAGCTGGTGGTCGAGAACCCGGCCACCTCCTCGCCCGGGCTGTCGTTCCTGCTCGCGACCATCGCGACCTTCGGCGAGGACGGCTGGGCTGACTACTGGACTGCCCTGCGCGAGAACGACGTGATGGTGGCGGCCGGTTGGGAGGAGGCCTACTACGGCCACTTCTCGGGAGCCGGCGGAGGCGAGGGTGAGCGGCCCATCGTCGTCTCCTACGCCACCAGCCCGGTGGCCGAGGTGCTCTACGGCGCCGACCCCGAGGCTGCGGTCTCGCCCACGGCCGCGATCGAGGCCGGCTGCTTCGAGCAGATCGAGTTCGCGGGGGTCCTGCGTGGCACCGATCAGCCCGAGTTGGCTGGCGCGCTCATCGACTACCTCCTGAGTGCGGAGGTCCAGGCCGAGCTGCCGATGGCGATGTTCGTCTATCCGGCTCGCTCGGACGTGGCGCTGCCCGCGGCCTTCGAGCAGCATGCGCTGGTGCCGGCCGCAGCGGCCAGCCTCGACCCGGCGCTCATCGACGCCAAGCGCGAGGCCTGGATCAGCCAGTGGACCGATATCGTCCTGCGCTGACGCGCCGCTGGGCCACCGTGCTGGCGGTCCCGCCGCTGGCGTTCCTGGGTCTTTTCTTCCTGTGGCCGGTGGCCAATATCCTGGCGCTCGGCATCGCACCCGAGGGGCAGCTCCAGCTCGGCAGCGTGCTCGAGACGTGGGCCCAGCCGTTCGTGCTCGACACGGTCCTGTTCACGCTTGCGCTGGCCGGGCTCTCGACCTTCCTGACCTTGCTCCTGGGGCTGCCGCCCGCCTGGGTCTTCGCGCGCTTCACCTTCCCGGGCAAGTCGCTGGCGCGAGCCCTGACCGTGGTGCCCTTCGTGCTGCCGACCGTGGTCGTCGGCAGCGCCTTCCTGGCCCTGCTGGGCCCCCGCAGCCCGCTCAACGACCTGCTCACGTTCCTCTTCGGAGCGTCCTTCCCGCAGGTCCGTCTCGACGGCTCGGTCGCGGCCATCCTCATCGCCAACGTCTTCTACAACATCGCCGTCATCATCCGGCTGGTCGGTGGCATGTGGGGCCACATCGACCCGCGCTCCGAAGAGGCCGCGCGGATGTTGGGGGCCTCGCCGTGGCGGGCGTTCCACGAGGTCACCTGGCCGTTGCTGCGTCCGGCGGTCATCTCCGCGGCCTCGATCGTGTTCCTCTTCACGGTGACCTCGTTCGGCGTCGTGTTGCTGCTGGGTGGACCGCGCGACACCACTCTCGAGGTCGAGATCTATCGCCAGACGGCGATCCTGCTGGACCTGCCCACGGCGGCGGCTCTGACCATCCTGCAGATGCTGGGGGTCACCGTGCTGCTGCTCGCGAGTGCCCGCGCCCAGGAGGGCCTGGCCGTCCAGCAGCGGCTGCGTGGCTCCGGCGAGACGGCTCGGCCACCCCGTCCCGGCCGTGAGCGATCCGTGGTCTCGCTGGTCCTGGCGGCCACGGTGGTCTACATGGTCACGCCCCTCGCGGTGTTGGTGGAACGTTCCCTGCACAGCGACGGGGCCTACGGTCTCGCCGCCTACGCTTCGTTGCTCGAGGCCGATCCGCGCATGCGCCTGAGCGCCGCGCCCTGGCAGTCGGTCGTCGATTCGCTCACCTTCGCCGCCGCGACCACGCTCATCGCCGGCTCCCTGGGGCTGCTGGCCGCGGCCGTCGTCGGCTATCGCCGCGGTTGGCTCTCGCGCGGGATGGACGCGCTGGTGATGTTGCCCCTGGGCACGTCCGCGGTCATCGTCGGCTTCGGGTTCCTCGTCGCGCTCGATACGCCGCCGCTCGATCTGCGTACCTCGATCCTGCTCATCCCCATCGCTCACTCGCTGATCGCACTGCCGTTCGTGATGCGCTCGGTGGTCCCGGTCATCCGCTCTATCGACGATCGGCTGCGGGAGGCGGCGTCGGTACTGGGAGCTTCGCCACGCCGCGCCTGGCGCGAGGTGGACGCTCCCATCCTGGCCCGGGGCGCGCTGGTCGGCGCCGGCTTCGCCTTCGCGGTGTCGCTGGGTGAGTTCGGTGCCACGCTCTTCATCGCCCGGCCCGATACCGTCACCATCCCGGTGGCCATCTACCGCCTGCTGGGCCAGCCTGGCTCGGCCAACTTCGCGACTGCCATGGCCCTCGCGGTCGTGCTCATGGTCCTGACCTCGTCCGCGGTGCTGCTCATCGAGCGTCTGCGGGGCGGCGGGCCGCAACCGTTCTAGGGAGAGCGATGCTTCGGATCGAGGGACTCAGCGCGGCCTACGGGGACGAGACCGTCCTGCGTGGCATCGATCTCGACGTGCCCGCAGGCGAGCTGTTATGCGTGCTCGGCCCCAGCGGCGGCGGCAAGTCCACGCTGCTGCGCGTCATCGCCGGGCTGGAGGAACCGCGCACCGGCCGCGTGCTCGTCGACGGCCGCGATCTGGCGGGTGTGCCGGCCCACCAGCGGGGGGTGGGGCTGATGTTCCAGGACTATGCCCTCTTCCCGCATCGGAACGTGGCCGCCAACGTGGCCTTCGGCCTGCGCATGCAGGGGCAGGGGAGCGGTGAGGCTCGCGTGCGCGTGCGTGAGTTGCTGGAACTGGTGGGTCTGCCCGGTGCGGAGGAGCGACCGGTGTCGCAGCTCTCGGGCGGCGAGCAGCAACGTGTGGCGCTGGCCCGGGCCTTGGCGCCGCGGCCGCGGCTGCTCATGCTCGACGAGCCCATGGGTTCGCTCGACCGGGCCTTGCGCGAGCGACTGCCCGAGGAGTTGCGGGCCATCTTCGGCGAGCTCGGCCTCACCGTCATCTATGTCACCCATGACCAGGACGAGGCGCTCAGCGTGGCTGATCGGGTGGTGGTCCTGGCCGCTGGACGCCTGGTCGCGGGCGGCAGCCCCGAGGAGCTGTGGACCCGTCCCCCGGACGCGTGGACCGCTCGCTTCCTGGGTTTCCGCAATGTCGCCTCCGCGCGCCTGACCGCCGATGTGCTCGCCACCCCCTGGGGTCGCCTGCCGGCCGGGCTGGCCGATACGGTCCTGCCCGACGGCGAGGTCACCGTCGTGCTCCGACCGGCTGCGCTGGTGATCGATGCCGACGGTCCCATCCGGGGCCGGGTCGGTGCCCGGCGCTTCCGTGGCGACCACCTGCTGCTGCTGGTCGAGGTCATCGGCGCACCGACCCTGCACGTGGAGGCTCGCAAGGGCGAGCTGCCTGCGGTCGGCGACGAGGTCGCCCTGGACCTGCAGCCCGGCGGCGCCCACGTCATGGTTGCGGAGTCGGCGCTAGATTCTGGGGCATGAATACACCCGCGCTTCCCGCTGTGGGCGAGCCAGCCCCCGCCTTCACGCTGACCGATGACACCGGCTCGAGCCAGGACCTGGCCTCGCAGCGAGGTCGGTGGGTCGTGCTCTTCTTCTACCCCAAGGACTTCACGTCCGGCTGCACCAGCGAGGTCTGTGAGTTTCGGGACCTCACGCCCGACTTCGCGGCGGCCGGCGCGACCGTCTGGTCGGTCAGCGTCCTCGACGCCGACTCCAAGGCCAGGTTCAAGGCCCAACACGGACTCACCTTCCCCTTGCTGGCGGACCCTGACCACGAGGTGGCGGAGCGCTACGGCGTGTGGGTCGAGAAGACCAACTACGGCAAGTCCTACTGGGGCATCTCGCGGACGACGTTCCTGATCGATCCGGACGGCAAGGTCGCGAAGGTGTGGCCCAAGGTCAAGGTCGACGGCCACGCGGCCGAGGTGCTGCAGGCGCTGCGAGTCGCCGCCGCCTAGACCGGCGGTGACCCTGCGGGCACGGAAAAGACGTCGCTCGTGGGGGGAGACGAGCGACGCCGTTCACAAAGGATAGCGGCCAATCCCCAAGAATCAAGTACTTCGTCCGTGTTTTTTTGAACCGACGTCCGCCACGCTGCTGTGAGCGCACGGCGGGCGCCGCACGGCGCTACAGTCGGGGCCCGGCATCACGCCGAGTCGGCCAACGGAGGTGACGAGCTGGACAACCCCATGCGCGGCCCCGACCTGGAGCTCCACGCTGACCGCCCGACACGATTGCTGGTCATCGCCGCCCACCCGCGCGACGCCGACCTGGCCATGGCCGGCACCGTCGCACGCTGGGTCGGTGAGGGGACCGTGGCCCAGCTGGTGTGCTGTACCAGTGGCGACGGTCGCTCCGATGATGCGGGCGCCGACCCCCTCGAGCTGGCGGCCACGCGGGAGCGCGAGCAGCGCGAGGCCGCGGCTCTCGTGGGTTACGCCGCGGTGACCTTCCTGCATCAGCCCGAAGGGGCCCTTGCCAACGACCTCGCGCTGCGAGAGCAGCTGGTGCGACTGATCCGCTCCTGGCGCCCTGACGCGGTCGCGACCCATGATCCGCGGGTGCTCGTCAGCGAGGACGGCTACGTCAACCACGTCGACCACCGCGCATGCGGCGCTGCGGCCATCGATGCGGTCGAACCGGCGGCGGGTAACGCCATGGCCTTCCCGGGCCTCGTCCGTGCCGAAGGATTGGCGCCGCATACGGTCAGCCGCCTCTACCTCTTCTGGAGTGAGCGTCCCGGCATCGCCGTCGCCATCGGCGGCCAGCTGGAGGCCAAGCGGCGCGCCCTTGCAGCACACGCCAGCCAGGCGCCGGGCGTGGTCGAGGAGACGACCGAGGCCTTCGCCCTCATCGAGCTGCAGCGCTGACGCTCAGCCGGGCACCGACCCCAGGGCGTGGCGGTCGCTGAGCAGGGTGGGCCGGATCTGGCCCCACTCGTCCCACAACGGCTCGAGCTCGGTGGCTCGCCGTCCCAGTGACTGCACCAGGTGGTCCACGGCGAGATCGGGAGCCCGGGCAGCCAGGAAGGCGCGGGCGTCGACGCCGATCGAGCTCGGCAGCGCCCGCAGGTCATCGGCGGTCGGCAGGTCGCGCATGTTGCGGGGGTCGAGGCCGGCATAGGCGAGGGCCATCGACAGGTCCGACGGCGCCGGGGCGCGCGCTGCGTGCCAGCCTTCGGTCGGCTCGAAGATGAATCCCAGCCGGGCCAAGGCGTTGACCACGTCGCGAGCCTCCTCGAAGCTCAGACCCGCCCAGAAGGGATGGTTGGCGTCGAAGGCGAGGTAGCCGTCTTCCGCGGCCGCCGAGAGGATCGCCTCGAGGAGCTCCTGCAGCTGTAGCTGGGTCTCGGCCGGCGAGAGCCCGGTCCCCTCGGAGATCCGGTCCGCCGCCAGCTCGAGGGCCACCCGATCGCCACTGACGATCGATTCGATGACCAGCGGTGTGCCGGCATCCGACTCGGAGAGGGCCACGGCATGACCGCCGGTGGCGGCGTGCGGCTCCCTGGGCGTCGCCACCGGTGGCGGCTCGGGTGCCTGAGCCTCCTCCTCGCAGGCAGCGAGGCGGACGCGAGCATCGAGACAGGCGGCCTGGGATTGCTCCGCGTGCAAGCGGACCGTCTGCTCCTCGCGCTCGGCCGCGCGAAGGACGTCCTCGAGGGTGGCGACCACGGTTCGGGCCTTGGCCACCTCGCGACGCCGCAGGGCTGCGGTGCGGTTGATGCGATCGAGGGCCTTGGCCCAGGTCGCGGTCGCCTCGCGCATCTCATCGTCCGAGTCAGTGGTCGCCCGTGCCATCTGGTACGTGTCCCGTGCTGCGGCCTTTTCCGCGCTACGCATGGCCGGGTCGTCGGCGGCCCTCGCCTCCTCGTGCCGGTGCTGAGCAGCCACCAGGTCGCGCCGCAGCTCCTTGATGCGTCGCACAGCCGACTCGTGTGCGGCCGTGGCCGCGTGCGCCTCGCCACAGCGGGCATCGACCGTCGCTCGAGCCCCGGCGCATCGGTCGGCGACAGAACTGCCGGGCTCCGGCGGTCGCGTGCTCATGTGCGCAACATAGGAGCAGCCGGGGCGGTGGTCAACGGCCAGAAGGTCCCGCCTCCTCGGCAGGCGCGGCGCGCCCCTTCAGCCCGAAACGAGCAGTCGCCCGCTAAACGATCCGGCACAGACTCCGATTCCGATGGTAGATTCTCACGCACCCAAGCCGAAAGGTTTGCTTGTCATTGCTCCAACCCGAGTTGAGGGGAGTCGATCACAGCGTGGTCATCGACACCGGCCAGGAGTTCCTCGTCCAGCCCGTGGACGCATCCTGGCTCCAGTGCAACATCGAGTGCCAGGAAGCGTGCCCCGTGGGCACGAACTGCCGCGGCTACCTGAACCTCGCGGCAGAGGGACGCTTCGAGGAGGGCTACATCCTTTCTCGCGAGCCCAACCCGGTGGCGGCCATGTGCGCGTACGTCTGCTCTGCGCCCTGTGAGCGCGCCTGTCGGCGTGGCGATATCGACCGCCCGCTCGCCATCCGAGCCATGAAGCGCTTCCTCGTGGAGTGGCATGCCCAGTCGGGCATCCCCGACGAGATGCCCCTGATCACCCCGCGCGATACGACCGTGGCCGTCATCGGCGCCGGCCCCGCTGGCCTCGCGGTGGCCCGTGAGCTCGCCGTCGCCGGCCACCAGGTCACCGTCTTCGACGAGCTGCCCATGGCCGGCGGCACGATGCTCGTCGGTGTGCCCGCCTTCCGCCTCCCGCGCGAAGCCATCGAGATGGACTACAAGCTCGTGGAGCGCCTCGGCGTCACCTTCCGCTTCGACACGCGGATCGGCCGCGACATCACCTTCGAGGAGCTGCAGGAGCAGTTCGACTCGATCGCCATCTGTGCCGGTGCCATGAGCGCGGTGCCGCTGGACATCCCCGGCAACGATCTGAACGGGATCCAGTACGGCGTCGACTTCATGAAGAAGGCCAACCTCGGACAGCAGCTCGAGGTGGGCGCAGACGTGGTCGTCATCGGTGGTGGCTACACGGCCATGGACTGCTCGCGTACCAGCCTCCGTCACGGCGCCACGAACGTGACCATCGCCTACCGCCGCACCCGCTCGGAGCTGGTCGTGGACGAGGAGGAGTTGGGGGAGACCGAGCGCGAGGGCGTGACCATGGACTTCCTGGTCAGCCCGGTGGAGCTCATCGACGATGGCGAAGGCAACATCGGCGGGGTCAGGTTCGTGCGCAACAAGCTGGGTGAGCCCGATGCCTCGGGTCGCCGCCGGCCGGTGCCCATCGAGGGCAGCGAGTACGTGGTCCCCGCGCAGACCGTCATCCCGGCCGTGAGCCAGGCGGCGGACAACACCTTCCTGCCCGTGGAGTCCAGCTTCCATATCAACCGCGGCCGCATGCGCGTCGACCCGGGCACCTATGCCACCAACGTCCGTGGCGTCTTCGCCTGCGGCGACTTCGTGACCGGCCCCACCACGCTCATCGAGGCGGCCGGCCACGGCAAGAAGGCTGCCTACGCGATCGACCGCTACCTGTCGGGGCGCTCGACCGTGGAGGTCGATGCCAACGTCCGCATCGTCAGCTCCTCGCGTCACGACATGCCCGAGTCCTACGACCGGCTGGCGCGCCAGCACATCCCGGTCGTGCCGGTAGAGGCGCGCATCCCCAGCGACGACCCGACGGTCAACTTCAGCACGCCGATGGAGATCGGCTACGGTGTCGAGGGCGCCGTGGCCGAGTCCACGCGTTGCCTCATGTGCAACTACAACATCTGGTTCGACGGCTTCCGCTGCGTGCTCTGCGGCGCGTGCGCGGACGTCTGCCCCGAGGGCGTCATCCACATGATCGACGTCAACCAGATGAAATCGGAGGGCGCGCTGCCCGAGTTGGTGGACGGCTACGGCTGGACCCAGGGCGCAGCCATGGTCCTCGACGAGGAGCGCTGCATCCGCTGCGCGCTCTGCGTGAAGCGGTGTCCCTACGACGCCATCACCATGGAGCGGTTCGAGATGCAGGAGCTCAGTGAGGACGGTAGGCTCTACAAGGAGTCGTACCGTGACACCCAGCTCGGGCTGGCGGGTGTCGGAAACCAGGCAGACGCAGGGGGACACACACCTCGATGACGGTGACACGGCGTTGAGCTTCCTCGAACGCATCGACAACGGGATCCGCCGCAGCGCGGTCTTCCGCTCGATCTTCCGACAGCCCTATCCCAGCGATGAGCGCTCGCGCGCCATGGCCGTGATGAACAACGTGTTCCTGCACCTTCACCCGGTGCGGGTGCGCCAGCACGCGGTCAAGTTCGCCTACACCTTCTGCCTGGGCGGCCTCTCGTTCTTCTTCTTCCTGGTGCTGACGGTCACGGGCGTCTACCTGATGTTCTTCTACGTCCCGTCGGCGACCCAGGCCTACTCGGACATCCTGCGCATCCAGGCGGAGGTGCCGTTCGGGTTGCTGACCAGGAACATCCACCGGTGGGCGGCCCACCTGATGGTGTTCTTCGTCTTCCTGCACATGATGCGGGTCTTCTATCACGGCGCCTACAAGCCACCACGCGAGTTCAACTGGGTGGTCGGCGTGGTGCTGCTGCTGCTGACCGTCTTCCTCTCCTTCACCGGCTACCTGTTGCCGTGGGACCAGATCGCCTACTGGGCCATCACCATCGGCACCAACATGGCCACCTTCGCGCCGCTCTTCAACACCCCCAGCCAGCTGCTGCTGCTGGGCGGTATCGAGGTCGGCCAGAACACCCTGCTGCGCTTCTATGTTCTGCACGTGATCCTGATGCCGCTGGTAGCGGCCATCTTCCTGGCTGTTCACTTCTGGCGTATCCGCAAGGACGGAGGTATCAGCGGTCCCCTGTAGACCGATGGACAAGCGATGAGCGACGAGAGCAAGACCCCCAAGGTTCCCGCCGCCCCGCCGGCCTCCCAGCCGGAGCGGCGTTCGACCCTGCCTGCTGCCCCGCCGGAACGGCGCGTGACGGAGATCGACAAGCAGCGCGTGCCGATGGCCGCCAAGCCCTACCGGCTACTGGCCCTGGTCAAGCAGGATGCCGTGGTCCGTGTCCAGAAGGAACCGGACGACACGGTCATGACCTGGCCGCACCTGCTCAGCATCGAGTTCTTCGCGGCGGCCATGATGAGCATCTTCCTGCTCCTGATGGGCTTGTTCGTGAACGCCCCGCTCGAGGAGCTGGCCAACGGCAACGTCACCCCCGCCGTGGCCAAGGCGCCGTGGTACTTCGTGGGCCTGCAGGAGCTGCTGGCCTACTTCCACCCCACGGTCGCCGGCGTGCTCGCGCCCACCGTCATCCTCGTCGGCGCGGCGCTCGTGCCCTTCATCGACCGAGGCCCCAAGGGCGACGGCGGCTCGCCTCGTCCATCGGACCGCAAGGTCGGCGTGATGCTCTTCACGCTGTTCATGGGCGCGGGCCTGACGATCACCTTCCTGGGAGCCTTCTTCCGCGGGCCGGGCTACGCCTGGACGATGCCGTGGGATGGCTTCTTCTTCGCACTGTAGGGACACCATGGGTAACTGGAAGCTGACACGAACCCAAGAGCCCCAGGCGCTGACCGAGCCGGTCCTGAGTGAGATGCGCAAGGGCAAGATCGGTGGCCTCACCCGCCGCCAGCTCATCCGCCGCTCCATCGGGGCGGCTGTGGCGCTGTGGCTGCTGGAGGTCGGCGCCGGCACGCTCGGCTTCCTGTGGCCCAATCTGGCTCGCGGTTTCGGCGGCCAGGTCAACCTCGGTGACTTCGACACCGTGGCCGAGAGTCCGGACAATCCGGCCGCGACGCTCACCCAAGGTGGCGCCTCCTACTTCTCGAGTGCCCGTGCCTTCATCGTCCTCAACGATCCCAATCTCGCGTTCCAGAACGGTGAATCAGCTGATGGCGAAGGGACTGCCACCAACGTCCGGACGCTGTACCAGAAGTGCCCCCACCTGGGCTGCAAGCCCAACTTCTGCGACACCAACTACTGGTTCGAGTGCCCCTGCCATGGTTCGCGCTACGACCGCCTGGGGACCAAGGTCAAGGAGCTGGGCCCGGCCCCGCGCGGCCTTGACCGCTTCCCGCACACCGTGCAGGACGGGAATCTCACGGTCGATACCGGCAGGATCGTGCTCGGGCCGCTGCCCGTGGCCCTCGGTCAGCCCGGCCTTATCCCGGCCAAGTCGCCCACGGGCTGCATTTGATGAGCGAAGAGAAGACCGGACGTGAGCTCGCGCCGCGCGAGCCCTCTGATGTCGGGCCCCCGGATGGCTCGCTGACGCCGGTCGAAGGCGACAACCGCGAGGTCGAGCGGTTCAGCGCCGGTCCCCGTGCTCACAGCGTGGGTCTGACCGAGGAGCGCTCCGCGAAGATCGTCCGCCAGAGCGCCAACGCGCGCAACGTCGTCTTCCTCGCGATCCTGCTCATCGCACTCTTCATCCCGGTCTACTGGTTCTACGAGAGCGGCATCCCCGCGCTGGGCACCGAAGGCCGCCTTGCAGCAGAGGCGGACACCCAGTACGTGACCGACGTGGCCCGTGGCTACGAGCTCTACCTCGCCAACTGCGCCACCTGCCACGGCGAGGACGGCCAGGGCGGAATCGGCCCCCGGCTCAACGACCAGGGCAAGCTCTACAACGTGCTCACGCCCGGCGGCGATCCGGGCACGGGGCACCTCAACCCCGACTACCTGCACAACGTGCTCAACGTCGGCGGACGCTACGTGTGCGGCGACCCCAACAGCCTGATGGCCCAGTGGCAGCGGCCCGCCGGGCCGCTCAACTACCGGCAGATCGAGGAGCTCATCGCCTGGGTGACGGCCAGCCAGGACGTCACCTTCGAGCGGCGCGTGGAGACACACGGCGAGGGTGTCCAGGGCGAACCCGAGTTCATCTCCGGCTGGCGCGACCCCGACTATCAGCCTGGCCCGGAGGACACCCCGGTGCCTGACTGCTGGAAGGCACCCGGTGGACTCGTACCGGGCACCGTCGAAACCACCGGCACCACCGGTACGACCGGCACTCCCGACACGGGCACGGCGGATACGTCCACCATGGGCATCACCGCCGGCACGCCAGATGCGCCCCGCGTGATCAGGATGACCGCCACCGCCTCGCTGCAGTTCATCGGCGAGGATGATGCCCCGCTGACCCAGATCGACGTCCTCCCAGGCGAGACCATCGAGTTCGTGGTGGACAACGGGGCTGGCTTCGATCACAACTTCTACATCGGCACGCCAGAAGAGCTGCAGGTCCCGTTCGGTGAGACGGATGCTGGCATCCCCACCTGGCAGTCGGGCGAGCAGACCCTCATCTGGACGGCGCCTGAAACCGGTGTCGACAACCTCCAGTTCGCCTGCACGGTGCCCGGCCACTACCAGCCCATGCACGGCGACATCAGGTTCAGCGGTGGTGAGCCCGCCGCGGAAGCGAGCCCGGACGGCGGAGCTGCCGAGGCGACCCCCGCTGCCGGCGAGACCGGTGGGGCAGAACCCGCCGCTGGCGTGGGCACTCCGGATGCACCGCGCATCGTCGAATCTCACGGCCACCGCTGCGCTGCAGTTCCTGGGTGAGGACGGGGCCCCGCTCAAGCTGCTCGATGCGGTGCCGGGCGAGACCATCGAGTTCGTCATCGACAATGAGGCCGGCTTCGACCACAACTTCTGGATCGGCCCCACGGACGAGGTCTCCGTGCCGAACAACGAGACCGACAACGGCATCCCCACCTGGCAGTCCGGCGAACAGACGCTGACGTGGACCGTGCCCGAGGCCGGAACCGAGGGTCTGCAGTTCGGCTGCACGATCCCCGGCCACTATGCCGCCGGCATGCACGGCGATATCGTGATCTCGGGCTAGGACAGGAGACGACGTGTCACAGCAAGCACTCCCACAGGGCGCCACCCGCCGACGCGCTGCCTTCGGGCTGTTCGACGCGAACGGCTGGACCTGGGCCGGGCTGAAGGCGACCTTCTGGTTCCTGTTCATCATCTTCATGCTCGGGGTCGTGCCCAACTGGACCTACTACATCACCACCAGCGAGACCATCACCGTCGGCTACAACTTCGCCTCGATCGTCAATCTCTGTCCCGCCGATAACGAGGACCTGCCCTGTCCGGCACCGGCCGGAGCCATGAAGCCCTGGCAGACCTCACCCCCGGAGCTGGCCCTGCCGGCGGCACGCTCGGGCTCAGCTGTCTACCAGTCAGGTGCGACCGTCTACCTGCTTGGTGGCGTGGTCGACGGCACGGCCACCGATGAGGTCCTCGAGACCAAGATCAGCGAGGACGGCAACCTCAGCGGCTGGACCGCCGGTCCGGCCCTGCCGGAGCCACGCAGCGACATGGCTGTGGGCATGTACGGCGGTGTCCCCTTCGTGATGGGGGGCCTCGATGGCGAGGGCAAGGCCACAGCCACGGTCTACAAGGGCACCGTGGAGGAAGGCGTACTGACAGGATGGGAGCTGCAGGACGGCCAGGACCGCTCGCTACCATTGACCCTGCCGCAGCCGCTCAGCGGCGCCTCGGTGCTTCCCGGTACCAGCGGCTTCGTGCTCATCGGCGGGCGTGACGCCAACGGCGAACCCGTGAACGGCGTGCACGTAGCCTGGAGCGATACCGGCACCACCTCCGACGACCTCCTGGCCTGGGAGCCGCTCGACGAGCAGCTCGCACTGCCCGAGCCGCGTGCCGATGCGGTGGTGGCCACGATCGCCGACTTCATCTACGTGGTCGGGGGCGAAGGACCCGATGGGCCTACCGACAGCGTGTTCCGCCTCGAGCTGCGCGATCGTGAGCCGGCCGTCAACGAGGCCGGCGACCTGCTGGGCTGGGCGGTGGCACCAGCCGAGGAGTCCTTGCCCGCGCCGCGGGCCGATGCCACCAGCTTCACCGCCAATGGCGCGGTCTTCGTCATCGGCGGCCTCGACGACCAAGGCGCCCCGCAGACATCGATGTTGTGGGCCGTGCCCGATACGACCACCGGCGACATCGATAGCTGGCTGCAGCTCGCGCAGACCGACCTGCCCGTGGCCACCGCGGACGCACCGCTCGTGGGCGTGGGCTCGCATGTGTTCGTCTTCGGGGGCCAGACGCCCGACGGTCCGACGGACGGGTCGTTGCGCGCGGGAATCTCACCGCGCCCACCGTTCTTCCAGCTGGGCATCGCCGGCGCCACCATCCCTGGCCTCGCCATCAAGGGTGAGGTCGGCCAGCAGCTGGGCTACATGAACGCCATGGGCGTGGGCATGCTCAACTTCGTGATCCTGATCATCATCGGGGTGGCCTTCAGCCGGCCGGAGTCGAGCAAGCGCGTGATCGGTCGGATCCTGCGCATCAAGCCGGAGCCGGACGAGCAGTACCGCAGCTAACGCCCCCGCCGGGCGATCGCCAGCACCGGCTGGGCGGAGTCGTCCACCGCAACCAATCGCAGGTCCGGCGCGCGTGCCACGATGCTCGTGTCCGCCACGGCCACGATGCCTCCGCGCTCCAGGACCCGGGCCGGATCGAGCTTGGCGTCTGCGGCCATCACCACCAGGCGGTAGTGGCCGTCGGGTAGGTGGCGGGCCTCGTCTGCGGCTGCGACAAGCCACTCGAAGCCATCGGGAAGGGGTGTGCTGGGCGCTTCTCCGATCCATACGGCCGGGCCTCCGGAAGCCATGGCGGCCGCCTCCGTGACGTGGACCATCCAGCGGCGCTGCGCCGTCCTGGCAGCCTCGATCCCGACGCGCTCGTAGTCGTCGATCGCGCTGCGCAGCGGTTCGAGGACGGCCGTGTTGGCGCCATCGAGCCAGGCCACGGTGCTTGCGCCGGCGTCGAGCCAGTCGGTCAGCGGGTCGTTCGAGGGGGCCACCGCCCCCCATGCCAGCTCGCTGTCCGAGACGATGGCGCGATCGGGGAGGGGGCCGGGTAGCAGCAGCCGTGCCACGCCCAGCGCGCGGGCCCATTCGAGCCAGGCCTCGAGATCGGCGCTGGCGAGCGCCTCGGTGGTCAGGGCGGTCCACACCGGCAGTCCCATCTCGAGCGCTTCGACGGTCGCTGTACGCGCGTCTGACTCGCCTCGCTGGCCCTCGACGAGGATGAGGTCCGGCTCCGCGTCGGCGATGGCCCCGGCCTGGTCGCGGTAGTCGCGTTCGGTCGCAGCTTCATGGGGCAGGAGCCGCCCGGTTGCGACCTCCGGCTCCTCGTCAAGCGCGGGCAGCGACGCGGCCACGAGGGGTGCGGGGCGGCTTCGGCGGACCTCGTCATCGGGCGCCTCGATGAGGGCTTCCTCGCGTCGCTCCATGCCGATCTCGAGCGCCTGTCGCGCGGTGCGTACGGCGGCTGCGGTCCAGGCTCCGGCGCGGCGGGTCTCACCGAGGGGCAGCAAGGCCCGACGGTGCGTCAGCCAGGTGGGTGCGACGACCACGTCGGCACCAGCGGCGACCTGGCCAGCGAGCCGCTCGCGAGCGGCTGGCTCGTCGCGCAGGTGGAGTGGCAGGTACCAGTCAGCGTCGTCGGCGTTCGGACGCGCCGGCACCCGCTCCGGACCGACCGATCCAGCCAGCAAGCGCACGCGGTCTGCCATGTCGTTCGAGCGGTCGATGGGATCTAGAAGTCGCCCTCGCCGGGCTCCGGCTCACCACTGGTGGTGGGCAGGCCCGCATTGTGCCAGGCCACGATGCCGCCGCTGACGTTGGTCACGTTCTCGAAGCCGTTGGCCGCGAGGAACTGGGTCGCGTTGGCGCTGCGGCCCCCGGTGCGGCACATCAACAGGATCTCGCGGTCACGCGGCAGATCCCTGACGCGATTGTTGAGACGGCCGAGCGGCAGCAGCACCGCGCCCCTGGCCCGCAGCTGTGCGTATTCATTGGGCTCCCGCACGTCGATGATGAGGGCCCCGACATCGTCGCCCTGCATCTCGGCAGCCTGCTTGACGTCGACCGAGGGCACACCCTGGCCCATGAGGTTGCGAAGGAAGGACATGTCTACTCCAGTTTGGGTCGGTGGTACGCGGCTGGAGAACGACCCAGCCTTGAGCTTCGTGGAGACACGGCGGCGTCTCAGCGCCATAGCCTAGATGCTACCCGTGCTCCGCGTGCCAGACGGCTTCAGGCACCGTTGGCGGCGACTGGTGCCACGGCCGTATGCTTCTCACTCGATAGCCGGACTTCGCTCGGAGGGACGATGGTGAGACGCTCATTCCCGGTGTTGGTGATGGTCCTCTCGCTGGTGCTGGCCGCCTCGGGCGTGGTGTGGGCCGCGGAGCCGCCGGACGACATCCCCGATGGCATGGAGTGGGATGCGACCGAGCAGCGGCTCATCGGACACGACGAGCTTCTCGAGCGCGACGCGCAGGCACTTGCCGACCGCTTCGACTGGTCCCTCGAGTACGCCAAGGCGCGCGTGCTGACCAGCGAGCGTGCCGACAAGGCCATGGCGCGGGTGCAGCGGCTCCCGAGCTTCGCGGGCTCCTACTGGGACAACGAGGACGGCGGTGCGATCACCTTCATGTTCAAGGACGAGGTTCCCGCTGGCGCGCTCGACGAGGTCCGGGAGCTGGCACTGGTGCCGGTCGAGGCGAAGGTAGCGGAGTACTCCATGCGCGATCTGGAGCGCTTCCAGCGCCAGGCGAACAAGATCCTCAGGAAGACGCCGGGCGTCGGAGACTGGACGACCGCCCTCGATCCGAGCCGCCAGCTGGTGGTCGCGTCGGTCGTCGTCGACGACCCGAAGCTGAGCCGGAGCATCGAGGCCAAGGTCGGCCGGCGGGTACCGGAGGGCGTGGTGGATCTCGAGTTCAAGGTGCAGACTTCAGCGACGCGACCGCGGCAGGACGTCTGCCTCCGCGTCAGCGGCAGCGAGCCAGGCTGGACCAAGGCCATCGCCAGGGACATCACGGCGGGTACGGCGGCTGTCGATGGCGCCGGGGTGGACTGTGCCGACGCCGAGTGGTCGAGCAAACCGCGGCGGGGGGCCTGTCTGCGGGTCGTCGGCAGCGGTGAGCTCGAGACCCGTGCCATCGCGCGCCAGGTGGCCGCGGGCAAGGCGAGAGTCGTCGGCGCGGGCACGGCCTGTGGGGCGGACCCGGTGCCGCTCATCGCGGCCCCCGACACCGACGTCACGAACGTCCGCGAGATCTCGTGGCAGCGGATCGAGGTCGAACCCGGGGGTCGGACCCTGCATGTCTACTACCGCGACGGTCCCTTCGATTGTCGCGGCCTGGACCGGCTCGAGGTGTCGTCCTCGGACGCCGGCCTCGACGTGCAGGTCTTCAGCGGCTACCGCTCGGACTCGATCTCATGTCTCGCGATCGCCGTGCCCTGGGTGGCCATCGTCACGCTCGACGAGCCGGTCGTGCTCGGTGGCGGGGACTAGCCCACATGGAGATGTCGCGGGGCTACGTCTACTCCAGCTCGATCAGGGGTTTGCGGCCGGCGATGCCGGCGTCAAGCTCGTGCCAGTAGGCGATGTCGCCCTCGCCCAGCTTCCAGCACAACCACACGGGCCGGCCGTTGACGAGGGCCGGGAAGTCGACCAGGCCGCTGCCGATGTCGCGCAGGGTCACGCCCCACGCGTCGATCTGCACGACGGCCCGTTCCATGCTCTTGACCGTGATGGTCATGCCTTCATGCTCGCGGGCGATGAGCACCGGATCGGCTTCGTCGGCCGCATGCAGCTGGGCCAGGCGGAGCTGGCCAGCGGCGATCTCGTCGCGCGCATCGCGGAGGGCCGCCAAGAGGGGCCGAAGCTCGGCCAGGCGGGCGTTGGCCGCGTCGATGTCGTAGTAACTGGTCACCGTCCGATTCTCGCACGCCTCCGGCTGAACGCTCGAACGGCCGGCCGCTAGCATCTTCGGATGCAGGTAGCAGAACGCATCGGCCGGCTGGGCACTGAGTCGGCGCTGTCGACCGGGGCGCGGGTACGCGAGCTCCGTGCTGCGGGGCGGGACATCATCGCGCTCCACATCGGCGAGCCTGACTTCGACACGCCCGAGCATGTCATCGAGGCAGCTCGCAAGGCCCTCGCCGAGGGCCACACCCACTACGCACCACCACTGGGCCTCGACGCTTTCCGTGAAGCGATCGCGGCCGACACCGCCGCCCGCCTCGGCGTGCGCGTGGAGCCGGGGCGGGTGGTCGTCACGCCCGGCGCCAAGCCGGTCCTGGGTTACGCCTTGATGGCCCTCGTGGACCCGGGTGACGAGGTCATCGTGCCCGACCCGGGCTTCCCCATCTACGCCTCGATGGTGCGCTTCGCGGGCGGGGTGCCGGTGCCCATCCCGCTGCGTGCTGAGCTCGACTACCGGATCGACCTCGACGAGCTGCGATCGATGGTCTCGCCGCGCACACGCGTGCTCATCGTCAACAGCCCCAGCAACCCCACCGGTGGGATGCTCACACGCTCCGACCTCGAAGGTCTGGCCTCGATCGCGCTGGCCCATGACCTCGTCGTCCTGAGCGATGAGATCTACTCGCGCCTGGTGTACGAGGGCGAGCATCATTCGCTGCTGCAGATCGAGGGCATGGCCGAGCGGACGGTCGTCCTCGACGGGCTCTCCAAGACCTACGCCATGACCGGCTGGCGCCTCGGTTGGGGCGTGGTACCCCCGGCATTGGTGGAGCCGTTCGAGCTCCAGATCATCAACACGGTCACCTGTACTGCAGCCTATGCCCAGCTGGCTGGAGCGGCCGCCTTGACCGGCCCCCAGGAGCCGGCCGCGGCGATGCTGGCCGAGTTCCATGAGCGTCGCCGCCTGGTCGTCGACGGGCTTGATCGCCTGCCGGGCGTCCGCGCGACCATGCCCGCAGGTGCCTTCTACGCGTTCCCCGACGTGAGTAGGACCGGCCTCGATGGCGCGACCTTCGCCCGGCGGATGCTCGAAGAGGCCGGTGTGAGCATGACCGCCGGCACCGACTTCGGGCAGGTCGCCATCGACCATGTGCGCATCTCGTACGCCAACTCGCAGGCGGTCCTGGCCGTCGCGCTCGAACGCATCGCCGCGTTCCTCGAGGCCGAACGCCTCGCTAGCCGCTGAGCGCTTCGAGGATGTCTCCCACGACCGCCTCGATCCCCGACTCGTCGGTGTCGATGGTCAGGCTCGCCAGCTCTCGGTAGATCCCGTCGCGCTCCGCGTGGCGCGCTTCCAGCCAGGTGAGGTCCGTGGCGTCGTCGCGGCGGCCGTGGCCCGCGCCGATCCGGGCTCGCAGTGTGTCGGGCTGAGCACGCAGGTAGACCACCATCGGCGTTGCCCGCAGCAGCGCCACCGAGTCTGGGTCGGTGGCCACCCAGGCCGCGGCTGCGGCGATGAGCGGGGGAGGGACACCCAGGGCGTATCGCAGCGCGTCGGCTTCGGCGGCATGCAGCGCGTCCTCGCCGTCGGTGGCAGCGATCCGTTCGGGCGCGCGCCCGGCCACGGTCCGTACGAGCTCGTCGTTGTCCATGTAGCGCCAGCCGGTGCGTGCGGCCAGCGCACGGCCCACGGTCGTCTTGCCCGAGCCCATCATGCCCAAGAGTACGACGGTGGCGGGTCTGATCGGTAGCATCAGCGCAACTCTACGGCGTTCGGGCCTGGTGGTCGGTACGCCGGCGCGACCTCGTAGACTGTCGGCGTGCTCATCATCCGTCTCGCCGGGCTCTTCTTCGCCTTCATCCAGATCTCGCTCGTGCTGCGCCTGGTGCTGCCCTTCGTGGAGGTGCCCGAGGCGCTTCTCGAGTACGTGCCGGCCCTGCTCGACGTGACCGACGTGTGGCTGCTGCCGGTCGACGTCATCGGCGAGCGCTTCGAGATCACCGGCGTTGCGGAGGACCTGGCCGCGGTCGGCGATGCCTCCGTCACCGGTCCTGAGGAGTTCGAGCCGCTGGTCCTCGCGGCCATGCTCTTCTGGGGCGTGGTCGCCTGGTTCTCGCTCTTCGTGCTGCGGCTGATCTTCCGGCCGGCCGGGTAAGGCGCGGCGCAGGCCGCTGTTCGGCGCTTGGTCAGGGACGGAGCGGTACCTTCGGGTACGGTCTCGTGCGGTGGCGGAACCGTAGGCTCATCGGTGATGGCCCAGCACGAGATGCCGGCCGCGTCTGCCGAGTCTGCCGACGCCCGCCAAGCCGACCCCAGCGACCAGCCTCTCGCGAGCCCTCGCTCGTCACGCTGGGCCATCTCACGCGGCTCGTTGGTCGCTTTCATGGCGGTGCTCCTGCCAGCCGCGGCCTCTCTGCTGGCGCCCGTGCTCACCGAGGACATCGCCTACCACTTGCGCTCAGGCGCGCACATGCTCGAGACCCGTGCGCTGCTCGACGCGGACCTCTTCACCTTCACCGTCGCGGGCGATGCCTGGCTGAACCAGCAATGGGCCGCGAGCGTCCTCTTCGCGGCGGTCTACGACGTCGCTGGCTGGCTGGGCCTGCTGATCCTGCGCTCGGTGCTCATCGGAGCCGCCTTCGGGCTGGTCTACCTCGCCTGTCGGGCCAGCCAGGCCAACCGCATCGTGGCTTCGCTGGTGACCCTCGGTGCGTTCGTGGTGGCGGCCACCAACCTCGCTCTGCGCTCGCAGCTGTTCGGGGTCGTCTTCTTCGCGGGGGTGCTGGCGATCCTGGCCTGGCGTCGGAAGCACCCGTGGCTGCTGGTGCTCATCCCGCTCTTGATGGTGGCCTGGGCCAACACGCATGGCTCGTTCTTCATCGGCTGGGCCGCGATCGGGGTGGCCTTCCTCGAGGACCTCGTCGCCCGAAGACGGCTGGCCGCCGCGACCTTCGCGGTCGGCGTCCTGAGCGTGCTCGCCACGCTGGTCACGCCGTGGGGCGCGGAGATGTGGGTCTACGTCGTGGATCTCTCCTCCAACCCCGTCGTCGCTGCTCTCGTGAGCGAGTGGCAGGCTCCCACGCTCGGCTCGGCGACCGGGATCTTCTTCTTCGCCTCGGTCGCGCTGGTGGTCGGCTTGCTGCTGTATCGCGGTCGCGTCATCTCGTGGCTGCAAGTGCTCTGGCTCGGGGGTCTCGTCCTGCTCAGCCTGATGGCTGCCCGCAGCGTCGTCTGGTGGGCACTTGGCGCCGCCCCGGTGGTGGCGTTGCTCCTGAGTGGCCTGGAGGTCCGCGGTCACCGGGTCGGCGATCCCGCCTACGACGAACCCCGCGGCATCGGCTACACCGCCATCGCCGGGCTGCTCATCGTGCTCACGCTCGCGGTCGTGCCCTTCTACCGCCCGAGCGACCCGCTCTACGGTCCCGAAGGTGTCGTCCAGCACGCGCCACGCGGGGTGACCGAGGCCCTCGCGGCCGAAGCAGGCCCCGGCGACCGGCTCTACGCTGCCCAGCGATGGGGTTCGTGGTTGGAGTTCGCGCTTCCCGGGGTGCCGGTGATGGTCGACACGCGCATCGAGCTCTTCGACAGCGAGATCTGGTCCGACTACCTGGCGGTCGCGAGTGGGCGGTCTGACTGGTCGGAGGTCCTGGAGCGCTGGGGCGTCACTCTCATCGCAGCCGAAGCCGGGAACCAGGACCTGCTCCCGTTCGTCGAGGCCGATGATCGCTGGCAGCGGGTGCACGCCGACGATGAAGGCGCCGTCTACCGGAAGGTGCGGTAGGGAGTCTCCGCTCGCACCAGGTGCACATGCCGGGGACCGACTCACCGGGCCCGGCGACCGGACCTAGTTGGCGGCGGACTGGTTCAGGACCTGCTTGAGCTCGGCGTTGTAGGTGCGGCCCGCCATGGTGCGGCTCAGCCACTCGACGTAGTTGCGGTCATAGGCCGCGACCTGCGAGATCGACCAGCCACGATAGCGACCGAAGGAGAGCACGCTGCCCTTGGCCACCGGATAGCGCGGCGGCGGACCGGCTTCGCCGTACGAGGCTGAGGCTGGCGTGGGCTCGGCCTTGGGACGGATCGACCACGTACCACCCTCGTACTTCAGGTTGGTGGCGCCGGGCATCGACTGCCGCTCGTGGCCCACCACCTGCCCGGTCTTGGAGACACCGATGATCTCGTCGTATCGAGCACGCTTCTCGGGGTTCGAGAGGATGGCGAAGGCCTCGTTGATCTGGGCCATCGTCTCGGAGGCCTCGGGACCAGCGTGGTCGGGGTGAAACTGCTTGGCCAAGGCGCGATAGACCGCGTTGATCACCTCGAGGGTGGCGGTCGGGTGCAGCATCAGCACTTCATACAGCGTCCGCTCCGTCATGTGGTGACTCTAGCGGGCGGAAACGCCCGCTCGTACTAACCCTTTCGTCATGACCCCACCGCTCGCTACCCGTACCATCGATACCGGCGCGGCCGCTGGGAGGCTGACGCTCGTTCGCGCGGGCACCACCAGCGAGAAGCGGGTCACGGCGCTAGATGAATGAGGGCGTCGTCACCAGCATCTCGAGGTCGCCACTGATGGTCGTGGCAGCGGTGCCGCCGAGGATCGTGAAGGTGTCGCCGGCCTTCAGCTCCAACGCTCCGTGCGCGGTTTCGGCCAGGCCTGAGCCCGCGGTCACGATGTTGACCGAATAGGCCCCGGCATAGGGCCAGGCGACCGAGCCCTTCACGGTCAGGCGGAACCCCTTGAAGTAGGGATCGCTCTGCGAACCCCAGATGTCGTCAGCGGTCCAACCCTCGGTCTCGTTGCCGGCCACGCGCCGAGGCTGTCCGCAGAGTACGCCCAACTCATCGGATGTGACCGCGGCGCTGTCGATGACCTGCAGCATCGTGTCCCAGCCCCGATGCATGTGCGCGATGTCGGGATCGATGGGGTAGCCCGCGTACTCGGCCATGATGCTGAAGTCGGTCGGCTCCTGTGCTTCGACGAGGAAGACCCCGGCGCCGGTGGCGTGCAGCAGTCCGGGACGCACGAAGACCGCATCACCGGGCGCCACCTCGACCTCGTTCATGGCCCCGCGCATCGCCTCGGTGTCCTGCGCCTCGATCCAGGCGCGTACCTGTTCGGCCGAGACATCGTCGCGGAAGCCGAGCCAGACGCGGGGTGACGGTGCGCCCTCGATCTGGCGCGTGGCCGCGATGTACCACGCCTCGGCCTTGCCGAACTGCGAGTCGAAGATCTGGCGGGCGAGGTCGCGCGTCGGGTGCACGTGCACGGGCAGCCGGGACCCCGCGTCGAGCAGCTTGACCAGCAGCGCGGTGGTGACGCCATAGCGCTCGACGATCCTCGTGCCCGCGACGTCCCGGGGTCGCTCCTGCAGCAGGTCAGCGATGACGTAGTCCCGGCCACCGACTTCGACGGTACTGAGGCCTTCGCCTTCGTAGGTGTGCTCGGGGGGATTGATGGCGGGCGTGGTGGAGCCGACCCAGTCCTCGGGGAACATCGTGTCCTCAGGCGAGGGCAAGCCCCGGAAGCGGTCCATGAGACCGCCGCCCTTGTAGAAGCGGTAGACGCGGTTGGGAGCCAGTCGAAGCGGAAGGTGAAGCAGCTCGTCCATGACGACACGATGCCATAGGCGAATGGCCTGCGAGAGGCCGGAGCGCCCGGATCGCGTAGAGGGCCTAGGACTCGCTGTCCGCTGTCGCCTCGGGCGCTTGGTCAGCCGCTACGGCGTCGTCTTCAGCCGCGACCGGCTCGAAGAACTCGACGGACTCGGCCACGGTCACCCAGAACGGCTCGTCGGCCTGCCTCGAGGCACACGTCAGGAGGTAGCGTGCGAAGGTGCCGTCCTCGGCGGGTGGGCCGTCGAAGAGGTACATCCCCCGGATGCGGCCTGTCGAGGAATCGAAGATCTCGATGCGGTAGGCAGGGCCCGCGGGGATCTCCGTCTCGGCCACGACCATCGCAGCCTCGGCGCTCTCGCTCTGCTGGAGGTAGTTGACGTAGGCGTAGGCGTGCTCTTCGAGCGCCGAGGTCATGTCCAGGTAGGCATCGACGTCACACCACATGCCGTCGCCACCGTTGGCCAGCATGACCGTGGTCTCCATGATCGGGTCGCCGGCGGCGTCGGTGAGGGCCGAGATGCGTTCGCCCTCGAGCAAGCTCAGGTGCCAGTCGGCAGGAACGTCGACCGCGAACCCGAGCTCGGCCGACTCGGCACGCTGGGTCGCCGCATCGGGCGCGGGAGTCTCGTCGGCAGCCAGGGCCGGGGTAGCTCCAAGGAACAGGGTCATGGCCAGAGCGGTCGGGATGGTTCGTCGCATCGTGATATCCCTTCTAGGCGTGGGCTCGTATCAACCGTCGACGCTAGCCTGCCACAACCACGGCATCGACCTCGTAGCGTGGCGCTACCATCGGCGCAATGCGCCCATTCCGAGCCTTCTTCGCCGCGCTGCCTCGCCTCCTGGCCGATGAGTCGTTCCGCGCGGCCTTCGCGATGCTGGTCGCACTGATGGCCGTGGGCACCGCGTTCTACATGATCGTCGAGGGCTGGGGTCTGATCGACAGTCTCTACTTTGCCGTCATCGCGGCCTCCACCGTGGGCTTCGGGGACTACGTGCCGACCACGGACCTGGGGAAGTTGTTCACCATCGTCTACGTGCTCGCGGGCGTCGGCCTGCTGGTGATGATCCTGGGGCGGATCGCGACCGGCATGGTCGACGTCCATCTCGAGGAGCGGGCCGACGCCGAGCCACGCCCGCCGCGGCGCCGTGTTCGGGCACGTCGGCGGGACACTGGCTCGTCTGACGACAGCGCGGGCACGACCGACGACGACTGAGGGAGTCCGCAGCGCGGACTCCCTCAGGCTGTTCGCGGGCTACGACGTGGCGTCGACCAGCAGAACGACCCCGAAGGTGCCATCGGCAGGGGAGCCGATAGCGTAGGCGCTGTAGTTCGTGCCCTTTTCGAGCGAGACTGCCGGCAGGTCGGCGATGACGCTCTTCTTGCCCGGTTTGCGGACGTCCAGGTCGTAGTCGCCCGCCTTCAGGGTCAGGTACTTGCCGACATCCTTGTAGGAGACCTTCTTGGCGATCGCGTCCTTGGGCTTGGCGCCGTCGGGAGCGATGTCGACCTTGGGTGCGTCAGCGCTCAGATGACCCAGGCGAAGCTTCGCTCGGTTGGCCTTGGTCACGGTGTTGTCCTTGACGACCGTGGCGTCGATGTTTGCGAGGTCATTACTCGCGATGATGGTCGTACGCGTCCCACCCTCGAAGGGCAGGGTCGCATCGATGACGACCGGGCTCTCCTCGAGCGAGCCGCCCGACGGGATGATCTGGATCTGGTTCTCTCCGACCGGCACGGTGAGATAGGGCGAGCTCAGCCCGAACGGCAGGTTCCCGAAGACCCGAACGCCGTTGATGACGACGTCGATCGGCGGTGCATCTGGTGATCCGTGGAGGATGCGCACCTGTGCCGTGGTAGGGACGGAGGCGTCGAGCGCTGGGACGACGGTGAACGTTCCTGCTTCGAGACTGCCGACCGCGAACGCGCTGGAGCTCGTTCCGGCGGCGAACTCGAGCGGCGGCAGTGTGACCACCGCGTCGGGGCTGCCGGTGGCTCGAACCTCGAGCTCGTAGCTGCCGGGGGGCAGGTTCGCGTAGCCGGAGTCATCCGGATATGCCAGGTTGGTGATGATGGGGTCACCGCCGACAGGTGCGATGTCGACCGGCGGGGCGTCGAACGCGAAATGGACGACGCGTGCCTGGGCCTCCGTCGGGCTGGGGTTGGGATCGTCGATCACCGACTGCGGGACGATGCCGTCCGCGAGGCTGCCAGTGGCCGCCACGGTGGTGGCTGTACCCGCTTCGAACGTGATCGGGGCATCGATGACCACCGGACCCTCGTCGAGCGTCGCGCCCGCGGGCACGACCTGGATCTGATACTCGGCTCCCGGGACCTCCAGGTAGTCGGTGATGGAGCCGAACTCCAGCCCCTCCACGATGCGATCGCCGTTGGCGTACACGTCCACGGCCGGTGCATCGCCGGAGCCGTGAAGGACGCGCACCTTGGCGTTCTCGCCCTGGGCCGCTGTTGCCGCCGGCATGGCCAGGAGTGCCGCAAGTGCTAACGAGCTGGCGAGCACCTTGGCACTGTGGATGGTCGATCGGGGCATCTGTTCCTCCTCCGCGCGACTCGTGCTCGGCGAACATCGCGCAAACCGCCGGGCCTGGGCGAGCAGCGCTCGTCGTGGCTTGGTGCCGCGAACGAAGGTCCAGCCCCCTTACTGGGACCTCGATGCTACACCCGGAGCGTGCCTGTTCCAACCCGTAAAGGGTTCGCCGAGGTCCAGTTCAGCTAGGTCGTTCCCGTAACACTGAGGCATCGCCTCACGCGGCCAGCGGCCAGCGGCCAGCACCGCGGCGGCCAGCGGCGAGCGGCCAGCGGCCAGCACCGCGGCGGCCAGACCGCGGCGGCCAGCGGCCAGCGGCGCATCTCCTGGCGCCGGCCCTGCTCCCTCGACGCGGGAGGGCAGGTCTGCGCAGTCATTGCACGAGATCATCGCGGTTGGGCGTCATGGCGGTACCTGAGCCCACGGCTCCACGCCTGCCGCTGCTGTGCCCACTCATAGCGGGCATGGATCGTGCCACCGCGGCGTGCCCCGTGGCTCCAAACGCCGCTGATCCCGGCCCGCCGTGCAATGGCTGCGAAGAACCGGGTTCGAGCGACGGAGGTTGGACGGCACGGTCGGCGGTGTGGTTCCGTGGGCGCGCACCCGGCATGCGCGCGCGGAAGCGGTCGGTCAACACCGATGTCTCAGTGACCCCGGGGACCCGCGCTGGAGGCGAACAGGTGCTACTTCGCGGGTGAGAGCTCCTGAGGCCATGGCCGGTCGGATCGGGCGGGTCCGTCGGGACCGGTGGGCCGGTGGCTCAGTGGTCAGAGCAGGGGCGGCCTCGGACCGAAGCGGGCGTCAGCGGTATCGTTGGCTGGCCGATCGATCCAAGCTGAGGTTTCCATGTCTGAGCGCTCGCCGATGACCGTCTCCCCATGCGCATGATCTGGCTCGTCCGCGGGGCAACCGCGATGGTGGCACTGGTCGCCATCGCGTCGACCGCCACCTCCGCCGGCGCCACTGAGGAGCCGTCGACCCCGCCAGCACCCCCGACGTCCGAACCTGCGGAGACATCGGGCCAGGAGTCGACCCAGCCCGCCACGGCCGAACCGCGGGAATGCCGGCGCCTCACCGACTTCACCGCCGAGGACACTGGTGCGTGGTTCGTGGTGAACGACGGCGTCATGGGCGGCCGCTCAGATGGTGGTGGGTTCATCGATGATTCGGTGCTGCGGTTCGAAGGCAGCGTCGTGACTGCTGGGGGTGGATTCACGAGTGCCAGGCTTCGCCTGGAAGGGGACGAGCTGGTCGACAGCACCCGTATCGAGATGCGGGTGCGCCCTGACGGACGGAAGTACGGCCTCACGCTGGAGGATGCCGCTGAATTCCGTGGACGCCCGGTGTCGCACCGGGCTGATCTCGACATCGGTCCTGTCGATGGGGACGGCTGGGCGGTCGCCACCGTGGAGTACGACCAGCTCGTGCCCTCGGTGTTCGGGATCCTCGTCGACGCGCCGCCGTTCGACCCCGCCACAGCTCGTGAGTTCGGGATCATCATCGCCGATGGCGTCGACGGCGACTTCGCCCTCGACATCGACTGGATCGACGCCTGCCCCTGAGTGGCGGCGGCCCGAATGTTCAGGGGCCTAAGCCGTGCCGGCTGAGCGCTGTGCTTCCCACAGCAGGAACCCCGAGCGTGGTGGGCATCGTCATCGTCGATGGGCGAGCGCGACATCGCCGTGATGCCGGCAGCGCCGCCGGTGGTCGGTACACTGGTTCTCACCAAGGATGGCGGGACTGAGGATGTGCCCAGACTGCTGACGGCGCTTGGCGCCGCAGTCATGTTCGCCACGATGTCCTCGGAGTTGATCCACCCTCCTCATCCCGCCGACGCAACTGGGACCACATCGGAGGGAGCGATATGGGACGTATCTCACGAAGCTGGCAACTGGTCAAGGCCAGTTGGGCGGTGCTCCGAGCTGACAAGGAGCTCCTGCTCTTCCCGGTCGCGTCGGGCATCGCATCGTTCGCCGTGGTCGTCGTGCTCTTCCTCGGCTGGGTCGGGTCAGGTGGCCTCGACAGGCTGGACGGAGATGGCCTCGGCCCGGTGGACCTCATCCTCCTCTACGCCTTCTACTTCATCACCAGCAGCGTGGTCATCTTCTTCAACTCCGCGCTCATCGCAGCAGCCAACATCCGCCTCGATGGCGGTGACCCCACGCTCTCGGACGGCTTCCGTATCGCCTTCTCCCACTTGCCGGCCATCTTGGGCTGGGCTGCCATCGCGGCCACCGTCGGGCTGATCCTCCAGGCGCTCCGTGAGCGCGGTGGGGCCATAGGGTTCGTCGTCTCGCTGATCGGCGGTGTGGCCTGGGGGCTGATCACGTATCTCGTGGTACCCATCCTGGTCGTGGAGGGTATCGGCCCGGTCGATGCCATCAAGCGCTCGGCGTCCCTGCTGCGCAAGACATGGGGTGAGCAGATCGTGGGCAACTTCAGCATCGGCCTGGTCATCGGGCTCGCCTTCATCGGCGTCGCGGTCGCTGGCGGCCTCGTCACGGCAGCGCTGTTCAGCGTCTCGGTGGCGCTCGGCGCGTTGGGGGCCGTCGTGCTAGTAGCCGGGCTCATCATCCTCGCGCTGATCGGTGCTGCACTCTCGGGTATCTACAACATCGCGCTCTATCGGTACGCTGCCGGCAAGGATTCGGGCGATCTCTTTCCGCAGGAGACCCTCGCTGGGGCGTTCCGTGTCCGCTGACGCCCTTCACGTCGAGGAGGCGGCGACAGGCACCGGAGTGGTGGGTATCTACTCGATCTGAGCGTGATACCGTCCGAATTCGTGGGCCGGTAGCTCAGCGGTCAGAGCAGGGGACTTTTAATCCCTGTGTCCTGGGTTCGAATCCCAGCCGGCTCACCAGAATCTCTAGGTATTGGTGCGTGGATGCGGCCTTATCTCTCGCGCGCGCGGTATTCCGCCGACACCTGACAGCCACGTTGACAGCCACGTCGAACGGATCTGGCGTGGGCCGAGCACCACTATGGACACCATGGAGCTGTGCGTGCGGGCTCGTCAGTGACTAGTCGCCCTGCATCGGAGCTTCGCCAATCCGGGCGGAACCGGAAACGACTCATTCGCCCGGTTCGTAGCGGAAGCTGACGAAACCGTGAGTGGAGACGTCGACGCGCTATTGGCCCTAGCAGCGCTCCGCGAGGAGAAGTACATCAGCCCACCCGAGCTTGGCGTCCTGGCCCAGCGTTCAGCCAGCGAGTCCCAAGGCGTTCTCGAGCGGTTGGCTTCCACGGACCTGCTGCAGCCAACACGCCGGACTGTGCGAAAGCAGTATCCCAACTATGTCTTGACGGGACACGCTTTGGCCGCGATAGGCCGTGCCGTGAGGTACCACCACAGGCAGGGCGATGACGTCGATCGCAAGGTACGTGAACACGTTCGCGAATACGGACACATCACCAATCAGACCATTCGCCGCCTTTTCAACGTCGATGTCCAGATTGCTCGGAACGTTCTCAGGGATCTTCAGGATCGCGAGATCCTCCGGAAGCTGGATCCGGGACGTGGCGGCCCCGGCATCAGGTACGGGCGCGGTGTGCAGTTTGATGCTGATCGCGTCGTATCAGCGCGAGTGGGGGAGCCCGCGCGGTGCTGTCGTCAGTCGGACGGTGAGACGGGGGAGAGGTGAGGGCCTCCACGCGTAGAACCGGGCGCGCGACTGCCATGCGCACGGGTAGAGTCGGTGCATGCTCGATGAGACCCGGATTGACCGCTATCTCACCGCGGTGCGGCTCGTCAAGACGCGCCCGATCGCGTCGCAGCTCTGCGAGGGCGGTCACGTCCTGGTCAACGGCCGGGCTGCTAAGCCATCGACGAGGGTCCGGGTCGGCGATCGCGTCGAGGCGCGCATCGCGGATCGCGACCGGATCATCGAGGTCGTCCGGGTGATCGAGGCGCGGGTAGGCGCGCCCGTCGCCGGCACGTGCTACATCGACCACAGCCCGCCGCCGCCCACCGAGACGCTGCCGCCAGGTATGGCGTGGGCACGTGGTGCCGGCCGGCCGAGCAAGCGCTTGCGTCGCGAGCTGGACCGGATGCGACGGGGCGGCGGCTCGTCTTGAGCCCGCAGCGCTGCCAGACGCGGGCCTCTCAGAATGCTCGTCTACCCCCAGCACCGCGTCCATCCCCATCGCCACCGCCCGCTGGCGCTGCTCGAGAGCATGCCCGTAGGTGTTTGACGTCAGCACGATCGAGCTGTGCCCAAGGAGGTTCTTCACATCCTCGAGCGTGAAGCCCTGGGCTAGCAGGAACGTCGCCGCGGAATGACGCAGATCATGGAACCGGCGGTGGGGAAGGCCAGCAACTTCCAGCGCTCTCTGGAAGGCCCGAGTGACGGTGGCGGCATCGAGCGGTGTTCCCCGGATCGTCAGTTCGCAACTGCCTCTGGTGGTCGGGGATTGCAGCCGTGTGTCGGTCGAGCTCGTTAGGACATTGAGGGCCTGCGTCTAGTCCTCGAGACGACGAGTGGCGAGCGCTACCGCGTCACGGTGCGCGATGAAGGGGCGGTCGTGGGGCTGTGGTGGCGGTAGGCGTCGACGCCCCCGAACTACACCTCAGTGGGAGTATCTGCCCATATCGTCCCCGCAGTTGTGCGCCCACCATTTCGTCTGCACGTCTGAACGAGGACCTGCGCGCATCCGAGGGAGACCATGGCACCGAACACGCATTCCGACGCGCCAGAGGGGCAGTGGACAACAGCACGTCTCATCCCCTCGGTCGGCATCCGGAGCTCGAAGGAGGCCGAGGCGCGGGCCACGTCGTCGCTCTTCTTCGCGCTCATCAGCTCCCGCTACGTTTGGACCGGCGGTGACACCTTCGTGTTCTGGTGAAGTTGAGGGCATGGGAGATGGACGATGAGTGGCCATCCAGCTTGGACGCAGACTGGACGGCACTCATGGAGGTGATGGATCGACTCCCTGTCGATGCCCAGGCGCGATCAGATGTGTGGCTCTGGGCGAGCGACTCGGGGCAGACGTGCGACGTCCGTCCGCTTCCATACGGCTCGGTCAAGGTCAAGCACGACCTCCAAGCGCTCAGCGCCGAATGGCTGGCTGCGTTCCGCGACATCGATGGCGACCTGCCCCCGATCATGGACAAGTGGCACGGATGGCGAGACGACGTCCACGAGGCGTGGACCGACCTCTATCTCCGTGAGGAAGCCCGCCGCCGCCTGGAGCGCCGCTACTTCGATGGGCGCGGGGTCGTCATGCCGGAACCTGCCGAGCGCCTCGCTCTGCTCCGGGAGGGCGTTGACTGCCAGCTCGGGCTGTGCGTGGACCTACCCACTTTCCACGGTCTCGCAGGCGGCATCGACGACTATCAGGCCCAGGCCGGGACGCCGTTCGCCTAGTGCGCGGTGCTGTCCTCGGCCGCCATCAGGCGCAGTGCCAGGTTTTCCATGACTTGGGCACGCACGCTGGGCATCTCGGTCATGAGGGCATCGAACTCGCGACGGGCAAGCACGAGCAGCCGTGTATCGGTCAGCAGCGTTACGGTCGCGATGCGTGGCCGGTCCGACAGCAAAGCCATCTCGCCGAGCACGTCGCCCGGGCCCGCCTCATACAGCAGATGACCGTCGCGCTCGACGTTCGCCCGACCCTCGACGACGACCACGGCCTCAGCACCACGCTCGCCTTGCTGCATCAGTACCCGGCCGGCCGGCAGATCGAGGACGTCGGCCAGCTGGCCGACACGCTGGAGTTCATGCTTCCCGAGCTGGACGAACAAAGGTACGCGAGCCAGAAGGTCCAGCTTCTGATCCCTCGGTGACATCCCCACGGTACCTCCCTGACGGACTTGGGTCACCAGCATAGGCTGCCGGACGACGGCGCGGGCAGGTAGCTCCGCCCCCGTCACAAGGGCCCGCACCGCAGGCTTCGCCGCGTGGCGCGACGATCCGCAGAGCCTCGGGCTGGCGGAAAGGCGAGATCTAGGTGCCGGCCACTACCCTGTTGGCATGGGTGACCACGACGCCGAGATGGACTGCTCGGCACGTATTGGTGCGTCGCGGTAACACCCGTGGCGCACCCTCGGCCACGATGGAGGCGTCGTTGTCGTGCACGATCCGCTCGGGCACGCCGCCCAGACGCTCGAGGCAGCCGACGAGTGCCACGCACAGGTCCGCGACCGTCCGCCCGAGCGTGAAGTCCTCCACTCGATACACTCCTCTCTCCCTCGGTGGGTGTGAGCTCATGGCTGGTCCACGGCCTCGGGGGTGATGACGTAGAGGCCGCCGATCTCGCCGCTACGTCGCTACGCTGGAGTCCTGTGATACCGGTGAGCCCCCGGCTGTTCACTGTAGGGCAGCGCGAAGCGCTCGAAGAACGCCCACATCAGCTCGCTCATGGAAGCGGGAGCCGACTCGATGAGCCAGCCGTGCTCGCCACCGTCAACGACGATCAACTCGACGGCGCCATGGGCGGGACATCGCCAGGCCATCCTCGTCACGTCTTTGGCGATGGCCTCGCGCTCAGGACCCGGATCGCAGCCGTTGCGCAACGCCATGGCCTCCGCTCGCTCGAGCTCGCTCAGCGACCAGTCGGGACGCTGGAAGAAGGGCTCGTCGCCCTTCGTCGTGCCCCAGGGCAACCGATCAGAGAGGAAGTCGCCCAGACCGCCATCCCAGAACACGTACTCATCAGCGGTCTGACTCAAGGCGAGCACCGGCACGGATCGCTCCGGCTGACAACCCTCGCCGAGGTCGGAGAACATGGCTGCCGGCGCGACCGCCGCGATGCGGTCCTCGAGCGCACAGGCGAGCGCCATGACGCCGTGGCCGCCCATGGAGAAGCCCGTGGCATAGGCACGGGCGAGATCGAGACACGACTCCTCGCCCAGGGAGTCGAGCAGCGCATCGATGAAGGCGATGTCGCGGTTGTCGGTCGTGAGCGGGATGTCAGCCACACCTGGCTCCCACATCCAGCCCGAGTCGGGAGCGTGGCCCTCGGGCGCAACGACGACGACCTCGTGCTCCTCCGCGAAGGGCACGAGGTCGGTCCAGTCCTCGACGCTCGCCGCGCTCATGCCCTGGCCGTGCAGCCAGAGTACGAGTGGCATGGGCGTCGTCCCGTCGTACGTCGAGGGAACGTACGTGCGCCAACTGCGGGTCTCGCCGGCGACCTCGAGCCTGCCGCCTGTTGCCGCATCGGCGGACGCATCGTCGCAGCCCGTCGAGGGAACTGGCGCGCCTTCGGCGACGCCGGTCGCGCCATACGCTGGCATCGAAGCAATCAGCACGAGTGCTACCAAGATCGTGAGTGGCCGGATGGCTCGCATCAGTGGTTCCCTCTCTGTCTGGGCGGGTGGACTTCGCCTGATGGCGGGCGGCGACCTTGCGGCCACCGTAGGACGGACGTGATGTCGCAGCTGGGTGCCATCAGCCCGAGGATCGAGGCCAGCCGGGCTGGGCGCTGCGCTCTGACGAGATCGTTCTCACCGGGATGCAGAGGCAGGCCACGACTCAACTGTCGCGAAGGCCTCAGGTTTGATGACGTACAGACCCGAGTCCTTGACGGCCCAGGCCGACCCATCGGGAGCGAACGTCAACGGACCCATATCCTGAATCACCCGGTCGGGTAGCTCGAGGCGGACCAGCGACGTGCCATCGAAGCCGGCCATCACGCCGAACGTCGTGGTTCCGTCCTGGTGAGAGTACGCCTCGGCCGAGGCTCGAGGGACCGCCAGAGGCCCGTACGAGTGCCACCCTTCCCCGTCCCAACTGACGACGGTGAGCCCGTTCCCGGCGGTGTAGGACGGGACCCAGACGACGCCATCCGCGGTGACAGACATCGGCCCCTGGAATGGCAGGACACTCTCCTTCGGATACGGGATGCTCGACCAGGACGCGCCGTCATACTTGGCCAAGCCCTCGAACGTGATGGCCACGTCGGACGTCCCACCATCGTCTCTGAAGGCTGGCACCCACACGACGCCATCGTTGGCAACCGGCTGCCCAAGACGGATCTCGAACAGAGGGGCTCGGGCGTCGTATCCGAATGATCCGACGTTCCTCGCCGGGACGAACCGACTCTCTTCGACCGTCTGCTGCATCAAGCCGGGGCCACGCGGTTCATTCTCGAAGCACGTCCCGTCGGCTGCCACGCTCCCGAACAGCCGCACGCAGTTCTCGTAGCGTGAGCCCTCGTTGGCGATCCACTCCCCGCCCTCGAGGACCGCCGGCACGTCGTAGATCGACTGGGCATAGCCGATGCTCCCGTCGTCGCCGGTCACGAGTCGCTGGAATGCATGGGCTCCGGTGCTGTCGTCGAGTCGATACGCCACCCCCGGCTCGCCGACCTGCATGATCCGGATCGCCATGCTCTGGTCGACGAACTTGAGCACCCAGATGTCCCCCTCGGGCGAGATGGCCACACGGTGGATCTTCGTGTCCAGGCCACGCTGGCCATCGCTGAGCACCCGGAAGACACCGGGTGCGATCTCTTCCGTGTCGAGCGTCGAGAGCAAGTCAGCCGTCGCAGAGGGGGACGCGGCAGCCGGTGCCGGATCGTCGTTCGGCTGCGTCAGGACCCCCACCAGTAGGAAGCCGCCGAACAAGGCCACGATGGCACCGGCGACGACGAACTTGGTCGCGCTGAAGATGGACTGGAACCTCCACTTGGGAAACTGGCTGGCGGCGACGGCGGCGAAGATCGCGGCGTCATCGACGGGCAGGACCGGGCCAGCGAACCCGTTGAGCTGGCCTTCGATCTGTCGTTCGAGGGCGTTCAGATCATCCATCGCTGAGATCCTTCCGGAGTCGCTTGAGTAGTCGTTCGAGTCGACTCCGTGTGCCCGAGGGGCTGATGCCGAGCGCGGTAGCAAGTTCGTTGGAGTCGAAGCCGGCGATGTAGCGCATGGCGAGAAGGACGCGGTCATCCGGTTCGAGCCGAGCCAGCGCCGCCCAGAGGTCGATGGCAGCGACGCCTGATGCAGGGTCCTGACCTCCAGGAACTCCGGTCGGGTCGACCGCGATCTCGATCCCAGAGCGTCGCCGACGCTTGCGCAGGACCCGTTTCGCCTCGTTTGCCGCGACGGAAACCAGCCAGGGTCGCAGGTGTGCCTCGTCACGCACGTCGCCGATCTTGTTCCACGCTCGCAGCCACGCTGCCTGTGTCGCTTCCTCGGCGAGTGTCCGGTCACCAGCGACATAGGTCGCGACGCGACGCATGTCCTCGTGGTGATCCGAGATGATCGTGCGGAAGGCGACTTCGTCCCCGGCAGCGGCAGCCGCAAGCACGCCTGCGCTATGTCGGTCAGCCATCCGCGTCATAGCCTCCATGCCTCATAGAAACCTGGGAGGGGGCTTCTGTCTCAGGAGGCGGCAACTATCACAGGGCTGGGAACCTCACTGCTCGTCCACCACCCCCGCCGCGATCTCGCTCACGTACGGCTCGCGCGGTCAGCACCGCCTCCCGCGGCGTGTCGCCCACGCCCACGTCCCGTGACTCTCCGGCGGGGTCAGCAGTCGCTAGGTCGCGCCCGTCGCGCTCGGCGGGTGCAGTCGCAGGTGCTCACTATCTGGTGATGGTGTCGGCCAGACCAGCAAACCCGGCAGAGATGCCTTCTTGTTCGCTCCCACCAAATGCTGGTTGCGGCCGCAACTATCATGACTGAATGGATGACCCGAAACACCCGGGCGTGCTCGCTGACCACGATGCCAGTGGACCCATCCCTACCCTCTTCCTCGGCCACGGCGCACCGCCTCTCCTCGAGGATACGGCGTGGATGGCCGAACTCCGAGGCTGGGCCGAGCAGCTTCCGCGGCCCAAGCAGATCCTCATCGTCTCGGCGCACTGGGAGAACGCCCCGGTAGCCATCAGCTCGACCCGACGCGTCCCGCTCGTCTATGACTTCTACGGGTTCCCCGAGCACTACTACCGCATGACGTACGACGCACCTGGGGCGCCAGGGCTGGCCACGGATGTCCGCAAACTGATGCCGACAGGCGAGCCGGTGCAGGAGTTCGAAGCTCGCGGTCTCGATCACGGGGCCTGGGTCCCACTCAAGGCCATGTATCCGGAAGCGGACGTCCCGGTGCTGCAGATGTCCATGCCGGACCTCGACCCGGCCCATCTCTTCGAGCTCGGGCGACGGCTGGCACCGCTGCGGGACGAGGGCACGCTCATCGTCGGATCGGGCTTCATGACCCATGGCCTGCCCTTCATCCACGAGTACATGGGCCACACCCATGACGCGCCGGCATGGTCGCTGGAGTTCGACCGCTGGGCCGCCGAGGCGCTCGAGCGCGGAGACCTCGACGAGCTGCTCGCCTTCAGGGAACGGGCGCCCGGCATGCCGTATGCGCACCCGACCGTCGAGCACTTCGCTCCGCTCTTCGTCACGCTGGGCGCCTCGACGAGGGCGGACGAAGCCCCGGAGACCACGATCGAGGGTTTCTGGTGGGGCTTGTCCAAGAGGGCCTTCCAGACCGGCTGATCTCGCCCCGGAACGACAGGACCGCCAGACGATTGGGCCATCGTGCGGGTGAGTACAGCGGGATATCGGAGCGCCGTCGTCATCGACCCGTCACCCGACCGTCTACAGGACGTCACGACATGACGGCAGGCTGAGCGTCGTCGCCAGTCAGGCACCGGTGGGTCACCCCGCCCGGTGCCGGACGAGCCCAGGCATGACTCCCGGCTGGCGATGACGGTAGGCGTCGTGCGTCGAGTGAAGGGATCCCGCCCCGCGAGACGGAGCCACGAGCACGTACACCCCACCATCGGTTCGCAGATCGTGAGCCAGGGCTTGTCCGATTCCCGGGGTGACGTGGCTGACGCACTGGGGGGACGTCAGTCGCCGGCGATGCCCCCCAAGGAGGAATCCCATGGGTCAGAAGAGACTGACCATCCTCGCGAGCCTGGTCATGGCCATCGTGGCCATGCCGCTCGCTGCTTCGGTGGCCGCCGCGGGCGGACCAACCACCAACAACGGCTGGTTCGACGGCCACCAGATCTACTACCTCGACCAAGGCGTGGAGAAGAAGGCCCACCGCGCGAACGTGGCGGACATCTTCCTCATCGGCGGCAACCGCACGTACCAGGCCAACGTCGTCGACTCGGTCCCCGGCGTCAAGGGCTACTCCCCGCACTGGGACGTCAACATCGTCACCACCGCGGACGGGGTGACGCTGGCTGACATCCTGGCCTCTCCCTACGCCTCGAGCAGCTATCCGACGGCGCTGTTCGACAGCGTCCCGGACATCCGCGGTGCCGAGGCCGCGGGCCTGGTCACCATCGACGAGCCCGGCGTGCTCGTGCTCTGCCCGATCGTCAACGTGAAGGCGGCGGACGCACCCGGCCACACCCCGGCGTCGGAGGTCTTCCCGACGTTCCCGGACACCTTCTAGGCCAGAACCGATCGAGCGGGTCGCATCGAATCGCGGCCCGCTCGGTCGCTCTGAACTCCGTTGGAGATGATGCCTCCGACCGGATGGCTGGACCAGGCCCGGCCGGAACCTCCGTCGAGGGACGAACGACGTCGTCACGATGCAGCAATGGTGTGGGACGGTAGCTCGGCTGGTGTGGCGCGGCCGCATGAGCCGAAGCCCCCGTGGAGGATGGCCGATGGCAATCGGGTGTTCGTCGACCGGCTAATCGTTCGCGGTGAAGCAGACGGCGTAGGCGTAGAGGACCGAGTCATCCGTCGAGGTCTGGATCCAGGAGATGCGCCAGGCGTAGATGCCATCTGGACGTGACTCGGTGACGTGGAGACCCGAACCGACATGACTGAAGCCGCCCGCCACCACCTGGCCGGCGGGGCACTCCTCGCGGAGCGAACCCCGCACACCGGGGATGCCCTCCACCACGACGCTGTGGTGCGTCGTGAGGTCGAGAGCGCTCCTTCGGGCGGGCTCGAGCGCATCCGGTGCGTCATCGAAGGCGAGTGCTTCGCCGAACCCGAGCCAGAGGCTCAGGGTCAGGACGGCCAGCAAGGACGTGCGGGCGATGGTGGGCGTTCCCATTCGAGACCTCCTCCCCCCGGGCGTGACCGTGCCGTCGGTCGGGGTGCCAAGGCAGCGAGCCAGGCGCGCGAACCCTACGCCGTGCCCACAGCTCGTGTCCACAACATCGGAGATCGGGAAGTGCAGTCTTCGCTTCGATTGCTCGCCATCCGGTGATGGTGTGCACGAGGTGAGCCCGGCTTCCATCCCTGCCTCTTCGCCAGTGGCCATGCGGGCACGATCGGACAGGCAGGGCGGTGGGGCTCGGCATCGGCTGCTCTGCGCAGTAGCGGGATGAAGGCCCCGACTGGATTCTCGGCGAGGCGCTCCCAGGACACGATGACTGCCCACGCCTGACAGGAGAAGAGGCCCACCCCTCGCGGGACGGGCCTCGGTACACCAAGCCCTAGCCTTCTACAGGCGGGCCGGCGGATGTGTCGTCCTGATGCGCCGACCAGGAGTTCGTCACGCAGCATCGGATGGCCACGCGCGACCGGCTCGCGCGCGCCAGCCAGGTGGTCTTCGCGGCCTACCGCGCGACGCCTTATCCTCAGCGATCTGATGGATGTGGCAGATGCAAGCGGGAATCACGATCCTCAGCGGACTCGAAGGGGAGTACGAAGGCTGGGAGCCGGGCAGGGCCTGGTCCCGAGCGGTCGCGATGGGGGAGGTGGCCGAGCGACTCGGCTTCGCCTACGCCTGGGTGCCGGACCACCTGCGAGTCGTACACGGACCTGACGCGGCCCCCACCTTCGAGGCCTTCGGCCTCCTTTCGGCCATCGCCGCCCGCACCACGCGCGTCCGCCTGGGCCCAGGCGTCGCGTGTGCCGGGTTTCGTAACCCGGCAATGCTGGTGAAGATGGCCATGACCCTCGATGTCGCCTCCGGCGGCCGTGTCGACCTGGCCCTCGGCGCCGGGTGGCTTGAGGTCGAGTGGCGCTCCTACGGTGGACGCGAAACCCAGATGTGACTTTGTGGTACTCGCCCTCAGTCGGCGAGCGCGTCACCCTCCATCAGGTCCCTGAGGTTGTCGAGGTCGTTCTGGAACTGGCGCTTGGCGGCGGAGGTGAAGAGCGGCCCGAGGACCTCCGTCTACGGCGAAACCCCCCGTGGCCGGGAGTATTACGGGGCGCCATGGGAAGCCTCGTGCCCACTGGCCCCTTCTTCGTGTCCGCTGTGTCCGGTCTCTCCGTGGGCAGTAAGAACTAGACGTGAAACCCAAGCCACCATGGCGAGGTCGTGCGGGTGTCCCTGCGACAGACGGCAGGCCAACGAGTCTCTTTCTGGGGGCTATGGACCTCAAGCGGCGATGGTGTCCACTCGCATGGCCACCGACTACGACGATCAGCCCGCCACTGTCTCGCCGGCGAAGGCGCCCGTGAAGAAGTCCACGAGCGAGCCATGCAGGAGCTCGTCGACCTCAGGCTGGTACGAGTAGAAGCCGTAGCCGTGATCGGCCTCGGGGATCGTCACGAGTTCGGTGCTAGCGGCCGAACCCTCAGTCGCAGCGAGGTAGGCCTCCACCTCGCCATACGGGATGATCTGCTCGGCCTCGCCCCACAGGATGAGCACCGGACCCGAGAAGGATCCGATATCGCCTGCTGGGTCGGCCGCCATCGTCTCGTCGAAATACTGCAGGCTCGTGGACTGGACCTCGCCGAACGGGGTGGTGACGTCGGCGGAGCCGTTGGCCTTCGCCTCCTCGTAATAGGCAGCGAACGCGTCGGGACCACCGAAGTACGACCGCAGCACTTCCCTGGGCTGCGCCACCGGCCCCACCAAGGCGATGGCCTGATACGGGGTATCCGGCTTGCCGGCCTCCATGGCCACGACCGCGGAGCCCTCGCTGTAGCCGAAGGCGCCGATGCGGTCCGCGTCGACGGGCAGGTTCTCGACCGCGTAGTCCAACGCAGCCTCCGAGTCGGCGAGCATCGTGGTGTAGGAGAGCTCGGTGAACGGCTCCTGGCTGTCCCCGGCTCCCGCGAAATCGAAGCGGATGCTGATGATGCCGGCCTGCGCCAAGGCATCGGCCACACGGGCCAGACCACCATTCTCGTTGCGGCCTCCCCCGTGCCCGTGGTGGATGACCACGAGTGGGAACGTCTCGTCAGCCTCGGCGACCGGGGCCACTACCGTGGCGGGGATCTCGATGCCACGCGACGGGATCTGTAGCTCGGTGGATGTGACCTCATACTCCTTGTCGCTCGCAGCAACGGCCGGGCCGGCGGCGATGGCTAGCAGCGCCAGGGCCATGACCACGATGGCAGCAGACTTCTTCATGGCGGGAACCTCCTGACTCGGCGTGGATGGGGACCAACGTCTTCGCACTCTGCCTGGCATCGAGGGGGCCAATCCCGGGTTTCACACGTGACTTCAGGACTATCACCACATCGTGTGGTCCCAGTCCCTCCCGGCCGGAGAGCCTCGGCACCCGTTTGACGGACGGGGTCGTTAAGGGCAGGGTACGCGTTTGCCATCAGGAGGACCTCGCCCATGTTGACGTTGACCCCGGCCGCTGCTGCGGCCCTATCCGCGGCCCGATCCCAGACAGGAGCACCAGAGAGCTACGGCGTCCGCTTCTCGGCTCCGGACGCCGCCCCATCGGAGCCGGCGCATCTGACGCTCGACTTCGTCGAGTCGCCGCAGGCCGATGACGCCGTGAGCGAGGAGGGCGGACTCATGACGTACGTGGCACCTGAGGTGGAGGGGCTCGTCGGCGACGCTGTCGTCGACGTCGAGACGGACGGCCAGCAGTCGGGCCTCGTCATCCGGCACCAGCCGCCGACCGACGGCGGAGTCGCGTAGCCGCGACGATCTCGAGACGACTCCCCGGCGCCCAGCGCCCGCACCATCGGCGCATCGTGTCGCTGCAGGACTTGACCGCATGACGCTATGCCAATGGTCGGGGCGAGAGGGGTAGCGCCAGCTTGGCCCACCTGGGATTGCCGACCTCGATTCGTGATCGAAACGTGACCCTGGCGGCGAGATCGTGGCCCAGTGGGTACCGGAAGGTCGGCTGATGGCGAAGCAGCGACCGACGCGACGGCAGCTCCTGCGTGCCTACATCCGCCCCGGCTCGGTGGCAGCCGCAGCGTTCGAGCGCGACATCAGCGAGACGACGGTGCGGCAACACCTCTCGGGGCTGTATCGCCATCCGCCACCCACGTGCGAGGGCTTCCTCTGGGTTTGGGATGCCGTGCGCATGAGTCTGGCGATCATCGAGCGCGTCATTGACGCTGGTCGCCGATGCCCAGTTCTGCGCTACGGAGAGACCACAGTGATATCGAGTGGGCTCGACGAGCACATACATGATCCGCTCAGCTATCGGCGCAGGCCTGATGACCGCATCAGGCGCTCTACGACCGCGTCACCCGGCCGTCGGTGGCGAGCAGATGGCGACGCAGCCGGGCTCACAAACCCGCTGCCATCTCGCTCGGGTACGGCTGGCCCAGGCACCGTAGCGCGGCCCTCGCCGCCTGCTGCGGCGTATCGCCGACAGCGACGGTGAAGCTTGGACGGCGCGCATCACGATGAACCCGCATACCGCGATGACAGCGCAGGGCCGACCCCGGCCACGCTAGCCCCGCAGACGGACATCGATCCAGAAGTCGAGAGGGCGGGTCAGGCGCAGGTGCCGCATGCCTGTCATCGTACTGAACCCGACGCACAGCAAGGGAGCATGGACTAGTGGGCCGAGCGGTGGACGCCTTGAGACGAGCGCGATGACCGTCGTGGCGGGCATCGATGGCTACCGCCGTGGCTGGGTCGCCATCGTGCTCGTCGAGGGACGCTTCGAAGCCGCCCTTGCGAAGCCTGACCTCGCCGCCCTCGTGGCTCGGCTCGGGAACGCCTGGACCATCGGCGTCGACATCCCTATCGGTCTGCCGGAGCGAGGACCACGCTCCGCGGACATCGAAGCACGGCGCTTCGTGGGTCCGCGTCGCAGCAGCGTGTTCCCGACCCTGCCTCGAGCCGTCTGGGAGGCACCTGACCTCGTGGCTGCTCGCCAGCTCAACCGCGAGCTCAACGGTCGCTCCGTTTCGGCGCAGACCTTCGCCCTCCGGGACAAGGTCCTCGAAGCTGATGCTTTGGCGCGGTCCGACCCTCGTATCCGGGAAGCGCACCCGGAGGTCTCCTTCCGGGCCATCGCCGGCCAGCCGCTGGCGTCGTCCAAGTCCTCGTGGGCAGGGATCTCGCTGCGGCGCGGGCTCCTGCTCGGTGTCGGCATCGAGCTACCCGATGAGCTGGGTGAGGCTGGGGCGGCCGGCATCGACGACATCAACGACGCGGCGGTGGTGGCCTGGACGGCCGGTCGCATCGCGACCGGTGAAGCCCAGTCGTTCCCTGCCGTGCCGGTGCCCGGTCCCGACGGGATCGCTGCCGCCATCTGGTACTAGGACCTGTCGCCGGGACCCGCACCACGCATCCATCGTGGCCGGGCTCGCCTCGACGGACAGGTCGTCTAGCAGCGCTTGCGCTGTGGCGGCATCGCACAGTCCACTGGGACGACGGCTGCTCGCTGAGGCGCATCTAGTACGGCCGGATATTCCCAGACCTCCGCCTCACAGGCCCTGCCGACTATCGATCCGGGGTGATGACGTAGACCCCGGGGTGCTTTCGATTCCGGTTGGTGCCGAAGGCCCAGATCTCGCCCGTGGGTGTGATAGCCACCGGGCGGAGACAGACGCCGTCGAGATAGCGGGTCAGCTGCTCCCCGTCGAGCTTGGCGTAGCCCCCACACCCGCTGCCGCGTTTGCTGGCGTCGTCCTCGACGACGTTGACGACCGACCAGTCGCCATCCGCCTCGAGCCTTGTGGTGTGCCAGGCTCCGCGCTGCCAGATGTCGGGAGATGGCCCGGCTACGACTCGACGAGCATGACGACCGAGTCGGCGTGGACGCCGTCGTGCTGCATGGCCTCGCTGGCGGCCTCGGAGGCCATCGCCTCCTGAAGCTTGGCTACGTCGGGAACCTCCAGGATCACCCCGGTCCGCTTCGACCCGCCAGGATCGACGAATGTCCGGACCGTGATGCCGTAGGTTCCGAAGAACGCCGCTCGCTTCGGCGAATTGAGCCAGTGATCGACGTCGTCCACCTCGTGGAATGCGATGACGGTCGCCATGGTGTCTCCTCGGGCTGTCCCGCCGGGCATATCTGTGCGGCGACGAATCGGGTCCGCGCTGCTCCTCCCCTTGCCGGCGCGTGCAGCCTACCGCAACGACTCGATGTGGGGAAGATGGCGTCCTGCGCCACGATCGGCGTATCGCGATGTGCCAAGGTAACAACGACCCCGACGCGAGCTGTGAGAACGTCGCACCTCGCTCGCCTGCGAACGCAAGCATCAGGTACGGCACCCGGTGCTCATCACCGAAGCTGGCACAGTCGTCGAAGTTGGCTGCCATGACCACGGAGTCGAGGACGTGAACCCCAGTCAGCTCGACCGAGAGCGAACCGGACTCGTACCGGTCGCCGGTCGATCCCATCTGGGCGCCGCTGCTCGTATCGCGACCGACCTGTAGCATCCTTCGACGAGATGAGAAGTCGGATCCTCGCCGATCGCGCTCAAACCCCCTGCTATGAGCGCACCCTGGCGCCCGTCCTGGGAGCGCTGATCGTCGCCGTCGCGCTCATCGTGGGGGCACTCCCGGTCGCCGCTGGATCCGCCCTCTCGCCCTGGAGTGGTGGCGTCGACCTCTACCGGCCGGGCGTGTTCAGCACCCAGAAGACGTGGCACTGGTGCACCGCGGCGGACGTCCAGATCATGCGCAACATCGTCCACCACGAGACGAACCACAAGCGAGCCCAGCAGCACCGGTTCTTCGACCACATGCGGGCCCACGATCGCTACCCGATCCCGGTACGTGACGGCGTCGACCCGGCCGGCTGGACAGCCGGCTTGCGCCACTTCGTCGACTCGCGCTATCGCCTGGTAGCAAGCCGCAGCTTCAAGGCCGCGCTGCGCTCCGCGGTACGCAACCTACGGCGCACCAACCTTCCGGTGGGGATCACCGTGGCGCACGGCAACCATGCATGGGTGCTGACCGGCTTTGAAGCCACCGCCGACCCCGCCAGGACCCACCAGTTCAGAGTCACGAGCGTCCGTGTAACCGGGCCCTTGTGGGGCCTCCAGAGCCGTAGTTACGGCTACGACATGCATCCCGACAAGGAGCTCACGCGGAGGCAGTTCAAGCGCTTCTTCACACCATGGCACTACGCGCGGACGCGGATGGCCTGGGAGGGCCGCTGGGTATCGGTGCAACCGATCCCGTAGATGGCGAACTGCGGACGTCGTGTCCCCGCATGGGAGTGGCGAGACGACGTCCTTCCGGTTCCCTACGTTCTCGTTGCCCAAGGGCGAGGGTCATCTGCGCCGGGCGCGGCGCGAGATCACGGCTACCGTCTTGACTCCATCGACAACGAGCAGTACCGATACTGGGTCAAGGACCGCTGGGGCTTCGAACTTCACGGTGCCGAGGGCTTCGACGCCATCGGTGGACTGCTGCACACCAAGGTGGACGCCGAGAATGACGCCAGAGTGGCACCACCACTTGGTACACGAGTCGGAGGTCGGAAGAGACCTCCTACGGGTCCAGTGCTCCACTGGTCGCCGTCCTCGCTCCCCGCCAGAAGGCCATCACCGCAGCCGCCGCTGTCAACACCATTCCCAACCAGAACAGCGGCCAGGCGGACCACGGGGACGTGTCCCCGGCGACGACGCGGTCAGCGTCGACCAGGAAGCTCAGGATGACGAGGCCGCCGCCAGCTAGTGCTATCACCATGCCCCTCCGCCCGATGGCGATTTCGCGACCGGCCCGCAGCCGGGCCGCAGCGGCCAGCCCGAAGCCAACGAGGGCAGTGCTCACGGCCATCGGCGCCCAGACCGGTCCGATCCAGGTCATGGGCACGAGGAAGAGGACGTCCCAGGCATCGAGCGCCGGGGGCCAATCGATGGTCAGCCACAGGCCAGCGTAGTAGACGATGTCCCAGGTCCCGAACACGACGGCCGCCCAAGCGAGACGCTCGAGCCAGCTGCGGCCGGCGAGCCAGCCGACGGCGGCGATCATGACGAGCGTGGCCAGCTCGCGTGCGATCTCGATGCCGGCGTAGGCGTCGAACTCCCCAGGCTGGGCCACGGGAACGGGGACGGCGGCATCCAAGCCGAGCGCGGCTCGCAGGTAGACGACGACCGTTGCCTCGAGGTAGCCCATCGCGATGCCGAAGGCGAGGACCACGATGGCCGTCGCGAGGAACGAGCTCTGCTGTCGGCTCATGGCTCGTTCTGACAGGTGAGCATCTGGATTCACGGTCGGTCGCTCCCCCATGGCACGGGTGTCAAGGCCGCAGGAGCCGCGTGCGGGCTCGAGAGAGGACTGCTGAACGCCCGGCGAGTGCCATCGTCACATCACGCTGCAAGGCCTCATCGTAACGGCCCAGGACGGACACGATCAGGGTGTCCTCTCCGACACCATGCGTCCATCGTGGTTGGTGACGTGCGCGCCTACCGCTTCCGGCCGAGGCCGACGATGACTGTGACCGGGAGTTCCGTGACGTTCTGGCCGTAGGTCGCCTGGGCGACGAGGCGCTCATCTCGACTCCGGCTCGTGCCGGACGACGTCGACGTCCTTGCCGCGCTCGAGGATCGATGCCCCGACCCGGCTGGGTGGACGACCCGGGTTGATCAGGCCGCGCGACCACCGACAGTCCACCTTATCCTTGTCTCATCGGCTTCTGGCGTGAACGGGGGGTTCCATGAAGCAAGCGATCGTGGCGGTGCTTGGCGTCGTGCTGATGCTGCCGACAGGGGTGGCGGCACAGTCAGCCGACGACATGAGCAACCTGTGGGCACAGGTTCCAGCTGGCATGGAGTACAGCTGCCAGGAGCTTGGATACGACACGTTCAAGCGCGTGGTCGAACCGTCCATCGCCGCGCTTCAGTGCTTCTACGAGGGCGGCCCGAACAAGATCGATGATGTCGGGCTCTTCCTCTTCGACTCCAAGTCTGAACTGCGCGCATTCTGGAAGGCCCGCAAGGAGCAGCGCCTCGGACGGGCGACCCGCGGCGACTGCACCAGGAAGAACGGGGCCGGCGTCATGGACATTCCTGGCGGCGAGCTCATCTGCTACGAGAGCTCGGGCCAGGCCAGGACCGCTGGATCAACGAGGACGACCTGCTCTACGGTGCCTTGGACACCAGCTGGGCCAAGATCGCCTATGCCTACGACTGGTGGGTCAAGAACATCGGTTCGGCAACAAAGCCGGAGGCGGTCGGTGGTGCGGTGGCCGCCCTCCGAGTCCGAGGCCGCGGCTATCTATCAGGTCCGGGCGGAGCTGATAGAGGCCCTGGTCGAGACCAAGACCGAGTGGGCGAAGTACACGGCCTACCGCGACGAGCCCAGTGGTACATCGTCGAAGACGGCTGGGGCTATGTCGATGTCGACCGACTGGCCGACTACGTCCCCATCGCGCGCTATGCCAAGAACACCCGCTGCCTTCGAGGTGTTGAGCCGGCCAGCCGTTCTGGTTGGACTCGTCACTCGTCGCATCGGTGTCGCTGCTCATCGACGAGGCGAGCTCGGGCGCCGACGTTCCGCGAGCCGCGGAGAAGCTGGCGAAGCGCCTCTCCCAGACCGCGGACGAGAAGGCGCCGACCGTGCGTCCGTACCTGCGGATGGGTCGTGAAGAGACTGAGCTCACATCACGGCCATCGATACGCTGGATGCGGTGATCGAAGGGCTAGGGTTTGGCCGTGCCCGGCCCGTCGCCGACGAGGTCGTCGCGGAGCCCCTACCGAGCCGGAGCACGGCCCGGGCGGGGCCATGGCTGCCTTCCGCCAGGAGCTGGTGGCCGACCTCGCCTACATCGGCGGTCGCATCCAGAACTGCCGCGTCTGGATCGACGATCCGCGACACGCACGTTGCCTATGATCCGGACATCGCCGGTTTCGACCTGGAACGACTGTCCGACTTCGAGAGCGCCGTCGAGTTCATTCGCGACCACGACTGGGCGTGGGCGATCTTCGATGCGCCGGCCGCTCAAGGCAGTGACCTCGACATCGCCACACAGCTCTATCTCGAAACGCTCAACCCAGTCCCCGCGACCTCGCGGAGATCGACCGGGGCCGTGATCGAGGCGAACCGTCAGGCCTCCGGCAAGAAGCGGAGCTACTGCTCGGGGCCCCTCGGGGAGGGCAAGCGCTATCGGGACGCGCTCAAAGCCTCCTTGGCACTCTCGAACGAGATCACGGCGGCCCTCGGTCTGGTCGTGGAGCCGACCTCGCCACCGGTAGAGATCCCGCCGCCGACCTCGCAGCCAGCCACACCGGCCCCGTCGCCCACACCGGCACCCACCCCTGAGCCGACGCCGCCGTCCGAGCCGGCCGAGTCCTCCCGCCGAACCCCTTCCTGAACGCGTAGGAGGAGTCATGCACAAGACCAGCTCGACCGTCCTCGGCCTGGCGCTCGCAGCCGTCACGGCACTACCTGCCGTGGCCCAGGAGGACGGCACGCTCGACGACCAGTCCATCGCTGCGCTGCTGCAGGTCCACCGCGACACCGGCGCCGCCCTTGTCGACGTCCAGCGCGAGCTCGACGAGATCCCTCTGCGTATCGAGAGCGATGACTGGCTGGTGTTCCCCAGGCGCGATGGCGACACCATCGAGGTGAACCTGGACGATGTCAAGGGACTCCTGCCGGCGGTGCAGATCACGTTGGCGCTCGCGCCCGAGGCCAAGCGGGCCGTACTCGATGGGCTCGAGGACGCCGACCACAGCCTGTGGGTCGCAGCCACCCTGGTGGACGCGCTGGAGGGCGGCATCGAGGGGCAGTCGCCCGACGAGATCGTGTCCCACATCAAGGGGTTCTACCGCCAGACGCCCGAGTACAAGCGCACCACTTACGCGGACCACGTGGCCGCGCTCGAGGAGGAGCGCGAACACCTTGACCAGCTCTTCATCGAGACCTTCGAGTGGCTCGATGAGTACGGTGTCGAGGTCGTGGCCGAGCCGGACCCGATACCGACTCCCGCTCCCGAGCCCGACACCACCAGCGAGCCGATCCAGTACGACGCCCTCGAGGGTCTGATCGGCTGTTGGGGCAATGAGCTCGGCTGCTACGGGCCCACACTCGAAGCCGGTGCTGACCTCGCGCTGGAGGCCGTAACACCGGACACGGGCGATGGCGCGCTGACCGGGTGCTGGTGGACACCTCTCGGCATCGGCGGCATGTGGGCGCGCGTCGAACAGTACGGCGACTACTTCACCGGTGGCACGGTCATCAGCTGGCAGTGGGGGACCGAGACCGGGCGCGAATACGCCATCGGCTGGCTCGAGGGCGACACCCGCAACTACCAGCCTGAAGGCTACTTCTACGGCACGGGGCCCTGGGAGTCGGTCCACACCTGCGATGAGTCCCGCGGAGGCAGCAGCGACTGGGGCAAGTTCTACGCCTGGCTGCACGAGGACGGATCGTTCTGGCAACTGTGCGGCAAGGGCCACGCCGGGGAGCTGGGCGAGCTCAGCGACCCGTTCGGCAACGACGTCTCCTGGGCGTACACCGGCCATTTCTGGATGGAGCCGACGTCCGCGGCCACGTGCGAGGAGAAGTTCGAGGAGGCCGCAGCCTACCTCCAGGCCGGGTCATCGACAGCTGCGACAACGACGCCCGGCGAGGCGGCGGAGACTCCGGCCTCCGATCCGTTCGCCGACCGATAGCCGAGGACCAACATGATTCGGAAGCTGACCCCGCTGTTCGCCATCGTCCTGACTGTCGTGTTCGCCGCCCCAACTGCAGCGCAGGCAGAAGAGTCCGGCCGCGATGTGCTGAATGACATCGAGGCCACGGTCTCCGGGGTGCAGGCCGAGCTCGCGGCCATCGACCAGCGTGTCGCCAGCGACGACTGGATGGTCTTCGAAATTTGCCAGGCAGGGGCTGGTGCAGGTCGACCTCGGCGGGCTGGACCAGTGGATCCCCGGCGTGATCTCGCTGCGCCGGGACGCCGCTGGTTCACTGCCTGCAGATGGCCTCGACCCGCTCGCGGGCACCATGCCGGAGTTGTGGCAGGCATCGGTGCTGCTCGCGGATGCGCCCGACGAGGTGCTGGAGGCTGGAGCGGAAGCGACCCGTGCCTGGCTGCGCGACCGGTTCGGCCACCTGCAAACCACCGAGCGCAAGGACGCCCTCTACGAAGCCGAGCGTGCCCGGCTCCTCGACGATCTGGATGCTTTGCGGCAGAGCCGCGAGTTCTTCATGTCCGAGACCCCCCGGACCGAGACCGCTGACACCGAGAGTGCGGCGCAAAGCGAGACCCTCCAGGTCGAGCAGTGGTGTCGCGAGTTCGCGCTCGGCGAAACCCTCATGTCCGAGGATGGGTCGGTCGAGTTGGGTCCGCAGATGCCACCCATCGAGGAGCTGCCCGACTGGTGCCGCGATGCGCTGCTGGCGCGGTTGACCGGCGCTGACGGGCTCACCGCGACGCCCCCGCCAAACGATGAGGTGGTGGCGCAGGAGCCGGTACGACGCAGTGAGGACCCGCTCGAGTGGGAGGGTGACGAGGCCATCGACCATGGCCGCTGGGATGGCGTCTGGGAGTACTGGGGCTACCCGGGCCTGACCCTGGTGCAGGTGGGCGGCAACGTCTTCGGCACCTACCAGGCCGGCGACGGCTGGATGAAGCTCGTCGTGGTCGACGAGCACACGCTCATCGGGCACTGGTACGAAGGCGAGCACCCGGCCGTCTGCGATCGTGAGCGGGACGGCACCGTCCACTGGGGCTCGCTGGAGATGCGTTTCAACGATGACTTCAGCGCGTACAGCGGGTCCTTTGGAGACTGTGACAGCCTGACTGACTTCGCGATCGAAGGGAGTCGTGCCCGATGATCCGCATCCTGCGCTCCCTGCTGGCGCTGCTCGTGATGGTGGCGCTGACGGTGCCGATCGTGCTCGGGGCCCAGGACGAGGACCTCCAACAGCTCCAGCGACTCCGGCGCGCGACCCTGGAGGAGCTTGCCGACGTCGGACGCCAGCTCGATGACCTGACCGCTCGGTCGCGTGACGCCGATTGGGTCATCGTGCGGGCCGGGGATGGCTCCTACGTCCAGGTCGACCTCAAGCGTGTCGACGAGCTGGTTCCATGGGTGCAGATGGCACTCCAGGATCGCGGCGCGGCACCCGCGCTGCTCAAGAAGCTCGAGCAGTACATCCCCTACGCGTCGCTGGCCCTGCTGCTCCCTGACTCGGAGGTCTCGCCACAGGTCAAGCCGTATCTCGATGACCTGCAGCTGCTCGTCGCGGGAGACCTCGAGTCGATCGACTCGGACAGGATCCGTGACGCGATACGGGCGATCTTCAAGGGCCGGGAGGCACGCATGGCGCAGCACTACGCGGACTTGACGGTGGAGCTGGAGGAGCAGCGACAGACGCTGGAGATCCTGCTCCAGTTCCTCGACGCGGACATCGAGGCTCGCGGGGGCTTGGTATCACCCGCACCTTCGCTCGAGCCGACGTGGGAGCTCAGCCTTCCTCCGACCCAGATCGAGGAACTGCCGTCGCCAAGCCCTGCCACGACGCCAAGCCCTGCCTCCACGCCGCCACCTTCCCTTGACGCCGAACTTCCCCCGACGCCCAGCCGTCGTGAGCCCGACGTCTCCCCCGAGCCCGTGCTCTCCCCCAGCCCACGTCGGGCATGGAGAGCGACGGCATCGAATACGACGCGCTGAAGGGCTTGACGAACTGCGGAGAAGGCGACCCCGACTGTGCCGAGCCGACGCCGGTCGCGTGTTCGGAGGCGGACATGTGGTGCGATGACACGGCCATCGGCCCCTCCCTGTCACCGAGCCTCGCACCTTCGCCGTTCCCGAGCCTTGATCCGGCTGCGTCCGATGACGGCGGCCGGGCCGCCATCGTCTGCGAAGGCTGGTTGGAACACGCGCTCGAGTCTTCGTACACGAAATTCACCCCGGAGCAGATCGGTGCGTGCTTTGAGGAGTGCGAGACGTGGATGTCGTGGCACGCGAGCTTCGGGGATGAACTGCCCAGCGACTGCGCCGAGATCGACCCGGACACGATTCCGCAGCCCTCCTAGACCCCAGCTGATCCCTGTGTCGTGGGTTCAGATACCAGCCCGCTCGCCGGTATCACGGCGCCGCGGGACCTCGTGTGCCCGGCGCCCGTGTGGCTGTCCTGGTCACAAGGGCGAAGGAGCCTGAGCCGGTCCAGCGCTCGTCTTCGAGTCCATCCCGTGGAACCAGTGCCAGTAGAGCCACGTACCAAGGCTGTAGAGGATGATGACCGTCACGAAGTTGACCGTGTAGCCCCCATCGAAACCGAGCCTCGCCTGCAGCAGGCTGTACCAGGGGCCGGCCACAGCCCACGCGAGTGACCAGAGCAGGCTGGCGGCGGCTGCGTAGGTCGCCCGTTCGGAGGCGGGCAGGCGCTCCATGGCGAAGGCGTTGGCGAGGGGATTGCCCGAGTTCATCAGCGAGTTGCGCACGGTCATGGCCACGATCACGGTCCACAGGATCGGGCTGAAGCCCAGCACCAGCAGGAAGGGGATGCTCAAGCCTTGCACCAGGACCACGGTGCCGACCTTGCCGAACCGCTTGGCCAGCGCCGGCTGGGCCATCATCGCCAGCACGGTCCCGAGGCCGGTGATGGCGAAGATGAAGTTGAGCGCGGTGAGGTCGAGTCCGAACTTGCCCTCGATGAAGACGTTGAGGTACGGGATGACCTGGCCGGCCCCGAGTGCGATGAGGAAGTTCGGCACGAGCAGGCGCACGAAGGTTCCTGGGTCGGACAGGCGTGGGGCGCGCGAGCGCAGGCTTCGCCGGGGTTCAGCGGCCCTGGGCGCTGCGTCCCTGCCCCGACGAGGTCGATCGTCACGCAGGGCGGCGATGGCGACGCCAGCCAGCAGAGCGGCGATGGTCATGACTGCCAGCAGCGCCCGATAGACCGCCGGATCGCTCGACTCCACCCCTACGATGGCGCCGATGACCACGGCCACGAGCCCGCCCAGGATGGCCGCCCCGATATTGGTGGCGGGCATGATGGCCGCCTGCAGCGAGAACAGCTCGTTGCGGTGCTCCGGCCGGCTGTGCTCCATGAGCAGCGGAGACTGGAGCACGAAGAAGGCCTGGCTGGCGGCGCCCATCGCGGCCGCGCCGGCGATGATGGCGGCCGGTCCGGTGAAGACGATGAGACAGGCCGCCGAGCCGGCAGCGACCGCGGCCCCCGCTACCATCACCAGCCGTCGCCCCAGCCGGTTGGAGGCCAGGCTCAGCGGCAGCGCCACCAGCACCCCGGCCAGCGACCAGGCTGCACCGGCCAGGCCGATGAATGCGGGCTCGTAGCCAAGGGCGGTGAGGTAGAGGTTGAAGTCGACCCACCACAGGCTGAAGACGATGCCGAAGGCGATCGAGGCCAGCAGGAAGATGCGTGCGTCCCGCTCGAAACCCGTGAACGATCGCGCGTAGCGCAGCAGCGCCCTCAGCGCCCTCATGCGCAGCGCTCCACGCGACTGGCGCCCGTCAGGCAGGTCAGGATACGGTCAAGCGAACAGGGAGCCCCCACACCAACATCGTAGCTCCGGCATGCGGAGGCGGCCGGCGAGGCCCAACGGCCGCGTCAGAAGAGCTTGGTCTTGACCCCGAACTCCCGTACCAGCTCGGTACTCTCCTCGTTGGTGAGGCCCTCGCCGTGCCCGCCGGCCACGATGTCCATGTACTCGTAGCGGGCGCCGGCCTCGGCGTACTCGATGCGGTCCACGGCACGGGTCACGGAGATATCGCTGCGGGCCATGACCCCGTGCTTGGACCAGACCGTGATGCGATGGTTGCGCAGCGATCGGACGGTGGCCTCGCTGAGCTCGTCCGAGCCCGGACGCATGAAGGGCAGGATGCCGATGCCTGCGGGCAGCTGCACGATGGTTTCCGGCTGCCAGCGGATGAGTCGGCGGCTGAAGAAGTCCTCGTGGCGATAGCGCTCGACATGCGAGAGGTACACCAGGTGCGGCGGCTGGGCATGGACCACGGCATGGAAGTTGGTGCCGGAGCGGGCGACCGTGTCGTCGTGCACCGCGAGGTGGGAGTTCCACTCTGACGTGAGGACCTCGAACTGTCGCACGTTGGCCGTATGGAGCGTGCCGTGGACGCCGTCATCGTGAACCAGGACCGCGCCGATCGATTCGAGCGGCAGCCGGTCGAGGTCTCGGAGCCGTCGGCCGGAGCCGGTGACGAGGAGGGTGTGGCCGGGCAGGCTCGGTGCCGCCAGAGGCAGCTCGATCTCCTCTGCCATAGGGAAGTGACGCCGGACCTCGATGGGCCAGCCGATGCAGACGGAGATGTTGCCGGCGCCGCCCTCGGTGGCATCGATGGCCGCCAGCCGACGACCGCCGATGCCGATCGAGTCGAGGATCTCGTCGAGGCTGGGCAGGGGGTCGGTCAGTGGCATCGTGGTCTCCGGTCGCGGCGGTGGGTACGACCTATGGTAGCGACGCCGCCGGACACGACGCCGCAGCCGTCGGGAGCCCCGACAGCCACGGAGTAGCCGGCTCGCCGATCCCCTCTGTGCCGTCAGCTCGAGAGGGACTCCAGGGTCTCGAGTGCCACCAAGCCCGTCTGGTCGTGCGGCGCGGTCTGTCGCTCGAGGCGGACGCGGCACGAGAGCTCGGCGTCGAACACGACGAGCGCGACGCGGAGCACATCGTCCTCAGCCTCGGCATTCGCGCGCGCATCCTCCAGCTGGTGGAGCACGTCCGCGTTGATGCCGCGAGCCCCCCACTTGCAGTCGTAGGCCTCGGCCGCACCTGTGCGCTCGACGGTGACGTCGTAGGGGTGGATCTCGGCCCGCATTCCATCGAACAGGATGCGCCGCTCACGGCGGACGTCCGCGGAGCCGACCCGCCGTCCGAGCAGTTCCACGGTCAGCAATTCGACGAGCGCGCCACGCAGCTGGTTGCGTGTTTGGTCGCCACGGTCAGCGATGGCCAGCGACACGGTCAGGATGGCCTCGGATCGTTCCTGCTCGAGCGGCTCGACCGTCGGTCCGAACAACGTCGGGAACATGGCCCGCCAACCGTCAGGATCGAGTGTCTCACCGTTCATCACCGCCCTCGCCAGCAGTCGCTGCGCGGGCGAGGCACCAGCGAGCAAGCCGGCCGCCTGGGCCACCACGGGCTCCGCCTGGATCGCCGCGTAGGTAACGGCACGGGCGTCTTGCGCAGCATCCTGGAACCTCATCGCCGTCCGCCCAGGGTGACGAGCACGATCTGCGGGAACGTCGAGAGCCAGTCGATGGCGCGGTGCGGGTCGCTGATGCGGTCGATCTCATCGATCGCGCGGCTGACGGCCGCCGCCTCGAGCGGGGTCGCGGGCTCGGTACCGTGCTCGTCGACGAGATCCCCGATCCGCGCTTGCCATGCGGCAGAGAGGTCGTTCACGTACGTCCACTCGTCCTCGACGTCCTCCGCGAGGCTCACTAGGCCCTCATAGGCTGCGAGCGCATCGCGCGCGAGGTCACCGAGGTTGTTCGCTTCATCCATGCCGGCAAGACTACGCGACCTGGCGGTCAGCCTCGCTCCACGAGAGGCTTCACCTCGCCCACCAGCCGGACCAGCGTCTCCTCGTCGAAGGGCGCCAGCTGCTCGATGGTGAACCCCGAGAAGCCGGCGTCGACGAAGCTGGCGAGGCGCTCGGCGATCGACTCGACCGTTCCGACCCAGAAGCTGGCGTCGCTGCTATCGGGCGTGAGGCTGTTGGCGGTCAGCTGCTGATCGAGGACGGCGCGCGCGTCAGCTTCGCGATCACGGATGACGATCTTGCAGTTGTAGGTCAGTTGGATCTCTGATGGATCACGCCCGACGTCGGCGCAGTGTGCCCGCAGCACACCGATCTTGTGTGGCGCCTCGGCGAGCTCGAGCTGCGCATTCCAGACGTCGGCGTGGCGGGCGACGCTCCGCAGCGTCTTCTTCTCGCCGACGCCGCCGACCATGATGGGCACGCGTGCCTGGAGCGGAGGAGGCGCGAGGCGCAGGCGCTCGGTCCGGTAGCGCGGGCCATCGTGCGTCACCTCCTCGCCGGCCATCAGCGGGCGTACGATCTGGAGGGCCTCCTCGAGCCAGTCGAGGCGGTCGCCGAAACCTCTGCCGAACTCGACCCCGAAGGCGGCGTGTTCACGCTCGTGCCAGCCACCGCCGAGCCCGAGGACCGCGCGGCCGCCGCTGATATGGTCGATGGTCGCGACCATCTTGGCCACGACCGCCGGGTTGCGGAAGGTGTTGGCGCCGACGAGGAGCCCAAGCTGAGCCCGAGTCGTCACCGCTGCCCACGCCGCGAGGGTCGTGTAGCCCTCGAAGACGGGTCGGTCGGGATCGCCCACGGCCGCGACGAGGTGGTCCCAGGTCCAGAGGTCGTCGTAGCCGAGCTCGTCGACGCGGCGCGCAGCCGCGAGGTACGAGGGCCAGTCCGTGTTCTGGGCCCACAGCTGGATCCCGAGTCGGATGGGTGGCATGTTCGAGTCCTCCTCGCTGATCGACGTGTGACTATCTCTGGGCGATCGATACCTCTACCGGCGCGGAGGCTTCGTGCCCTGGACGGGACCCTGTGGCGTCACCGTGGGGGCCTGGGGGTGCAGCCCGAACCGGATCGCCTGGTCCGGCCACTCCGGATCGTCCGGTGTCCAACGGTGCACCCTGGCGCCAGCGCCATCGATCTGCTCGATCGTGCCATCCGCTCCGAGGACGAGCTTGGCGCCGTCCCCGAGCTCGAGTCCGTGTGGCTTGAAGCGGCGGCCTCGGGTCTTGGGGGACGGCGGTGGCTCGCGCCCGCTGGACTCGTCAGTCATCGTGGTCTCCTGTCTGTTGCGGTGGGTGGCGATGCGTCGAAGCGGGACGGCCACCCTCGGGACGTGGCTAATCGAGGTAACCCCTGAGTTTCCGGCTGCGGGAGGGATGGCGCAGCTTCCGCAGCGCACCAGCCTCGATCTGGCGGATGCGCTCGCGGGAGACGTTGAGCTCCCTGCCTACCTCTTCGAGGGTGCGGAAGCGTCCATCCTCGAGGCCGAAGCGCAGCTGCAGCACGCGGCTCTCACGTGCCGAGAGCGAGCCGAGCACAGCCCCGACCTGCTGCTTGAGCAACTGCTGCGTAGCGGCCTCGGCCGGGACCACCGCAGTGCGGTCCTCGATCAGGTCGCCGAGGTGGGAGTCTCCCTCCGTCCCGATGGGCGTCTCGAGTGAGACCGGCTCCTGGCTGACCTTGATGATCTCGCGGACCTTGTCCGGCGTGATCACGACGACCTTGTCGATCTCCAGGCCATTCTTCTTGGGGAGCTTGAGATCGTAGCCCGGACCGGCGGCGGTGATGGCGTAGTCGCCATCGGCCTTCGTCTTGACCCGTGAGGGATCGACCACCCACACCGTGATCGTCGCGATGGCGTCGCGCCTGACCTCGATGTCGGGGATGCCGTCCTTGGTCAGGGCGAAGTTGTCGGCGCCACCGAGTCGCTTGAGCATCTCGGTCGCGAACTCCGGCCCCACGGTCATGGCGAAGGCGATCTCCTCCACCGTCGGCTCGCGGCCCAGCTCCTGGAGCAGGCCACGCGAGACGCGGATGAGGCGGTTGATGGTCTCGACCATGTGCACCGGGATGCGGATGGTGCGGGCCTGGTCGGCGATGGCGCGGGTGATGGCCTGGCGGATCCACCAGGTGGCGTACGTCGAGAACTTGAAGCCCTTCTCGTAGTCGAACTTCTCGACCGCGCGGATGAGCCCGATGTTGCCCTCCTGGATGAGGTCCAGGAACGACATGCCGCGGCCGATGTACTTCTTGGCGATCGAGACCACCAGGCGCAGGTTGGCCGACGTCAGTGACTCGCGACCCGACCTACCCTCGCGAACGATGGTGCCGCGCCGGTCGCGCGGCTTGAGGTGCTCCTGGGTCATCTCGGGATCCCAGCCCCACTCAGCGAGGACCTCTCTCTCGCGGCCGGCGAGGATGAACCGCTTGAGCGCCTCGTGTCCGACCTCGCGGGACCAGTCGTAGAGCGCGCGCAGGCCCTTGTCGTCGCGGCACTCGTGGTCGCCGTTGTGGACCGAGACCCAGGCGAAGTCGACCAGCTCGGTGAAGCCCTCCATCGCGGGGGCTGCGTCATAGGCTGCGACCCGCTTCTTGGCGATCCTGAGCACCGACTTGGTGTGCTGGCTCTCGGCGGCTCGCTGGGCGCCGGTCAGATGGAGATCGGGCGTGGGCCTGAGGAGCCCGTCGGCCTCGGCCATCGCGAATGCCGAGCGCACGATGCGGTGCGCGTCGTCCGTGTACCGATCGAGGCGATGCTCAGGTCGCATCTGCCGGCCGGCATGCTCGGTGTCGTTCCTGGTCCACTCCCACAGCGACAGGACGGCCTTCCACGGCTCCTCCACGGGCCGAGCCCTGGAGTCTCGCAGGCTGCCGCCCGCGAACTGCTCGCCGAGTTCGATGGCCTTGGCGAAGATGACCTCCTCTTCGGCCTTGAGCAGCGGGACCTTGCCCATCTCCCGGAAGTACATGCGGACGGGATCATCGATGCCGGCCATGGCGTCCGGCCGTTCCTCATCTGCCTTGACCAGCGGCTCGTGCCAGGTCCGGTCGGGGCCCTCCCCGCCGGTCAGCCGGACGCCCAGCCCGGACTCGGTGCCGAAACCGTGCAAGGCACCCATCCCGTCTTCCGCCTCGGGCCGGACGACGTCGGCGTCCAGATCCCGCTTGTCGCGTTCGAGGACCGATGCCACGAGCACCTTGTCGGTAGCGTCGGTCGCCATGGGTTACCTGCATGATGGAGCGAAGGGGAAGGGGAGGGTCGATCCGTCCGGAGCTTCTTACCCATGGTACTCGCCCACCTTGCATGGCACATCAGATGGGACGGATCGCACGACGACCGGCCCTTCGCGACGCCTGCCCTCCACGAGCCACACTCGGCTGCCCGGGCGGGTATCGTTCCTCACCTGGTCCGGTCATCTCCCTGGCGATCGCAAGGGTGTGAGCGAAGGAGCATGTCCTCACGATGCGACGGCGCGGCGCCTTGAGCGCGGGTGGTGCAGTGCGACGGCTGCTGGCCAGCACCCTGGCGCTAGGGATGCTCATGTCAGCGATGCCGACGGTGGCTGCCTCCGACGTCATCAGCCATGGCTCGCGGGACCGACATTGGGTCGCGCTGACCTTCGATGATGGCTGGAACGTGGACCGCTGCGCCCGAATCGCCTCGACGCTCCGAAAGATGGACGTGACGGCCACATTCTTCCCCAATGGAACGTATCTGCGGGCGGCTCCGGAGCGCTGGCGCGCGATCCTGCGCGGCTTTCCGGTCGCCAACCACACGTACTCGCATGCCTGGCTGGACCGCTCGTCTGCGGCTGCCATCAGGAGGGAGATCAGCAAGAACGAATCGGTCATCGAGCGCATGTTGGGCCGGCCGATGCTGCACCTGCTGCGCCCGCCCTACGGTGCCTACGACTCACAGGTCGTACGAGTCGCCGACTCGCTCGGCTACCGCACGGTCCTGTGGGACGTCGATAGCCACGACACCTCGATGTCGTCGTCTTCGACCATCGCCGCCAACGCGAAGAAGGGGATCAACGGTTCGATCGTGCTGCTCCACTGCGGCCCCAGCGCCACCCCCGCCGCAGTCAGCGCCATCGTCGCCTCGTACCGTGCGCGAGGCTTCAGGTTCGTCGACCTGGCCACGATGCTGGACCTCGAACCTGCCGGCCCGGCCATGGCCTGCCGTGTCCGAAACGCCGATACGGGCGTGACCTACGGCAACCTGCAGGCTGCCATCCGGGCGGCTTCGGTCGGTGGCCACCTGGTCCTGCGCGGCACCTGTCGTGGCACGACCTCGATCGGCAAGTCGTTGAGCGTCAGGGGCATCGAGGGCCAGCGCTCGGGGACACCGACACTGGCCGGCATGGGCCGCGGGCCGGTGCTGACCGTCCGTCCCGGGGTGGTCGTGACGCTGACCGGCCTGACCGTTCGGGGTGGAGCGGCGGACCGGGCCGCTGGCATCCTCAATCTCGGCCGGCTGACCCTGCGGGACGCGGTGGTCAGAGGCAACAAGGCCCGGGAAGCTGCTGGTGCGGTCGCCAACAAGGGCAAGCTCGTGCTGCGTGGCAGCACGATCATCCACGGCAACAGGTCTCGTGGCCACGCGGGCGGGATCCTCAACTGGGGCACGCTGGTGATGGCCGACTCCAGCGCGATCGTCCGGAACCGTGCGGCCACGCGAGGTGGTGGACTCTTCAACCGGGGCACGCTCGTGGGCGTGGCCTGCGGCCTCGATGTGCATCACAACACACCAGACGACTGCGTCGGGGCCTGACGCTCAGCCGGCGGTTGCCAGCCGGGGCACCAGCGAGGCGCGGCCGGTGAGGAGGTCGCCCACACCGTCTGGCTGGGGCTGCGATGCTGACCGAGCCCTCAGACCGGTTCGGCCGGCAGGTCCCGTGCGAGGCCATCCACCACCTCGGCACCGAGGGCGGTCAACACCACCGGTGGGGCATGGACCTTGCGGTCCCGACCTCCGCCCCCGAGGATGATCCGCTCGCGCTCCATGACCCGGGCGTCGACCCAGAGCGGCAGGCTATCGGGCAGCCCGATGGGCGTCACGCCGCCGATGGCCATGCCCGTCAGCGCCTGCGTGTCCTCGCCGCTCGCGAACGAGGCCTTCCTCGTGCCGAGGCGCTTGCGCACGACCTTGTTGACGTCAAGGCGCGTGGTGGCCAGCACGACGCAGGCCGCGTACACGGGCGGGTCAGCCCTGCCCATGACCACGATGGTGTTGGCGGAGTCCTCGAGGGCATAGCCGTATGCCTCACAGAAGGCGGCCGTATCGGCCAGGTCGGGATCACAGGGGACGATCTCGTACTCGACGCCGAGCGCGTCGAGGCGTTCGATGAATGGGTCGCTCATCGGGCGATGGTAGATCCACCACCCTGCCGAAGTTGGCTTGCGCCCGTGGCGACCCGGTGGTAACGTTATCATACGAGTGGTGGCGAACCGCCGATCGAGCGCTGCACAAGAAAGAGGAACCGCGACCGATGCCCCAGGAATTCAACGACACCATCCCCGGTACCGACGTCGAGCGCGGGATGGACAAGGATGACCTCATCGTCATCACCGGCGCCGGCGGCTTCATCGCCGGCTCACTGACCCGCTACTTCGCGGAGCAGGGCTACACCAACATCCGCGCCATCGACCGCAAGCCGTTGCCGGATTGGTACCTGCGCGTGCCGGGCGTCGAGTCCATCTGCGCCGATCTCAGCGTCGAGGCCAATGCCATCGAGGCGGTCAAGGGCGCGACCGAGGTCTACAACCTCGCGGCCGACATGGGCGGCATGGGCTTCATCGAGAACTTCCGTGTCGAGTGCCTGCGCTCGATCCTCGTCAACACGCACCTGACCGAGGCGTCCTACCGGGCCGGCGTGCAGCGCTACTTCTTCAGCTCCAGCGCCTGTGCCTACAACACCGACCTGCAGAAGACCCCGGAGGTCATCGCCCTCAAGGAGTCCGACGCCTATCCGGCCATGGCCGAGCGCGGCTACGGCTGGGAGAAGCTGGTCAGCGAGATGTTCTGCCAGGAGTACTGGGAGGAGCGCGGCCTCGAGACCCACATCGCCCGCTTCCACAACATCTACGGCCCCAACGGCACCTGGTTCGGTGGCCGCGAGAAGGCGCCCGCCGCGATGTGCCGCAAGGTCCTCGAGGCCCAGGACAGCGGCGACATGAAGATCGAGATCTGGGGCGACGGGGAGCAGACCCGCTCGTTCTGCTACATCGATGACTGCCTCCACGGCATCGACCTGATCATGCATACCCCGGAACTGATCGCCACACCCATCAACCTCGGCTCCAGCGAGCTGGTCTCGATCAACGAGCTGGTCACGATGGTCGAGGAGGTCGCCGGCGTGAAGCTCGAGCGTGAGTACAACCTCGATGCGCCCAAGGGCGTGGCCGGCCGCAACAGCGACAACACCTTCATCCAGCAGGTCCTTGGCTGGGAGCCCAGCACGCCCCTCAAGGAGGGCATGGCCGAGACCTACGCCTGGATCGCCGAGCAGTTCGCCGATCGCAAGGCCGGCAAGCGCGTCGTCGAGGGGTAGCGTTCGATGACGGTGCCGACCGAGGCTCCGCCGACGTCCGCAAGCCTCCAGAGGGCGATCGGCAAGCTCCCGTACCGACTCCAGATGGCGGGCGGCTGGATCGACCAGCCGTTCGTCTCGGGGGCCAACCCCGAGCCGCCCGGATCGATGGTGGTCGTGTCCATGCAGCCGAGCGTGCGGTACATGGAGCGCAGCGGCATGGCCACCGGCACCCGCCGCGTGGCGCAGCAGCTGTGGGGTGACGCAGCTCCCCACCGACCGCCCGCCCGACGTGCTGGTCCGCGAGCTGTACCAGGCGGAGAACGAAGGCCAGGCTGACCCCTCCGGCTCTCAGGACATGTGCGGGCTCATCTATCCCGGCATCAGCCGCCTCGACTACGACGCCGCCGTGGAGGGTGGCTGGTTCCCGAGCCACATCGAGTCCACTTCCGACCCCGAGGTCGTGGCCTGGCTCGAGCGCGTGGTCCATCTGGTGCCGGTCGGGCGGCCGGCCCGACGGCTACGACCCGCTCCTGACGAGGAACCTCGATCCGGCCTGGGTCGCACGCCTCGGTGCCTGCGGGGCGGCCTGCTACGACGCCATCGTGGCCATGGATCTCGATGGCACTGGGCGAGTCGCTCAACGAGAACTCGCTCGCGTGGCGGGCGATCCTGCCCAACGTCTACGAGCACGACACCATCAAGAGCGACCTGTGGGGCTTGCTCACGGCCTACATGGCCGACTACCCCGGGGCCATGCAGTCGGGCTGCGGTGGCGGCTACATCATCGTCGCCTCCGACGAGCCGCCGGCTGGCTCCGCCCGTATCACCGTGCGGGTGTGACGGCTGCACGTGCGGTCGTCGAGCAGAGTCTCGACGACCTCCGCTCGGACGACGTCCGGTTCCTGCAGGTAGCGGCCGGTCACGGTGACCTGCACGTCCGCATCCCCTCGGACGCGCTGATCGAGCAGCTCACCGGGGCGTCACCGAAGTTCCCCGCCGCCGAACGCCTGTTCCTCGCCGACTCGCTCCGCTGGGTGAGCTCGGCCGAGGTCGTGGAGCAGCCGCTCTCGGCGGTGCTCGACTCGGTCGCGGCCGATGCCACCACGCTGGCGGTTCGCGCCGAGGACGATGACCCGGCGCTCCGTTCGGCCGCCGAGGTCGGCTGGGCTTGGCGGTACGCGCGATCGGGCCGGACGAGCGCGCCGGCTTCCCGCTCATCGAGCCGGACCGGGAGTTGCCCGAGGGCGCGCCGAGCGTCGTCGTCACCGGCTGCTTCGACTGGCTCCACTCCGGGCACATCCGCTTCTTCATGGATGCAGCAGCGCATGGTGCGCTCTACGTCGTCATCGGCAGCGATCGCAACGTGCGGCTGCTCAAGGGCGCTGGCCACCCGCTCCAGCGCGAGGAGGAACGGCGCTACATGGTCGGCTCAATGAAGCCGGTGTACCGCTGCCTCGTCTCATCGGGCTCGGGCTGGATGGATGCGGAACCCGAGATCGACCTCCTCAAGCCCACGTCATACGTAGTCAACGAGGACGGCGACAAGCCAGAGAAGCGCGCAGTTCTGCGAGGCCCACGGGCTGCGGTACGTCGTGCTCGAGCGGGTCCCGCACGCGGGGCTGCCGGCCCGTTCCAGCACGGATCTGCGCGGGTTCTAGGCCCGCTGAACGGGCGCCGGTCGCGCTTGTGGTTTCGTTACCATAAGGAGCCATGGCCACTGTCCTCGATGTCGCCAAACGCGCCGGCGTCTCGCCCATGACCGTGTCCCGGGTCGTGAACGGATCGGGGCCGGTCAGTCCCATGCTGCGCGGACGCGTCGAGAAGGCGCTCAAGGAGACGGGCTACGTGCCCAACTCGGTGGCTCGCAACCTGCGCACCAAGCGTACCGACACCATCGGCCTGGTCATGCCGGACATCACCAACCCCTTCTTCACGCACGTGGTGCGGGGCGTGGAGGTCGCGGCCCGGGACGCCGGGCTGCTGTTGCTGTTGACCAACACCGATCAGCGACCTGACGAAGAGCGGCGCGTCGTGACCATGCTGCTCCAGCGTCAGGTGGACGGCATGCTGGCCATCCCCGCGGGCACCTGCGCCGACACGGTGCGACGGTGCCGGGAGGCGGAGGTGCCTCTGGTCATCGTGGACCGCCGTCCGGAGATGGCCGGTGTGGACGTGGTCCGGGCTGATGCCGAGGGTGGCGCCTACCAGCTGGGCAAGCTGCTCGCAGGCCTGGGCCACCAGCACTTGGCCGTGATCACCGGTCCCGAGTACGTGCCCACCGCCGTCGATCGCGCCGCGGGTTTCACCGAGGCCGTGGAAGAGGAGGGGCTGCCCGCGCCGCGCGTGGTGCACGGCGACTTCTCACTCGAGAGCGGCTACGACATGACGCTCGAGCTGATGCAGCAGGAGCCCCGGCCGACGGCGATCTTCGCGGCCAATAACTTCCTCGCCATCGGCACCCAGCACGCGCTCGAGGAGCTGGGCCTGGGCATCCCCGAGGACGTGGCGCTGGTCGGCCTGGACGACCTGCCGGCCGAGATGGTCACGTTCCCGTTCCTGACGGTCGCGGCGCAGCCGGCCGAGGAGATGGGACGTCGTGCGGTGGAGCTGCTGCTCGAGCGCATCAAGCAGCCTGGGGGCGGCCCCGAGGAGATCCTGCTCCCCACCGAGCTCACCATCCGCCGCTCCAGCGGCGAGCGGGTCGGGGTCGTGGCGCCCTAACGGGACGACCGCCACCCGGACGCTTCCGGCTGCTCACCCCACGAGCGATCTCGACCAGCCCGCGGCCGAACGCGCAGGTCTCGTTCGCCTGCTGTGCAGAGGTGGCATGGCTGCTCATCCCGAGAGCCGGATCAGCCGATCTCGTGCCAGGCACGTCGAGTCTGCTTGCCGGGGAGCAGCATCCCGCCTCGCACCAGCCCGCCTCGCAGCAGCGCGGCTCGCACCAGCCCGGCCCGCAGCATCCCGCCTTGCACCAGCCCGGCTCGCACCAGGTCCGGGAGCGCCAGAGGCTGATCGGTCGCTTACACGGGGTGGCGCGCCGTCCGCAGCACGCTGCTCACGGCTCCGGCCATACTCGGTCGATGTCGCCCATCGTCGACCGCCGTTCGTACGTGACCCACCTCGAAGCTGCCATCGATGGCACGGTGCTACCTGCTGGCACGGTCCAGACCACCCACGAGGGGCGCCCGCTGTGGGTGCGCTACGACCTCGACGCGATCGGCGCGGCCGTCGACCGCGACGCCCTGCGCGACCGACCGGCAGGCATGTGGCGATACACGGAGCTGCTGCCGATCAGCAATGACCCTGTCTCGCTCGGCGAGACGATGACCCCGCTGCTCGAGGCGCCCCGCCTCGCCGCCCACTTGGGCCTGAAGCACCTACACATCAAGGACGAGTCGCGACTCCCCACCGGCTCGTTCAAGGCGCGCGGCATGGCGGTGGCCGTGTCGATGGCCAAGGAGCTGGGCCTCACCCGCCTGGCCACCCCGACCGCCGGCAACGCGGGTGGCGCGCTCGCCGCCTACGCCGCCCGCGCCGGCATGGAGGCCTACGTGTTCATGCCCGTCGACACGCCCATGGTCAACCGCTACGAGGCTGCGCTCTACGGCGCCCACGCCTATCTCGTCGATGGCCTCATCAACGACTGCGGCGCCATCGTGCGTGACGGGGTCGAGGCCATGGGCTTGGTTCGACATGAGCACGCTCAAGGAGCCGTATCGCATCGAGGGCAAGAAGACGATGGGCCTGGAGCTGGCCGACCAGCTCGACTGGCGGCTGCCCGACGTCGTCCTCTATCCCACCGGTGGCGGCACCGGCCTCATCGGCATGTGGAAGGCGTTCGCCGAGCTCGGCGCACTTGGGTGGCTCGAGACCGCGAGGAAGCCGCGCCTCATCTCCTGTCAGTCAGACGGTTGTGCCCCGATCGCCGACGCGTGGGCTGCAGGGCAGCGTTTCGCGGAGCCCGCCCGGGACCCCCGGACCATCGCGAGCGGCATCCGCGTGCCCGTCGCGGTCGGCGACTTCATGATCCTCGACGCGGTGCGCGACTCCGGGGGCGCTGCGCTCGCCGCCGACGAGCGCCGGATCGGCGAGTGGATGCGGCTGGCCAACGCGCTCGAAGGCATCGCGCTCTGCCCCGAAGCGGCCGTCTGCGTCGGTGTGCTCGAGCGCCTCGTCAAGGATGGTCAAGTCGTTGCCGACGAGCAGGTCGTGATCTTCAACACCGGTGCCGCCCAGAAGTACGTCGAGGCCATCACCGCCGACCTCCCGAGCGTGCAGCTGCCGATGGACTACGAGGCGCTCTAACCCCGGTGGTCGGCCCGCTCCGGGTCCCAGAAGCCCGCGTGCACCGCCGCCGCTTCGGGCAGGTCGGCCGGTCCCTCCACGATGATCTGGCGCTGCCCTGCGGCCAGCACCGTCGCGGCCGAGAGATGCATCGTGGGGTTCTCGGGATCGGCGCCGGTGAACTCGCCCAGCCGCGACTCGGCCAGGGCATAGACCACGCGGCCGATACCGCTCCAGTAGATGCCACCGGCACACATGGCACACGGCTCGGTGCTGCTGTAGAGCGTGGTCTCGGCCAGCTCTTCGGGCTCGTAGCGGCCGGAGGCAAGGCGGACCAGGTTCAGCTCGGCATGGCCGGTCACGTCGCGTGCGGTGGTGACTGTGTTCTCCGCCTCCAGGAGCACCGCTCCGGCGGCCGATGCGAGCACGGCACCGAAGGGATGGTTGCCGGCCGCCCTGGCGCGCCCGGCTACATCGATAGCGATGCGAAGGAGTCGCAGGTCGTCGGCGTCCATGCGCTCGATGGTAGCTGGCGACGCGCCTCGGTATGCTGCAGCGTAGAGGAGGGGACATGCCCACACGAACGGTCGAACTCATCAGGCACCCCATGCGAGTGCGCACGCTGGAGGTGCGGGCCATCAAGCAGACCGGGCCGATCTACCAGCTCATCACGCTCGGTGGCGACGACCTGGCCGACTTCCAGACCCTGGGCCCGACCGACCACGTGGGCATCGTGCCGCCGACCGAGAACGGGCTCGCCCTACCCGACGTGGTCGATGACCGTCTCCGCTGGCCCGATGGCGAGCGCTCGCCGATGCGCGAGTACACCGTCCGCCGCTTCGATCCCCAGCAGCGTGAGCTGGCCGTGCGTGTCCTGCTCCACGGTGGCGGCCCGGTCTCTCGATGGGCAGCCGGCGCCCAAGTCGGCCAGCAGGTCGGCGTCATCGGCCCCCGAGCGTCGAAGGTGATGCCCGACGGCTTCGCCAACTACCTCGTGCTCGGTGACCTCACCGCGGTCCCGGCCGTCGCTCGTTGGCTGAGCGTGCTGCCCGAGGGTGCGATGGCACAGGTGCTCATGGCCGCTCGTTCGGAGGCGGATGTCGTCGAGTTCCAGGCGTCGGTGCCGATATCGGTGCTGTGGCTAACGGACCTCGCGACCCCCGAGGCGGACTTCCTGCTGCCGGCGCTCAAGGAGCTGGAGCTCTACTCGTCGGACACCTTCGCCTGGGCTGCCGGTGAGGCCGTGGCCATGAAGGAGCTCCGACGCATCCTGCTCGAGCATCACCGCCTGCCGAAGGAGAACGTCAAGGTCACCGGCTACTGGCGCCGCGATCGCCCGACTTCGATTACGACGCCCCGCTCGACGTTTGACGCGTAGCGTCACTCCGGTGCGGTGATCCGGTAGATGAAGCCGGCCTTGTCGTCGGAGACGTAGAGCGCACCATCGGCCCCGTCGATGACTCCGGCCGGACGTCCTGTCGCTTGCCCGGTCTGAGGATCGAGGAAGCCGCCCACGAGCACCTTCGGGGGACCGTCCGGCCCATCATCCCAGGGTAGCCACCACACCTCGTAGCCGACCTTCTCCGAGCGATTCCAGGAGCCATGGAAGGCGATGACGGCGCCGCCGTCCCAGAAGGTGATGCCGAGCGGCGCCATGTGCGCCTGGAACGTGGCCGCGGGTGCGACGACGCCCTCACAGCCGATCTCACCGGTCGTCGGGTCAGGCTCATCGCCGAAGTCGGGATCGACGATGTCCCCGGCGTGGCAGCGAGGCCAGCCGGCATCGGCCCCATCGACCACCCGGTAGAGCGTTTCGGGCGGCAGGTCGTCGCCGAGCAAGTCGCGGCCGTTGACCGTGGCCCAGGCCTCACCCGTGGCCGGGTCGAAGGCCACGCCGACGGCGTTGCGCAGGCCGCGCATGAGTACGCGCCAGCTACCGCCCTCAGGCGGAGCGGTGATGATCGCGGCACGCTCCGTATCTTGCTCCCAGCAGACGTTGCAGCTGGACCCGACGCTGACCAGCAGCGACCCGTCCGGAGCCACCGCGACGGTGCGTGTCGAGTGCTGCCCGCCGGGCACGTAATCCAGGATGACCTCGCGGCTCACTTCGCGAAGCTGCTCATCGAGCGTCACCCGGAAGAGCGAGCCGGTCCCCGCGACCAGCAGCGATCCGTCTTGGGCGAAGGCCACGGAGTGGGCCACACCGTAGCCGGAGCCGACCACGATCTTCTCGTCGGCTCGCCCATCGCCATCGCGGTCTGGCAGCGCGGCCACCTGATCCTCGCCCGGTTCGGCCACGAAGAGTGTGCCGTCGTCGGCAACGGCCATGAAGCGCGGGTGGTCCAGGCCAGAGGCGTAGACACCGGCCTCGAATCCGTCGGGCAGGATCAACGCCGTTTCGCCTGGTGAGCCCGAATCGAGGCTGACACCGGCGGCCTTCATCAGGGGCTCGCGCAGGATCCACCCCGTCACGCCCAGCAAGGCCACGACCGCGAGGGCGAAGAGCGTGAGCCGGAATATCCGCTGCATGGTGGCGCCTAGGAGCTGTGCTTGAGCAGGGTCAGCAGCAACACCAGCGGCGTCTTCGCGACCACGCTGTGGGGCGTGTTGGCTGGCATGTGCAGCCAGGTGCCCGGACGGCCTTCGATCACATCGTCGCCCAGCGTGATGGTGGCTTCGCCCTCGACCACCTCGAGCGTCACCGGCATGGGAGCGGTGTGGTCGGACAGCTGCTGACCAGTTGCGAACGAGAAGTGCACCACGCGCACGTCATCGTCGTTGTAGATGGCCCGGCTGACGATGCCGTCGTCGGGTGTCTCGACCGGTGCACGCAGGTCGACGATGGTGGGCGAGTCGGTCATGGCTGGCGTTCCTTGGACTACGTGGCTGGGAACCACGGTAAATCCTAGAGCGTTCGACCATGCGGTGGATGCTGCAGCTCCTTGCGGAACCAGTGGGTCGCGAAGGGCTCCTCGTTGAATGGCTCTACCTCGACGTAGCCGTGCTTCCGGTACATCGCCAGGGCCGCGTCGAGCTGCTCGTTCGTCTCGAGCCGCGTTGCCGTCTTGCCGGCTGCTGCGGCCGCGGCCTCCAGCTCGTCGAGCAGCCGACCTGCCCAGGCCATGGCCGCGCATGCCGGGCGCGACCCACATGCGCTTGATCTCGCCGATCTCGCCCTCGAGCAGCTTCACCGCGCCACAGCCCACGGGCAGCCCGCCGACTCGCGGACGACCAGCACCAGTCCGCGCGGGCGCGTGAGCTCATCGACGCCCAGCGGCAGAGCCGTGTCGAGCGTCATAGCCGAAGTTCGACGCCGAGCTCGAGGTAGTACTGCTCGAAGCACCAGCGCACATCGTCGCTGTCGGCGGGTTCCTCAGCGATGGCGAAGCTGTCCATGTCGCGGTGAGTATCGCGCCTTTGCGCCGTACCATCGAGATATGAGCGACACACAGACCCTGCCCTACGGCTCCTGGCCGTCTCCCATCAGCATCGACCTCGCGGTCGGTTCCTCGCGCGGGCTTTCCGAGCCCCGCCAGGACGGCGATGACATCTACCTCCTCGAGTCACGCCCCGAAGAGCAGGGCCGCGTCGTGCTCCTGCTCCGACGCACGCCCGACGGCGAGCTCACCGACATGGCGCCCGGGCTCAACGTCCGCACCCGCGTCCACGAGTACGGCGGCGGCGCCTATACCGGTCACCGACGGCGTCATCGTCTTCAGCGAGTTCGACGACAACCGCCTGCTGCTCAAGGGCTCGCCCGAGGATGAGCCGGTCGAGCTCGTCACCGATCCGGCGCTGCGCTTCGCCGACCTGGCGCTCGACATCGTGCGCGACCGCGTCTACGCCGCGATGGAGGACCAGACCAGCGTCGGCCATCGGCGCGCGCAATCTGCTCGTCGCGGTCTCGCTCGCCGACGGCGCCATCACCGAGCTCGCGAGCGGGCCACGACTTCTACTCCGACCCGGTCCTGAGCCCGGACGGTTCGCGCCTCGCCTTCCTCACCTGGGACTTCCCGCAGATGCCCTGGGACGGCACCGACCTGTGGGTGGCGACCGATCGAGGCCGACGGCACGCTGGGTGAGCCCGTCCATGTCGCGGGCGGTACGCGCGAGTCGGTCCTGCAGCCCAAGTGGGCGCCCGACGGGGCGCTGTCTACGGCTCCGACCGGAGCGACTGGTGGAACCTCTATCGCTGGCGCGAGGGTGCCGCGGGTTCATCCGCGGTGGCGCCCATGCCGAGGCGGAGATCGGCGGCCCCCAGTGGGTCTTCGGGCTCTCGGACTACGACATCGACGCCGACGGCACGATCTACGCCTTCGCCCACGGACCCGAAGGTGCCCGGCTGCTGGCGCTGGGCTCGGGCGAGGCGTCCCCGTGAGATCGACTTCGCCGAGAACGGCCTCGGCCTACGTGCGCGTCGCTGACGGTGTGCTCACCGCCATCGCAGGCTGCCTTCACCCGACCGACCGCGCTGGTGCGGCATCGACCTCGCCGCGGGCACCGAAGAGCGGTTGCTCGAGGCGAGCACCTTGACGGTGGATGAGGCCTACCTCTCGACGCCGACAGCACGTGGCCTTCCCGACCTCGGGCGAGCGCACGGCCTACGGCTGGTACTACCCGCCGACCAACCCCGACGCCGTTGCGCCCGAGGGCACCCGTCCGCCACTGGTGGTCATGTCACACGGTGGGCCCACGAGCGAGGCGCGTACGTCGCTGAGCCTGCAGCGCCAGGCCTTCACCAGCCGCGGCTTCGCGGTCATCGACGTCGACTACGGCGGATCCACCGGCTACGGCCGCGCCTTCCGCGACCAGCTGCGTGAGCAGTGGGGGATCGTCGACGTCGACGATTGCACCGCGGCCGCCACCTGGCTGGCTGAGCAGGGTCTGGCCGATCCGGAGCAGCTGGCCATCCGGGGCGGCAGCGCCGGTGGCTACACCACGCTGGCCACGCTCTGCTTCAAGGACGTCTTCAGCGCCGGTACCTCGTTCTACGGACTCGGCGACCTGGAGGCGTTCACTGACATCACCCACAAGTTCGAGTCGCGCTACATGGACGTGCTCATCGGGCCCTACCCCGAGATGGCCGAGCGCTATCGAGAACGCTCGCCGGACAACCACAGCGACCAGATCCGCTGCCCGGTGCTGGTGATGCAGGGAGCGGACGACAAGATCGTGCCGCCATCGCAGGCGGAAGGCATCGTGCGGGCGCTGCAGCGCAACGGCCTGCCGCACGCCTACATCCTCTTCGCGGGGGAGGGGCACGGCTTCCGCATGGCTGCCAACCAGCAGCGCGCACTCGAGGCCGAGCTCTCGTTCTACGCCCAGGTCTTCGGGTTCGAGCTCGCTGACGACTTCGCGCCACTCGAGGTCGTCGGCCTCTAGAGACCGGGCACAGGAACGACGGCCGCCGGGAGAGGGATCGGCGGCCGTCAGGGAAGAGGGAGGAGAGGTTTCGGTCAGGCGTCGGTCGTGGCTGCCTCCTCGGTGGTCTCGTCGACGACCGCCCCGGCGTCCTCTCGGTTCGTCGGCCGTGGTCGTATCGGTGTCCGTGGCGGGCTGGATCATCACGCGGGAGGCGACGAAGTCGGCTCCGTCCTCGGAGTCGGACCAGACGACGATCTCAGCTGCCGGCCTCGATGGTTGCCGCGTCGACCTGGGTCGGGACCATCCGGGTGCGGCTCCAGCCGCGGTTGCTGGTGACCTCCTGCTCCTCGAGCGCGTAGACCTCGGTGTCCTCATCGATGACGACGCTGACGGCCTCGCCACTGCCGAGCGAGAAGCTCAGGCTGCTGTCGCTGGCGCTGTCCGCGATGCCTTGTTCGACGCGCACGCTGGTCATGCCGTCGGCGGTCTGGACGGTGCGCTCGGTCCGCTCGACATCCGCGCCGAAGCCACGCAGGCCGCCCAAGCCAGGCTCTCCGCGCATCATGCCGCGGTCGCCACGCATCATCTCGCCGCCCCACGGGGCATCCATACCGGCCATGCCGCGTCCGGCAGGGCCCGGACCGCGGTCGTCGTCGCGCGGGCCGGCGGCGGAGACTGCCGCCGATCCGGCGAGGACCAGGGCCATGGTGGTGCCGACGATCGCGGCGGTGCGGGTGCTGTTCCTGTTCATCTGTTGCTGACCTCGTGGTTCCGCTACGGCGCGAGGGAGGGTCGCGCCGGTCCACCTGGTCGGTGTGACCTGTCGAACGATGGGGACCACAGGTATGTCGTGGTGATGGGGCACGTAATCGCGGAGTAAGACGTGGGCGCCATGCTCCGAGACGGCGAGCTTGGCTATGGTTGGAGCCGTGTGTTATAGTCCATGGGCGAGGTGGAGCAGTGGTAGCTCATCGGGCTCATAACCCGAAGGTCGGCGGTTCGAATCCGTCCCTCGCAACCAACCGATTACTGACGTGAGAACCCCGGGTCCCGCCCCCGGGGTTTTCCTTTTGCTTCGCTTCTTCGCTTCGCTGCCCTGATCTTATCCTTCCCAGCGCGCTGATATTTCACGCTCTGCGGGCCATTCGGGCCGGACGTACTATCTGACCACGATGTCAAGACACGCCACGATCTTCCTGATCCTGTCGGCCCTCCTGGTCCTGCTGGCCACGCCCGCGACGGCCCAGGAGGAGGCTGCCTCCCCCGCCCCCACAGCGCGTGCCGCCCCCACGCAGTCGACCGAGCCGAGCGAGACGACCGAGCTGCAGACGCCGGCGGCGCCGACCGCCATCCCGGCGAGTGATGGTCCGGTCGTGCAGGCCGTCTTCTTCTTCTCGCCGCTCCTGTGGGCACTGCGAGTACGTGATCACCTCCGTCCTGCCGGGACTCTTCGCCGAGAACGGCGGCGAGTACCTCGTTACCTACGACGAGTCGGTCCTGCCCGAGCGGCCCGCCTTCTACCTCATGAGCAACGGGCAGCTCCAGCTGCTCATGGTCGACACCACGACCGAAAACGGCGGCCGCATGTTCGGCGATGACAGCGAGCGCCTGGGGATGGACCAGGCCGGAGTCCCACGGATCGACTTTGGCGAGCAGGAGTACCTGGTCGGCTCAGCGGATATCCCCGACCGGTTCCCCGGCGTGGTGCAGGAAGGCCTGGCGGGCGACGGGCTGGCCTGGCCGCCGGTCCCCGGCATCGAGGAAGCCGTGGCGTCGTTCATCGCGAACGGCAGCGTGCCCGACCCCAGCGCGACGTCCCGGTCGCAGGTCACCGCAGCACCCGAGGTCACCGAGGCACCCGCGGCGACCGACGAGCCCGAGGCCACCGACGCTGTGGCCGGGGGTCAGAACGGCGGCGGCACAGCGGCGGTCCTGCCCGTCGGTGGTGACGACCAGGGCTGGCTGGATCGGTTCGACGACGACGTCACCGGCAACAGCGTCTCAGTCATGGTCCTGGTGCTGCTGCTCACCTCCGTGATCGCCGCGCCCGTACTCGCGACGCGCGGGTCCTTGCCCAGCTTCCCCGGCTGGCTGGTCATCGTGCTGGCACTCGTCGGTGCCGGTGTGGCGGCCTACCTGGCCAGCGTCGAGGCGACCGGTGGCGCGGCTGTCTGTGGCCCGGTCGGTGACTGCAACGCCGTCCAGCAGAGCGAGTATGCAGAGGTCCTGGGTATCCCCATCGGTGTGCTTGGCCTGGTCGGCTATGCGGCCATCGGGGTGCTCTGGGTCGCCTCGCGCGTGGCCCACGGCACTCTCGCCCAGGTGGCGCTCGTGCTCATCGGCGTGGGTGCCTGGCTGGGCGTGCTGTTCACCGCCTATCTCACGTTCCTTGAGCCGTTCGTCATCGGCGCCACCTGCATGTGGTGCATCACCTCGGCGCTGGTGATGATGGCCCTGCTGTGGGTCTCGGTGGGCCCAGCCTGGGATGCCTGGCACAGGCTCCGCGGCGAGCCGCTCGAGCAGGCTGAAGTCGGCGCCTGACCCGCTTCGCCCCGCCGACCAGAAAGACCCCCGGGAGGCCCGGGGGTCTTGGCATCGACGAGGGGGTCGGTCATTCCCCGGGGCGTGGAGCGACCCCCTCGGAGATGGTGGCCAGGTCATCCTCGATCCTGGCGAGTTCTTCGCGAAGCGATGTCGCTCGTTCCAGCAAAGAGGCCACGGTGACCTCATCGGTGGACGTGTACGCATCGCGGCGGCGGCGGCCGCTGCCGGAACCGCGCCGACCGCGGGGACGCTCCTCCTCGTAGTCTTCTTCGGGCCGGACGACGACCTCTGGGCGGTACCGGTACGGCCGATGGCCGTAGGCGTCGTACAAGTCGGATAGCACGACGGGACCGTCGCAGTAGTGGCGGTGATAGCAACTCATGTCATTCCCCCTGTCGCTCGATGATCGTGTGGCTCTTTTCGAGGAAGTGGTCGATCAGTCGCTTGCGCTCGTACATCACATCGATCCAGTCTTCGAGCGCACAGGCCCCGTCCTCGGTGAGGCGGTACTCGCGACGCGGCTGATCGCCCTCGAGACCCCACTCGGTGTCCACCAAGCCATCGGCATCCATGCTTCGGAGCGTGCGATAGACCATCCCCGGATCGATGCCATCCGGGGCGACACCCAGCTCATCGAGTTCGCCGATGAGCTTGTAGCCGTACGTGGGTCCCTGGGCCACGAGCAGCAGCACGAATGGCTCCACCCATCTCCCTCCCCGGGAGTTGTGGTGGGCGCCGTGGTGGTGGCCACGTGTGCTCCAGCCGGTGCCGATCGACCTACGGGTGCTTGTCGCATGCATATGCTAATAGCATACATAGGTCGTCAAGCGGCCGCCACAGGCCGGATCGGAAGGTGTCGAGTCAGCGGCGCCAGAAGTCGAAGCGGTCCGCGCCCGGCCGGAAGCCGGCAGCCTCCGCCACCGCGACCGCGTCAGCGAAGCCATAGCCGACCTTGGCCTCGGTATGCGCGTCGGAGCCGAAGGAGACGGCCGCGCCGCCGACCTCGTGCCACCAGCGGACGATGAGTGGATCGAGCGGCAGCCGCGTGTTGATCTCGAGCGCGCGACCCGAGCGGGCCAGTCCACCGAGCGTCTCGCGGTACTCAGCCTCGAACGTACCCGGATCATGCTGCCGGCCGGCGGCGACGATCTGGCGCACGAGATAGTCGATGTGGGCGAAGACCTCGAAGTGGTCGTCCGCCTCGATCATGGCCACCGCCTCGGCAAGATAGTCGCGGACCGCATCGACCTCGGCCGCACCCTCGACATGATCCGCGTGGAACCACTCGTCGATGGCTCGCGGTCGGCCGTCCACGCGCGCCGAGTGCAGCGAACCAAGGATCCGCTCGAACCGCCCGCTCCCGAGCAGCTCGGACACCTCAGCCGGGAACCAGTGGGGCTCACCGATCTCGAGACCGGTCAGGATGCGCAGCTCGGGAAATGCCGTTCGGCAGCGGTCGACCGACTCGAAGTAGGCCGTGAAGTCGACCGCCGGGGCGTGGAAGGTCGAGCTCGCGTCGAGGTACCGGGCGCCTTCGCGAGGGAACATGTGCAGCGCCTCGGGCGGCACATACCAGGGCGTGAGGTCGAGATGCTCGGTGAAGGCGACCGAGGGCAGGCCCAGCTCCACCGCCCGGGCGCAGTGAGCCTCCATCGAGGTCTGTTCGCCGGTGTCCCAGCTGAACTGGGAATGGACGTGGTTGTCTGGTGGCAGGGACGGAGGGATCACACCCCTACTGTGACAGGCCTGAGCCGGCCACGACGGCGATCACCCGGTCCAGCTGCTGATCACTGGTGGCGTTGATGTCGAGGACGAGGCCGCGCTCCGGATCCGGTCGCTGCTGGTAGTAGCTCAGGGCCTCGCAGGCGACGCCCTCCGACTTGAGCATCTGGGCCACGGCGCGATCGTCGGCCAGGTCCGCGCGGATGCACACCGAGAGTCCCGCCTCGAGGCCGCTGACCCGCAGGTCCGGTGCGTCCGCCGCGAGCCGTTCGGCGAGGTGCGCCCGCCGCCGGCGGTAGCGAAGCCGGCTGTGGCGCAGGTGCCGATCGAAGTCACCGCTGTGTAGCAATCGAGCGAAGGTGGCCTGGCTCAATACCTGCGTGCCCAGGTCGAAGGCCGCCTTCAATCGCACGGCAGCATCGACCAGGTGCGGCGGCAGGACCAGCCAGCCGAGGCGCAACCCGGGCGCCAGCGTCTTGGAGACCGAGGAGCCGGTGATGACGCGCTCGGGGTCGAACGGTTGGAGCGAGCCGACGGGCTCGTTGTCGTAGCGGTACTCGGCGTCGTAGTCGTCCTCGATGACGTAGCGACCGGCGGACGCGCGGACCCACTCGAGCAGCTGACGGCGCCGCTCGGGCGCCAGGACCACGCCGGTGGGGTAGTGGTGCGCTGGCGTGACCAGCACCGCCGACACTCCCGAGCTCTGAAGGTCGTCGACATCGAGCCCCTGGCGATCGACCCTGACCGGCGGCGTGGCCACGCCCCATTCCCGAAGCTGCTCACGTGCCCCGGTGGAGCCCGGTTCTTCGACGGCGATGTCCTCGATGCCGAAGGCCGGCAGGATGCGGGCCAGCAGCGCGAAACCTTGCGCGAAGCCGTTCACGATGAGGATGTCGTCAGCGCTGGCGCGTACCCCGCGGACCCGCCCGAGGTAGGCCGCCAGCTCGACACGGAGTGGTCGGTAGCCCTGTGGGTGACCGTAGCGAAGGTCGGCATCCGGCAGGGTATCGAGCGCGTGGCGGTACGCCCGCAGCCACTCGCGACGAGGGAACAGCCCGGTGTCGGGCAGGCCCGGGTTGTGGTGGACCGGGGAGGGGAGGGTACGCGAGCGCGCCGTGCTCGGTAGGGTTCCGAGGTGGGCCACGACGGTTCCGGATCCTCGTCGGCTCTCGAGGTAGCCCTCCGCGATCAGCTGCTCATAGGCGCTGACGACCGTGCCCCGTGAGACGCCAAGGTCACACGCCAGGGCGCGTGACGACGGCAGCCGGACGCCACTCGCGAGGGCGCCGCCCCGGACCGCTTCGCGGAGCTGATCGGCCAGGGCGGTGGACCATCGGCCGCGCCCCGTATCGCGTACGGAGACGAGCAGGTCGCGGCCAATAGTGGTCCACTCCAAATGTTCCACAGTGGTCCTAGGCATAGGACCACTCTGCCACTACCGTGCAAGCATGACGCCGTCCTCGTTCGGGGCTCTCGCGGCCGCCACCGCCATGTTCGCCGTCGGCACCGGTGTTACCGTCTCCGCCGAGCTGGTCGAGTACCCGGTCTTCGCCGCGCAGGCCGTGCGCTATCTCGTGGCCGCGGGGATCCTCGCCGGCGCCATGGCTCTGGCAAGACGTCCGCTGCCCGTGCCGCGTGGCATCGACTGGCTCTGGCTCACTGGCGTCGCCGTGACTGGCCTGGTGCTCTTCAACGTGGCGGTCATCCGCTCGGTCGAGTACGCGGAGCCTGCGGCTGTGGCCATCCTTATCGCGGCCGTTCCGCTGGTGCTGCTGCTCGTCGAGTCGATCCGCCTGCGACAGCGTCCGTCACCCGGGCTGCTGGCCGGCGTGGTGCTCGTGGTCGTTGGCGCGGCCCTGGTGCAGGGTGGCGGTCGGACGACCATCGAGGGGCTCGGGTGGGCCTTCGTGGCACTCCTCTGCGAGGCGGCCTTCACGCTCCTGGCGGTCCCGGTGCTCGGCCGGCTGGGGCCGGTCGGGGTGTCGATCCATACCTGCTGGATCGCGGCCCTCGTGCTCGCCGCGTTGGCCCTTGGGATCGACGGGCCCGGAGCGCTGCCGCCCATGCACGCCGGCGCCATCGTGGCGCTGGCCTACCTCGCGATCGTCCAGACCGCCATCGCCTTCTCACTCTGGTATGGCGCCGTCGACATCCTTGGCGCAGCGGTCGCCGGGCTCTTCGTGGGGCTGATGCCGGTGGCTGCCGCGGTCAGCGGCGTGATCCCCGGGCTCACCACGGTCACTCCCGCTGTCATCGGCGGCTCGATCCTCGTCGGGGTCGGGATCGCCGTCGGGCTCAGCGCCAGGCTGGGTGGGCGTGGATCAGCGCCGATGACGGGTGGAAGACAAACGCCGATCACCGAGCCTGGCGGGCCGGTGGAGGTCTGACCGACGGGGGCCGGACAGCGGTCGGCCGCGCATCGCTACGATGGGGCTATGCCGGAGACTCGCGCGGATCGATACACCCACGGCCACCACGACTCTGTCCTTGCCTCTCACCGCACGCGCACCGCGCAGAACTCCGCGGCCTACCTGCTGGCCCATCTGGCACCCGGCCAGCGCCTGCTCGACGTGGGCTGCGGCCCCGGCACCATCACCGTCGACCTCGCAGCGCTGGTCGCTCCTGGTGAGACCGTGGCCCTCGAGCGCGAGCCGACCGTCCTTGCCGAGGTCGAGCGCCTGGCCGCCGAGCGGGGCGCCGCCAACCTGACCACCGCGATGGGTGACGTCTATGCCCTCGACTACGCTGACGGCGCCTTCGACGTGGTCCACGCCCACCAGCTGCTGCAACATCTGTCCGAGCCGGTGGCGGCGCTCCGTGAGATGCGTCGGGTCACCAGGCCCGGAGGCCTGGTGGCGGTGCGCGATGCCGACTATGCGGCCATGGCGTGGTACCCGCTCGACCCACGCCTCGATCGCTGGCTGGAGCTCTACCACGCGGTCGCCAGGGCCAACGGCGCCGAGCCTGACGCTGGCCGCCGGCTCCTGGCCTGGGCGCATGCGGCCGGGTTCTCCGAGGTCACGCCCAGTGCATCCACATGGACCTTCGCCGACACCAGGAGCCGCGCGTGGTGGGGTGACACCTGGGCCGAGCGCAGCCTGCGCTCCGGGATCGCCGAGGGGGCCCTGGCCATGGGCCTCGCCAGCGACTCCGAGCTCGAGGACGTCGCGTCCGCCTGGCGCGACTGGGCGGCGCAGCCAGATGCCTGGTTCAGCGTCCTCCACGGCGAGGTCCTCGCCCGGCCCTAGCGGCGTCGAGGTCGCTGCGGTCCGTCCCTAGCTGCTGATCGAGCGGTAGCGGCGCACGCCCAGGGGGGCGAAGATCGCCAGCAGGACGAGCATCCAGCCCATCGTCACGAACACCGGGTAGTCGGCGGGGATGCCGTCAGACGGGAACGGGTTGGGGTTGCCCCACAGCTCGCGAAGTGAGGCGGTCAGCGTGCTCACCGGGTTCCAGGCGGCCACTGGCTGGAGCCAGTCGGGCAGCGTCCCGATGGGCACGAACACGTTGGAGACGAAGGTCAGCGGCAGGATGACGATGAAGGAGACCTGCTGCGCCACTTCCACCGTGGGCAGCCGCAGACCGAGCCAGACGCCCACCCACGACATCACGAAGGCATAGGCCAGGCAGCCACCGATCCCCAGCAGCAGCCCTACGAGTCCCGTCTGCACCGTCCAGCCGACGACGAAGCCCGAGATCATGAGCACGATGAGGATGCCGCCGTTGTAGATGACGTCCGACACGGAGCGCCCGAAGAGCACGGCCGAGCGCGCCATCGGCAGCGAGCGGAAGCGGTCGATGATGCCCTTGTGCAGGTCCTCCGTCATACCGATGGCCGTGGTTGCCGAGGCGAACGTCAGCGTCTGCACGAAGATGCCCGGCATCAGGTATTCGGTGTAGCTGGCGCCCCCGGGCAGTGGGATCGCGCCGCCGAACACGACCGTGAACAGCAGCACGAACATGATCGACTGCAGGATGGCGAAGATGGCCAGCTCGGGGATCCGCGGGATGCGCTTGAGGTAGCGCCAGGTGAGCATCAGGCCATCGTCGAGAGCGCCGCGGAGCCCCTTGTCGGCGGCTGGTGCAGGAGCGTTCATGCTCGGGTCTCCTCGGCCGCCTCAGCCGCATCTGCGGTGGCTTCCTCGGCCGCGCGCCCGGTGAGCGAGAGGAAGACGTCGTCGAGCGTGGGGCGGCGCATGCCGATGTCGTCGACGGTGATGCCCTGCTCGTCGAGTTCACGGAAGACCCCGAAGAGCCTCTCGGTCCCGCCGCCAGACGCGACGCTGAGGTAGCGCGTCCCGGTCTTCATCTTGACCTCACCCTCACCGTATCGTGCCAGCAGGTCTTGTACGAAGGGAATGTCGTCCGCGCTGCTGACGTGGACCTCGATGCGCTCGCCGCCGACTTGGCGCTTGAGCTCGTCGGCAGTGCCATGGGCGATGACCCGGCCGTGATCGATGACCACGATGTCCTGGGCCAGCTCGTCGGCTTCCTCGAGGTACTGCGTCGTGAGCAGCAGCGTGGTGCCGTCCCGCACAAGCCCGCGGATGACCTCCCACATACCCAGGCGGCTGCGCGGATCGAGCCCAGTGGTGGGCTCGTCGAGGATGAGCAGACGAGGCCGACCGATGATGGCGCTAGCGAGGTCGAGGCGCCGTCGCATGCCGCCCGAGTAGGTCTTGACCACGCGGTCAGCGGCGTCGACGAGGTCGAACTGCTCGAGCAGTTCGTCGGCGCGGGCATTGGCCTCCTTCGAGCCGAGCTGGTAGAGGCGGCCGAAGAGCCACAGGTTCTCGTGACCAGTGAGGTTCTCGTCGACCGCGGCGTACTGGCCGGACAGGCCGATGACGTGGCGCAACTGCTGCGCTTCGCGCACGACGTCGTAGCCAGCCACGGTGCAGGTGCCCTCGTCGGGACGGAGGAGGGTGGAGACGATACGGACGCAGGTGGTCTTGCCCGCGCCGTTGGGCCCGAGCAGGCCCACGACCGTGCCTTCGGGGACGGTGAGGTCGAGCCCGTCGAGCGCGCGGACCTCGTTCTTGCGGGACCTGAAGACCTTGACGAGGCCCTCGGCTTCGATGATCGCCACGTGCCCTTCGCACCCTCTCGATGGTCGAACCAGCCCCCGCAAGCGCGAGCATAGCGGACGCGGCCGGGAGAGGTGACGGACGGGATGGAGTCGCCCCGAGCCACCGTCAGCGATGCTGCCGGCGGTCGTGCCGCGCGCTCAAGCGGCCTGACGAGATAAGGTCTGGCCGTGGAACTCCCCATCGCGGTAGCGTCGGGTTTCATCCTGGCGCTGCTGGTCCCGCTCGCTCGCCGCCTCCTGGGCCGCTACGCGTATCTGCTCTTCGCAGCGCTACCGGCTGGTTTGGCACTCCTCTTCACGGCCCTCGCGCCGGGCGTCATCGATGGGGATCCGGTCCGCTGGTCGGTGGAGTGGGTGCCCCAGCTGTCGCTGTCGCTGTCGTTCTCGCTCGATGGACTGTCGCTGCTCTTCAGCCTGCTCATCACGGGCATCGGCGTGGCGGTCATCCTCTACGCCGAGCACTACCTGCACGGACATGCCGAGATCGACCGCTTCCACGCGCTCGCGCTCGCCTTCATGGCCTCGATGCTGGGTTTGGTGCTGGCCGACAACCTCCTGCTGGTACTCGTCTTCTGGGGCCTGACCGGGGTGACCTCGTACCTGCTCATCGGCTTCGAGCACACCATCGCGACCTCTCGACTGTCCGCCCAGCAGGCGCTCATCGTGACCGTCGGCGGCGAGCTGGCCATGATCGCCGGCCTGGTGCTGCTGGGCCTCGCGAGCGGGAGCTTCACCATCTCCGAGGTGCTGGGGGCAGGGGAAGCGGTGCAGGCGAGCGCCAACTACGGGCTGCTGACGTTCCTCATCCTGCTCGGTGCGCTGGCCAAGTCGGCCCAGTTCCCGTTCCACTTCTGGCTGCCCAACGCGATGGCCGCGCCGACGCCGGTCAGTGCCTACCTGCATTCGGCCACCATGGTCACCGCCGGCGTCTACCTCGTGTCGCGGCTCACACCCGTGCTCGGCGGCACCGAGCTGTGGACGGTGGTGCTCGTCATCAGTGGTGGCCTGACGATGCTCATCGGCAACATGCTCGCGCTCCGGCAGCACGACCTCAAGCTGGTGCTGGCCTACTCCACGGTCGGGGCCCTGGGCACGATGGTGCTGCTCGTGGGCCTTGGCTCGGACACCGCCTTCACCGCGGCCATGGCCCTGTTGCTCGCGCACGCGCTCTACAAGGCCGGCCTCTTCCTGGTCACCGGTATCGTCGACCACGAGATGGGCACGCGCGAGCTGGATCGCTTCGGCGGTCTGGCCCGGATCATGCCGCTGACTGCCATCGCGGCCGCGCTCGGAGCGGTGTCCATGGCGGGCATCCCGCCGATGATCGGCTTCGCCGCCAAGGAGCTGGGCCTCAAGTCGGCCCTCGCGGTCGAGGACTCAGCGCTGGTCATCACGGCCGCGCTGGTGGTCGCGGGCGTCGCCACCGCCGGTGTCGCCGCCATCGCCAGCCTGGGGCCCTTCACGGGCCCCTTGCGCACGGCGCGCGACGGCGGCCACGACCCAGCCTGGGCCATGTGGCTGGGCCCCCTCGCCATCGGCGTGGTCGGCGTGTTCGCCGGGCTCGTTCCGGCCCTCGGCTCCGGCCCGCTGGTGGCCGCTGCTGCGGGGGCCATCGGCAGCGGCGGGTCCAAGTATGCGGTGGAGCCCTGGTACGGCGTGGACCTGGTGCTCGGCCTGAGCCTGCTCAGCATCGCCCTCGGCGGCGTCATCTTCTGGCGGCGGCTCGATGCCCGCGCGCTGGTGGCGCGCCTCGACTACGGCCATCACATCGGGCCCGAGAAGCTCTACGTGCTCGCCGAGCTCAAGATGCTGAGCTTCACCAAGCGCTTCACCGCCATCAGCCAGAACGGCAAGCTGCGCCTGTACCTGCTCATCGTGGTGAGCACGATGGTGGCGCTGGTGTGGCTGGTCCTGCTCTACGCGGGCGGCCCGCCGACCCTCACGCTCGAGTGGGACCTGTACCTGTGGGAAGCGATCATCGCGGGCCTCATCGTGGGCGGCGCTGCGGTGGCGGTGACCACTCGCTCGCGCCTCGGTGCGGTCACGGCTCTCGGCGTGGTGGGCTACGGCATCGCCCTCGTCTACGTGCTCTTCAGTGCCCCGGACCTGGCCATCGCCCAGATCCTCGTCGAGACGCTGACGGTGCTGCTCTTCGTGCTGGCCTTCTATCACATGCCCAGGTTCGGGGTGGAGGCGTCCCGCAACACGCGCCTGCGCGACGGCGCGGTGGCGGCTGCCGCGGGCGCGCTCATGACGCTCTTCGTGCTGGCTGCCACGGGCACGGTCACCGACCCGGTCTCCACCTTCTTCGTGGAGAACAGCCAGCCGCTGGCCAAGGGCCAGAACGTGGTCAACACCATCATCGTGGACTTCCGCTCGCTCGACACCCTCGCCGAGGTGGCGGTGCTGGCCATCGCCGGCTTCGGCGTCTATGCCCTGCTCAAGCTGCGTTCGCGCCCCCGCAGCGTGGACGAGGAGGGTGAGGCATGAGGGGTCTGATCCTGCCCACCGCCACCACCTACCTGATGCCGGTGCTGCTGCTGCTGTCGCTGTTCCTGCTGCTGCGTGGCCACAACGAACCCGGTGGCGGCTTCGCCGGAGGACTGGTGGCTGCTGCGGCCTTCGTGCTGCTCTCGGTCTCGAGCGGTGTCTCGGTCGCCCGGCGCGCGCTGCAGGTCGACCCACGCTCGCTGGTGGGCGTGGGCCTGTTGCTGATGATCATCAGCGGCTTCGTGACCCCCTTGCTCTCCGGTGAGCCCTACCTCACCTCGCGCTGGTGGAAGTTCCCGCTCGGCGACTACGAGGTCGCGCTGGGCACGCCGCTGCTCTTCGACATCGGTGTCTACCTCGGGGTCGCGGGCACGATCCTGCTCATCGTCTTCTCGCTCGAGGAGGAGGACACGTGATCGTGCTGCTGGCCGTCGTGGCCGGGCTCCTCTTCGCGGCCGCCATCTACCTCATGCTCCGCCGCTCGGTGCTGAAGCTGGCGCTGGGCCTGTCGCTGATGGCCAACGCTGCCAACCTGGTCATCTTCGTGGCCGCTGGCCTGACGCGCGGCGAGCCACCGCTGATCGATGACGGGGCCACGCTGCCGCCGCCGGGCGCCGCCGATCCGCTGCCGCAGGCCATGGTGCTGACCGCCATCGTCATCGGCTTCAGCGTGCTGGCCTTCACGCTGACGCTGATGCACCGCGTCTACCAGGAGGGCGGCTCCGACGACGTGGACGACCTCAGCGAGGCGGACATCCAGTGAGCGCCGTGGTGATGCTGCCGCTGCTGGTGCCGCTCATCGCTGCGGCCCTGGGCCTCGTGGCCTGGCGCTCCCCGGCAGCCCAGCGGTCGATCGCCCTGGCCGGCTCAGCCGTGCTGCTGGCGGTGGGGATCGTGCTGCTCATCGTGGTCGAGCGCGACGGCTACCAGGTGCTGCAGGTCGGTGGCTGGCCGGCACCCTTCGGCATCACCATGGTGGCCGACCTCTTCAGCGCCATCCTCATCGTGCTCACCGGCGTGCTGGCGGTGGCCATCGTGCTCTACTCCACGGCCACCATCGACCGGGGCCGCGAGCGTTTCGCCTACTACCCGCTGATGATGGTGCTGCTGGCGGGCGTGGCTGGCACCTTCCTGACCGGTGACCTCTTCAACCTCTATGTCTGGTTCGAGGTCCTGCTCATCGCCTCCTTCGTGCTGCTGGCGCTGGGCGGGGAGCGAGCGCAGCTCGAGGGTGCGCTCAAGTACGTGGCCATCAACCTGGTGGCCTCGGCCGTCCTGCTGGTGACCATCGGCGTCATCTACGGGGTCACGGGCACGGTCAACATGGCCGACCTCTCGCTGCGCATGCGCGACGTCGATCCCGGGCTGGCCGCGGGCCTCGCGGCCATGCTGCTCATCGCCTTCGGCATCAAGGCCGCGCTGGTGCCGCTCTTCTTCTGGCTGCCGGCTTCGTATCACACGCCCCCGGTGGCGGTCTCCGCGCTCTTCAGCGGCCTGCTCACGAAGGTCGGCATCTATGCTCTCGTGCGCGTGTTCACGCTGCTCTTCGCCGAACAGGCGGCCGACTTCCAGCCGCTGCTGCTGACGGTGGCCGCGCTGACCATGGTCGTCGGTGTCATCGGGGCGGTGGCCCAGCACGAGATGCGCCGGCTGCTCTCGTTCCACATCATCAGCCAGATCGGCTACCTGGTGATGGGCCTGGCGCTGTTCACCGTCAACGCCATGGCCGGACTCATCTACTTCCTGGTGCACGTGGCCCTGGCCAAGTCCACGCTGTTCCTCGTGGCCGGTGCGGTCAACCAGTTGACGGGCTCCTTCGAGCTGGCCAAGGTCGGTGGGCTGTGGGCGCTCAAGCCCGGCCTCGCGGTGCTCTTCGGGGTCGCCGCCATGTCGCTCGCCGGCATCCCGCCGTTCTCCGGCTTCCTGGCCAAGCTGGCGCTCATCGAGGCCGGCCTCGAGATCGACCACCTGCTCATCGTGCTGGTGGCCCTGGGGGTCAGCCTGCTCACGCTCTACTCGATGCTCAAGATCTGGAACGCTGCCTTCTGGAAGCCGCTGCCGACCGACCTCGAGCCCTTCGGTGACGGCGCCGCGGCGGTGACACCGGAACGCGTGGCCAGCACCCAGCTGGCGCTGTTGATGGTGGCGCCGATCGTCTTCCTGGTCGCCTGTTCGGTGGCCCTGGTGGTGGCGGCCGGTCCCGCCTTCGACCTGGTCGAGGCCGCCGCGACGCAGCTGATGGAGCCGGCCGGCTACATCGAGGCGGTGCTCGGCGGAAACGGCCGATGAGCACGTCCCTGACCCCGCCGCCCGAGCCGGTGCCGAGCCCGCCCCCGGCTGCTCCGCCGCGTGGCACCTCGGCTGCGGCCATGTTCGCGGGCAACCTGTTGCTGGCGCTCGGCTGGGTGGCCATGGGTGGCCACTTCGACGTGCTCAACCTGATGGTCGGCTTCGCCTTCGGCTTCCTGGTGCTCTTCCTGCTCCAGCGGGTCATCGGCCGCTCGAGCTATTTCAGCCGTTCGATCGTACTCGTGCGCTTCATCGGCTTCTACCTGCTGGAGATCGTGTACGCCAATCTGCGCGTGGCCCTCGACGTGGTCACGCCCACCTCTCGCGCCAGGCCGGGCATCGTGGCCGTCCCGCTCGACGCTCGCACCCCAGCCGAGATCACCCTGCTCTCCAACCTCATCACCATGACGCCGGGTTCGCTGACGATCGACGTGGCCGATGACCGCAGCGTCATCTACGTGCACTCGATGTTCGTAGAGGACCCTGACGAGCTGCGCCGGGAGATCAAGGAGGACCTCGAGCGGCGCGTCCTGGAGCTGCTCCGATGATGGGTGAGATCACGGGCGTGCCCGACACGGTCATCGAGCTCGCGCTGCTGGCGCTCGCGATCTCCATCGTGCTGGCATTCATCCGCCTTGTCCGCGGCCCCAGCCTCATGGACCGCGTGACCTCGCTCGAGCTGATCGCCAGCTTGGTCGCGGGTATCGTGGCGGTCTACGCCATCGGCACCGACGATCCGGCGCTCATCGACGTGGCCATCGCCCTCGCGCTGGTGGCCTTCATCGGAGCGGTCGCGTTCGCTCGCTACGCCGAGCTGCGGGAGCGGTCATGACCGACTGGCCAGCCACCATCGCGGTCGTCCTGGGTGTGATCCTGTGCGTGCTGAGCGCGGTGGGCCTCTTGCGCATGCCCGACGTCTACATCCGGCTGCAGGTGGCCTCCAAGGCATCCTCGCTGGGCATCGCGCTCCTGATGCTGGGCGTAGCCCTGCACTTCGGCGAGCTGAGCGTGACCATCCGCGCCCTGCTGGTGGTGATCTTCCTCTTCCTGACCGCTCCCGTGGCTGCCCACGTCATCGGCCGTGCCGCCTACATCACGCACCAGCCGCTGGCACCTGACACCACGCCCGACGAGCTGGAGGGCGCGTATGACTCCGAGACTGGCCGGCTGTCCGGACCGAGCTAGCGCGGCGCTGCCATCACGCCACGGGCACCACGCGCGGCATATCGACGCCCGGAGGCCTCTCCCTTGACCTCCGGGCGTCGAATGTCCCGATGCGGATCGGTGGCTACGCGTCCAGCGGCGCGCCCCCGTTGGAGTCGCGGCCATCGCGGTCGTGCGCGAGGTGCATGAAGTGGTCGACGGAGCCGACATCCTTGGTCAGGAGGCTCACGATGATGCCCGCTGCGAACGCGGCCGGCACGCCGTAGAGCGCCGGGTTCACGAGCACCGGCAGTCCGAGTACGGACTCGACGCCCATGTACTTGGCGGCAGTGAACAGCAGTGAGACGACGAGGCCCACGATGAACGTGGCCACGACGCCCTGCCTGGTGTAGCGGGTCCACCACACCGTCATCAGCAACACCGGAGCGAAGGTGCTCGCGGCGATGCCGAAGGTCAGGCCTACCAATTGGGCCACGTTCTCCTCCTTGAGCACGATCGACAAGCCCACAGCGATGACCGTGAGCACGATGCCCGTGATCTGCGCCACTCGGACTCGCTGCGCCTCGGAGGACTGTGGGCGCAGCAGGACGGTGTAGCCGTCGTGCGCCACGGTGGTGGTCATCTGGATGAGCAGGCCTACCGCCGAGCTCAGGATGGCGGCCATGGCGCCGGCCAGCACCACGCCCAGCAACACCTCACCACCGAGCAGTCGGCCCAGTTCGGCCACCGCGGTGTTGGTCGCCTTTCCGACGTCGCCGCTGTTGATGAGGTCGGTGAGCAGGGGATAGAGCAGGATCATCGCGGCCAGGCCCACGAAGAGGGTCATGGTGTAGAAGATGGCCAGGCTGATGATGGTCAGCTCGGTCGACTTCCGTGCCGCCACGGCGTCCTTCACGGTGAACAACCGGATGAGCACGTGGGGCAGGCCGACCACGCCGAGGAACAGCCCCAGCACCAGGCTCAGCTGGTTGGGCAGGTCCTTGACGTCGACGCCGGGCGTCAGCGCGCTGGGCTCATCGGGTAGGGCTTCCATCGAGGCCTTGGAGGCGGCGATGGCTTGCTCCGCGGAGCTGTCAGTCGGGTACAGCATCAGCAGGTCGTCGGCCCCACCGGAGTTCACGACCTGGGTCGGGGTGACCACGGAGTCGGCTTCGGTCAGGATCGCCAGCGGGTTCCAGTTGAAGTACATGACCACCGCAAGTATCAGCAGGATGGTCATGGCGCCGAAGATGATGATGCCCTGGAAAGCCTGGTTGTACGACGTTCCGCGCATGCCGCCCATGACCACGATGACCGCAGTCATGCCACCGGAGATGGCGACCCAGAACATGTAGTCGAGCCCCGGCACGAGCAGGTTGAAGAGGTGCCCCGCACCCACCAGCTGCGGCACCAGGTAGAGCACCCCGATGGTCAGGGCGGCCACGATGGTCAGGAAGCGGATCTCCCGTCCAGAGAAGCGCTCGAAGAGGGCATCGGCGACGGTGTACTTGCCCGAACGACGCAGCGGGCTGGCGAGGATCAGCACGACCACGATCCAGGCCGCGAAGAAGCCCAGGGCCAGCCACCAGTTGTCGATGCCGAAGAGGGCGATGGCGCCGGCCACGCCGAGGAAGCTGGCGGCGCTCGCATAGTTGCTGAACATGGCCACGCCGTTGAGCTTCCAGGGGATCTGGCCGCCGGCGACGTAGAACTCGGCGGTGGACTTGGTCCAGCGCCGGCTGTAGATGCCGATGAGGAAGAAGGTGGCCATGCCCACCCCGAGGATGAGGATGGCGACGAGGTTATCCACGGCCTAGACCTCGATCCTGGCGAGGTAGATGCGCGTGATGACCAGACCGGAGATGATCAGGCCGATGCCGAGGTAGAAGCCCAGCGGAAGCCCGAAGATCATGGTCGAAGCGAGGCTGGCGAACTCGGCCGAGGTCACGATGGCGACCACGAAGTAGATGGTGGTGAAGATGGCCATGAGCCCCCACGACCACTTGGCTCGCCTGGTGCTGAAGGGCGACCAGTGCTTGCCGTCAGCCGGCTCGGAAGCTCCGGCTTCCGGCGCTCCCTCGCGCTCAGGCGCTACCTGGTCTGGTGTCTGGCCCACTCGCATCTCCCCCTGCTTCGGAACCGCACGATTTCGGTCGTTCACGTCAGGTTCCGGGCCATGTGTCATCGATGCATGGGCCGTCGGGCCCCGGAGGCCCGGGCCGGAACGCCTGTCTCCGCTCGCGCGAAGGCGGCATCATGCCCGCATGAGCACCGCACACGCCGCTCGCATCCCGCGTCGCACCAAGCTGGTGGCCACCATCGGCCCAGCCAGCATCGGCATGGTCGATCGCCTCATCGACGCCGGCCTGGACATCGCGCGCATCAACTTCTCCCACGGTTCGGCCGAGGACCATCTCGAGACCGCCGAGATCGTGCGTGCTGCGGCCGATGCCGCCGGGCGGACGGTGGGCATCCTGGCCGACCTGCCCGGTCCCAAGTTGCGCCTCGGTCAGCTGCATGTCGATCCCGTCCAGCTCGTGTCAGGCGCGACCCTGGCCCTGGTCGGTCCCGACGAGCCATCGACCGATGCTGCCCTGCCGCTGGGCGACCCTGACGTGGCCGCACGCCTCGAGCCCGGCGATCGGGTGCTGCTCGCCGACGGCGCCGCCGAGCTGCGGGTGGGTGCCGTCCTCGACGGCGCCGCGATCTGCGAGGTCGTACGTGGTGGCCCGGTGCGTTCGCGCCAGGGCGTGAGCGTGCCCGCCGAGCGCATGTCCCCCGACGCGCTGGGCGAGGCCGACGCCGCGGTCATCCCACACCTGCTCGAAGTCCAGCCCGATTTCGTCGGCCAGTCCTTCGTGCGGTCCGCCGCCGACGTGAAGCTCCTGCGCTCGCGCATCCCCGAGGCCATCCGCATCGTGGCCAAGATCGAGACGCGCCCGGCCGTCGAGAACATCGAGGAGATCCTCGAGGCGGCTGACGCCATCATGGTTGCCCGCGGCGATCTCGGCGTGGAGCTGCCCTTCGAACAGGTGCCGCTGGCCCAGAAGGACCTCGTGCGGGCGGCACTGATGGCCGGGAAACCGAGCATCGTGGCCACGCAGATGCTGGAGTCGATGGTGACCGCGTCGCGACCCACGCGCGCCGAAGCCAGCGATGTGGCCAACGCCATCATCGATGGCGCCGATGCCGTGATGCTCTCGGGCGAGACCGCTGTCGGCGCCTGGCCGCTCGAGGCCGTGCGGGCCATGGCCCATATCGCCGGACGCACCGATGCCTACAAGACGCCGACCCGGCCACCGGCCGGCACGCCCTCGTTCGGCCCGGATGTCGACGCTCGAGCCCTGGCCGTGGCTGCGGTCTCGATGGCCGACAGCGATCCCGACGTGGTGGGACTGGCCTGCTACACGCACTCGGGTCGTACGCCGCGCCGGCTGGCCTCGTTACGCCCGGGCGTGCCCACCGCAGCGTTCACCCCGACCGAGGCGATCGCACGCTCGCTCACGCTATGCCGTGGCGTGCTCCCGTTCGTGATGCGGGTAGAACCGGAGGAGCCGGGGCCGATCGCCGAGGCGGTGATCAGAGCGCTCCGGGCCGGGGTGGTGGAGCTGGGCCTGCAGGAAGACGATGCGATCGTCCTGGTGCAGACCAGCGTCCGCGGGGGACCCAACGCGCTGGAGTTGCTGCGCACGTAGACCAACAGTGGACAAACCTTCGACATACACCTATACTTCAGGCATGATCCAGTACATCGACAGTGCTTCGAACTACGAGCCGGGTGTCTGCAACATCGGCCCCGCGGAGATTCGCCGCCGACGCCGCATCGGCTACCTCGGCGTGGCCGGCGCTGTCGCCCTTGGCGCGGTGCTGCTCGCGGTCGATGCCCCGGCCTGGACCCGACTGGCCGTGGCGGCCCCAGCGACGGTCGGCTTGTCCGGCTTCATCCAGGCACGGGTGCGCTTCTGTGCCGGGTTCGGCATGGCCGGGCTGCAGAACATGGGCCAGCTCGGCGAGCAGGTCGCGGTCGAGGACTCCGAGGCGCGCGCGGCTGACCGGCGCAAGGCCTTGTCGATCCACGCCGCATCGATCGCCGGCGGGCTCGCCGCCGCTGTCGCCTTCGCCCTCTTGCCCATCTAGCACGGTGTGCGGGACCAAGGCCCGCGAACTGTGCTCAGCGGGATGATCGGCGGTCTTGATCCGGACCCACCCCGCAAAGCATGGCCTTCCGGTGGCACGCTGTTGCTCAGGGCACTGATCCTGGCACTGCTGCTCTAGGGCAGCCGGCCGGCGACACCAGACCGCGCGCGGCCCGCTCAGGCCGTCGTCTGGGCTTCAGCCAGGCAGACGCGCGACCCAGATCTCCTCGGCCGGCCATCGGCGCCCCCACTCGGCGGTGAGCTCGCCGTAGTACTCGTGCGTCCGCGCACCCTCGGGCACCTGCAGCTCGATGAGGTCTTCGATCTCGAAGCCGCGGCGTCGCAACAGCCGGATCCGCTCGCCGTGAGGGAGGTGGTACTCGGTCCCGGGATCGCCGGGCCAGCGCATGGCGTGTATCCCGAACATCGGGCGCTGCAGCGTCTCGGTCACCGTTCCCTCGTCCGGGTAGCAGAGCTGGACCAGGATGGACGAGGTGAGGAACACGAGCCGGCCGCCCGGCCGAAGCACGCGCGCGCACTCGGGTACCCACAGGTGCGGGTCGGCCCAGAGCGAGGCGCCATATTCGGAGAGCACCATGTCGAACGAGTCGTCAGGGAAGGGGAGCGCCTCGCCGATGCCTTCCACCAGCGGGAACTCGATGCCGGTCTCGGCCTGGAGGCGCCGGGCGGTCTCGAGCTGTGCCGGCGTGGGGTCCAGACCCACCGGCCGCGCACCGCGACGGGCGAGCCAGGCGCTGAAGTAGGCCACGCCGCAGCCGGCCTCGAGGATGTCCAGCCCGGCCACGTCGCCGAGCGGGGAGCCGATCGACGCCTCGGTCACCCCGAACTGGCCCCAGCTGATCTCCTCGGCCGCCCAGGAGCGTGCCGCGTCCGCGTCGCCATATTCGGTGTTGACCCTGGTCCATCGTTCGATGTTGCCCGCCACCGACTGGCGCGTGGACTCAGGCAGGTCGCTCATGTCGGCTCCTTTGTGCCTAGGAGATCGCAGCCTGTGCCTGGCGCACGCCCAGCGCCAGCAGGCCGCCGGTGGCGATGCCGACCAGGCCCAGGAACAGGAACGGATCCTGCAGCGTGTCGGGCGGGGCGGCGATGAGCGCGACCCCCAACAACAGTGGTGGCCCCGCCGCGGCGATGAGCGAGGGGCCGGCAGCGCGATGGGCGGTCCGCCAGGCGGCATCGTCCTCGCGGATCCTGGCCAGACGCAGACCGATCCAGCGGTTGCGCGGCAGTCGTTCCATGAGACCGGCCAGTCCGATCGCGGCCAGGCCCCCTGCCAACAGCATCAGGGCCACTCCCACCAGCATGTCGTCGGGCGCGGCCACGGCTAGGCCTCCGGGATGATGGTCGACAGCTGGCGCTGCAGGCCTTCCTCGTTGAAGGGACCCAGGCTGAAGGCCTGCACGATCCCGTCGGCATCGACGAAGAACGAGGTCGGTGTGCCCAGCCCGAGGTAGGCATTCCAGGCCTCGTCGTCGGCGTCGTACAGCATCGGCCAGGTCGCGCCTTCGTCCTGCGCGAAGGCCCGCCCTCCTTCGACGGTGTCGTTGTGCAGGATCCCCAGGATCTCGAGTCCGTCGTCGGCCCGAGCTTCGTACGTCTCGACCATCAGCGGGAACTCCTCGCGACAGGGTCCGCACCAGGTGGCCCAGAAGTTGATGATCACCGGCCGGCCCCGGAGCGAGGAGAGCGTCATCCGTTCGCCATCGAAGGTCTCGAGGTCGATCTCTGGAGCGGGCTTGCCGTAGAGCGGGTGACCGCCGACAGCGATGGGGCTGGCCGCGGGATCCTCGTCGGCCGGCGCACAGGCGACCACGAGCGACCCGAGGGCCAGTACGACGACGACCCAGGTGACGAGGGACGCGCGCATCCGACGGTTAGGCGATGTCAGGAGCCGTTGCCGGGCAGCAGCGAAAGCAGCCACGGCAGCAGCGTCAGGCCGATCGCGAACACGCCGACGATGAAGTAGACGGGGATGAGCCGAGCCGGCCAGGCCTTCGCGGGATCGCGGTCAGCCTGGGTGGGATGCCCATGTTCCTCGACGTCCTCGAGCTCGCGATTGGCGTCGAGCAGCCAGCCGATGCTGGCGATGACCGCCATGATCGCACCGCCGATGAACATGGCCGGGCCGAAGACCAGGCCGGAAGCGAGGAAGAGCAGGCCCACCGGAGCCAGCAGCGGCCAGGCCGACGGGCCGGGCAGGTGCATGCCGTCCGGGGGTGTCAGTGACCAGCCGGGGACCCCGGCGGTCTCCTCGGGGGTGCCGTGCCCGCCGGCCTCGACGGCCACGAACTCCTTGCCCGCGTCGAGGTACCAGCCGAGCAAGCCGATGACCGCGATGCTCAGGCCCACCAGCAGGATCGCCGCATTGAGGAGCGAACCCAGCGGCCCGAGTGCGACAGCGAAGACGATGAAGAACAGGCCCACCGGCGCCACGAACGGCCAGAGCGAGGGACCAGGCAGGTGCAGCTCCTCGGGCTTGCGCCCGGCAGGGATCGGCTTGGCCACGCGGGAGGCGTTGGCCGCCGAGTTCACCCGCCACATCCAGATGACTGCGCCGACGATGCCGAGCAGGGCTACCACGAGCAGGAGCGGCAGGTACTGGATGAGGTCGTTCCAGACCGGGATCAGGACCTGGGCGATGGTCTCGAGGATGCCCGTCCAGAGGTCGTTGATCATCTCGTTGCCATCCGTTGCGTTCGCGCCGTCAGGGCCATCCTAGCCGCACGGCTACAGATCGCGCGCGCCGCGCAGGATCACCAGCATCCCGAAGCCGACGGCCAGTCCCAGGGCGATGAGCATCGTGGCCCCGGCCGCATCGGCGTAGTCGACATCGAACAGGTTCGGCAGCGCCCAGTAGATGACGCCGATGACCACCGGGATGGCTCCGAGGAAGATCGCCTGCCTGACGCCGCTCATTCGGCACCTCCGCCCAGCATGGGCAGGATGTAGATGACCGTCACGAGCAGGATCCAGACCACGTCCACGAAGTGCCAGTAGTAATGGACCGACTCCACCGCCACATGGTGTCGTGCGCTGAACTGCCCAGCCAGTCCTCGCGAGAGGATGACCGTCAGGCCGATCACGCCGCCGATGACGTGCGCCCCGTGGAACCCGGTCAGGGTATAGAAGAGCGTGCCGTAGATGCCACTGTCGATGCCGAAGTCATCCTGGGTGATGAGGATGGCGTAGTCGGTCGCCCACAGGACCAGGAAGAAGGCGCCCAGCGCCAGCGTCAAGGCGATGGCCCGGTTCATGCCGGTGCGATCACCCTGCCGGATGCGCATCGTCGCGATCTGCATCGTCACCGAGCTCGTCAGCAGGACCGCGGTCATGATCAGCGGCAGGAACGGGAACTTGAAGAGGTTGATGAACTCCTCGGTTCCCTCAGGCGGGAAGACCGGCAGGGTCGCGGCCGCGTTGAAGTAGGCCGCGAACAGCGCCGCGAAGAACATCACCTCGCTGGCGATGAACAGCATCATCCCCAGCAGCGCCGGATCCATGCCTCCGCGCTGGGCGTCGTGCCCGGAGTCGATCTGCTCCTCGGACATCTGCGGCTCGAGCGCCTCCGTGTTTACGGTCACGATGCGGCCCCCCCGGTCTCCGCTGCAGGTTCAGGTGTGGGCCCATGGCCGACACCCGGGTACTTCTGGTCGAACAGTGGCCGCTCCGAGTGGATCTCCGGCAGCGAGTCGAAGTTCCACGGCGGCGGCGGGCTGGTGGTGGCCCACTCCAGCGAGTTGCCGTCCCACGGGTCGGCCTCGTGCTCCATCGGCTTGCGCAGCGTGGTGAAGACGTTCCACAGGAACGGCAGCACGCTCGCCGCGATCAGGAACGCGCCGATCGTCGAGAGGAAGTTGAGCTGTGCCCAGCCGGCGTTGGCGGAGTAGTCCGAGATGCGCCGGACCATGCCGTCAAGGCCGAGCATGTGCTGCGGGAAGAAGGCCAGGTTGGTGCCGATGAAGAGCAGCCAGAACTGGATCTTGCCGAGGCGCTCGTCGAGCCGGCGACCGGCCATCTTGGGGAACCAGTAGAAGAGCGAGGCGAAGATCGCGAAGACCGCGCCCGCCACCAGCACGTAGTGGATGTGGGAGACCACCCAGTACGTGTCCTGGACCATGAAGTCGAAGGGCACGACCGCGAGGAAGGCGCCGTCGAGGCCGCCGATCAGGAACAGGGCGATGAAGCCCACCGCGAACAACATGGGCGTGTCGAAGCGAAGGTGACCGCCCCACATGGTGGCCAGCCAGTTGAAGAACTTGACGCCCGTCGGGACCGCGATGAGGAAGGTGAAGAAGGCGAAGAAGGGCAGGTAGACCGCGCCGGTGGTGAACATGTGGTGGGCCCAGACGGTGAAGCCGAGGGCGCCGATGGCCGCGGTCGCGAGCACGAAGGCCTTGTAGCCGAAGAGCGGCTTGCGGCTGAAGACCGGGATGATCTCGCTGATCACGCCGAAGGCCGGCAGGATCAGGATGTAGACCTCGGGGTGGCCGAAGAACCAGAAGATGTGCTGCCAGAGCACCGGGCTGCCGCCCATGGCCGGATCGAAGAAGCCGCCACCGTAGTTGCGGTCGATGAAGATCATGATCAGGCCCGCGGCTACGACCGGCAGGCTGAAGAGCAGCAGGATCGAGGTCACCAGCGAGGTCCAGCAGAACATCGGCATGCGCAGCAGGCCCATGCCGGGCGCGCGCATCTTGAAGATGGTGACGAGGAAGTTGATGGCGCCGAAGATGGAGCTGAAGCCGAGCACCACCAGGCCCAAGAGCAGCAGATCCACGCCGGACATGGGCGTGAAGTCGGTGTTTGCCGAAAGCGGCACGTAGAGCGTCCAGCCGGTGGGCGAGCCGCCGAAGGCGAAGGCGCTGACGATGAGGATGGCGCCGGCCACCAGCATCCAGAAGGAGAGGGCGTTGATGCGCGGGAAGGCCATGTCTGCCGCGCCCAGCTGGAGCGGCACGATGTAGTTCGCGAGGCCCGTGGTCATGGGCATCACGAACAGGAAGATCATCATCACCGCGTGCATGCCGAAGAGCTGGTTGTAGGTGGCCTGGTCGACGAACTGCAGGCCCGGCACGGCCAGCTCGGTGCGGATGCCCAGGGCCAGCAGGCCGCCGAGCATGAAGAAGCCGAACGACGTGACGATGTACATCACACCGATCTTCTTGTGGTCGGTCGTGGTCAACCACTCGAGCACGGTCGAACGGCGGCTGACGTAGGTGCCCGCGCGGGGAGCACTCGTGGTCGCCATCAGTTCCTCTCCGTCTCGCCGTGCTCACCCACCAGCGCGGCGGCCACGTGCGGCCCGATGTACAAAGCTACCTCCCCCATTCCTGACTGGTCTGATCGCAACAGGTTCATATCATAGCGGCACGCTTAACGTTCGTTGCGCGCCCTGTCCATGCCCGTCTTCGGCGCGGGGCCGGTTGCGTGGGCACGTAGGATGTCCCTTCAGCTCGGGCACCCCCGTCCGGGCAGCAGCTTCGGGAGCGAGTACCCATGACACCTAGAAGACTGGCGTTGGCGATGTCCGCGGCCCTGGTGGGCGTAACGTTATCGGGGTCTGCGCTGCTGGCCCAGGACGATGAAGGCATGGACGACTCGGGTGCCGCTCCGGCCGGGACCGAGGTCGCCGTGACGCTCCAGGAGTTCGCCGTCCTGCCCGACGTCACGAGCGTGCCGGCTGGCAGCGTCACCTTCACGGCTACCAACGTCGGGCCCATGGATCCGCACGAGCTGGTCGTGGTCAAGACGGACCTCGCAGCTGGCGACCTGCCGACCCGCGAGGACGGCAGCTACGACGAGGATGCCGACGGCGCTGAGGTCCTCGGCGAGATCGAGGAGTTCCCGGTCGGCGAGACCATGAGCCTGACCCTCGACCTCGAGCCCGGCCACTACGTCCTGCTCTGCAACCTCGTGGAGGAGGAGGACGGCAAGGTCGAAGCCCACTATCGCCTGGGGATGTACACCGACTTCGAGGTCACCGCTCCGGCCGGGACCGAGGTCGCCGTGACGCTCCAGGAGTTCGCCGTCCTGCCCGACGTCACGAGCGTGCCGGCTGGCAGCGTCACCTTCACGGCTACCAACGTCGGGCCCATGGATCCGCACGAGCTGGTCGTGGTCAAGACGGACCTCGCAGCTGGCGACCTGCCGACCCGCGAGGACGGCAGCTACGACGAGGATGCCGACGGCGCTGAGGTCCTCGGCGAGATCGAGGAGTTCCCGGTCGGCGAGACCATGAGCCTGACCCTCGACCTCGAGCCCGGCCACTACGTCCTGCTCTGCAACCTCGTGGAGGAGGAGGACGGCAAGGTCGAAGCCCACTATCGCCTGGGGATGTACACCGACTTCGAGGTCACCGGCTGAGACGACCGTTCGGCCCCCACGTGCAGTCAAACGGCGGCCCGGGCATGACCCGGGCCGCCGTTCCTTGTAGTTGTTCGGGGTTTTCGCTCTCGCGCTCAGCCGGTGACGGTCAGGGTCCCGATCATCTGGGTGGGATGGATCTGGCAGCGGAAGAGGTATGCGCCCGGCGCGTCAGGCGCAGTGAAGGTGACTGTCGTGCTCGCACCCGGGCCGGTGATGGTCCCACTCTCGGCGAGCAGCTCACTCTCGGCGTCCTCACCCGCGAAGAACGCGATGTTGTGCGGGATGTCGGCATCATTGGTATACGTCACCGTCACCGTGGCGCCGGCCGGTGCTTCGAGCTCGGACTTGGTGAAGGCGATCGGCTCATCCGCCACCGAGGAGATCTCAAGCTCGACGGCGGCCGTAGGTGGCGTAGCGCTTTCGTCTGGTGCCGGTACACCGGCGTCTGAAGGCTCGGTCGTGGTGCCGGCCTCTGCCTCGCCGGCGGAGGCGACTTCCGCGTCGGATCCGGGGTCGACACCACCGGTCGGCGCTCCCTGGCTCTCGGCCAGCCAGGCTTCGTAGTCGGCCGGCTCTCGGGCATCGACGGAGAAGTACATGTCGCCGTGGGCCAGGCCGCAGAATTCGGCGCACTGGCCCCCGTACACACCCGGCTTCTCGATGGTGAGCTCGAACTCGTTGACACGACCGGGGATGGCATCGCGCTTGAAGAAGAACGAGGGCACGTACCAGGAGTGGATGACGTCCGCGGCGGTGAGCCGGATGAGCACCGGTTCGCCGACGGGCAAGACCATGGTCGGCGCGCCCTCGCGACCGCCGCCACTGACGGTGATGCCGACGGGCTCGTAGTCTCCGGCCTCGGGATCGTAGCTGCCGGGGTCCTGGTAGTCGAAGATCCAGCCAAAGCGGAACGCCTGCACGTCGACGACGGCACCGTGCTCCTCCGACGTGGCCTGGACGTCGTTCATCAGGACGTTGGTCGAGACCAGGAAGAGGATGAAGACGATGGCCATCGGGATGGCGGTCCAGACGACCTCGAGCGTGTTGTTGCCGTGTGTCTGTGTCGGGAGATCGTCACCGCTGCTGCGCTTGCGGAAGCGCAGGGCCAGGAACAGCAACAGGCCTTCGATCAGCACGAAGATGACGACTGCGATCAGGAAGATCGGCAGATACAGGCCAGAGGCCGCGATGCCCTGTGAGGTAACGACCTCATGCGGGAATCCGATACCGTTGGCGGTCTCGCCGAAGAGGTTCGGCGCGGCGCCATCACCGGTGGGGTTGTGATTGACCTGCTCGGTGCAGGCCGCGATGACGAGGCCCACCAGCGGGATCGCAGCCAGCTTGGCAAGGCGACCACGCCAGTCACCGGATGCCGGGTAACGCAAGAACTTTCCCCCGTCTCTATGTACCTTCCTCAGGACCGGGATACTATACCGGTCAGATGCACATTAGCGTGCGCCGTTTCGCGCCTCCACCATATGGGCGCCCGGCGTACCGAGAGACCCCCCGTCTCGGATCACGATTCCTGCCGCCGCTCGTGGCCGCCGCGGCGCTGGCGCTGGCCCTGTCCAGTCCGGCGTCGGCGCATGGTCAGGCACCGGTCGAACCGACGCCGGCCATCCTCCTCGAGGGCTGGTCGTTCCTGGTCGACGTGTGGCTGCCGGTCATCCTGGCGGCGCTCATCTATTGGGCCATGTACGCGGGGGTCAACCGCCGACATGCCCACAACCCGGTCCCGCGCCGTCGGCTGTGGTCGTGGTTGGCGGGCCTGGGGGCCATCATCCTCGCGCTGGCCTCACCGATCGAGTTCTACGACACCACGCTCTTCTCGGTGCATATGGTCCAGCATCTGCTGCTCTCGTTCGTAGCTGCGCCGTTGCTGGTGCTGGCGGCGCCCATCACCCTGCTCCTGCGGTGGGCCTCCCCGCAGGCACGGCGCAGGTGGATCCTGCCGGTGCTGCAGTCGCGGGTGGTGCGGTTCATCTCGCGACCGTTGGTCGCCTGGATCCTCTTTGCGGCGGTGATGTGGTTCTCCCACTTCTCGCCCTTGTTCGACGCCGCGCTCGATGACTTCACCCTCCACCGCCTCGAGCATGCGCTGTTCCTTGGTTCGGCGATGCTGTTCTGGTGGCCGGTCATCGGTGCCGACCCCAGCCCGCATCGGCTGACCCATCCGGCTCGCATCCTGTACCTGGCCCTGGGCATGCCGCTGTCGTCGCTGCTGGGTCTGGTCATCTTCTCGGCCCGGCAGCCCTTGTACCCCCACTACGAGGATCTGGTCCGTGATTGGGGCCCCACGGTGCTGGACGACCAGGCCTTGGCCGGGGGCATCATGTGGGTCGGCGGCGATGGCGCCTTCGTGCTGGCGCTGGTGCTGGCGGTGGCCGCCTGGCTGCGCCATGAGGAGCGCGCGAGCGAGCGCGAGGACGCCCGACTGGCCCGCCGACGCGCGGCCGCTCGGGCCGCTGCTGGAGTCGCCGCCGCCGGGGGCACTGGCGAACCGGAGTAGTCGGGCTCCCTCCGTGTCAGTGGTTCGCGTCGTCCAGCTGGGTCACCACCAGACGATCCCCATCGGTCCGGTAGGTCACCACGATGTTGTCACCGATGACACGGTGCTCGGCGAGGTGGGGCGCGGGGAACTCGGATCGGAACTCGAGTTCGGTGGCGTCGAAGATGAGTCGCTCGCCAGCGGGTGTCAGCAGCTCGAAGCGGTCCACTCGTCCGAGGGCCGGGGAATCGACGTCGATGACCACGCCCGTCTGCTGCTCCAGCGTAGGTTGGCAGCCGAGCACGGCCACGGCGACTACCAGCGCCAGCGATGCGCTTCGGGCGGCTTGCGTGCGTGCCTGCACCGACCGCGACCTAGCCCAGCGGGATGAAGAAGGCGACGTCGAGGATGATCAGCGCGAAGAGCGCGGTCAGGTAGGTGATCGAGAACTTGTAGATGCGGACCGCTCGGGCATCGGTTCCCTCGCGCGCCATGGCGAAAGCCTGGAAGAGGAACAAGCCGCCCAGCACCAGCGCGCCGCCGAGGAAGAGCAGGCCCATGTGCGCGACCGCGAAGAAGACCAGGGTCAGGGCCACCATCAGCACCGAGTAGAGCGCGATCTGGTGGGTGGTCTCACGCACGCCGTGGGTGACCGGCAGCATCGGCACGTTGGCGGCTTCGTAGTCGCCCCGGATGCGCAGCGCCAGGGCCCAGAAGTGGGGCGGCGTCCAGTAGAAGACGATGAGGAAGAGGAAGACCGCCGGCAGCGAGATGTCACCGGTCACCGCGGCCCAGCCGATCATCGGCGGGAGCGCGCCGGCAGCCCCACCGATGACGATATTCTGGGGCGTGGAACGCTTCAGCAGCAGCGTGTAGACGATGACGTAGAAGGCGATGGCCAGCAGCGTCAGGAAGGCTGCCACGAGGTTGGTGGTGAACGCCAGCCAGGTGAACGAGACGACCGTGAGGATGAGCCCGAAGAGCAGGGCGTCGTGTGGCTCGATGGAGTGCGCCGGCAGCGGACGTCGCTTGGTGCGCACCATGAGCAGGTCGATGTCGCGGTCGATGTAGTTGTTGATGGCGTTGGCCGCGCCTGCCGCAAGCGTGCCGCCGATGAGCGTGGCGACCACCAGCCAGGCGAATTGCAGCGGACCGAGCCCATCGACGAACCGCCAGGCAAGGACCATGGCCGGCACGGTCGTGACCAGCAGCAGCTCGATGATGCGCGGCTTGGTGAGCGCGATGTAGGCCCTGGCCTTCTCACCGAACGGCACCGCATGGGACACCGGCGCCGCCGAGCCGTCAGCCGGACCGGCCGCCGCCTCGACCTCGTCGACGAGTCCACCGGGCGGGGCCACCGCGACCTCGGCGGTTCGTGCGTCGTACCAGGCATAGAGCGTGGCTGCGGCCATCAGGGCCCAGATGGCGGCGCCCAGCGCGAGGTGCGTCGAGACCGCCCACGCGGCCAGCGTGGTCCAGATCTGGAAGGCGCCGACCACGACCTGCACGACGTAGAGCGCGGCCGCCGTACCCACCAGGCTGAAGACGCGGTTGGCGGCCGCCGAGCGGGTCCCGTCAGCGGCTGCGTCACGCGCGCCACGCCAGGTCACGATGGTGGCCCAGAGCATGATCAAGGCCACGATGGCAGCCACGATGCGATGCGCGAAGTGATGCATCTGCAGCAGGGCCGCAGCGGGGTTCTCGTGCCAGTCGGGGAGGAGCTGACCGTTGAACAACGGCCAATCCGGGAAGACGAGGCCGGCGGCGTTGACGGTCACATTGGAGCCGAAGAGCATCAGTGCATAGACCGAGCCCGCGGCGAACGCGACGATGAGCGTGGTGCGCTGCGAGGCGCCGCCCTTGGGCAGCTCGACCGGGTATCGCGAGCGGACGAAGACGAAGGTCACGGCCGCCAGGATCAGCATCGAGACGGCCAGGTGCGCGGTCACCGACTCGGCAGAGTTGCCGGTTTCGACGGTGACCTTGCCCAGCCAGGCCTGGAACCCGGTGAGCACGACGGCGCCGAAGGCCACGATCGGGATCGCGCGCTTCGCCCGCTGGATCCGCCATGACTGGACGGTCAGCCCGAGGACGAGGAATCCGACGATGACGCCCCACCAGCGGTGGATCGATTCGATCCAGTCCGCACGGTTCCAGGCGTTCGGTCCGTCGAGGGCCGGGATGATGGCGCCGCGACAAAGCGGCCAGTCGCCACAACCGAGCCCCGATCCGGTACTACGGACGATGACGCCGATGACGATCATCAGGTAGACCGCGACGATGGTGGTAAGTGCCAGCTTCTGGAAGCCGGTCAACCGAAGGTTCATGAACAGCGGCGATCGTACCAGCGCTCGGGATCGATCGTGAGGACCGGCCCTGCGCGGTCCGCGCGTCGGCGTTACCTTGAGCTCGATGGACCAGAGCCGAATGCGCACCGGCGCCGTACTCCTCGCGAGCCTCCTGGCCGTCGCCGCCTGTACCGACGGAGACGAGCCGGCGCCCGAGCCGGCGGCTGTCGGGAGCGCCGTGGCCGTGGCCGAGCTGCCGGCCTGCTCGGACTCGGACGAGGTCGCGCGCGATCTGCCGGACTGGCCGCTCGCAGGTGGCGGGGACATCGACTTCCTGCCCGTGGTCATGTCCTCGCTGGTGACCGGCGGCCACAACCGCTTCCTCTACAACGTGCTCGACGAGTCGTGGCGCCAGGTGGCTGCGCCCGAGGTCGCCAGCCGGGTCGACTTCTACGCCATCGAGCGCGATCCCGGGACCCCTGCCTTCCGCGCTGGCGCCACCTACCTCAGCTCCGGTCTCGGTCGTGGCCTCTATCGCGCGGAGGCCGACTTCGACTGCCTCGGCGAGTGGGGTGCAGAGGTCTTCATCGAAGGCCCCGACGGCGAGTGGCAGAGCGAACGCCTGCGCTTCGCGGTCAACCCGGCCGGCAGCACGCCGGCCATCGGCGCTGCACCTCCGCTCTCGGCCAGCCTGACCGCGAGGACGCCCGAGGCGGTCGCCCTCATCTCCTCCGACCAGCACCCGTATCTGCCGGCCTACGACAAGACCGTGGCCGAGACGGTGACCTCAGGCCGGCCCTCGCTGGTCTTCTTCGCCACGCCGGCCTTCTGCCAGACCGGCTTCTGCGGCCCCACCGTGGAGCTGGTCAAGGGCGTGGCCAAGGAGTACGCCGGCGAGCTCGAGTTCGTGAGCGTCGAGCCGTACGAGCTGCACATGACCGAGAACGGACTCCAGCCGCTGCTCGACGCTGACGGTCAGCTGCAGCCGGTCGAGGCTGCGATCGAGTGGGGCATCCCCGTGGAGCCATACCTCTTCCTGCTCGACGCCGAGGGCAACGTCTTCGCCAAGTTCGAGGGCATCGTCGGCGGCGAGGAGCTGCGGGCTGCGGTGAAGGACGTGCTCGCGGCCTAGCGACGTCGCAAGCTGCCGCGGTCCACCCGGCGGGGGAGGGCTCGCCCGATCAGCTCGCTCAGCTCAGCGATCCCGTGCTCCTCGCCCCAGGCCGCCAGCTCGCGACCGAGCCGGCCGGGGAGCGCCGGGTCCGCGAGGGCTGCGGTGGCCAGTCCCACCGCGCTCGCCCCGGCGCCGAGGTAGTCGAGCACGTCTCCGAGTCCTGCCACGCCGCCAGCGCCGATGACAGGCACCCGCACGGCCTGCGCGACCTCGTATACCAGGCGCAGGCCGTGCGGCTTGACCGCTGGTCCGGAGAGCCAGCCGTAGGTCGATCCGAGAGCGGGTCGCTGATGGCCCGTATCGAGTGCGAGGGCACGGACGCTGCCGCTCACGCTGATGGCGTCGGCGCCCGCGGCGGCCACGGCTCGTGCGATGAGCCGGATGTCGGGAGCGGCGCTGCTGAGCTTGACGATGAGCGGCAGTTCCGTGGCCGCGCGCGCAGCCACGGTCGCAGTCTCGCTGGCCGCCACGTCGAGACCGATGGGCTCCCCGCCCCGGCTGCGGTCGGGACAGTCGAGGTCCAGCTCCATGCCGGCCGCGTCGGGGTGTATCTCCAGCGTGCGCACCAGGGACACGATGTCCTCGACGTCCCCGGCGCAGAGACTCACGATCACCGGCACCTCCGAGGCACCCCAGCGTGATCCCTGCCGGCGCAGGACGGCCTCGAGCCCAGGGTTGGGGGTGCCCACCGCATGAAGCAGTCCAGCGGGGGTACGCGCCAGCCGCGGCGGCGGGGCACCACGGCGTGGGTCGCGCGTGACGCCCCGGGTGACGATCGCGCCGGGCAGCTCGTCGCCGACCGACTCCAGCAGCTCGTTGCCATAGCCGGCGCCACCGGCAGCCACGATCACGGGGTGGCGCAGCTCCAACCCGCCGTGGCGTCCGGGGGCAAGGTCTTGCTGGAGCCTCACGCGCCTGGCTCCGGGCGCAGCTCTGAGGCCGCGAAGGCCGGACCCTCACGGCAGACCCGTAGCGGTCCATCTCGGCCATCGACGGTGCAGCCGGCACAGACGCCCAGGGCGCAGCCGGCTTCGTGCCGGAGCGCGAGCTGTAGCCAGGCGCGACGGCGGGCATCCGCCACGCGGGGCGCCGGTCGCTTGCCGCGCCGCCGGCCCAGGCGGGCCACACCCATGCGGCCGTCGCGACCCTTGGCCAGGGTCACGAGGCGGGTAAGCAGCTCTTCGGCGCCGGCGGCGAAACACTGGTCGGCCCAGGCCTCGTACGCGGTCACGAGGTCCGCGACGTCGCCGTGGTGTCCGAGTGAGCCGTCGGCGGTGGCGACCACGTACTCGGCCTCGTCGGGCAGCAGCGAGGAGGGGTAGACCTGGGCCACCGAGCGAGCACCCAGCAGGACCGTCACCTGTCTTCCACCGGCCACGGCTTCATCCACGACCGAGCGGACCCGGGCGAAGCCGGCGACATCGGCGACCACCAGCAGGTAGCGGCTGCGAGGATCGAGCGCGAACCCGCGACCGAGGGGCCCCTCGAAGGTGGCGCTGTCGCCAGGTCGCAGGTCCAGCAGCCGCTCGGGTGGCCGCAGGCCCGATCCGAGCAGCGTCGTGATGGTGCCCGCCGTGCGGTCGAAACCGGCGACCGGTACGGCCGGCAGCAGCATCCCGGGCGCGCGTGGTGCCAGGACGTGGACGAACTGGCCGGCCTGGACGCCACGAGCGATGCCCGGTGCTGCCCAGGTCGACAGCTGACGGCCGGGCGTGACCTCGCGCGTCTCGAGAAGGCGAGCCTCCTCGCCGGAGTTAGGCTTCGTCGCTCGTGGCGTCGACGCCCTCCACGTCGTCGCCCGCCAGCTCAGGTGCGACCTCTGGATAGGAGTCGGCGATGGCCTCGGCGAGGTCGCCGAAGATGTCGGTGGGGTCGTAGAACTGGACCATGTCGTCCGATGTCGTCAGCGGCTGCCACTCCGGCTCACCCTCATCGTCGTCGTCATCGCGTTCTGGCACGACCTCGCCCTCGATGACGCCGTTCGAGCGCAGCCACAGCCGCTCATCCTCGTCCTCGACGAACTTGCTCTCGCCGAGCAGGGCTGCCGCCGGTGCCGCCACCTCGGCGAAGTCATCGAGGAGACGGGCCTGCTCGAACTGGCTGCCTTCCTGGAAGGTGAGCGCGAGGTCGTACATCAGGCGGGCGGCGTCCTGCTGGTCCCGCGGCGCCAGCGGCGTGCGGTCGAGCCACCCGTAGAGCGACGTGCCGTCTGCGTCGGGGAGCTCCTCGGCCGGCTCGTCGATGATCTCGGCAGCCTCATCGATGGCCTCGTCCTCCTCCTCGGCATCGGCATCGGCATCGGCGCATCGGCTTCGGCCGTGACCTCCGCCTCGACGGCGTCGACGAAGGCCGCATACAGGTCAGCCGGGTTGAAGATCTCGACGAGATCCGCACCGTTCTCGATGTCCTCGGTCTCCGAGATCCACTCGCCGTTCTCGTCCTGGAAGCGCGTGCGCGAGCGGAAGGTGCCCTCTGCGGAGACGAAGAGGTAGTCGGGCTCTTCGTCGATGAGCACGAGACCGCCGAGGTCCTTCAAGCGGGATTTGTTGCTGTCGAGGAAGCGGACGAACTGGCGGCCCGCATCGGCGAGGAATTCGTCCCGGCGCCGGGCTGCGTCGACCGCGAGGTCCTCGAGGATGGAGGCGCGCTTGTCGTCCATATGGGTTCTCCTTCGAAGGTGCTGGCGCTAGGGGATGAACTCGAGGTCTTCGGTCATCCGCTCGCGCAGGATCATCACGTGGTGGCGCTCGAACATCCACTCACCGGCGCGGTGGCCGATGGCCCGTGACCGAGGGTCGCCCTCGAGCTTGTCGATGGTCGCGTAGTCAGGCACCTGCAGGAGCATGACGTTGTCGAAGTCCCAGCCGTAGGCCACGTTGTACCAGCCGAGGAAGCGCATCCCGAACTCCTGCTCATACCGCTCCACCTGCTTGGGAAAGAGCTTCTGCATGAAGAACTTGAAGAAGGGGTCACGTCCGCGGCGGACAGAAAAGAACGTAGCCAGGACCGGCACAGCGTCTCCAGTAGCGAGTGGGTGGATTGTCGCACGCAGCGAGTCCGGTGCCGCGGAGGGTCGGCAGCGTGTCGGCGAGGGGTGCCCCGGTCCTCTGCGCGGGCGATCGGCCGTTGGTCCGATCAGTCGCCCGTGGATGGTTGCCGGGTCGCGCCTCCCTGGTACCCGAGCGGAGCCTCGTCGAGGCGCTGCAGCAGGGTCTCGATGAGTGACAGCTGCGCCGGGTTCATGGCCACGGCCGCCTGTTTGGGCGTGAACCAGGCCACCTGGTCCAGCTCGGGCACCTCGATGAAGATGCCCGAGCGGGGTGGCCACTCCATCTGGAACGTGTTCGACCAGGCCTCGTCGGGGTCCAGGTCGCCCTCGAGCGCCCAGGCGTGGACCGTCTTGCCGCCACGCTGGCGGATGCTGCCCAGTTCGATGAGGCGAGCGTTGGAGCCGACGACGTGGCCGGTCTCCTCGCCGAACTCGCGCTTGGCCACGGCCAGCAGCTCCTCGCCACGCTCAGCCTGGCCCTTGGGGATGGACCAGGCGCCCACGTCCTTGTCCTCGAAGTAGGGCCCGCCCGGATGGCCGAGCAGCACCTCGATGCCCGCCGCCGAACGTCGGAAGAGCAGGATGCCGGCGCTGATGCGGGTGCGGCTGACAGCCTCAGCCATCGGTCGGCTTCCCATCGGTCGGCTGCTCGTCGGTCGGTCGCTCCGGGGGTAGCGTGCCCTCGTCCTCCATCTGGCCCACGGTCCGCTTGGCCTGGGGGTCCAGCGGGGTTCGCCGCGAGCGCCGGTCGGCAGCCACGAGGCGCAGCAGGAAGATGATGGTCTGGCCGCTGAAGAGCAGCAGGATGAGCGTGAAGATCAACAGCGCTCCGCTGATCAGGGGATCCCAGCCCCAGGTCACCGTCAGAGGCGTGAAGATGAGGAAGAACGTCAGCAGCGCGATCTGGATCCAGAAGCAGCCCAGGCCGGGCCCACGTTCGGCATCGAGCGGCTCGCCCTTGTACTCGGGCATCCCGCTCGGCGCCGTCCCGGTGGCGTCCTCGTCAGCGGCAGGCCCTTCGGTCCCGGCGGGTGGAGCCGCGGCCGCAACCTCGGCCCCGGCGGGTGGAGCCGTGGGTGGCGCTTCAGCTGCGGCCGGCTGCTGCTCGGGCTCGGGCGCGCCGACACCGGGATCGGTCATGCGGCAGCGGTGGGTTCGGACGCCGCAGCGTCGGTGGATCGGTCGGGCACGTGCCCATCCTACTTTGTGGCTACCGAACTTGGGCACAGGCGCAACAGCCCCTGGCGCCCCGGGTCAGATGGCCCCAGCACGTCGGTCGCACGGCTCTTGCCCGCTGGCTCGCACAGCGCGATGATGACCGCCAGTCGTACAGGGGGAAGGTCCTATGCCTTGCGAAGGCCCCGTTCACTACCGTCGGGCCACGACCGCGGATGCCGGTGGCATCGCCCTGGTCCACGTCGATGGCTGGCAACGCGCCTACCGGGGCCTCGTGCCTGAAGCGTATCTGGCCTGCAGGTCGTCCCTGGGACGCGAAGATTTCTGGCGCGGGGAGCTCGAGCTGGAGGCTGCCGACCGCAAGCCGTGGGTGGCCCTCGACATCGAGCGCGTCATCGGCTTCGCCGACGGCGGCATGGCCCGCGACGAGGACCTCGATACCGCGACCGGTGAGGTCTACACCCTCTTCGTCACGCCCGAGTGCTGGGAGAAGGGCATCCGCTCCCAGTTGGTGCGTCACGTCGCACGAGACTTGCGCGAGCACCATTTCGAGCGGGCCGTCTTCTGGGTCCTGGAGGCCGACCTGGTCATGCGCGCCTTCGCCGAGTACACCGGCTGGAGGCCTGACGGCACCACCCGCGAGGAGGACTGTGGCGGCGCCACCGTGGTCCACCTGCGCTACGCCCGCGACCTCATCTAGCCGGCGGGTCCTCTAGCCCGCGGAGCCGCCGATCAGCAGGACCTCGTCGTCCGCGGCGCCATCCTCGGTGAGCCGGATCTCCACGCGCTCATCTCGAGCGGTGGGCACGTTCTTGCCGACGTGGTCAGCGCGGATGGGCAGCTCGCGGTGTCCACGGTCGATGAGCACCGCCAAGCGGACGGCGGCCGGGCGCCCGTGGTCCATCAGCGCGTCGAGCCCAGCGCGAGCGGTGCGGCCGGTGTAGAGCACGTCATCGACGAGCACGACCGTGGTCACGGCCGGGTCGAACGGTCGCAGTGACGGCGATCCGATGACCCCCGCGGCATTATGGTCGTAGACGCCGTCACGGTCATCGCGGTAGGGCGTCACATCGAGCGAGACCACCGGCACGACGACTCCCTCGCGAGCCTCGATGGCCTCCGCCAGTCGTGCCGCAAGGGCTGGCCCCCGGTGTTCGATGCCCACGAAGGCGAGGCCTTCTGCGCCGCCGTGCTTCTCGACGATCTCGTGGCTGACGCGGATGAGCGCGCGGCGCATCTCGTCGGCGGACATGATCTGGCGAGCGCTCACGGGAACCTCCACACCCGCAGCGTAGCTGATGGCGGGGCCGTGGTCAGGGCAGCCGGGTCAGCGCGGGAACGAATCCCATGAGCGGCCGCTGTCGGGATCGTCGTGGGGTGCCGACTCGCCCGAGGCCTGGCGGGTCGAGGCCAGCAGCTCGTCGACCGCGCTCTCCGGGCTGATGGGGTTCACCGGCAGGCCGGAGCCCAGCTCGAGGCCGGCGATGTCACGCAACCTCGGGTGGATCTCCCAGTGCCAGTGGTAGGTCTCGCGCACGCTCTCGTGCAGCGGTGCCGTGTGGAGCACGAGGTTGTAGGGCGGACCGTCGAGCACGTCGAGCAGCCGGATGACCTTCTGCAGCGCCTCGGCTGCGCCCGTCAGCTGCTCGTCGGAAGCAAGGCCGAAGTCCGCTTCGTGGTGCCGTGGCACGACCCACAGCTCGAAGGGCGAGCGCGAGGCGTACGGCGCGAAGCAGACCGAGGCGGCGTCCTCGAAGACGAGCCGGTCCCGCCCGGCGACCTCGTCTCCGACCAGCCGGCACCACGGGCAGCCGCCTTCGCGGATGACGTAGCGGGCGGCGCCACCGAGCTCCTCGCCGATGCGATGGGGGAGGTGCGGTAGGTCGTAGACGTCGAAGCAGAGATGGTTGGTCATGGCGCCGGCCTGCTTGCCCCAGTTCTGGACGACCTGCACGTACTGGGTACCGCCGGTCTCGCGAGCCCTCACGATGCGCTCGCGGGCGAGGCGCAGCATCTCGATGACGACGGCCTCGCTCTCGTGGCCCAGCTGTGCGTGGTGCTCGAAGGGCGCCACGATCGTCTCCCACGAACCGAGATCGCCGACCAGTCCCAGGCGCAGCTCCCCCTCCTCGCCGGTCGGCTCCTTGCCCTCGTCGCGTTTGCGTCGGTCGAGCTCGCTGCCGGCCACGGTGAAGGCCGATGGTTTGAGCACCCGCAGCCGTGTCCGGTCATGGCCGGCATCACAGTTCTGGCAACGACCGCTGAAGTCGCGCACCGGCGCCGCCTCGCGGGCGAATCGAGCCCGGTTGAACTCCCGGTCCACGACGACCGCGACCCACCAGCCGGTGATGTCGTCCCGGCGCAGCTCGAAGAGGCCTCCGGCCACAGCTACACGCCCACCGCTGTCCGAGCCCCGGAGCGCTGCCGGGCAGACTCCTCGATGGCCGTCGCGAGACGAGCGACGAACGCCTCCGCGAACCAGGCACCCGCCTGCTCCACACCGGCGGTCGACGGTTCCGCGGCCGGGCCACTCCAGCCCAGCTCACGGGCCACCGAGGTGACATCAAGCCCGGCCATGCCACAGGGGTCGATGAGCTCGAAGTCTTCGAGGCGCGTGGTGATGTTGAGCGCGATGCCGTGGTAGCTGATGCCGCGCTCGACCCGCAGACCGAGGGCTCCGAGCTTGCGGGGCTGGCCGCTCTGCCCTTCGATCCACGTGCCGGGGTAGCCGGGCCGGGGCGCCGCCTCCACGCCGTAGCGCCCTGCCACGTCCCCCATGGTCAGCTCCAGGGCCCGCACGAAGGGACGCAGCAGCACCGGCAGCTCGCGCAGGCGCACGATGGGATAGGCCACCAGTTGGCCGGGACCGTGGTACGTGACCTCACCGCCACGCTCGACGCGGATGACCTCGATGCCGCGTCGCGCGAGCTGGTCGGGGCTGGCGATGACGTGCTCATCGCGCGCGTGGCGCCCAAGCGTGAGCACCGGTTCGTGCTCGACCAGCAGGAGCGTGTCGGCGATCTCACCAGCATCGCGGGCGGCGTGCCGGGCGCGCTGCACGGCCCACGCCTCGCGGTAGCGCAGGCGGCCCAGCCACTCGACCTCGAGGTCCATGTTGCGACGGTATCACGCAGCCCTTGGCTGGTGGTTCAGGGCAGCAGCTGGCGCAATGCGAAGACGACGTTGGCCGGGCGCTCGGCCAGGCGGCGCATGTACCAGCGATACCAGGCCTGTCCGTAGGCCACGAGCGTGTAGGCCGGGTGGCCCGCGTCGCGCAGGCGCCGCAGCTCCTGCTCGCGGATGCCGTAGAGCATGTGCACCTCGAGCACCTCGCGCGGGATGCCCTGGGCTTCGGTCAGCGTACGGATCTGGCCGATGAGTTCGATATCGTGGGTGCCTAGCGCCAGCCGGGCGTCCCCGGCCGCCGCCGCCTCAGCCACCATCAGCGCGAGGCCGAGGAAGTTGGCGTCGACCTCCGCGGCATCGCGATAGGCGATCCTCGCGGGCTCGTCGTAGGCGCCCTTGACCAGGCGGATCGCCGGCTTCAGCGGCAGGAGGCGCGCGACGTCGGCTGCGGAGCGCCGCAGGCAGGCCTGGATGGCGATCCCGACGTTGTCGTGCTCGGCCATGAGGGCCGCGGCCAGGTCGAGCGTGCGGTCGGTGTACTCCGAGCCTTCCATGTCGATCCAGAACCAGGTGTGCCCGAGATCGGCGGCGTCCTGGGCCAGTTGCCGGCAGATGCGCAGGCACTCGGCAGGGTCCTGGTCGAGGCCCAGCTGCGTGGGCTTGACCGAGATCTCGACCGGGCCGACCACGTGCCCGCGTTCGGCGTCCCTTGCCAGCACCTCGTGGTAGACGGCCGCCGAGGCCTCGGCTTCGACGAGCGAGGTGATGTTCTCGCCGAGCCGCGTGAAGAGGACCCGGACGCGCTCGTCCCGTAGCCGCTCGGCCGCAGCGAAGGCGTCCTCGACCCGTTCACCGGGCATGAATCGACGGACGGCACGCTTGGCGAAGCGCAGGTTCGGGATCGTCTCCGCCAGGCGCTCGTCCCGAGCCATCCAGAGCAACACGGTACGCAGCGGTCGCATCCCTCGATGGTAGCCACGTCACGGCCTCGTCATCGGTGTCGTCGCGCTGACAGCGTCGTTTCGGGCGACTATTCATCCTGCCGCAGCTGGCTGCGGCTCTCCCGCGCCGTGGTCAGGCGGGCTTGGTCGCTCTGACGATGGCGCTGTGCATGGCTTCCGCCACCGCGTGCGTGGGCTCGACGACGACGTCGGCGAACCCGACGGCCTCGAGCCCCTCGCGAAACTCCGAGATCGAGAGGGCGCCCGCGATGCAGCCGACATACGTGCCACGTTCAGCGCGCTGCTCGGCCGTGAGCTGGTCCTCGGCCACGATGTCGGTGATGCCGAATTCGACCACCGGGCCGTAGCACCCGCTCGACCTCGGCGAAGACTGCCCGCTTGTCGGCGGCGAGGTTGACCACGCAGTTGCTGATGACCACGTCGACCGACGCATCGGGGAGGGGGATGGCTTCGATCGTGCCTTTCACGAACTCGACATTGGTAGCGCCGGCGTCCGCGGCGTTCCTGCGGGCCAGCTCAAGCATCTCGTCAGTCATGTCCAGGCCATAGGCGAAGCCGGTGGAGCCGACCCGCCTGGCCGAGAGGAGCACATCGATGCCGCCGCCCGAGCCGAGGTCGAGCACCGTCTCGCCCTCGTGCAGCTCCGCCACGGCTACCGGATTGCCGCAGCCGAGCGAGGCCAGCGTCGCAGCAGACGGGAGCTCGTCCAATTCGATTGCGCTGTACAGACGTTGGCCGAAGCCTTCCTCGGCCTCCTGCGCCTGCGGTTCACAGCAGGACTCGTCCGCCGCCGGCCCGCAACAGCCGACGGCCACGTCGGGCTCCTGCCCGAGCACCTGGAGCGCGGCATCCGCATAGCGCTCCCGGACAGCCTCGTGGATCCGCTCGGCGTTCGTGGTGGTGGTCATGGCGTCGCTTCCTCTCATGATATCGATGGCTATCAATATAAAGAGTGACAATATCGATGTCAATCGATATAATGAGTACATGAAGCGAACCGCCGACCCGGACGTGCAGCTGCTCCAAGCCGCCGCAGACCCAGTGCGCCTGTCCATCCTGCGCCAGCTGTCGGTGGACGGGCCCACCTGCGCCTGTGACTTCACCGACTGCTGCGACATCAGCCAGCCCACCGTGTCGCACCACCTCAAGGTCTTGCGCGAGGCTGGCTGGATCGAAGGCGAGCGTCGCGGCACCTGGATCTGGTATGCCATCCGTCCGGAAGCGGCCCAGCGCTTCGAGACGCTCGCAGGAGCCATCCGTCCAGCGGGCGCGCGTCCGGCCGCGAACCTTGGCCCCGCAACTGACGACACTCGCTCGCTGAACGTGCTCCAGCCCAGCTGGCGCCAGTGGTAGACATCTACCTCTTGAGTATAGAATGGTTCCATGGGCATGAACATCAAGAACCCGGAGGCGCATCGGCTCGCGCGCGAAGTCGCCGAACTCACCGGCGAGAGCGTGACTGGCGCGGTGACCGAGTCGCTGCGTGAGCGTCTCGAACGCCTGCGAGCCGAGCAGCGCGAAGGGATGGCCGCCGCCCTGCTGGTCGTCGGTCGGGACGCGTCGAAGCGACTCTCGCCGGAGCTCAGGGCGACGGATCCGGACGAACTGCTCTACGACGGCCGCGGGTTGCCGCGTTGATCCTCGACAGCTCTGCGGTCATCGCCATCCTTCGTGACGAACCCGATGCCGAGCGTCTGGCCATGGTCATCGAGCAGGCACGTTCCGTGCGCATCTCGGCGGCGACATATGTCGAGGTCGGCGCGGTCATGGACCGGCAGCGGGACCCGGTCGTTTCCCGACGCGTGGACGATCTCCTCGACATCGCGGGCGCCATCGTCGAGCCGGTCAGCGCCGAACAGGCCAGGCTCGCAAGAGCGGCCTATCGTGACTTCGGCAAGGGCTCCGGTCATCGGGCGGCCCTGAACTTCGGGGACTGCTTCGCCTACGCCCTGGCCAAGGCCGCAGGCGAGCCCCTGCTCTTCAGGGGTGATGACTTCGGTCACACCGATGTGGAGGTGGCGCTGCCGAACGTCCGGTAGGGGTGTCGATCCGACGGGCGTCTCGACAGCGCGCCCCAGACCGGGCACGATGCTGCACACCCGTTCCCGTTGGAGGTGCCTGCCGTGCTGACTAGTAAGCGCGTATCGCTCATCGCCGGCCTCGTGGCCTTGTCGCTCGCTGCGTCCGCGACTGGCGTCGTCGCCCAGGGGTCCGAGGAGTTCCTGGGGCCAGACCCCGAGGCACCCCTTGCCGGCTACACCCGCAGCGACGGCACGGTCGTGCTCACCGACGAGTCCTTCTGCCGCTACCTGCTGGGTTCGGCCCTGGGCGAGCGCAGGCTGACCTATCTCGACCTGCTCGACAAGAGCAAGAAGCAGAGGCAGGCGCGGTCCGCCGCGTTCGTGGCTGGCTCGGATGAGACCGCGGTGGCCAACTGCGTCGACCTCCTGACCGCCAGCCGCACCGAGTCGCCCGAGGACGACCCATTGGCTGCCTGGGCCCGGGCTGCCGCGGTGGTGCCGGAGGCCCTGGCCCTCCTGCTGCCCGAGGACTTCACAGCCGAGCCGCTGGCTCAGCCCGACGCGATCGGTGACGCTGCTCGTACCAGCGGCTTCGGTGACCTCGTGTCGGCGCCCTTCTCGGTGACCCCTGGCCCGTGGCTCGCAGAGCTCGATGCCGCGGCCTGCGAGCGCTGGGACGGCACGCTCCGTGATGCGCGCGACCCCGAGGTCGCCCACCCGATCGTGGACAACCGTGAGTATCTGTACGATCTCGCCGCGGGCCACTACTACTGGGACGTGACCGCTTCGGATTGCGAATGGAGCATCGACCTGGTGCCGGTCCAGCTCGGTCCGGAACCGACGCCGACGCCGGAGCCGCGAGCGATCGTGCCGGCCTTGCGCGGACCGTCGTGGAACCGCTACCCCGATGCACCCAACGAGGACTTCCTGACCCCGGCGCTCGCGCGCGAGGCGGTGTTCGCGGCCGGCCTCGTGCCGGGCGAGTGCCACCTCGAGAAGGGTGGCAACTACCAGGGACCGGGTGTGGAAGCAGGAGCCGGTGCGCGGGCACGCTGGTCGACTTCGGCACGGCCGTGGACGTCTGGGTGGCCACGGACTGCGACATCTACCTGGGCGACCGCATCGCCCAGTAGGACGCTTCAGCGAGCTCAGTCCGCTGCGGGCAGTTCCGCTCCGGCGCGCCACGCGGTCAGCGCCTGCCAGGCGATCCGCTGCAGGAATGCGGCGTCCTCGGGACTGAGGCCGAAGGCGAAGGTCGATCCTTCGGGGCTGCGGTCAAAGAGCGTGGCGTAGACGGTCGCCGCCGCCAGATAGGCCCCTTCCCAGGTAGCGTGGACCTTGTCGTCGCTGACCAGCTGCAGGTCGGGTCGTTCGGCCCTCGCCAGCTCGAAGGCATAGGCAGCGGGGGCGACGGTGGCGCCCAGCTCGGTCTCGAGCGTGCGATGCGCCTCGATCACATCGTCGATGTCCGACCAGTCATTGAAGCCGCGCGGCCAGGTCATGAAGAAGACGGTCCTGGCGCCGACATCGTGGACGACCTCGTCGAAGAGGCGGGCGTATTCGAGGAACGGCTCAGCGGTGCGTGTCTCGGACCCCGGCAGGTAGCCCTGCAGGACGACCGTGTCGAAGTCACCCTCGAGGATCTGCTCTTGAGCCCCGTTCTGCCAGTGGTACTCGAGCGTGACCCCGCCCTCGGTGATCTTCGTGCCCTCGAACGACAGCGTAGGATCAGCGGCGGCCACGAAGTGCTCGACGAGCCAGTCGAGTCCGTTGTTGCGCTCGGTGTGGCTGTTGCCCACGAAGAGGACGTGCTCGGGTAGCGGCTCGGGCGAAGCGTCGGCATCCTGGGCAGCGACGCCCGGGACGACGGAGAGGAGCAGGCTGAGAGTGGTGGCCGCAACGAGACAGGCACGACGGATGTTCACGAGCAGTCATCCTGCCATGGATGGGCCCTAGCATTCCAGCAGTACCAAGGAGGCACGCGGAGCCAGTCCCATGAGACTCGATCGCATCGAGATCGAGGCCTTTCGCGGCATCGACCGCCTCACGGTCGATCTCGACGAGCTGACCACGATCATCGGCGAGCCTGACTGCGGCAAGTCATCGCTGCTGCGCGCGGTCGGTCGTGTCCTGCGACCCAGCGATCCGGATGTGCTCCCGAGCTTCAACGTGGCCGACTTCCACCGACCGACCCTCGACGAGGGGGACCGAGCCACGACCCTGGCCATCACGCTCGGGCTACGCGTGGGCGACGACGATGACGACCTCGCAGATGGGCTGCCCGGCATCGAGGATGGTGGCCTGAGCCTGCGCGTCCTGGCGAGCCGCAAGACCGAGACTGACCCGACCACGACCGTGGACGTCCTCGACCGGGCTGGGGTGCCACTCGAGGGTATCGATGCCGAGGCGCTGCTGGCACGTCTCCGGCGCCGGCATCCGGCGGTCATCGTGGGCGGAGCGCGGCCGTCGCTTGGTCCGACCAGTCGTGATGCCTCCGACCGGGCCGGCCGGCTTCGCTCGGTGCTGCTCGGCGCCGCCCAGCCACGCGAGCCGCTGACCTGGGACCAGATCAGCGAGGTGCGCGAGGACGTGCTGGCAGCCGGCGTTCGACTGGCGAACCAGCTGGGACCGGCGCCCGAGCGTCACCGGTCGGTGCTGGCCATGACCGACACGCCCCGGGCTCTCACCACGGACCTGGGCCGTGCGCTCGAGGAGGGCGCCGGGAGCCAGCGCCGGATCGCCGCGCTGTGGCTGCTCGTGGCCATCCTCGAGGCGGCGCCAGAGGACGGGCTCGGAGCGGAGGCGGAGCCGATCCTGCTCTTCGACGACATCGAGTCCAATCTCCACCCCACGTGGCTGGCCGCGTTCGCAGCGGTGGCCTTCAACCTGCCCTTCCAGCAGATCGTGGCCACCCATTCGCCCGAGGTCCTCGCGTGGGTGCCGCTGAGCTCGCTGCGACGACTGGCGCGCGGACCAGATGGGGTCGAAGCGTGGTCGGTCCGGACGGAGCGCTATTCGGTCGGGGAGCTGCGCCGGCTCACCTTCCACGTGCGGCTCAACCGCGGCGGCTCGTTCTTCGCCCGCTGCTGGGTGCTCGTCGAGGGTGAGACCGAGGCCTGGCTGGTGCCCGAGCTGGCCCGGATCTCCGGCGTCGAGTTCCCCGTGGAGGGGATCCGCGCCATCGAGTTCGCCCAGTGCGGCCTGGCCCCGCTGCTGAAGCTGGCCGACGACCTCGGCATCGGCTGGGTCGTGCTCGCTGATGGCGATCCGGCAGGCAAGCACTACGAGCGGCAGGTCGAGGCGCACCTCCACGAGGGCGGAGCCGGGGAGGTCGTGGTACTGCCCGCGCACGATATCGAGCATTACCTCTTCAAGAGCGGCTACGCGGATGTCATCAGGGCGGCTGGCAGGGTCGGCCGGACCCGCTCGACGAGCAGGATCATCAAGGCCGCGGTGGAGCAGGTGACCAAGCCGGGTCTGGCCCTGATCATCCTCGCGGAGGCCGACGAGCGAGGGCCCGAAGGTGTCCCGCCGGTGCTGCGGGACCTGGCCGAGACCGCGCTCCGGGTGGCCCGCGGCGACTAGAGCGAGTACTCCTTGCGCATCTGCGCGAGGGCGGCACCGATGGCTGCGATCGACGTCTGGTCGACGGGGCGGTCGGCGTAGGTGGCGGTTGGCTCCGAGATCCGTCCAGGACCGCGCTCCCGGCCAAGGCCCATGGACGTCGCCGCCGTATCCAGCCCTCGATCGAGCGTCAGCAGTGGTGCACCCGCTGACTCGGCGACGGCGAGGTAGGTCGCGTCGTACATGGACAGATCGTGCTGTCGTCCGAGCTGGAGCGCCCGGAGACGGAGCGGTCGCCCGAAGTCGACGGCCGTGATGGGCAGTGCCTCCGCGCGCAGCATGGCCTCGAGCGCGAACTCGTCGCCTACGTTTCGGGCTCGGACCAGGCGGTTGCCGACCTCCAACCACAGGAGCGGCGGCGCGAGCAGCGTGACCGTGCCCTCCTGAGCGTCCGCGAGAACCTCGTCGACCCAGCCCGGACGGGGTTCGGCGAGGAGTCGCGCAAGTACCACCGAGGCGTCGATCGTGGTCGGCAGCATCCCGGTCAATGGCTCTCGCGATCCCACCGAAGCCACTCTGCGGCGTTCGGCTCGTCGTGGTCCGGCGGTAAGGAAGCGCGGTAGCGCCGCGACCAGTCGTCGAGGGCCTCGAAGGCCACCTTGCGTTGTTCGCGGACGGCTTCTGCCTCCTGCTCCAAACGCCCGGCGTCCTCCACGGAGACGAGCACCGCCATCGGCTTGTGGTCGCGCTCGATGAGGAAGCGCTCGCCGGCGGAGGCTTCGTCAAGGATCCGCCCCAGCGAGCGGCGCAGGTCCATGGGCGTGACGATCTTCATCGACCCATGATAGACGACTATGTCAATCGACTATAAGAGTCTGGTCACCGGGTGCGGAAGGGAGCTCCGTGACCGGGCACGATCAGCGTGGCCACTTCAAGGACCCTCGCCCGATGCTCGCCGACCAGGGCCGGGTCGACGTCGAGGCCGCTTCCCGGCGAGCCCTCGTAGACCCACAGGTGGGTGAGGGCGGCCACGCCGTCGTCGGTCTCGACGAGCGTGGTGATGTCCTGTGGCGTGTGACCAGGCGTCTCGAGGAGCCTGATGCCAGGGGAGAGCAGCACGCCTTCGGCAGGTCGTGGCGTCCACTGGTCGTGGCGATACGTGGCCCAGTGGTCGTGGATCGTGACCGCAGGGAACAGCGCGATGTTCACCGTGTGGTCGGGATGGTGGTGGGACAGGATCACGTCGGTGACGTCCTCGGGAGCCACGCCGAGCGCTGCGAGGGGGTCAAGGATCGAGGACCGCGCGGGCACCATGCCGGGGTCCACGATGGCCGTGACCTCGCCGTCCCGCAGGAGGCTGACCGTGCCGGCCACGCCGCGCTCGTTGCCGTATCCCACGAAGAGGACATCCAGACGCGCCATGCCCCCGACGATATCAGGCGGTGCCGATGTCACACTATCGTCATGGTTCCCTCCGACGCTCAGCCGCAACGGGCCGGTCCTCCCTGCCGGTCCGCCAGTTGGAGGATGAGATGGCGAAGTTCGTGGTGGTCTACTCGGGCGGTTCCGGCATGACAGCGACCCCCGAGGAGCAGGAGCGGATCATGGCCGAGTGGGGCGCCTGGTACGGCAAGTTGGGTGCCTCGATCCTCGACGGTGGCAATCCCTTCGGCGCGTCCAAGCACATCGCCGGCGCGGGTGCCGCCGCGGCTGACGGTCCCGGCGCTGTAGCGGCCACCGGCTACACCATCATCGACGCGAACTCGCTGGACGCCGCCGCGGCGGCATGTGCCGACCATCCACATCTGAACCACGGCGGGCAGGTCCACGTCTTCGAGGCCATCGAGATGGGCTGATCCCGGTGGGCCCTGGGCGAGCAGAGGTCGCTGCGAGCCTGTGATAGTGTCATCCGCAGGGCATCGGAAATGCGTTCCGCGCGATGGTCCTGCGCCGTCTGGCGGGAGTAACTCAGTTGGTAGAGTGTCTGCTTCCCAAGCAGAATGTCGCGGGTTCGAGTCCCGTCTCCCGCTCCATTTCCAACTCCTCGCTTCGCACGACGCCGTGCTGCGACGAGCGGAGCCTTCGAACGCTACGCTGGTCGTCATGCGACACCTGTTGATCGGTCTGGGTGACATTGACGACGCCCCGCGCTAGGGCCTACCTAGCAAGGATCGGGATCGACGAACCGGTCGCTCGCACCGTCGACGGCCTCGAGCGGCTCCAGCGAGCGCACCTCACCCGGGTGCCGTTCGACAATCTCGATGTCTTCGCACGTCGCGAGGTCCGCACCGACATCGACTGGTCGGTTCCGAAGATCGTGGACCGTGGTCGGGGCGGCTGGTGCTACGAGCTCAACGGCGCCTTCGCCTGGCTGCTCGGGGAGCTGAGCTTCAGGGTCAAGCAGCTCGGGGCGACTGTCTTGCTGACGAGGTCCGATCCGATGGAGCGTGGCCACCTGGCGCTCGAGGTTTCGTTGGAGCGTCCCTACCTGGTAGATGTCGGCTTCGGAGACTCGTTCATCCGCCCGTTGCCGCTGGACGATGCAGGCCCCCACGATGGCGGATCCGGCCAATACCGCTTCGAGTTCGGCGGCGAGGAAACGACGCTCGTCTTCGACGGGCCAGACGGTCCCGAGCCTCAGTACCGGTTCGGGACGCGCGCATACAGCACCGACGACTTCGTCGAGCAGTCGGACCACAAGTGGAGGGACCCGAAGCAGAAGTGGCGACACAAGCCGTTCGCGACGCGCCTCCTCGATGGCGGTCCGGATCGCGTCACGCTGCTTGACGACCGCCTCAAGCTGCGCCGGAATGGCGAATGGTCCGAACGACCTGTTGAGCCAGGCGACGAATGGAGACGTCTTCTCCGGCAGTGGTTCGACATGGTCCCTTGACCGGCGAAGCCGATTCAAGCGGCCGATAACTCCATCACCAGCTCGCTGACACCCTCGATCACGAACGTTGGCCGAGCGCCCCAAAGACCGTACAAGGATCGCCAGCCCAATCTGGCTGTCCGTCGCTGGGACGACCGAAGTCGTCGGTCGTCAGGGTGCTGGGCTACTTCTTGAGCGCGTGGCCGAGGCCGCCACCGATGGCTGGACCGGGGCGTTCGATGCCGTCGTCACGAGGCTGGCCCGCCAACACCATCGATGAGGCGAAGATCAGGACGGTGGTGATGGCACCGAGAGCGACGACCTTGACCCTGGTCATCGATCATCCTCCTGAATAGGATCTGGGAGGGCGCCCGCGGAGCGGGAGCCTGCGACTTCCCGCTCCGCGGGCGCGGTCAGAGGCGACATGTACGGTTGACCGGATCGGTCGCTATCAGGCTGGAACACAGAACTCGACCATCTTGCCATCTGCCTCACGGATGGCGACCCGACCCATCGATCCATCGGCTAGGCGGCAGACCTTGTCGGTCAGGACTTGGGTGTTGTAGTTGATGTAGCCCCGTCGACTCCCCCCGACGGACCGCAGGCGCTCGAGACCGCCCACGATCCGGCTCACGACACCGTCGGGTCGGTCGTCACCCCTGAGTGCACGGAGGTGGCTTTGGTCGCGTTCGCCGTGGCGAAGTCGCCGTGCCTCCAAGGTCTTGTGGACCTCGTAGGTGTAGTCGTATCGCATCAGAACAGTCCTCGTCGTGGCTTCATCCCCCCGACGGCCGCTGCAGCGTCCCGAGACTGGTGACTCGTACAGCGTCGGTTCCTGATGGGACCAGTGCCGACAGTAATGGGCCATAGTGCCTATTGTCAAGTAGAAAGAGATGTGGTAACGAGCGTCGGACCAAGAGCCGGGCGGACAGCGGTCCGCACCTGTCGCGACACCTGCCCCCTCGACCTACAAGGGCACGGCAGGTGACCGATGGGCCCCCTCCCACCGACGTTCGGGCGATTTCGTGACCGGCCCTGGAGCGACACGTTGAGGTTTGCCTACACCTAACCTCACATGAGAGCTCCTCAGCGAGCTCCGGAGCGGACCAGATGCTACGACTCACCAACAGGATCTTCACCGATCTCGCGATCTGGATGAGTGCGATGGGCTTGCTCGTCGGGTTCATCTTTCCGCTCTTCTGCGTCGCCCTGGGGCTTCCCGCGGACCAGGTGATGACCCCACGGTTCTACGCCGCGACGGTCCTGGCGGGCCTGTCGGTGGCCGGCGTCAGCTTCGGCCTCTCTCGAGTCGTAGTCGGCCGCCGCCTGAAGCGGCTGGCATCACACATGACCCGCGTCGAATCGCAATTGACTGCGGCCACGTCCAGCGGTGACTGGAGCACGTGCGACCCGCTCGACTGTGCGCTCCCGGTCGATTCGGCCGACGAGGTGGGGGCCAGCGCTGCGGCGTTCAACTCACTCATCAACACGCTGGCACGTACCCACGAGATCGACACGGCCACGCGTGGCTTCACCGCGATCGTATCGAGCCACCTCGACCTCGAGACACTGGGACGCGAAGCGCTCATGGCTGCGCTCCGCGACACCGGCTCCAGCGCAGGACTGCTGCTGGTGGAGCGAGAGGGCGGGCTGCAGCCGCTGTCCTCGATCGGGATCAGCGGGCCAGACCAGGTCGCCGAGAACCCGCATGTCCTCGAAGCGCTGAGGAAGGGTCAGACGCAGCTGTTGGAGGTCAACCTCGAGCAGGTGGTCATCGACAGCGTCCTGCTGCGACAGCACGCGAGGCAGGTCGTGGTCGCCCCCTTGACGTTCAAGGATGTGCCCCTTGGCGCATTGGTCCTCGCGTCGGTCGAGCCCTTCTCCGACGATGTCCGCATCCTGGCGGAGCACTTCAAGACGGACCTGGGGCTGGCCCTCAGCAACGCCCTCTCACATGATCGCCTGCAGCGTCTCGCCGCCCTTGACCCGCTGACCAACGTCTACAACCGTCGGTTCGGCCTGGTCCGCCTGCAGGAGGAGTTCGGTCGGGCGCTGCGGGTGTCGGGCCCGGTGGGCGTGCTGATGGTCGACCTCGACCACTTCAAGGCCGTCAACGACACGTTCGGCCACCTGGTCGGCGACCGGCTGTTGCGAGCTACGGCCGCGTCCATCCGGCGCGCTTCCCGCGAGGGGGACGTGCTGATGCGCTACGGGGGCGAGGAGTTCCTGATGGTCGTCCCTGGCGCCGCCGCACAGGACCTTCAGGATCTCGCCGAACGCATCCGAAGGGCAGTCGCGGCCACCGAAGTGGTCGACGGCGATCGTCGTGTCACCGTCACTGCCAGCATCGGTGGTGCCTCCTATCCGGAACACGACGTGGCCTCGGTCTCAGAGCTCGTCGAGGCGGCAGACAAGTCGATGTACGGAGCGAAGCAGCTGGGTCGCGACCGCGTGCTGCTGGCGTAGCCGGTTCGCAGGAGGTCAGGGCTCGATCGGCGTTGCCGGGTCCATGCCCCAGTCCACGTACAAATCGTAGTAGACACGAACGCCCTCATAGCCGAGCAGAGCAGTGAGCGCGAACCATGCCTGGGCGGCACGGTTGCCGATGGTGCAGTAGGTGACCACCTCGGACGACGGCGTGATGCCGTGCTCGTCGAGAACGCGCCGCATCTCCGCCTCGCTCTTGAACATGCCGTCGCTCGTTCGGAGCGAATCGATCGGGAGATGCACCGCGCCGGGGATATGTCCCGGCCGGCCCTTGGCCTCCGGTGCGCCCGATGGCCAGAACCGCGCACCCGAGTACTCCGCCTCGGATCGCACGTCGAGGAGGGCAGGGGACGGGTCGTCTCCCATCGCCGCTACCTCCTCGGTCGAAGCGATGAAGCGGTGCTGGGGCGCGAGCTCGTAACCTGAGGCGGTCGGATCCGGTACCTCGGTGGACCATGCCTGCCCCGCGTCGATCCACCTGTCGCGCGAACCATCCATCAACCTGACGTCGTCATGGCCACACGACCGCAGCAGCCAGTAGCCGAGATGCGCCGCGTAGCCGTAGGTCACGACCGTCGTATCGACACTGATACCAGAGCGTTGGACGAGCGACCGCAACTCCTCGTCGGAGATGGTGTGGTAATCGGGGTGGCGCAGATCGACGTAGGCGTCCCAGAGCACGGCACCGGGGATGTGCCCGGCGTCGTACTGGGCTGGGCTCACGTCGACCTCGACAAGCCTGACGGCGGGATCGTCCAAGTGTGCCTTGATGTAGTCGGGGTCGACCTGCGCGAGGCCCATGTCCATCACCTCTCGATCGTCGTGGCGGGCGACGCGGTGCGCACTCCGATGGCTCCCATCGAAGGCGCCTGACCTGTCGCGCCCGGCCGTTCTATTCCCCCGTCTTGTCCAACGATACTCCTGCCCTCAGGGAACCGGCGACGCGCCGTCGGCGTCATGGTCTCCATGAACAGCCATCGCACCCCCCGTCACCCCCTGTCCCTGGACCGCTACGAGTCGGCGTTCGCGCTGGCCGGGGCAGCCCTCCTGCTGACCGCCTCGGTCGCCACGGCCGCCGCTGGCAGCCAGCCGGCCGATGATGCCTGTTGGACGACCGAGCAAGGCGTCGTCGGCAGCATCGACCACCCCACGGACCCCGAAGCCATCGTGTTGCGGATGTTCACCGGTGGCGGCTTCGTGCCGGTCGAGATCGCCTTCCTCGAGAGCCCGGCCTTCACGCTCTACGGCAACAACGTAGCGGTCTTCCGCCCGAGCGCCGAGTCCACCGACATCACCGACGCCCTGCCGCCATACGAATGCTCCCGACTGAGCCCAGAGCAGGTGGACCAGCTGCTCACCTTCGCGCTCGACGACGGCGGCCTGCGCGACGCTGCCGACCTGTACGCCGATCCGTTCATCGCTGACACGCCCAACACCGTCTTCACCATCGATGCCGAGGGCGTGGCCAAGGACGTCGTCGTCCAGGCGCTCGGCTTCAACCCTGACGCGCCCGACCAGGAGGCGCGGGCCCAGTTCCAGACGCTGGCTGAGCTGCTCACGGACTTCGCACCAGAGGTGACGTCATCGACTGCCTACGAGGTCCCGCTGTACCAGGGCCTGCTGACCGACATCTGGACGGGATCGCCGGCCGCCGCCATCCCGTGGCCGTGGGCTGACCTGGCGCCCGAGGATTTCACCGGCGAAGGCTTCGCCGTCGCCACGCTCACGCCCGCACAAGCGGCGCAGGCCGTACCCGTGCCGAGCGGCGGTCAGGGATTCATCGTCCTTGAGCTGCCGGATGGATCGCAGCGGAGCTTCGCGGTCAAGCCGCTCCTGCCCGACGCGGTCGCGGGCGAGGCCAGCCAGGCCTGACTGGCGTTCACACCGATCGCGAACGTCGGATCGGACGTACCAGCGTGTGACCCGAAGCCTCGAGCATGCGTGGCGACAGCGCCGATATCTCCGGGTGGCCGAACGACCTCCTGCGGCATGGCAGAAGTCGCTCAGCATGAGGCTGATCGGCTCTACCCCGCGGGTCCAGGCGACCGAGACTAGGTTGAGCGCAGCCAAGCGTTGCCCTAACGGCGCGACCGGCGGGCCCGAGCCTCCCTGCGGGTCCCATCGGCGAGCGCAGCGACGGCAGTCCTCATCATCAGGGAGACTCTCGAGTGAACGTCGACTCCACGCTCCTGCTCGTCATCGCACCCCTCGTGCTGATCGAGATCGGCCTGATGATCTGGGGCCTCTATGACCTGACGCGAGCGGAACGCAAGGTCCGGGGCAGCAGCAAGGTCCTCTGGGCCCTCGTCATCATCCTCATCGGCTTCATCGGACCGGCGGTCTACTTCCTGTTCGGGCGCGAGGAGGCATGACCGCCGGACCCACGGGGAACCTCGCCGGCACCAGCGGTGCACCTGCCATCGAGACCCATGGCCTGACCAAGCGGTTCGGTGACGTCGTGGCCCTCGACGGCCTGGACCTTTCCGTCCCGAGCGGTTCGATCTTCGGGTTCCTGGGTCCGAACGGCGCGGGCAAGACGACCACGCTGCGCCTGCTGACGGGATTGGGCCAGCCGTCGGCCGGGACGGCCAGCGTCGATGGTGTCTCGATCGCCCGAGGCGGTCTCGAGCTGGCCTCCCGCATCGGCTACCTCGACCAGGACCCGCGCTTCTATGGCTGGATGACCGGCCGGGAGCTGCTCGAGCTGGCCGGGCGCGCCTACGGTCTCGCGGGTCAGGAGCTCAAGGCCCGCGTGGAGGAAGCCCTCGAGACGATCGGCTTGCCCGACGCGGGACGTCGACGCATCGGTGGCTATTCCGGGGGCATGCGCCAGCGCCTGGGCGTCGGCCAGGCGATGCTGCCACGACCACGCGTGCTGTTCCTCGATGAGCCGGTGAGCGCGCTCGATCCGGCGGGCCGGCGTGATGTCCTTGACCTCATCGGCAGCCTTCGCGGCTCGCTCACCATCGTCATGAGCACCCATATCCTCAACGACGTCGAACGGGTCTGCGACCGGGTCGCCATCCTCGATCGAGGTCGCCTGGTCACCGAGGCGCCCATCGACGAACTCCTCGCACGACACGCCAAGCCCGTCATCGAGATGGACCCCGAGCCCGGCCAGGATGCTGCCGTCGCTGCCCTCGTCGAGCGACTCAAGGCAGCGCCCTGGAGCCGTGACGTGCGCCTCGAGCATGGCCTGCTCAGGGTCACCGTCTCCGACGCTGCTGCGGCCGCAGCCGGCGCTCTGCCCATCGTGGTGGCAGCCGACGTGCGCCTGGCCCGCTTCGAGCACGTCCGGCCCAGCCTCGAAGATGTCTTCCTGCAGCTGGTGGGCTCGAACGGTGCCGCGCGTGCAGCGGCCACGGAAGCCGAGACTGCCGGGGGTGGCTCGACCGCCGAGCCGGCGACGCAGCCACGCGAGGACGGTTGACCGATGCAAGGGTTCGGCCTCCTGCTGCGCAAGGAGCTCCGCGAGCTGGTGCGTACCTTACGGCTACCGGTGGTGCTCATCGTCTTCGCCATCCTGGGATTGGTCTCACCCGTGGTTGCCCGCTACATCCGCGAGATCCTGCAGGCTGCGGGCGGGACCGATTTCCAGGGCGTGATCCCGGACCCCGTGGCCCGCGATGCGGTGACCCAGCTGACCAAGAACCTGGGCCAGTTCGGGGTCTTCATCGCCATCCTGGTGACGATGGGCAGCGTGGCCGGTGAGAAGGACCGTGGCACCGCGGCGTTCATCCTGACCAAGCCGCTTGGCCGCGGTGCCTTCCTGGGAGCCAAGGTGGCGGCCATCGGGTTGCTCCTGTTGATGGCCACGGCGCTCGCCGGCGTGCTCTGCTGGATCTACACGGCCGTCCTCTTCGAGCCACTCCCGCTCGCTGGCTACGTCGCGGCCATCGTGCTCCTGTGGCTCTCGCTCGCGGTCTTCGCGGCCATCACGTTCGCCGCTTCGGTGGTGGCACGGTCAGCCCTGGTGGCCGGTGGCATCGGGCTGGCCGCATTCCTGGTGACCGGGTTCCTGTCGATCGTGCCCGCCGTTTCTCCATACCTGCCGACCGGCCTCTGGAACATCTCGGAAGAGCTTGCCACCGGGCATGTGCCGGACGTGCTGGTCGGCCCCGTGGTGGTGGGCCTGGCCATCATCGCGGTGGCCCTGGGTCTCTCCTGGTGGACCTTCCGGCGGCAGGAGCTCTAGGTCATGCACGCTTTCCTGGGCGGCTAGCTTCGACGGGCGCAATGCCGGGTGCGCGCCCACGGACCCAGGCCGCCGACCGTGCGGTCCACATCTGGCGGTCGACCCGGTGCCCGCGCAGGTCTTCGCAGCCATTGCACGACGGGCCGGGATCAGCGGGGTTTGGAGCCACGGGGCAGCCCGAGATGGCACGATCCATGCCCGCGGTGCGCTGGCATGGGGCGGCAGGCGTGGAGCCGTCGGCTCAGGTACGGCCATGGCGCCCAACCGCGGTGATCTTGTGCAATGACTGCGCAGACCTGCCCTCCCGCGTCGAGGGAGCAGGGCCGGCGCCAGGAGTTGCGCCGCTGGCCGCCGCGGTGCTGGCCGCAGGGCCGGCGCCAGGAGTTGCGCCGCTGGCCGCGCGGTACTGGCCGCTGGCCGCTGGCCGCTGGCCGCGTGAGGCGATGTCTCAGTAGCCCCAGGGGACTACGGCTAAGCGGTCAGTTCCGGAGCCCTTGAGGAAGACCCCGAGTCCACCGGCGCCGGGTCGTCGGCCGCATCGCTGCGACCCAGCCACGTCACCAGCGTCAGGACGGCCGTGCCGATGACGATGAGCACCCTCGCCACGATGACGGCCTCGCCCCCCAGGCCGAGCAGGCTGAGCACGCCCTCAGCGTTGTAGAACAGGATCATCCCGCCGACGAGGCCGCCGAGCACGCGGTGGTCGAGCCGGCTCACCGCCCACGCTGCGAACGGTGCCGCCACGAGCCCGCCCAGTAGCAGCGCGGCCATGGCACCCCAGGCGATGCCCTGGCTGCCCAGCGCAAGGATGAACGCGATGCTCGCGCTCATGGCCACCACGATCTCCGACGTGCTGACCGTGCCGATGACCTGGTTCGGGGCCATGCGGTTGGCGGCCATGAGCGACGAGGTCGTGACCGGCCCCCAGCCACCACCGCCGATCGAGTCGATGAAGCCACCGACGAGGCCCAGCGGTCCCAGCGTCCGGATCCGTGGGGTGTAGACACGGATCGCAGGCGAGCGCCGCAACACGGTCCGTGCGATGACGAGGGCACCGAGGGTGGCCAGCACCAGCGAGACCCAGGGCCGGGTCACCTCGGCCGCGATGTAACTGATGGCGAAGGCACCGACGAACGAGCCGATGGCACCTGGCACCGCCAGCATCGCTACCGCACGCCAGTGCACGTTGCCGAAGCGCCAGTGCGATGCGCCAGAGGCCAGGCCGGTCCCGATCTTGGCCACGTGGATGGTCGCCGAGGCTACGGCGGGGGAGTAGCCGAGGGTCGCCAGCAGCGTGGCCGAGGTGACGCCGTAGCCCATTCCCAGCGAGCCATCGACCAGTTGCGCGGCGATGCCGACGAGTCCCACCAGGAGCAGTCCCGAGAAGATGTCCAAGGCCTTGTTCTCCACTATTCCTATCGCACCGATGGAGATTATAGGACATAGCGTCAAGAGGTGTGTATGCTGTCGAGAGCAGCGAAGGGGAGTACCCCTCGAACCTATCGGGTGGTTCGCGTCAACCCGGTCCGCGCCTTGCTCGCGGACCCGCGACCACCGGCCGCGCGACCGTGCGTTCCGGCTGGGAGAGACCTTCGGCGTCTGCTGGCCAGGCCAGGTGTTCGTCCGATGTGTCTTGATCGTCCTTTGGTGCCGGCTCCCGCCACCGACCGCCTCGGGCCGTGCGGAGCGGTCGTGTCCGGGACCGGCTGGTGATGGAGCTGGCCTTCGTCGGCCTCGGGCTGGTGATCCTCGTGGTCGGCGGCGAGCTCATCGTGCGGGGCGCCTCGGGCCTGGCCCTGGGCTTCGGCATCAGCCCCATCGTGGTCGGCCTGACGGTGGTGGCCTTCGGGACGAGCTCGCCCGAGCTCGCCGTCTCGCTCGGCGCCACGTTCGAGGGCAACCCGGATGTGGCCATCGGCAACGTGGTCGGCAGCAACATCTACAACATCCTGCTGGTGCTGGGCCTCGCCACGCTGATCCGGCCACTCGTGGTGCAGCAGCAGCTCATCCGCTTCGATGTCCCGCTGGTCATCGGCGTGTCGGTGCTGTTGTGGCTGTTCGTGCTCGATGGCTCGCTCTCGCGGCCCGAGGGTGTCCTGCTCTTCGGCCTGCTCCTCGCCTACGCGGCGATCTCTGTCCGCTCAGGCCGCAAGGAACGAACCGTCGTGACCGACGAATACCGAGAGGCGATCGAGCCGGTTGCCGGGGCCAGCTCGCGCAGCAGGGACCTGCTCCTCTTCGGGGCGGGCCTGGTGGCGCTGGTGATCGGTGCCAACACGCTGGTTTCGGGGGCCACTGACCTCGCGCGATCGCTGGGCGTGTCCGAGCTGATCCTGGGGCTCACGGTCGTGGCCATCGGCACCTCGATGCCGGAGCTCGTCACTTCGGTGGTAGCCGCGCTGCGGGGCCATCGGGACCTGGCCGTCGGCAACGTCATCGGTTCGAACCTCTTCAACATCCTGGGGGTGCTCGGGCTCACGGCCATCCTGGCGCCCGATGGCGTGCCCGTGGCCCACAGCGCCATCACCTTCGATATCCCGGTGATGACGGTCGTGGCGGTCGCCTGCCTGCCGCTGCTGTTCACCGGCCGCGTCCTGCGGCGCTGGGAGGGCGCGCTGTTCGTGACCTACGCCGTCATCTACACCACCTACCTGGTCCTCGACGCGACAGCGCATGCGCTGCGAGACGACCTCGCCGGCGCCATGGTCTGGTTCGTCCTGCCCATCACGGCGGTGACCATCGCGACGGTCGTGGTCGCCGAGCTACGTGGCCGCTCCGGGAGTCCGACGAGCGATCCGGAGCGTGGGGCTCGATAGGCAGGCCGCGACCGCAGCCCGGACGCTACTCCGGGTCGCCGACGACGTCGCCGCAGATGCCGTTGGTCAGACGTTCGGCGGCCCAGAAGGCCTGGAGGCCGAGCCACTCCACACCGGTCACCGCGAAGACGGCGATACCGACGGTCGTGCCCAGGCTGAGCGAGCCACCGCGACACACCGCCGCGCGGTTCTCCCGGGCCCAGACCCCTGCCTCGGCCAGGATCGCCTGGGTGTCGCTGACGGCGTCCTCTAGGGTCACCACGGTCTGGTCGACCGCGCCCTGCACGTCGGCGTCGTCGATGGCGATCTGCGCCTCGGTGAGGATGTCATCGACGGCAGCCCGCAGGTCGATGTCCTCCGCGCTCGTCAATGCCTCCGCCACGGCATCCTCGAGCGCGCCCTGGATGTCGACGTCGGTCGGCAGCTCCAGCTCGTCGATAGCGGTCTGGGCATCGGCGATGGCGTCGTCGACGGACTGCTGCACGCCCTCGAGGTCGACGTCGAGCTCGAACTCCTGCACGCTCTCGACGACATCGCCGAAGGCGGCCTCGATGTCGACCTGGCGCAGGTCCTCGAGCGTGTCGTCCACGGTCGAGGCGAGCTGGTCCAGCAGGCTCTGCTCCTCGACGGGCAGATCCAGGGTCAGCCGGGTAGCTGCGGCTTCGACGGCCGCGATGCAGGCCCCGAGCTCGTCCTCATCCTCGGCTGTCGCGGCGCAGAGCTGGTTCACGAGCGTGCGATCCACGGGGTCCGAGGAGGTCGGGGTTTCGGTCTGGGCAGCCACCGACGCCGGGGTGACCGCGACAAGGAGGCCGAGCAGTAGCGACAGTCGAGTCTTCATGGTGGCGCCAAGGTACGCCCTCGCCGGATGTTCGGCCAGCGCGTGCGCCGTTCAGCGGGTAGGCGGGGCGGGCTCGGGGTGGTGCCTCGCCGCACCGGTCGTGACTCCTGGCCCCTGCAGAAAGGGGCCATCTGGCCCAGACGTGGCCGCTCACCGCCCCTCGAGACTCGTCTCAACCCGCCGTAGGAGCGGGGACCTGATCGCCGTGCCCGGACAGGTCACTCAAGACTGCCTGCCTTGGGGAGGGAACGTGGCGCTACACCTCACGCTCAGCCGACAACGCGTGCCGATGCTTGACGCATCCACGCTCGAGGATCGGACTCGGCCAGCGCCCGACGGCGCGGTGGCATCACGGATCCGCTACCTCTGGTGGTCGCGCTGGGGCTCACCTGGTGAGCGCGCGCCCTGGAACCAGTCGATGACCACCCGCACCCGGTACCGCCGGAGCTGATTCCCACGCGGCCGGCGCCCCTGGCCGTCCTGCTAGAGGTCGGGCACCTGGCGGGCCAGATCGCGTCGCAGCGTGCGCTGGATCAGCGCGTACTTCGGGTTGCCGGCCCGGTTCTGGAGCATGCAGGGATCGCCCGGCTGCTTGCGCTTCCACTCGCGGCACGGTCCTCCGCTGAGGTCATAGAGCTCCTCCGCCCCGGTCTCGTAGGCCGTGTACATCCAGCGACATCCAGCTCGTTTCCTGGACTTGCAGACCTTCGTGGCCAGCGGCGACCTGGCCGTGGTGGTGATGCTCCAGTAGGTCGGCACGCGGTGGTCAGTGTCGAGGTAGCTGCCGAGGACGCTCTGGCGCCAGAGCTGCCGGCGCTCGCCGGTCATCAGCTTCAGCAGCGAGACCCCGTCGGGCGACGACTGGCCGGTGGGGTAGGGGCCCAGCTGGCACCCGGCGATGTCGCAGATGGTCGGTGCCAGGTCGATGTTCTGCACCCGTTCCCCGATGGTCTTGGGCACCAGCCCCAGCACGCGCGGCCAGCGGATCATCAGGGGGATCCGCGTCCCATAGGGGGCCTTCTTGTCGTTCAGGAAGCGCTGCGACCCGAAGGCCATGCCGTTGTCCGAGGTGAGCACCAGCATCGTGTTGTCGAGCCGGCCCGTCATCTCCAGCTTCTTGACGATGTCGCCCACCATCCGGTCCACCGACAGCATGCCCCGACAGATGCGTGACAGGTCGTAGCCATCCTTGGCCACGATGCGTCGGGCGCGGACGTAGGCAGGCTTGTCGCGGACGTCCTTCTCCATGTAGCCCGGCGGCTTCCAGCGCGCGATGCCGTTGCACTTCCTGGAGCGTCTGTGGCGCGGTGCCACGTTCCACGGCTTGTGCATCGAATAGGGCGCGATCCACATGAACAGCGGCTCGTCGGCGGGTGCGCGGCGGAGCGCTTGCTGGCTGAGTCGGGCGATGACGTCGGTGGAGTAGTCCTTGGGCTTCTTGCCATGCCAGCGGGCGACCCCGTTGCTCTACATGTTGTAGCCGTAGTAGGCGCCGCGGAAGCCGTGGAAGTCGTCCCAGCCAGGCGGGGTCTTGTCGGCCAGCCGGTCGAAGAGGTTGAGGTACTTGCCCACCATGACCGTGTGGTAGCCCTCGTCCTGGAGCGCGGTCGCGATCGTCATCTCCGGCTGGAACGTGCTGGTCGAATCGGTGGCCACGGCGCCGTGATGGTGGCCATGGAGGCCGGTCAGCAGGCTGGCCCGGCCAGGGGCACAGGCCGGCGTCTCCGAGTGCGCATCGCTGAAGGCGAGGCCCTGGCGCACGAAGTCGCGGCGGATGTTGGGCAGCTCTGGTCCACAGCCGGCCGTCGAGGGGTGGGATGTCATCGAGGACGAAGACCACCACGTTCGGACGCGGCGAGCGGGGATCGGCACCGGGCGGCGCGGGCGGATCCCCGGGCATCGAGGGGAAGGACGAGCCGGTCAGCGATCCCGCCGATGGCGACGGCACCCATCGTGGCGAGGGCCGTGGCCTTGAGCGCGATCGCGCGCAGCCTGCTCGGGACGTGCGACGACCTCACAGGCCCAATGTAGCGGAGCTTCGACGGCTTCGGGCGGTCGGGCCACCACTATCCTTGCGCCCATCGACCACGTTCACGACCAGGAGCCCGAGCCCATGCGACCGACCATCCGCATCCTTGACCATGCCCAGCTCGAGCTCGTGCTCGACGAGTCGCTGCGGATCCTCGAGGAGGTCGGCGTCAGGATCGCCGGGGAGGGTATGCGCGAGCGGCTCGCTGACGCCGGCTTCAAGACCAGCGAGAAGGGTCGCTGGCTCCTCCCTGCCGACCGCGTCCGCTCGGCGATCGCCTCGGTCCCCTCGAGCTTCATGCTCTACGACCGCAACGGAGACGAGTACGCCGAGTTCGGCGTGGGCGTCAGCCACTTCGCGCCGGGTTCCAGCGGACTGAACATCCTCGACCATCGCAGCGGCGAACACCGCGAGGCGGTCACGAACGACTTCATCGAGTACGTCAAGGTCGGGCATCAGCTCAAGCACGTGCGTACCCTGGCCACGGCCTTCTCGAGCCGGGAGATCGAGCCGCTCATCTCCGACGCGTGGCGCCTGTACCTGCTGCTGCGCTATACCACCAAGGCCTTCATCAGCGGCGCCTTCAGCGAGCATGCCGTGCCCCGGCTGGCGCAGCTGATGGGGCTGTATCGACGTGACGCGGCAGATCTCGCCGCGCGGCCGATGGCCATCTGCACGGTCACCGCGGCCGGGCAGTTCGCCTACAACGAGGACTCCACGCAGAACCTCATCGATTTCGTGGAGGCGGGCATCCCGGTCGAGATCGTGCCCATCACGCTGATGGCCCTCAATGCACCGGTGACGCTGCCGGGCGCGCTGGCGTTCCACACCGCGGAGGTGCTCGCGGGCGTGACCATGGCGCAGACGGTCAAGCCGGGTGCGCCCACGCTCTTCGGTGGCTCGGCGGCCGCCTTCCACATGCAGAACACGACCTCGCCGATGACCGCCATCGAGGCCCTGCGGCTGACCAATGCCAGCTCGCTCATGGGCAAGCACCTGGGCATGCCGACCCAGGCCTACACGGGGTTCGGCGAGGGCAAGGTGCTCGACGCGCAGGCCGGTGCCGAGACGGCCATGGGTGCGCTGCTCGCGGTCGAGTCCGGGCTCGACTCGGTGTCGGGTGTGGGCATGCTCGATTACCTGCTCACGTTCAGCATCCCCAAGCTCGTCATCGACGATGAGATCGTGGGCCAGGTGCTGCACTTCCAGGGCGACATCGTGCCCACCGGCGACATCCCCGCGACCGAGATCATCGACGAGATGTTCGAGGAAGGGCACGCCCTGGTGGCCGAGCACACGATGGCCAACTGGCCGACGGCGCTGTACCTGCCGGGCCCCGTCTGGGATCGCGACGCCCGTGACGCCTGGGCGGCCAAGGGGGAGCTCGACATCGTGGCGCGGGCCACGGCCGAGGTCGAGCGGCTGCTGGACAGCTACGAGATGCCCGAGGCCGACCCGGCCCTCGATGCCGAGGCGCGCGCCATCATCAAGTCGGGCATGACCCGGGACGGAGGACCTGCCCGCCGCCTGATCTGCCTGCCGTTTGACCGTCGGCACCAAAGCCCAAGCGCTCGAAGGCGTACGCTTCGGGTGAAAGGGGAACCGGTATGCACATCCTGGTGGCCATCTTTGCCGGCGTCATGGGCGCCGCCATGGCGGGCATCTGGGCGCGCGACATCCTGAGCGGTCACGGCTTCGACGCACCCCATGGGTTGCTGCGGGCGCGGGAGGCCGACTCCGACGATCTCATGATCTGGCATTGGGCGGCCGAGTTCGGCACGGCCTTCGTGCTGGTGGCAGGTGCATTCCTGCTGATGATCGACGCCGCGCTCGCGGAGCCCATCATGTTCATCGGGCTTGGCGGGCTGATGTATACCGCCACCAACAGCCTTGGCTGGGCGCTGGCGGCGCCGGAACGCTCGCCCTACGTACTACCGATGGCCGCCGGCCTCGTGGGCGGCATCATCAGCGCCACGGTGCTGATCCTCTTCTAGGCCCGCGGTCAGGTGCCGCCGGGCTTCTCGCTTGTGGCGCCGGCCGAGTTGCGCAGATGCCCTCGGGTTGCGCCGCTGACCGGGTTGCGCCGCTCTCTCGTTGGGTCGCCGCTGACCGGGTTGCGCCGCCGGCGGTCGCCGCCCGTTGCGCCGCCGGCCGGGTTGCGCCGCCGGCCGGGTTGCGCCGCTCTCTCGTTGGTGGTCGCTGCTGCTCGCGTTGCGCCGCTCACTCGCTGGGTGGTCGCTGCTCAGTCGATGAGCAATCGCGACCAGGTTGCGGGCGGATCCGTAGGTTCTGCTTGCGGGAAGAGCAGCGTTGGCGGTTCTGCACCCACCGCGAACAGGATGAGCAAGTCCGGCGGCGGGCGCGTCGAGATCGCTCTCCACGTGAGCAGCGTGCCAACCGCGAGCAGGCAACGAGCCAGGCACCAGCCATCACAGCCGCCGACTATCCGCCGCCACGACGCCACGCTGCCCATCACCCGCCGCCACTCGGCAGACAACGCGCCACCTAGGGCCGGCCCGTGCCACCAGCCCGCCCCTCCCGAGGGCTGAGTGCCTCAGCTCGCCGCCGAGTGCCTCAGCCCCGCCTATCCACGGATCGGATGAACGCGACCGATTTGGCGGTTGTCGGGGCGCGTTCACTCGCGATGTGCATCGCCGTGACGCTGCGATGCACGTGCGGCATCAGACGTGCACGAGCGGCGCCTGATGGGTCGCGTTCATCCGCCCTGTGAATGAGGGCCCAGTCCGTCCTGTGGACCATGGCCAGTCGGACCCGTACCCAGCGGACATCCGGTCGGACCCGCCACCCGGCCGACCCCCCACCCGGCCGACCCGCCACCCGGCGGACCCCCACCCGGCCGACCCGCCACCCGGCGGACCGCTACGAGGTGCCGACGGAGGCGGATCCATCCTGGTGCTCCTCGCTGCCGCGGATCCAGCCCGCGACCGGCAGCCGCACCGCCACCGCCGAGGCGCCGATGGTCAACGTGATCGTGGCCAGCAGCCCGGCGTAGAGCTCAGGTGAGACGTCCCCGGCCACGAACACCAGCGACACCAGCACGAACGAGAACTCACCCAGTTGCGAGAGCCCGGTGGCGATCTGCGAGGGCCGCTCCAGCCCGCCGAGGTGGCTGTAGAGGTAGATGACCCCGGTCTTGAAGACCAGCATCAGGGCCACGAAGATGAACACCCAGCGCAGACCGCCCAGCAGCGAGTCGGGGTCCAGGAGCGAGCCGACCGAGACGAAGAACAGCACGGCGAAGACGTCGCGGAACGGCAGCAGTCGGCGCCGCGCCTCGCCGGCCATGGGGCTGTCGGCGATGACCAGCCCGGCCACGAATGCCGCGAGCGCGAGCGGGATGCCGAAGACGACGGCCCCGATGCCCGCACCGATCAGGCCGCTGGCGATCGAGACCAGCAGGAACAGGTCCGGGTACTCCCGCAGCCGCCCCAGCACGGCCGGGAACAAGCGCGCCGCGAGGATGGCCAGGAGGGCAAAGAGGCCCAGGCCGATGAGAGCCTCCATGGGGTCCCGCTCCTCGGCGTTCCAGATGGCCAGCACGATGGCGCCGACGATCACACCGGTGAGGTCCTGCAGCAGGCTCCAGCCCAGCAGCGACAGCTCGGTCACCTTGTTCGTCCGGCGCGTGACCGAGCGCGTGATGTTGACGACCACCACCGACGAGGACATGGCCACGCACAGGCCCAGCACCAGCGCGACCTCGATCGGCTGCCCGAACAGCGCGAGGGCCCCGGCGGCCAGGATCGTGGTGGTGACGATCTGCAGGGGAGAGGCCAGCAGCAGCGAGCGGTGCTCACGCCGCAGCCGTCCCACGTCCAGCTCGATGCCGACCTCGAAGAGCAGCAGCACCACGCCCACATCGGCGAGCAGGCGCACGAACTCCTCGGAGGGACGCGCGCCTTCGGGCAGCAGCTGGAAGCCCACGAGGCCCACCAGCAGGTAGCCGACGACCGCGGGCAGACCCACCTGCCGGGCGATGAACCCGAACACCGCGGCGGCGAGGAAGACCACCCCGAGTTCCATGATCGGGATGGCGGTCGGTTCCATCGTCGAAGCCTACCCGCTCGAGGTGGCGCAGCGCGGTCGCCGGCGTCGTCCCAGGCCCTAGAATGCCGGGGCCATGACCGACACCCAGACCACCCCCAGCACCTCGCCCATCGAGACATTCGAGCCCATCGCCCCCGACCGCCCCGCAGGCGATCCCGATGTCGCCCGCATCGACGGGCTTGACCGAGGCTGTGTCAGCGATCCTGCCCGCCCTCGACCAGTTCAATCGCTTCGAAGGGCCGGACCGCTCCTCGATCCGCTCCGAGTGGCTGCCGACGCTCGACGAGCCGCTGCCCGAGCAGGGCGTCGGCGCCGAGGCCGTGATGGAGCTGCTGCGGGACGTGGTCATCCCACGGGGCCTGCGCGTCGGCCACCCCGGTTTCGTCTCGTGGGTCACGACCGCACCCTCGACCACGGCGGCTGTCGGCCAGCTTGCCTCGGCCGTGATCAGCCCGCAGCGCTGGTGGTTGCAGCCGGGCAACCACCTCGACACCATGGCCGTGCGCTGGCTCATCGAGCTGCTCGGCTTCCCGAGCACGTACGTGGGCACGTTCACCTCCGGCGGCAGCACCGCCAACCTGGTGGGCATCGGCGGGGCTCGCCAGCACGCGGCTGAGAAGCTCGGGATCGACGCGGCTCTCGACGGCATCGGCGCCATCCCCGAGCCGCGCATCTACGCCAGCCCGGAGACGCACCACGTGGTCACTCGCGCCATGGGCGTCCTGGGCCTCGGCCGGCGCAACCTGCGCACCGTCGGTCTCGACAGCGCCCGGCGTGCCGACCTGCGCCAGATGGAGGCGTTCATCCGCGAGGACATCTCGGCCGGCCGAACGCCCATGGCCATCGTGGGCAACGCCGGCGACGTCAACACCGGCATCGTCGATCCGCTGCCCGAGATGGCGGTGCTCGCGCGCGAGTTCGACCTCTGGTTCCACGTCGATGGCGCCTACGGTGGCTGGGGTGTGCTCGACGAGCGCGTCGAGGCCGCCTACGGCGACCGCGCCAGCTACGACTCCTTCGCGGTCGATCCGCACAAGTGGCTGGCGGCACCGGTGGGCACCGGTCTCGCCATCTGCCGCGACGGGGAGCTGCTCAGCCGAGCCTTCACCATCGAGCCGGGCGCCTACGACCGCGAGCGCAACCAGGTGGCCGATGCGGTCGGGGACGCCGAGTCGCCGTGGGGCAGCGCTCGGCGGCGGCACGCCCGACTGGGGCGTCGACTTCTCCACGCCCGCTCGAGGCATCCCGGTATGGGCGGTGCTCAAGGAGATCGGCGCCGAGGGGATGCGCGAGCGCGTCCGCCGCCACAACGACTTCGCCCGCGTCGTGGCCGACCGCGCCCGCACCGAACCCGAGCTGGAGCTGCTGGCCGAGCCGCAGCTGTCGATCGCCTGCTTCCGCTACCGGCCCGCGGGCTGGGACGACCAGGAGCGGCTGAACGAGCTCAACGCCGACATCCTCGATGAGCTGCGACGCGTCGGCCGCTCGCTGCCCTCGAGCACCAACATCGATGGCGCCTTCGCCATCCGCGCCTGCTACATCAACCCGCGCAACGATCGCGAGCACGTGGACATGCTCGTCGAGGACGTGCTCGCGACCGGCCGGAAGCTGGCCGCCGAGGCGTAGCTGCGGGCCGCGGCCGCCGGGCGTTCAGTCGTCGTGCTGGGCGGGGCCTGCGAGCTTGTCGAGGAAGAGGAGCACCGGCCGAGCCGCGTCGAGGTCCTTGGCGATGATGTCGGGCAGCTCGGCGGAATGGACTTCCCTGTCTGAGAGTGGCCGGCTGAAGATGACATCCTTGAGCCGCAGGAGGTAGTCGTAGGGGTGGTCCTGCGGGAAGCCCTTGGGGTTGCGTGTCAGCGAGTCCCCCTTGACCGAGCCGAAGAGGTGGCGGAAGCGATCGTCCTCGATGGCCCTGAGCACGGCATTGGGGTCTCGGTCGACCTTCTCGCGGAAGGCCGCCAGCCGAGCCCGCTCCGGGTGCCACATCCCGCCGCCGACGAAGATGTTGCCCGGCTGCAGGTGGAAGTAGCCGCCGACCGCACCCCGCGGGCGCAGCTCGTCGCCACGGGAGTCGTTCCAGGGGAAGTCGGCGCCCACCGACGTCTTGTAGGGCGACTTGTCCTTGGAGAAGCGCACGTCACGGTAGATGCGGAAGGGCGAGCGCTTGGGGTCGGCCTCCATCGGCAGGCGCAGGTCATCGAAGCGCTGAGCCAGCGCCACGCACAGCGCCTCCAGCGGCTCCTTGAGCAGGGCTTCGAACTCGGCCTTGCGAGGCTTGAACCAGGCGCGGTCGTTGTTCTCGGCGAGGTCGGCGAGGAACTGCAGGGCGGCAGGTGTGAAACCGCTGAAGGGAGCGGGCTCGGTCGGTGTCTCGGGCATCGTCATCTCCTGCGGCTCACTGACCCGATCTCCGGGTCTGTCGTTCGCCCCTATGATGGCGCCGGATGGCAACGCCTGCGACCCGAGCCGCCCGCCCCACTCCGGCGTTGGTATCGGTGTGCGCGCGCCGAACGTCCCATTCCCATCGCGCAGCTCATGGCTCAGCCTTCGGACCCATGGACTGCCTGCCCAGTGACGTCTCGCTGTGCCCGCACCCGGCCGCCCAAGGTTCGGCATGACCGACGACCAGCGGCCTGATTTGGAGTGGCCCAGCGAGGATCTGGCGCGGTCCACCGAGGAGGCTGAGCCAAGGCCCGAGGTCGCGTGGCCCACGGAGGACCTCGCGCGAGCCGCCAAGGCCCGGTCGGAGGGGCAGAAACCACCCGAGCCACCGGCCACACCCGAGCCGCCGCCGCTACCGCCGCCGGCCGCGGAGCCGCCGCCTGCCGTGCCTATGCCACCGCCGCCCGCGGAGCCGCCGGCTGCCGCGGAGCCGCCGCCCGAGCCTGAGGTCCCGGCCTATCAGCGCCGCCCGAGCCCGAGCCCGAGCCCGAAGTCCCGGCGTTCCAGCCGGCCCCGCCCGAGCCCGAAGCGTCGCCGTACGTGCCACCGGCCGAGCCTGAGGTCCCGGCGTTCCAGCCACCCGAGCCCGCGGACCCATTCGAGATCCCGCCGACCGCGCCCGGCCACACACCGCCAGCGGCGCCTGAGGTCCCGGCGTTCCAGCCGCCCGAGCCCGCGGATCCCTTCGAGATCCCGCCGACCGCGCCCGGCTACACGCCGCCGCCGGCGCCCGAGGTCCCGGCCTATCAGCCGCCGCTCGAGCCCGTCACGCCGTCCTACGTACCGCCCCTCGAGCCCGAGGACCCCTACGCGATCCCGCCGAGCGCGCCCGGCTACACGCCGCCGCCCGAGTACCAGCAGCTTCCCGGCGAGAACCCGTACGGCAACTCGCCGGCCTTCGTGCCACCCCCACCAGTGGCTCCCGGTCCCTACGCGACGGGAGTCGAGACAACGCCGCCCCGAGAGACCGAGGAATCGACCGGAGCCAAGCGCAGCTACTTCCGCAAGGACATCGAGGGCCTGCGCGCGGTCGCCGTCCTGGCGGTGCTGTTCTTCCACGTGGGCCTGCCGCTGTTCGAAGGTGGCTACGTCGGTGTCGACGTCTTCTACGTCATCTCCGGTTTCCTCATCACCGGCCTGTTGCTGCGGGAAGGGGAGACGACCGGCAAGGTCAACCTGGTGCGCTTCTACGCCCGACGGATGCGGCGCCTGCTGCCGGCCGCGCTACTGGTCATCGTGGTCACGCTGGTCCTGTCGGCGATCATCGTCACGCCCCTGCGCCTCACCGAGATCGCCGGGGATGCCGCCGCGTCCGCGCTGTACGTGGCCAACTTCCGCTTCGCGATGGAGGCCACCAACTACCTCGCCACCGAAGCGCCCTCACCGCTGTTGCACTACTGGACGCTGGGCGTCGAGGAGCAGTTCTATCTCGTCTGGCCGCTGATCCTGCTGGTGGCCTTGCGCTTCCTGCCGACCCGCCTCGTCGGTCTCTTCTTCCTGCTCCTGGCCGTGGCCTCGTTCGGGCTCTCGCTGTACTGGACTTGGGCCAACCCCGCGTGGGCTTTCTTCTCACCCACGACCCGCGCCTGGGAGCTGGCCGCCGGTGCCCTCATCGCCATCGGGCTGCTGCGCATCCCAAGGCGTGCGCCAGGCATCACCGCGAGCATCTCGGTCGTGCTCGGCTTGCTGCTCATCGCTGCGAGCGTGTTCGTGGGCGCGATCCTCTCCGATCTCGACATCGGCCAGAACGAGTTCGTCAACGCCATCTTCGCCACCCCCGACACCCCGTACCCGGGCGTGGCCGCGCTGCTGCCGGTCTTCGGGCGCCGTGCTGGTGATCATGGGCGGCAGCCACGGCCGCACGCTCGTCGGCCGCTTCGTGCTGGGCAACCCGGTGAGCCGCTACATCGGCCGCATCAGCTACTCGCTCTACCTGTGGCACTGGCCGATCCTCATCCTCGTGCCCATCGCGCTGGGGGTCGACGACCTGACCACCCGCCTCGCTGCTGGCCGGCGTGGCGGTCGTGCTGGCGATCATCAGCACCGAGCTCTGGGAGCGGCCGTTCCGCACGGCAGGCGCGCTCGATCGGCGCCCCAGGGGTTCGGTCCAGCTGGGACTCGTCGAGCTCGGTCGCGGTCGGCGCGACGGCCCTGATGATGAGCGGCGCTATCACCCTGCCCTCCCAGATCGATCTGCCGTGGATCCAGCCCCCCAAGGAAGTGGCTGAGCTGGCCGGCGTGCGCGACGACCTGCCGGCCTCCTACGCCGATGGTTGCCACCTGCTGGGCTACCGCCAGCAGAAGGTGAAGACCGAGTGCGTCTACGGCGATCCCGATGGTGAGCAAGACAGCCATGCTCATCGGCGACTCCCATGCAGCGCAGTGGATGCCGGCACTCGACACCTATGCGCGACAGAAGGGCTGGCGCCTGGAGGTCCCTGACCAAGGCCGCCTGCCCGGTCACCGACGTGCCTGTCTGGGAGCGTTCGCAGCGGAGCGTCTTCGAGCAGTGCATCAACTGGCGCACGAAGCTGCTCAAGCACATCCGCGAGACCAAGCCCGACGTCGTCTACGTGGGTCTCTCGCGCGACTACGAGCTGTGGGACGGCCAGGTCATCCAATCCTCGGATGCGACGACCTACTGGCGCGACCGGCTGACCGAGTACCTGGCCACGCTCGACAGATCGGCCGATCGCGTGGTGCTGCTGGCCGAGACCCCGTTCCTGACCTATGACCCGGTCGATTGCCTGGCCGATCCGACGTCGCCAATTGCGACCCGCCCACCAGGGTGGTGGTCGATGCCGACTACGCGGCCCTCGAGCGACTCGCGACCGAGGACGCGGGTGTCTCCCTGTTGTCGGCCAACGAGCTCCTCTGCAACGAGCTCACCTGCCCGGTCTCGGTGGACGGCATGCCCGTCTTCCGTGACAAGCATCACCTGACCGCGTCGTACATGGAGCACCTGGCCGAGCCGATCGGCAACCTGCTCGACGGCCGCCCCGCCTACCCCACGCCGGCTCCGACCCTGCCCTCGACATCGCCAGCTGCCCCCGAGGCCGACGGCAACTAGCGCGCGGGCTGTGTGCCCGATGTGCTCTGCCTGTCGCTGTGCCCTTCTCGTCTGCACCCCAGCCCTGGTCCGCGCAACCGCCGGGACCACCCTGTTGTCCACAAGTTCACCGAAGGTCGATCCGGGCCCCGAGTGGGGTCAGGTGTAGTCCATCTCGGTTAGGACTCCCTCTGGTCTTACCCCCCGTGGTACCCGTGTGTGAGTGTCTGCGGGCGTCGCTTCTCAGACAGTGCCGACATGCCCGCAACACGAACCATCTCCATCCGCCGAGCGACTGTGGCAGCGCTCGCGGGGGTGATGATCCTTGCGCTACTTCCTGCCACCGCCATGGCTGGGGCCAACGATGTGCCCCGAGCGATCACCCAAGCCGAGTGGCAGGTGCTCTCGGAGATCAACCACTATCGGGCGAGCCGGGGTCTGGCTGCCCTGCGGATGGCCCAGGCCGCGCGAGTCGCGGCACGCGAGCGCTCCGAAGAGATGAGCGGCCGCAACTACCTCAGCCACAGCTCGCCCACCGGCCGGGATGCGGCCACGATGCTGGCTCGCCGTAGCGTCAACTACCAGGCAGGCGCCGAGAACATCGGCCGCATCTCGTTCTTCGGCTGGGACTCAGCGGTCGAAGGGCATCATGAACGGCTGGAAGAACAGCGCCGGCCACAATCAGAGCATCCTGAGCAACACCTACAACTACGTCGGCATCGGCGTCGCTCGCACCGATAACGTGGCCTACTTCACGACCATCTTCCTGCTGCAGGAGGACCACACCGCGCCCAAGTCCGGCATGGTCGCTGCCGCCAGCGGCATCTCGGTGGCCGCGACCGCTGCCGGAGCACGCCCCGTGACCGTCCGTTGGTGGGGCCGCGACCCCATGCTCCAGCGGAACCACTCCGGCATCCGCAGCTTCACCGTCCAGCACAAGCGGGTGGGCGGCTCGGCCGGCTGGCGGACCGTCAAGGGCAAGACGCTGGCGCACTCGATGACGATGACCCTGACGAAGGGCAAGCACAGGTTCCGCGTCCGTGCCGTCGACCGGGCCGGTAACGTCGGCAACTGGCGCCGACCGGTGACCGTCACCGTCAACTAGATCACACCCCTGCCACCAAAGACGCCGGGCCAGGCTCACTGGTCCGGCGTCTTCGATTCGCGCGCGCCAAGCGGCGCCGGCCGTGGCAACGGCGGCACCGGTCTTTTCGCGATCATTGCAGGCAGGAGGGCTGACTGCTCCGCTGGCCCCGATTTCGTCCCAACTTCGACGCCTGACGATGCCGTTTCGTGCACGATTGCGGCGCAAGCTCTCGCCACGCAGCACACCCGAAGCGGGACGAGCGTGATTTGAGCGTCACTGTGGGCGTCGGCGTGCAATGTCTGCGAAGAGCCTGCCGCCCTACCTCGGGCGCCTGGAACTGCTGCATCTGGTCGGTCGAGAGGTCCCCTTCGGCATCGATCCGCAGAAGTCGAAGAAGGGGCTGTGGACCATCAGTGACGGGTACCTGCGCGTTCTGGCATGCCTTCATCCGGCCGAACGCCGTCGATCTCGAAGCGGGCCGAGTGGACGAGGTCTGGAAGACGAGCATCAAGCCTCGCCTCGACGAGTTCGTCTCGAAGCCGGCCTTCGAGCGCGCGTGCCGGTCGTACGTGCGGGACCGGATCGGACGGACGGAGGGGCTGCCGAACAGCGGGGCGGTCGGGGCCTGGTGGACGGTCGAGACGCAGATCGTGGATGGCGAGCGACGACCGATGCGATACGAGGCGGACGTCGTCGCAGGTTCCGCCAAGCGGGTCGCTCTCGTGGGCGAGGCCAAGTGGAGCGACGAGGTCGACAGCCACGCGCTCGGCCAGCTTCGCCGGGTCGCGGCCAGGATCCCCGGCACGAGCGATGCCACCCGTCTCGCGCTCTTCTCGCGACAGGGCTTCGACGATCGGCTGCGCACCATCGCGGAAGCCGAGGGCATCCTGCTGTTCGACGCCGACGACCTCTACGCCGGGGATTGACCAGCGGCTACGAGCCGGTCTGGTCGGGGTGGGCCACGCCTTCGAGCTCGCGGTGGACCTGGACGAAGAGGTTGCCCATCACGCGGGCGGCGGTGGGGAAGGCGTGGATGGTGTCGGCCAGCTGCGTCGAGGGGCACGCGCAGCTTGACCGCCAGCACGGCCTCGTGGATGAGCTCCGAGGCGCCGGGACCGCCGATGAAGGCACCGAGCAGCGTGCGCGTGTCGCGGTCGACCACGATGGTGATGTGGCCCTCCGCCTGGGCGGTGTAGCCCTTGGCCGTGGGCCCGAGGTCGGCCGTCGCCTCGAAGGCGTCGTAGCCCGCCTGCGAGCGCCTGCTCGAGGAGCAGGCCGACCGACGCGGCCTCAGGGTCGGTATAGAGGGCGCGTGGGATGGCTCGGTAGTCGGGCGTGACCTCCTCGCCGCTCGCGATGCGCACGGCCATCTCGCCCTGGTAGTGGGCCAGGTGGGTGTGCAGCTCGGGGCCTGCTGCGTCGCCGACCGCGTAGACGTGGGGGGCGATGCGCAGGTGCTCGTCGGGGCGGGGGAAGCGGCCGTCGGGGACGACGCCGACGCTCTCCAGCCCGAGGTCCTCGAAGGGGACGGCACGGCCGATCGAGACCATGACCTCGTGGCCGTCGGCGAAGGAGCCGTCCGAGAGGTGCACGCGATGCGCCCCGTCCTCGCCGGCACCGGGCTCCACGCGCACGGCCCGGACACCGGTGAGGACCGTGGCGCCGTCGCGTTCGAGCGCCGCCTGCACGAGGGCCGAGTTGCGGGGGTGGTCGCGGGCGAGGATGCGCGGGTTGGAGTCAACGAGCGTGACGGGTACGCCGTAGCGAGCGTAGACCTGGGCCAGCTCCGTGCCGGTGGGCCCGCCGCCCATGATGAGCAGGCTGCGCGGCAGCTCGCGCGTGCCGGTGCCCTCGTGGTTGTCCCAGTAGTCGATCTGGTCGAGGCCCACGATGTCGGGGATACGCGAGTGGCTGCCTACGGCGATGACGATGTCGCGGGCGTGGAGCACGCGCTCGCCGCCATCGGCCAGGGCCACCCGGACGGTGCCCGGGCCGTCGAGCCGGGCGGTGCCACGGATGGGCTCGGCACCGACGCTGCGGTAGCGGGACTCGTGGCTGGCGTCCGAGGGGTAGTCGGTGTCCTCGCGGCTGATCATGTAGTCGCGGAACTCGGAGGCCTTGTCCCACGGGAAGTCGCCGCCCGCGTCGTGGACGGCCGCGGCGTGGAGGAGGGCCTTGCTGGGCATGCAGGCCCAGAAGGCGCAGGAGCCGCCGAAGAGGTCGCGATCGACGATCGCGACGCTGTGGCCGCGCTCGCGCGCGAGCTCCAACGCGGCCTCACCGGCTGCGCCGGCGCCGATGATGACGAAATCGAACGTGTCCTGGGGGTCGGTCACCGTGGTCTCCTGCTGGGCGTTGAGGACCTATCTTGCACGAGGTACGTGTCGGTCCGATGTGGGCTGCGCCCGCAGGGCGGCTACGGCTCCGCGTAGCGTCGAACGGCTCCGCGGAACGCGGCCATGACGTCGGGTCCGCGGAGCACCCAGATGATGTCCTCGATCCCGCTGTCGGGATGTGTGCCGAGCCACTCCCGGACCGCGGCGAAGGCCGTCTCGGCAGCGTCGTCGAGCGGGTAGCCGTAGATGCCGCAGCTGATGGCGGGGAAGGCGACGCTGCGGTCGCCGGCTTCGGCCGCGAGGTCGAGCGAGGCGCGTGTAGGCACCACGAAGCAGGGCCGCTTCATCGTGGCTGCCGCCGCGCCAGATGGGCCCTACCGCGTGGACGATGTGGCGGGCGGGCAGGTTCCCGGCATCGGTGATGACCGCGGAGCCGGTGGGGCAGCCGTCGTAGCGACGGCGCAGCTCGGCCATGACGCTCGGGCCGGCGGCGGCGTGGATAGCCCCATCGACGCCTCCGCCGCCCGCAAGAGCACTATTGGCGGCGTTGACGATGGCATCCACACTCACTTGCGTGATGTCGCCTGCCAGTAGACGTACACGCGTGCCGTGCCAGCGTGCCTCGGGCTCCTGCTCGGTCATGCCCGGAGTGTGGCGCAGGGCGGCGGCCGGAGACAAGCCGCGGTGAGTCCGCGTCGACCCACCATCCCCATCTGGCTGCCGCGATGGACGCTGCTGATCCTCGCGCTCGTCGGCTGGGGGCTCTTCATGCGCGCGATGATCATCAACGTGCTGGGCACGGTCTCGCTCGCGGGGGAGGAGATCGGCGGCATGGGCGTCGACACCTACGCCTATTGGCTGGCGGGCGCGAACCTCGCTGCCGGTGAGCCGCTCTACTGGGTCGAGGACATCGATGCAGCTGGGCGGCTACCTATACCCGCCGCCGTTCGCCCAGGCCTGGGTGCCGCTGTCGTTCCTGCCGGAAGTCGTCGTCGACTGGGGCTGGCGGATCCTCGGCGTGCTCTCGGTCCGCTACATGGCGGGCTCCTGGCAGGTGGCCGGCCTCTGGTGGCTGTTTCCCGGCACGATCGTCGAGATCACGGCGGGCAACGTGACGTTCCAGGTCGCGGCGCTGACGGTGGCCGGCCTGCGCGGCCGCGCGGAGGGCATCCTGCCCGCGGCGGTCGTGAAGTTCAGCACCCTCGCGGTCGTGCCGTTCCTGTGGCTGCGTCGTCCCGAGACACGTCGCGGGCTGCTGGTCGGTGGCGTCGCGGCCGCAGCCATCGTGGTGGTCAGCGTGCTGCTGGCTCCGGACCTCTGGCGCGATTGGGTCGCCTCCATCGGCGGCCAGGGCGGGTTCTCGCTTCGAGGGCATCGTCCATCATCCACATGCTGCCCACCCCTGCGGCGGACTTCCTTCTTCGATCGCGATCGCAGCGGTCGTCGTCGTGGCCTAGGTGCGGTTCGACTCGCCGCACCTCGCGTACATCGCCGCGTTCCTGCTGACGCCGATCCTCTGGGTCCAGCGCTTCAGCGTGCTCTTCGCACTGCTCACGCTGGAGAACGACGACTGGCTGAAGCCATATCGCTGGTGGTGCACGCCGACGACGGCGTGGCGTCGGAAGCGCATGACCGGTCTCTATCTTCTGCTTCTCTCATGACCCACCGCCGCGACCTCGATCTGGCCACGCTGATGCTGCCGGTCGTGACTCTGCCGTTGCTACCGCCGCCTCTGCATCCTTGGTCGAGGTCGCGGCAGCTGGCCCGGTCGGTTGCTCGACGTCGCTGTGATTGTGCTGGGTCCCGCACGGAGCGCTCCAGACCGATCGCCGAACGCATGGGCGAAACGCCGCGAGACCGCATATGCGCCGAGGGCCAAGGCGGCACACCGAGTGCGTCGACGACGTAGTGCTGCCCAAGGTCGACGATTGCGAAGCAGCGACCCCCGCGTATACCCACATGATCAGGGCCAGGACTCGACTTCGCTCCATAGGAACAGCGCTGCGAATCGGGTAAACGGCGTGAGGATGGGAAGGCAGCAACGGGTTGGCGTCCATCCTCGCGTATGCCCAAGGTCGCCCCCCTGAGTCCGATCTGTGGGCCGTGTTCAGCGGCAAGGCGGCCGTGACATCGATGACCGCAAGAGATTTCTGCCATAGACCCCGGCGAAGCGTGGCGGTCCGACAGGAACGAGCAGCGCAAACGCGAACTGCGCGGGGCTCATCCCGAGTAAGGCAATCGCGAAACGCAGGAAGAGGCGCCGATCGTTCAGCCAGAAGAAGAACGCGGTGGCGAAGGGCAGGATGAAGTGCGCAGTAGTACACAGCGGTCATCGCCACGTCGAGGGCCGACACTTGCCCAAAGAGCGAACAGGGCCTCTTGGAGCCAGACGGACGGCACGACCCCGAAGAAGAGGAGGCGCTCGAGTGCGATCACGCCGTCCGAGTGGACGGGAAACCCGACCTGATGGCCACGCCGTGGGCGGCTTCCCAGCCAGGAAGATCACAACGAACGGAGCCCAGTCTCGGACGAAGGCCGGCCCGCGCCTGATCGCCAGAGCCGCGATCGCACCGAAGACGAGGATCATGTCCGGGCTGATCCATGCCGGCGCCACAGTGCCACGGCGATCAAGATGACCAAGCACGCGCCGAGCATCACGTTCTCCGGGGTGCGAAGCTGCCACGAGCGGGTCTTCGGTTGACCTGTCTCTTTGGCGCTTCCCGACGATCTCTCGGTTGCTTGGCCGATCATCCTGATGCGATGGTCCTCGGTGGGGGTGGCAACACTCCGCTTGCGGCCGGAGCCTTGTGATCTCCGGTGTCAGGGTATTGTGTGGACCGGGCTGGTTGTGATAGGCCTATCGGGCCATGCGACGGCCCGCCCGATGTCGGCAGAGACTTGTGGCGTGTCTCGGGGGTTGACCACCTGAAGCTGGAAGAAGAACCAGCTGGCGGTCCCGCAGTCCCCACGGCGACGCCTGAGGGGCCGACCCTACCGGTCGCGGCGGCCCACGCCGTTCAGCGATCCGGCGAGCTGCCGCGCGGCCTTCCCGCACGGCGTAGTTGGTGCCGCGGTCCTCAGGGTAGATCTGGGCCATCGAGGCGATGTGGAAGTTGTCGAACGGGACGTCGACCTGCTCCAGCAGCCGTGAGTAGTGGCGCTCCACGATGGGCTGCGAGTAGCGCGCGCGCCAGACGTGGCTGTCGAGCACCCACTCCTTCTCCATCTCCGGGAACATCTGGCCCAGGTGGCGCAGGCTGAACTCGACGACCTCCGCGTCGTCCATGGCGCAGAGGGGATCGGTCTCGGGCAGGTAGCGCGAGAGGTAGACGATGTGGCGGCCGCCGTAGGCGTCGGTGGGCTCCATGTTGGTGTGCTCGATGACGCCCACGAAGGGGAACGAGAGGTCGTTCACGTTCAGCCAGTACGTGTCCGAGAGGCTGCGGTCGAGCTCCAGCACGATGCACACGTTGCCGAGATACCGGATGCGCTCCAGGGCCTCGCGTGTGGCGTCGTCCACGTGGCCGTCCACGACCGTGGCGATCTCCGGCAGGGCCGTGGTCGCGAGGACGTGGGAGACCGGGTGCGACTGGCCGCCGGCCACGACCGCGGTGACCGACGCCATCGTTCGTCTCGATGCCCTCGACCTTCTGGCCGGTCAGGACCTGCCCGCCCGTCGACTCGATCTTCTCCGCCAGCGCCCGCGCGAGGCCTGCGAAGCCGCCACGCAGGTAGACCAGCTCCTCGGAGCCGTCCGCCTTGCGCGAGCCGCCGCGCAGCTTGAGCTTGTTCCACAGCCAGACCGCCGAGACGTTGTCCGCCTCGTCGCCGAACTTGCCCCGGAGCAGCGGCTCCCAGACGATCTCGTAGGCGCGCTCGCCGCCGACGTGCCGAGCCCACTCGGCCGCTGTCAGCTCCTCGAGGGGCTGCCAGTCGTCGATGCGGCGGACGCGCAGCGTCATCAGGCCCAGGCGGATCCGGTCGAGCCAGGGCAGGGGATCGAAGCGCAGCAGGTCCATGGGCGTGGACAGGCGGTAGTGGCGGTTGGCGAAGTACATGCCGGTGCGGCTCGCATGGCGCACCAGCCGGTCGCCGAGCCCCAGCTCCGTCGACGAGGCCCATCACGTGCTCGTCGCTGGTGAACCAGTGGTGGTAGAACTTCTCCAGGTCCGCGCCGTTGACCTGGAAGCTGCCGGCGAGGCCGCCGACGGCGTCGTCGCTCTCGAAGACCGTGCAGGGGATGCCCCGCAGACAGAGCTCGTAGGCCGCGGCAAGCCCGGCGAAGCCGCCGCCGATGATGGCGACCGGCTGGTCGATGCTGGTCAGTCACACCGGCGACCCTAGCGCGGCGACTGCCCTCTACCCAACTAGACCGTCCGTACCATTGCTGGAGCGCACCTTCTCTGAGTACCTTGCCTGTCATGATCTCGTGTCCTGAGCCGGTTCCTGGTGCCCGCTTGGGCCCCTTCGGTGGCCCCGAGCCGTGGCCGACCCGATCGTGCGCACTTGACGGCGACGAGCGTGCCGTCCGTGGACGAGCGACCGACACCGAGATGGGCGTTCCTCGGTTGGGTCGGCTTCGTCGCTGCTCCTCTTCTACGCCCTCGTCGTCGGCGGCAGCTGGCTGGGCATGTACATCGGGCCGGTGCGGCTCCTCGACATCGCCATCGTCCCCGTCGCCCTGGTGGTGTGGGCGGTCGTCGCCTGGCGCCGGCCGGAGTGGCGGCCGACGACCGCGATCTGGCCGGCCTTCGTGGCGCCGCTCGTGGCCTTCGGCTTGTCGGTCTCGTTCTCGCAGCACCAGCGGATCGGTCTCGACTTCCTCTCCTACGCCGTGCTGCTGGTGGCGCTGTACCTGCTGCTGGTGCGCATCATGGCGTTGCCATACGCCCGCGTCCGCATCGGCGGCGCGTCGCAGCCATCGCCTTCATCATGATGGGCGCCTACATCGTCTGGTCGCTGCAGCTCTGGATCGAGTGGTGGGGCCTCGTCGGCGAGATCCGCGTGCCACCGTTGCGCCCGGCGCTGCTGGGCATGACCTGGGGCAGCCCCAGCGTCGTGTTCACGGTCCTGACCCTGATGACCACGGTCGCCATCGGCGGCCTTGGGCTGGGGACGCGCGGCGCTCGCATCACGGCCGTGGTACTGGTATCGATGCTGGCCGTGGCCGGCTTGATCTCCGGCAGCCGCTCGGGCTGGCTGGCCATCTCCGGCACGATCCTCATCGTCGGCGCACTCGCATTGCTGGACTCGCGGGACGGGCGATGCTGGCCACCGCGTGGACCCGGCGTGCGTTCCGGCTGGCGCTCATCCCGGTCACGATCGTGGCCGCCCTGGCCGTCTTCTTCCTGGGCCCCATCGTGCTCAACCGCCTGGGTCAGGCGACGGTGGGCGACTCGAGATCTGGGCGACCGCGTTGCGCATGTTCGAGGATGCGCCGCTGCTGGGCACCGGGCCCGGCACCTGGATGATCGAGCGTGTGGCCTACCAGGAGGCCGGCGAGCTCAACTGGTATCAGCCACACGCGCACAGCCAGTACTTCCAGACCGCGGCCGAGCTGGGCCTCGTCGGCCTGGCCGCCGGCGTCATCGCCTTCGGCTCGGTGGCCTGGCTGCTGTACCGCGCCATCGGGGCAGCGACCCGGTGCGCCGTCGCTGGGCCTGGGCCTCGCTCTTCGGGCTCACCTACCTGGCGCTCAACGTGTTCGTCGATACCCACACCATCCCGGCCGTGGCCCTGCTCATGGGCCTGCCCATCGCGGTGCTGGATGCGACGAGCAGCCACGGCATCCGCCTGCCGCTCGTGCCGTTCAGGGTCGCCTGTTGGCTACGCAATGCGGCTGTCGCCCTGTTGGTGCTGGCATGCCTGGCATCGGTGCAACAGCTCATCAGCTCGGAGTCGGTCGCGATGACGCACCAGGAGGCCGTGGCGGCGGCGTCAGAAGGGGAGTGGGCAGACGCATTGGCGCCCGCGCTCGAGGCGGCGAATGCCGATCCGACGATCGGCGTCTACGGCATGACCGCTGCGCTGGCGCTGGCGGCCGAGGGAGACTGGGAAGGGGCCGAGCGGGCCTATCGGGCCGTCATCGATGTCGACCAACTGCCCGAGCCTGGCTGGGCCTCGCGCGTGCTCGGGTGGAGCTGGGCTATCCGGCCGACCAGGTCGCGACGCGTTGGCCGAGGCGCTTCGACTGGGCGAGCAGGAGCCAGCCGTGACCTTGGCGGCCGGATGGGTGTACGACCTCGCCGGCCTGACCGATGAGGCGGACGCAGCCTATGTCGATACGCTCACCGCGATGCCGACGCTGGCGTATGACGCTGCCTGGCGAGCCGAGCTTGGTGCCGAGCGATCCGCAGCGCCTCGCGGAAGAGGCCATCGCCGCCGCGCCGGACGTGGCGTGGGAGATCGCGCTGATGGCCGGAGACATCGAACGGGCGTACGAGCTGGCCGCCGACGGGCCGGACGCCGCGTACCAGGAGCGCTACATCGCGGCCTGGGAGGGCGATCGAGGCGGCGTACGAGGACGTCGTGGCCATGACCGACACCACCCCGACCGACGGGGCACGCCTCCCTCGCACGCGCACGCCTGGCCGACCACCTGGGCCACCTCGACGACGCTGCAGCGGTACCGGCGCCTCCAGCGCATCGGGCACGTTCTATGCGGCAGATGACCGCGAGCGTCGGCTTGGGCGAGCGCCGGCCGCTCGGGGACGCCGACGATCGGCACGACCACCTACTACTACGGCACCTACACCTATCGCCGCACACAGCCGCTGGACCTGCTGCCGCCCGGCCAGCCGGGCCTCGTGCTGGTCGACGAACGGCGAAGTGACGGGATCGACGACCGCTGGACCACCTGACGGGACATCACCATCCACCCACCGGGACCACACCCTAGGGGAGCGCACCCGGCTAGACCGTCCGTACCATTGCCAGAACGCACCACGTTCTCCGTAGGGTGACGCGGACATGATCCGGCGCCATGCATCGACCCTGCGTGCCCTGCTCATGCTCACCGACGGCGCTGCTCGCAGCGGTCGTCCTGGTGGGCCTGTCCCGGCTGCGCTTCGGCGAGGACTGGGCCGTGTGGTGGCGGGAGATCATCCCCAACGCCGAGGCCCTGCTGCTGGTCTACGCCGTGGGCTGGGTCGTGGCCCTGGCGCTCAACGGCATGTACCGGCCGCGCGCGCGCTGGTCCATCCGCTCCGAGGCGTGGGATCTGCTGCGCGCGACCGTGCTCATGGCCGTGGCCACGTTCGCCGTGCTCTTCTGGTTCAAGCTCCCCGACGTCAGCCGCGTCTTCCTGATCATCCTCTTCCCGACGCAGTACGTCGTCACCCTCGTCACGCGGGCCTTCCTGCGGCTGGCGTTCCGTCAGCTCCGTGCACAGGGCCGCAACGCGCGCTACGTGCTGGTGGTGGGTGCCGGGCCGCGCGGGCAGGCGTTCGCGTCCACGATGGAGAGCCACGCCGAGCTGGGCCTCGTGGTGGTCGGTCTGCTCGACGACGAGCCCGCGTACGCCGAGGGCGCCAAGTGGCCGTGGCTGGGGAAGCTGTCCGACCTGGAGCAGGTCATGGCGGACAAGGTCATCGACGAGGTCGCCATCTGCCTGCCCTTCAGCCAGTGGGAGTACCTCGACGGCATCGCCTACGCGGCCGAGGAGGCGGGCAAGATCGTGCGCGTGCCCATGGATGTGCTGACGCACCCCTTCGCCCAGGGCAAGGTCGAGGACCTCGAGGGCACGCCGGTCTATTCGCTGGTGTCGGGGCCGGACCGGACGCTGGCGCTGTGGACCAAGCGCGGGTTCGACATCTTCGTGTCGGCCGTGGGTCTGGTCGTGCTCTCGCCGCTGTTCGCGGTCGTGGGCTGGGCCGTCCGGCGCGATGGGGGACCGGCGCTCTTCCACCAGACGCGGGTGGGCCTGCACGGGCGCCCGTTCCAGATCCTCAAGTTCCGCTCCATGGCCGTCGATGCCGAGGAGCGCCTGGCCGAGCTGGCCGAGTCGCAACGAGCTGGAGGGCCACGCCTTCAAGATGACCGACGACCCGCGGATCACGCCGATCGGGCGCACGCTTCGGCGCTGGTCGCTCGATGAGCTGCCGCAGCTGTGGAACGTGCTGCGCGGCGACATGTCGCTGGTGGGGCCGCGGCCGCCGCTGGCGTCAGAGGTGAGCGACTACGACCTGTGGCATCGGCGCCGGCTGTCGCATGAAGCCCGGCATCACCGGGCTTGTGGCAGGTCCGCTCGCGCCAGGAGACGGTCTTCGACAAGTGGGTCGAGGACGACCTCGAGTACATCGACCGCTGGAGCCTGTGGCTGGACCTGCAGATCATGGTGCGGACGATCCCCGCAGCGCTGGAGGGACGTTAGATGCGGAGTGGCACTGGTCTCCGCGCCACGTCTGGCGCGTCCGTACCATTGCGTCCACGCACCACTATTTCATACGCTTGTGTGGAAAGCGTCGCCATCGGTCCGCACCGACGCCTGCCTGATCGGTGCCGCAGTGGCGATCAAGTCGGAGGTCCGCTCCGGTGATCCACCGAGACGCCATAGTCGACCCGGATGTGCGAATCGGGGCGCGGACCAAGGTCTGGGAACAGGTGCGCGTCCGGGAAGGCGCAAGCATCGGGAGGACTGTATCGTCGGCCGCGGCGCCTACATCGACGCGGGCGTCCGCATCGGCGACAGGGTCAAGATCCAGAACAACGCCCTCATCTATCACGGGGTCACGGTCGGCTCCGGCGTGTTCATCGGCCCGGCGGCCGATCCTCACGAACGATCGCATTCCCAGGAGCATCACCACCGACGGCGTCGCTCGCTACCGGAGCCGAGGACTGGTCTCTGAGATCCACCTGGGCGAGGGCTGCTCGATCGGCGCCGGCTGCAGTGGTGGTTGCGGGCTGCGACGTATCGCCGTTCGCGACGGTCGGAGCCGGAGCCGTCGTGACTCGCGCTGTGCCCGTCACGCCCTCGTGGCAGGCAACCCAGCCCAGCGACTCGGTTGGGTGTGCCGGTGTGGCCGGCGACTTACGGACAGTGAGGGCGTCACAATCTGGCGCGTCGTTCGAGGGCGCGGCCGCATTGTCCGCTTCGATGGCACTACGTATCATGGTCGACCGATGGCGAATGCGCGGGGGTAGCAGCATGATCCCAATCTCACGCCCGGAGGTCGGAACGGCCGAGGAAGGCGCGTCATGGAGGTGCTTCACTCGGGCATGCTGGCCATGGGCCAGCGGACTCGGGAGTTCGAGGAGGCGTGGGCCGAGTACTGCGGCGTCCGCCATGCCGTCTTCATGTCCAACGGCACGGTGGCCCTGGAGGCCATCCTGCGCGGCCTCGGCCTCGGACCCGGGCGACGAAGTCATCACCGTGAGCTTCTACGTTCAACGCCACCGTCAGCGCCATCCTGCAGACCGGCGCCCGGCCAGTGTTCGTCGACGTGTCGGAGCGACGACTTCAATATCGACCCCAAGCTCGTAGAGGCGGCCATCACACCCCGGTCCAAGGCGCATCCTGCCCGTGCACCTCTACGGCCTGATGGCGGACATGGATCCACTCGCAGAGATCGCCCAGCGCCACGGGCTGGTGCTGGTGGAGGACGCCGCACAGGCCATCGGTGCACGATACGGCGGGCGCCGGCCGGACAGTTCGGCCCAGCCATGTTCAGCCTGTACGCGACGAAGAACGTGATGACGCGGCGAGGGCGGTATCGCGACGACCGACGACGACGCGCTCGCCGACCGACTGCGGCTGTATCGGAACCACGGGATGGGGGAGCGCTACCTCCATGGCTCGCTGGGGACCAACTTGAAGCCGACCGATCTCGCTGCGGCGATCGGCATGGCCCAGTTGGCAGCGACCGAGAGCGGGACGAGCGCAGGCGTCGGCACGCGCTGGATCTGCGGCGGGACTCGCGGCTACTACATGCCGGCGGAGCTCGCTGGCCGCGAGCATGTATGGCATCAGTTCACGATGCGGTTTCCCGGCGAGCGCCAGTCGGTGGTCGACGGCCTCACGAGCGCGGGGTCGGCACGCTCGATCTACTACCCGGTCCCGTCCACCGCCAGCAGTACCTGCAGGCGCTGTTGCCCGGCGCCGGGAGCTCGAGCTGCCGGTGACGAACCGGCTGGCTGAGGAAGTGCTCTCGGTCCCGGTCCGCCCCGACTCTGACGGCGGACGAGGTCGAGACCGTCATCGGTGCCATTCGCGAGACGGCGACTCCCGTGTTGACGAGCACGTCGCGAGGTCCGAACGATGACGACACTCTTCGTGTGGGCCTCGTCGGGCTTGGGCTCGATGGGCCGCAACCACCTGCGCAACCTCTCGAGCCGGGATGACTGCGTCCTGGCCGCCGTCGCAGACCCGGCGCCGAGACCTCGTGGCGGACGCCGTGGCGCAGACCGGCGCCCGGGTACGCGGACGCCCTCGCGATGATCGACGCAGGCCGACTCGATGCGGTCGTCATCGCGGCGCCGACCACGACGCACAGCCGCCCTCGCGCATGCGGCGATCGAGCGCGGCTTGCCGGTCCTGGTCGAGAAGCCACTCGCGGCGACGGTCGAGGAGGGGCTCGCGCTGGTCGCGGCGCGCACGAGCAACACGGCGATACCACTCCAGGTCGGCCACATCGAGCGCTTCAACCCGGCCGTGCTCGAGCTCGGTCGACGGCTCGAGCAGGGCTGGGCCGGCAACATCTACTCGATCGCGAGTCGTCGGGCGGGACCGTTCCCGGCCCGGATCCGTGACGTCGGCGTGGCGATCGACCTGGCGACGCACGACGCCGACATCATCTCCTGGGTCGCTGGTGAACGACCGACCCGTGTCTACGCGGAGACGGCCCAGCGGATCCATGCGACCAACGAGGACTTCCTGTTCGGGCTGCTTCACTTCCCGTCGGGCGTCGACCGGGATGCTCGACGTCAACTGGCTCACGCCCGTGAAGCGGCGCTGGCTGACGGTCGTGGGCGAACTCGGGCAGTTCGAGCTGGACTATCTCACCCAGCGGCTGGTCTTCACGAAGTCAGATGTGGCGCAGCCCGACGATCATCGATGGCTACGCGACCACGTTCGAGGGTGATCGTGAAGTCATCGAAGTCGCGAATCGCGAGCCACTGGCCGCGGAGCTCGATGCGTTCCTCTCGGTGGCACGATCGGGGTCGCCCCGTCGTTGACGGCGAGGACGGCCTGTGGGCGCTGACGATCGCATCCGGCCTCTTGCAGGCCGCGACGTGACGGGAACCCTGTGCATTTGCCGACCCGCCTCGTCCACTCCTGAGCCTTCCGTGACGATCTCACGGCGACCATCGGCTACCGCGAGCGTGCTCGGCGGCAGCATCCGCTGTCCGGCACGCGACTGTGCACCATGCCGAGAAACCCACGTTGCCCCTGGATCGGCGAGCCCGGAACCGCAGGTACGGTCGCCGTCGTCGGTGCCGGCAAGATGGGCCTGCCGCTTGCGGCCCAGTTCGCCTCGCACGGCTGGCACGTGATCGCCGTCGACATCGATGAACCGTCGTGGCGTCGATCAACGAGGGCAGGTCGCACGTCGCCGAGGAGCCAGGCCTCGCGGAGCGAGTCGTGAGTGCCCACGAGGCGGGCCGCCTGCGCGCGACGTCGGACGCGGCCCCAGCCGCAAGTGAGTCGGACGTCGTCGTCCTCATCGTCCCGGTCATGCTCGACGAGGAGAGCAGCCCGACTACTCGGCTCATGGATGCAGCGGTTGCGTCGATCGGTCCCGGACTGCATGCCGGGGCCACGGTCATCTTCGAGACGACGCTGCCGGTCGGGGACACACGCGAGCGCTACGCGCCGATGCTGGAGGCAGCTCGCGGGCTCGGACCGCGAGACGGACTTCTCGTGGCGTTCTCGCCCGAGCGCCTGTTCAGCGGCGCCGTCTTCGAAACCTCTCGGCCTATCCGAAGCTGGTCGGTGGAATCGGTCCGCGTCCGGCACCGAGCGGCCGCCAGTTCTACGCATCGGTGCTGGACGCAGAGGTAGTGGTGATGAGCTCGGCCGAGGCCGCCGAGCTGAGCAAGCTCGCGGACACCACGTATCGGGACGTGAACATCGCCTTCGCGAACCAGTCGCAGCATACGCCGATCAAGTCGGGGTCGATGTCCTCGAGGTCATCGAGGCGGCCAACTAGCCAGCCCTATAGCCACATCCACCAGCCAGGGCTGGGCGTCGGCGGCCACTGCATCCCTGTCTACCCGCACTTCCTGCTGTCGCGGCGCTCCGAGTTCGGCCTGATGAGCTCTCGCGTCGGTCAACGACGGCCAGGTGGATCTCGCCGTCGACACGCTGCGAGCGGAACTGGCGGCCTCTGCGGGACGTCGAAGTGCTCGTACTCGGCTTGACCTACCGAGCGGGAGTGAAGGAACTGGCGTACTCGCGGGCGATTCCTCTGATCGACCGCCTAGTAGCCGAAGGCGCGGATGTGGCCGCATGGAATCCGCTCCTATCGAGTGACGAGATTGGCAGTGTGCCCCAAGGACATGGACGTGGGGCGAACCCAGCGATGCATGGTCGGTGGTTCTCCAGACTGCAGACGACGCGTTTGGTGGGCTCGATCAGGATTGGTTCCCTGCACTGGAGGTCGTGCTTGACGGCCGGAACAGCCTTGGCGGCGCCGCCTTCCCACGAGAGGCACGGGTGAGCGGAATCGGGACTCCGAGACGAGACAGGGGAGCTAGGAGGTGACCAGTCCTCGCGATTGTCGTCTCTGTCCGCGCTGCACGGATACATGTGATCTCGCTATCTCGTCCATGACGACGGCGTCTATGGCCACTGCCGCTCTGTCGAGGACCTGCTCGCTTGTACCCTCTCCTCGCCCCCGAGGAGTCAGAGGAGTGACGCCCACGCACGCCTGCCTAACCGCCCGACCCCCTGCGCCGCCAGAGGCGCTTGGCGGCGGATTTCCGCAGGTGGCCGAACGCCTCCAGAGTTACAGCGCCCATTGAGACGGGCACGATGACGGGGAGGTACCGCAAACCCAAGACGGACGCGCATTTCCGCCAGTAGAGGACGTGGAGATTGGTTTCCGCAGGGTCCTCACCGGAGCCCCGCGCAGGCGAGCAGGCGCCAACGTGTAGGCCTTCGAGGTGTAGAAGTGGTTGAGGAACTCCGGGGAATTCGCGGTCACTAGGAGGGTCCGACCCCTGTAGCACGACGTCCAGTAGCAGTACGAATGCCCAGTTGGTCGTCTGAGACGTGTTCGGCCACCAGTAGCCATCAAACGACGCCTCGCGAAGCACCTCCGTCCTATGGAGTGCGTAGAAGAACGCGTCGTCGGTCCCCCAGACGAACCGGATCCTGCTCTGCGAGTGCGGACCGGCTCGGGAAGTCCGCCGTCGGCATGCGCACCCTGTGGCCCTCGTCGGACACCATGACCCATGTCGCCACGGGCAGACGCCAGCCCCCCATCCGCCTCTAGGGGGGCCGCAAGCGCCGACACGTAGTTCGGCGTTAACTCATCGTCGTCAGCGAGCCACATGAAGTACTGTCCGTCCGCTTGGTCGAGCAAGAACCTGAAGTTCGCGAGCGGGCCGATGTTGGACGTATGGCGGTAGTACTCGAGGCCGGGTATCCGTGCTGTGAACGACTTGACGGTCACCTCCGTGCCAGTTCCGGGGCTCGCGTTGTCGGCCACGATGACTTGGAGGTTGGGGTAGTCCTGTGCGGCGACCGCGCGTAGCGCACGCGCCAGCAACTCGGGCCGGTCGTATGTCGGGTTCCACCGGCGACCCTCGGGCGCATCATGATCGTTGGAGCGCTGAGCGCAGTGGGCCCGCCAGGGCCGCTCGAATCTGGTTCGCCGAGAGCGTGGCGATGGCCATGACGAGCAGGAACCCAAGGGTAGCCGAACGAGTAGGTAGAAG
>CAVSXV010000005.1:0-62825 GCA_963731995.1 uncultured Chloroflexia bacterium
CCGGGTCCACCGCGCAACGGGCACTCGGCGAAGGCGACAGGACCAGGCCGGTGGTGGCGTTGCGTGGGAGTAACATCGCGCCCCAGGAGGGGACCCGATGCCTATTCGATCCATGCTCACCGCGCTGCTGGCGCTCGCCATCGTGGCGACACCGACCATGGCCCAGGAGGAGACGCCGCCCGGGGTCCCGACAGGCTCACCCTCTGCCGGACCGTCGCTCGAGCCGGTCGACCCGCTCGTCGACGATGGCGCGGGCACGGATCTCTGGATCCAGTCCGGCATCACGATCACGAGGGTGGATGGCGAGGACGGCACGATCCTCGAACGTCTCGAGGTCGGCGGTACCGGCTGTCTGCCAGACAATGACCTCCCGACCCCACGACGCCCGGACCACGGGGCCCTGTGGTGGTCCGGCGTCGCATCCATGGAGCCCGGAGCGGCCGAGTGCGTCGTGAAGGTCCCGCTCGATGGCTCGGATCCCGTCGCCAGCTGGGCCGAGCCGGGGCGACCGCTCAGCGTGCGGGGCGCGAGGGTCCCCGGTTGGGACTCGCTGCTGGCCCGGACGTCCGAGAACGTCGCCGAGGGGGTCGGCAGTACCTTCGAGCTCTTCGACGTCGACGTGGCCGAGGCGGGCGGTGTCATCATCGGCATGTTCGAGCTCCGGCGGTCGAAGCGCGACGGGACGGTCCGTCTCGGCCTCATCGACCCCGGATCAGGTCGGCTGTCGACCCCGTCCTGGCTGAAGGCGCGCACGAAGGCGGACCGTCTGTCCTACAGTCCGCGCGTGGGCGCCACGCTCTCGACCGGCCCGGGCGGACTGGTGCTGGCGAGGGACGAAGACGGGGCCCAGCTCATCGACCCGGCGGCCGAGACGCGGACGAGCGTCGCGTTCCCCAAGGGCTCGGCGGGCGTGTACGAGGCGATCCCGACTCCGGCGGGCACATGGTTCAGCGGGAGCATGGAGGACGGCGCGGCCTACGTCGCCGTCGTGCCGACCGGCCGGACCAGGGCGACCATGGTGGACGTCTGTGCCGGCCGCCCCAAGGGATGCATCCCCATCCTGATGACCTGGACCGACGATGCCGTCTGGGTGCTCGTCGGCAGGCCCAGCCGGCGGTCCTCGGGCCTCGGCTTCGACCGCGCGGTCCTGCGGCGCTATCGCTTCGACGAGACCAAGTCGTCGCTGGATGTGCCCCTGGCCCGCGCGATGCCCCGGGATCGGGCTGACGGCTAGCCGCGTCGCTCGCCAGCTCCACCCCTTCGACGCCACCTGCCAGGGGGCGACAGCTCGTGCGGAGGTCGGTCCGCGGCGACCGGTATCGGGTCAGGATCGCCGAGGACGGAAGGGTCGTGGGCCTGTGGCTGGCGTGGGCCGCCTGCGCCCTCACCCAGTCACAGGGGCCGTGCCTAGACGACGAGCCTGACCCAGGACCGCACGCCTCAAAGGTCTGAGAGCGGCGTCCGCGGTCGGCCGCGTCTATCATCAGCCGGCTGCGTCACGCGGCGCAGCACAGGGCACGCGAAGGGGGAGACATGGTGCAGCCATCGACCGAGGCCGGATCCGTCAGGTCGCCGTCACACCGGCTGGACACGCGCTGGGCGCTGATCATCGGCCTGGTCGTCGCCGGTCTGATGCTGGCGGTCACCGTCACGCCTGTCGCGGCCATGATGGCCGCCCCGCCGCCGGATCGAGGTGAGTGGGTCACGATCGCCCGGCTCGAGACACCACGCAGCGGCCACACCGCGACGCTGCTTGCTGATGGCTCGGTGCTCGTGGCCGGGGGTGTGCGAGGCAGCAAGCCGGTGCTCTCGCTCGAGCTCGTCTACCCCGACCGGGCCGTCGCGCGCGCGGCTGGCGTCCTGCCCTTCGGCCTGTCCGACCACGACGCGGTCGCGCTACCCGACGGCAGGGTGCTCCTTGCCGGCGGCAACCACGGGACCATGGACGCCGATCCCAAGAGTCACCTCTGCGCCCCGTTGCCGCCGCTCGTCTGGGATCCGACGACGCTCTCGGTCGAGCCGGTCGCCGGCATCCCGGACGCCGGAGGCTCCAGCGCGACGCTGCTCGAGGACGGCAGGGTGCTGCTCGCGGGCGGTCGCTCCGAGTGCACCTGGAAACCAAGGGCTGGCGGCCTCGAGCTCAAGGGCCGCACCGGCTTCCCCGAATCGGTGGTGTGGGACCCTGTCGACGGCACGGTCGAGCCCACCGGCTCGCTCGCCGAGGGACGTACGAACCACTTCGCCCTCCGACTCGCGGACGGCAACGTCCTCGTCGCTGGTGGAGAACGGATGAGCTTCCAGGCGGACCTCTTCGGTCATTTCGGCAACGACACCGCCGAGGTATGGGACCGAGCGACCGGATCGTGGTCGACCCTCGGATCGATCGAACTCGAGCTCTCGGACGTGGCGCTCGTACCCGACGGGCGGGTCGTACTCGCCAGCTGGTTCGACGGACCCGCGCTCTCCATCCTCGACCCGGCCAGCGGGGACGTCTCGCCGGTCAAGGGGGGGCCGCCGGCTCGCCGGCTCGCCTCGCTCCAGGTCCTCGGCGACGGTCGCGTCATGCTCGTCGGCGGTGTGGCCATGGGAGGAGCCAAGACGCGGGACCGTCCGGTCCAGCACGCGTCCGTCTGGGATCCGACGACGAACGCCTGGATGACGTTGAAGTACCCGAAGGCCGGAGCCGACGAAGGTCAGGCGACGGTCCTGGCAGCTGATGGCACCGTACTGGTCATCGGCGGCCGCGATCTGCACGACCGCAAGGCTCGCGCCATCGGCTCGGTCGAGGCCCTGCGACGCTAGTCGAACGACCGCCCGTGCCTGTACCGTCCTTCATCGGACGACCGCCTACTCGATGAAGGACTTCCAGCGCTTCTGGCGCGAGATCCGGCAGATCCTCGATGACACGGCCGGCGTCCGGCACTGGAACGGCGGGATCGTCGTGCCGCGGGTCGGGGCGACCGTCGTGGTCGAGCGTGACGGGCTCATCGACGCGGTCGACGCCAAGATCGCGAAGGTCGTGCCCGAGGGCGTGGCCGACCTCGACTACATCGTGGCGAGCGCGCCGGAGCCGGTGGCGATGCGGGACGTCTGCCTGACGGTCACCGGCGCAAGGCCAGCGAGCGACGAGCGCCTCGCCCAGCGGGTCATCGCGGGGAAGGCCAGGGTGACCGGAGTCGGCGACGGCTGTATCAACGGCTTCGACCGCGATCCCCACCAGGGCGTCTGTCTGCGGGTCACCGGCGACAAGGCGGCCTGGAACGCCGACATCGCCCGCCTCGTCAAGCAGGGCTCGCTCACGGTCAGCGGTCCGGGCACGCACTGCGGACCGGACCCGGCGCCCTCATCGATACCCCCGTCGAGGGCGTGGAGGAAGCCTTTGGAGGCGACTACTGGAGGAGCATCTACTGGCAACGACTGGAGGTCGATCCCGACGGACGGACGCTCCACGTCTACTACTACGGCTTACCCGTCGGGTGCCACGCACTCGATCGTGTCGAGGTCACGCCGACCGACGCTGGGCTCGACGTGCGGGTGTTCACCGGGCGCCACCCGGACGCGATCGGCTGCGCGATGATCAGCGTGCCCTACGTGACGACCGTGACGCTTGACGAGCCCGTCATCGTCGGAGGTGTGGGCATGCGACGGCCCGACTAGGCCGAGCCTCCGTCGGGATCGGCCTGGTCGTAGAGGCTCTCGAATGCGTGGCGGCCCGCTGTCGGAGCGACCGATCGTCCCGGTCTCCAAGCCCGGCCTGGGGCTTGAGCAACACGCGGGGATCCGTGGCGGTCCTACCATCAGGGCATGAAGCGCTCGCTCGTCCTGGCCCTGGGTCTCCTGCTCATCCCCGCCGCGGTCTCGGCCGACCCGGCCCCACCGGTCCCGGCCGGTCTGGTCATGGCCGGCGACGAGGTCTGTGTCATCAGACGATCCCGACAGCGCACCGTCTCTTGTGGCCCGCTGGTCGAGGGCACGGTCGAGCTGTCGGGCGTGGCCGAGCCAAGCCGCACGCGGCTGCTCCTGGCCACCCCCGAGTGGCGCTGTATCATCACCGGCTCGCGGATCCTCGTCTGCGACTTCCTCGGTCCGGCGCTCGGTCCCCAGCGTCTCGCGTGGCCGGTCGTGGCCGCCGTGGCCGACGAACGGACGGCCTGCTTCACCTCGGACGAGGGCGAGGTCACCTGTCTCGTCGCCGGGTTCGGCGCGGTGCCCGCGACCTGGTCGGGCGGCAAGCGCCTGCGCGGCGTCATCGACCTCGACCTGCGTGATGGGCTCGCCTGCGCCGCCCGCTTCGACCAGCCACTCGCCTGCTGGTCGCCGGAGGATGGCCTCGTCCGCTCCGACACGCCCGGCACGGCGGTGGACCTCGTGGCCCTGACCGGGTCGATGCGTTGTGCGGCCGCGCTCGATGGGCCGCCGCTGTGCGCGCCGCGCGGTGCCGAGAGCTGGACCATCTCCGACGCACCGGCCGCCACGGACCTGGTGGCCGGGCCGACCTACGCCTGTGTGCTCGACCTCGAGCGACGGCCCTGGTGCTGGGACCCCGGCAGCGACGGCGAGGCAGTCCCCGCTCGGCGCGGACCCGGTGCGCGAGGTCGCGGTCGGTGAGACATCTGCCTGTGTCCTCACGGGCGACGGCGACGTCGTCTGCCGGTCGCTCGGACCGACGGCCACATGGAAGGATCCGGCCGATGACCCGGGCCGCCGCGTCACTGCCGGGACCCCGACCATCAGGGCCGTGCGGCCTCGACCGGGACCATGGACCCGAGTGCACGAATGGGAGGGACCAGATGCCAGCACCGACGACCCCACACCGGATCAGCACGCACCGGTGGCTCAGCGCCGCCCTGGTCGCGCTGCTGGCCCTGGCCACCCAGCTCACGCTCGCGGCCGCCCCGGTCGCGGCTGCCGGCACGACGTGCCGGGTGCGGGACACCACCAGCGGCCAGGTCTACGGCCGGCTCCAGCAGGCCGTCTACCGCGCCCGGCCCGGCAGCAAGCTGGTGGTGCAGGGCACCTGCGTGGGGCAGACCGTCATCGGCAAGCGGCTCACGATCGTGGGCGTCAGGACCGCCCGGCTGGGGCGGCCGACGCTCGATGGCCAGCACTGGAAGTCCGCGGTCAAGCCCGTCCTGACCGTCAGGGCCACGGCCTCGGTCAGCCTGCGCGGCCTGGACATCGTGCGCGGCGAACGCGCCATCGTGAACCACGGTCACCTGTGGCTGCGCGGTGTCGCGATCCGCCACAACTCCGGGCTCGGTGTGGTGTCCAACTTCGGGACCCTGGTCACGAACGGACACACCCGCATCGTCGCCAACGAGACCCGCCGCACGCTCGTCAACCGGGGCACGCTGCGCCTGCGCGGGAACACCGCGATCCACGACAACCGTCTCTTCCACGGCGTCTCGACCACGGTCATCAATCGCGGCAGGCTCGTGTTCGACGACCGGGCCAGCCTCTATCGGCAGGGCCCGGTCGACAACGCCGGCACGCTGGTCATGCGGGGCACGAGCGCCATCCATCACACCTGGACGAGCTCCTGCGTGAGCGTCACCTGCGAGGCCTCCGGTGATCCCGGGGCCGGGGTCTACAACACCGGCACGCTCACGCTCGCGGAGCGGGCCAGCATCCACCACGCGGTGGTCCGCGACGACACCGCCGTGGGCACCTACAGCGACCCGCCCGGTGCCTACCCGCCGACCCGAGGTGGCGGCGTCTACAACGCGGGGACGCTGACCATGCAGGGCGGCAGCAGCATCCACGACAACGCCGCCGAGACGATGTTCGATGGCACCGTGCCCGGCCAGGGCGGGGGCGTCTACAACACCGCCGCCGGCGTCCTGGTGGGCGTGCGCTGCGATGGCCCGGACGCCAACGTCTTCGACAACGCCCCGGACGACTGCTTCGCGCCGTAGGGACCGCGGGGACGGGGTGAAGGGCCAGGCCGCCGCTCGTGGATCGCTACTTCCGACGGTCCGACCCGATGCTTCAGCCCGCCGAGCTGACGCCGCGAAGCCCGGCGAACTCACCCCTTGACGAAGCCCGTGTCTCGCACACCTTGCGTCCATGAACGAACCACAGGCGACCTACGTCGCAACCGTCCACCCCTTCGTCCTCACCGATCGCATGCTCCGACGGCGACGGCTCGCCCGGAAGGCCAAGGCTCGCCGCGACCCCGGCGCCCTCGTCCTCTTCGAGACCCTCACCGAAGAGATCCGGTCGGCCATCGTCGATTTCGAGCCTGCCTCGCACGACACGCTCGCCGCCTGGTTCGGCTCCGCCGACCGGCTGGCCCACCTCCACCCATCCGGCGTGCTCGACCGACTCAGCGGGTCGGACACACCCGCAGAGCGCCCGGCACCCGAGGGGGCCGGCCAGCTGGGGTTCCTTTCCGTCGTCGGCCCGCGGTCGTACTGGCCGGAGCGGGAGGCCTCGGCGTACGGCTTGGTGGTGGAGGCGTTCTCGTCGGGTTCACCTGATCGGTGTCAGGGGAGGGCGTCAGCCGTCAGTTCGTGCGTGGGAACGCCACTAGGGCAAAGAGATGGCTGGCGAGGAAGGATTCGAACCTTCAATCCCCTGATCCAGAGTCAGGTGCCTTACCGTTTGGCCACTCGCCAGCGAGAGGAACAGGATACCAAACCACCGCCAGAACCCCTCCGGGCCACTCGGCGCCTGACCGCTGGCACTTTGGTAGCGTAGGGAAGCGCCCGACAGACGTACCTGGAGTCCCCGTGTCCGAGATCATCCACGGCACCGAACGCCGCCCGCTGACGACGGGCAAGACGCTGTTCGACTATGCCGACGAAGTCTCGCTCGCAGTGCCCCAATCGTGCAGTCGGTCGGGCCGCTGCCGCGAGTGTGCCGTCGAGATCCGCCAGGGCGGCGACCAGCTCAGTGCCCGGACCGAGGCCGAGGAGTACCTACCGCAGGCGTTCCGACTGGCCTGCCAGGCCCGGGTCGACTCGGCTGAGGGTGACATCGAGTTCGCGGTCATCCGCCGGCGCATGCACATCCTCGAGGAGGCCGGTGAGCCCATCACCGAGGTCGATCCCGTCGTCACCACCACCGAGCACGCGGTCCTCTACGACGGCGTCACGCTCGACCTGCGTCGCGAGCACGTGCTGGGCCTCGCGATCGACGTGGGCACCACCACCGTCGTCTTCCGCCTCATCGACCTGACCGACGGCCACGTCGTCAGCGGCGGCGCCTTCGAGAACCCCCAGCGCTTCGGTGGCAGCGACGTGATGAGCCGCATCGGCTACGAACGCGACCACCCGGGCACCCTGCGCAAGTCCCTCCGTCGCGCGCTCAACGCCGGGCTGAAAGACATCTATGCCGAGCTGGGCATCGACCGCCACGAGGTCTACGAGGCCATGGTCGTGGCCAACTCCACCATGCGCGACCTCTTCTTCGACATCGACGTCAAGCCCATCGGCGAGATGCCCTACAAGTCGCTGACCGAGCTGGCCATGCTGCGCGGCGAGGCCGATTCCACCTGGGTCAGCAAGCGAGCCTACGAATTGGGTCTCCTCATCCACCCGCAGGCCCGCGTGGTCGGCGCGCCGCTCATCGCCAGCCACGTCGGCGGGGATGTGGCCGCGGACCTGGTGGCCACCGACTTCGGCTCCGCGCCCGGCTCGTCGCTGCTCATCGACATCGGCACCAACACCGAGATCGTGGCCACCGACGGAACGCGCATCGTGGCGGCATCCAGCCCCGCCGGCCCGGCGTTCGAGGGCGGCATGCTCCGCTTCGGGATGGCCGGCGCCGACGGTGCCATCGAGGCCGTCCACCTCAACGACGACGAGTTCGTGTACCAGGTCATCGGCGGCTACGAGCCAGATGGCATCTGCGGCTCGGGCCTGGTCGATATCCTCGCCGAGCTGCGGCGCGTGGAGTGGATGACGCCGGAGGGTCGCTTCCACGATGGCGGCCACGAGTACACCATCGCGCCTGCGCGAGGCATCACCTTCTCGCGCGCCGATGCCAGCCAGCTGGCCCAGGCCAAGGCCTCGAACGCCGCCGGCCAGCGCATCCTGCTGCGGTCGCTGGGGCTCGACGCGGGCGCCATCGACCACGTCTACCTCGCGGGCGGCTTCGCCAACGCCATCGATATCGCCAACGCCATCGGGATCGGCTTCCTGGCCCAGGTCCGGCCACAGATCGTGGAACGCGTCGGCAACGCCGCGCTCCGGGGAGCGGCCATGCTGCTGCTGTCCCGCCGCCGGCGTGAGGCGCTCAGCGAGATCATCGGCCGCATCGACCACATCGAGCTTGAGACCGAGCCCGACTTCTTCGATCTCTTCGTCGATGGCTGCATGTTCCGCCCCATCCCGACCGCTGCCGCGTAGGCTCCCGCTGGACGCCTGCTACCGGACGCTATACGTCTCGTCGACTACCCGACGCATCAGCTCCGCGTAGCGGCCGGGCTCCTCGAAGCCGGGACGATGTCCCGAGTCCTCGAACACGATGCGTTCCTTGGAAGGTGCATCGAGCAGGTCGAACCATTCGTCGGCCAGCACCGCCCGCCCGCGCGCTTCGTGGCCGCCCTGCACGAGATACACGGGGACCTCCAGCTCGGTGACGTCGCGGCGGAAGTCGATGTCCTGGATCCGGGGATAGAGCACGGAGAAGTTGTCGAGGAACGCCCGCAGGCCGTTGACCTGGTCCATCAGCGTGTTCTCGGGCACGAACAACGTGGACGGCAGCTCCTTGTCTCCGTCGAATGCGGGATAGGGGTTCCAGTCGTGCTCGTGTGAGAGTGCGGCCTCGTAGGCCAGGATGTCGTCATACGGCGGTGGCCCGTTCTCGCGGAGCGTGGCCACCAGGTCATCGTCGCCCTCGGCTTCAGCCCAGGCGAGAGTGTCTTCCCAGAACATGCGGTCCGTCTCGGGAGGGCTGACCATCTGTCCGCTGCCGACCCAGGCGTGATAGAGGTCCGGCCGGGCGTCCACGGCGAGCACGCCCAGGAGCGAGCCCCAGGAGTTGCCCTGGAGGTAGATGCGCTCCTCGTCGAAGCGCTCGCGCAGGTAGTCGCTGAGCTCGATGGTGTCAGCCACCATCTGCTCGGTCGTCAGCGTGTCGGTCGGATCGAGCGCCCCGTAGGACTTGCCGGTGCCTCGCTGGTCCCAGGTCACCACCACGAAGTCCTCCTCCAGGGAGGTATCGCCCCGCATCGCGCCGAGATCGGTGCCGCCGGGGCCGCCCGCGAGATGGAGCAGGACCGGCGCGTCGACGTCCCGGCCGCGGATCATCAGGGCCTGGTCGTGTCCGCCGAGTCGCACGCTCGGTGAGCTCGGCGATCGAGCCCGGCACCGGGGCGCCGTCCGCTCCGAGGACCGGGGACGTGCTGGCTGGACGGAGGAACAGCGCACCGAGCCCGACGACGCAAATGGCCCCGAGTGCGACCACGACCCAGCCGAGGATCCCGAGTGACGTGGCCCCGGGACGTCGTCCCCACGCTGCGATCTGCACGCCGAGGAGGGCACCGAGCACCATCGGCAGGATCGCCAGCAGGTAGCTCAGGCCACGGCCCACGACGAGCGCGATGATGCCGTAGGTGGAACCGGGCTGGACCGCATCGACGGTGGGCCCGTCCGTACCCAGCCGCCCGAGCTCGAAGGTCACGGCGAACGCGACCGGGGCGATCAGTGCCATCCAGCGCGTGCCGGAAAGGGCCCCGCCGGCGATCCCGACGAGGAGGCCGCCGGCCATCCACCAGATGGCTTCGGGCGTCGTGGCCGGCCCACGGGGCGTCAGCCAGGCCGCGATCAGGCCGGCTGCGATCGCAACGCCTGCGCCTGCCGCCAGCCCGAGCCACCGGTTCGCGCGCGCGGACTCGAGCCGCCCCGCCGGTCCTGCCTCCGTGTCGCTGTCCCGCACGACGCTCTCGCTCGTGATCGCCCCCATCGTTTCGCTCCGTCCTTGTTCCCTCGGCCATGACCGGCGCGGCCCTTGGTCGGTGTGATATTGTAAGCAAGTACTTGCTTGCACTGAGACTAGCACATGACGCCGGCCAACACCAGGACCAGGATCCTCGCCGCCACCGCCGAACTGATCGCCGAGCGCGGCTATGCCGCCACGACCACGAGCGCGATCGCAGAGCGAGCCGGAGTGAACGAGGTGACGCTGTTCCGGCGGTTCGGCAGCAAGGCCGGCATCCTGCGCGCGATGGCGGGCATGGCCGCGGCCGCTCGCAGCGAGTTCCCGCCGCCCGATGCGCTCGTGGCAGGCGACCTGCGGGCCACGTTGCGGAACCTCGCCGAGATCGAGATCCGCGATGCCATCACGAGTGGCGGCCTGGTCCTTCGTCTCACGCTGGAGGCACGGGCCGTGCCAGAGGTCCAGGCGGCCATGAGCGAGATCGCCTCGTCCAACCTGGAACGGATGGCGGAGTTCCTACGTGAGAACCAGGCGGACGGGCGACTGCGGACGGACATCGATCCGCGCCTGCTCGCGGAAGCCTTCTACGGCCTGACGTCGACGCTGGTGATGCAGCGCATGACGCTGGCCGAGCCGGATCTGCCGGCGGACGAGGAGATCGCGGCCTTGGCCGGGAAGCTCGTCGAGATGTTGTGGTCGGGCGTAGGCCCGGAAAGGGGGAAATGATGGATGGGACCATGGCAAGGACCGTGGCCCTGCTCGGGGGCCTGGCCGCGGTGTTGGCCGGAGTCGCCAGCGCGGCGGGCGTGTTGCTCAGGGGTGACCTCGCCACGACGGACTTCGTGACCGTCCGCGGCGAAGTCGTGCCCGTGGTGACCGACGGGATCTATCGCTTCAACGCCGAGGGCCTCGTGGCCGAGGGCATCGGCTGGGACATCGTGACGCTGTTGGTGGCCGTGCCGGCCACCCTGGTGGCACTGGCGCTGCTGACCCGCGGATCGCTCCGCGCCGGGCTCGTGAGCGCGGGACTCCTGGCGTACCTGGTCTACCAGTCCGCGCAGTACGCGGTCTACTGGGCGCTGGGGCCGCTGTTCCCGGTCTACGTGGCCACACTCGCGCTGTCCGTCTCGGCACTGGGTCTCCTGCTCTACGGCCTCGATGTCAAGGCGCTGAGGGTGCGGGCCGATCGGTCGTTCCCCCGACGTTCGGTCGTGGCCTACAGCGCGACCGTCGTGATCATCCTCGCGGGGTTGTGGCTACCGGCGGTCGTGGGTACCTGGGGCAGGAGGGTGGTCGACCAGCTCCAGGGTGCCTCCACGCTGGTCGTTCCTGTGTTCGACCTCGGACTGCTCGTGCCGCTGGCGATCTTCACTGGCCTCGCGGTCGCTTACAAGCTCCCGGTGGGCTACTTGCTGTCCTCCATCATCCTGGTGAAGGGTTCCACCATGGCCCTCGCGATCGCCTCCATGCTCATCGTCGAAGCCAACATCACCGGCGAGCTCGTGCTGCCGCCCCTGGTGATCTTCACCGTGGTCGCGGTCGTCAGCCTGGCTCTCGGCAGGCAGGCTCTCGGGTCGCTCGAACTGCCTGCGCCCCCCGGTGGTCGCGCGTCGGCGGCTGCGGCGAGTGCGATGCCTGCAGCCTGAACGCCCGCTGATGGTGTCTGCTGCAGCGGCTTGCAATCGTGGCACTGCATACGTATGCTTCCCGACACGACGCTTCGTCGTCGGCCGGGAGGAAGCATGGACCGTGTCCGGGTAGACCTCGACCATCAGGTCGGGACCATCGATCGGGATGTCTTCGGGGGGTTCGTCGAGCATCTGGGTCGCTGCGTGTACGGCGGCATCTACGAGCCCGGCTCGCAACGCGCAGCGCCCGATGGTCTGCGCACGGACGTGATCGAGGCGTCGAAGCGCTTGCGTTATTCCAATGTCCGCTATCCCGGTGGCAACTACGTCTCCGCCTACCGCTGGCGAGATGGCGTGGGACCGGTCGACGAGCGCCCCGGGCGGTACGACCCCGCGTGGGACTCGGTCGAGCCGAACACCTTCGGTACCAACGAGTTCATCGGCTTCTGTCGGCGCCTTGAGGCAGAGCCCTACCTTGTCGTCAACTGCGGTGATGGAGACATGCGCGAGGCCCGCGACTGGGTGGAGTACTGCAATGGCACGCAGCCAACGGCCTTGGCCAAGCTGCGCGAGCAGCACGGCTTTGCCGCGCCTCACCGCGTCCGCCTGTGGGGCATCGGCAACGAGGTCGACGGTCCCTGGCAGGTCGGCTTCAAGACGGCGGACGAGTACGCCCGTGCCTACACCGAGTTCGCCAAGGTCATGCGCTGGGCCGATCCCGATATCAAGCTCGTGGCCTCCGCGGTCTCGCTGTGGGAGGGCGACATCGTGGAGCGCATCCAGCTGCTGCTGGAGCAGGCCGCCGAGCAGATCGACTATCTCTCGATCCATTGGTACGTGGGCAACCCCGGCGGTGACGTGCCTGCCTACCTCGCCACCTCTGAGCTCATCGAGGAGCGACTCGGGATCGTGGAAGGCCTCTCGGCCTCCCTCACCCAGCGGCACCATCCAAGGGAGCCGATCCCCATCGCGGTCGATGAGTGGAACGCCTGGTACAAGGCCACGCCGGATGCCCGCCACGTGGACTTCAACGGGCTGGAGGAGGTCTACGACCTGGCCGACGCGCTCGTCGTGGCCATGCATTTCAACGCCTTCTTCCGCCACGCACGCACCGTTCGACTGGCCAACCTCGCCCAGCTGGTGAACGTCATCGCGCCGATGATCGCGACGAGTGACGACCTCTTGCTGCAGACGACCTACTACCCCTTCGAGCTGTACGCCCAGACTGCCGGCCCCATCGCGCTCGACGTGAGCTGGAGCAGCGACACCTACTCCGCCAAGCGCATCCTCTCCAACTTCGTCGCCCGCGAGACTGACCTCGAGTACCACGGTGTGCGCAAGCTCGACGTCTCGGCCACGCTCGACGAAGACGCGGGGCGGGTCAGCGTCTACGTCGTCAACCGCGACCTTGAGGACGCGCGCGAGGTCGACATCGCCATCGAGCCGGTTCGCCCCGAGGGGCAGGTACAGGTCCACACCATCACCGGACCCGGTCCTGGCGCGGCCAACACCTTCGCCGACCGGACGACGGTCGCGACCTCCACCGAGACACGCGAGCTGGGCTCCGGGCCGACGTTCACGGCCACGGTGCCTGCGCTCTCCGTCAATGCGTTCATCTTCGAGCTGTGACAAGGGAAAGGAGGGCAGTCGTTCGTCGCGACACCCACGCATAGGCATCCGCGAAAGGGGAGCGCGGGCCGCACCGCCAGTTGCACCACCACTCTGAGAGGAGGACAGATGCTTCGATCGAAGCGCGCACTGACCACGATCGTTGGCACGATCTTCGCCGCCGGCGCCGTCATGACACCGGCGACCGTGGCACAGGATCCAACCGAGCTATCGCTCTGGGTCTTCGTGCCCCGCCACGGCGATTTCCTGGTCAAGCAGGCCGACGCCTGGAACGAGGCCAATCCGGATCGGCCGATCACCGTCACCTACGAGAACATCGAATACAACCAGATGCATGACAACCTGCTCGCTTCGTTCCTGGCGGGACAGGGAGCACCGGATCTGGTGGATATCGAGATCGGCAAGTTCGCCCGCTTCGCCAAGGATGAGGACAACGTCCACTTGCTGGACCTCTCCGACGTCGTCGAGCCGTACCTGCCGGATCTCGTGGCCACGCGCATGGCGCCGTACCAGGCCTTCGGCAAGCAGCTGGGCATCGACTATCACCTCGGCGCCTATCTGATGTACTACAACAACGCCCTGCTCGAAGAGGCCGGCATCGACCCCGACTCCATCACGACCTGGGATGACTATGTCGCAGCCGGCAAGCAGTTCCAGGAAGCGATGCCCGATGTCTCCTGGTCGACGGTCGAGACCAACGAGGTCTTCGGGGCCTACGGCATGATGTACACCAATGGCGGCCACGTCTACGACGCGGACGGCAATCTCGTGCTGGACAGCCCGGAGAACGTGGAAGCCCTCCAGTTCTATTCCGACCTCGCCAATGTCGAGGGCGTCGCAATCCCCACCCCGGGCGGCAACGTGCATGCCCCGGAGTTCTACTCGGCGTTCCTCAACGGCGAAATCGCTTCGTTCTGGATGCCCCAGTGGTACATGACCCGCTTCCCGGATAACATGCCCGAACTGTGCGGCAGCGTCATCGTCCGCCCCATGCCTCTGTGGGAGGAAGGTGGCTTCACGACCACGATGGGTGGTGGCACCGGCACGGCTGTCACCGACCAGACCCCCGAGGACGAGCAGCAGCTGGCCAAGGAGTTCCTGGCCTTCGCCAAGCTGACGTACGACGCGCAGAAGGCGCTGTACACGGACCTCGGCTTCGACCCCTTCCGCCTCGACGTCTATGAAGACGCCGACCTGCTCGTCGCCGATGAGTGCTTCAGCGGCGAGGTGCCCTTCGAGATCATCAAGAGCGAGCTCGGGAACGTGGCGCCGGAGTACACCGGCCCGCTGTATCCGGAGGCCCGGACGTTCCTGCAGGAGGTCTCCCTCCCGGACGTCATCAACAATGGCGTGTCTGCCGCCGATGCCTTGGCAGAGGCCCAGGCGCAGACCGAAGCGCAGGGCTGATCGCGGAGTGACGGTGACGGAGACGTGGCTGACTCGAGCTCCGTCACCTCCTCCTCCTCAGGGGCGGCAGTGTCGACACTGCCGCCCCTGCTATCAGACACGGAGCAAGGTGTGATCCGATGACGACTGCCGAGCACCCGGCAGCCAACCCGACGAGTGCGGCCAAAGTCACGCCCGGTCGGCGCCGTTGGTCGATCTTCGATGCGCGCCTGGCGCCGTTCGTCTTCCTCTTCCCATTCCTGGCCATCTTCATCGTGTTCCGCATCTGGCCGCTCTTCCAGGCGGTGGAGATGAGCTTCCAGGACGTCAAGGGCCTCGGGGGGAACGAGTGGGTCGGCTTCGAGAACTACCAGTCCATCGTCGGGAATGAGCGCTTCATCACGTCCATCGTGAACACATTCGTGTACACGATCTTGACGCTCATCATCCTCATCCCGCTGCCCCTGGCGCTCTCCGCCCTCCTGGACCGGGGTCGGACCTATCGACCGATGGCCTGGCGGATGGCGATGTTCATCCCGGCCCTGGCGTCGCTCGTGGTCGTGGCCTTCATCTTCCGGGTCATCCTGGCCGAAGACGGGCTCCTGAACTCCGGACTGATGGCCCTTGGGCTCCCGCCTCAGGCTTGGCTGACGTCGTCCTCGCTGGCCATCCCGGCACTCCTCATCATCGCCACCTGGCGTTGGGTCGGCGTCAACATGCTCTATTTCAACAGTGGGCTCGTGAACATCTCGCGTGAGCTCTATGAAGCGGCCGCCATCGACGGTGCCAGTGGTACGCAGACGTTCCGGCACATCACCGTGCCACTCATGCGGCCGACCATCATCTTCGTGCTCATCATCTCGGTCATCGGTGGCTTCCAGCTCTTCGTGGAGCCGTTCCTGCTCTGGCCGGGTGGCAACTCGCCATCGTCCGCCGGTCTCTCGACGCCTCTGCTCATCTACCGCACCGCATTCACGTCAGTCAAGTTCGGCGAAGCTGCGGCGATGGGCGTCGTGCTCGCGTTCGTCATCCTCATCGTCTCCCTCGTCGTCTTCCGCCTCGCTGGCGGCACCAAGGCCCTCCGATGACCGACCCACGCAACGGCCGCCGGAATCGCGCTGCCCAAGTCCCGGTCGGCTCGAACAAGGCGTGGAGCAAGCTGGCCATCCTGCTGCTGTTCGCCGTGCTCGCTGCCATCTTCCTGGTCCCGATCTACTGGATGGTGGTGAACTCGTTCCGACCACAGGGTGACCTGTTCACCGACCTGACGAACCTCGCACCCATCGGCCTGACCCTCGACAACTTCGCGCGCCTATTCGAGCAGGAGCCATACGGACGATGGTTCATCAACTCGATCACGCAGTCGTTCGGGTTCGCGGCCCTGACCGTCGCCGTGTGCACGATGGCCGGATACGCCCTGGCCAAGTACAGGTTCCGCGGCAACAACGTCCTCTTCTTCGGGATCCTCGTCTCGCAGATGATCCCCTTTCACCTTCTCATCGTCTCGCTGTTCTTCATCATCATCCAGCTCGGACTGAAGGAGTCGTACTGGGGAGCAGTCATCCCGCTCGCGGCCAGCCCGATCGGGCTCTTCTTCATGCGTGTCTACTGCATGAGTATCAACGACGAGATGATCGACTCCGCGCGTGTCGATGGGGCCAGCGAATACCGCATCTTCTGGTCCATCGCGTTACCTAACCTAAGACCCGGCCTAGCCACGTTGTTCATCCTCTTCGCGCTGGAGTACTGGAACAACCTGCTCTGGCCGCTCATCGTGTTCCTGCAGAAGGAGAACATGCCGCTCGCCGTGGGCCTCGCGGGTATGGTCAACAACTACCGGCTGCAGTACGACCTCGTGCTCGCCGGCTCCGTGCTCGCGACCATCCCCATCATCGTGCTCTTCTTCATCCTGCGAAAGCAGTTCATGGAGGGTGCCTCCTTCACCGGCACCGGGGTCCAGTAGGCTCGGGCTGGCGACCGAGCGCTGCGATGACGCCCATCGCCGCCGTCCTGCCGAGCCAAGGCACCACCCGTCTTCGGCCGCTTGACGCCCGCGGTGTGCGCGTCCGAGGCGGGTTCTGGGGCGAGCGCCTGGCCACCAACCGCGAGACGACCATCCCGCACGGTCTGAGGCAGCTCGAAGCTTCCGGTGCACTGGGCAACTTCGCCAACGCCGCTCGTCAGGGCGGCCGGTACGTCGGCGGTCTCGATGATTCGGGGCTGACATTCCCATTTCTCGACACGGACGTCTACAAGTGGCTCGAGGCTGTCGGCTGGGAGCTCGTGCGGGAGGACGATGCCGAGCTGGCAGCATCGGCCGGCATGGTCGTTGAGCAGGTCGGCAAGGCACAACGCGATGACGGCTACCTGGGCACATTCGTGCAGTTGTCCGGACGGGAGCCGTACACGGATCTGCAATGGGGGCACGAGCTCTACAACGTCGGACACCTCCTGCAGGCCGCCGTGGCCTGGCAACGAGGCTCCGGCGACGACACGCTCATGGCGGTGGCTGCTCGCGCGGTCGATCATATCGATGCCGCGCTGGGCGAGGGTCGACGCGAGGGCGTCGACGGACATCCCGAGATCGAGATGGCGCTCGTGGAGGCCTTCCGCACGACCAGGGAGGAGCGCTATCTGGCTCTGGCGCAGCTGCTCCTGGAACGGCGCGGCCGCGGGCTCCTCGGACCGGGCCGCCTGGGTAGTCGCTACTGGCAGGACCACGCACCGGTGCGAACTGCGCCGTCAGCCGCGGGCCACGCCGTCCGTCAGATGTACCTCGAGTGTGGCGTCGTCGACGTGGCTGTCGAGACGGGCGACGGTCAGCTGCTCGCGGCCTCGATAGCGCGCTGGGAGGAGACGTGGGCCACGCGCACGTACCTGACGGGCGCCCTCGGATCGCGACATCGCGATGAAGCCTTCGGCGACCCGTACGAGCTACCTTCGGACCGAGCGTATGCGGAGACCTGCGCGGCCATCGGCAGCGTCATGCTGGCGTGGCGACTGCTACTGGCTACCGGCGAAGAGCGCTTCGCGGACGCCATCGAGCGAACCCTGTACAACGCCGTTCTGCCCGGCCTCGCGCTCGATGGCGCGGCGTTCTTCTATACCAACCCGCTGCAGCTCCGTCGCCGGTCCGTGGCCACCGGGGTATCGGCGGGCCAGCGCCAGACCTGGTATCCATGCGCGTGCTGTCCGCCGAACCTCATGCGTACCCTGTCTGCCTTCGAGCACCTCATCGCGACGGCCTCGGGCGACGGCCTGCAGCTACACCAGTTCGCGGCCGGCACCATCGAGACCGAGCGGGAGGGCAGGCCACTGCGGCTCCGCGTCGAGAGCGGTCTGCCGTGGGACGGACGCGTGATCGTCGAGGTGGTCGACACGCTGATCGAGGCCTGGACGCTGGAGGTGCGCGTGCCGGCGTGGCTGCGTCATGGCACCCTACGCGCAGCCGGCGAGATCAAGGCCCTCACGCCGGGTCAGCCACGCGTCTCGATCCATCGGCGCTGGATGGCGGGTGATCGGGTCGAGCTCGACCTGGATCTGCCGGCTCGATTCACCGCACCGGACGAGCGCATCGACGCGGTGCGAGGCTGCGTGGCACTCGAGCGTGGACCGCTGGTCTACTGCGTCGAAGCCGCGGATCTGCCCGACGGCGTGAGTCCAGACGACATCGAGATCGATCCTGCGGCCCACGCGGTCGTGGGAACCGCTACGGGACTACCGAAGGAGATCCTGGCGCTCGAGGTGGCCGGGCGTGAGCGCCTAGCCGATGGCAGTGAGCGCGAGTGGCCGTACGCCGATACCGCGACCCAAGGCGAGGGCCTCGTCCGTCGGCCCATCACGATTCGGGCGATCCCGTACTTTGCTTGGGCCAATCGCCAGCCGGGGCCGATGCGCGTCTGGCTGCCTGCGACGCCCAGGGATGCCGTCTCCCCTCAGCGAGCGGTCCAGCCGCCGTCGACCATGAGCGTGGTGCCGGTCACCAATCCCGAGGCAGGCGAGGCGAGGTAGACCACCGCACCGGCCACGTCCACCGGCTCCCCGATGCGGTGGAGGGCCGCGATACGTTCCTCGACATCGGCCTTGAACGCGGCGTCGGCGAGCGCCGGCGCCGTACCTGGAGTCCGGATGAAGGTCGGGGCCACGGCGTTGACGTTGATGCCGTACTGGCCCCACTCGACGGCGTGGCACTTGGTCAGGTGGGAGACCGCGGCCTTGGAAGCGCAGTAGATGGCCTCACCCGGCAGTGCGATGAAGCCCGCTTGCGAGCTCATGTTCACGATGCGCCCGCCGCCCTGCTCGATCATCAGCCGCGCCACGGCCTGGCTGGCGAAGAACGTGCCTTTCACGTTGAGGTCGAAGGTGGCGTCGAAGTCAGCCTCGGTCCAATCCTCGGCGGCCGCTTCCTCCGGGCCGATGCCGGCGTTGTTGACGAGGATGTCGATACGGCCCAGGGCCTCTCGGACCTCCTCGACCGCAGTCCTGACCTGGTCGAGATCGAGCAGGTCCATCTGCACGCGCACGACCCGCCGGCCCATGCCTTCGATCTCCGCGGCCAGGTCCTCGGCATCGGTGCCGACGCGCAGGCCGAGGGCCACGTCCGCACCCGCATCGGCGAGGGCGAGGGAGATGGCCCGCCCAAGACCGCGTGCCGCCCCCGTCACCAACGCCGTCTTGCCGTCGATTCGGAAGCGCGGATAGTCGGTCATCGTGCATCTCCTTCTGGCGGCGCCACATACGCTGGGTCCCCAGCCTAGCCACGTGCGGCACGCCGGTTTCGGTCGGTGACCCATTCCGCTTCGCCTGTAGGCTTGGTCGCCATGAGATATCGAGCCTTGGGGGCCACGGGCGTATCGGTCTCGGCCATCGGATTCGGCTCGTGGCCACTCGCCGGGAAGATGGGCGCGGTCGACCAAGGCGAGGCCACGGCCGCACTGCGGATCGCCATCGACGGCGGGGTGACGCTGGTAGACACCGCGCAGGGTTACTACGACGCTGAAGTGCTGTTGGCGCCGGTGCTCTCGCAGGTCGACCGGGACAAGGTCTTCCTCGTCTCCAAGGTCAGTCGAGACTACGGATCCTCCGCCATCGAACGGGCGGTCGAGGCCAGCCTGCGCCGCCTCGGTACCGACCATCTCGACCTGTACTTCGTCCACCACTGGCCTGACGGGTACCCGCTGGAAGCCGTACTGGGGACGATGGCGCGGATCCGCGAGCGCGGCCTGGTGCGGTTCCTGGGGGTCTCCAACTTCGATGCGGCCCAAACCCGCCAGGCACTGGCCATCACCCCGATCGAGGCGGTGCAACCCCGCTACTCGCTGCTGGTGCGCGAGGTCGAACGGGAGCTGCTGCCGCTCTGTCGAGACCAGGGCATCGGGGTCCTGGCCCACTCCAGCCTGGCCAAGGGCCTGCTCTCAGGCCGGTACGACAGGGGTGCGGCCTTCGACGCCGCGGACGAGCGCTCGCGCATGTCGGGCTTCCGGGGTGAAGCCTACGAGCGTGCCATGGACGTGGTCGACGGCCTGCGAGACCTGGCCGCAGCCCGTGGCACGAGCGTGGCCCAGATGGCACTCGCCTGGGTCCTGCGCGACCCGGTTGTGACCTGCGCGCTCGTGGGCCCCAAGCGGCCGGCTCAGATGGCCGAGGCGGTGGCGGCGGCTGACGTGGAGCTGAGCGACACCGAGATGGCGGCCATGGACCGACTGGCCGACGGCAACGAGCCCCCGCTCGGCGCCTTCGACGCGCGCAAGTCCCCGGAGTAGGAGAACCGGCGGCCGAGTGGGGGACTCGACCGCCGGTCAGAGGAGGAGGACTGGCTGAGGGTGTCGCTTAGCCGAGCGGCACCTGGTCGCGGAAGCCGTCGGCGTCCTCGAGCCGACGCTTGACGGCATTGACGAAGTCGGCACCCATGGCACCGTCGACCAGGCGGTGGTCGGCGGTCAGCGTGATGCGCATCATCTGGCGGATGGCCATGCCGCCCGCGAACGGGCGGACCTCCGGGGTCACGCTCGATACGGCCAGGATGCCCGACTCGCCGGGGTTGATGATGGCCGTGAACTGCTCGACCCCGAACATGCCCATGTTGCTGACCGAGAAGGTCGAGCCACTGAGCGCATCGGGGGCGAGCGCGCCATCACGGGCCGCGTTGACGGTCTCTGCGGTCCTGTCGTGGAGGCCCTTGACGCTGAGCATGTCGGCATCGCGGACCACCGGCACGAGCAGGCCCGTGGGCACCGACACCGCCACGCCGAGGTGGACATGCTCGTGCTTCCAGACCTGCACGCCATCGGTCGACGCGTTGAGCAGCGGGAACTCACCGAGCGCCTGCACCACCGCCACGTGGACGAAGTCGGTGACGCTGATCCTGGAGCCGGCGGCCTTGAGCTGCGCGCGGTAGGCGAGCAAGTCGGTCATGTCGACCGCGGCCGTGACCGTGAAGGTCGGCACCGAGGTGTTCTCGGTGAGCCGACGGGCGATGGTCTGGCGCATGCGGCTCAGCTGCTCGCCTTCGCCCACGACGTTGGCCGGAGCCGGGGGTGGAGCCACCGGCGCTGTGGGAGCCGGGGCGGTCGAGGCCACCGCGGGAGCGGCAGCACCGCCGGCCGCAGCACTGCCGGCAGCAGCGCGCACGTCACGCTCGACGATGCGGCCACCCGGTCCGGTGCCGGTCACCGAGCGCGGGTCGACCCCGAGCTCGGCCGCGACGCGACTGGCGCGCGGGCTGATCTTCAGCTTGCCGCCCGCCGGTGGCGCCGGGGCGAGCGACACGGCCGCGGCCCCGGCACGTTCCTGGAACGGCGGCGACTCCGGCGCACCCGGAGCCGGCGGGGTCTCGGTCGCAACCGGAGCCTCTGCAGCCGGTGCAGCCGTCTCCGCCGTGGGGGCAGCGGCGGCGCCCGGCTGGTCAGCTTCGGGCAGCTCTTCGCCGGGCTGGCCGATCCAGGCCACGATGGCCTCGACCGGCACCGTCGCTCCCTCGGGCGCGTCGATACGCAGGAGCGTGCCCTCGTCGAAGGCCTCGATCTCCATGTTCGACTTGTCGGTCTCGATCTCGAAGAGCGGGTCGCCCTTGGAGACGGTGTCGCCCTCGGCCTTGTACCACTGGAGCACGGTGCACTCCTCGGTCATCTGGCCGGGCATGGGCATGCGGATGGGGACGGCCATCAGATGAGTCCCTTCACGGCGGCCGCGATGTCGCCGGCATTGGGCAGGAAGGCCGCCTCGAGGCCCTCGGCCTGGGGGCTGATGCCGTTGGCCGCACCGATGCGGGCGACCGGCGCGTCGAGGTCATCGAAGGCCTCGGCCACGACGCGGGCCACGACCTCGTTGACGTAGCTGCCGCTGAGGATCGCCTGGGCGGCGACCACGCAGCGCCCCGTCTTCGCGACCGAGGCCAGCACCGGCTCCATGTCAAGCGGCACCAGCGTGCGCAGGTCGATGACATCGCATTCGATGCCCTCGCCGGCGAGCTGCTCGGCGGCCTTGAGCGCATCCGGCACGGCCGGGCCCCAGGCCACGATGGTGGCGTCACCACCCTCGCGCGCGACCGCGGACTCGCCCAGCGGCACGAGATACTCGCCCTCGGGCACCGGGCCGCGTGCCGCGTACAGGCCCTGGCTCTCGCAGAAGAGCACCGGGTCATCGGAGCGGATGGCCGACTTGAGCATGCCCTTGGCATCCTCGGCGGTGGAGGGGTAGGCCACGATGAGCCCGGGCAGGTGGGTGAAGAGGCTCTCGAGCGACTGGCTGTGCTGGCCGCCGTAGCCCTTGCCGGCACCGACCGAGCAGCGGATGACCATCGGGACCGTCGTCTGGCCGCCGCTCATGAAGTGCCACTTGCCGGCCTGGTTGGCGATCTGGTCAGAGGCCATCAGCGCGAAGTCCATATACATCAGCTCGACCACCGGCCGCATGCCGGCCATGGCCGCACCCACGCCGGTGCCGATGATGGCGGCCTCGGAGATGGGGGTGTTGAAGACGCGGTCGCGGCCGAAGCGTTCCATCAGGCCCTTGCTGGCCTTGAAGGCGCCGCCGTAGTCGGCCACGTCCTCACCGTAGAACACGACGCGCTCGTCGCGCTCCATCTCCTCGATCATCGCTTCGCGGAGGGCGTCCTTCTGGAGCATGCCCGCGTCGGTGACCTTGACCGCGGGGCGGTCATCGTAGATGTTCGGCCGCGAGTACTTGGCCGGGACCGTGTCGGCCGAGGTGCCCGCGTACATGTACTTGAGCACGTCCTCGGGCGCGGGGTCGGTAGCCTCGGCGGCGCGCTTGGCGGCCTTGGCATTGCGCTCGGCGGCGGCGGCCTTGACCTGCGCCAGGCCCGCCTCGTCGAGGATCTTGCTCTGGACCAGCTGGCGACCGAGGTTCTCGATGGGGTCGACCGCCTTCCAGGCCTCTTCCTCTTCCTTGGTGCGGTACTCGTTGCGCGGGTCCGAGAGGGAGTGGCCGTAGTAGCGGTAGGTGGAGGCCTCGATGAGCACCGGGCCCTCGCCGGCTCGGCAGAGCTTGGCCGCGCGGGTGACCGCATCGCGGACCGCTAGCACATCCATGCCGTTCACGACCTCGGCGTGCATGCCGTCATCGGCGAAACCGGCACCGCGCACGGCCAGGGCCTTGATGCCCATGACCTCGTCGTCGGTGCGGTGCGTCATGCCGTAGTGGTTGTTCTGGATGACGTAGACGATGGGCAGCCCGTAGGCCTTGTCGCCCGCGAGGAAGTTCCGCCACTGGTACTGACTGGCCCAGTTGAGCGACTCGAGCACGACACCGTTGGCGTAGGCGCCGTCGCCGGCAAAACAGACCACCACGTCGTCGGTGCTGAAGTAACGCTGGGCCATGGCTGCGCCCGTCGCGATGGGCACGGAGCCGCCGACGATGGCGTTGGCACCGAGGTGGCCGGTGCTGAAGTCACCGATGTGCATACCGCCCCCGCGGCCGGCGCAGTAGCCCTCGTCCTTGCCGAACAGCTCCGCGATGATGCGGTAGATGTGCTCTTCGAGTGCGTCTGCGAGCAGGCTTTCTCGGTCCTTCGCCTTGCTCCACGGGACACGCTCCCTGAGCTGGTCCTCGTCCATCTGGCGGATGGCGCTGAAGCCCTTGGCCACCGCGTCGCCGTGGCCTCGGTGCGAGCTGGAGATGCGATCGGTGATGCCCAGCACGGAGCTGGCGCCGACGGCCGTGCCCTCCTGGCCGATCGAGACGTGGGTCGGCCCGCGGTAGGCGAAGCCCTGGAGCGGCTCGTAGCCACCCGAGCGCAGCCGCACGATCATCTCCTCGACCTCGCGGATGGCCAGCATGTCGTCGAGCAGGTCGACCGCCGCGGACTTGTCGAGCTGGTGGCTCCGCAGCTCGTACGCGAGATCGCCGCTGTAGTCGAAGCCCTTGATCTCTGGCGGTTGGATGGTGAACGGCTCGAACTCCGGACGCATGTCCGACTTGTAGAGCGTGCGGGTATCGGACATCGGTCCTCCTCAGGCGAGCAGCACGCGGACGCCGGCGTGCTCGAACGTTTGACTGGCCTCCTCGTCCAGCTCGGCGTCGGTGATGACGACGTCGATCTGGTCGAGACGGCCCGCATGGGCGAATGAGCGGGTGCCGAGTTTGGAGCCGTCCACCAGGAGCACGGCCTCGCGCGTGCGCGCCAGGACGTGCTCCTTGGTGAAGGCCTCGGCGGGGTCTGTGGTGGTCAATCCAGCGTCGAGCGACAGGCTGAACGTGCCCACGAAGGCGTGGTCGAGATAGAGCTCATCGAGCACCCTGGTGCTCAAGGGGCCGACAAGTGCCTGGCTCAGGGGCCGCAGCTCACCGCCGATGACGATGAGACGTGGACCCTGGCCCGCCAGCTCGTTGATGGCCGGCAGGCTGTTGGTTACGACGGTGATGTCGGTACGCGGCGCGAGCAGCTTGGCCAGCTCGAGGCAGGTCGAGCCGGCGTCGAGGTAGATCTTGCTGTCCGGCTCGATCATGGCCGCGGCACGCTCGGCGATGCGCTGCTTCTGTACGGGGTTCTTGGCAGCCTTGGCCTCGAAGTGGGCCTCGTTGGGGCTGATGTCCACCGCGATCGCGCCGCCATGGACGCGGCGCAGCTCACCTTCCTCCTCCAGCTCGTGGAGGTCGCGGCGGATGGTGGCAGTGGAGACGCCCAGCTCAGCCTTGAGATCCTCGACGCGCACGTGGTGGCGCGACTTGACGATCTGCTTGACCCGCTCGCGCCGCTCCGGCGCGAAGGCCACGATCGTGCTTGGAGGTGATTGGGGCTGTGCAGAATCGCTCATCAACGACTCCTATTCGAGCACAAACGAGCACAAACGTCAACGTGCCGAACGGGCCGTCGGCACTGTGCCGTGTGTCTTGGGGGTCGGCCAGAGACACTACCCGGCTGCGGCAGGCTGCAGGGGCTGGCGGCGCCTTGGCTGAGAGTCTCGTTGGCTGCAGTGACCTACGGGCCATAGAGGAGCGCTGCGGTCTTGTCCGAAGGTGACTGAAACACGGGTCTCCCACATGCTCCGCGAAGTCGTTGCGCATCGGGCCCGGCACATAGGGGGCTTCCGATGCGCGGTCAGCACCGCACCATCCTGGGTACGTTGGCGAGTGGACTCGCGCTCGTCCTCGCCGTGGGCGCATCGACGGTCGCGCCGGTCGCTGCGGGCGACGGCGACAACCTCGTCGAGCGCACCGACACGACCTATCGGCTGCTGCCTGAGGAAGGCGTCATCCGCGCGACCTCGACCGTCAACCTGACCAACAAGAGCAAGTCCTTCACTACGAAGGGACCCTGCAAGAATGGCCGGGGCACCTGCACCATCAAGACGCGCTACTACTTCACCACGTGGTTCGCGTTCTGGGTCCCGGCTTCAGCCCAGGCGGTCACGATTCGCGGGCCGAAGGTGAAGGCGCAGCCAGCGGAGGAGTTCGGCTCCGGCTTCGCGCACCCGATCGCGTACCCCAAGCTCTGGAACAAGAAGGGTGCGAAGCAGACGGCGACCCTCTCGTTCGACCTCCCCGCGGGCACCGTCGAGACCAGCGATGATCCGACCCGCATCGAGGACGGCTACGCCTACTTCTGCTGGTGGGGCATGGTCGGTGATACCGGCACGACCAGGACCGTCCTGCCGCCGGGCTGGGAGCCGGTCGTGCCTGACGACAGCGTCGCAGTGCAGCGTGGAGTCGACGGCGTGGTCCTGCAAGCGAAGAGCAAGAAGAACCCCAATGAATTCAACAAGTGCGTGGAGGTCATCGAGCCTGCACGTCTCGATAAGACCTACGTCACCGGCGGGCAAGGCGAGAGTCTCGTCGTGGTCGAGGCCTGGCCCGGCGACGAGGCCTGGGCCACCGACGTGACAGCAGTGGTTGCCGAGGCGCTGCCCACCCTCGAGGCCATGCTGGGCACACCGATGCCCTACGGCGAGCTACGGGTCCGCGAGGTCGCGACCCAGTCTCGTCGCTACTCCAGCGGTGACCTGCGACCGACCGATGGCGTGCTCGGGGTAGACGAGGACGCGGACGCCAGGAGCTTCTTGGCGGGTGGTCTGGCCAGGGCGTGGATCGACCCCCAGCAGATCACCGATACGTGGCTGGCCGAGGGTTTCGCGACCTGGCTCTCGACCCTCGCCCTCGCCGATATGACCTGCGGGGACGCCACGGATCATCCGGGACCCGACGCTCCCGACCTTGACGCCTGGGTCGAGGCGGGGAGCGCGGAGGCCATGCCGCTCGCGGACTGGCAGCGGGTCACGGCCTGCCGACTCGTGGAGGCCGGTGCGGAGGTCATCGGCGACGAGGCCATGGTCGAGCTCATCGCGGACCTCATCGACGCTCCTGTGCCGGTGGGCACGAGCCATTGGCTCGCGGGGATCTCGCGCGACCTGCCCGACGGCCTCGACTCCCTCGTGGCCGCCCTTGACGCTGCGGGGGTCGATCACTAGCAGGGCGCAAGTCATCATCCACCCGCTCATCAAAGCCGCGAACAGGCGCGGGAACTATCCTCAACGCGTGGGACCGCTTCCGCGTGCTGTGATCGACCTCGCCGGCATCTACGCCCCCATCTGCACGCCCTTCGATCCGCGCGAAGAGCTCGACCTCGGCGGACTGCGCGCGAACCTCGGCCGCTATGCCGAGGCGGGCATCCATGGCCTGCTCGCGCTCGGTAGCAATGGTGAGAACCGCAGCCTCGATGAGACCGAGCGCCTCGAGGTGCTGGACACGGTCGTTCGCCACAGGGGCGACGGCCAGGTCGTCATGGCCGGTGCGACGTACGACGCCCAGCGTCCGGCGGAACGCTTCCTGGCCGCCGCCGCTGACCTCGGCGCCGACTGTGCCCTCGTCCTCGCTCCCGGCTACCACCGCAAGCAGATGACCGAGGACGTCCTCTATCGCTACTTCTCGACGCTCGCGGACGGATCTCCGCTGCCGATCGTGGTCTACAACGCTCCGGGCTTCAACGGCATCGTGCTCACGCCCGGGCTGGTCGGCAGGCTCGCCGAGCACAGCAACATCGTTGGTATGAAGGACAGCGCATCAGGGGGCATCGAGGCGTTCCTGCCGCTACAGAGCGCGAGCTTCGCGGTGCTCGCGGGATCAGCCAACTTCCTGTTCCGGGCCATGCTCGAAGGGTCGCCGGGCGGCACGGTGTCGCTGGCCGACTCGTTCCCGGCAGTGGCGCTGCGACTGTACGAGCTGGGCCTGGCTCGCGACACCGTGGAGGGGCCGGCCTACCAGGAGCGGGTGACCCGCATCAACCGCGCCATCTCGGGTGCCCACGGCGTGGCCGGCGTCAAGGCTGCCATGGACCTGGCCGGCTACGTGGGCGGGATCCCTCGCCGGCCGTTGCTGCCACTCGGGGACGATGACCGTCACCGACTGCAGGCCGCCCTGGAGGAAGAGGGGCTCCTCTGATGGGTGCGGACATCCTGGCGCTGGACGTCGGCACTTCAGGGCTCAAGGCCGGGGTCTTCGGGCCCGATCTCGAGGAGCGCGTGGTCGTCAGCCGTAGCTACGAGATCCGAGTGTCGGCCGACGGCGGGGCGGATGTGTCACCAGAGGCGTGGTGGGCCGCCATCGTCGATGCCTGCGCCGAGATCTACCGGCATCTCCACGATGTCGGCGTCATCTCGTTGTCGGTGACCACGCCCGGCCTGACCCCCATGGCTGCCGACGGCCGAGCTCTCGGGCCGGCCATCCTCATGCTCGACGGTCGCGCCCACGTGCAGGCTGCAACCATCCGCGAGGCCGTCGGCGAGGAGCGTTTCCTCGCCGAAGCCTGCAACCTGCCCGTGTCGGGCGGCTCCTCGCTCGCGAGCATCCTCTGGATCCGCGACCACCAGCCCGAGGTCTGGGATGCGGCCGCGATGTTCGGCCACACCAACACCTACCTGGCCAGGCGCCTCACCGGCGAGTGGGCCATCGACCCCTCGACGACATCGATCACCGGTCTGTACGCCACCGCTCGCAACGACGGTTCCTGGAACGATGACGTACTGGCGGCTGCCGGTATCGAAGCGAGCCGACTGCCGAGGCTGATGCAGTCCTTCGATCCGGTCGGGCAGGTGCTCGCGAGCGCCGCCGAGGAGCTGGGCGTGCCCCGCGATGCCGTGGTCCTGTGCGGCGGCAACGACGCCTCGCTGGCGGCCTGGTCGGGCGGCCTGACCGAGCCCGGCGACGCCAACATCATCAGCGGCACGACTGACATCGCCAGCGTCTGCACGGACCGGCCGGTCGCCTCACGCGACTTCAACGTCCGGGCCCATGTGCTGCCCGGTCGCTGGCTGACGTTCTTCGTGCTCAACACCGGCGGCGCGGCCCTGGACTGGTTCTGGCGATCGTTCTGCCGCGAGATGAGCGCGGATGACTTCTATGGCGACTACCTGCCCGCGACCCTGACATCCTTCCTGGTCGACCCTGACCTGGACACACGCGATGACGCGCTGCCGCGATACATCCCGTATCTGTCAGGGAGCCGCTATGCCGTGGAGCCGCAGACCGCGTCGTTCTCCGGCATCAGCCTGGGCACCTCCCGAGACGACCTGCTCATGGGCATGGTCAAGGGCAATCTGCGCTACCTCGGCGATCATCTTGAGCACGTGCAGACGTTGATCCGGGTGAACCAGCGGGTCGGGATCTCCGGAGGAGCAGCCCGGATAGAAGGCATGCTTTCCGCGCGCCGTCGCTGGACGGGTGACTTCGACTATGTCTTCCAGGACCAGTCGTCGCTCCTGGGCGCGGCCATGCTCGGGCGGGCCTATCAAGGCGGCGTGATGTGAGCGAAGAGAGGAGCGACTGAAACCGATGGCAGCGACGAAGACGATGGTGGCCGAGGCCATGCAGAGCGGCTACGCCGTGCCCGCGATCAACATCGTGAACCAGTTGACGATGGAGGCGGTGCTAGCCGCGGCGCAGGAGCTGCGCAGCCCGATGATCGTGCAGACCTCGGTCAAGACCGTCCGCTCCATCGGGCTCCCGATCCTGAAGGCCATGTGGGACACGACCTCCGCAACGGTCGACGTCCCCGTCGCGCTCCACCTCGACCACTGTCCTGACCGGGAGGTCATCAGTGCCTGCCTCGCCGCGGGCTGGGACTCGGTGCTCTTCGACGCCCACGAGCTGTCGGTCGAGGAGAACGAGCGCCAATGCATCGAGGTCGTGACCGAGGCGCGACGGCACGGTGCGGACGTCGAGGGTGAGATCGAGGGCATCACCGGTGTCGAGGACGGCATCGGCTCCGACGACGCGGGCCCCATCCAGACGCTCGACGTCGCGGTCGGCTTCATCGAGCGTACCGGTGTCGACATCTTCGCGCCCGCCATCGGCAATGCCCACGGGATGTACGCGGCCCGCCCGCGACTCGACCACCAACGCATCAGCGACCTTGTCGAGGCCACTGGGATCCCCATGGCCCTCCATGGCGGCACCGGGCTCTCCCCCGACCAGTTCAGCGATCTCATCGCCCGAGGGTGCGCCAAGGTCAACGTCTCGACGGCCTTGAAGATCGCCTTCATGGAAGCCAACCGCGCCTATCTGACCGAGCACCCTGACGCTGCCGACCCGCCGGCGCTCTTCGCCCACGTGCGCGAGGCGGTGATGGAGATGACACGTACCCACATCCGCCTCTTCGGCGCGGAGGGCAAGGCGTGACGGCGCTCATCTTCGACTGCGACGGGGTCCTCGCCGACACCGAACGATACGGGCACCTGCCGGCCTTCAACCAGACGTTCGCGGAGTTCGGGCTACCGGTGCACTGGTCGGAAGAGGACTACGCGATGGGCCTGCGCATCGGCGGCGGCAAGGAGCGCATGGCCTCGCTGCTCACGCCCGCGTTCGTGGCCGAGGCCGGCCTGCCGACCGATCCCGAGGGCCAGGCGGCCGAGATCGCCAAGTGGCACGGGCGCAAGACCGAGCTGTACGTGGAGATGGTGCGAGCCGGAGCCCTGCCGGCGCGGCCGGGCATCGCCCGCATCGTGGCTGAGGCGAGCGCGGCCGGCTGGCAGCTGGCGGTCTGCTCGACCTCGGCCGAAGCGTCGGTGCGGGCCATCCTGGAGAACGCGGTCGGCGCCGAGGCCGCTGCTGAGTTCCTGGTGCTGGCCGGCGATGTCGTGCCGCGCAAGAAGCCGGCGCCCGACATCTACCTGCTGGCACTCGAGCGGCTCGGTGTCGCGCCGGCCGAGTGCATCGCGATCGAGGACTCACGCAATGGCTTGCTCGCGGCGGTCGCTGCCGGCCTCACGACCGTCGTGACGGTCAACGGCTATACCCAGGACGAGGACTTCAGCGAGGCCGCACTGGTGGTCTCGTCGCTGGGCGATCCCGAGAGCGAGCCTATCGAGGTCCTGGCGGACCGGGCCGATGTGCGGCCGGGCACGTTCATCGTGCTGTCCGACCTCCATGCGTGCGTCAGCCATGTCTAAAATCGGCTCAGCCCCCGATCTCGAAACCACCTCGCAGCCATCTACAGGAGCTCCCGTCATGACCGAACCATTCTTCAGCGACGTACCGGGTCGGATCCCCTTCGCCGGGCTCGCGTCCAACGACCCTCTGGCCTTCAAGGTGTATGAGCCCGATCGCATGGTCCTCGGCAAGCGCATGGAGGAACACCTGCGCATCGGTGTCTGCCTGTGGCACTCGTTCGTCTGGGACGGACGGGACATGTTCGGCGTGGGCACGCTCGACCGCCCCTGGCTGGACCCGAGTCTCGACCCCATGGACGCGGCGCGCCAGAAGATGGCCGTGGCCTTCGAGTTCCTCGAGAAGCTGGGCATGCCCTACTACTGCTTCCACGACGCCGATGTCGCTCCTGAGGGCGCGTCCTTCGCTGAGTTCAAGGCCAACCTCGACGCGTTGACCGACGACGCGCTGGGCTACCAGGAGAAGACCGGCGTCCAGCTGCTGTGGGGCACGGCCAACCTCTTCACCAACCCGCGCTACCAGGGCGGCGCCTCGACCAACCCGGATCCCGAGGTCTTCGCCTATGCGGCCGCGCAGGTGCGAAACATGCTCGAGGTCACGCAGCGCTTGGGCGGGACCAACTACGTCCTCTGGGGTGGCCGGGAGGGCTACGACTCCCTGCTCAACACCGATCTGCGTCGCGAGGGTGAGCAGTTCGCGCGTTTCCTGCACCTGGTGGCCGAGCACAAGGCCAAGATCGGCTTCGAGGGCCAGCTGATGATCGAGCCCAAGCCGCAGGAGCCGACCAAGCACCAGTACGACTACGACTCCGCCACGGTGCACGGGTTCCTCGCCCGCCACGGACTCGAGGGCGAGTACACGGTCAACATCGAGGCCAACCACGCCACACTCGCAGGCCACAGCTTCCACCACGAGGTGGCGTACGCCGTGGCGCAGGGCGTCTTCGGCTCCATCGACGCCAACCGTGGCGACCCGCAGAACGGTTGGGACACCGATCAGTTCCCCAACTCGGTCGACGACCTGGTGATGCCGATGTACGAGCTACTCAAGGCCGGCGGTTTCACCCGCGGCGGTGGGTTCAACTTCGACGCCAAGCTGCGGCGCCAGTCGAGCGATCGCACCGACCTGTTCTACGCGCACATCGGCGGCATCGACACGCTGGCCCAGGCCCTCCTGGCCGCGGCCGACCTGCTCGAGAACGGCGAGCTGGCCCAGAGGGTCGAGCAGCGCTACGCCGGCTGGTCCGGAGAGCTGGGCTCGGCCATCATGTCGGGCGAGCTTTCGCTGGCCGACCTGGGTGACAAGGTCGCCGCAGGTGAGGTTCAGGCCGCACCAGTCAGCGGCCACCAGGAGCTGCACGAGAACATCGTCAACCGAAGCGTCTGGCGCGCCAAGAGCGCTTCCTAGCTCTCCAGAGGAAGCGGCGCCCGTGTCGGCCACGGGCGCCGCTTCGTGGCAGTTCGTCGTTGCGGTCTCCGCCTTGATCTCGACCGCGCTGCTGGCCCTCAGCTTCAATCGCCAGCTCCTGATCGGCCTGGGCATCGATGTCGGATTGCTCTGGGTCGCCCTCGCGGGTCGATGGTCGCCGTAGGAACGCCGTGCTCCTTCCGAAACGTCCGAGGGCGTCGCTGGAGGAGTGAGCGCACGGGGCTCGAAGCCCCGGGGGATGATCTAGGCCAGCAGCGCCTGGGCCACGTTGGCCGCGGTGGCGGCATCCTTGGCGAAGCCGTCGGCCCCGATCTCGGCGGCGAACTCGTCGGTCACGGGGGCCCCGCCGACGAGGATCTTGGCCTCGGGGTCGGCGGCACGCACGGCCTCGACGGCGGCCTTCATGCCCACCATCGTGGTGGTCAAGAGGGCGCTGATGCCGACGATGTCGGCCCCGTGCTCCACCGCCGCCTCGGCGAAGGCCTCGGGGCTGACGTTGGTGCCGAGGTCGACGATCTCGAAGTTGGCGCCCTTGAGCATCATGCCCACGAGGTTCTTGCCGATGTCGTGGAGGTCGCCCTGCACGGTGCCGATGACCGCGGTGTGGTCGGGCTTGATGCCCCCCGCCGCGAGCAGCGGCTCGATGAGCACGGTGGCCTCCTTCATGGCGTGCGCGGCGATGAGCATCTCGGGCACGTAGACGCCCTCGTTGCAGGCGAACTTGCGGCCCACCTCGGTCATGGCCACGGTCATGGCGTCGAGGATGACCTTGGGCCCGACACCCTCGTCGATGGCGGCCTGGGTCAGCTTCACGGCGCCGGCACGGTCGCCGGCCTCGACGGCAGCGGTGAGGGCAGCTAGGTCGGCCATGGGTCTGTTCTCCTCCTGGTGGTGGGCTACAGCGGAACGGTGGGTCGGATCGTGTCGGCCTTCGCATCAAGCCGCCGGTACGACCGACGGAGTCTGCCTAGATCGGGTACCTCCCGTACTCCTGCACGGTCTCATACAGGGCGATGAGGTTCTCGATCGGCGTCTCGGGCAACACGTAGTCGTGACTGGGTGACGCGACGTAGCCTCCTCCGGGCATCATGACATCCAGGACTTCGCGCGTCTTGGTCCTCACGAGGTCGGGCGTGCCCTGGATCAGGACGAACTGGGTATCGATGCAGCCGTTCATCAGGATCTTGTCGCCGAACGCGGCCTTGAGCTCCGCCGGCTCCATACCCCTGGCCGATGGCTGTAGCGCCTGCAGGCCATCGAGGCCGGACTCGATCATCGCGGGGATGAGGGGCGCGAAGCCTCCGCAGCAGTGCATCATCACCTTGAGCCCGTAGTCGTGGCCCAGGTCCGCGAGGCGTTGCAGGTGCGGCGCGAAGAAGCGTCGGAACGTGGCCTCGCTCATCAGCGGTCCGTTCATGCCACCGAAATCGTTGCCGATGAAGAAGATGTCGATGAGGTCGGCTGCGGCGTCGAAGATGCGTTGGCTGACTCCGAAGTAGTAGTCGACGATGTGCTCGAGCAGGGCATCGACCAGCTCGGGTTGCTCGTACATGCTGACGAGCAGCTCCTCCATGTCGAGCAGGTCGATGGCGTCGTGCCAGAACGGGGACCAGTCGCCTCCGAGGATCGCGTACTCCCCCTGCCAGGCTTCGATCTCCGTCCTGATGCCGGCCGCACTCATCCAGGCTGGATTCGGCCAGGGATAGTCGTGCACGTCACTCAGCGTGGCGCCGGCCAGGGGGTGACTTCGGGGCATGCCCCAACCGTAGCCGTGGCGTTCCACCCCGAACGGCGACCGATAGGTGGAGCCAGGGGCCAGGTTCGCATCGGGGCCGTGCTCGACGGGGCCGGCATAGGTCGCGTGCACACGCCGGAAGTCGTCCCCGAGGAAGACCGAGAGCGCTTCGTCACTCGCGAAGCCCAAGTGGTCGACCATCGCCTCCCTTGTCTCGGGGGCAGCACCGAACCACGCCGGCACGCGGTCTGGCTCCTCGAAGGCGAAGGCCGCCAATACGCGTTCCCTCGATGTCATGGAGCTGTGGCCGGGCATTCGGGTCCTCCCTGCTACGCAGTCCGTGCGCGGCCCACGTTCCTCGTGAGCCGCTAGAACAGTCCGACCGGTTTGCCGTTCTCGTCGATGTCGACGTTGTTCCCTGCGGGCTGGCTGGGCAGGCCGGGCATGGTGCGCATATCGCCTGCGAGTGGGTAGATGAAGCCGGCTCCCGCGGCGAGCTTCACGTCGCGGATGGGGACGCGGAAGCCGGTCGGGCGTCCGAGCAGCTTGGGATCGTGTGAGATCGACAGGTGCGTCTTGGCCATGCACACCGGCAGGTGGCTGTAACCGAGGCGGTCGTACTCGGCGAGGGCCTTGGCCGCGGCGGGCGCGATATCCACGCCGTCGGCGCCGTAGGCCTTGACCGCGATGGTCTCGATCTTGTCAGGCAACGACATCTCGTCAGGGTAGAGCAGCTGGAAGTCACTCTCTTGAGCACAGGCGTCCCAGACGGCCGCGGCCAGCGCCTCCGATCCGGCACCACCATCGGCCCAGTGCGTGGTCACCACGGCGTCGCGCGCGCCCGCCTCGAGGGCCACCTCGCGGATAGCCTCGAACTCGGACTCCTTGTCGCCGGGGAAGGCATTGGTGGCCACCACCACCGGCACGCCATACTGGCGCACCATCTCGATGTGCGCCGCGAGGTTCTCGCCACCGACGCGCACCGCCTCGGGGTTCTCCTCGAGGAGCGCCGGGTCGAGCGGCTTGCCGGCCACGATGGTCCCGACACCGCCGTGCATCTTGAGCGCCCGGACGGTAGCCACCACGACCGCGCAGTCGGGTGCCATGCCCGAGGCCCGGCACTTGATGTCGAAGAACTTCTGTGCCCCCATGTCCGCACCGAAGCCGGCCTCGGTGACGACGATGTCGCTGGTCGCGAGCGCCACACGGTCGGCGAGGATGGAGCTGTTGCCGTGGGCGATGTTGGCGAAGGGGCCCGCGTGCACCCAGGCGGGCCCGCCCTCGAGTGTCTGCATCAGGTTGGGCTTGATGGCATCGAGCAGGAGCACGGTCATGGCACCGGCCACCTGCAGGTCGTCCGCGGTCACGGCCGCGCCCGAACGATCGGTGGCCATGACGATCCGGCCCAGGCGTGCGCGCAGGTCGAAGACGTCGGTCGCGAGCGCCAGGATGGCCATGACCTCGCTGGCCACGGTGATGACGAACTCGCTCTCGCGGGGCACACCGTTGAGCCGCCCGCCCAGGCCGATGTTGACGTTACGGAGGGCCCGGTCGCTGATGTCCACGACCCGCGGCCAGCGGATGGAGAAGGGATCGATGTCGAGCGGGTTGCCGTGATGGAGGCTGTTGTCCAGGAACGCGCTCGCGAGGTTGTGCGCGGCGCCGATGGCGTGCACGTCACCGGTGAGATGGAGGTTGAAGTCCTCCATGGGGATGACCTGGCTGTAGCCGCCGCCGGCCGCGCCGCCCTTGATGCCGAAGACCGGACCGAGCGATGGCTGACGGATGGCCACCGCGGCCCGATGGCCGATGCGGTTGAGTCCCTGCACCACGCCCACAGTGGTCGTCGTCTTGCCCTCGCCGAGCGGCGTCGGCGTGATGGCGGTCATGACCACGTACTTGCCGCGCGGGTTCTCACGCTCCACGCGGGCGAGGCCCTCGAGCGTGACCTTGGCCTTGGTGGCGCCGTAGCGTTCGATCTCGTCTGGCCGCAGGCCGAGCTCGGCGGCGATGTCGTCGATGGGGCGGGGGGTGACCGAGCGCGCGATGTCGAGGTCGGTCATGGCGGTCATCGTATTCGTCTCCTGCGGCTCGGGGTGGCTAGGCGGTGCGGACGGACGGCGCGCCCACCGCGACCTGGCGCGTGGCCTGGTCGCGAGCGGCGCGCATGAGGTGGGTGAGCAGGATGGCGTTGGTCAGCGGGCCGACGCCGCCGGGCACGGGCGTGATGGCCGAGGCCACCTCTGCGGCAGACTCGAAGTGGACGTCGCCGACGAGTGTGTCACCCACGACGTTGATGCCCACGTCCACGACCACGGCGCCGGGCTTGAGCATGTCGCCGGTCACCAGCTCCGGCCGGCCCACCGCCACGACCACCACGTCTGCCTGCCGCAGGACGGCCGCGAGGTCTGGCGTGCGCGAGTGGCACATGGTCACGGTCGCGTGCTCGCGCAGGAGCAGCTGTGCGGCCGGCTTGCCGATGACATTGGAGCGACCCACCACCGCGGCATGCTTCCCGGCCAGCTCCACGCCCGAGCGCTTGAGCAGCTCCACCGAGGCGTGGGCCGTGGCCGGCAGGTAGCCCTCGTAGCCGAGTGCCAGCAGGCCCGCGTTCAGGGGGTGGATGCCGTCGATGTCCTTGCGCGGGTCGAGCGTGTCGAGCACGATGCGCAGCGGGATGCGGTCGGGGAGCGGCTGCTGGACGATGATGCCGGCGACCTCGCGCTCGGCCCCGAGGGCGCCGATGGCCCGGGCCAGTTCCTTCTCGGTACAGTCGCCTTCGAGCTCCACCAGGCGCCCCTCGATGCCGACCTTGCGGCAGCCCTTCAGGATGCGCTCGAGGTAGACCATCGAGGGCGCATCGGCACCGGCCACCACCACGGCCAGCTCCGGGGTATAGCCGAACTCCTCCTTGAAGGCCGCCACGTCCGCGGCCACACCTTCACGGATCTCAGCGGCGACCGGTCCCCCTTTGAGCAGCTCGGCGGTCATCGCTGTCCTCCCTGCGCGCTCCGGCTACGACAGCTTGCCGGCGCGGAACGCCTCGATGAAGCCCATGCCGTAGGCATCAACGCCCGTCAGCATGGCCTTGGCCAGGATGTAGGCCTCGGATCCGCGGTCGGGGTTCAGGGCCGCGGCCACGTCCGCGACCGGGTCGATGATGCCACTGTCCTGGCCGGCTTCCACGCAGAGGTCGAGGAAGACGTCGCTGATGATGCGCCGTGCCGGCAGGCCGAAGCCGATGTTGCTCACGCCGCCGGTGATGTGGACCTCCTCGCCGAAGCGCTCGCGGATGGTACTGACGGCATCGAGGTAGGCCCCGCCGGCCATGGGGTCGACGCCGATGGGGATGACCAGCGGGTCCACGTGCAGCGATGTCTCCGGCAGGCCCAGCTCGAGGGCCATGCCGATGATCTGCTCGGCCCGCTCGACGCGGTCCTGGGTGCCCGAGGGCATCGATGCACCGGTACACGAGAGCACGACCGGCGTGCCTCGCTCCTTCACCAGCTCCAGCACCTCCGGTCGCTCGGTGGAGGCGGAGTTGACCATGGGGGTGGCGCCAGCGGCCCAGCCGGGGTCGACCGCGTCGAGGCCGGCTTCGAGCACCGCGGCGTCGGAAGAGTCGATCGACAGGGGCACGCTCGAGGCGGGGCCGACCGCGGCGACCAGCCATTTCATGGCCTCGAGCCGACCGTCCACCTCGGAGCTGATCTCGTCCACGTTGAGGTCGAGGTAGTCGGCGCCACCGGCGATCTGCCGCTCGGCCATCCAGGCCACGTAGCGAGCGGCGGCATCCGCGGCCTCGCCGCCGGCGAGACCCTGGCGCACTGCGGCCATGACGTGCTTGATGCGCTCGCTGGTGGTGAACTCCTTCGACTCGAGGATGGAGTCGGGGAGGGGCACCCACGACTCACCGTCCCCGTCGGGGAAGCGGATACCGGGCCGGCCGTCGGGAGCGATCCCGCCACGCGCACCCTCACGCTTGACGATGCGGCTGCAGTGGATGTTCTCGCCGATGATGATGAACTCGGTGCCGCCGACGGCCTGCTTCACGCTTGCTCTCCTTGCTTGTCACGGGCGTAGTGGTCGCGTCCCAGGAACGTGTTGGCCCAGGCGCTGGTGCCGCGCAATGCGTTGTCGCCGATGACGGGTGCGCGATCGAGCATGGTCATGGCCTCGCCGTAGGGGCGCAGCCGGTCGTAGGCGACCGACCAGACACAGGGCTTGCCGGGCACCTCGCATTCGCCGTCGATGGAGCCGCCACAGGGGCCGTTGCGCTGGTTCTTGGCGCAGGCACCCTCGGGGCACTGGTAGGCGATGTCGGGCAGCGAGCAGTCACCGCAGTCCTGGCAGTCGAACATCGGGATCTTGACCGCCTGCTCCAGCACGTGAGCGGGCCACATCAGGTGGGCCGACTCCAGGGCACCGTAGAAGCGCCGCCCGATCGCGAAGCCCCTCGACTCGGGCTCGAAGGCGAGGTCATGGACGAGGCGGTTGAAGCGGTACCCCAGCGGCACGCGCTTGGTCCTTGTCGGTGGCGTGGGCACGGCCGAGGCCAGCTGCGGCAGGTCGCCCTGCTGGTACAGGCGGTGGGGGTCGGCCTCTGGGTAGTGGATGTCGGGCAGCACGGACTGCCAGTCGGACTGGAACTCGTCAGCCATGCCCAGGACCTTGTCGATCTCAGCGGTGTTGCGCTGGCCCGCGATGTAGGCGCCGGCAAAGCCCATGCCCCGCACCACGGCCACTTGCTTGGCCGCGAACTCCAGGAACGCGGCGCGGCCCTTGTCGTCGGCCGCGGCCTGCTTCTCGGCCCAGGCCAGCTGTGCGTCGTTGAGGCGGATGCCCGGGACACCGTCGCGATGGAAGACCGCCGCCACGCCCTTCGAGAGGATGTACACCGACGCCATCAGCGGGATGGGCCGCAGCTGCTCGGTGTTCCACTGCAGCAGCTCTGACCACGAGCGGGTGTCGTAGCCGACCTGCGTGATGGCCACGTCAGCGCCGGCCCGGATCTTGAGTGCCAGCTTGAGGTACTGCGGGACCAGGTCCGACTCGAGGGCCTTGAAGGGATTGATCGCGCAGCCGATGGTGAAGCTCGGTCCGTACCGCCCGGCGTCGCGCAACATCGAGATGAGCCCCACCGAGTCGATATCGAAGACCGCGCGCGAGCGGCCGCCGAAGCCCTCCTTGGGATAGTCGCCAGTGAGCGCCAGCGTGTTGGTCAGGCCTTCGCTCGCGAGGCCGTAGACGGTCGACTGGAGAGCCGCCCGGCTGCGATCGCGGCAGGCGAGGTGGACGACGCACTCGCCGCCCATGCCCTCGATGGCCTGGCCCAGGGTGAGCGGGCCGAGGCGCACGAAGCCGCCGGCGTTGTCGGTGACGGTGAGCGCGGTGACGCGCTCATCGGCGGTCAGCTCACGGGCGGTCTCGCGGTGGCGCTCGCCGGCGTCGTCCTGCAGGGGGCCGGCCCAGGGCACCAGCTCGACGAGCGTGGTGCTGCCGTCGTTGCGTGCCAGTGATTCCGCGAATGCGCCCATCGATCCTCAGTCCTCCACGGGCTCTTCGGCCCAACTCGCACGGTAGTGTCCCCGCGACCGTCAGTCAACCGGTTGACCAGCAAAGATGCCAGATGGCAGGGTCGGTATCCGACCAGCAGACTGACCAGGGGCGAGAAGGACGATAACGACGAGCCAGGGCCGTCGCTGCTCAGCGGTACTCGTCGACCGCTTCGTACATGGCTTCGATGTTCTCGGGTGGGATGTCCGGGAGCATGTTGTGGGCAGTGGCGAAGACGAATCCACCACCCGGCGCCAGCGCCTCGATGTTGCGCCGGACGTGGTCGCGCACCTCATCGGGCGTGCCCCGAGGCAGCACCTTCCGCGTGTCGGCTCCGCCGCCCCAGAAGGTGATGTCATCGCCGAAGGCCCGCTTGAGCTTCTCGGGCTCCATGTCACGGGCGCTGATCTGTACCGGGTTGAGGATGTCCACGCCGGTCTCGATGATGTCCGGCAGCAGGTCATAGAGCGACCCGCAGCTGTGCAGGAACGTCTTCATCGAGCTGCGCTCGTGGACGTAGGCATTGAGGGCGGCATGGCGTGGCTTGAAGATGGCGCGGTAGGTGTCGGGCGACATCAGGGGACCGTTGTCCATGCCCAGGTCATCGCCGAAGCGCACGATATCGACCAGGTCACCGACCGACTCGATGACGCGGTCGAGCGTCTCGAAGTGCACCTCCAGCAGCGCATCGAGCAGGCGCTCCACGTTGGCCTGATCGACCACCAGGTCCATAAGGAAGTTGTCGATGCGGCGCAGGAACGTGCCCCACTCGAAGAGGTTGCAGCCGACCACCACCATCAGTGCCCGGTCGGTCGACGCGCGCAGCGCCATCGTCCGGGTTCGCAGCGTCTCCCAGAATCCCTCGTCGCCGGCGTGATCCCAGGGGCTGTGGACGAGCCCTGACCAGAGCACCAGGGGCATGACCCGGGGCAGGTCCGTGAGGTCGTCGGGATAGCCATCGAGGTAGGGGAAGTAGGTCTGGTCGAAGAAGGCGGCACCCTTGGGCATGGCCGCGATGCGCAGTCCCTCGTCGGTGAACGCCTCGAGGGCGCCGTCTGACTGCAGCACCGGGTCGAACCAGACCGGGATCTCGGTGGCGACGCCGCTGGGCAGTGTCAGCGGCTTCCAGTCGGCGTCGTCGGCGTCGAACGTGCGGCCGATGTCCACCGCATCGATGCGCAAGCGGTCGAGCAGCTCGTCCGATGGTTGGGCCAGCTGCTGCACGACGTCGTACACACGTGTGCGCTGGTCGGCGAGTCCGAGGTGCCTGACCAGGTTGGCATGGGCGACCGCGGAGATGCCCGAGCTCGGGTTGGAGCCGAGGTCGACCGGCAGCCGGTCCGGCTCGCGATGCTCGGTCGAGGCGAGGACGCGCCCCCGCGGGGTCATCGGCTGTGCTCCCGTCATCGGGCTACTCCGCCGGCAGGTCGAGCGGATACTGCCCGTACTGTCGAACGAGCCCGACGATGGTGTCGTACGTCTTGCCCGAGACGTCGCTGGAGACGGAGTGGTCGGACATGAACACGTAGCCGCCACCGTAGGCGGCCCGGAGCCGGTGGAGGACCTCGCGTCGCAGCTCCTCGGGGTCGCCTCGCTCCCAGACCCGCATGTCGCTGTTGCCGCAGAACGTGAGCCGGTGGCCCAGGCGCTCGCGAAGCTCGACCACGTCCAGGTCCGCCTTGGCCTCCAGCGGGTTGTAGCCGTCGAGCCCGATCTCGATCATGTCCTCGAGGTAGCTGTTGGCGTTGCCGCAGCCGTGGAAGATGACCGGCAGGTCGTGTTGGTGGCAGAGCTCGATGATGCGCGCGATGGTGGGCTTGTAGTACTCGCGCCAGTAGGTGGGACCCATGAACAGGCCCTTGCGGTAGGCGGCGTCACCCCAGATGACCATGCCGTCGAGATAGCCATCGGCGGCTTCGATCTGGGCCTTGGTCACCGCGTAGCTGAACTCGCCGATGCGCAGCAGCTGCTCGCCGAAGCGCTCGGGGTGCTCGCCGATCCAGGTCAGGGTGTTGAGCTGGCCCAGCAGGCGAGTGGTGATCTCGGAGGCCTCCGTGATGCTGCCGTAGACCGGGAAGTCCTGATGCAGTGACTTGACCGTCTCCACCCACGGCGGGCTGTTGCGTTCGAAGCCGTCCCCCACGCCGGCGATCTGGTTGTCACCGGCCTCGAAGTAGCGGCGACGGTCGGTGGGGTCGTCGAACTCGAAGGCCTCCATCTTCTCGATGGTGTCGGTCTCCCAGCTGACCTGCTCCGGCATGGGCAGGTCGAAGCGCTTGCGGATGGTGGTCTCGAAGCCCGTCTTGACCACCACCTCCTCGTCGTCCTCGCGGATGGTCTCGAACGGTCGGATGTGCGGATCCATGTTCGGGACCGTGACGATGAAGTCGAGGTCGTAGTGGTAGTAGGGATCCGCGTCCGCGGGCAGGCCCAGCTCCTCCTGCCAGCGCTTGCGGAAGCTGCCCCAGAAGAAGTCACTGATGGGCACGCGGTCCGGCTCTTCCTGCGCGAACGTCTTGCGCATCCGCTCGAGCTTCTCGAGCGTCGAGGGCTTGCGCTCGGCCGATGCGCCCGAGCCGTAGGTGCTGAACATGCTCATGGTGTCTGTACCCCCGTTCGCTCAGGCTGAGCCGATGACCGACTTGGCGATCTCAGCCGCGGCGCCGGCGTCGGCGGCGAAACCGTCCGCCTCCACCTCGTCGGCGAACTCCTGTGAGACCGGCGCCCCGCCGATGATGATCTTGGTATCCACGCCGCTGGCCCTGACCGCTGCCACCGCCTCTCGCATGTGCGGCATGGTGGTCGTCAGCAGTGCTGACATGCCCACGATGTCCGGCCGGTACTCCTGTGCCGCCGCCGCGAAGGCGGAAGGGGAGACGTTGACGCCCAGGTCGATGACCTCGATGTTGGCGCCACGCCACATCATGCCCACGAGGTTCTTGCCGATGTCGTGGAGGTCGCCCTCGACGGTGCCGATGATGGCCGAATGCGGCGCCCGCTGTCCGCTCTCGGCGATGAGCGGCTCGAGGATGGCCAGCGAGGCCTTCATGGCGTTGGCGGCGATGAGCATCTCGGGCACGAAGATCTCGTCCTGCTGGAAGCGCTCACCGATGACGGCCATGCCCGGCACCAGTCGCGTCTCGATGATCGCGCCCGGCTCCTCACCATCGTCGAGGCATCGCTGTGTCAGCTCGACCGCTCCTGCCTTGTCGCCGTCGATGATGGCCTGGGTCAGTGGGTGCATCTCGGCCAAGGTCGTCCTCCCCTCATGGCGGGCCCAGCCTGTGGGCCCGCGTGCTTGCGGTATCCATGCGTCATCCTCGCGACGCGGCGCTCGAGATCGTCAGTCGCTCCCGGGCGCCTCCGATCCGACGTCGATGACTTGTTCGGTCTCCCCGGAGCGATACAGCGCGTCCACCAGGCGCAGTGTCTTGAGGTTGTCGCGCGCGCCGGACTCCGGCTCGCCGCCATCGTGCATGGCGCGCAACAGCGAACCGACCGGGCCGAGGAAGGCATCGGGCACCCAGCGACGGGTCACCGGATAGGGCAGCCAGCCATCGGTGGGCATCACCCGGCTCCAGAGCTCGAGCGTATCGGGTCGTCCGTGCGGGTAGTCGGAGAGCAGGCCCAGGGTGCCCCGGATCGCGCCTTCAGAGCCATCGATGCGGAAGCGAGCCTCGTTGTCGCCCGCGAGGTTCTCCTGGTTGGAGTGGACCAGGCCGCGCACGTCCCCCGGGTAGATGAGCACGCTCACGGTCCGCGTGTCGCCGATCGGCTTCTGGCCCGGCAGGCGCCACTGGGTCCCGAACACCTTGGTCGGTTCGCCCAGGAACGCTCGTAGCGTGTCGATGTAGTGGATGGAGTGGAAGTAGATCTCGAGCTTGGGCGCCTGCCCCAACCAGCCCCAGCCGGCGAGGTCGGTGTCGATGTTGACCTCGAAGGAGATGGTCGTGACCTCGCCGATCCAGCCGCGTTCGATCATGGCGTGAGCGGCACGCATGCCTTCCTCGTAGCGCATCTGCTGTTGAACGGCGACCTTGCGGCCGAGCTCGTCGGCCCGCTCCACGATCCTGGCCGCGTCGTCTGCGTCGAGCGCCAGTGGCTTCTGGCACATCACGTCCTTGCCGGCCTCCAGCGCCCGCAGGGCGATCTCGACCTGGGCCTCGGGCACGACCGCGATGTCCACGACCGCCACGTCCGGGTCGTCCAGCAGTTCGTCGAGCGTGTCGTAGACGCGAGGGATGCCGTGCGCCTGGGCCAGCCGCTCGGCGTGGCTGCGGTCACGGCCCCAGACACCGGGTACCGGGATGCCCGCCGATCGATACACCGGCAGGTGGCCCACGTCCAGGATGGCGCCGCTGCCCACCAGCCCGATGGGGCGGATGTAGCGCTCCGGCAGCGACAGGTCGCAGGCGTCAGCGATCTCCGCCAGCCAGCCGATCACGTCCGCGGTTCCCACGCTCGCATCTGCCATGTATAGCGCCCGGGACGGGGCAAGTCAACCGGTTGACCGGCGCGCTTCAACGGTCCTGAGGCGTCTTGATGTAGGCGGTCCTGCCCGGACCACGTGCCCCTGAAGGAGGCATCGCGACGGTGGCTCCGGGGAAGATCCGGATGGCCTCCTGCAGCGTCTCGTGGATGGGTACGTCCCAGGCGTTGTCGAGCAAGAGCTCCACGGCCCTGCGACCGAGCTCGCGCAGCGGCATCTCCACGCAGGTCATGGCCGGGAGGCGGTAGTCCTCGGCCGGCAGCTTGTGCAGCGCGATGAGCGAAACGTCGCCCGGTACCGACAGCCCGTGTCGATGCAGGGCGTGCCACACGCCGAGTCCCTCGTTGGCATCCGCGGCGACGATGGCCGTCGGTGGCTCGGGGCTCTTGAGGAACTCGCGCACCGCGGCCGCTCCGCCCTCGGGCGTGTAGTCGGTGCTCACGAGCCAGCTCGGATCGAGCCACAGGTCGGCCGCGGCCATGGCGTCGCGGAAGCCGTCCTGACGGCGCTCGGCCGTGTCGACCCCCGCGGGTCCGCCGGCCCAGCCGATGCGGGTGTGCCCGTGGCTGATGAGGTACTCGGTGGCCATCAGCGCGGCGCGCTCGTCGTCGAGGATGATCCAGCGTTCGGCACTTCCCGAGCGGCGGTTGACCAGCAGGGTCGGCACGCGTGGATCCCCGAACAGCTCGTCGGCGTCGTAGCCGGCGCGCAGGCCAGCCACGAGGGCACCGTCCACTGCGCCACTTCGCAGCAGGCGCAGATAGCGCTCGGTGAGCTCGCCCTCGTGTGACGCCGTCCAGAGCAGCAGGCCGCGCTCTTCAGCCACCGCCTCCGCACCGGCGATGATGGGCACGATCAGCGGGTTGCCCGAGGGGACCAGCAGGCCGATGGCTCCAGCGCGCGCCCGGGCCAGGCCGCGGGCATGGAAGTTGGGCCGGTAGTCCAGGGCGGCGGCCGCGTCCTTGACGCGCTGGCGAGTCTCCGCACGTACGCGCAGCGTCGGATCCTCGCTGAGGACCTTCGAGACGACCGCACGGTCGACTCCGGCTCTGCTGGCCACGTCAGCGATGGTGGTTCGACCCGGTTCCTTCATGCGCGCATCCCGTCGATGGTGCCTGAGCGGCTGGCGATCACGCCTGGCGGTCGCAGCATGCGCGTATCGCCCCTCCTTGGTCAACCGGTTGACGCAGGTCGACCACGGGGTCTACCGTCTGTCGCCGGCGATGGCGAGGACGATGTCCGCCGCACGCCGGGGGAGGAGCAGGAGATGCGGTTCGGCGTCCTCGGCGTGATCTGGAGCGATTGGACAGACGTGACCTACGAGCTGGTCGCCTTTGCTCGCGAGCTCGGGTTCACGGGCATGGGTGCCCACCTGACGGTGCCCGCGTCGACCATCACCGACGAGATCGCCGGGAACGTGCGGGCGAGCATCGACGCCAACGGCCTCGACTTCTTCCAGCTGTGGGGGCCATACCCCACCATCATCAGCGAGGACGAGGAGGTCAGGCGCGCCGGGGTCCAAGGTGCCTGCGATGTCGTGCGTCTGGCAGCACGCCTGGGCGTGCCGAGCTCCGGCGTCCGGCCCACCAGCCACAACCCCCGCGGTGACTGGTGGCCGCATCCGGAGAACCACAGCTCCGCGACCGAGGACCGCCTCGTGCGCAGCATCTCTGAGATCCTCGAGGTGGCAGTGCCGGCGGGGGTGAAGGTCGTGCTCGAGGCCCACGCGACCTCGACGCTTGATTCGGCCGAGCGCGTCCGACGGGTCATCGAGCGCACGGACCCTGCCGGGGTCACGGTCAACATCGACCCGGTCAATTTCGTGCGCGACCTGCCCACGGCCTACGACTCCACGGCCATGATCGACCAGTACTTCGACATCTGCGGCCCGTACTGCGACACCGTCCAGGTCAAGGACTACTACCTCGAGGACCGCTTCGTCGTCCACATCGCCGAGACCATCCCGGGCACGGGCATGCTCGACATCGACACCGTGCTGCGACGAACCGAGGCCCTGGGCCCTGACATGTACGCCGTCGTGGAGCACCTGCCGGTGAACCAGATCGGACTGGCCAGGCAGCACCTCGGCGCACGAGCGGCTGCCCTCGGCATCGAGGTCCACTGATGAGGTCCGCGGACGGGGAACGACTGCGTCGGCTCGCACGCGAGCACCTGTGGATGCCCTATTCACCGCCCGGGGCGCAGGGGCCGGTGCGAGACGAGATCCGCATCATGACCCACGGCCGTGGGGTGCTGACCTGGGACCTCGACGGCAGGGAGTACCTCGATGGCACATCCGCCCTCGAGGCCCTCATCCTGGGGCATGCCGACGAGGAGGTGGTCGAGGCCATCGCCGAGCAGGCGCGCACGATGTCCTTCGTCGACGTCTTCCGCTTCGTGACCCCACCCCAGGTGGAGCTGGCCGCGGAGCTGGTGGCGGCATCACCGGGCATGGCCATGGCCCACTTCACGCCCGGCGGTGCGGAGGCCGACGAGGTCGCGATGAAGATGGCGCGCCAGTATCACGCCCTGCGAGGCGAGCCCTATCGCATGAAGGTCATCACCCGCCAGGGTGCCTTCCATGGCGTGACCGCCGGTGCGATGGCGCTCGACGGACAGTACTTCGCCTCTCGCAACGTGGTCTACGACGGTGGTGTGAGCTGGGGCCGGACGGTCCCGGCCGGCGCCTGTCCGCGGTGCGATTTCGGCAAGGCCAGCCGTCACCTGGCCTGCGTCCATGCCATCGAGGCGACCATCCGTGCGGAGGGTCCGGAGACCGTCGCGGCGGTGGTCGTCGACCCGTGTGCCACGGCCATCGCCGTGTCCGTCCCGCCGGTCGGCTACCTGCGCGACCTGCGTGCGGTCTGCGACCGCTATGGCGTGCTGCTCGTGGTCGACGAGGTCATCACCGGCATGGGCCGGACCGGCAGGCTGTTCGCCACCGAGTGGGACGACATCGTGCCCGACTTCATCACCATGTCGAAGGCGCTCAGCTCCGGCTACGTGCCCATCGGGGCCGCGCTCATCGCGCCCAAGGTGCGGGATGCCTTCCTCGAGCACGATGGCGTGTTCCTGCACGGGCACACGTACGCCGGCCATCCGGTGGCCGCCGCCGCCGCACTGACCGTCCTGCGTCGCGTCATCCGAGACGACCTCGCCGGACGGGCGGCCAGCCTGGGGTCTCGCCTGCTCGACGGAGTCCGTTCGTTGAGCCACCACCGTTCCTTCTGGGATGCGCGCGGCAAGGGCCTGTTGGCCGGCCTCGAGATCGTGCGCGACAACGGCACCGGGGAGGACTTCGACGATCCGCTCGCGGCCGGCAACGCGCTGCGCATCGCGGCCCGCGAACGTGGCCTCACGACGCTGCTGCTGCACCCTGGCAACGTGCTCTTCGTGGCCCCCGCGGTGGTTGCCACCGAGGAGCAGATCGACCGGATGGTGGCCATCCTCGACGACGCCCTCGGCGACGTGGAGGCCACCCTCGCATGATCGGCAGGCCGGGTCGTGCCGTCCTTGGCGGGCGCGGTGGTCAACCGCTTGACTCACGGTGTGTCCAGCGGCTACCGTGGCTCGAGTCCGGGCCCGGGGACCGCGGCCCGGACGGCTCGAAAGGGGGTCGTGCGTGATCGTCGACAGCCACCAGCACCTGTGGGACCTCGAGCAGGTCGACTACCCGTGGCTGGTACCCGACTACGGGCCGATCTATCGCACCTTCACGCCCGCGGAGCTCGAACCGCAGCTGGCCGCGGCAGGGGTCGATCGCACCGTGCTGGTGCAAGCGGCCAACTCCTATGCCGATACCGACTCCATGCTGCGCCACGCCGACACCTACGACTGGATCGGCGCGGTCGTGGGCTGGGTACCCCTCGAAGATGCTCGCGAAGCGGCGCGCGTCCTCGATGAGCAGTACCTGCGGAATCCATGGTTCAAGGGCGTGCGCCACCTAAATCACGAGGAGGCCGACCCAGACTGGCTGGTGCGCCCGGCCGTCCTTGATGGGCTCAAGGTGCTGCAGGAGCGCGGCGTGCCGTGTGACGTCGTCGCGGTCTTCCCGCTGCACGTGGGACACGTGCCGGCCCTTGCGGAGGCCTGCCCCGACCTGACCATGGTCATCGACCACCTGGCCAAGCCGCCCATCGCCAGCGGCGACTACGACGCCTGGAAGGCAGCCCTGCGCGCGGCCGCGGAGTACCCCAACGTCCACGCCAAGCTCTCGGGCCTCAACACGGCCGCGGATTGGCAGACCTGGACCGGAGCTGACCTGGTGGAGTCGATCGGCTACGCGCTGGAGGTCTTCGGCGCGGAGCGCCTGATGTTCGGCAGCGACTGGCCGGTGGCCATCCTTGCCGGCGACTACGCCAAGGTCTGGGCGCGAGACCAACCGGGCGCTCGACGAATTGGGCGTGCAGGCGAGCGATCGCACTGCCATCCTCGGTGGCACTGCGGCCCGGTTCTACTCGATCGAGGGGGAGTGATGAGGCGGTACGGACAGCTCATCGGCCTGAAGCCCGAGCACTACGACGAGTACGTCAAGGCCCATGCGGACGTGTGGCCGGGCGTGCTGGCCAAGATCAGCGACTGCAATATCCGCAACTACTCGATCTTCCACCGCAAGGGCCTGCTCTTCGCCTACTTCGAGTATGTCGGCGACGACTTCGAAGCCGACATGCAGAAGATGGCGGACGACCCCGAGACCCAACGCTGGTGGGACCAGATGATGCCCCTGCAGGAACCCCTCGCCGATCGTGACGAAGGGGAGTGGTGGAGCGACATGGAGGAGGTATTCCATACGGATTGAGGCACAGCCAACAGCACCTCAGCTGATGACCACACACCCGGCCGAAAGGGACGGCCAGGGTTCCGGATCCTGATAGGAGGAGGACACGTGCGAGACAGCAAGACCATCACCCGGCGCCTGGCGGTGCCGGTGGCAGCCGCCCTCGCGGTAAGCGCGCTGGGCGCGGGAACCGCCATGGCCCAGGACGAGCCGGCCTACGCCGGCCTCGACCAGGACCTCTCGGGGACCACCATCAAGATGGCGGCCATCGGCGGCGGGCCATACGAGGCCATGTACGACTCGATCAGCATGTTCGAGGAGGAGACCGGCGCCAACGTCGAGATCGTCTTCCTCGGCGACGGCTTCGAGATCGACCGTTACCTCAAGACCAACTACGCAGCCGGCACCGTCGACTTCGACGTCGCCTGGAACCACACCAGCTTCATGTCGCAGTACACCAACTTCGTGGAGCCGCTGCAGGACTACTTCACCGCGGAAGAGCTGGCGGCATTCTCACCGAGCATCATCGAGGCTGCCACCATCGACGGCAACCTGCAGCTCATCCCACGGCACGCCGATATCAGCGCCCTGTTCTATCGCAAGGACCTGTTCGAGGACCCGGACCTGCAGGCAGCCTTCGAAGAGGCAGTACGGCTATCCGCTGGCGGTGCCGACCACGCTCGACGAGCTGTACGACATGTCCGAGTTCTTCGTCGGCGAAGGGCGCTATCCAGTACGGGACCCAGTTCGCGGGCAAGGAAGAGGCCCTCGCCGGTCGCTTCTACGAACTGCTCTTCGCCAACGGCGGCGACTACTTCGACGCCGACCTCAACCCCATCTTCGACTCCGAAGCCGGTATGGCGTCGGCGCAGTGGATGCAGGACCTCTACGCCAACGGCCTGGTGCCGCCCGACACCCCCAACCTGCTGTGGGACGGCGTGGCCGCCAGACTTCTGCAACGGCGACGTCGCGGTCTACCTCGAGTGGTACGGCTGGTACAGCTACTTCCAGGACCCCGAGATCGTGTCCTGAGGTGGCCGGCAACTTCGGCATGGCCCGCGGCCCCGTGGGCATGGATTCCGATGACCCACACCGGCTGGGGCGGTGCACATGCCTTCAGCGTGGCCAAGGACTCCCAGAACAAGGAAGCTGCCGTCCAGCTGGTCAAGTTCCTGACCTCCGAAGCGGTCGAGTTCGAAGAGTCGAGCAGCCAGGGCTTCCTGCCTGTCCGCGCCGATGTCTCGGAGCGCGTGATCGCTGCCAACGCCGACACGGGCGTGCCGCTCGACGCCGAGCGCTGGGAGCTCGCTGACCTACAGGTGAGCGAGGACTTCCGCACTCCGCCGCTTTTCGCGGACTGGATCAGCTTCACCAACGAGTGGTATCCCACCCTCCAGTCCATCATCCTCGGCGACGTGAGCGTCGAGGACGGTCTGGCCAAGGGCGTCTCGGACGCGGCTGACCTGCTGGACAGCCTCGGCTACTAGCCCACTCGTGTCGAGAGGGGCCGCGCCGCTGCAGGTGCGGCCCCTCTCGACGTACTCGACCACATCCTCGCCTGAGACCAGCCGATCGATGACGACCAACGCGGCACGACTACCCGGCCCGCCTGAGGGTCTGCCCAGCCACTCGCTGTACGCGCGACTACGCCGACGCCAATGGTTCCCCTACCTGATGACGGTCCCAGCCGCTCCTGGTGGTGCCTGGCTGTGGTCGTCTATCCGATGGCGTACTCGCTCTTCGTCTCGTTCACGGGGTTCCACCTGCTGCGGCCGGACACGACGTCGCAGTTCATCCCCGCGGAGATGTTCGACAACTATGCCCGCCTGGCCCGCGACGACGTGTTCTGGCGGGCGCTCTGGAACACGGTCCTGTTCATGCTCGTGACCGTCAACGCCGCGGTGTTCATCGGCTTCGGGCTGGCCATGATGCTGGCCCGGATGACCTTCGCCATGGGCCCTGTGCGGGTGTTGCTGATGATCCCCATGATGTTCGCGCCGGTGCTTATCGGCTTCCAGTTTGCCTGGTTCTTCAATGCCACTGTCGGCCTGGTGAACAACGCCTTTCTCACCCTGGGATTGATATCCGAGCCGGTGGCCTGGCTGGTGGACGAACCGACCGGCATGATGTCGCATGATGCTGGCCACCATCTGGATGACGGTGCCGGTGGTGACCATCGTGCTGCTGGCCGGACGCCTCTCGCTGTCGGACGAGCTCTACGACGCAGCATCGGTGGATGGCGCCTCGGTCTACCAGCGCATGCGCCACATCACGCTGCCGCAGATGCGGCCGTTCTTCGTCATCGTCATGGTCCTGCTCTCGCTCGACATCGCGCGGGCCTACGACATCGTGCGCATCATGACCGACGGTGGTCCTGCCCATCGGACCGAGCTCATCTGGACCTATGCGGGTCAGCTGGCCATCCGCGGATTCCCAGTTCGGGATGGCCTCCGCGATGTCCATGACTGGTGTGGTCCTCGGCGTTGCTCTTCACCTTCATCCTCTTCCGCCAGATGATGAACCTACGGAAGGACATGGGATGAGCAGCACCGCCCGCACTTCAGCGTCTCCGGCCAAGGCCACCCAGCCACGACCGACCACCCGGCACCGCATCCACTGGCGTGACATCGGTGCCAACTGGCTCGCCTTCGATGGTCATCGGTCTCGTTGGCGCCTGCCGGCGGTCTGGATCATCCTCACCGCGTTCAGGCCCAACCTCGAGGTCAATGCCTCCCCACCGATCTGGATCCCCCAGGGCGTTCACGCTCGAAGCCTTCGAGTCGCTCTTCGGCCTGAACCCGGAAACGGCGTCCGGCGTGCCCGTGATGAGCTATCTGTCCAATTCACTGGTCGGTGGCGCTGCTGGCCACCGGCCTCTCGGTGCCCATCGGGACCGCCGCGGGCTACGCCTTCTCGCGCTTCGACTTCGTCGGCAGCCGGATGCTGCTGTTGCTGCTGCTGCTGACGCGCGCTGTGCCCGGCGTCGCGCTGGGCCTCCCGCTCTTCCTGCTGATGCGCAACATCGGCCTCATCGACACCATCCAGGGGCTGGCCCTGGTGTACGTGGCGCTGAACATCCCATTCACCGCGTGGCTGATGGATGGCTTCTTCCGCCGCATCCCGCGAGAGCTCGATGACGCGGCCTATGTCGATGGCGCGAGCCACTGGCAGACGTTCTGGAAGATCGACCTGCCGCTGGCGCTGCCCGGTCTGGGCGCAGCCTCGGTGTTCGCGTTCCTGGCGGCGTGGAATGAGTACCAGATCGCCTCCATCATCACCAAGACGCCGGCGGCCAAGACGTTCCCGGTGGGCCTGTCCGACTTCACCACCCAGTTCACCGTCGACTGGCGCGGCATGGCGGCGATGTCGGTGCTGATGATGATCCCGGCCATCATCTTCGTGCTGGCCATGCAGCGGAGCCTGACCAAGGGCCTGACCTTCGGAGCAGTGAAGGGTTGACGAGCATGACCGACTACTCCCCCAAGTGGCGCATCGAAGCCGGTGCGGGGCGTGACCTGCGCATCGGCATCATCGGCTGCGGTGGCATCATCTCCGGGGCCCACCTGCCGGCCTACCGGGCTGCCGGCCTGCAGGTGACGGCCGTCTTCGACGTCGACCATGAGAAGGCTGCCAAGGTCGCCGCTGACTTCGACATCCCGGCGGTCGCGTCCTCGGCCGAGGAGCTCGCCCATCGTGAGGATGTGGACATCGTGGACGTGGCCGTCCTGCCCTGGGTCCAGCCCCAGATCGCGGGCATCGTGGCGGAGGCGGGCAAGCACATGCTCTGCCAGAAGCCGCTGGCCATGGACTATCCCACCGGCGTAGCCATCGTCGAGACGGCTGAACGCGCGGGGGTGCAGCTGGCGGTGAACCACCAGATGCGCTGGGATGCCGGCATCGCGGCCTCGCGCGATCTCGTCGCGCAAGGCGCCCTGGGCCGGGTCACCGAGGCCCAGATCCAGGTCTCGGTCTCGACGCCCCTGCACATGTGGGCCTGGATCGCCGAGATGCCGCATCTCGACATCAAGGTCCACAGCACCCACTACCTCGATGCCTTGCTCTCGATCCTGGGTGACCCGGTATGGGTCACGAGCATCCACGGCCGCTACCCGGAGCAGGCGCCGGTGGTCGGTGAGACCGTGACCAAGACCGTGCTCGAGTACGCCGACGGCGTCCAGGCGCTGGTGGCCACCAACCACTACAACGAGCACGGCACGCCCTACGCCGAGTTCCGCATCCTCGGCACCGAGGGCACGTTACAGGGCACCATCGGCCTGATGTACGACTATCCCAACGGACGGCCGGACACGCTCTCGCTCTGCCGTGAAGGTGCGGAGGTGCAGGCCTTCGAGTTCGACACGATGTGGCTCCCGGATGCCTTCCTTGGCCCCATGAGCGACCTCATGGATGCGATCGCCAGCGGGCATGAGCCCACGACCGACGGGCGCAAGATGCTGACCACGCTGGCCATCGGCGAAGCGGCCTACCGTTCCGCGGAGGAGCGACGCAGCGTTCGCTTGACCGAGATCACCGGCCTCGTCCCGTGAGCGACGGGGTCAGACCGCCCGACGCTGTCTTCTCGATGCTGCACCGGGCCTTCGGTGATACGGAGATGGAGGCCATCTTCTCGGAGACCGCGACCGTCGAGTCGTGGCTGCAGGCCGAGGCGGCGTTGGTCCGCGCCCAGGCTGCGGTGGGCGACATCGACCCGCAGCGGGCAGAAGCGATCGCCGACGCCTGTCGCCTCGAGAACATCGATCTGCCGGCCCTATGGGCCGAGATGGCCAACGTGGGCTATCCCATCCTGCCCCTGGTCCGCCAGCTGACCGACCGCCTGCCCGAATCCGTGCGTGGCTCGCTCCACTATGGCGCCACCACCCAGGACATCATGGACACCGGTCTCAGCATCCAGCTGGCGCGGGCCATCGCGCGACTCCTGGTGCTCACGAGCGAGCTCGGCGATGCCCTCGCCCAGCAGGTCGAGGTCCACGCCGACACGGTCATGGCCGGTCGCACGCACGGACAGCAAGCCGTGCCCACCACCTTCGGGGCCAAGCTGGCCACGTACCTGCGCCAGTGCACCCGCCTGCGTGCCGATCTGGCCGCTCTTCCGGCGAGCTGCTGCCTGGTGAGCCTGCATGGAGCCGCGGGCACATCAGCCGGCCTGGGTCCCGAGGCCCACCGGATCAGGGCCGAGGTAGCTCGCCAGCTGGACCTGAGCACGTCTCCGGGCCCCTGGCACGTCACTCGTGACCCCCTGGCCAGCTTCGCGGCTACCTGTGCCCGGGCAGCGGCGATCTGTGCCCGCCTGGGGCGTGAGGTCATCGATCTGTCGCGTACCGAGATCGGCGAGGTCAGCGAGACGGCTGGACATCACCGGGGCGCCTCCTCGACGATGCCGCAGAAGGCCAACCCCATCGATTCGGAGGCCATCGTGGGCCTCGCCGCGAACGCCGCGGCCGCGGCCGGCAGCATGTACCGCGCCATGGAGGCAGGCCACGAGCGCTCGGCGGGGGAGTGGCAGATCGAATGGCACAGCCTGCCCCAGGTGGCGGTGCTGTCCGCGGGCTGCCTGGCCATCGCGGTCCGGGTCGTGGCTGGGCTCACGGTCGACTCCGAGCGCATGGCCGCCAACCTCGACCTGGAGCAGGGTCGCACGCTGGCCGAGGCCTACATGTTCCAGCTGGCGCCTGAGCTCGGCCGCGAGCAGGCCCACGACCTCGTCTACCAGGCTGCGCTCGCCTCCAAGGCCGGTCGAGTCGAGCTTCGCGAGGCCCTCATCGAGATCTCGGCCGATGCGGACAGGATGGCCGAGATCAGCCCTGCTGACTACACCGGCGGGGCACGCGATGAGGCCGTCAGCTCTGTCGCGGAGTGGGTCGCCGGATCGGGGGCCTGATGCCCAGCTCAGCCCATCCAGCCGCCGCCGCTGACGTTCATGATCGCGCCGGTCACGAAGCTGGCGTGATCGGAGGCCAGGAAGACCGCCGTGGAGGCGACCTCGGAGGGATCGGCCTGGCGCGCCAGCGGCGTGCTCTCGATATAGGCCTGGGCTGCCGGCGAGAACCCGGCTCGCTGCATCGGCGTGTCGATGAAGCCAGGCGCGATGCTGTTGACACGGATGCCCGACCGGCCGTAGTGGCGGGCCATGGCGTAGGTCAGCGCGATGATGCCGCCCTTGGAAGCGCCGTAGGCCGGCGCCGAGCTGACCCCGCCCATCGTGGCCGAGATCGAGGTGAAGGTGCAGATGCTGCCCTTGGTCCCGGCCGCCTGCATGTGGTCACCGGCCGCGCGGGCGAGGAAGAAGCTGGCCTTGAGGTTGGTGTCGAGTTGCCAATCCCAGTGCTCCTCGGACACCTCGCCGAACGGTTCCCGCTTGAGTACCCCGGCCGCCAGCACCAGCGCGTGCACGTTGCCCAGGGCCTCCGCAGCCCCGGTCACCAGTCCATCGTGAGCGGGCAGGTCGTTGAGGTCCATGGCCACCGCCTGGTGCGGCCCGCCGGGCAGCGACGCCACCACCACCTCGACCGTGTCCTGTTTCAGGTCGACGGCACAGACGTGGGCGCCGACATCGGCGAACGCGCGCGCGGTAGCCTCGCCGATGCCCTGGGCGGCGCCGGTCACGATGACGCCTCGTCCCTCCAGCCCCCACCCGGCGCGACTTCCATCCATGCCTTGTCTCCCATCACGCGCGTGAGCCCCAGCGGCTCGCTCGCGGCAAGCCTACCCGCCCCGAGGAGAGCCCGATGACCGCTCCCAGCATCCGTCCTCACGGCTGGCCGGCCAGCCCCATCGCCTATAGCGAGGTCCTCGGTCGGTCGCTCCGCCAGGACGGCCTCGAGACCCTGGGGGTGAGCACCCAGACCTGGGCGGAGGTCGCGATCGAGGAAGGTCGCTGGGAGCTGGCCCTCGAGCTGGCCGAGTACTTCGCCCACGAGATCTCGATCATGAACCAGGTCCTCTTCACCTGGTTGACCGACATCCTCGACTATCGCCTGGGCAGGGCCGGGGCGACCGAGGCGGAGATGGGCGACAAGCTGTTGCGCGGCTACCGCCGGTTCGAGCCTGGCGCGGGGGACCTCGCGAGTGCCCGCGCCGCGCTCGAGTCCCACGATGCCCGAGCCGCGCTCGTCGCCATCGAGCTCATGCGCGTGCGCTGGGCGGCCCAGCACGATGGGCTGGTGGTGTGGATCCAGGAGGTCCAGGCCGAGATCGCCGAGCGGTTCGGGGAAGATGCCATCCGTGAGTCCGTGACGCTGGCCTACGAGCACATCTGGAAGCCGCGCTACGCCCTCTGGGGCCAGATGAGCCCGGAGCTGCGGCTGCAGCTGAGCGTCGAGGGCATGCGCGGCGGCCATCTCTCCGGGCCGCGCCATCGCGGCGACGTGGGCGTGAGTGACGAAGGCGACCGCTACGTCATGTCGCTCGACCCCTGCGGCAGCTGTGGCGTGCTTCGTCGCGGCGATCCCGACAGTGGCCGTCCGCCCCACCCGTCGGCCACCAACCGGGAGGCACATCCGTGGACCCAGATGCGCACCGGCATGAGCTGGTACAGCATCCACTCGATGATCGCCCTCGAGTACATCCAGATGTCGGAGGGCGGGCCGCCGCTGCGTCCGGTCGAGGACTGCGACCTGCCCGACCGGCCCTGCCGCTGGTTCATCTACAAGGACACCAGCAAGCCGCGGCGCATCCACTACCAGCGCCAGGGCTTCCCGGCACCGGCGGACGCCACCGCCTAAGCCACCCACCCACGCCCGCGATCGATCAACGGAGGTCACCATGTCCCGTCTCCAGGACTTGCCCGTCCTGCCCGTCCAGGCGCTCGGCAGCGCCGCCGCGCCACCCTGGGTCTGGCTCATCCGCGATGCGGTGGCCGAGGGCCGACTGGGACCGTCGGACATCGCGGAGTCGCTGCACGACGCGGCTCGGGTCGCGCTCCTCGACCAGGAGGAGGCAGGCTACGACGTCGTCTCCGACGGGGAGATGCTGCGAGCCGACTTCACACGCAACTTCCACGGCCACATCGACGGCCTCGAGCCCATCGAGTATGAGCGTCGCCTGGGCTACCCCGGACCGGACCAGCTCGACGCCTTCCGCGCGGTCGGACCCATCTCGGCCCCCGAGGGCTACGGTCTCGTCGAGGAGACGCGCCAGATGCTGGAGCTGACCCAGCGGCCCTTCGTCACGCCGCTGCAGGGGCCGGTGACGCAGGCCTTCCGCATCGCTCCGGGTGAGGCCTACGCCCACAAGGGCGAACTCGCCTGGGCCCTCGTGCCGGATATCAACCGCGAGCTCAAGGCCGCGGTGGCAGCCGGTGCCCACCTCATCCAGCTCGACGAGCCCGCCTTCTGGATCATGCCCGGCGGCCTGCCCGAGATGGTAGACATCGCCAACGCCTGCATCGAGGGCGTGGAGGCCATGACCTCGCTACACCTCTGTTTCGGCAACTTCCGCGGCCGACCCGCGACGGCCTATCGTTCCTACGCTGCCTTCGCGCCACACTTCCGCGAGCTGGACTACGACGCGCTCAGCCTGGAGTTCGCCAACCGCTCCATGTGGCAGGCGGATCTGTGGGCCGAACACGGAGCGGACAAGGTCCTCGTGGCCGGCGTCATCGACGTCAAGGGTCGCGACGCGGAGGGGCCTGACATCGTGGCCGCACGCATCAGGACCCTGCTCGAATCGGTCGCGCCCGAGCAGCTGTGGCTCTCTGCCGACTGCGGCTATAGCCAGACCGCCCGACCTCTGGCCGTGGCCAAGATGGGCGCCCTCGTGGAGGCTGCCCGCGAACTGCGCGACGAGCTCGCCTGAAGACAAGTCAACCGGTTGACCCACGCGCTACCATCGTCACACGTCAAGCCCGCAGGTACCGGCCGCCGGAGCCGTCCCCATGCCGCCTGCGACCTGGAGGAACCGATGCCCGAACGCACAGACCGACGCCTCGAGTGGTATCGCCAGATGGTGCGCATCCGCGTCTTCGAGGACAAGGTCCAGGAACTCTTCATGAGCGGCCGCATCGAGGGCACCACCCACCTCTGCCAGGGCCAGGAGGCCGTCTCGGTCGGGTCCATCGCGGCCATGGAGCCGGGCGACGTCCAGACCAACACCTACCGCGGCCACGGCGAGGCGCTGGCGCTGGGCATGTCCTTCGAGACGGCCATGGCCGAGCTGATGGGCAAGGCCACCGGCGGCAGCAAGGGCCTCGGTGGCTCGATGCACCTCATCGACACGGGCAAGGGCAACATCGGTGCCAACGCCATCGTCGGCGCGGGCATGCCCATCGCGGTCGGCGCGGCCATGGCCTTCCGGCTCCGCGAGGAGCCGCACGTGGCGCTCACCTTCATGGGCGACGGCGCGACCAACATCGGCACCTTCCACGAGTCGCTGAACATGGCCGCCACCTGGGCGGCACCGGTGGTCTTCGTGCTCTCCAACAACCTCTACGGCGAGTACAGCCCGGTGCGCATGACCACGCCCATCGACGACCTCGCCCGCCGGGCCGAGCCCTACGACATGCCCGGGCTCATCGTCGACGGCCAGGACGTGGAGGCCGTCCATGCCGCGGTCGCCGAGGCCGTGGCCCGCGCCCGCGCCGGCGAGGGTCCGAGCCTGCTCGAGATGAAGACCTACCGCTACCGCGGCCACTCCCGCTCCGACCCGGGCAAGTATCGCGTCGAGGGTGAGCTCGAGGCCTGGCAGGCCCGCGACCCCCTCAGCGTGCTGGGCGACCGCCTCATCGAGGAGGGGCTGCTGAGCGCGGCCGACCAGGCCGCCGTCGCCGCCGAGGCCGAGGCCGACCTGGCGGCCGCCATCGAGGCCGCCGAGGCCGCCCCCTACCTGACGCTCGAGGAGGCCGCGAGCCATGTCTACGCCGACTGAGGACCCCGTGACCACCACCCCCGAGCCGGTGATGATGTCCTACCGCGAGGCCGTCAACGCGGCCATCGACGATGCCCTCGCCGACGATCCCGGCGGTCGTCTTCCTGGGCGAGGACATCGCCAACGAGGGCGGCGTCTTCAAGACCAATGGCGGGCTGCCGGAGCAGCATCCCGGTCGCGTCATCAACACGCCCATCTGCGAGAACGGCTTCACCGGCGTGGCCCTGGGCATGGCCGTGGTGGGCATGCGTCCCATCGTCGAGATCATGTTCGCCGACTTCCTGCCCACCGCCGCCGACGCCATCGTCAACCAGCTGCCCAAGTACCGCTTCATGAGCGGCGGCGAGCTCTCGGTGCCGGTGGCGCTGCGCGTCATCAGTGGTGCCGGTGGTCGCTTCGGCACCCAGCACAGCGCGACCGGGGAGTCCTGGTTCATGAGCCAGCCGGGCCTGCGCGTGGCCGCCGCCGGCACCCCCGCCGCGGCCTACGAGCTCATCCGCGCCGCGGTGCGCTCCAACGACCCGGTCATCGTCCACGAGCACAAGCTGCTCTACCTCAACCAGGCGCCGGTCACCCGCGGCCGCTTCGCCGAGGTGGGCCGGGCCAGCGTGGAGCGCGAGGGCGGCGACGTCACCATCGTGGCCACCATGCTCATGGTCCAGCGGGCCCTGCAGGCGGCGAACCTGCTGGCCGACGAGGGCATCGAGGCGGAGGTCATCGACCTGCGCTGGATCAAGCCCCTGGACCTCGAGACCGTGACCGCCTCGGTGGAGAAGACCGGGCGCCTGCTGGTCGCCGAGGAGCAGTGGCATGATGCCGGCTGGGGCGCCTCGCTCATCAGCCGCCTGGCCACGAGCGGGGCCAGCATGAGCGGCGTACCTCGCGTGGTGGGGCTGCCCGACGACATGCTCATCCCGTATGCGCCACCGCTGGAGGATGCGGTCATCCCGAGTGCCGAGCGTATCGCCGACGAGGTGCGAGCCAGCCTCTACTCCTGACCAGGAGGGCAGCGTGGCCGGCCGGGTACGCTAGGTGGCGTAGTCCCCTGCCACTTCGGTTGCGATGTCGGCCCATTGCCATAGGCGCTGTGGGTCGTATCGCACGGTGGAGATGTCCTTCATGATCAGTTCGCGGTGGCAGCCCTTCGAGGCGTCGAGGAACTCGACCAGCTGGTCCCGGGCGAGCTCGGGATTGAAGCTGTCGCGGGCAAAGACGTTGGGATTGGGCTTGCGGGACATGACGTAGTCGGTACCGATCTGCTCGACCATCGACTCGGTGTCCGCCCAGGGCGTGGTCGGATCTACGCAGGTTGGGGATGCGCTTGATGACCTCGATCGACTGGTCCAACGGCTCGCAGCAGCCGTAGTAGGTCAGGCCGAATCGCTCCAGCCACTTGAGGTCGTGCTCGACCGCGAACTCCCAGCGCATCTGCGGTGAGACCTCGCTGAAGATCTGCGCGTTGGAGCAACCCCACATGTTCCTCGTCTTCACCCAGCCGGGATCGTAGTCGTCGCCTGGTAGCTCGCGGGTGTAGCCGTAGCCGCCGGAGCCGATGCGCGTGTTGTTGGCATCGAGCGAAAGCAGGTTCATGGCCTCGAACTGGTCCATCTCGATCATCCAGGCGCTGACGACACGTTCGACGCCGGCGTGGACGAGATCCGGGCGCATTACCAGGTCGATCATCGCTTCCTGCACGCCCCACCAGCGCACCAGGAAGTCCCAGGGGGTGTACCAGACGTGCGTCTGGCCCTGCTTCTTCACGGGCATGATGCCCTCGTAGACCTCGGACATGGCCTGGTAGCGGAACTCGGTGGCGGCCTCGTTGTGGGTGACCACCGGCATCTTGATCTTCTCGAGGTCCTCGAAGTCCCGAATCTGGATGTGGAACTCGCGCGAGACGATGTCGTTGGCATCGTCGGTCGTTGCCACGTCGACTTCCTCGATGATGCCGAAGTCGGTGCTGTGGATAGCCAGTGGGCAGGCGATGAAGTCGTTGACGATGATGTCGCCCTGCAGGTGGCGCCACTGGTACAGCGTACGTCGCAGGTCACGCTCCTGGTCCTGCGCCCAAGGGTCGGTAGTCTTCAGCGTCAGCTCACCGTCGACGTCCATCTCGTGCCACGGGATCTCGTTGATCCACACCATCGGGCGCGCGGACTCGAGGTCGTTGAGCTTGCGCCACAGCTCTGCCCGTTCCTGGTGGATCGGCAGAGCAGCGATCTCGGCCAGGTCCAGGGCCAGTGCCCGCAGCATCTCCTTGTCGTGGTCGGAGACTTCGATCTCGTGCGCGATGGCGGCGGTTCGTAGTGGCTGGGATCGTGCAGCATGTGACTTCCTTTCTCTTGGCGCTCCTTCGGGTTCGGTCGATGTGGTCGTGGGCTCGTGGCCATCAGGTGTCCCCGGGCAGGCAGGCGCGCGCGACGCGCCGGGGTGGGGGAGCTGTCGATCCCCGTTCGATGAGCTGCGGTGCCGGATCGGTGATGGTGACGTCCGAGCCAGCCTGCCCTGAGAGTCGCTGGTGCAAGAGGTGCATCGCTTCCTGGCCCATGCGGTACTGCGGCAGACGTATGGTCGTGAGCTTGGGCTGGGTGTAGTCGCTGACCCACCAATCATGGATGGCCACGACGGAGAGCTGATCGGGGACCTTCAGGCCGACCTGCGAGCCCCTTCCAGCGCGCCGATGCCCGCGTGGATGTTGGCTACCACGATAGCCGTAGGCCGTCGCCTGCGTGCCATGCACAATTCGCGTATCGCCAGGCGCCCCGCTTCGGGCTCGTAAGGTCGTTCGAGCACCCACGCCGAGCGGCGGCGCCTGCCCGCGCCGCGGATCGCCACCAGGTAGCCCTTCTCGCGTTCGCGGGCCGTGTGGTTGTGCTTGTCGCCGCCGATGAGCGCGATATCCCGATGTCCCAAGTCGAGTAGGTGCTGGGTGGCCATGTAGCCGGCCGCGACGTCATCCTGGACGACCGAGCCACGGCGCGACCAACGCGAATTCATGACCACGATGGGCCGGCCGCCGGCGTCCGCGAGCGGTGCGAAGTCGCGCTGATCGGTCTCGTCCTGCCGCTGGATGAGGGAAGCCGTCAACTCGGCCTTCACCCGCGAGCTTGCCCAGGAAGTCGGCGCCGCGCTCGAGAAGCTCGGCGCGGCCGATGAGCACGTGGTAACCCAGCTCGTAGGCCGTTTCGTCGATGCCCTCGATCAGTTCGCTGAAGATGGGGTTGTTGAGATCCGGCACGAGCACGCCGACGGCGAATGCCCGTGCCAACCGCAGTGAACGGGCCGCGTGGCTGGGGGTGTAGCCGGAATCCTGTACCGCCTGGCGGATGCGTTCGCCGCGAGTCTCCGGCCGCGCGCGCAATGCCGGATCACCACTACGAGTTCACGTGAGACGACCGAGGTGGACACCCCGGCACGCGCGGCCACGTCAGCCTGCGTCACGCGCCTGGGCTCACCGGTCCTGCCTGGCTGTCGCCTCTCACTCGTCGGCGAACCCTCGCGCGTGGGCACCCTCCGGCCGCGACCTAACCCTTGACCGCGCCGACGACGGCGCCGCGCATCAGGTAGCGCTGGGCGGCGATGAACAGTATGAAGAGCGGGATGATGGTCGCGGTCGTAGGCCAGGGCTAGCTGGGGCATGTACAGCTTCACAGCCAGGCCGGCGGACGTCGTGGGGTCGAACAGCGGACTGGCGCTGACGAGCGACTGCAGTCCCACCGACAGTGGTCGCTGGTTCGACAGCGGTAGCAGTACCAAGGGCAGGAAGTAGTTGGTCCAGGTCGCTACGAAGCTGAAGAACACGACCAACGCCACCGCTTGTTTGGCCAGGGGGGCCGCCACGCGAAGGAAGATGGACACGTCGTTGAGGCCATCGATGCGGGCAGCCTCGATCAGCTCTCGCGGTAGCGTCGTGAGGAAGTGGATATAGGCGAGGTACACGCCGAACGGATAGAAGGCCATGATGACGATCACCGGCCACAGCTGGCCGATACTGAACATGGGCAAGACCTTCCCGACCGCACTGAACTCGAGGAAATCGGGATGACCAACACGGTGTTGGGCATGACCATCGTCAGTAGCGTCACGAAGCGAAGGATCTTGCGCCCTGGAAAGCGCAGTTTCGCCAACGCGTAGCCGGCCGGGACGGCCGTCAGCACGGCTAGCAGCGTGGCCGAGACCGAGATGATCAGCGAGTTCGCGAACCAGGTCGTGAAGATGCCGTTGTTGAAGGACATGATGATGTCCCAGTTCCGCTGCACGTTCTCGAGCGAGAGGCCCTGCAGCGAATAGATGCCGTAGGGGACCTGTCCGGTGGGACCCTCGAACCTGAGCGACATCAGCATGAAGGTGACGATGGGGATGGCGAAGACGGCCGCCACCAGACCGAGGGTGCCCGGCGGGTCATGCAACCGGCGGACCGGCGATGGCCGGCGTGGCGAGCGGTGTCCGGTCTCATCGCCATCGGATGTCCCGCCTCACGCTGCGTCGGTGTCGTTGAACAGCCCGCTGCGCTCGATGACGAGCAAGCCGATA